>NZ_JADIIO010000001.1:1271362-2542724 GCF_015594545.1 Staphylococcus durrellii | reverse complement strand
AATAACTAACTCCATATTCCATAAATTTTCGACTTATACACAGAAAACACATGCGTGGATAAAAATAATCACAACATGTTGATAATTATCCACAAGTTAATAACATTCAGTGGATAACTTTTCACATATCATGATTTATACACAGCGGTTTGTACATAATCTAATAAATTAAACCTTATATCTATCAATATTTGATGACTTATCCACATAATTATACTTTTTAACAGCATTACCTGTCAAATGGCTGTGAATATGTTAGTAATTATCCTAATAACTTGTGAAAACGTAACATATTATCCACAGCTTTTCCATTTTTAATTGTGTATAAGTGGATAAATTAAAACACTTTCTATAAACTGTTTTTTTACATCTCGGGAAATAAAGTATAGAATGCGTATGTAAAATGAATAATAATGTTCGGATTTTCATCGATAAGAAAGGCTACATATGGTATTTTGGCGTAAATCGCTCACTTATGTAGTTAAAATTGTTCTTGCTTTATAAAATAGAATTTGTTATATTTTAGTAGTTGCTTGAATTATGACTAGAAATTAGTAGAGTTAAATCAAGACTAATTAGCAGAAACGTATACTTAATTTATCTATATAATAGTTAGATAACTGAATAAAGATGGAGGTGTTTTTGCATGGTAAAACGTACTTATCAACCAAATAAACGTAAACATAGTAAAGTTCATGGTTTCAGAAAACGCATGAGCACTAAAAACGGACGTAAAGTCTTAGCACGTCGTCGTCGTAAAGGCCGTAAAGTTTTATCTGCATAAGATCACTGACTCATCAGTGGTCTTTTTTTTGATTTTAAATAGCTGTTTCAGTGTTTAGAATTTGTTACTATACGACTATAAATGATAATAATGACTAATACTGATTGTTGTTTTTATAGACACGATATGATTAATTGAAGATAAAGACAGGCGAGTGATTGTGAGTGGAAAAAGCTTATCGTATTAAAAGGAATAAAGATTTTCAATTTATCTATAAGAAGGGAAAATCTGTCGCAAATAAGCAGTTTGTTGTATATGTAAAATATAAAGAAGAATTAGAACACTTTAGACTAGGTATAAGTGTATCTAAAAAACTTGGCAATGCAGTTGTTAGAAATAGAATTAAAAGAGGAATTAGAGAAAACTTTAAAGTACATAAAAACGATATTATTCCCGCAGAAATCATAGTAATAGCTAGACAGCCAGCTAAGAATATGACGACCTTAGAAATGCAAGCGAGTTTAGAACATGTACTTAAAATAGCTAAAGTATTCAATAAGAGAATTAAGTAGATTTTAGACACACGCGTGTCTTACCTCAGACAAACCGCAGACTAACACCAACGTTGGTAGTCAATTTGTTAGCTTTTTAAAGAGAAAGTCTTTACAATATTACAGTAATAAATTATGTGAGAAGGAGGCGAGAAGGATGATGGAATTAGACACGATTGCGAGTATCTCAACACCTATGGGTGAAGGTGCAATTGGTATTGTACGTTTATCAGGTGTCCACGCAATTGAAATTGCAGATAAACTTTACAGCGGTAAGCAAAAGTTAGCAGAAGTACAAACTCATACTATAAACTATGGACATATTATCGATCCGGAAACGAATGAAGTTATAGAAGAAGTTATGGTTTCTGTATTGCGTGCCCCTAAAACTTTCACTCGAGAGAATATAATAGAAATCAATTGTCATGGTGGGATATTAACCATTAACCGTGTATTAGAATTAACTATGACTCACGGTGCACGTATGGCTGAACCAGGGGAATTTACTAAAAGAGCATTTTTAAATGGTCGTATAGATTTATCTCAAGCAGAAGCAGTCATGGATTTTATACGTTCTAAAACAGATCGTGCTTCTAAAGTCGCTATGAATCAAATTGAAGGACGTTTAAGTGATATGATTAAGCGACAGCGTCAATCCATTCTCGAAATCCTTGCACAAGTAGAAGTAAATATTGATTATCCGGAATATGATGACGTTGAGGATGCAACGACTGAATTTTTACTTAAACAAGCACAACAAATTAAAGGCGAAATTAACAAATTATTAGATACAGGTACACAAGGTAAGATTATGCGTGAGGGTCTTTCAACAGTTATCGTTGGCAAACCGAACGTAGGTAAATCTTCCATGTTAAACAATTTAATACAAGATAATAAAGCTATCGTAACAGAAGTAGCGGGAACGACAAGAGACACATTAGAAGAATATGTTAATGTGCGTGGCGTGCCATTGCGTTTAGTAGATACGGCAGGTATTAGAGATACTGAGGATATCGTAGAACGTATTGGTGTGGAACGTTCAAGGAAAGCACTTAGTGAAGCAGATTTAATATTATTCGTCTTAAATTACAATGAACCTTTAACTCATGAAGATAAACAATTATATGAAGTAATTAAAAACGAAGATGCCATTGTAATTATCAATAAAATGGATTTAGAACAAAATTTAGATTTAGGTGAAGTACATGAGATGATAGGGGAGACACCTCTAATAGAAACCTCAATGTTAAAGCAAGAAGGTATAGATGAATTAGAAATACAAATTAGAGACTTATTCTTTGGTGGAGACGTTCAAAATCAAGATATGACTTACGTTTCAAACTCACGTCACATTTCATTACTAAAGCAAGCACGCAATGCGATACAAGATGCAATTGATGCAGCGGAGTCAGGAGTGCCAATGGATATGGTGCAAATTGATTTAACAAGAACTTGGGAAATTTTAGGTGAAATTATCGGAGAATCGGCTAGTGACGAACTTATAGATCAATTATTTAGTCAGTTCTGTTTAGGAAAATAAAAGGAGGAAATAATTTATGGCTCAAAAATATGATGTCATTGTAATCGGAGCCGGACATGCTGGAATTGAAGCGGGTCTAGCATCAGCTAGACGTGGTGCAAAAACGTTAATGCTAACGATTAATCTAGACAACATTGCGTTTATGCCATGTAACCCATCAGTAGGAGGCCCGGCTAAAGGTATTGTCGTACGTGAAATTGATGCATTAGGTGGACAAATGGCAAAAGCTATAGACCGCACACACATTCAAATGCGTATGCTAAATACAGGTAAGGGTCCAGCAGTACGTGCGTTACGCGCACAAGCGGATAAAGTATTATATCAACAAGAAATGAAACGCGTGATTGAAGAAGAAGAAAATCTAGAAGTTATGCAAGGTATGGTTGATGATTTAATTATTGAAGACGAAGTGATTAAAGGCGTACGTACAAATATTGGCTCTGAATATTTTGCAGAAGCGGTCATTGTCACTACAGGTACTTTTTTACGTGGAGAAATTATTCTCGGTAACATGAAATATTCAAGTGGTCCTAATCATCAATTGCCTTCAGTTACTTTAGCTGATAATTTAAGAGGATTAGGCTTTGAAGTTGTTAGATTTAAAACAGGTACACCACCACGCGTAAATGCTAAAACTATCGATTATGATAAAACAGAAATTCAACCAGGTGATGATGTAGGTAGAGCATTTAGTTTTGATACGACTGAATATATTTTAGACCAATTGCCTTGTTGGTTAACTTATACAAATGAAGAAACGCATAAAGTTATAGATGACAATTTACATCTTTCTGCAATGTACTCAGGAATGGTAAAAGGAACTGGTCCTAGATATTGCCCATCTATCGAAGATAAATTTGTTCGTTTCAATGATAAACCACGTCACCAATTATTCTTAGAACCAGAAGGACGTTCAACTAATGAAGTGTATGTCCAAGGTTTATCAACAAGTTTACCTGAACATGTACAAAGACAAATGTTAGCTACAATTCCAGGATTAGAACATGCTGATATGATGCGAGTAGGTTATGCTATTGAATACGATGCGATCGTACCGACACAACTATGGCCTACTTTAGAAACTAAGAAAATTAAAAACTTATATACTGCTGGTCAAATTAACGGTACATCAGGCTATGAAGAAGCGGCTGGACAAGGTATTATGGCGGGTATTAATGCTGCTGGAAGAGTACTTGGTAAAGGTGAAACGATTTTAAGTCGTTCCGATGCATATATCGGTGTACTTATTGATGACTTAGTAACTAAAGGTACGAATGAACCATATCGTCTATTAACTTCTCGTGCCGAATATCGTTTACTATTACGTCATGATAATGCAGACTTACGTTTAACAGATTTAGGTTATGAGTTAGGCATGGTTTCAGAAGAACGCTACGCAAGATTTAATGAAAAACGTGATCTTATTAAAGCCGAGCAAGATCGTTTAGCGTCAATCCGTATTAAACCACATGAACGTGTACAAGAAATAATTGAATCTCACGGTGGTTCAATTCTAAAAGATGGTATTTTAGCTATTGAATTGTTACGTCGTCCTGAAATGACTTATAATATTATTTTAGATATTTTAGAAGAAAGTCATAAGTTACCAGCAGATGTTGAGGAACAAGTTGAAATTCAAACTAAATACGAAGGTTATATCAATAAATCATTACAACAAGTTGAAAAAGTAAAACGTATGGAAGAGAAGAAAATTCCTGAAAACATCGATTATTCTAAAGTAGAAAGCCTAGCGTCAGAAGCACGTGAAAAACTTAAAGAAGTTAAGCCATTAAATATTGCACAAGCATCACGTATTTCTGGTGTTAATCCTGCAGATATTTCTATTTTATTAGTGTATTTAGAACAAGGAAAAATCCAAAAGGTGGATAATTAACATGAGTATACAATGGTTAACTGACCAGCTGGCAGAACAAGATATAATTTTATCTGAACAACAGCAACAGCAATTTCAAAAGTATTACGAACTGCTAGTTGAATGGAATGAAAAAATGAATCTTACGAGTATTACAGATGAACATGACGTTTATTTAAAACATTTTTATGATTCAATAGCGCCAAGTTTTTATACTGATATGGATAAAGATTATAGTGTTTGTGATGTTGGTGCTGGTGCAGGTTTTCCTAGTATTCCATTAAAAATCGTTTACCCTGAGTTGAAAGTTACAATTGTTGATTCTTTAAACAAGCGTATTCAATTTTTAAATCATTTAGCAGCTGAACTAGAATTAGAGCGGGTAAGCTTTGTACACGATCGTGCTGAAACATTCGGTAGAGGAGACTGCAGGGAGTCTTATGATATTGTTACAGCGAGAGCCGTTGCACGTCTTTCAGTGTTAAGCGAGTTATGTTTACCACTTGTTAAAAAAGGTGGGCGATTTATAGCATTAAAATCGACCAAAGGTGATGAAGAATTAGATGATGCTAAATTTGGTATTGGCATTTTCGGTGGTAAGCTAGAACAAATGATTTCGTACGAATTACCAGAAGATGCTGGTGAACGGCAAATGATGATTTTTGAGAAAAGAAGTTTAACGCCTAAAAAATATCCTAGAAAACCAGGTATGCCGAATAAATCACCATTAACAAAATAGTAGCAATAACAACTAATTTAGAGGGAGCGCATTAATTATGAAAAAACCTTTTTCTAAATTATTTGGTTTAAAAAATAAAGATGACATTGTTGGTTATATCGAAGAAGAGCACAATAATAATGTTGAGTCTATACACATTGAACGAATCGTACCTAACCGTTATCAACCAAGACAAGTATTTGAGCCAAATAAAATAAAAGAACTTGCAGAATCAATAGCTGAACATGGTTTACTTCAACCTATCGTTGTGCGTCCAATTGAAGAAGATATGTATGAAATTATTGCTGGTGAACGTCGTTTTAGAGCGTTACAATCATTGCAACATACGCATGCCGATGTGATTATTCGTTCGTTAGATGACGAAGAGACTGCAGTCGTAGCTTTGATTGAAAATATACAACGTGAAAATTTATCTGTGATTGAAGAAGCGGAAGCGTATAAGAAATTATTAGATATTGGTGATACGACGCAACACGAGTTGGCTAAAAGTGTTGGAAAGAGTCAAAGTTTTATCGCCAACAAATTACGATTATTAAAACTTACGCCAAAAGTTATAGAGAGATTACGTGAGAATAAAATTACAGAACGACATGCGCGTGCGTTATTAAGCCTATCTCAAGAAGATCAAGCTGAGATGGTAGAACAAATTATTAGCCAGAAGTTAAACGTTAAGCAAACAGAAGCACGTGTAAAACAAAAGGTAGGACCTGAAAAAGTTAAGGCACAGAAATTTCAATTTTCTAAAGATTTAACACAGGCACGAGACGAAGTTGGTAAAAGTATAGAAACGATTGAAAAATCAGGTGTTCAAGTTGAACACAAAGGTAAAGAATATGATGATTACTATGAGATTAAAATAAAATTATACAAATAGAACTTATATAAGCTCTAATTTTCCGATCAGGAGAGTTAGAGCTTTTTTACGGACAAAAGCATGTTGTAAAAATAAAGGTATTAAATTTAATATAAAGTAGCACGTGACAACGAAGGAGCATCAAATGTATTAGTTTTAATTTGTATAGTTGATCTAGCGATTACTTATTTTATAGTTAAAAGATTAATTGTGATCGAAATAAATAAACTTTTAGTTGTAGATTCAGCACATGGGATTATTTTAAATATAATAGCAATCGTAGCAGTAATATTCACTGAATACTTTATAGTAATACCAGCTAGTTATTTATAAATTTTTAGTAAGAATTGTAGGGGAAAAGAGTCAGTTCACATTAATGTTTAATTGTGCTGTCAGTCTTACCGAGTAGAATTGTTATGCTAGTACAGTCTTAACTTTTATTGGGATGATTTGATTTAATAGCGAAGAAAAGAATGTATATTCTTTTGGTTGTACTATTGCTGGTAAATATTATGTTCAGTAGTCTAGCGTTTTTTATTATAAATAATAATTGGGTATATATAGTTAAGAAACAAGTTGCTTTCATTGCTTCCAACATTAAATAGTAATATGTTTGGACTATAAATTAGATTTAACAGCGTTATAAAAATAATGGGAATAGAGTGATATTTGTATGAAACAATTCGTAGTAACATATGATAATGCACTACTTTTATTTACACAGGAAAATAACGGATATCGTATAGAATCAAAATTTAAAGGAGCTAATCCTATTGCTGTAACACAAGATCCTGTCGATACAAATATAATTTATTGTGGTACTTTTGATCGTGGATTATGGAAAAGTGACGATAGTGGGGAAACATGGATACCAATAGGTACACGTTTTAAAAATAATGATGCTTTCAAACAAGAAGACTTGCACATGACACGTGTGACTTCGGTGAAAGTATATAAAGTAAAAGACGGCCAGTCTATGTTACTTGTGGGGACTGAGCCGAGTGCATTGTTCGTCTCTTATGACCATGGTGAAAGTTTTGAATTAGTAACAGATTTTTCCAATATTGAAGGTAAAGATAAATGGTTCTTTCCGCCCAGACCATATACACATCATGTTAAATGGCAAGCAAGTAATCTTCACCAGCCAGAAAAAATTTATGTCACTGTAGAAGCAGGTGGCATGTTGTATTCAGAAGATTACGGTGAGAGTTGGCAGGCTAATAGTGCTAATCATGCTCCTGTAGATATACATGTTTTACGTACGCATCCAACGAAACCTAATAAACTATATGGTGTATGTGGCGATGCATTTTTAAATAGTGGCCATGGTACAGTAATAGAAAGCGAAGATTATGGAGCGTCATGGCAAGATATTAATGAAGGTATAACAGCTAAATATGGTTATAATTTAGCTGTTAATGAAGATGACCAACTTGTTATTGCTACAGCAAAATCTCCTTATACAGCACATAGTTATACAGATGAAACGGAATCAACAATTTATTATCGACACAGAGACAAAAATGAGCAATGGATAGAAGCAACGGAAGGCTTACCGGAACAACAAGGTACTATTGTTTCAGCATTAACTGAATATGAGGGTATGTTTTATGCTGCTAATAATAAAGGTGTCTTTTATTCTGAAAATGGTGGTCAAAAATGGCAACAACTTAATGTTAATTGGCCACATGAATTTAGTAGCCAACATGCGCATCAAATAATGCCAATAGTTTAAAAGTTGAATGTGCTAAAGGTGGTTATTACTGATCGATAAATCTCCTTTTGAAGAACAAATAACTACATTTTTTCAAGCATATGAAAGTCAGTTTAATTAAGCGATAAAGCAATAGAGCGACTTTTATAATGACACAATTTGATTATTGGATATAATAAATAGAGCCTGGGACATCATGGCACTGAACCCCTAAATTGGGGTCACCGCGTCATATTGTCTTCAGGCTCTACTTTTATATGGGCAGTAGATGACTATATTGAAAATGCGCTTATATCAAGCTGCTTTCAACTCTAGTCATCTTTGCCGGGGTGGGACTACAGAATCTTCTTATAAAAATAAGATTTTTGTCCCGCTCTCCCTTTAATTGGCTGACTGTTTAATAGGGTTTAACTTTTTTGACCAACAGTGATTAAAATGACGTTCATTGTTAATATACCTTAATTGGACAAAATAATTGTATTAATAAAGTGGATAATTTGTCATTAGCAAGCGAATTATTATATGTGCGTCAAACGCAATTCATATTGTATCATCAAATTTTATGTCTTTGATAATGTTTGGTTGCTTTTTTCCTATTGCCACATGTTTCCATATCGCACCATTTTCTTTTTCCAGATTTTGATGTATCAAGAAAATAGCAAATACAGTTTTCATGATAACATTGTCTAAGTCGATTAGTGTCATAATGATTTAAAGTATCAATTAAATTATTAATAACAATATATCCTATATTATCTTTTATCGTTTTACCAGTATAGATTAAATCCATATTTTTACCTTTATCTTAACGATTACGTAGCCAATGCGTAAATAACGCAATAATACAACCACTGATGACTGTGACCTTGGTGTAAGCAAGGAGTTCTAGCAAAGATTAGCAACTGAGAGATAGACGACTCCATTGTTATATTCATCTGTAAATGCACAAGCATAAGGACTTCCGCTAAGTATGAATTATGTTTAATATAAAATAATGCAATATATGAGTAACATATGTATCATATAAGTGTTAACGTCACTTGTGTTATTCATACATAAATATACACTCAAACGATAAATGAAAAAATATAAACGTATGATAACAACGATGTATAAAATGTGAAGAAATGGGTCTAGCGGTGATTGATACGTCTTATTTAATGACTCGACAATTTTTATATATAGATTAACGAGTTATTTGTTTTGTTATTAGTTAATATAAAGTCGAAAGGTGATGGATATGATATTAAAAAATTTAAATGATTCTATAGATTATATAGATCAGAATTTAACAAAAGATTTAAATTTATATGATATAGCGAATTTTGTTGGTTTACCCGAGCAACATTATAGAAATTTATTTATATTTCTTACTGGTATTGGTTTATCTGAGTATATAAAAAAAAGAAAATTGTATTTTGCTAACAAAGATTTATTAAATAAAGAATCAGTAACGAGTGTAGCTATAAAATATGGATATTCAATTGATGGTTTTACAAAGTCTTTTAAAGAATGGAGTGGGTATTTACCATCTCAAATATACAAAAACCAAGTTTTAATTTCATATCCAAAACTTTCATTTAATATTAATGTTAAAGGAGGTTTAAACATGAAAACTAGAATTGTAGAGTTGCCAAAAATTAATATAGTAGGTGTTGAAAAACGTGTTCCTATGCAATTTGAAGGTGTTAATAATGAAATTGAAAAATTAGCAAATAGTATTACTGAAGAGCAAAAGAAAGAAATGTATAATTTGCAAAACATTGAGCCTAAAGAAATCGTAAATGTTTCATATAATGCTGACGAAGATTTTGTTAAAGAAGAAGGTTATTTAACTCATATGATGGGTGTATTGACAACTGAAAATACTATCAGTGATCAACTTGATGTTATAAACATTGATAAAAGTAAATGGATAGTCTTTGAAAATGAAGGTGAGTTTCCTAAAAAATTACAAGACACATATGCTAAAATTTATTCTGAATGGTTGCCAGAAACAGAATATAAATTAGCTAATGTACCAATGTTTTCTTTTACGAAATTTAATGATTCAAATCAAAATACGGCTTATAGTGAAATTTGGGTTGCAGTTACTAATTAATAATTAGTTTTAAGTATTTTTGTTTATGGTTTCAAATATTGATATTTGTTGTTTCTTTAATATTTTCTTCATCTGCTATGCTATTAGGTACATTATTTAGTCTGACAACTAATATTATGAAAATGATTATATTTGGCTGATCATTGTATTTATATTTACTTTCCACATTACTCAATTAATACAAAAATCGAAAGTTCAATGATTATTGCCGAAAATTAAATTTAAACCTATTAGCATTTCATGCTGTCATAATAGATTGCTCAAAGATTATGACATAAAGTACGCCCTCTGATAAGCATAAGTTTAATGTCTTATCAGAGGGCGTTATTTGTATATCATAATATAAATAACATCTTACTTTCTGTTTTCTCAAATGGGGAAGAGGTTTCAGCTAATCATAAGTATATTGTTTCCATCTAATGAATGTACCTAAAATTCATTTATTATGAATGACTTCAATTAGAATAAAAAATACGGAGAGTGAATAATTTAGGTTATTGTTTACGTATTACATTTTAAACAAACATTATAATGATTGCGCTTACAAACATTATAATGTTATAATCTTTTCGAGAGGTGAGATAATGTGAAAAGTACAGGAATAATAAAAAATATCTCCACAGTAAACAATGAACGTATCGATATTTTTCTTGAAGAAGGCATAATTAAAACGATTGGAGAGCACGAAACGTTAGAGGGACCCATACTTTTTGATGGGTCAAATTCTTATTTATCAACCGGGTGGATTGATTTACATGTACATGCATTTTCGGATTTTAGTCCATATGGAGACGAGATTGATGAGATAGGAGTGAAACAAGGTGTCACTACAATTGTTGATGCTGGAAGTTGTGGTGCAGATAGAATCGATGAATTATATAATCGGGCGTTAACTAGTGAGACAAATGTATTCTCATTTTTAAATATATCAAAAATAGGGCTTGAAAGAATTGATGAACTATCTAATTTAACTTGGATAGATCAACAACAATGTATTGCCGCCGCACACCAGTATAAAGATATGGTTATTGGTTTAAAATCACGCATAAGTAGTAGTGTTGTAAAAGGTAATGGCACGATACCTTTGGAAAAAGCTGTAGCAATTAGTGAACAGTTGAAATTACCTATTATGACTCATATTGGTTCTGCTCCACCAAAAATCCAGGAGGTAATACCTTTATTACGAAAAGGAGATGTAATTACCCATTTCTTAAATGGCAAAGATAATAACCTGTTTGATGATAACGGTGGACCTTTGAAAATATTGACAGAAGCGATTAACCGAGGTGTTAATTTAGACGTTGGTCATGGTAATGCCAGTTTTTCATTTGAGGTAGCAAAACAAGCACGAAATGCTAATATTCATTTTGATTCGATAAGTACGGATATTTATAAAAAGAATAGAGTAGAAGGACCAGTATATAGTTTAGCGAATGTATTATCTAAATTTTTATATTTAGGATATACGTTAAAAGAAATTATAGACGCAGTAACGCAAAAACCCGCAGAAATTATTAATAAACCTAAATTAGCAGAATTTAGAGAGGGTAGTATAGCGAATCTAACTATATTTGACGTGGTTGAAGAAGAGCAAATGCTTATTGATTCGTCGAAACAAACTGTTAAAAGTAATCAAATTATTAAAGAAAGAGGCGTAGTAGCAAATGGAAAATTCATTAAATTATAAATATGGGTTGAAACAAGTGATTAATGCGAGTGGGAGAATGAGTATTCTCGGCGTTTCCTCACCAACAGATTCAGTAATGGACGCGATGAAATTTGGTGGACAAAATTACGTAGAGATGGCAGATTTAGTTGATAAATCTGGCGCATATATCGCGAATAAGATTAATGCAGAAGATGCTGTGGTTGTAAACTCTGCTTCAAGTGGCATAGCATTATCAATTGCTGGTGTCATCACAGGAGGAAATGAGCGTAAAAGTCAAAGATTGCATAATGATAAAATTGATAAAAATGAAGTGATTTTATTTAAGGGACATAATGTTCAATATGGGGCTCCCATAGAAACCATGATTTATTTAGGCGGGGGTTCAGTAGTTGAAGTGGGTTACGCAAATGAAGGGAAAAACAAACATATAGAAGAAGCCATTAATGAAAATACAGCAGCTATTCTTTATGTGAAGTCACATCATGCTGTTCAAAAAAATATGGCATCTGTAGAAGAAGTATATGAAGTAGCGCATAAAAATAACATTCCATTTATTGTCGACGCAGCTGCAGAAGAAGATTTGGAAAAATATATACAGTGCTCAGATATAGCTATCTTCAGTGGTTCTAAAGCAATACAAGGTCCTACAACTGGCATAGTTGCCGGTAAAAAAACATTTGTTGAAGCTACAAAAATGCAATTACATTTTATAGGAAGAAGTATGAAAGTAGGTAAAGAATCAACTTTTGGGTTATTACAAGCTTTAGATGAATATTTTGAGAAAGTGGACAATTCTGAAAATGAAAAGCAAGAGCTACAAAAATTAGAAGCAATTAATAACTATCAAGGTATTAAGTTAGAAATCGTACAGGATGAAGCAGGTAGAGAAATATATAGAACACGTGTATATGTGGATTCATCAATTTTAAATTTAACTGCAGAGTTATTTGTTGAGAAACTAAAGTCGGCCGATATTGCTATTTATACACGTGATTATGGTGTTAAACAAGGATTCTTTGATATAGATCCTAGACCATTAAAGAACGGTGAAATGGAGATAATATATAAAACTATTACTCAAATCGTGGAGGGTAAAATTTAATGAAGATATTAGAAAGATTTTATAAAAATAGAGCGACACTTAATGTATTAGCTAAAGGTGAACAAAATATTAAAGATGTATATGAAGCTGCAAATAAAAATGTAGTTATTGGCGTATTATCAAAAGATTATGACACTGTCAAAGATGCGGTAACTAGTATGCGTGACTTTGGTGCACATGTTGACGATGCAATATCGATTGGATTAGGCGCTGGTGATAATAGACAAGCACAAGTGGTATCAGATATTGCTAAAGATTATCAAGGTTCACATATTAATCAAGTATTTACAAGCGTAGGGCAAACAACAGCTAATGCGCATGAGGCATCTTGGGTTAACGCTTTAGTATCACCTACAGGTAGAGTAGGCTATGTCAATATTTCCACAGGTCCAATAAGTAGTGAAGGTTCTGAAAAAGCAATTATACCAATAACAGCTGCTATTAATTTAATCAAAGACATGGGTGGAGATTCTATTAAATTCTTCCCAATGAGCGGTCTAGATACAATCGAGGAATATAAAGCTGTGGCTGAAGCATGTGGGGCTATGAATTTCGGCTTAGAGCCTACAGGGGGTATTACCAAGGAAAATTTTGAAGAAATTCTAAAAATTGCTTTAGATAATCATGTGCCAAAAATTATACCGCATGTCTACTCTTCTATTATTGATAAGGAGACAGGTTTAACTCGTATTGAAGATGTAGAATGGTTAGCTTATAAAATGAAAAAACTAGTTGATCAATATGAATAAACATATTGTAGCATACGGAGAAATAATGATGCGTTTGGAAGTGCCTGATAATCTCTTGTTAAGACAAGCAGAAGATTTGAAATATTCGTTTACTGGTACGGGAGTCAATGTTGCTGGGTTGTTATCACAATTTGGATATACTTCTAGCTTAATTAGTGCTGTACCAGATAATTCAATTGGGTCATCCGCTATTGGCGCAATACGTAGGTTAGGGATTCAAAGTAATTTAGTAATTAAAAACGATAACAATTTAGGCATGTATTTTTTAGAAAAAGGGTTTGGTAATCGTCCAAGCAATGTGACGTATACCAATAGACAACAAAGTAGTTTTAATGTTACTGATATTTCAAAATTTAACTTGCTACAATCATTAAAAGAAGTTGATGTTTTGCATATATGCGGTATCACATTAGCCATGAATCAGTTAACACGAGATAACGTTTTAAAACTGGTGAAATTAGCAAAGGAAAGTAATGTTAAAGTAGTTTTTGATTGTAATTTTAGACCTTCACTATGGGGAGAAAATGGGAATCAACTTGCTAAACCATACTATGAAACTATTTTATCAGAAGCAGACATCGTTATAATGAGTGAAAAAGATGCTATTCAAACCTTGGGATTATCAACGAATAAAGAGACAAAAGAAGAAAAATTAGAAGATTTATTACCCTGGGTAGCACGTAAATATAATATAAAAAAGATTGCAGGGACGATTCGAACTGTACAAGGAAGCAATCATAATACTATTAAAGGTTACTTATATGACGATGGTAATATGTATTACTCTAAAGAATTTGATTTTGATATCTTAGATAGAATTGGTACTGGTGATGCTTATACTTGTGGCATTATTCATGGTGAACTCTCAGATATGAATCCTCAGGATACTGTGACATTTTCAACTGCTTCTTGTGTGTTAGCACATACAATTTCCGGAGATACACCATTGTTTGATACTGATGATATAATAAAAGTTATAAATAATGATAAAAATGATATTGAGAGGTAATTGATTTATGACGAAATTATCATCAGCAAAAGGACCATTATATTTACAAATAAAACAAATTATTGAAGATAGAATTATCCATGGGATATATACCGTTGGAAATTATATACCTACAGAGATAGAGTTCGAAAAAGAGTTTGATGTCAGTAAAGTGACTGTAAGAGCTGCAATTAAAGAATTAGTAAACTTGGGCTATCTGGAAAAGAAAAGTGGAAAAGGAACAACGGTAATAAATCATAAACAGATTAACAACATCACAAACAATAAAAATTTCACAGAAAAACTTGTAGAACAAGGCAATAAAATTCAAAAACATATTAAAGATATTACGATAGTGACACATGAAGAAAAAAGTCAATTATTTCAAATGTTTGGCGCCAAATCTTATAAGATAACAAGAGTGTATTTATTAAATCATCAGCCATATATACTATTTCATCACTACTTACCCTATTCATTGAAGAATTTAAATAAATACGATGAATTAAAGCAGAACAATGATTTATCAATATATAAGATTCTAGAAGAAGAGAAGATGGAAATACAAAATATTGAAGATAATTTTTCTGTTGGTTTTGATGAAGAAGCTTCAATACAATTAAATCTTAATCTGTCAGAACCGTTGCTCATTAGAGAGAGACAGAGTTATGCAGTATCAGGTGAAGTGATTGAGTATAGTATTGGCTATTACAATAGTAAACTTGAAAAATATAGCATCAGTATAAAATACTGATGTGAAATTTTTCGAATCTTTTGGTAGCGCCTTCATTAATGGGAGGAAAACATGGATTCCAACATTTATTTATTAATTATTACGTTACTTTCAATTTGTATTGTCATACTAGGCGTTGCTTGGTGGAAGTGGCATGCATTTATTAGTTTAACTGTGGCTAGTTTATTTTTAGCAATCATGGCAGGATTATCTCCTGAAAAAATTGTAAAAGCTTATGAAACAGGTGTTGGTGATGTGCTGGGGCATTTAGTTGGCATCTTAGCTTTAGGAACTATACTAGGTAAGCTAATGTCTGATTCAGGTGCAGGCATGCAAATTTCAGATTATCTAGTGAAGTCATTAGGTTATAAAAAGTTACCTTGGGCAATGATGTTATCAGGTTTTATCATTGGTATACCCGTATTTTTTGAAGTAGGTATTGTTATTTTATTACCACTTGTCATTTCAATGCATAAAACTACAAAAGCAAATATATTACTTATAGCGATTCCATTATTAGCGGGTTTATCAATTGTTCATGGCATTGTTCCCCCTCACCCTGGAGCGATGACTGCGATCGGTATTTACGATGCAAATTTAGGCAAAGTATTACTTTATTCACTCATTATTGCTTTACCTACTGCGATTATTGCAGGACCAATTTTTGGGAGATTTATTAGTAAACGTTTAGTACCAGAAAATTCACCAGACATCATTAAAGTAGATAATAAAACGAATGGATTCCCAAGCGTGGCAATATCATTTTTAGTTATTGTATTACCTGTATTGTTAATGTTGTTATCTATAATAACTTCGTATCTTGGGGATATACCGAATTTATTGAAAAACACTTTATTATTTATAGGAAGTCCAGTTATAGCTTTATTAATTTCATGCTTTGTTGCATTTTACTTATTAGGTTTCAAACAAGGGATGTCAAAAAATGTAATCAAAGATTTAGTAGAAGAATGTATTTTACCGGTAGGGTCTATTATTCTAATTATCGGTGCTGGTGGTGGTTTTAAAGAGATACTTATTGAAACCGGTGTTGGCGACACGATTGCACAAATGACTGAACATCTTTCGCTCTCCCCATTACTATTAGCATTTTTAGTTGCAGGGTTAATACGTGTTGCTACAGGGTCTGCAACAGTTGCATTAACTACTGCAGCGGGAATAGTATCACCTATCATACAACATATGTCAGGCGTCAATTTAGAGTTATTGGTTATTGCTACCGGCGCAGGGTCATTAATGTTATCACATGTTAATGATGCAGGTTTCTGGATGGTAAAAGAATATTTAGGATTAAATGTTAAAGAAACCTTCAAATCTTGGACAGCAATGGAAACACTATTATCATTTGTCGCTTTTGCCTTTGCTTTTATTTTAAATTCATTTATATAAACTTGATATAAAAACTATCGATGTATCAATATTTTCTTTAATTCACTTTTAATGGATGTGTTAATTGTTTATTACTTTAATCAGAAGAAATATAAGAATGCATAGTTGAAGCGGTTTTGAATACTGTGTCATAGCTAATACAGAATTCATGAAAATATAAAAGTTAATCATAGTATTTAATAAGCTGCTAACTCCTACAAAATTGAGGAGTTAGCAGCTTATTTTGTATGAAGACGAATTTTTATGGGTGTCTGAAAGGTCTGCAAGCCTAAGAAAAATTATAACGTTATAGCTGTTTCGTAGACCGAAATTGTAAATTAAGAAAAGAAGATTTACAGTTTTCTAGCATAAAAAGGATGATATAAGGATAATAAGCTTCTAAGTGCTTTTGATTTGAAATTTTAATTCAAAGTTATCTATTCATGATACGTAAAAATTCGTTATTAAGTACAGGCAGATTACATGCACATTACAGTCATTAACGTGCAATGCATCGTTCAAAACGTTTGTGCCCAACTTTTAAACATTACATAGCAGAGGCGAAAGCAGATTATTGTAAAAAAATGAAATACCTTTTTCACTTCACTGTAACTCAAACAGTGTTTTTTCATGTTACAGTGGGTGATGTCTTAAGTAATTCATAGCAATAAACGAGTAATAACCACCTATTAGGAGGATTTAAATAATGAAAAAAACAATTATTACTTCAACATTAGCTTTAGGTATTGGCGCTACAGGATTAGTAGCAGGTCATTCAGCAAACGCTGCAGAAAACAATGTTGACCAATCAAAATTAGCGCAACAAGCACAATCTAATTCAAATCAATTAAATGAATCTCCAGTTCAAAAAGGTTCATATAACTATAACTTTAATCAAGATGGCACAAACTATAACTTTAAGTCAGATGGTACAAACTATACTTGGAGTTATAATGGCTATAACAATGGTTCACAAGAGGATACAAATCAAGCACAACAAACTTCAAATAGTGGACAATCACAACAACAAGCACAACCACAGAAAGAACAATCACAACAACAAGCACAACCACAAAAAGAACAGTCACAACAACAAGCGCAACCACAAAAAGAACAATCACAACAATCAACTTCATCTGATGAGTCAGCAAGCTCAAACGCAAGTTCAAGCGGTTCATCAAGTGATGTAAATGGTCATTTAAAACAAATTGCAGAACGTGAATCAGGTGGAGATACAAAAGCTGTTAACGCATCATCAGGAGCAGCAGGAAAATATCAATTCCTACAAAGCACATGGGATTCAGTAGCACCTTCAGAATATCAAGGTAAATCTCCTACAGAAGCACCTGAATCAGTTCAAGACCAAGCAGCTCAGAAATTATATGATACAGAAGGCGCTTCACAGTGGGTAACTGCATAAGTTAAGCCGCGTATAACTGTAAAATATTGAGTGGAAAGCTCAAAAATTAAAAACACAAACAAATTCTTATAAGGTAATAAGTACTCCCTCCATTATCAAATGGAGGGAGATTTTTTGTATTTAGACTGACGGAGGTGCTACCTTGTTAATATGTTTCATAAACGATTGTTATTGACACAAAACAACGCAACTAAGTTATCTCAAAATTTGATTAAAATAGCTTGGTTTACATATTCTGTGATAAGAATATGTTCATGCATTATGCATATGATGTATGTTCCAACTTAAATATCCTCTAACCGTCTTCCAAAATAATTTTACATATCGGAAATCTATTATATATTTGGCACTTTTATTGAGCTATATACAAACTTGCTTACAAATTATCTTAATCAAGAAAGTTAAGTTCTACTATATACAAAAAAAGGTCTAAATAATGTTGAATAAGTGTTCAGACCTTTTTCAGTTGTTTAGATAAAGGATAGTAAAGTAATTAATTTTTAAAAGATAAATAGTAAAGGCTAAATTCTAAGTCTTTTTTGAGGTGTGTCTCTAATAAGGATATTGCTTCTTCAATGTTCCTATTGCTCAGTGCCTCAACGATTTCGTCATGTTCTTCTATTAATCCTGGGCGACGTTTAGTAATGACAGTTTTGCTAAACAAATAAATAAAACTTTTTAGCTTTTGATAGGATTCTAATATAAAAGGGTTGTTAGTAGCGCTCATTATTTTTTGATGAAACTTGTCATTAATTTCTAAAATTCTTTCTTCATCTTCGCTATCTATGTCAATCTTCGTATAGCTTTTCAATTCTGCTAAATCAGTATTTGTGAAAATGATTCCTGCCTTCTCTAATGCATATGTTTCAAATAAAATACGCATTTCAAATATATTTCTATATTCTTCTGTAGTTGGGATAAAAATATAAGAGTCTTTAATAAAATATTCTAATTCTAACTGTTTAATGACCTCTCTGACAGGCGTCCTACTAACGTTATATTTTTTGGCTAACTTAATTTCTGTTATTTTTTCTGCGGGTTTTAATTCTCCAGAAATAATGTCATTTCTGATTATTTGATACAGCGTTAATTCATCATTGTTATGCATAATTTCACCTCTTGCTACTATATTACTACAAAAAATTATAACTTAAAATGTATACATTTTAAGTTTAAAAGTATACAATTACAAAAAGTAAACGTTTTCAATGGAGGTAATGTTATGAAAATTGGATTTATTGGTTTAGGAATTATGGGCAAACCCATGGCCAAAAATTTACTTAAAGCACAAAATATAGTGCTAGTAAACGATGTAAATAAAGATACTGAACAAGAAATGGTAAAAGAAGGTGCACTAGCAGTTTCAATTGCTGATATGGCAATAGAAGTGGATTACTTGTTCTTATCTTTACCAAATGGAGCAATTGTGAAATCGGTATTATATAGCGGGGAAGAGTCGATATTGAATCAACCTCAAGTCAACGTAAAAAGTGTGATAGATACAAGTTCATTGACACCCAATGAATCTTTAGAAATTAGTAAAGTTCTGGAAGAAAAATCAGTTTCATATATTGATGCACCAGTTAGTGGTGGTGAACCATTAGCAATTACTGGTGAATTATCAATAATGGTAGGTTGTAATGAAAGTGATTTTAACGACATTAAAAAAGTATGTGAGCCAATAGCTCAATCAGTTATTCGCGTAGGAGAAGTTGGTTCTGGTAGTGTCGTTAAGTTAGCAAATCAAATTATTGTTAATACTAATATTGCTGCTCTATCAGAAGCAGTCGTATTAGCTAAAAAATTTAATATTGATTTAGAGGCTATGTATCAAGCTATTAAAGGTGGTTTAGCAGGGTCTACTGTTATGGATGCTAAATTTCCTAAAATGATTGGTGAAGATTACCAACCTGGCGGTACTTTAAATATTAATTTAAAGGATTTAAAAAATGTTTCATCTACTGCTGACACCGTTGGTTTAACATTACCAGTTGCAAACCAAATTAAAGAAATATACAAATCAGAAGTTGCTCAAGGCAATGGACTAAATGACCACTCTGGAATCATTAAATATTTTGAAAATATAAATAATATGTAGGTGACAATATGTTAAATGATAAGTTGATTAACGAACAAAAAAATGACGAATTTCATAAAAATTTAAATACTTTCAATTATAAAATTATCGTATTAGATGATGACCCAACTGGTACTCAAACAGTCAAAGATTTACCGGTATATACACAATGGACTGAAACTTTATTAGAAGACGGTTTTAAGCAACCAAATAACATGTTTTATATTTTGACTAATTCACGTGCTTTAAATGAGGAAGAAACAACTGCTTTACATAAAGAAATAAGCAGTAATATTGAAAAAATATCACAACGATTAAATCACCCATACTTAATCATAAGCAGAGGCGATTCAACTTTAAGAGGACACTTTTATTTAGAACCAAAGATACTAAATGATGCTTCCGTTTCGGGATTTGATGCAGTATTTTATTTACCGGAATTTTTTGAGGGCAATCGTTTTACTTATAACGGTATTCATTATTTAAAAGAAAACGATGCGTATATGCCTGTTGCAGCAAGTGAATTTTCAAATGACACAACATTTGGGTTTGAGTCAGAGAGAATGGCAGATTTTATCGCTGAAAAGAGTGATGGAGCTGTGGCTTCCAACGAGGTTTACCACATTACTTTAAGCCAGATTAGAGAACGTGATAAAACAGCAATTTTCCATACGTTCGAGTTATTAAACAACTTCGATGCAGTCGTTGTAGATGCATTGAACGACGAAGATATGGACTACTTTGTGGCATGTTTAACAGAATTCTTAGCTAAACATAAGAAAAAGTTTGTGTTTAGAACTGCTGCTTCATTTGTTAAAGCAATGTGTGAAACACCAGGAGAGATTATTAACTTAAAAAATTATAAACAGAATAACAATGGGGGTATTATAGTCGTCGGCTCTCATGTAAAGAAAACGTCTGATCAATTGCACCATTTATTAAATAATACTGACATTAAGCAACTCGAATTTGATGTTAAAAAAGTGACGCAACCTGCATTAAGTGAATATATAACAGATAAAATCACGCAAGCAGAACAAATTATTAACGATGGGGAAGATGTCGTTATTTATACTTCTCGTGACGTTATAAAAACCGAAGATTTAACTAATAATTTAAGCATTTCAACGAATATATCTAATAGCTTGGTTGAAATTATTAATGGTTTACAGATACAGCCTAAATTTATTATTGCCAAGGGAGGCATTACTTCAAGTGATGTGGCTACTAAAGGGTTAAACATTCATAAAGCTACTGTTATTGGACAAGTAACTAAAGGTGTACCCGTTTGGTTAACAGGCAGTGAAGCGAAATATCCAAAAATGCCATATGTAATTTTCCCGGGAAATGTTGGAGATGTTGATACATTGACAGAAGTATACAAATTAAATAGCTAATAAGGTCTATAGAAAGTAGGGATGGAAATGTTTGGAGAAATTTGGCCACTGATTAGTGTCGTTATTGGGGTATTAGTGTTACTTGTATTAATTATGTTACTTAAAGTGAATACATTTATTGCTTTAATTATTACTTCGATGTTTACTGGTATTATTTTGGGTATGCCTATAGACAAAATCGTTGAAGTTGTAGAAAAAGGTATGGGAGATACATTAGGTAGTATTGCCATTATCTTTGGGTTAGGTTCTATTTTAGGGAAATTATTATCAGAAGGTGGAGGAGCAACAAGAATTGCTGATAAATTGATTGATAAATTCGGCGAAAAATATGTAACCTTAGCAATGATTGTTGCCTCATTTATCATTGGTATATCACTATTTTTAGAAGTTGCCTTTGTGTTACTTATTCCACTGGTATTTACGTTAGCAAAAAGAATGAAAATTTCAAATCTTAAAGTCGGTTTACCGATGGCTACTTCTATAGCTATTACGCATGGCTTTTTACCACCTCACCCTGGACCTGTAGCAATTTCGCAAGCGCTACATGCTAATATCGGTCACGTACTTATGTATGGCTTTATTATAGGTATACCTTTAGCCATTATTGTAGGGGTATTATTTCCGAAATTTGCATACAAAATTGCTCCAGTAGCGTTCACACGAGAAGGTAATCAAGGCACGATTGCAGATTCACAAATAATTGAGAATAAAACTTTGCCTAGTTTTGGTATTAGTTTATTAACTGCGTTAAGTCCAGTTATTTTAATGTTATTAGCAACTGTTGTGCAATTAATTACGGGACATGAAGACGGCAAAGCGACTGGCTTCGAAGGATTTATCTACTTTATAGGATCATCTACGACTGCAATGCTTATCGCTGTGTTATTTGCAATGTACACGATGGGGATTAGAAGAAAGCAGTCAATGAACCAAATAATGCAAACGGTTTCAGATGCAATTACGCCAATTGCTATGTTGCTACTAATTATTGGTGGTGGCGGCGTATTCAAGCAAATACTTATTGATGGCGGTGTTGGTGATACAATCTCTAAAATGTTCCACGGTACTGAAATGTCACCAATAATATTAGCATGGTTAGTTGCAGCCATTCTACGTGTAGCATTAGGATCTACAACAGTAGCAGCATTATCATCTGTGGGTGTTGTTTTACCACTTATTCAATCTGTAGATGTAAATATTTCACTTGTGGTATTAGCCATAGGTGCTGGAAGTATCTTCTGTTCTCACGTAAATGATGCAGGCTTTTGGATGTTTAAAGAATATTTTGGTTTAACTATTAAAGAAACGTTTTTAACTTGGACGTTACTAGAATCTTTATTATCTGTTTTAGGTTTAGGCTTTATCTTACTCGTTAACGTAATTATTTAAAATAAACGCTATATAGTAAGGATTAAATTAGGGAAATAAAGAGATTTTGCAATATACAAAATTTACTTTCCCATAAATAAATATTAATGAACTGATTTGGATAGAACTAGTATTAAAAGTAGCAGAATCAATGTATGCACCAATTATAATAGAGAGGTATAAGTAGTTTAAAAGAAGAAGTTATGGTGCTACTATTTTATCTCCAGAGCAAATGCGTCAAAAAAGATGTAGAGCAATTGGTAGATATGATGCCTAAAGGAGAAAAATTATATATTATGATTGATATTGATGGAATCGACCTTTCTATTGCTCCAGAAACAGGCACGCCGTCTCAGGGAGGTCTACAATATGATAAAGTTAATGAATTGTTAAGAGTAGTAGCTAAACACAATGAAGTGGTGGCATTTGATTGAGTAGCAGTTGCGCCATCTTATGACCCAACAGCTGCACGTATCATATTAGACTTGTATAGTTATGTATTGAAAGAAAGAGTATACAAAGAAGGGCGTTAATTTTAAACGCTGATATTTAAAAGAGCAGAGCCGTGAATAACGGTTCTTTTTTTATGTCTTATATTTCATTAAAGTGAAAAAGTTTATTGTTAGTTTTATTATCTGTATACAATAATTTAATTATTTAAAATAATATATAATAAAAATAAAATATATAAATAGATATTTTTTAAGGTGACTAGAAATTCGAATTTATATCAATATATAGAAAATAGATGTAAAATATTAAAATCAATTGCAAATTGGAGGATATTATATGTTTTTCACCAAATTAACAAAAGAAGAATACGCAGCATTTATTACGCATCTTCCAGTTCATTACACTCAATCAATCGAACAATATAATTATAGAAAACAACATAAAGATGATGTTCATATTGTAGGAGTAAAAGACAACGATAATGTTATAGCGGCATGTCTTCTATCTGAAGCTAGAACGATGAAAATATTTAAATATTTTTATTCGCATAAAGGACCCGTACTTGATTATCAAAATAAAGATATAGTGCAATGCTTCTTTAAAGGTTTAAATAAATACTTAAAAAAACATAGAACTTTATTCGTTTTAGTAGATCCTTATGTATTAGAAGCAGTTAGAAATGCAGATGGAGATATATTACGTTCATTTGATAATACAGAGTTAATCACACAATTAAATAAACTCGGCTATAAACATCAAGGCTATTCAGTAGGATATTCTCAAAAAAGCCAAATAAGATGGCTATCGGTACTAGATGTTGAAGGCAAAAGCGAGCAAGAAGTATTGAAAGATATGGACTATCAAACAAGACGTAATATTAAAAAAGCACAAGAGCTGAACGTAGAAACTAAGACATTAGATTATTCAGAAACTGAACGTTTTTATAATTTATATAAAAAGGCAGAAGAACGCCATAATTTTAAATTTAAAGAAGACCCATTTGAATTTTTTAAAGAAACCCAAAAAATGTATCCTGAGCATTCAATGTTGAAGTTAGCATATGTAGATTTAAATAAATATTTACAACAATTATCACAAAAAGGTGAGCAACTAAACTCAGGACTCAAAGATATAGAAAGTAAATTAGCAGATAATCCTAATTCTAAGAAAAGTAAAAATAAATTTGAACAATTAAAGCAACAAGTAAATAGTAATGATAAAAAAATTACAGAAGCACAACAATTAATAAGTGAAGAAGGAGAAATTTTAGATTTAGCTGCCGCTTTATATATTTATAATAAAGATGAGGTTTATTATTTATCCAGTGGTTCAGATCCTAAATTTTACCAATTTAATGGAGCTTACTGCTTACAGTGGGATATGATTAAATTTACAATCGACAATCATATTCCACGATATAATTTCTACGGTATTACTGGAGATTTCGGTGAAGAAGCGGATGATTATGGTGTTCAACAATTTAAAAAAGGTTTCAATGCTCATGTTGAAGAGTATATTGGAGATTTTATCAAACCTATCCATCCATTATTTTATAAAATTTATCAGTTTATCAATAAATAGCGACAGCAATGCAAAAGCTAGTCATTAAATAATGTAAAGTTATCAGTTTTTAATATGTGAGTATGGGAATGAATAAAACAATTGAATTAGGTTTTAGGAGGAATATTAATGAAAAAGACTAGTAAACATGTCGACTTAAATTTTCAAAAAAGTGGACATGAAAATCCCATAACAATGTATTATAAAGCGTTATACCAACTGAATGATGTAGTACTGGGCTTGGTATTTCTAACTGGTAGCTTTTTATTCTTTAGTGATAGCACGGTCTTTTCAGGCACTGTACTATTCGTTATTGGTAGTATTCAAATGACTATCAGACCACTTATCGCCTTTTTACACGAAGTACATCTTGCACGCTATTATCAAAAACAACAAAAGCTTAATAAATAAAAGTATATATAAACTCCCTAATTAATCATTAGTTGGGGAGTTTTCTTAAAACCATTTTTTCTTTTTAAATAATAAGATTAACCAAATTGTAATAAGAAATCAAAAAGCGAAGGACTTTATGGATATAAAGTAGGTAATGGTAATATAGTTTTCCATGTCAGTGGTGGTTATGTAACAAGCGCCACTGTTTCTTAATAAATTTTATTAACAGCAAATGTTAGTAAATACGTCATCAAATCTAAATTATACTTCTATTTACTGAGTTTTATATTTCTGAAACCTAAAATACTAAAATCAATTCATGCATTGTATTAATAAAGTTTCTCTATGCTTAAATAACTTAAAACGCACCCTTCATGAAGTAGGGGTGCGTTTATTACCTTATAAGAACTTATTAATGTGATTCTTAAATTATAGTAAATTTTTCCTGAATAAAGTATAAAAAGAGGCCTCGTTCATCAAGATCTCTTTTGTACTTATTTTAATTGTTCGATATTTTTTTTAAGTTCTTTTACCTGTTTGATACTAGATTGAATTCCGTTTGTAGAAAAGTACCATTCTTTAGGATCTAATTCTACAATTTGCTTCTTCTTAACAGCAGAAACTTCTTTTAATACATCGTTGTTCAAAATTTTTCTGCTAGTTCCTTTTCCAGAAGTAGCTTTGTCTCGATCCATAGCAAAAATAATATCCGGATTTTCTTCAGCTACGTATTCTAAGCTTACAGATTTACCATGTGGACCTGCTTTAATTTTTTCATCAGCTGGTTTCATCCCAATTTCATTATATATCAATCCACCAAAACGATCTTTAGGACCATATGTTGAAAGTTCGCCTTCACTCGTTAGTAGTATCATTGATTTATCACTTATTTTTGATGCTATTTTTTTTGTATCATTACTAATTTCATCTAATTTTTTTATATATTTTTGTGCTTTAGCTGATTCATCAAATATTTTCCCTAAATCGTTTGTATTTTTTTTAATAGAACTTAATGTTTGCTCATCGTCTGTACCTATGTATAACAATTTTGCATTCGGTGCTGCTTTTTTAAGTTCATCAAGTACTTGTTTGCTAGCCGTACGTCCAGAAAATATGATCAAATCTGGCTTTTGTTTAGCAACAGCATTGTAATTAGGTTTTCCTAATTCTCCCACATTAGCGTATTTTTTTTGCTTAAAGTTTACTAAATCTTCAGGTAAACTTTCTCCATTTTTACCTTTTGCGATACCTTTAATCGCGGATGAATGACCGAGTGCCTTAATAGTATCGACTGCACCATAATCAAAAGTAACAATACGTTTCGGATTTTTGGGAATCGCAATAGTTCCTTTTTTAACTTCAGCATCTTTACCATCTTTTCTGTCTCCACGTAAGTCATATTTTGTTTTAATTTTTACTACATCTTTCTTTTTCTCATTACTTTTGCTTTGACTACATGCTGACAATAAAACCGCTACAACTATAAGTAAAATTAATTTTTTCATTTAATTAACACCCTCATTTTTTATTTTTATATAATGACTGCTTTAAAGAGGCCTGTAGATTCAAATATAAATTTTAAATATCTACTATGAGACTTACCGACAAATAGTATAGAACACTTATAATTTTTCGCCTTCTCTATTGTATTCATCGCCATTTTATAATTTCTTTGTGACCAATGATTTATGAATTGGATTCCTACATCTCCAGCTTGCATAAGAATGTAAAAATATTTCTCTAATGGAATGACTTCTCTCGATTGATTTAACATGGAAGATAACATACTATCTTCTTTATCCTTTGCTTGACTGTGCTGACTTTTAAAATAAGTCATTTGATTATATAGATCTGGCTTGCATTTTTGTAACATTGTTTCAGCTTTGTTTTGTAAGATTTTTCTCTGTGCCTTATTATTATCATCTATTGGATGAATTTGGATATTTCTTAATAACGACAGGGGCATGGCTGCAAAATGAAACTCTGTAAAATATGAAGGTGATTTGTTACGCTCTAATTGTTTTAAATCCTTAGCAATTTCATTTTCATTAGATTTATCTAATTCTATAAATAATACTTCCGGACTAAACTGATTTAAATAATTTGATATAGCAATTCCCTCTTTATAATAGTAATCTAATGGTTTATGTTGACTTAATTCTTCTTCTGTCCCTCTGATGTGGGGCAAATTAACTATGTATATAGTATTCATATAGGATTCCTCCGTAGCAGTTTTATATAATCCATAAAAAATAGGTGTGTTATAATTGATAATTGTTCTCAATTATAACACACCTATTTTCATATACAATTAAATATATATCTAATCCCTATTAAAGCAATCCTACTAATATTTCTAAAGCAATGATATTTAATTTATTACTCATAAATAATACCCCTCTAAATTTGAATTAAATTAGAGAGGAATTATAGTTTAAGTAAATCTTAGGGATATTCGTGATCATTAGCTCCCATGGAAATTACCTCTTTGTATGGATTGCAACATGTATATTTAACAATGAATAATTTATACATAAAAGAAGTTAAGTAATCCAATATCTGATATTGTACATGATATAGGTTGTTCCAACTGTGATAAAAAATTAGGGAATGTAAGAAAAGAGAGAATAGACTACCTAGTTACAAAAAAATATAGTTAAAAAATCTTCTTTAGTGAAACAATTATTATATAGAAAAAATTAGATATTTAGAGTATGAAATTCTACTTTATTCATTTTCTATATTTGGACGCTAAAAGAAAGTTATGTAAAAACCTTAGGTAAAGGGCTTTATATACCATTGAACGCTTTTACAATAAAAAATATGTTTTTAAACAATGACATATCTGTTCATACTTATTATTATGATAACAATTTTTATTTTTAAAAATATTATCATGATGAATATATATTTTCTGTGTGTACAAAAGTAAATACATTTCCTATTTCTAATAAGGAAATTGCAATAAAAGATAAATTAAACCATAAGAACTTCAATAGAAAGGATTAAATATTATGAGTGACACATACATCTCAAAGAAATTAGTATGCTCTACTATAAATACAATAAGTAACTCAACTTTAACTAACTTTGAAATTGACAGCTTGAATTTTGATTATGAAGGTTTTACTTTTGAGATAGATAAATTAACTTATAAAAGTAGGTTAGCAAAAAAAACACCGAAAAAGAAAGGTTATTTTGTTGCTTTTTGGAGAAAAAATGAATTTAATGAGAATATTCCCTTTGACTACGATACAACAGAAGATAAATTAATTATAAATATTATAGACAATGATAAAATAGGTCAATTTATATTCCCTAAAAATATTTTGAAAGAAAAAGGGGTTATAAAGTCAAATAAATCTAAAGGTAAAA
Organism: Staphylococcus durrellii; assembly: GCF_015594545.1. Taxonomy (NCBI): domain Bacteria; kingdom Bacillati; phylum Bacillota; class Bacilli; order Caryophanales; family Staphylococcaceae; genus Staphylococcus; species Staphylococcus durrellii. Next base: position 2,513,959 of record NZ_JADIIO010000001.1, on the reverse strand, counting down.
TGGCAATGCGTGTTTATCCAAGTTGGGTATCAAATTTAAATGCTACTGCTAAAAGCACACAAAGATGGCAAACGAAATACTTTGTGGATCTATCAAATGACTTTAACCAAGAAAAGCTATATCCTTTATATTTCAGGTGATAATTAACAAAACATTTCGAGCTTATTAAAAGAGTAACTATTAGAACTGGTTTAAATCCATTTACTACACTAGTATGTACGCTTTTTAGTTATACAAATTTTAAGTATCTTCTTCATTCACTAAATATTTAGTTTGCAATAATTGGTCATGTTCCTAAAATTCCATATAAAAGGTTAGTCCTACAAATACAAATAGTTAAGTATTTCCAATTATTTGCCTGTCACTTTCCTTTTTATATTGCGAAAAGTTTTTACATAATTTGCATTGAATCTCTTTATTTTAAAGGTGATTATATACGTTAATATTGTGATATTCCGAATGTTTTTGTTAAAGTAACTTCAAAGGAGATGGTGATTAATGTACTATACTCAAGATGTTGAAAAAATAGTGGGAATTAATAGTTCAGCAATGCGGTATTACGAAAAGGAAGGTATATTACCTATTGTGAAAAGAGACAAGAATGGAAATCGTACGTATACAGATGAAAATATAGAATGGTTGAGATTTATTAAATTGTTAAGAGCAACAGATATGGGGATTGAGGATATAAAACATTATGTTTATTTGTTTAATCAGGGGCATTCTACGATAGAAAAAAGACGTGAAATTTTAAGTAAACACAAAGAAAGTATAAAAAATGAAATTAAAAGTAAGTTAGATTGTCTAGATCAGATTAACTATAAATTAGGTGTTTATGATGAAAAATCTCGTAACATTAATACAGATATTATAAATGATGATTGCCTTATTTGACCTAAAGTACAGTTCAAGGTTTATCATTAATTATATATTTAATTAATGGAGGCGTATGATATGAATAATATAAAAGACAAAGTTATCCTTATAACGGGAGCATCAAGTGGTATAGGGAAAGCAACAGCCACATCATTAGCACAACAAGGCGCAAAGTTAGTGTTAGCAGCAAGAAACAATGAAAAGTTACAAGAAATTTCAGAGGAATTGTCACAAGATAGTAATGAAGTTAAATATAAACAAACAGATGTGACAAATATTCAAGAAGTAAATGAATTAGCACAGTTTGCTATTGATACTTATGGGAGAATAGATGTCTTAATTAATAATGCTGGAGTTATGCCATTATCTTTAATGCATAATAAGAAGATAGATGAATGGAACTCAATGATTGACGTAAATATTAAAGGAGTTTTAAACGGTATTTATTCAGTTATTTCTGAAATGAGAAACCAAAATTCTGGGCATATAATAAATATATCTTCTGTAGCTGGGCACTTAGTTACTCCTGGTAGTGCGGTATATAGTGGAACGAAATTTGCTGTAAGAGCTATTACAGAGGGGTTACGCATGGAGGAATCATCTCAAAATAGTAATATTAGAGCAACTATTGTTTGTCCTGGTGCTACTAATACCAATTTAACTCAAACAATCACTGATTCAGATGTAGAAGGTAATGTATCTTCTGTATATGAAACAACAATAGAACCTGATGATATGGCTAGAGCTATAACATTTGCAATAAACGAGCCCTCTAACGTCGCTGTTAATGAACTTATCGTTAGACCTACAAATCAAGAGTGGTAAATAAAATATCATTAGGAGTGCGACATGAATAAAAAAGAAGTTAGTATGTCAGAATTATTTTTCGATTTAATTTTTGTTTCAATACTTTCTCAAGTTAATCAAGCTACTGAGCACATGACAGATGGTATTTTATCGACTGAAAATTTACTTAAAAATTTTATGCTTTTCCTCATCTTTGTAGCTATATGGGTATATAGAACTTTATTAGTTAATAGGTTTTTTAATAAAAAATGGTATCAATATGCGTTTGTATTTATTGATATGTTTTTAATAATATTACTTTCAAGGGCTATTAATTCAGAATTTCAATCAACTTTCACGCCTGGCGTTCTAATAACAACATTACTTTTTTTAAGTATTGCTACGCAATATATATTGAACTATATTCTTAATAAAGAAAGATTTGATATAAGACTTATTTTACCATATGTATTAAGCCTTATATTAGCATCTTTAATTTCAATTTTTTCTTTATTCATTAATGGTAACTCAAATGTTTTAGTATTTTTAATTGCTGTAACAATAGCTTCTATAGTACCTTTGTTCTTTCAAAAACAGGCAAAAAGACACCCTGTTTATTTTGATCATTTGAGTGAACGGTTAAGTTTATTTGTAATATTGATGTTTGGGGAAGGTTTAATATTCATTGCAAGTGATATAAGTGTATTTTCATTAAATCCAGTATATATAATATTGTTTGCGTTGTTAGTATCCCTATTTGTTTTATATACCTTGCAATATAAATACACAGAAAAAAAAGAAGAAAAAAGAACAGGTTTTTTCACTTTATATATTCATTTATTTATTCTATATTTTATAGATATAATGTTTTTAGTTATTAATGAAGAAATACAACAAAATCATTTTTCTTCATTTAATTATCATTTTCTGTATATTACTGCCTTTATAATGTATTTAATGCTATTACTTGTTAATACTAAGCATTATACTAGTAATTTAAATTCGTCCAAGGGTAAATTGAATGCTATAGTAATAGTTATATGTGTTGTCTTATCGTCTATATTAAATAATTTTATATTAATTAATATAGTCTTCATATTAACTATTGTCATAGTTATCTTTATAAATTATAAAGATAAAATAAAAAAAGAATTTATCTAGAAAAGAGGTTGCTTATTATGCCAATTTTAAAATTAGAAACACTAGATTTAACAAAAGATCAAAAGAAACAACTAGTCGAGGAATTAACAGAAACTGCTTCACGTATTACTGGTATCCCACAAGAAGGATATTATGTGATTTTAAAAGAGAATAACCTAGATAACGTGGGTTCTGGAGGAAAGTTATTAAGTGAAAGAACATAAAAGTTACTTTTTCTTACTAATTAAAAATATAGATAAAAATCAATAATATGTGTCATAGATTTACTATTTCAAAAATCTTATATAGAATTAAAAAGGATCAAGCATAATTAGACTATTATGCTTGATCCTTTTTAATTCTATATATAGTTTGCCTTGTAACATTTACCTCTTTAGCGATTTTACTTATAGAAACTCCTTGTTCTAGCCTCTCTATAACACGATAATATACTAAACGTTTTTGAGGATCTTTAGCATTAGGAGAATAAAGTACAGGCCTGCCTTTATATATACCTTTTTCTTTAGCTACTTTGATACCTTGTTCTTGTCGACGTTTACTTTCAGTTCTTTCTTGTTCAGAAATCATTGCTAAAATTTGAATAATTAAATCTTTCATGAACTTATCTAATAGTGGATTAGCAATTGCTTCATTCATCATAGGTAAGCTTGTAATCATTAATTGAACTTCTTTTTCCTTTAAATAGTTAACCGTTTGAATGACTTCGTCGTAATTTCTACCTAATCGATCAATTGACTCTACAATTAAGCGATCCCCCACACGTACAAAATTTAATGTTTCTTGAAAAATGGGTCTATTTTCAATCGATTTACCTGACTGTTTTTCTGTAAAAATTTTTTCTGCACCAAAAGATTGTAGGTTTTCAATTTGTCTATTTAAATTTTGGTCAATAGTCGAAACTCTTGCATAACCAACTATCATTTTCAACACCCTTTATCATACACCCTAATCATACATGTAAAAACAACATGTCACTTTACATGATGTATGAGAATACTTTTACCTAATAAATGAGAAAAACAACGTACTTTATTAAAAGTACGTTGTTTTTATTATCGTATACCTATGACTAAACTGTCTCTCGCGGTTTCTACAACTTCTGTACTGATTTTATCTAATCCCTTTATATTCTAATATATGATGCGTCTCGTCTTTACTTAGATTATCAAATTCATGCGCAAAACCTATACGAGAATATAGTTGAGGATAACGAGATAGTTTTTTCTCAATGCCAGGCATACCAATGAATATCATTGCTAAATTATGTTGGTCATAAATGTTTCTTAGTTGTTCTAAATTTTGCACTTTAAGTCTATCAATTTCATCTATTATAATGAGTTCAATGTCTTGGAATGCATCACTAAAATTTTCACTATGTTTATGTTCGTATTTATTTATAACATGTAATTTTTGTCCCAAATCAATGCTCCCATTGATACTGTGTAAATTACTACTCAGTCTTGTTTACTTTTCAGCAGGTGCAGTATAAAATATCTTGTTAACAGATAGTATATCATCAGTCGTTTTATTGGCCAAACCCTTCCACCCTCTATGGGTAACTTGTTTCTCAATATTATCCCAATTGGTATAATATCGTGAAGATAATGTTTTCCCAACACCTGGTTGACCATAACATATGCCAATATATTGATATTTAATACAAGAATCACAAAATTCAGCAAACCATTTATACTCTTTCGTTTCAATGAAGTTTTGAGGTTTAGTCATTACGATACCTCTTTAACTTTTTTGACGTTTTTAGTCGTTTCTTGAGGTGAATAATTATAATTTTTTTCTTCTTTTATTAAATCAGTGGTACTTGGGCTGGTAATATTTTCTTTTAAATGCTTTCTTCTCTGACTGCGAGCGTGTTGTGTATCTTTTATAGGTTCTGTTGCAAAGTTGAATTTATAGTATAATTTTCACAAAAAGGAGTCTTCTGTATGAACTATTTCAGATATAAATAATTTAACAAGGATGTTATCACTGTAGCCGTTGGCTACTCTCTAAGATATGCATTGAGTTATCGTGATATATCTGAAATATTAAGGGAACGTGGTGTAAACGTTCATCATTCAACGGTCTACCGTTGGGTTCAAGAATATGCCCCAATTTTATATCAAATTTGGAAGAAAAAGCATAAAAAAGCTTATTACAAATGGCGTATTGATGAGACGTACATCAAAATAAAAGGAAAATGGAGTTATTTATATCGTGCCATTGCAGAGGGACATACATTAGATATTTGGTTGCGTAAGCAACGAGATAATCATTCAGCATATGCGTTTATCAAACGTCTCATTAAACAATTTGGTAAACCTCAAAAGGTAATTACAGATCAGGCACCTTCAACGAAGGTAGCAATGGCTAAAGTAATTAAAGCTTTTAAACTTAAACCTGACTGTCATTGTACATCGAAATATCTGAATAACCTCATTGAGCAAGATCACCGTCATATTAAAGTAAGAAAGACAAGGTATCAAAGTATCAATACGGCAAAGAATACTTTAAAAGGTATTGAATGTATTTACGCTCTATATAAAAAGAACCGCAGGTCTCTTCAGATCTACGGATTTTCGCCATGCTACGAAATTAGCATCATGCTAGCAAGTTAAGCGAAGACTGACATGATAAATTAGTGGTTAGCTATATTTTTTTACTTTGCAACAGAACCTTGTTAATTATGTTAGTTGAATAATTTTAATACCCGAGGAGTGGAATACTTTGGATGAAAAAATAACAGATATACGTATAATAAAATCAAGAGAAAAGATAGAAAGTGCTTTAGTAAGCTTATTGAATACATATAACTTTGATGAAATATCAGTAAAAGATATTTGTAAAAGGTATTAAAGAAAATTCGGCCTTTCTGGTACGTCCAGATTGTTATGTGTCTGTAGCTACTGATGTTCAAAATCTGGAACCAATAAAAAATATGATTCATAAGTATAGTATTCGTCACTTAAACTAAATAGTCCAAAATAGAGAGAAGAGAATTGCAATGTTCAAATTGCATTTCTCTTTCTTATTTATTAAGTAAAAATATTCTCATATATCAAGTAAAGTGGCACCAACGTGTTAGAGATGAAATAGGTAATACAATTAAAGATTTTAGTAAAAACATCAAGTAGATACTTGATGTTTTTACTACTAATTCACTGATTTCAAACTTAATAAATTAATTGACAAGAGTATTTACACATATTAAAATCGAATTACGATATCGTAATTCGATTTTAAATAAGGAGAGATATATTGAAAAGTAAAATACAACGAAAACTATTTTTAGGATTTATCTATATCCATATATTACATCATGCAAAAGAAGATAAAATATATGGGGCTTGGATGATTAAAGAATTAGAAGAACATGGTTATAATATGAGTCCTGGTACCCTTTATCCAATATTCCATACACTAGAAAACGAGAACCTTTTAAAAAGTACCACGAAAACTGTAAATGGAAAAAATAGAAAATACTATTCAATAACTCCAGAAGGTAAAAAGTTTTTAGAAGAATCTAGAGAAAAATTAAAAGAGTTAACCAACGAAATATAAGGAGACCTTTATGTATAAATATATAAATATTTTTTTTGTTGCATTAAAACTTGGTTTATTATCATTCGGTGGACCTACTGCCCATTTAGGCTATTTTTATGATGAATATGTAAAAAAAAGAAAATGGCTTGATGAAAAAGAGTATTCTGATTTGGTAGCACTATGCCAGTTTTTACCTGGTCCTGCAAGTAGCCAAGTAGGTATTGGTATAGGAACTATAAGAGCCGGCATCGGAGGAGGTATTATCTCATTTATCGGATTTACGCTCCCATCTGTAATTATACTAATGATTTTTTCAGCGCTATTTACAAATAGTGATGTAAGTTTCACTTGGATGCAAGGTTTAAAACTAGTAGCTGTTGCTATTGTAGGCCAAGCTATTATAGGAATGGGCAAAAAATTAACAAATACCAAAACCACTATTGCATTAGCATTATTTGTTCTTATATTATCGTTAGTAATAAATAATCTTTATATACAAGTCATTGCACTATCAATAACTGGTGTATATGGTCTCATCTTTCTAAAACAAACATCAACAGATAGAACCAAAATAAAAAACAAATCATTTAAGTTACCTAAAAAATTAGGTTTTGTTTCATTATCATTATTCTTTTTACTATTAACTGTATTACCTATCGCTAGTTCTATGACAAATAATCTATGGTTAAAAATGTTTGATAGTTTTTATAGATCAGGTTCTTTAGTTTTTGGAGGAGGACATGTTGTCTTACCTTTATTGAAAAATGAGTTTGTACCATCAGGATTAATATCACCCGATAACTTCATAACGGGTTATGCTGCTGCTCAAGCTGTACCCGGACCGTTATTTACGTTTGCTTCATACATTGGTATGTCTATGGAAGGGATAGGAGGAGCAATTTTGGCTACTATTGCTATTTTCCTACCAGCATTTCTTTTGTTATTTGGAATTTTGCCATTCTGGGATAATATTAAATCTAATATTTATGCTGAAGGATTTTTAAAAGGGATAAGTGCAGGCGTAGTCGGTATTCTTATTGCTGCTTTTTATAACCCAATTTGGACTTCAACGATTAAATCAGAATTAGATTTTGCTTTAGCCAGCTCATTGTTCATATTATTAATGTATTTTAAATTGCCTTCTTGGGCTATTGTTTTGATAGGTATTATTTTAGGTGTTTTATTTTATTAATATAAATCAATGAATATAAACAATAATTAAAATACTTATATTCTATACGAGTCTGGGACATAAATCCCAGGCTCCTTTTATAACTTTATAAACTAAACACTATAGACAATATTAATTTATTTAATATTATTTATGCCATTTAAAGAACAAAATTTGTGCCATATAACTCTAAAACTGACAGCCGGGCATAGAGAAAAAACTATCTCGTTATCCTCAACTATATTCGCGCATAGGTTTTGCGCATGAATTTGATAATCTAAGTAAAGATGAGACACATCATATATTAGAATATAAGTGGCAAGATTTAGGATTTGATTTAAAACTCGAAGACTTTACTGATTATGAGGCAATAACGACGATTATTAAAATTACAAAAGGGAATTTTAGGCTGATTCATCGTTTATTTGCGCAGATAGACAGAATTATGGATATAAATGGTTTAGATAAAATAAGTACAGAAGTTGTAGAAACAGCTAGAGATAGTTTAGTTATAGGTATTCGATAATAGAAAAAGCAACGCACTATATTAAAATGCGTTGCTTTTCTCATTTATTAGGTAAAGTCATTCTCATATATCGAATAAAGTGACAATTATATTACTTATAAATAAAACTACCCACCTAAATAGATAGTTGATAATTACATGTTAATTTTGGTGATGCTCACAGTTATTTAATTTACAATTATTCATTTTCTTACTTAAATAAACTGTAGTTCATAAATGGACTCATCTTCGTAGGTATTGAATTCGTCTATATGTCCTTTTAAAAATATTTCTTGTTTTTTTCTACTCACATTATGATAATAGGATAACTTAATATTCATATTGGATTCGTAACCATTATTTTTTATAGTATCGTCTAATTCATCAAATACTCTTTTATTTATAGGTAGCATATAACCTTCTTTACTAGGTAACATATTAACATATTTTTTTTGAATAACTTTATCTTCACCTAATAAAACTTCAATGGTGATTTTTTTTGCTGATCCACCTCCTAAATTATATAAATTCAAATAATCTTCATGTTCTTCCGCATTAGAAGTGGTATTTTTTAAATTTAACCTTTGGTCTTTATCTCTAATTAATAAAATCTGATTAAATCCTAATGCAGGAATAAAACTTATTTTCATTTGGTAAAGTTGAACTGATACTGATACAAAATAAAATAAGGCCATAATAAATGTTCCGAGCGATCCGATCGCTGATATAATATTAATCATATTTAGCTCCTCTTTTTTGACAAAGTAGTACACTGTCTTTGATAACTATAATATAAATTTCATATTAACTATATAAAAATGAGCATTAGATATCAATTTTTTAGCTATATAAATACGATTCTGGGTATTTTGCAACATATAAACTAACAATTTTCTAAAAAGATTAATAAATCAATTTATTCTTCTGAGTTTGCATTATAATATCACGGGTACAGTTTTTTAAGGAGGGTGGTATAAATGAAAGCAGTTACTTATCAAGGTCATAAAAACATGGAAGTGCGTGAAGTACATGATCCAATAATAGAAGAATCAACGGATGCAATTATAAAAATAACAGCTTCAGGTATATGTGGTTCTGATCTACATCTTTACCATCAAGGTGATTTATTTATGGATCCTGGTTTTGTTATTGGACATGAGCCAATGGGAATTGTAGAAGAAGTAGGAAAAGACGTTAAAACCTTGAAAAAGGGAGATAGAGTAGTTATACCTTTTAACATAGGTTGTGGCGATTGTTTCTATTGTAATAATGATATGGAATCTCAGTGTGATAATTCTAATCCATCACCGGCAAGTTGGAAAATGGATAATGGTGGGCTTTTCGGTTTTGGTGGCATGCACGGAAACCACTGGGGAGGTCAAGCAGAGTATTTAAGAGTTCCATTTGCCGATTTCTCCTCTTTCAAAGTTCCAGATAGTGATTTGAAAGACGAACAAGTATTATTTTTATCTGATGTTGTCCCAACAGCTTATTGGAGTGTTGAACATGCAGGCGTAAAATCTGGAGATACCGTTATTGTTCTCGGTTGTGGGCCAATCGGTTTAATGGCACAAAAATTTGCTAAATTAAAAGGCGCTGAACGTGTGATCGCCATTGACAATATAGAACATAGATTAAATCATGCTAAAAAATTCAACGGAGCTGAAGTGTATAATTTTTCTAAAGAAGATAATATAGGAAAATTACTTCATGAAAGCACACGCGGTGGTGCAGATGTCGTTATAGATTGTGTTGGAATGGATGGACAAATTGCTCAAGATGATTTAGAGATTAGTTCAAATTCAGCACAACGCGGTAATATTAGTCCAATTATTACAGCAGCTGAATCAGTACGAAAATTCGGGACGATTCAATTAACTGGTATTTACGGTACCCCTGCAGATAATTTTCCAATAGATTTAATTTTTAATAGAGATGTCCAAGTAAAAAGTGGCCAAGCCCCAGTTATTCATCAAATGCCAAAATTATATGAAATGATTAAAAATGAAGTTTTTGATCCAACAGAAATTATAACGCATACCTTGCCTTTAGAAGATGCCAGCCAAGCGTATGATATTTTCGATCAGAAAAAAGATAATAATATTAAAGTAATTCTAAAACCGTAATAATAAATATATAAAGGAGTCTATATACAGATTATAACCAGTATATAGACTCCTTTATTAATTTCATGTGATAATTTTCATAAGCATTAAGTTATAAAATTTCTGACTTTAATCAATTATCTAATGCTGTTTCTTTTTATAAAAACATAATCTCTAAGATAATGAACATTGATTAGTATTTCAAAATTATGCTTCTAATTGTTTAATAATTTCTCTATTAAAATCTTCTAAGTCATCTGGTGTACGACTTGTTACAATATTGTTATCTATTACAACTGATTCATCTACAACATGTGCACCTGCATTAGATAAATCTTTGCGTACATTGATAACACCAGTTATTGTACGTCCATTTAAATCATCAGTATCAACTAGTAAAAGGGGTCCGTGGCAAATTGCAAATGTTGGTACGTCATTTTGAGTAAAATACTTAGTAAATGTACCATAACGACCTTCTTCATCACCACGTAAATGGTCAGGTGAGAATCCACCAGGAATTAATAAGGCATCATAATTTTCTGGTTTCGCATCTGAAATGCTAACATCTACAGTTACTTTTTCCCCATGTTTGCCAACAAGTTCATGTTTTGCCGTATCTCCAATAATTTCAGTCTCAAATCCAGCATTTTCTAATGCTTCTTTAGGACTAGTTAATTCTATATCTTCAAATTCATCTGCTAAAATGATTGCTACTTTTTTATTCATAATACAACATGCCTTTCAATTATATTTTACATCTAGATGCTATATACACTAGAAAGAGAAAATTTAAACATAGGATGCTTTATAATTGTTTTATCAACTACTTTTGAATCTGAAATAACTGATTTAACAGTACATAAACTTTCTAAAAAAGATCTTTTAAAAACTTTAAAAAAGAATGTATTATATATAATCAACAGTAAGTAACTTTGCGACTCTACCCTATTATAAAATAAAGGAACTAATGTATGATGGTGAATGCTATACTCATAATCTCTTTATTTAACCCCCTTTTCTTAATTAGTAATTTACTATGAAACAGTCTATACAACTTATTCTAGATTATCAAATACTATTAAGTGTATTAATGAATATAGATTGTATTGTGGAGGTAGAGTAAAATTAAATTATTACTTATTTCAAATGGAAAATTTGATAATAAATATTTACAAACAATTGGTTGAATTGGAACATTTATTATGGCAATTTTATATATCATTTCAGTAATAATACAAATCAGATAAATTAAAATTTCTTTTATCCCGTTCTTAGCCTTCGATCAAATTATTATCGAACAAGAAGGAAAAGGTTTAAAATTAAGAAGTCTAGCTGAAACTGATTCTGACTATGTAACTACTTTTTTTAACAACAAAATTTAGGCGGTGTAACTGCTAAAAATATAGATATAAAAGTTTATTTAAATGAAAATGATAAAGATTATTTAATGCCAATGAATAAAAAGCGTTTGAAGAATTTAAAGAAATAATAAAAATAATAGTTATACAACTAATATGCATATTAATATAATCTATTATAATTAAATCTCTAAGAAACAAAATAAATAACAGGTATCGAGTTAATATTGAGGAAGTTCATTAATTTAGACGATAAAGATTTATATGAATTAACGTTTGAAACTATTAATAATTAAATAAGGAAATTTTTAAAAAACTTGGTTTTTTAGACGCTTACAGACGTGTTTATTTGCATCGAGAATTAGATTTCATTAATAGTTTCTCGAAAAAGTTCAAAAAAGATTGATACACTTGAGAAATATGGCTGTGAACGTATCTTTAGCGAGAAAGCAAGTAATCATAAAATCGATAAGAATCGAACTTGATAAGTTTTGGGATTATTTATGAGAAGGAGATGTTCTAATTCTCTATAAGTTAGATCGTCTTAAACGTACAACAAAACAATTAATTGAGTTATCTCAATGGTTCGCTAAAAACAGCATTGACTTACATATTATAGGTATGAATGTATTCACGAAAGATGCGATGAGCAAAATGTTCTTTACCACGATGAATACATTCGTTGAACTCAAAGCTAATTTGCTAAGTGACAGTCCCAAAAAAGAATTAGAAGCTTCACGAGCAAGAAGCCACAAAGGTGGAAGGGCTTCATTACCTGATTACAAGCAAAGAGAAAGCAAATTTATACATGATTAACAAAACTTACAGGCGAAGAGATTTGCTGTACAGACAGATGTTAGTCGTTCACCGATATAGAGAATAATAAAAAAGGAGGAAATTTATTGGAACTTAAACATATGCAGTATTTTGTAGAAGTTGTAAAACAAAAAAGTATGACCAAAGCAGCAGATAGTCTTTTTATTACACAGCCCACAATTAGTAATACAATTAAATTATTAGAAGAAGAATTAGAAGTAATCTTATTTAATAGATATAAAAATCAAATATATTTAACTGACGCAGGGGAAGCTTTCTTTTTTCAATGTAAAGAAATGCTTAAAATGTATGATAATATCCCTAATGAATTAAGTAATTTATTAGAATTAAAAACAGGACGTTTAAAAATTGGAATACCTACTATTATTAATATAAGAATATTAATTAACTTAATTTCACAATTTCATGAAATGTATCCTAATATAACTTTTCAACTTTTTGAAAATGGTAGTAAAAAAATTGAAAACGATATATATTATGGTGATTTAGACATGGGGATTACCGTACTGCCTACAAATAATAAAAACTTTAATACTTTCTCTTTTTTAGAAGAAAAATTAAAATTGGTTGTTCATAAAAATCATAAATTATCTAAAAGAAAAACGGTTAATATAGAAGATTTAAAAGAACAAGAATTTATTTTATTTAATTCTGATTTCTATTTAAACGATAAAATCAAAAATACGTGTAGAGATTATGGCTTTAATCCTAATATGATTTTTGAAACCACCCAATGGAGTTTCATAGAAGAAATGTTATTAAATAATCTGGGAATATGTATATTACCCGAAGGAATACTAGAATTATTAGATAATAATTTAAAAGCCATCGATATTAATGAACCTTCCATGAAATGGGAACTTGCCATTATTTGGAGAAAAGATATTATAGTTGATTCTTTAACAAAAAATTGGATTAAATTTCTCCAAGAAAACTTCTTAATTAACTATTAAATATAAAGGTATTTGAGAAATTTATAGCTGTATAAAAAAATGATATTTTATATTTATATACTCTCGCTCTATAATTAGAACATAAACATTATAGAAACGGGAGTTTTTTATGGAAAATTATAAATTTCCTAGTGACAGTAAAATTGTCAGTACGGATCAAGTATTAATTAATGATTTAAACAATTATAATACCCTATTTGGGGGGGTGTTGATGAAAAAAATTGATAATAACGCAACGCTTTCAGCTAGAAGACATGCAAGAGTTAAAGAATGTGTTACAGCTTCTACAGATTCAGTAGAATTTTTATATCCAATCACTCAATCTGATTCAGTTTGTATAGAATCTTATGTAGTTTATACAGGAGAAAAATCTATGGAAATATTTTGTAAAGTCATTTCAGAAGATATGATTACTGCAGAAAGAAAAATTGCTGCTTTAGCTTTTCTTACTTTTGTAGCTTTAGATGAAAAGAAAAAACCAATTAAAATACCCAAAATCTCTCCTCAGTCCAAAGAAGAAAAATTATTATTTATGGACGGCGAAGAAAGAGCTAAAATGAGAAAAATTAAAAGATCGCGAAGTAAAAATATAATTGAGTCTCTTGATATCAATAAGCCATGGGAATTGGAGTAGTGATAAAATGTTTACTGAAATGGAAGAATTAAACCAAGTTAAGTTAGATTTGAAAAAACTAAGAAACGAGTTTCCTAGTATGTATGAAAAGTTAGAATATATAGCTAGTTTGACACGACAATTAAGTATCCACTATAAATATTTAGGATTACTTATGTTTTCAGATAACCCTGAAACTATTCAAAATGAGAGACCAACTTTCATAAGAGAATCTGTTTTAAAATTATATGAACAAGAAGTTAAAAAAGTTAAAAAAGATAGTAATTTTGTAATTTTTAAAGATATGATGTTAAAATTCCAAAATGTGAAATACTCACAAATATTTCTTATCATTTTAGGTGCCGAACCTAGTTTTGTATTTAACAATACAATTATTAAATAATAACTTTATTAACAATCCTAGATTAACGAATTATAAAAAGAATTATAAAAACTCACAAATTTCTTGACTAAATCAAACTATATTTTAGCTAATAAAAGAGCTTCCCTAAATTAGAGAGGCTCTTTTATTAATTTTTATAACTTAACGAGAATTTTTGCTTGTGATTTATCGTTTACGAGTTTTTCAAATCCTGACTCCACAATATCATCTAGCTCTATCTCATCAGTAATAACATCTTTAACTTTTAAATTACCTTCATTAATTAAATCTATTGTTTGTTGAAATGTAGTAGGTGTATAAGCAATCGTGGAAGTAAGTTTTACACCTGTATTCGTTAATTGCATTGGGTTCCATTCAATAGGATGACCAAATATAGACACTATAACAACATTACCTCTTGCTCTAGTAATGTCTATAGCAGAGTTAAGTGTTGATGCTACACCAGCTACTTCAAATGCTACATCCACACCATTATCTGTATGTTTATTAATAACATCACTTGGGTTTGATTCACCAGAATTGATAGTATGAGTAGCACCTATTGCTTTAGCTTTATTCAATCTTTCTTCTGATAAATCAAAAACAAATATCTTACTTGCACCTGCAGCTTTGGCTGCTATTACTGTTAATAAACCGATTGGCCCTGCACCAAAAATAGCAACAGTATCGCCAAATAGAACTTCGCCTTCTTTAATTGCTTGAACTGCAACAGCGGTTGGCTCTACAAGAGCGCCTTCTTTATCAGAAACCTTATCTGGTAGCTTATAAACGTTCTCTTCTGGGACATTTGTAAATTCTGCAAATCCACCATCAGAACCTAAGCCTATAAATGAATAACCATCATAAAGATCAATATTTTCTTCTTTTTCACGATTTGAAACTGTAGGATTAATGACAACACGATCGCCTTTATTAAATTTTGTAACCTTAGAACCAATATCATCTACTACACCTGCAAATTCGTGGCCTAATGTAACGGGCGCTTTTTGGCCAAGGAACGGGTCAGGTTTGTCTGTTGAAATAAATATAGGGCCTTCTAAGTATTCATGTAAATCTGTCCCACAAATGCCAGCCCAAGACACTTTAACTTTAACCTCATTATCTTGTAACTCTTTAGATTTTCGATCTTCAACTCGTACATCCTTTTGACCATACCAAACTGCTGCTTTCATTGATAAAACCTCCTTGTTTTAGTTAATTTAATAGTATGCCTTTTAAAAGTTACTTTGCAACAGAACCACTTTTATAATAACTTATGTTTGCGTAATAATTCTTCAATGAATGTGCCATGTATTTTTTCCATCGCTTTTTTTAGAACTGAACGTTTAAGAAAGTTCTTATTAACTAATTCAGGTAATGATTTACGATCGTTTAATTGATAATAAGCTTCCATAAGTACACGTACATCAAATTCAGAAGCATACACTTCAGGTACACCTCTGTCTACTTCTAATAATTGATATACAGCTTCCATAGCCGTACGTACAGAATATTCAGTTGTGAATACTGTATCACGTTCTGTTTCAGCAAAATTACCTATAAATGCTAAGTTTTTAGAGCCATTAGGAACAACCAATGGACGATCTTTGTATGCTCTTGGCATAAAGTAAGCTGTCACGTAAGGCATATAAACAGGAATTGTATTACATTCTGTTTGTGCCAATTCAACTAACTCATCTTGTGGCACTCCCATATGATATAACCACTCTTGGCATATTTCACTACCTGTACATTCAGTGATTGGTTTTTTAATAAAATCACCTTTGACGTCAGAGTACAATGCATATATCCATATACTGGCTTGATCTTTAGGCTGCTCTTTAAATTGTTGTTGGCGGTTGACTGTAAAACTAAGTTGCCAACTAGAGTCAGCTACTGTTACAATCCCCCCTGTAACGGTACGACCAGATAACACATCACGTTTACTTAACTTTTCAATATAAGAAATAACTTTTTTATTATTAGTTGTTGTTGTTGCAGATACTAGCCAACTTTTATTTGGAATATAATCACAGAATTTTTCAGGTCTCCCAAATTCTGGACTCTGATTAGCTAGATTCTTCCATAATGTCCAACTACCTCCCAATGCTTTCGTTGGTGGAGCAGGCTGGTCTTTATTCCCATAAGTTGAGCTTTCAGTAATACTACCATTTGTTACAAAAACAAGGTCATCTAAAGTTAAGGGTATAGACTCTGTTTTACCATTTTTGTTTATAAGAAGTTCTCGTGCAATTTTCTTAGATGATGTTGAATCGACCAATATATTGTCAACTTGAACACCGTATTCAAAATGCACACCATATGACTTAAGATATTCTATCATTGGCAATACTAAAGATTCATATTGGTTATATTTAGTGAATTTTAAAGCACTAAAATTTGCCAAACCACCAATATGGTGAACAAAACGCATAAGATATCGTCGCATTTCCATTGCTGAATGCCAAGGTTCAAAAGCAAACATCGTCTTCCAATATAACCAAAAATTAGAGTTTAAAAAATCTTCAGTAAAAACTTCGGAAATTTTAACATCTTCTAAATCTTCTTCTTTTTTCATGCATAAACTTAAAATTTCTTTAATTGCTTTTTTAGATAATGTGAAATCGCCATCGGTCTCAATACGTTTTCCCCCACTATAAATGGCTCTACATTTTGAATAGTTAGGATCTTCCTTATTCAACCAATAAAATTCATCTAACACAGATGCTTCAGGTTGTTCTAATGATGGAATACTTCTAAATAAATCCCATAAGCATTCAAAATGATTTTCCATTTCTCTACCACCACGTACAACAAATCCATGATGCTCCATATTAATACCGTCTAAACTTCCCCCTGAGATGTTTAATTCTTCTAAAATATGGATATTTTCACCTTTCATTTGACCATCACGAATTAAAAAACATGCTGCTGCTAGTGAAGCTAAACCTGATCCAATCAAATATGCTGATTTTTTATCAACGTTTTCTGGTTTTTTCGGACGCGCAAAAGCTTCATAATTACTATTAGTATAATACATAAGAACATCACCCTTTTAATAAGTATAATTTCTCAATATTCCAATTCTTTATACTTTTAATATACGCCTCTGAGGATTAAAATACAAAAAATGATAAAATTTACTATTTTACTTTTATGATTTTTTGCTTTTTTAGGTTTTTATTGTAATTTATTAACATAAGAGTATATTGTGGTTTTCAGGATTATATTAAGGAGAATTAACGATGAGTTTCAAAAAATTCATAATAGTTGATGGGGCAACATAAGGAAGACAAACCGCTTTTCAAATTACTTTCTCTGGTTTTGATGTAGCAATTTATGAAACGAAGGTTAATATGCGTTTTAGAATGCTGTGAGAAACGCTCAGTTGCATTGACAATCAATTTATCAAGATAATCCCTTATCATGTTTAATTCTATAAACTGTTTGTCTTGTAATATTAACTTCTTTCGCAATCTGACTAATTGCTTGTCCTTCTTCTAACATTTCGACAACTCGATGATAGATAACACGTTTTTGAGGATCTTTCGCATTCGGTGAATAGAGTAAAGGACGTCCTTTATATACACCTTTGTCTTTTGCGACTTGAATCCCTTGCGCTTGTCTACGTTTACTTTCATTTCTCTCTTGTTCTGAAACCATTGCTAATATTTGAATGATTAAATCTTTCATAAACTTATCCAGTAATGGATTGCCGATCACTTCATTCATCATAGGTAAGCTGGTAATCATTAACTGAACGTCTTTTTCTTTTAAATAATTCACAGTTTCAATAATTTCATCATAGTTACGTCCTAAACGATCAATAGATTCCACAACGAATCGATCTCCCATTCTGACAAAATTGAGTGCTTCTTGAAATACAGGTCTATTTTCCACTGACTTTCCCGACTGTTTCTCTGTAAAGATTTTCTCCACACCAAACGTCTTTAAATTATCCAATTGTCTTTCTAAATTTTGATCTATCGAAGATACTCTCGCATAACTGTTACTTTACTTGATATATGAGAATATTTTTACTTAATAAATAAGAAAGAGAATTGCAATAATCAAATTGCAATTCTCTTTTCTCTATTTTAGGCTATTTAGTTTAAGTGACGAATACTATACTTATGAATCATATTTTTTATTGGTTCAAGATTTTGAACATCAGTAGCTACAGACACATAACAATCTGGACGTACCAGAAAGACCGAATTTTCTTTAATGCCTTTAGCGTTCATTGAACTATTCCAACTTACGTTATAAAGTGGCATAATAAAGGTGTCGAATATAGAAAGGATAGTGATTATGAGTTCATATATAAATTCGTATGTTCATAAAGGTTTAGTAGTTCGTGAAACAGATAAGGCGGCATTAATAACAATGCCTCGTGATATGGTCGGTGGTACCTGGTTTACCTGGTTACCTAAATCTATGTTGAAAGATTTGTTTTGTTTGGAATTCTTTATATGAGGAATGCGGCTTCGTGACGTGAAGAGCAAATATCTTTATTGTCACTGTTTAAAAAACCTATGCCAACACTTGATAAATAAGGTTTTCATCTGATCTCTGTTGGAAGTATTATAAGTTTCTATTCAGTTTGTCAAAATGATAAGTTAATTAACTTAAACTGTATCCGAAAATCAAAATGTGATTTGCGATACAACGAGGCGACATTAGCCGTTAATTTGCTTAACTGTAGAAGATTTAAAAGAACCCCTTGCCATATATTTAACAATGTTGTCCGGGATAACAACACAGTGAATCCACCGTTTAGTTAAGATGATGGATTTTTTCAAACTGTGGATGAGGTACAGGGTTTCGTTAGATAAAAACAAGGGAAACTTATTAAAGAGTGATTTCTGTGAGGAGGATAATGATGACAAAGAAATACGATCTTATTGTGATTGGTACAGGTTCTGCGGGGTCAATCACAGCAGCAAAATGCAATAAAGCCGGCTGGAGTGTAGCTATGATAGATGACAGGCCGTTTGGGGGCACGTGTGCGCTACGTGGATGTGACCCAAAAAAAGTTTTACATGGTGCGGCCGAGCTCATCGATTGGAACAAACGAATGGCTAGGAACGGAGTACCGTCAGAAGCCTCCATCAACTGGAAAGATCTTATGAGCTTTAAAAGAACCTTTACAGATCATGTACCGGAGAAAAAAGAACAAGCATTGAATAAACAGGGAATCGATACGTATCATGGCAAAGCATCTTTCATTAGTGAGGACCAACTTGAAGTCGATCAAGAAAGGCTCGAAGGGAAGCATTTCTTGATTGCTAGTGGTGCGAAACCTACCCCTTTGCCCATACAAGGAGAAGAACATCTTACTTATAGTGATGAGTTTTTGGAGTTGGATGAATTACCACAAAGAATCGTCTTTGTTGGTGGTGGGTATATTTCGTTTGAATTTGCTCACATCGCAGCACGCGCTGGATCAGAAGTTCACATTATCCATCGAGGTCAAAGACCTTTGGAGAATTTTGATGTAGGCCTTGTAGATATCCTTTTAGAAAAGTCGAAAGAGATTGGCATACAGGTACATCTTCAACATTCCGTTGAATCCATTGAAAAAGAACAAGGAAAGTTTCATGTGTACGCTCGAAAAAAAGAGGATATAACTCGGTTGGAAGCAGACATTGTTATTCATGGAGCTGGACGGGTCCCTGCCTTAGATGTGAATCTTGAAAAAGGGAACATAGAAAGGAAAAAACATGGTGTCCATGTTAATGAGTATTTGCAAAGTGTAAGTAACCCGAACGTTTATGCAGCTGGAGATGCTGCAGCAACGGATGGATTGCCTCTCACACCTGTAGCCAGTGCAGATTCCCATATCGTAGCATCTAATTTATTGAAAGGAAACAGCAGAAAGATTGAATACCCTGTTATTCCATCTGCTGTCTTCACCGTTCCGAAAATGGCATCGGTGGGTATGAGCGAAGAGGAAGCCAAAAATTCTGGCCGGAATATTAAAGTAAAGCATAAAAACATTTCCGATTGGTTTACGTATAAACGGACAAATGAAGGTTTTGCTGCGTTTAAAGTGCTAATTGACGAGGATAGTGATCAAGTTGTCGGTGCTCATTTGATTAGTAATGAAGCCGATGAACTAATTAACCACTTTGCAACAGCCATTCGCTTTGGAATTTCAACCAAAGAATTGAAACAAATGATATTTGCCTATCCAACGGCAGCTTCGGACATTGCACACATGTTGTAAGTTTGCGTTTTGTGAGATGTTTATAAACCACTTTATCGTCTAATCTTGTTATATGATCTTAGAATCAAAAAGAAAATAACTTTTTTGACAGCCGCATTTTTCAACGGAAGAATGTGGCTTCTTGGCGTGAAGAGCAGATATCTTTATTCTTAAACTTCTAAAAAAGCTTATGTGAACACTTGATAAATAAGGTTTTTTATCTGACCTATTTTATAAGATTATTCTATAAAAGAAAAAATAATGTATGACTTGACCGTGTACTATGGTACAGGGTTTATACTTTTTATTGAGGTGATAATATGGGGATGAAAATCAGTGAATTGGCTAAAGCGTGTGATGTGAATAAAGAAACCGTTCGGTATTACGAGCGGAAAGGATTGATAGCCGGGCCTCCCAGAAACGAATCAGGGTATCGAATATATTCAGAGGAAACAGCAGATCGGGTACGGTTTATTAAACAAATGAAGGAATTGGATTTCTCGCTAAAGGAAATCCACCTGTTGTTTGGTGTGGTTGATCAAGATGGGGAGAGATGTAAAGATATGTACGCCTTTACCGTTCAAAAAACCAAAGAAATCGAGCGGAAAGTGCAGGATTTGTTACGAATCCAACGGTTATTAGAGGAATTAAAAGAAAAGTGTCCAGATGAAAAGGCGATGTATACCTGTCCTATTATTGAAACGTTAATGGGAGGGCCTGATAAATAAATGGGGGAAGATTTGAATGAAAAAACGCATTTCCTTCACCGCTATAATGACGGTGTTGTTAATCGGTTTAACAGCTTGTGGAGCAGAATCTGATACCGCGAATGAATCAAAGGTTCAAGACATTCAAGGAAATCCAGTCAGCCTACCTAATGAGAAACCCGCACTCATTTATTTTATGGCAACCTGGTGTCCATCTTGTATATACAATGAGGAAATCTTTAAGGAAATTCATCAACTAAACCCGAACGATGTTCAATTGATCACAGTTAGTTTAGACCCTAACACAGATACAAAAGAAAGCCTTGCGAAATTTAAACAGGATTATGGCGGGGATTGGCCCCATGTTTTAAAGAATGGTAAAGAAATTGCGGATACCTATGGCGTCAAACAATTGGAAGAGATCGTACTGGTCAATTCTGAAAATGAGGTATTCTATCGTTCTGTTCGACCGTCCTTTGATGATTTAAAAGAAGCGTTGACTCAAATAGGAGTGGAATTATGAGTTTTTCGTTTCTCTTCATTCTGACCGCTGGAATGGTTGCGGCCTTTAATCCTTGTGGTATCGCCTTGCTTCCTTCTTATATCTCCTATTTAATTGGAGGCGAAACAAAGGATCATTCGTTCCGCTATGCAATTTTTAAAGGATTAGGGCTTGGTGGAGCGATGACCACGGGGTTTTTAACGATTTTTGTATTGGCTGGTTTGTTGATAGGAGGATTGGGAAGCGCACTAACAGGGATTTTTCCGATTCTTTCATTGGTTATGGGTATACTCATTGCTTTATTGGGGTTGGGCATGCTATTTGGGAAGCATTTGCCGATTAAAATAGGATCTTTTCAAGTCAAGCCAGGGAAATGGTCTATCTATTTTTACGGAATAGCCTATGCCGTGACATCACTTGGTTGTACCTTGCCAGCCTTTATGTTGGTGGTCTCTGCATCGCTGAATGACAATAGCGTAACGGCCGTGATCATCAAGTTCATCATCTACTCCCTTGGTATGGGAATTGTGGTGACAGCGATCACGATGGTCTCATTGATTTCACGACAATTGGTACAGAAGTTTCTGCACAACTATATGGGTTCTATCCAAAAAATAGCAGCTGTTGTGATTTTCCTCTCCGGTTTGTACATGGCTTATTACTGGTCTTTCGGTTCTGGTGGCATTTGGACATTTTAAAATCCAACCGATCAGGTGTAACAAAAAATAGATGAAAGATGTAAAAAAGCTAAACGAACAAATTTCAAGTTAGGCTATAGGCCATGTATGTACCTTAACCAAAGAATAAAATTTTTTTTAGAAAGGGTGAGAATGATGGATGAGAATCGCTCGAAAGGTAACCGCTGGGGTGTTTGGGCCTTTTTCGGAATATTATTGGTTCCTTTACTTTGTTGCGCAGGACCGATTCTCCTTGTTGCATTAGGGAGCACAGGTATTGGTGCCCTCTTTGCTGGTGCGACAGGAAATTGGTGGTTGACCGGCATTTTTGCAGCATTGGCCATTGTTATGATTGCTCTGATCCTCAGCAAGTTGTTGAAGAACAAATACAATTCTCCTGAAGGCAATGGAAAAACAAAAAATAAAACGGATTGCTGTACGCCTCCAGAGAACGTGGATCGGAAACATGAGACAAGATAAATATGAGATAAATGTACAGAACTGTCTATCAAACTTTAAATAGAAAGAGGGATTCAAATGACTCAAAATTCATATAAAATACCCATTCAAGGCATGACATGCACAGGCTGTGAAGAACATGTAACCGAAGCATTGGAACAAGCCGGAGCTAAAGATGTTTCGGCCGATTTCCGACGCGGTGAGGCCATTTTTGAACTCAGCGATGATCAGATCGAAAAGGCTAAGCAAAATATTTCGGCAGCCGGCTATCAACCCGGAGAGGAAGAAAGCCAGCCCTCTGAAAACAGTGTAGATTTCAATCGGGATGGCGATTACGATCTTCTGATTATTGGTTCCGGCGGTGCGGCGTTTTCTGCAGCTATCAAGGCCAATGAAAACGGGGCGAAAGTGGCCATGGTAGAACGGGGAACCGTCGGGGGGACCTGCGTTAACATCGGTTGTGTACCGTCAAAAACCATGCTTCGTGCCGGTGAAATAAACGGTCTCGCCCAAAACAATCCGTTTACCGGACTTCAAACGAGTACCGGTGCTGCGGACCTTGCCCAATTGACCGAACAAAAAGATGGATTAGTCAGTCAAATGCGTCAAGAAAAATATATAGACTTGATCGAAGAATATGGATTTGATCTCATTCGTGGCGAGGCCTCGTTTATCGACGATAAGACGATACAAGTGAATGGACAAAACATCACGTCTAAAAGCTTTTTAATCGCAACGGGGGCTTCTCCGGCTGTTCCGGAAATCCCGGGAATGAATGAGGTTGATTATTTAACAAGTACATCCGCACTCGAATTAAAAGAGGTTCCACAACGATTGGCAGTGATCGGTTCTGGCTATATCGCAGCGGAATTAGGTCAAATGTTTCACAACCTCGGAACAGAAGTGACTCTCATGCAAAGAAGCGAGCGTCTGTTTAAAACCTACGATCCTGAAATTTCCGAAGCCATCGATGAATCCTTAACTGAGCAAGGACTTAACCTGATCACTGGGGTCACTTATCAAAAGGTTGAGCAAAACGGTAAGTCGACAAGCATTTATATTGAAGTGAACGGTCAAGAACAAGTCATCGAAGCCGATCAAGTCCTCGTGGCAACAGGAAGAAAGCCGAACACAGAGACTTTAAACCTTGAATCAGCAGGTGTGAAAACAGGGAAAAAAGGCGAAGTGCTGACCAATGAATATTTGCAAACGTCGAATAACCGAATATATGCCGCGGGCGATGTGACCCTCGGTCCGCAATTCGTTTATGTTGTAGCTTATGAAGGCGGGATTGTGGCAAATAATGCGTTGGGTCTAGCGAAACGCAAAATCGATCTTCGCTTTGTTCCCGGCGTAACCTTCACCAATCCATCGATCGCCACAGTCGGCTTGACTGAACAACAGGCAAAAGAAAAAGGTTACGATGTCAAAACATCGGTCCTTCCGTTGGACGCTGTACCGCGGGCCTTAGTCAATCACGAAACAACAGGGGTCTATAAACTTGTAGTCAACGCCCAAACCCAGAAATTGATCGGGGCGCACATTGTGAGTGAAAATGCTGGAGATGTGATTTATGCGGCAACGTTAGCGGTTCAATTTGGATTGACCATTGAAGACCTTACGGATAGCTTTGCGCCTTATTTAACGATGGCTGAAGGATTAAAGCTTGCAGCCTTGACGTTTGATAAAGACGTATCGAAATTATCTTGTTGTGCAGGCTAATGGTTCCTTTTGATTCTAATGCTATGTTGCAGGAGGCACTTAAAACAATGAAGTGGAGAAAATACAAGGAGGAATAAGCTTATGAAAAATATTTCAGAACTCTCAGCCCAACTTGATCAAACTTTTGATCAAGGGGAAGCCGTCTCTATGGAGTGGTTATTCCGTCCGTTGCTAAAAATGCTGGCGGAGGGCGATCCAGTCCCCGTTGAGGACATCGCGGCGGAGACCGGGAAGCCCGTCGAGGAAGTTAAGCAAGTCCTACAGACTCTACCTAGTGTGGAACTTGATGAGCAGGGCCGTGTCGTCGGTTATGGCCTCACACTGGTCCCTACCCCCCATCGCTTCGAGGTTGATGGGAAGCAACTATATGCATGGTGCGCCCTTGACACACTTATGTTCCCAGCACTCATCGGCCGGACGGTCCACATCGCTTCGCCTTGTCACGGCACCGGTAAGTCCGTACGGTTGACGGTGGAACCGGACCGCGTTGTAAGCGTCGAGCCTTCAACAGCCGTTGTCTCGATTGTTACACCAGATGAAATGGCCTCGGTTCGGTCGGCCTTCTGTAACGACGTTCACTTTTTCAGTTCACCGAGTGCAGCCCAAGACTGGCTTAACCAACACCCTGAGTCGAGCGTTTTGCCCGTTGAAGATGCCTTTGAACTGGGTCGCCATTTGGGAGCGCGTTATGAGGAGTCAGGACCTACTAATGGGTCCTGTTGTAACATTTAATCTTAGGCAATTACGCCTGCGTCAATCTTGGCCTTACGATGATGTCCTGTAACCGAAGCTCTATCTAGTGAAACCAATTTTATGGGAAACCAAATAAATAAAAAGATCAATTGCTTGTGCCTATATCGGGGAGTTAATAAAGCGAGAAAGTGGATTCTTGTCACTTTACTTGCTATATGAGAATGGTTTTATCTAATAAATGGGAAAAAGCACCGTACACTTTAATAGAGTACGGTGCTTTTCTACTAACGAATACCAATAACTAAACTATCTCTAGCTGTTTCTACGACTTCTGTACTTATTTTATCTAAACCATTTATATCCATAATTCTGTCTATTTGCGCAAATAAGCGATGAATCAGCCTAAAGTTCCCTTTTGTAATCTTAATAATCGTTGTTATTGCCTCATAATCTGTAAAATCTTCCAGTTTTAAATCAAATCCTAAATCTTGCCATTTATATTCTAATATGTGATGTGTCTCATCTTTACTTAGATTATCAAATTCATGTGCAAAACCTATACGCGAATATAGTTGGGGATAACGAGATAGTTTTTTCTCTATGCCCGGCATACCAATAAATATCATCGCTAAATTACGTTCATCATAGATAGCTCTTAATTGTTCTAAATGTTGTACTTTAAGCCTATCAATTTCATCTATTATGATTAGGTTAATATATTTAAATGTCTCACTATAATGTTTACTATGATCGTGGCCGTACTTATTTACGACATGTAATTTTTGACCTAAATCAATACTTGCACTAATGCTATATAGTTCATTGCTTAATCTTGTTTGTTTTTCAGCAGGAGCAGTATAGAATATCTTATCTACTGATAAAATATCATCTGTCGTTTTACTAGCTAAATCTTCCCAACCTCTATGATTAACTTGTTTTTCAATAGTATCCCAATTTGTATAATATCTTGAAGATAAAGTTTTTCCGACACCAGGCTGACCATAACAGATACCAATATATTGATATTTAATACAAGCGTCGCAAAATTCAGCAAACCGTTTATACTCTTTCGTTTCAATAAAATTCTGATTTTTAGTCATTATGATACCTCTTTAATTTTTTGACGTTTTTAGTCGTTTCTTGAGGTGAATAACCATAATCTTTTTCTTCCTTAATTAAATCAGTGGTGCTTGGACTAGCAATATTTTGTTTTAAATGTTTTCTTCTCTGACTACGTGCGTGTTGTATATCTTTTATATCAATTGAATAATTAGCTATTTCTGGACATATAGCTGTACAAAGAAACTCATCTCTATAAAAAACGCGTATTTCAGCCATATCATTGGGATTATAACGAATTAATACATACTCACCTACATAAGCAGCTAGGTTTGTATTACTGTATCTAAAGCCTTGAAAATGAATGCCATCTGAATGAATTTTTCTAGATTTAGGTATTTCTAATAATAATAAATCAAGTTGTTCTAAACTGCTTGGCATATTAGGGAAAAAATGATTACTGTTCCACCGATTGATAGGAGTGCTCTGGATAGCACTGTGCTCTTTTTGATTATAATCTTCAATTAAAAAGTATCGTAATTTTTCTTCGAAATTTTGAAAATCTATTAAATCGCTAGGAGTATCATTATTGTTTATATATCCAGGAAGTTGTTCTAAGAAAGTTTGGTTAACTGTCTGAAAAAAACGTTCTATTTTCCCGCGACCACGAGGGACACCAACTTTCGAAAACATCAAGTTAATTTTCAAATCAATAGCGACTTGTTCCATGTGATGCGAGGTAAAGTCACTCCCATGATCTGTGTAGAATTTTTCGGGTATACCACATACTGGCCAATTGGTATTATTCTTATTCCATATTGCTTGGTGTAGTGTTAATGCTGTATTTTGAGCATTAGGAGCATCAAAACTTATAAAGTAGCCTGCAATTGCACGACTATAGTCATCCATAATAATGGTTAGCCATGGTCTATTGATATTACCTTTTTGATCTAATATATAAATATCTAGCAAAGTATGGTCGGCTTGCCATATTTCATTGGGTCTTGAGGATTCTCTTATTTGTATTAAATCGTACTTATTTTGATAATATTTTTCACCTTTGTGAGAGAAATCAATAACAGACTTAGGCATTGCTTTAATAACACTATAAACTTGTTTATAGCTGGGTTTATCAAAATTATTCTCTATACAATAATTAGCGATTTTCCTATGAACTGTAGCAATACTATTTCTTTTATTCTTAAGTGTAAGACGTTCAATTTTGTCAATTATATTTGGCTCTATTTTACGTGTTCCTTTATCGGCTCTTGTCGTATAAATTAACCCTTTAAGCCCATGTTCTTTATATAACTTATTCCACCTATAAAGGGTGCTTAATGCAATACCTTTACTTTTTGAAATGGTTGATAAAGATTGTTCGCCTAGGATAAAAGGTTTTATAATATTGTACTTTTGAGTAGCTTCTTTACGCTTGGCTTCAGAAAAATTAGTTAGATACTTCTCCTTGTTTTTCATCTTCCTTGTCCTCCAATTTATTGAGGTAACGATAAATTGTTGTACGTGAAACTTGCCACTGCTCCGCAATTGTTTTGATTGGTGTACCATTATCATAAAGTGTTTTAAGTAATTTTAAATCTTTTTGGTTTAACTTTTCTGGTCTACCTCCATAGCGTCCTCTAGCACGTGCTGCAATTCGTCCAGCTGAAGAACGTTCTAAAATCAAATTACGTTCAAATTCTGCAAACGCTGCGAATAAATGAAATAACAATTGTCCTGTGGAACTTGATTTATCCATTGTTATGTTTTCTTCTAAGCTATGAAAACTCACGCCTCGTTCGTTAAGCTCATTAACTAATGTGATTAGATCTTCCATGTTACGTCCTAGTCTATCTAGTCTCCAAACAACAATCGTATCTCCTGACCTCGCAAATTCAATTGCTTTGTCTAAACCAGGTCTTTTACTTTTTGAACCACTCATATGGTCGTTAAATATCTTTTCACAACCATATGTATTTAATCGATCCTCCTGTAAATTCAAATTTTGTAACCCAGTTGAAACTCTTGCATAACCTATTTTCAAAATGCAAACCTCCTATATACACCTTAAGTGTACCATAACTTAATTACGAAGTCTTTTATGAACATAGATTTTTTGTTGAGTTTTTGAACACTCAAATATATGAAATACTTACTTATTCAGCTATAAAAAGAGAGTGTACAGAAAATGGTTATTTTCTGTACACTCTTAAATTATTTTAATGATTCTGGAAAATCTTGATAGCCTTCTCTAATATTTACGACATTTTCAAATCCTTTGTTTTCTAAGATACCCACGGCGATTGAACTTCTAACACCTGACTGACAATGTACGTATATTTTATCCTCTTTATTAAATGGAATATTTTCATTTAATAATTTACCATGCGGAATATTGACTGCTTGATCTAAGTGCCCATTATTCCACTCTTCTTCATTACGTACGTCAAGTATATATTCTTCTTTACCAGTTATATCAACGCTATGGATGGATTGGGTTAAAATTTCTGATTTTGGTAAACGATAACCTGCTACATTATCAAAGCCAATTAATTGTAAAGTATGCGCTGCTTGTTCAACGGTAGATTTATCACCAATTAAATCTATACTATTTTCATAGTCTAAATACCAACCGATTTGGTTAATGAAGTTTTGGTTGTAAGGAATATTGATTGTACCTTCAGTATGACCACCATGAAAGGCTTCTTTACTACGAAGATCAAAGGCTATTCTTGCATTATCTAAACTAGGAAAAACGTCGTATGGTTGATACATGTTCATACCAAACTGATTAATTTTTTTCATCTGTGCAAAGTGATGGGGTGGCGCTGGTTGATTTGATGTTAATGTTTCAACAAATTTAGATTCATCTGTTACATTAAATGCCCAGTTATTAATTTTTTCGTAACCTAGCGTAGACATTGGTACGGCGCCTAATGCTTTACCACAAGGACTTCCAGCACCGTGACCTGGCCAAATTTGAATATAATCTGGTAAATCTTTAACACTTTCTATAGATTGATACATTTGTTTCGCACTAACTTCTGTAGAACCTTCCATTTGAACTGATTTTTCTAGTAAATCAGGTCTACCGATATCACCAACAAAGACAAAATCGCCACTAAATAAGCCCATTGGAACGCTTGAGCCGCCACCTTCATCAGTGAGTAAGAAACTGATACTCTCCGGGGTATGACCAGGTGTATGCAATACTTCTAATTTAATGTTACCTACATGAATAATATCTTGATGTTTAACAAAATGTGTTTGTTCTGGCATATTACGATAACTTAATTCATCGTCACCTTCGCCAGATACATATACGTTTGCATTTAATTGTTCTGCCACATCTCTAATGCCTGAAGCAAAATCAGCGTGGATATGGGTTTCTGCAGCTTGTGTAATTGTAAAACCTTCGCTATCTGCAACTTCCATATATTTTGTTAAGTCACGTACAGGGTCAATTATTATTGCCTCTCCTGTGCGTTGACAGCCAACTAAATAAGATGCTTGAGATAAATTGTTATCGTAAAATTGTTTAAAAAACATATAAAGAACTCCTTATTTTAATAGATTTAATTAAATAAATAAATTATGACTCGCGTTTTCAGTATCACCTATATAAGTGCCTACACCGCCGTACTCAACTTCGTCTCTTAATTCTTCTTTCTTAATGCCCATGACATCCATGCTCATCGTACATGCGATTAATTTGATATCTTGGTCGATTGCTTGGTCGATAAGTGATGGTAATGAATCAACATTTTTCTTTTTCATTACGTAGCGCATCATGATATTACCTAAACCGAACATATTCATTTTAGAGAGTGGCATTTTCAAGGGTGTTTTTGGCAACATAAAATCAAACATTTTTGCGATACCTTTCTTTTTAACGTTAGCTGTTTGCGCTTTTTTCAACGCGTTAAGTCCCCAGAAAGTGAAAAAGATGGTTACATCTCTTCCTGCAGCTTTAGCACCATTCGCAATAATCATTGCTGCCACTGCTTTATCTAATTCTCCACTAAATAGTACAATTGTAGTGCCTTTAGACGTATGACTCACTTCTAAATCTTTGGGTTGTTCTTTTTGAATAATCGCTTTAATTTCATTGTCACCCCCATCAAGTTTTACTAATGTGTGTCCCGTTTGTTTCGCCCAGCTTTTAATATCACTTGCGAATCCTGGATCTGTGACTGTAACCTCAATTTGGTCACCTTCTTGAATATTTTTTACTTCTTTACTGATATTTACAATAGGGCCTGGACATTGAAGACCACTATAGTTTAATTGTTTACGCTCTGCTTTAATTTCTACATTTGTGTTTTCTTCTTTTGTATCATCGCTGACGTTTTTTTCTTCATAAGCTTTATAGCCGCCGTCTAAATTTACAACGTCATAACCTTGTTCAGCTAAATATTTACTAGCTTTAGCACTTCTGTTACCACTTTTACAGTGTACATAATAGGTTTTATTTTTGTCTTTATTGAACGACTCAATCTCATCTACAGGATGCAGTGTGGAACCATTGATGTGCCCCAATTCATATTCTTCTTGTGTTCTTACATCAATCAATTGACCTTGAGAAGTTAATTTTTCTAATTCTGATTTACTTAAATCATTAATATGTTTTTCATTATATTGTTTCATAATAACCTCCTGTTAAATACCTATAAGGGTATGTTAAAAGATATAACTCTTTTTGTCAAATACCCCCGCACGTATTTGACAAACTTGTTTTAATTTATTATTATGACTGTATTCAATTAAAAGTGGAGGAAATTACTATGAATTATGATAAAAACATGATCAATCGTATTAATAGAGTACAAGGGCAATTAAATGGCGTTGTAAAAATGATGGAAGAAGAAAAGCATTGTAAAGATGTGATTACGCAACTTAGTGCTTCAAAAAGTTCATTACAAAGATTAATGGGGATTATTATTAGCGAAAATTTAATTGAATGCGTCAATTCAGCTGATGACAACAATGAAGATTCACAAGAAATCATTAATGAAGCTGTTAACTTATTGGTGAAAAGTAAATAATGAATATTATAAATATTATCATTATGTTGCTCATCGGAGTGTTCGGAGGATTTATATCTGGTCTAGTAGGTATAGGTGGCGCTATTATTATTTACCCAGCCATTTTATTGTTACCGCCACTATTTGGGGCTCCTGCATATAGCGCGTATATCGCATCAGGACTTACTTCTAGCCAAGTCTTTTTCAGTACCTTAAGTGGCTCTTTGAAAGCAAGAAAAAAACCAGAATTCTCACCCCAGTTGGTCCTTTATATGGGAGGAGGTATGATTATAGGGAGCATGTTAGGGGCTTTGCTAGCAAATTTATTTGATGCTACATTTGTAAATATGGTGTATATTATCATTGCTTTACTTGCATTAATATTAATGTTTATTAACGTAAAACCTAGTTCAGACCAATCTTCCTTTAATAAGCCTTTATTGGTTATTGTGGGTCTTTTCGTTGGCATCATTTCGGGTATAGTTGGAGCAGGCGGCGCCTTTATTATTATTCCTATATTATTAGTTTTATTCAAATTACCAATGAATACGGTGGTTGCTAATAGTATAGTAATTGCCTTTATATCTTCAATTGGCGCCTTTATCATTAAACTTATACAAGGTTACATTCCTTTAGAAGACGCGTTATTTTTAATAATAGGGAGTATTATTTTCGCTCCGTTAGGCTTAAAATTAGGTAAAAAAGTCCCTAGTTTTGTACAAAAATGGATCATCAGTATTTTAATTATTATTGCAATTATTCAAATTGTTTTATAAATAAGAAAGAGAGGTACAACTAATATTTGCACTTCTCTTTCTTATTTATAAAGTTAAAACATTCTCAAATAGCAATGGCAAGTTGCTATAAATTCAACAGCTATATACGTATGATTAGGGTGTACCTTAAAAACTCAGTCGTTTTCTTCTAAAACATTTCATATATACAGATTTAATGTTGAATTTTTGGAAATATAAAGCTATATAATTTATTAGTATTTTTCTCTTTGAAATTATACAAGACGTCTCATCATTTTTAGTGATGAGACGTCTTGTATAATCGAACTATTTATATTTCTTAATTATCTTCTGATACCACAGTAAAACGTTCATTTTTATGTTGTGGATTTTCTATCTCATCCACTAGTGCAAATGCAAAATCTGCATAACTAACATAACTATTGCCTTTAGAGTTAAATAATAAATTGTCTTTGCCTGTTTGATAATTTTTAGTTTTAGGACCTTCAGCATCAAAATCTGCAGATGGGCTAAGGAATGTCCAATTAATACCTTTAGAAGCTTTTAAATCTTCTAAATTTCTACTTTGTCCTTTTGAAGTTCCTTTTGCAGTTGGCCCAAATAGTTCAGAAAATTCTGGTGTATCCATTAACTTAGTTGTTTGCGCTTCATCAACGTATAAACTACCTGCACCACCAACGATAATTGCTCTTGTATCAGTTTCTTTCAATGCTTCAATAAGTGCACGTCCAGCTTTCACATGTGGTTCTTCTTCACCAAGAGGCGCACCAAATGCATTAACAACTACATCTAAATCTTTCAAGTCTTCAGAAGTAATATCATATATTTCTTTTTCTAAAATATTTATATTACTACTTGATAATTTTGAAGCATTTCTAACAATTGCTGTTACTTCATGTCCTCTTTCGATTGATTCTTCTAATACTAGTTTTCCAACTTTTCCACTTGCTCCAATAATTCCAATTTTCATAATAAATTCCTCCTAATTATAGTATATTTAATAAAAAGACTAATAGCGCTAAAAAGCCTATCATTAGTGGTAAATAAACATCTTTAATACGTTCACCTGATTTCATTCTTACTGTTACGGCCCCAGCCATTAACATAGCAATCCAAAAGCCACTAAAAGCTCCCACAAGAACGTGCCATATACTAACATCTTTAGCAAGTTCAGTAAGTACTTCAATTTCTCTAATATTTTTATCTTCTTGGAAAAATGCTTCATAAACACGATTGTTATATTCATTTGCTTTTCCATGTTCTTTCGCAAAATAGAAGCCCTCGTGCGCTAAATCTGTATAAGGATGGGGAGACACATTTGGTAATTTCATATCTACTCCCCATTCAGTTATTCTTGGATATATCACTTGCTGCCAGAGTGATAGTTTGGATGAGTCATTAACAGGATCTAATTGCTCTAATGGTTTGGGTCTTAGCTCAAATGTTTGCCATTCTATAGATATATCAGCATCTGTTTCTTTTATTGCTTTTTCAAGTTAATCCTTGCCTATAAAACAAAAAGGACAAACATAATCAGAATAAACGCTTACTTTTAGTGACAAAATAATTTCTCCTTCCAATAATGTTTATTAAGATGGTTAATACAGTTTCATCAAATGTAAGTAAACAACACGCTCGTACTTGTAATAGTTACAGTTACAAACAAGGGGAGACGGATATATTTATCCGTTGTTTACTAGAATTTTATTTACTATATTTTCTAATGTTACACTTTTTAATACTGTCTCCATAGCATCCTGTGCGTTTTTCAAAATAACTTCCAATAGAATTTGTATGTTTGCACCAACTGTACAGTCGATATTGGTATCTTCATGTATTTGGAATAAACGGCCTTGTTCAACAACTTCTACAGCTTTATAAACATCAAATAATGTAATCTCGTCTAATGATTTTAAAAGTTTAACTCCTGAATTGCCATGTGAAGTTTCAATAAAACCAACTTTTTTAAGTTTCCCCATTAATCTTCGAATAACAACAGGATTAGTATTCACACTTTCTGCAATTTGATTCGATGTTAAAGCATAATTTTTTTCGATTTTTATTAAAGCCAATATATGAACAGCGACCGTAAAACGACTACTTATTTTCAAATCAAGCACCTCATTGTAACTATTTTAGTTACAACGAGGAATATTGTCAAATCTTTTTTATCTTATTTATAAAAATGAATGTGATAGCTTTATAAAATCCCTTACTTTCATTATCATTCCGCTATATCATATTTAAAAATTCCATTATGTTTATAATTATTCAACTGTACTTCAGATAGTCTACGTTCAAAAAAAGATTTAAGATTACCCTTCTCATCATATTTACTAGGTAGACTTATTGTTGGTTTAGATTGATTAATAGGATTGGATAGTTGCTTCTTTAATGTATCTATATGTTTAAGATATACATGGGCATCATCTATACACCAATACAAATTTCCTAACTCATAACCACATTGGTCTGCTATTAACCTGTGTAAAACCGCATATTGAAATACATTAAATGGATGACCTAGAGCCATATCTGCCGAACGTTGTTTCACATGTAAATTTAAAGCACCGTAACTCACTTTCCAATTTGTAGCCCAAACACACGGTTCTAATGACATTTCATCTAAATCATCTACATCCCATAAACTTGTCATAATTCTACGTGATGCTGGATTTTGATTTAATTGGTGTAAAATGTACTCAACTTGATTTAATTTTTTACCTTCACCTAATAATGAAGTTTATGAACGTACAAGGTTCGAAGCAACTATAAAATCGATAAGACAAGATATTGCAAAATATGCTGATATTACTTCAGGTATAACAGTTGAAATGCACGAACCTAAACAAGTACTTAAACGTTGGAACATTGTATTACATGAATTATTAAATATTTAACATGTATAAAATACAATCATATAAAATTTTAGTTTTGCATTCCTATCTACTATGGTGTTATAATGCACTTAACAAGGAATCCAGCATGGATACACCAATCCCCTCACTACCGCAAATAGTGAGGGGATTTTTGTAGGTGTGGCTATTGTCGCCTATTTGTCTTTGCGATTACGCAGCCAATGCGTAAATAACGCAATAATACAACCACTGATGACTGTGGTCGTGATGTGAACAAGGATTTCCAACATGAATAACACCTCCTCCCTACGTCAAATTGACGCCTGAGAGATAGGCGACTCCATTATTATACCATCTGTATCTTTTGAAGCATATGTACTTCCGATAAGTCATTTTATGTTATATCTTTGCTTATTTTATAGTATCAAGACAAGAAGAAACTCGTTTCACTCGTTTCAAAAACCCTCCTGATTTTTAGAGAAAAACTCTCTTATTTCATCGTCTTTAATAAAATAATATGCCATCTTTCCCTTTTTATAAAAATCAAGCACATCATTTTTATATAAAAGTCTTAAATGATGTGAAGTTGAAGCAACACTCATTTTCAATATCAAAGAAATATCACAAACACACAACTCATCTTCTTTAATCAAAGATAATATAATTTTCAATTTCTTCTCATCACAAATCTTTTCTAAAATGTTAAGTAATTTCTTAGATTTATCATCTTCTAAAAAACTTAAGGCATTGTTAACTTTATCCTCATGTACACAGATCACATCACAAGCATTTTTATAGCTCATATAAAATCACACCCTAAATTAAAATATAAATCCTAAAATTGTTTGAATAGTGTCATTTTCTATAATGATAAATAAACCTAAAGCTATATAAATAACAGCCATAATCCAACGACCAAATTTCTCAACAATTTCTCCAACTCCTGGAATATTAGCTAATTTTTGTGCAGTAAATACCAAGAAGAAAATTAAAATTAAAAAGACAAACAAAGTAATTAATAAATTAGTAACACTTAATGTCACAAAATAGGGAACAAATACACCAATATTATCAGCGCCACAACTTGCTATCGTAATAATTGCAATCGTACCAACTAGTTTAGACAATCCTTTTTCATTCAATTCTTTTTTAGCTCTCTCTTCTCCGTCACTATCACCATAAATAGCCACTTTAATTCCTAAATAAATCGGTATTAACCCTAATAATCCTAATATCCATTTTTCAGGAACATAATTTAAGACAAAGGCAAAGAATAAACTTATGACAATCAATGCCACAGATCCTACATATTGACCAATATAAATATCTCGATATTCTTTCCTAGTCTTTGCTCTAGCAAAGAACATTAATAAAATCACTAATAAGTCTAATGCTGTCACAATATAAAGAATAGCAGCAGTTACAATAGTCTGAATCATAATTACACCTCATTCAAAAATATTTTTGAATATATTATAACTTATTTTTTTTAATAATCATAGGTGCTTTATTCCAATTGCTTTATTGACGTTGAGCCTCGGAACTTTTAACAAACTCAAAAAATAGTCGAATGGTTGGCATATAATCATGAATTTTAAATGTTTTCTTTAAACCAAAGATAATATGGAATCAATATGTTCACTCCTTTGGTATATTCGCTGATATTTTATGCGTGCCTTGAGTGGAGATTTTTTGAGTGGCTTTTTCAAAAAATACTACCCGTCCCTTGATGATTTCCAAACGGTTTTCAAGTGCCCCTTGCTGAGATGGCAGGAGGTTTGTTTAAATTCAAATGTTCTTATTTTGAATTTTAAGGGGGTATTTTAAAGAATTAGGTATAAATCATATAGTTTTTAACCTAAAAACATACATAAGCTCTTAAAACGCAAATATGAGCCAAATAAAGATATTGATTTGGAGCGTTCCCATGAAAATATTACGCTCAAAAATTGTGAAACCAAAAAATAAGCATAAGTCAGATATTCAATCTCCCGTTGATGAAACGGCAAAATATCCAATAAAAGATACAGATTATATGACAGATGATGAGGAAAAAGCAGATGAGGAAGCTTTTAGTATTATTGCTTTCTGGAATTGGGAACGTAGGAATTATTTTATTAAAAAATAGTTCAATAATCGGGCCATTTTGCGGTACAATGAATTGCCTTCTGCTACTAATATTAAAAACACTTTTTTGGGATACTAATACCCCATATGGTATAATTGTAAAACAAGAAAGAAGGAAAGGACTGACAAATTGTATGGGTATAGGAAATATGATGGGCGGAATGGGGTTCATTGGCATGATTTTTTGGATTATCATTCTTGGCTTGTTATTTTATGGTGTATATATATTAATTGCAAAAGCTTCAGAAAAACCAAAAGGTGTAAGATCAGATGATTCTTTACAAATTTTAAAGGAAAGGCTGGCCAAAGGGGAAATTAATGAAGATGAATATGAAAAATTAAAGAAAGTGTTAAAAAAAGATTAGGGATACTTTGAATGAAAGGGGAAATAAGCGATGAAAAAGAAGTTACCTTTAGTGCTGTCGTTTGTACTAGCTGGTTTAATCGTCATTGGACAAACTGGTTTTACCCAAGGTTCTGATTATGACCAGAGAATGGATAATATGATAAATGCATGCACGAACTTCATGCAGTCCTTTGATGATAACAAAGAAAATAAGTAGTAAAGTATATAAAAACACAATAACTACAAGGCACTGAACCCTTAAAATGGGAACTTAATAAAAACACTATGTTCTAGGCTGCTAATTCTCTGTATTTTACAGGGGATAAGTAGCCTAGTTTTTGTTTAATTTGTTTTGTTGTTTCCATATGTTCCATCATCATTTGTTGCATCTGCTGCATTTGCTCCATATTCATTTCGGGCATGTTCATTTCAGAACGTCCCATGTAGTAATAAGGGTAACATATTAAAACAACTGTTATGACAAACTTAAAAAACAAAACACAAAAAGGATAGAGTATAAAACTAACTCTATCCTTATGATTCTAATCTATTCAACTATTTTTAACAGTTTTACATAATTAGCATTAAGACAAACTAAAGCTTTCTAATTTACAAATCACTTAGCGACGCATTTTATAAAAGATACGACGGAACTGAATATAAAATCAAGTTACATCAGCCCTACAAATACATTGAAATATATTACTAGATGTTTCTGCTAACAAACTGATGCAATGTATGTGGATCTCGTCTCAGAATCTGCGATAACACAACACTGTTTCCACGGAAACTGTGTTCATTGTAATGCCGAAACATAGTTAGTAGCGTCTGTGCCTGATAGCTAGATGCATCGATTTTCATCTGCCCGATAAAAGCTTCATCTGTTATATATGCAGATTTGACTTCTCTGCCTGCCACCTCGGAAAAAACTGCTTCCATATTCTGTAGTGAATAACTGCCTTTTCCACACAATTCAAAAGTTCCATTCGCATAGTCTTTGTTACTTAAAATCACAGCAGCTGCCTCCGCAAAATCCTCCATATCCACAAGACTCATCTGCGTCTCATCCGAGGTAAAAAACTTCTGAAGCATGGGACCACCGCTCTGAACGGATTTGACAGCTGGCATCAGCATCTGCATAAAGACAGCTGGTTGAATAATGGCAAAGTCCAGACCAGAATCTACCACCAACTGTTCTGTATGCAACTTTCTTTTATGATGCGGCATATCCTGAAGCACTGAATGTAGCACGGAATGGTAAACGAAATATATGTTTCCCACTTTCTTGGCGATTTGTATCATCTGTTCGCCGATTTCATCTTCTTTAGGATTTGCAGCAGAGCAAATATAGTACACGGTGTCCACTCCATGAAGAGCTTCTCTCAAATCTTTTTCTTCCGACATATCACCGACGAATACTTCCGTTGCACCAGCTTCTTTTACCTTTTCTATATTGGAGGCGCTGTGAATAAACGCCTTTGTCTCGATTCCCACCTTACTTAATGCACGAATGACTGCACATCCGACCTGTCCGCTTGCACCTGTTATCAATATCATAATATACCTCTCTTTCTATCTCATCAATAAATTTTTTCTTCGTAATTTAATACTAAGCAACTTGATAAATCACTATTTATTAATTTATTTACATCATTCATATGTCGTCATATTCTACTGTTGTTCACTAACTTATTTAAAATTATATCATAAACTATAATCAAGTAGTTTATTTAAGAAAGATGAGTATAAAAGCATTTTAACTTCGCTTAAATCTACTTATGTTCACTAACTTTGTCTTTTTCTCTTAAAGATATCATACCACTTAGATTTTTTAGTATCTTCTTCTTTTTCTTCCTGTACTTTTAATTCTTCAACTTCTAATTTTAATAATTTAAATTTTTTATTAGAAATCAAAGTTAATTGTTGTTGTTGATCTAAAAGTTTTTCTAAGTTTGCTCTTGATTTATTCGCTTCTTCCAACTGCTTTTCTAGTACCTTTATTAGCTTATCTTTGCTTGTTTCTTCTGCTGTACGGTGCTGTTCATTCGTTGTACGCTGTTGTACACTTGCTGTACACTCTTTATTGTCAATTCGTACATCAAATTCTTCTGCTAATTTCAAAAAAGCTTGGTGATCATACTCCAGAGGTTCATTTTCATAAGTTCTTGTATCTTCATTAATAGCTTTAATTTCAAGCTTTTCAAGTCTTCTTCTTATCTTTTGTCTTGGCTGATTTAATTCATCACATAAGTTTTTTATTGTATAAATTTTCTCCTTCATATGCCACCTCACTTAAAAACCATTGTATCATAATGCTGTACAAATCGTTGTACGCTTTATTACAGTGCTGTACACTCCACTAAATATATTTATAAACTGTTGTACGACTAATTTTTAAATTTTTAGCTATTTCTGTTGGCGTATGATCAGGATTTTCTTCTAAATATTCCCTAACAAGACTCTCTTTTGAAGGTCTACCTTCTTGATTTCTCCAATTACCTTCTGGATCATTTATTTCCTGTATTGCTCTTGCGCCTTTTAAATGTATCTCTTGTTTTCTGTAATTTCTTTTATTTTTTTCAATAGGGATATCTGTTAATTTTACAATGTCATCAATAGTAAAATTGTAATATTGTCTATCATAAGTTTCTAAAGCCGATTTAATATCATCTTCTTCTAAAGGATTGGAATGTTCTATTTCTTTTAATTCATCAAATATTTTATACATATCCTCTCTAACTTCATTTTTTGAAATATTACACTTTACAGCATAAATTGCCATACACATTAAATAAAAATAACGATGTCCACCCTTAACTTTATAAGACTGTCTTAACCACCAATCATAAAGATCTCTCTTTATATCCCATCTTTTAGCTCTCTTATCTCCTTGAACAATTACTCTCTCATACCACTCAGGAAACTTCTCTTCTGCTTCTTCTAAACTATATTGAGTTGGTCTAAATCGCTTATTTATATCTACTCTATTTTTTTCTTCATCTGCATAAGAATTAAGGTTCTGTTGCAAAGTTAATTTTATAGTATAATTTTAACAAAAAAGGAGCGTTCTCTATGAATTATTTTAGATATAAGCAATTTAATAAAGATGTAATAACTGTAG
Organism: Staphylococcus durrellii; assembly: GCF_015594545.1. NCBI lineage: Bacteria > Bacillati > Bacillota > Bacilli > Caryophanales > Staphylococcaceae > Staphylococcus > Staphylococcus durrellii. Next base: position 2,473,417 of record NZ_JADIIO010000001.1, on the reverse strand, counting down.
CCGTTGGCTATTACTTAAGATACGCGCTTAGTTATCGTGATATATCTGAAATACTAAGAGAACGCGGCGTTAACGTTCATCATTCAACGATCTACCGTTGGGTTCAAGAATATGCTCCTATTTTGTATCAAATTTGGAAGAAAAAGCATAAAAAAGCTTATTATAAATGGCGCGTTGATGAGACATACATTAAAATAAAAGGAAAATGGTGCTATTTATATCGTGCCATTGATGCAGATGGTCATACATTGGATATTTGGTTACGTAAGAAACGAGATAATCATTCAGCATATGCGTTTATTAAGCGATTTATTAAACAATTTGGTAAACCTCAAATGATAATTACAGACCAGTCACCTTCGACGAAGGTGGCAATGTCTAAGTTGATTAAAGATTTTAAACTTAATCCCGACTGTCATTGTACATCTAAATATCTTAATAACCTCATTGAGCAGGATCACCGTCATATTAAAGTGAGAAAGACGAGATATCAAAGCGTCAATACGGCAAAGAATACACTCAAAGGTATTGAATGTATTTATGGTCTATATAAAAAGAACCGTAGGTCTCTTCAGATCTACGGATTTTCGCCGTGCTACGAAATTAATCACATGTTGGCCAGTTAAGGGAATACTACCATGTTAAAATGATAATTAGTTATATTTTTTCTGACTTTGCAACAGAACCCAAAAAAAAGAGTCAGATAATATTAATGTTGAATCCAAAAGTGATACTCAAATAGTAGAAATCCTTAAAAATCAGATTGATACTTTGAATGATCAAATTGAGAAACAAGAAAATCGTCATGAAACAACAATTGAATTCTACAGAAAAGAGTTGCAGGAAAGATCAAAATTACTTGAGAATCAGCAAGTATTGGCATTAGAGAGTAATAAGAAGATTCAAAAATTGGAGAATCAATTAGAGGAAGAAAGACAGCTTAATTATTCCTTTGATACATCTGTTAATGATAGACAAAACGTTAATGGGCAAGAAGCAACATTTACCGAAGAATCTAAAGATATTAATCAAGAAGAAGAAGATGAACAGCCAACAGAAGTACAACATAAAGATGTAGCTGAAGAGAAAAAAGATGACAGTACAAACGAAAAAGTATTAGCAAAAGATGATAAACCATCTGAAGAAATAGAGAGTGAGAATGAGGATAGGGGAAAACAGCCCCCTAAAAAAGGGTTTTGGAGTCGTTTATTTGGTAACTAATTGTAATTAAAAAGGCACGACAAGTTTATGAACTTGTCGTGCTTTTTTATGTGAATCGAACTTCTGATAATCATTGTTTATGTTAACTTTAAATTAACTTTTGATACGTTTTATAATGTTCAACTTTATTTGTACACTTTGCAACAGAACCTTTATTTGTGTATTGGTATTCATTAAGTTAATAAGTAAAAATAATATAGATTTAATTTCACAGTTTGATAAAATGGATATTAATAATGTTTTAGGAGATATAATAATGAAGAAATTATTTTTCGCAACAACAATTTCAAGTGCTTTAATTTTAGGGGCTTGTGGTAATAGCTTTATCGAAAATGATAAAGAAGATGACAAAACAGATAATAAACAAACAGCTAAAAAAAACAAAGATGAACAACAAAAAAATACTTCAAATCAGGAAAGTAAGAATCAAATTTCTGAAAGTGAAGCTCTTAAAAGAGCCGAAAATGTTTTTTCTTCTGGTTCGTATCATGATTTTAAAATCGATCAGAATAGAACCAATAATTCTGAATATTTTATAACGTTTTTACTTAATGATGCTGTAGGTACGCCCCAAAAATCAGCAACTACAGTTAATAAACAAAGTGGTGAGGTTGGTGATTATTTAGATGATAGAACAGAAGAAGACATAGAAAATTATATCCAGTTTATAAGGGAAAGCCCTAAATATAAAGGTTCTAGTGAAAAACTCGAAGAACAAGCAAGAAAAGACCATACAAGACCTAATGATAATGAAAGAGAATCTAATGAACAAAAACCTAAAAAGGAACCTAATGAGCAATCTAACGAAGAAGCACAACAACCACGTAACGAAGGTGGAACGGCAAAAATAGCACCACCTGAAACAAAAGAAGAAGAATCAGACGAACGACAAAGTAATGACGAAAATGATGCAAATGAACCTAAATTTAAAGAGCAAAAACAAGAACAACAAACTCAACAAGTACCAAAAGCACAAAAGCAGCAAAATGAACAAGAAGAAAAAGATAAAGAAACAAAAGAAATGAGAGAGGAACAAGAATATGAAGGCCACGGATGATGGTAAGTTTAAAAAAGTGAGGATATTACTATTACAGCAGGGCACATGCCTGGTATGAAAAACGCTGAAGCTACTGTGAAAGGTGCCTATAAAACATACGCCTATGTTGTAAGTTATACACCTACAAATGGAGATAAAAAAGTTAATAATCATAAATGGGTCATTAATGAAGAGGTTGCTGACGCTTCTGAAAATGGGTTCGAAAAAGGCGATACGGTTAAGTTAGAAGGTGATCATATGGCTGGTATGAAAGGCGCAAAAGCTAAAATAGATGATGTAAAAAACACAACCGTTTACATGGTAGATTATAAATCAACGGAAAGTGACAAGATGGTTAAAAACCATAAATGGATGACAAGTGACGAACTAAAATCTCGTTAAACGTATTATTAACATCTATAAACCTTCGTTATTGGTTCTTTGAAATTTATATAAATATGGGACTAATATATAATATAATTAAAGTTACTAATCCCATTAATAAAACTATTTTTGAAAAAATACCCAACCAAATTAATTTTAATGAATAACCAATTTACCTTCTTTTTCCATTTCTTTTACAATCTTATCTTTAGGATATTTTGAACTATAATGAGGTGTACCATATTCAACTTTTGTTTTAAAAAACTTGCTTGCTACCTCATTTAATACATAACCTGCTAATAAACCCATTATAAATTTTTTCATATTTTATGAACTCCTTTTCTTTAATCTTCGTTTTTTACTTTTGTTACACCCTAATCATGTAATTAAAACCTTAAAAAAACCACTTTGCCTACTGACTGATTAAGGCTTACCCTAATAATACATAATATTAGCGTGTGTCTTTTGTTGTAATTTTACCATTTTGTTATATGATGATTTAAAAGGAGGCTATGTATAAAATCTTTGGAATCAAAAAGTTGAAATTATGGAGGTGCTAAAATGGATAAGAATTTGGCCGACTACACACATTTTCAACGCCAAGAAGCTATGAAAAAATATAAAATCATTGAACCCTATATAAAAAAACAGAAGTCAGTTCAAGATATTAGTAATAATAAACAAATACCTCAAAGAACAATTTATTCTTGGGTAAAAAGCTACGACAATAAGGGATTAATAGGATTAATAAACAAAAGACGAAAGGACTTAGATAAAGTTAAATTAAACAAAGATACGATCAATTATATTAAAAATGAATATCTATCTAACAAAGGTATATCTATAGCATCAATACACCGTAAAACTATAGATTGGTGTAATCAAATGAATTACCCTTTACCTAGTTATAAACAAGTTTATGCAAGTATTAAAAAAATATCTAATCATTTAAAATCCTACTCTGATTTAAATAGTAAAAAATATGCTGAAAAGTACGACGCTATTTACCTTAGAGAATGTAATTATCCTAATGAAATATGGCAAGCCGATCATACTATGCTAGATATAGAGGTTTTAAACGAAAAAAACAAACTTGAAAGACCATGGTTAACTGTAGTTTTAGATGATTTTAGTAGAGCAATTGCAGGCTATAGAATAGAATTCGGAACTCCAGATACTATTAGAACTGCACTAGTACTTAGACAAGTAATTTGGAAAAAGGGAAATCCAAATTGGCCAATTTGTGGTATTCCTGAAAAATTTTATACAGATCATGGTAAAGATTATACTTCTGACTATATGCAACAAGTTTCAGCAAACCTAAAAATGGAACTTATTTTTTCTAAAGTTGGTATACCAAAAGGACGTGGAAAAATTGAACGTTTTTTTCAAACTGTTAATTTGATGTTCTTAGAAGTTTTGCCAGGATATATTAAAAACAAGAAATCTAAGAAACATCTAACTTTAGAAGAATTAAATGAAAGGTTTGAAAAATTCATTTTAAATAATTACCATTATCGTCCTCATGGAACTACAAAAGAGTCACCTATAAAAAGATGGAATCAACCTAACTTTTTACCTAATTTACCAACTTCACGTGAGAGTTTAGATTTATTGTTGCTAACAACGAGTAAACCACGAAAAATTAGAAGAGAAGGGATTTATTTTAAAGGGTTAAGATATTTTTCAACTACTTTAATTGCTTATATTACTGAAGATGTATTTATACGTTATGACCCAAATGATATTTCTGAAGTAAGAGTCTACCTAAATAACGAATTCTTGTGCGTAGCTTATTGTAATGAATTAGAAAACCAAAGTGTAGGGATTAAGGAAATAGAGAGACAACGTGCCAATAATAAAAGAATTTTAGGTAAATCGATAGTCAATACAAAGCAAGTGGTTAGAAATATACAAGCTGAAAGATTAGATAAACGAGACAACCAAAGTAATCAACAAAAGAAGTCAAAATTAAAGAGGTATAAAATGACTAATAAAATTTTTGTTGAAACGAAACAATATCGTCGTTTTGAAGAATTTTGTGATAATTGTGCAAAGTATAAATACATGGGCGTTTGTTATGGGAATCCAGGGGTAGGCAAAACTTTTTCTGCACAGTACTATGCTAATTGGGACTATGTAAACCCAATCATTACTGAGTTTCAAAAAGCTGATGATAAAGGAAGTAATGTAGATGATGATCAATTTTTAAATTGTAAAACGATTTTTTATACAGCACCTCCTGTTAGACCTTCAAGAATTTATAAAGAACTATTGAACCTAGCTAGTGAATTAACATTAGGAAAAATTGGGTATCGATCATTGAAAAAACAAGAGGAGTTTAATGGATTAGAAGAACTTGTTAGATTGCAACCAGGTAATTATGAAATTGATTTGATTATTATTGATGAGATAGACCGGTTAAACTACAAAACATTAGAAATAATAAGAGATATTTATGACCAACTTGATATAGGTATGATTTTAATAGGTATGCCTGGAATTGAAAAACGTTTATCAAGATACCCTCAATTGTACTCTCGTATAGGGTTCAGCCATCAATTTGATAAATTAACAAATGATGAGTTAAAACATATTTTAGAATATAAATGGGAAGAGCTATCTCTTCCCGTTAGCTACGAAGACTTTGAGGATTATGAAGCAATTAATACGGTTATAAAGATCACAAATGGTAATTTCAGACTTGTTCAAAGACTGTTTTCACAAATAATACGTATTATGGAAATTAATGAACTTAGTAAGATAACAGTAGATGTTATCGAAACAGCACGTGAAGGTTTATTAATAGGAGAAAACGAATAAATTAGGAGGGATCATAAAGTGCGAAAAATTGGTTATGCACGTGTAGCGTATCCTGATCAAAATCTAGATACTCAAATAACTAAACTCTTAATGAATAGGTGTAATTTAGTTTATTCTGAACAAGTGAATGTTTATTACAAAGAACAACTAGAACTTGAACATTGTTTAGACGAGTTGCAAACTAACGATACTTTGGTAATAGAAAAATTGGAAGTACTAGGATTCACTCCAAAAAGACTAATAGAATTTTTTGAAAATAGAATATTACCATATGATATCTATTTAGAAGTGCTTGATTTAAGCATAAATACTAATACTGAAGAAGGTCAATTATTTATTGAAGTATTTAAAATGTTATCAGAAACAGAAAACATATTATTAAAAGAAAGAACAACGAACGGATTAGAAGCTGCAAAAGAACGTAGTAGATATGGGGGGGCGTCCTCAAATTTCTGAAGATAAACGAAATTATATCAAACAATTATACGCAAGTCGGACGTACACACCAAGTGAAATTTCAAAAATGGTAGGTTTGAGTAGGACAACAATATATAGAATATTAAAGAAATAAGTACGAAAGGACGTATTAATACGTCCTTTTTTGCAATTTAATAAGGGAAATCACTGCAATATAAAAAGGAAAATGACATATTTGCCAATCGTAAAAATCTATTATATTTTATGTCCAGAAAACGTTCGTTTTTGACACAAAACCTCTTACTATAAAAGTGAGAGGTTTTTCTTACATATTTTAGTTTCTAAACCTGTATTATGAAAATGGCAAAAAATATGACTTCTTAGACGCTGTCAGAATCTCTCATTTGTAGCGAGAATTAGATTTCATTAATAAGTATATAAGTGTCTTACCAAGTAGCGATAAAGTGATTAAAAGAGGTAGTATTTAAACGGCTACAATTGATTAAGCACGTGTATTCACATAAGATCAAAGTCTTGATGGACAAATTGCTACACTGGAAGAATGTAGTGTGAACGCATTTTTAATGAAAAAGCGAGTGGTCGTAAAACCAAAAGAGCAACATTTGATAAGTGTTTAGATTATTTACATGAGGAAAATATTCTCGTTATATAAACTAGGTCACCTTGGACGTACGACGAAACAGTTAATTGAGTTATCTCAGTTGTTAAATGAAAACAGCATTGATTTACATATTATCAATATGAACATATCAACGAAAGATGCGATGGGTAAGATGTTTTTTATCAGGATGATTGCATTCACTGAACTTGCAGCAACTTATTAAGCGAATGAACTAAAAAAGGACTGGAAGCTGTGAGAGCAAGAGGACGAAAAGACGACAGGCCTTCATTACCTGTCCAAAAAAAGAGAAATTAAATTATTATATGATGAACAAAAGATTACAGGTGTAGAGATTGCTAAACAAACAGGAGTGAGCCAACCTACGGTATATAGAATTATTAAAGAATTAAAATTTTAATATGAAACCTATAATGAGCAGTCTTACTTCGTGAAAACTACAACACTATATATATTTGATTTAGACATTGACAAATTATTAAGAAGCATGTAAAATTTTATGAAATCGTTTTCATATATTTAGGAGGGTTTTATGGCTACAATTAAAGATGTTGCGAATCATGCTGGATTGTCAGTAACTACCGTTTCACGTTATTTAAATAATCATCCTTATATTTCTGATGATAAAAAGGCAAAAATAAAAGATGCAATGTCTGAATTAGATTATATGCCTAATTCTTCAGCAACTCAATTACGTGCTAATAAAACATTTACGATTGGTGTAATTGTTTCTAGAATAACGAATCCATTTTTCTCTTACCTTATAGACGCTATTGATAAAGTAGTTAAACAAACACCTTATCATACATTAATAATGCAATCTTATGATGATGTGGATGAAGAATTGCGTTTATTAGATATGTTAAAGCAAAAAAATATTGATGGTATCATTATGGCCTCTTTGGAAAACGATGTATCAGTGATTAAGCAATATCAAAAATATGGACAAATTGTGTTAATCGGTGACAAATCATTGGCACACTCTAATATACCTACCATCGGTACTGAACAGGAGCAAGCAACGTACCATGCGATTCAATTTTTATTGAATAAGGGGTATACGGATATTGCTTACTGTACGGGAGGACATTTTTCCAAAACAAAACATGGATCTTCCCGAGATAAAGGCTATATCAAGGCATTAGAAGATAATCATATTGAATTAAATACTGAGCGTATTTATACAAATATACACACAATTGATGATGGAAAGCATATAGCTTCTACTGTCATTGCGATGTCCCAGAAGAGTAGACCGAGTGCTATTTTTGCAGGAAGTGATGAAGTCGCGGCAGGTATAATTCAAACATTTGAAGCTAATGGTTTAAATGTACCGATTGACGTTGCTGTAATGGGATATGACGATCAACCTTTTTCTTCAATGATAAGTGTACCTATTACAACTGTAGCTCAACCAGTGGAAGCGATTGGACAAGAAGCAACGCACTTACTCATGAGTTTATTAGATGGTAAAAAATATGATATTGATATAGATAAATTGAAACTGAAAATAGTGGAAAGAGCATCAGTATAAACAAAAGAACAGCTTAAATATCTATAGCTGTTCTAAATATTTTACAATATATGGTATCGATACCATAGAGGAGGATAACAATGAACGTACAATGGTGGCAAAAAGAAGTAATCTATCAAATTTATCCAAGGAGTTTTAAAGATACAAATAATGATGGTGTCGGCGATATAAACGGTATTATAGAAAAATTACCTTATTTAAATAGTTTAGGAATCACAATGATTTGGATATGTCCGATTTTCAAATCACCTATGGTGGATAACGGGTATGATATTTCTGATTATAAAGATATTAACAGTGAATTTGGCAGTTTAAATGATTTGGAAACGTTACTAAATAAAGCAAAACAATACGACATAAAAATCATGTTAGATTTGGTAGTAAATCACACTTCGGATGAACATGAATGGTTTGAGGCCGCCCTCAATGATCCAGCAAGTCCTTATAGGGATTATTATATTTTCAAAGAAGGTGTAAATGGCGCGCCGCCTAATAATTGGAGATCCATATTTGGAGGAAGTGTCTGGGAAAAAGTAGTAGGTGAAGATATGTATTATATGCATGTTTTTGATAAAAAACAACCAGACTTAAATTTTGAAAATCCAAAATTAAGAGAAGAAATATATCATATGATTAATTGGTGGTTAAGGAAAGGATTAGCTGGTTTTCGTATTGATTCAATTACATTTTTGAAAAAGGATCAAGATTTTGAAAGTCTAACAGCAGATGGTAATGACGGTTTAGTAACGTGTAAACATAAGACAAGAAATAGACCAGGTATTGAATTATTTTTAAAAGAACTTAAACAACAAACCTTCGAAAAATTTGATTGTATTACCGTTGGTGAGGCACCTGGTGTCAATTATGATGAATTAACCGATTTTATTGGTGAAGATGGGTATTTTTCAATGATATTTGATTTTAAATATACAGATATTGATGTCGAATCTGGTAGTGATTGGTTTAAACGCACAAACTGGACAACTGAAGAATATAAAAAGCTTTTATTTGAAAGTCAAGAAGCTATCCAAAAAGTTGGATGGGGAGCCAATTTCATAGAGAATCACGATCAACCTCGTGCACTATCCAAATTAGTAAAAGACCCATCATATCAAAATTTCGTGGGTGGTAGCGCAATTGCCATGTTGTACTTTTTCTTAAGAGGTACACCATTTATATATCAAGGGCAAGAGCTAGGAATGACTAATTTCGAACGCCAATCTATAGATCAGTTTAATGATATATCAAGTATCGATAATTTCCACCGTTCTATAGAAGAGGGGTTTACCGAAGAACAAGCAATGGAATTTGTTAATTTACGTAGTCGTGATAACACTAGAACACCATTACCATGGAATGATCAAAAATTTGGTGGGTTTTCTAAAACGAAGCCTTGGATTGATCTCATCGAAAACTATAAAACAATCAATGTTCAAATTGAAGAAAATACTTCAAGCTCATTATTGAATTTTTATAGAGAACTTATTCAACTCAGAAATCATTCTAAATATAGTCAAACATTGATATATGGCAATTTTACAGCTCATAGAGAAACAAACGAAAATATTATCAGTTATTTTAGAAATGACCAGACGACAAAATTACAGATAATTGTAAACTTATCAAATAAACATAATGATATTGATATTAAAAATACGAATTATGAGTTGATTCTTGATAATTATGGAGCAGTCGAAAAAACAGAAAATAAGATTAAATTAAGACCATATGAAGCATTAATAATAGAAATAAAGATTTAGTCTTCTTTTCATAGGGGTGAAAGTAATGGGAAATACAAATGATAAATATAAAAAAATAGCCGAAGAAATTGTGGATGTCATTGGTGAGGATAACATTGATAGTGCAACGCATTGTGCAACGAGATTAAGGTTATCTGTGATAGATCGTAAAAAAATAGATGATGAAAAAATAGAAGAGATTGATGAAGTCAAAGGGGTATTTTATACAGGTGGACAATATCAAATTATTTTAGGTACAGGTATAGTTAATAATGTGCATGATGAAATGGCAAAAATGTATGAATTTGAAAATGTTACGAAAGAAAAAATGAAAGAAAAGAAACAAGGCAGGCTCCAAAACGCGATTCGATTGTTAGCTGATGTCTTTGTACCTATTATCCCAGTACTTGGTGCTACAGGGTTGTTTCTAGGGTTAAAAGGAGTTATTTTTAATGAATCCGTATTGTCGTTATTTGGATTGACGCCTGACATGATTCCGAGTGTGATTCAAACGTTAATAACTGTATTGACAGATACAGCTTTTAGTTTTTTACCAGCATTTATTGCGTGGAGTGCATTTAAGACATTTGGTGGAACACCGATTATTGGCTTTCTCATAGGATTAATGTTGGTGTCTCCGGCATTGCCGAATGCTTATGAAGTAGCAAGTGGGGATGCAAAACCTATTATGGTGGCAGGCGTTGTCCCAATTGTTGGTTATCAAGGAAGTATATTGACTGCATTATTTGCGGGTATTGTCGGAGCAAAAGTAGAAAAACGACTAAGAAAAGTAATGCCAAATGCTCTAGATTTAATATTTACACCTTTCTTTGTTATTTTAATTATCATGGCATTTTCATTATTTGTAATGGGACCCATCGTCCACATTATAGAAAGTGGAGGCATATCCGTTGTTAAAACGTTTATCGGTTTACCATTTGGTATTGGTGGACTCTTAATTGGATTCTTTTACCCATTAGCAGTTATGACAGGCTTACATCACATGTTCATTATTGTAGAGACTTCATTGCTAGCATCAACAGGATTTAATCCATTAATCACTTTATGTGCGATGTATGGCTTCTCCAATGCAGGTGTTACCTTAGCGTTATCATTACGAAGTAAAAAAAGTGCATTTAAAACAGCTGGTATCAGTGCAACGATTACCCAATTGTTAGGCGTAAGTGAGCCTGCGCTATTTGGTATCGTATTAAGATCAGGCATTAAAGCTTTAGGTATTATGCTACTATGTTCATCGGTTGGTGGAGGTATATTAGCTTTACTTAATATTCAAGCAAATTCATATGGGTTAGCTGTTATACTTTCACCATTAATGTACATTTATGATTTCAGCCAACTATTAACATATATTATTTTAGGCGTTTTTGTATTAGTATTAGGATTTGTACTCACACAACTTTTCGGTATTCCAAAAGATGGAGACGTTGCCACAGTAAATGTCAGTGCAACTTCTGTTGAAGATGAGAAAGGTATGAGTGAAGAAAAAGCAAATACATTAAATGCAGTAACTGAAGGTGAGCTCATTGCGCTTTCTTCTGTAAATGATCCAGTGTTTTCTCAAAGAATGATGGGTGAAGGATTTGCTATCTTACCATCTTCAGATGAGATGAGCGCGCCTATATCTGGTACAATTACATTGGTTTCTGATTCGAATCATGCAATTGGTTTGGAAACAGAAGGTGGTTTAGAGATTCTAGTTCATATGGGTATTGATACGGTAAATATTAAAGAAAAAGTATTTGAAGTATTTGTAGAACAAGGTCAACGAATCAAGCAAGGTCAAAAAATTGCGACAATGAATCGTTCAAAAGTGAGTGATTTAAATAAAGACACTACAGTTATTGTAGTAATTACTAATAGCAGAGAAAAAGTCAATAAGCTTTCGTTAGAAAAAGAAGGCAGAGTGATATACAATCAAAAGGCTGCCAGAGTTAATCATAAATAAATGTAAGAACATAGTTTTGAATTCCTCTATAATTATGGTGTTATAATTTAATAAACAAAAATGTCATGCATTTATGCATCAAATCCCCTTACTATTGCGAGTAGTAAGGGGATTTTGATGTGGCTAGTCGCCTATTTATCATCGCGCTTGCGTAACCAATGAGTAAATAACGCGATGATACAACTATTGATGACTGTGATAGTGATCTAAACAAGGATTTCTAGCATGGATTAACATCTCCTCTCTACGTCAATTGACGTCTAAGAGATAGACGACTCCGCTGTTATATCACTTGAAAATTGTTAAGCATGGACGATTCTGGTACGTTGAAATATGTTACCTTAAAATGATTAACCTACTTTATCTCTATTTTCTTGTGTTTTTCAAATTCTTTACTACATACAAATCCCATATGGACAATTCGATTATTGTTTGTTTTTCTTTTTTTCAATTATTTGTGCATTGTTGAGAAAAAGTTTAACTGACTCTTTCCAAGGATTGATTCAAGGGTTTTTAATTACTTTAATAGTATTTACAATTTTTTTTGATATCTAGAGTCATGAAGTCGAAAGCATCAACTCAAGCTATAAGGGCTGCTTCAGTATCGTATATGATTGTTACATTAAATATTGAATCTATAGTTTTAGTAATACAAAAAATGTTTGGCTTAACTTTAACATCAGTAAAAATAACTACTTTAAATATATTTAAATCAGGAGATTTATATTTGGGGGTAATAGATTTACAATTATTTTTCAAAGTATTATTAATAGGGATTGTATATTATTATACTAGTAAACTATCTAAAAGATCTGCTTTTATTTGGTCATTTGTAGCGCTTATCATATTGTTATTATACGGTTTTTTAGGAGCTTATATATCGAATATTTTAAAATGAATAAAAATTATTATTTAATAAACTTATTGTATATGTTTTAGTTTGTTAATAAGACTTAGTAATAAACCAAATGAATATAATATTAATTAATGAAGTATAAAACTAATAGTAATATTATAGAAACAGGAAGAACTATTCTCTCTGATTTCATCATAGATTCAGAAAGATTTTTGAATTCTTTATCTGATGCTTTATTTTTCTTTAAGCTAAAATATTTTTTTCCATAATATAGAGCCGGTAATCCGTTAATAAATAAAAATATTATTAATATAGTTAACATCATAGAACCTCCTTAAGACGAATAATAGCACAATAATGTTCTTTAGAAATAATTGATATAACATTCTATTATTTTTATATAAAGTTGAGGGGATGAATAAGGGGAGTATAACATGACAACACTAAAAGTTTAATTAAGTACGGTGTGTTTTTTGTAGTAGCTAGCTTATTAGTAGTTTTATTTGGAACATTGATTGGAGACATCTCTAGAGATTCTTCAAGTTCTATGGAATTTGCAAATTTTGTAACTAAAGTTGGAGTAACAGATGTAACTGCCGGTAGAGTAATAGAGTTTGTTAGTGCAGAATCTACAGTTGCTTCAATTGTAATTGCAATAGCTGGTGTTACAGGTGCAGGACGAATTGCATCAGGTGGTATTTAGACAATTAAATATATGATTAAAAAAAGGTAATGATAAAGCACCACCATGGTAATATAAATTATCAATCTTGTCCCCAACTTTTAATACATATAAAATACATAAAAGGGATTTGAGAATATATGTTTCAAAAATTCATAAGTATACATAAAATTAAGTCTGATAAATGCATATAACAAGGAAGTATCTGATTGGAAGATTAATATTTATCTATGGCCTAAAATAAGATTTATTTTAAATTGTATTTTGCCTATATCTTTATTATTAAAAATTATAATTCAATTAGCAATATACTCTCCAAAGCAAAAAACGCAATGATGAGTATAGCAATAGTAAAAATAATTAATATCAAAGCACCAAGAAAAACCTTAATTACGTAAAATCATCTTTTAAATAAAATTATTGTATGGCAAAAAATTCATAACAAAGGATTGATGGTTTTGAAGTGGCTAAGGTTTTTGACTTATTGATTATGGCAATCATAATGTTTGTTTTTATAGCCCATGATATAAATCAAAGTTACTTAAGTACTTGGTTTATCATTTATTTTTAATTCTATTCTTCTGTAATACTTTTCTGGAAACCAACAGATAACCAATGTTAAAACATGCAATTATGCAGAGAAAATTGAGAATTGGAATTGGTATTGAGTTAGCTAACTAAATTGGCGTGTTACTTACAAACCATAAGGAAATTGGAATGATGAAATTATGTTATTGTTGAGCAAAAAAGAGAATGTTTTTGAAGAGATTGTAACTTAAATTTTAGATGCAGTCATGTCTCCGCATATGATGTTTGATTGGCACTTACACTGGTATTTTTAGAAGATATTCCATATATGATAATCACACTATTCATATTGATGTTTGTTTCTTCAGTATCATCAGAAATGATTAAGGACAATTATCAAAAGAACAAAGGACGTGATTTGGAGTGATTAAACACTGAGAACATGCGATTTAACAACGTTTTATGATTATCAACTATGTTTGACTTACACACATCGTGGAATAATAATTATGTAACCAATCAAAGGAGGTAATACAATGACTTTCGAATTTAAGCATGATGCAGGAACTACTGAATTACCAGAAAATATTAATTCAGCAGTTGCGTTAGAATTTTCATTCGTTGACGCATTAGTTGCTTTAGATATAAACGTTAAAGGTATTGCTGATGATAATGACAGTACGAATTTAATATCACCAATCCAAGAAGAAGTTGGTGACTATGTATCAGTTGGTACTCGTATCGATCCAGATTTTGAATCAATTCGTTCTGCAGCTCCACAAGTAATTATTGGAGATGCTGAGCGTCATAAAGATATATATGATGAATTAAGTGAAATTGCACCTACGATTTTATTTAGCAGTTTTGATGCAGGATATCAAGAAACATTAGAAGTATTCCAACGTATAGGTACTGCTGTTTCTAAATCTAAAGAGGCTAAAGAACGTTTAGACAGCCATCAAGACTTAGTAAATAACTATAATAATCAAATTTCTATTGATAAGAATAAAGAAACATTAGCTGTCGTAGTATCTGAACAAGGTGTGACTGCGCATTCGGCAAAAACGTATGTAGGTGAATTTTTAGGTAAATTAGGTTTTAAAAATGCACTTAATGACAAAATCGCAGATAAATTGCCAGCGTATAGAGAAGCGGATTATTTAGAAATGTCATATGAACAATTAGCTGACGTTAATCCAGAAAGATTAATTGTCATGGTTGAAGATAGTGATGACGATGACTTGAATAAACTTCAAAATAGTAACCAATGGGATGACATTGATGCTGTGAAAAATAATAGAGTTCACTTTGTAAACAGAGATGAATGGGCTAAATTACGTGGCTTAGTGGCTTCTGAAGATATTATCGAAACATTAGCTAACCTAAAAGAATAGTTTTTAATATATAAATAATGAAGTGGTTGATTAGTTGTAGAATAAGCTAATCAACCATTTTTATATGTATATACAAATTAGCATCCTCATTATTATAAACAGGGTGCTTTTTACAATTTTGAAGCCTAGTTATTGATAATAAACTGTCGCAGTAAAGGTAATTAATTCAGTGGTATTATTTTGATAAGTGTGGGGGATATCGCTATTAAAACGTAAAGCCTGTGTTTCATCAATATTATATACCTCATCATTTACAATAATGGTTAACATGCCTTTATTTACAATGATAAATTCTTCGGAGTTTAAATGATGACCTTCCGAAGCCTTCTCACAACCAGGCTGTATTTCCATCTTAAACATTTCGAATTGTCTGGATTTATCATATGGAAAATAAGGGTAGACAACGACATTATCATCTTCAATAGGCAAGATATCTGTACTATCGATAAAGTTAACGTTATCTTGCTGTTGAGTAGTCAGTTCTGAAAGGGATAGATGTAAACCGTTAGCAATCTTCCATAAAGTTGTTATTGTAGGATTAGATTCTCCTCTTTCGATCTGGCTTAACATATTTTTACTCACATTGGTAAGCTTTGACATCTTATCCAAACTTAATTGATTTTTCTTGCGATAGGCCATTAAATTACATGCAATGACATTTTGAATATTACTCATAAAAATCAGTCCTTTACTTCATATCGAACATATTGTACCATTTAGTGTGTTGTTTTTGAACTAGTAGGAGGACATTTATATGAAACAAGATACAGCTCACACTAAAATGAATTGGTTGTTATTTATAGCTATATTACTTGTAGCGGCTAATTTAAGGGCGCCTATCACATCAATAGGCATAGCATTACCTCATATAAAAGACGAATTAATGTTATCTAATACGGCAGTCAGCTTTATAACTATTGTACCGTTGTTGGCATTCTCTATCGTTTCATTATTTGCGGCTAAAACGAGTCGACATTTAGGTTTAGAGAAGACGATATTCATTGCGTTGATTCTTATTTTTATCGGCATCGTTGTTAGATCAATTACGCATGTTTCATGGTTATATATTGGTACAGTATTACTAGGCATTGGTATCGCATTTGGGAACGTCTTGGCACCAGCTTTTATCAAAGCTAAATTTCCACTACGTATCGGTATTATGACAGGATATTACACGGTAGTTATGAACGTCTTTGGTAGCGCGTCTACTTATACAACGGCCCCGCTTGTGAAGCATTTTCACTATAATATAGCTTTAGGCATAATCGGCATAGTTACATTAATAGCATTGATTGTTTGGGTATTTCAATTAAAAAATAAACCGGAAGAAACATCTCAAGTTGCTTCTACTGATGTAAACGTGTGGAAATCCTCGTTATCATGGCAAATTACGCTCGTTATGGGTGGGCAATCGCTATTATTCTACACATTAGTAAACTGGTTACCGGAATATTTAAAAAGCCAAGGTTTCTCACTCGACAAGGCGGGTCTATATTTATCAATCTTACAATTAGCCATTATACCACTAACATTCATAACACCTATTATCGCTACAAAAATGAAATCACAATACGCATTAACGTTTGGTACAGGCGCATTGTTCGTGATTGGTGTTATTATTATGATGTTTGAGCCAACTTGGGCATTATTAGCGGCTATCTTAATTGGTATTGCTAGCGGGTTAGCCTTCGGTCTTGTGAATACATTTTTCAGTTTAAGAGCAGAGCACGGTACGACGGCTGCTAAACTATCTGGCATGTCTCAATCGGTAGGCTACTTATTTGCGGCCATAGGGCCATTGTTCTTCGGTATCTTACACGATATTTCAGGCAGTTGGATACTCTCACTAAGTATATTATTAATTACTGCACTTGCTATTATGATATTTGGTGCTGGCGCTGGTAAAAATAAAACGATAGAACAGACATTAAATGTAAAATAATACTTGATGATTTTAAGAAGCTTATTTCACGACATATGAGATAAGCTTTTTTGTTGTTCAATGAACTTTTCATACATTATAACTACGTAATCACCATGTTACAGCTAATAAAAATACAGTTTTATTATATAAAATAGCATAAAATATGCCCAGGCATATTGTGATAAGTAAAAAGTTATGGTTAAATTAAGAAAACGCTTACATTAATATGACATTAGGGGGATTAGTTATATGATTACTTTTATTGTATCAATTATCTTACTTGTCGTTGGCTATTTTACATATGGTAAGTATATTGATAAGATGTTCGGTCCTAAATCGGAGCGACCGACGCCTGCATACAACCAACGTGATAACGTAGACTATTTGCCGATGAAGACTTCGTCTAACTCGTTAATACAGTTGTTGAATATCGCCGGTGTGGGACCTATTTTTGGACCGATTATGGGTGCATTATATGGCCCGGTTGCATTTATATGGATAGTAGTCGGTTGTATTTTTGCTGGAGGGGTACATGATTATTTAACAGGTATGATTTCAATTCGTAACAAAGGTGCACATTTACCTGAATTAGCAGGGAAATTTTTAGGTAATGTGATGAAACATTTCGTTAATATTTTTTCTATTTTATTATTATTACTTACTGGGACGGTCTTCGTTACAAGTCCAGCCTTATTATTATATAACTTAATGGATGGCCGTATTGCGCTAGGTATTATTATTTTCGTAATTTTTGTGTACTATATTTTATCTACAATTCTACCAATAGATAAAATTATTGGACGTATTTATCCAATATTTGGTGCGTTATTATTAATCAGTGCGCTAGGTATTGGGTTTAGATTAATTCAAACGGGTGCACCCATTCCCGAACTGAAATTAAAAAATATGCATCCTTCTGGCGCACCAATTTTCCCATTACTCTTCTTTACGATTACATGTGGTGCCTTATCTGGATTCCATGCGACGCAAACGCCTATCATTTCTAGAACGACAAATAAAGAGAAAAATGCGCGTTTTATTTTCTATGGCATGATGATCGCTGAAGGTATTATCGCTATGATATGGGCGGCTGCAGGTATGAGTTTATTCCATGGTTATAGCGGATTACAAGACGTATTGAATCGTGGCGAAGCAGCGTTAGTAGTAAGTAAGGCTTCTAATTTATTACTTGGTTCAGTCATTGGTACGATAGCGGTCATTGGAGTAATCATTTTACCGATTACGAGCGGAGATACTTCATTTAGAAGTGCACGTATGATTATCGCCGACTACTTAAACGTTGGTCAACGCAGCATGATGAAAAGAATTATCGTCGCAGCACCTTTATTTATTATCAGCTTTGGGTTAACTCAAGTTAATTTCACAGTATTATGGCGCTATTTCTCTTGGGCTAACCAAACGACAGCTGTTGTAGCATTATGGGTAGGTGCAATGTATTTACTAATAGCTAAAAAGAACTTTTGGGTGGCAGCGATTCCAGCAGTCTTTATGACATGGAATATCTTTGTCTATATATTAAGCCAGAAGATAGGTTTAGGATTAGATTTAACGCTTAGCTATTATATTGGTTTTGCATTGACGTTGCTATGGATTATTTATTTTAATTACCAATATAAAAAGATGGTTTCTGCTAAATCATTTAAACTGGACTATCCAATATCGAATACACAACAAATTGGTTAAGCAGTATATATGTAAAAAAAGAGACTCCTTACACTAAGGAGTCTCTTTTTGTGCTTTTTAATATAATGTTTAACGTGAAACATTAGCTTATATCTTATTAATTTGGGTGCTTACACATGCTTGGCACTAAGAATATGTCGATAAAAAGCCATAGACCTAATAAGATTAAGAAAAGGTAACCAATGAAAATTGCTACGGTAGCCCAACCAATGACGGCTAGAATGAGTTGGAAAATACCTGAAGTGGTTTTACCACAATAAAAACGGTGTACACCGAGTTGTCCTAAAAAGAACCATAAAATATAAGCGATAACGATACTACGTTGTTGTGGTGCATAGTTGTTCGATGTCATGCTCTTCACTCCTTATATCTATTTAAAGCGTTAGGGACATCTTAACTTAAAGTAAAATAAAAAAACAAGTAGGCGGCGACCTACTTGTTATATATCATAATTGAAAAAGAGAGCTTATTACTAAACGAGGGCTCAAGTCGCTTAATAACAAATTTATTACGGATGTACATAATGGCTAGAGTACATCTTTAATGTGCAAAAATCTATTTACGGTTTTATAGCAAACGCACGTACCGGAAAACCGGGTGCATCGTTAGCTTTAGGGCATATCGTGAATATAATAGCACCACGGGCTGGTAATAGATCTAAATTGGTAAGCAGTTCAATTTGAAAAATGTCTTGTCCGAGTACATAACGTTGGCTGACAAAATCTTCGTTACGTGTTGCATCGATAGCAGCATCTGTATCGAAAGTTTCGTGACCGACTGCTTTTACTTGACGCTCTTCGATTAAAAACTGTAATGCATCTTTGCTCCAACCCGGGGTATGAGGTTGGCCATACTTATCTTTGTTTACAAATTTTGTTGTATCGGGCCAACGTTTGGACCAATCTGTTCTTAAGGCGACAAACGTGTGTGGTTCGACTTTACCGTTAGTACGTTCCCATTGAAGTAAATGTTCCTTAGTGATGATAAAGTCTGCATTATGTGCGACTTCTGACGCATAGTCTAAGACAATCAACGGTAGCGCAAATTCTGTTAAATCAAAGTCATTTAGACTGCGGGCATGATTCACAAAATGATTCGGTGCATCGAGATGTGTACCGTATTGAGTAACGAGATTCCAACGTTGAACATAGTAACCATCATCTTTCACAGTTGCTAATGGTTGTACACTTGCACGCTCGTCTTCGCTGAAGCATGGAATGGAGTCGTCAAACTTGTGTGTAAGATCGACCCATTCTGTACTTTTTAGTTGTTCAAGTTGGTTCCATAATGGATAACTCATTGATAACATCACCTACAATTTATTATTTAGACAGTAGCTGACTTTGTTTTACGTAGTTTATCTACTGAGTTAACTAATACAGTTAATGCTTCACGTACTTCGTCTTCTTTACGTGTTTTTAAACCGCAATCTGGATTAACCCAGAATAATGAACGGTCAATTTGTTGTAAGGCACGGTCAATCGCCGTTGTAATTTCTTCTTCAGTAGGGATACGTGGACTATGAATATCATATACACCAAGTCCAATACCTAAATCATACGTAATGTCTTCAAAGTCTTGAATTAAATCACCATGGCTACGTGATGTTTCGATTGAAATAACATCAGCATCTAAATCATAGATAGCATGAATGATTTGTCCAAATTGAGAATAACACATATGTGTATGAATTTGTGTAGCATCTGCCACTGAAGATGTAGCAAGTTTGAATGAATGTACTGCTTTATTTAAGTAATCAGCATGGTATTCAGAACGTAATGGTAAACCTTCACGTAATGCTGGCTCGTCTACTTGGATAATTTTGATGCCAGCGTCTTCTAAAGCTAATACTTCTTCGTTAATTGCTAAAGCGATTTGGTTTTGAACTTCTTCGCGAGGTAAGTCTACACGTTCGAATGACCAGTTCAAGATTGTAACAGGGCCAGTTAACATACCTTTAACTGGTTTGTCTGTTAAACCTTGCGCATACAATGTTTCTTTTACTGTTAATGGTTCGTTCCATTTAACGTCTCCGTAAATGATCGGTGGCTTAACAGCACGAGAACCGTAAGATTGAACCCAACCGAACTTAGTCACTAAGAAACCTTGTAATTTTTCGCCGAAGAATTCAACCATGTCGTTACGTTCGAATTCACCATGAACAAGTACGTCTAAGCCAATGTCTTCTTGAATTTTAATCCAACGAGCAATTTCACTTTCTAAGAACTCATTGTATTCAGCATCTGTAATACGGTTGTTTTTCCATGCAGCACGTTGTTTACGAACCTCTTGTGATTGAGGGAATGAACCGATAGTTGTAGTTGGCAAATCAGGTAAATTTAATTGTGCATCTTGTTCTTTACGACGTTCAGCAAATGGTGATTTACGAGAAGAACGAACACTATCAAAGTCATATTCAAGGTTTTTGAATGATTGGTTTTGGAAACGTGCATAACGCGCTTTTAGATCATTAAACTTACTACTGTCATCTTCATTAAATAAACGTCTTAACGCGTCTAATTCGTCTAATTTTTCAGTAGCGAAGCTTAGACCTTCAGCAATAGATTCGTCTAAAGTTTCATCATCTAAAGAAACTGGTACGTGCAGTAATGATGATGAAGGTTGGATGACTAGCTCAGATGTATAATTTTGAAGTTTTTCGATTAATGATTGTTTAGCTTCAATGTCAGCTGCCCAGACGTTACGTCCATCGATAATACCAGCATATAATGTTTTATCTTTAGATAAAGCGCCAGCTTCAATTTGTGATAAGTTATAGCCATTATCATGTACGAAGTCTAAACCGAATCCTTTTACGGGTAAGCTGTTTAAGAATTTTAAGTTTACACGTTCAAAGTATGTTTGAATAACTAGCTTTTTACCTAAGTCAGCTTGGGCAAAGTAGTCGTAAGCGTGACGTGTAATGTCTTCAAAGTCTTCGCTTGTATCAGTTACTAAAACGGGCTCGTCGATCTGTATATATTCAGCACCAGCGTCTACGAGCGATTGTAAAACTTCTTTATATAATGGTAGTAATGTTTCTACTTTTTCTTCAAATGTTTGGTTACCACCTTTAGAAAGTTGGACAAAAGTGATCGGACCTACAATAACAGGATGAGCATTAACGTTTAACGAGCGTGCATAGTTAAAGCGTTCTAATAAAACATTATGGTTTAATTTTGGTTCTGCATTATCCCATTCTGGAACGATGTAATGATAGTTTGTATTAAACCATTTGATTAATGCACTAGCTACGTGTTCTTTGTTACCTCGTGCGATATCAAATAATAAGTCATTATTTACTTCGCGACCTTGGAAACGTTCTGGAATGATGTTGAATAATAATGAAGTATCAAGAATATGGTCATAAAGAGAAAAGTCACCAACTGGAATACTGTCTAAATTATAATTCTTTTGTAGTAATAGATTTTCTTTGTGCAAATCAGATAACTGTTGGTTTAATTCATCTGCAGTAATTTTGTTTGACCAATAATTTTCGATTGTTTTTTTCCATTCTCTTTTTCTACCTAATCTTGGGAAACCTAAATTTGATGTTTTAATTGTCATAATATTGCCTCCTGTGAATTTGAAGTAATCGATTTAGAATATGCTGCGAGTTCAAGAGATAAGTCTGCACGCTGGAAAGGAGTGATGAGATACAAGCCATTAAAATATTCATGAACTGTAGCGATAAGCTCTTTACATATTTCAATGCTGAGCTCTCTCGTCTTATCTCTATCGTCTTTAACTGCTTCGAAGCGCGTAAGTATATCTTCTGAAAGCTTAATGCCGGGTACTTCATTGTGTAAAAATAATGCATTGTTATAACTAGTAATTGGCATAATGCCAATAAAGAATGGTACGCCTAAATGTTTTGTTGCTTCATAAACTGTTTTGATTTTTTCTTTACTATAAACAGGCTGTGTAATGAAATAATCCATACCGCTGTCTATTTTCTTTTCTAGACGCCTAATTGCGCCATCTAATTTTCTTACATTTGGATCAAATGCTCCTGCGATGTTGAAGTTTGTCTTTTTCTTCAGCGCATCACCGTCAGTATTGATACCTTGGTTAAAACGTTTGGCAATTTCTGTTAAACCTTTAGAATTTACATCGAATACGTTCATGGCGCCTGGTAAATTACCTACTTTTGAAGGATCGCCTGTAATAGTTAATATTTCATTAACGCCTATGAGAGATAAGCCTAAAAGGTGCGATTGTAAGCCGATTAAATTGCGATCGCGACAAGTGATGTGAACGAGTGGTTCGATGTTATAGTTCTGTTTAATAATACTTGCAGCGGCAACATTGCTAATACGTACGGTTGCTAATGAATTATCGGCAAGGGTCACTGCATCAATTTCAGCATCGTCTAGTTTTTGAATGTTTTCGAAGAACTTTTCTGTATCTAAATGTTTTGGCGTATCTAGCTCAACGATAATCGTTGCGCCGCGTTTAACTTTTGCCGTCAAGTTTTCTGTAGGTACCGCAGACTTTGTTGAAGTGTCTTGTTTCGTAATAGGTATCACTTTTTTGTTGTGTACAGGCGTTAAATCTTCAATTGATGATTTAATATAATGAATATGTTCTGGCGTCGTGCCACAACAACCACCAATTAGACGGACACCTTCGTTTATCAATTTTTGAGCAACTTGACCAAAGTATTCTGCGTTATCGCTATATTTAAATTCACTATTGTTTAAATCAAGCAAGCTCGCATTTGGATAACATGATAAATATGCATGGTCTGGCAATTCGATATGTGAAAATGATTGCTGCATATGGTGAGGACCATGGTGACAATTTAGTCCGACTACATCTGCACCACTGTCGACAACCTGTTGTAAAGCGTTATTGATTTTTGAGCCATCTCGTAAATAATTGGTATTTGATGCTGTTAATTGTGCGATTATAGGAATGTCGTATTTATTCCGTGTTGCTTGAATAACATTTGTTAGTTCTTCTAAATCATAATATGTTTCGAAAAGTAAGGCGTCGACACCTTCTTCAATTAAAGTATTAACTTGAATTTCAGTGTGATACAGTATCGCAGATAGACTTAATTCTTCTTGTCTAACTCCTCGAAACCCACCGACTGTACCTAAAATAAATGTGTCATCTAAAGCGGCTTTTTTGGCAATATTTACTGCCGCCTTATGGATATCTTTTACTTTATGTTCTAAACCAAAAGCTTTGAGTTTTTCAAAGTTTGCTCCGTAAGTGTTAGTTTGAATAACGTCTGCACCGGCTTCTATATAAGTACGATGTATACGCTCTACTCTTTCGGGATGACTTAAATTATAAGCCTCTGGGCATGTATCTAGTCCTTCAGAATAAAGTATCGTACCCATCGCGCCATCAGCGACTAGTATGTTGTTCTTGAGTTTGTCTAATAGTTGAGCCATTAAAAGCCTCCTTCAATGCATAATTCAAGTCAGCAATCAGTTCATCAGGATCTTCTAAACCAACACTTAATCTAAATAGACCAAAAGTGATGTTACGTTCATCTCGAACTTCTTTAGGCACCGCGGCGTGTGACATTGTCGCGGGGTGTGACAGAATAGTTTCTACACCACCAAGGCTTACTGATACTAAAGGTAATGTTAAGGCGTCGACAAAAGCTTGAGCTTTATTTTCGTCTTTCAAACGAAAGCCTAAAACAGCGCCACCATGTTGTGCTTGAGATAAATGTAATTTGTCATTTCCTGGGTAATAAACTTCAGCAATTTCATCACGTTGTTGTAAAAATGCTTCAAGTTTTTGTGCGTTATCTACAGATTGCTTAAATCTTACTGGTAATGTTTTTAAATGTTTTGCTAATGTCCAACTATCTTGTGCGGAAAGGGCAGTACCTGTACCGTTTTGTAATAGATAGAGTGCATCTGCCAATGTTTTATCATTAGTAATTGCAGCGCCAGCAATAATATCACTGTGACCGCCTAGAAACTTAGTAGCGCTGTGTACAACGACATCCGCACCAAGTTCTAACGGTGATTGACCAAGAGGAGTCATAAACGTATTATCTACGGCTAATAATAAATCGTGATCATGTGCAACTTTTGCAGTGACACGAACATCTGTGATTTTAAATAAAGGGTTAGAAGGTGTTTCTATATACACTAATTTAGTGTTATCTTCGATAGCTTGTTCGATTTGTGAAATATCCGTTGTGTCTACAGTTGTGAAGTGAATATTAAAGCGCGTTAATATTTGTTCAGTTAATCGGAACGTACCTCCGTAAACATCGTCAGGTAAAATGACGTGGTCGTCAGCTTTAAGTGTGAGTAACACTGCTGAAATAGCTGCGATGCCTGAAGCGTAGGCAAATGCATAACTACCACCTTCAAGTTTGGCTAATTTTTCTTCTAATAATTTACGGTTAGGATTACCACTTCTGGCATAGTCGTATTCTGCG
The DNA here is from genome assembly GCF_015594545.1 of Staphylococcus durrellii. NCBI lineage: Bacteria > Bacillati > Bacillota > Bacilli > Caryophanales > Staphylococcaceae > Staphylococcus > Staphylococcus durrellii. The sequence goes on along the minus strand of NZ_JADIIO010000001.1, from coordinate 2,448,154 downwards.
CCACCACCTAGAACCTTTTGGTGGAATGTTGAAGAATCATATAATGGCGGATTTGCTGAATCGTAATCGTGTCCTCTATGTGAATCGAAAATCACTTCTGTATCTTTGGATAAACTCATGAAATCACTCCTACTTTCGCTTTGTCTAATGCTTGAATAAGGTCTGCTTCAATATCTTCATAGTCTTCAACGCCGATAGATAATCTGATTAATTGTGAATCAATGCCACGTTTGTCTTTTTCTTCATCTGGCATATCGACGTGTGTTTGTGTATAGGGGAAAGTTATTAATGTTTCAGTACCGCCTAAACTCTCGGCAAAGATACAAACTTCAATGTTTTCTAATAATTTCTCAACGCTAAATGCTTTATTAAGTCTTAAGCTCAGCATGCCTGTACGACCGCTATATAATACTTCATCAATAGCATCTAAGTTACTACATCGTTCTGCGAGTAATTTAGCATTGTATTCAGAACGATCAATACGTAAATGCAATGTCTTTAAACCACGTTGGAGTAAATAGCTATCGATTGGTGATAACGTTGCGCCAGTCATGTTATGCAATGCTGCCAATTCTTCAGCGATTGCTTCGTCCTTTACAGTTACTACGCCGGCTAATACATCGTTATGACCACCAATATATTTTGTGCCTGAATGTAAGACGATATCAGCGCCATTTTCTAATGGTGTTGATAAATAAGGAGTTAAAAAAGTATTATCGATTATTGTTAATAAATCGTGTTGTTTACTTAATACATAATAAGGTTCTACATCGACTTCAATCATTAGTGGATTAGATATTGGTTCTATAAATAAAGCACGTGTGTTGTCGTTAATATTGCTTTCGACTTCTTCATAATTTAGAAAATCTACATATTTAAAATGAATACCGTATTGTTTTTCATAAAAGTCAAATAGTCTAAATGTGCCTCCGTATAAATCAAAGGACACTAAAATCTCATCGCCCGGTTTGAAAATATTACAAATAAGTTGGATTGCAGCCATGCCACTCGCGGTTGCAAATGATGCAAGACCTCTTTCTAACTTTGCAAATGATTCTTCAAAGGCTGAGCGTGTCGGATTTTTAGTACGTGTGTAATCGTAACCAGTTGATTGTCCTAAGTGTGGATGTTGGTAAGCCGTTGCTAAATAAATAGGGTTAGCTAACGATCCAGTGTGATCTTCTGTCAATGCGATTTGAGCAAGTTCTGTATTTTTCATCATCGATAACCTCCTTGTTAAAATAAAAAAGCTTCCGTCCTTTAAACCCGAATAAATCGGATATAAAGGACGAAAGCTTGCTTCGTGGTACCACCTTAATTTGTTATTTTATTGCTAAAATAACCTTATCCAGTACGCTATCTGTTAAATAAAAATGATAATAGGAATGTATTCGAGAAATGTAAAATCGTATAAAAAAGCTCACTTTATAAAATTATAAAATGAGTATTAACGAAATTAACGACGTATCGAATGATTCCAGTACGGCATTTAACAAATGTTAATACTGTAGCGCTATAACGGGCGCGCCCGGTGACACCTCATATTGGCATCAACACTCAAAGGCCATTTTCAAACTCTCTTTCTGTGTCTTCTTTCAGCATGTAAAGACTCTCTGTGTCAGCAGTGTAAGTTCTACTTTCCTTATTACTGTGTTTAACTCGTATGAATTTCTTAATTGATATACCATAGATTACACATTATAAAAAGCTTTGTCAATAATTTTTCTGAAAATTATGATTAAACTAAATTATCTAACTATAAGAACCCGTTATTGGACGCTTTGATAACACTATTTATATTACTTGTTCTCAAGTTATAATTTACTTAAAATAAAATGAAGACATTTTGTAAAGTAGGTGACGAACATCGTAAAATCTTCAGACAAAAGATTGCAACTAGATGATGATTCTGTAATTCAACATATAGCAATAGACCAAATTAAACCAAATCCATATCAACCGCGAAAAACTTTCGACGATGCTAAACTGGATGATTTATCCCGCTCAATTGAGCAGCATGGTATATTACAGCCTATCGTATTACGTATGACAATAACTGGTTATCATATCGTAGTAGGGGAAAGACGTTTCCGAGCAGCGAAACGCGCTAAATTAACCCATGTTCCAGCAATTGTAAAATCATTATCTGATGAGGATATGATGGAACTTGCTATTATAGAAAATTTACAACGTGAAGATTTAAATGCAATAGAAGAAGCAGAAAGTTACCGCAAACTTATGGATGATTTAGAACTCACACAGCAACAAGTCGCACAGAGATTAAGTAAATCACGTCCATATATTGCTAATATGTTGCGTTTGCTGCAGTTACCACCTATGGTAATGCGCATGATTCAGCAAGGAGAATTATCAGGTGCCCATGGACGAACTCTATTAGCATTAAAAAACACTACAGAAATAACAAAATTGGCTAAACAAGCGCATCATGAAGCATGGAGTGTTAGATACTTAGAACAATATATTGGTGATAATAAAGTACAAAAACAAAGTCATAAGCAGACAGACGTTAAGGCGAAACCTAAGTTTATTAAGCAACAAGAACGCCAATTAAAAGAGCAATATGGGACTAATGTAGCTATCTCTACTAAAAACAACAAAGGACAAATTATCTTTGAATTTTCATCTGAGGAAGAGTTTAAAAGATTAGTACAGCACCTAAATGAAAAGTACAAAAATGAATAACTATGTATTCTTTAATTGCAATAAAGTTATGTTCAAATTAAATTAAAGCGTTATTTAAAGAGTAGGTAGACAGTCGTGAGGCTGTCTACCTTTTTTATGTTGAGTAACACTTTTTGTATTATTGTTTCATTGTTAACAAAAAAATATAAAAGTTAACGCTGTATTTTACTTGTATTGAACAACTATATCTTGCCAAATTAATAATATAAATGACCTAATTTCCAACAACTATATTTGATGGAACATATGATGCTATTGGCTTTATGGCTGAATGAAAGCGTTATTTTTCTGAATTAAAGAAATGTTTAGAAAGATTACGATTTAATAACGCGACAGAAGTTAAATTGTAATAATATTTCAGAAAATAACAATTATGTAATATTCATTTAAATGTATATCCGTTATGATAGCATGTCCTGGTGACAAAAATTTGCTGAGGTGAAATCATTGTTTTTAATAATACTCTTTGCTGCTTTAATCCTAATTTTAGGAATCAGAGAAATGTATATTCATAAAAAACGTATAAACAAAATTCCTATCCGTATCAACATTAATGGTATACGAGGAAAATCAACGATTACGCGTTTGATTTATGGAATTCTACGTGAAGACGACTATAAAGTTGTTGGTAAGACCACTGGTACTGACGCAAGTATGTTGTATTGGTTCTCAGAGGAAGAACATCCTGTTATTCGTAAACCACAAGGTCCCAATATTGGTGAACAAAAAGATATTTTAAGTAACGTAATTGCTAATGGTGGAGAAGCTATAGTTAACGAGTGTATGGCTGTTAATCCTGATTATCAAATTGTGTTTCAAAACCAACTATTGAAAGCGAATGTTGGCGTAATAGTCAATGTTTTGGAAGATCATATGGAAACGTTAGGTCCCACTTTAGATGAAGTTGCAGAAGCATTTACAGCAACGATTCCTTATAACGGCAAACTTGTAGTGATGAAGGACGATTACACTGAGTTTTTCAAAAAAGTCGCAGCGTCAAGAAATACAGAAACAATCGTTGTTGATAAAGAAAAAGTAGAGGAATCATTATTAAGAAAATTTGACTATATCGTCTTCCCAGATAACGTTGCAATTGCTATGGGCGTTGCAGAAGCAGTAGGAGCAAATAAAGATACTGCATTACAAGGCATGTTAAATGCACCACCAGATAGTGGCGCAGTACAAGTGCATTATTATCATAAAAATAATACGAAAAATATTTTTGTTAATGCCTTTGCTGCGAATGAACCTCAATCCACAAAAGCGATTTTACAAAAAGTGATCGATTATAAATATCCATTTGAGAAAAAAGTCATCATTTTAAATTGCCGTGCAGATAGATTAGATAGAACGAAATTATTTGCCGAAGATTTCATTACTAAAGTCGATTACGACACATTAATTTGCGTAGGTAAAAGTACGCAGTTAGTTACTGAAGTAATGAAAACACAACAACCGGATAAAAAGTATTTAAATTTTGAAGGTAAATCATTCAGTGAAGTAGAGGAAGCAATTTTTGCAGAATCTAAATCGGCACTAGTATTTTGTGTTGGAAACATACATGGAAACGGCAAAAAAGTCGTTAATTTATTGGAAGGGATGAATTAATTTGGTAGGTTCAGAGTTGTATTTTTCACTATTCGTAGGAATAGTATTAAGTTTAATATTTGCTGAAAAATTTGGTATTACACCTGCTGGTCTAGTAGTACCGGGATATTTAGCTTTAGTATTTGATCAACCGGTCATGTTGCTTTCTGTGTTGATTATTAGTTGTTTAACGTATTTCATTGTTACACACGGTATTAGTAAAGTGGCAATTTTATATGGACGTAGAAAATTCGCTGCAATGATATTAACCGGTATGATATTGAAGTTCCTCTTTGATTTGATATATCCATTAACACCGTTTGAAGTAGTTCAAATATCAGGTATAGGTATTGTTATTCCAGGTATCATTGCGAATACAATCCAAAAACAAGGTACTGTAACGACCTTGGCATCATGTATGTTATTAACTTGTATTACATATGTCGTGTTATTTGCTTACAGCTTTATCAAGTAAGAAGGAGATAAATTATGTCGAATAAGAAAAAATTCAATATTGAGGATTGGATATTGAAAAAGTCCAAAAATCAAAAGAAGCATAACTCAATATACATGTTAGTCGTATTAGTCGTCGCCGTAATACTATTAGTCATTCTTATGGCTACTTTTAAAACTGATAAAGTTAATGTTTTAGCAAAGAACAAAGATGACATACATTTATCGTATTTCGGTAACGTCACGTTAAATAAACACATTAGACAAAATGATTTAAATGGCATGTTTGCTGCTGTTTCAAACATCATTAAATCAAGTGATTTTTCAACAGCCAGTCTGAACGTGAATAATTTTGCTGAAAAACCAAATAGAAATATTGAGAAAAATTATAAAAATATAGCATTTCTAAAAAGTTTAGGTTTCTCAAGTATTAATTTAACAAATAATTCCGTAGATTTAGATCAAATTAAGCAAATTGAGAAAAAATCTAATTCTAAGCTTGGCTATGACTTTACTACTGGAAATGGTTCTAACTCAATAAATAGTAAAGTGACACATAGAACTATCAAAGGTAAGAAAATTGCTTATGCTTCATTTACGGACGTGAGCTCAAAATATATGGATGCAAGAAAAGCAACGACGTCCATCACACTAGATCCTAAAATCTTTATTCCGCTTGTTAAGAAAATGAAGGAAGATAATGACATGGTCGTCGTAAACGTTGATTGGGGTATCCCAGATGAACCTAACGTCACAAGTAGACAAAAAGAATATGGTCATGCGTTAGCAGAAGCGGGTGCCGATGTCATTCTCGGTCACAACACAGTGACTCAAAAGATTGAAAAATATAAAGGTGCTAACATCTTCTACAGTCTAGGTAACGTTACTTCTGATGATTTCCTTTCTGAGAAGAAAAAAAGTATAGCCGTACAACAATCCTGGAATGGTGATAAAAGTGATTTCTTAATCACTCCAATTAAAACTTCAGGTGACAAAATAACGAAAGATAATATGAGTTATATGGAGAAGAAAAAATTCTATAATCGTATTTCTGACTCATCTATCAAACTAAAAGAAACAAAAGGAGGTTACACATATGAAAATTAAAAATTACATTTTATACGGAGTTATAGTAGTGATTATCGTATCTATTTTCTTATTGATAATTACGAGCAATGCTGACGACAGTTTAGATAAATATGAAATGCATGACCTTAAAACTGAAAAACATGTTTCTGTAGATGGAGGTCAATCTCATGAGCATTTACAGTAAAAAAGTTTTAACTATTATCTTTATCATTACGTTATTAATTTCGACGGGTTTTTATTTTCTGAATAAAGAAGATAAAGTGGATAAAGATCAATTGTATGAAAACAAGCTTGCTTCACATAATAAGAACAATGCCCAAAAGAAATATGGTGTGTCTACGAACAATAGAATTGCCCGGGAAATAGGCAACAAAATCATTCAAGAAGGCGGTAACTCCGCAGACGCAGCATATGGTGTGGCTTATGCACTAGCAGTGACGGAACCATTTGCTGGTGGCTTAGGTGGAGAAGGAACGACTTTAACTTATTCTGGTGGCAAAAAAGATACGCCTAACGTTTATGATTATAATGCTGTTTCTTCTCATAACTATAAACAAGGTGACGAGTCGGGTGTGCCTGGTTTTGTCAAAGGTATGCATGACATGCATGCCAAAGAAGGAAAGATGAGCGAAAAGAAAATTTTAAACAATGTCATTCCTTTAGCTGAGGATGGTTTCCAAGTTAATGCCGATTTAGAAAAATTATTACTAAAATATAGTGGGAATATTGATAAAAATTCACCATTTTTCAATAAAGATCATCAGGTAGTGAAAAATGGTGATGTCGTAAAACAAGAACATTTAGCCAGCACATTAAAATACATTCGTGATCACGGTGCAGATAATTTTTATAAAAAAATGGGACCTAAAATTGCGAAACAGAGTAATGGGGATTTAACTAGTAAAGATTTTGAAAAGTATTCAACTAAAATGAAAAAGCCAATTGCAACAAATTATTTAAATAATAAAGTTTATACTTCGCCAAATCCAACTGGCGGTATGTTAACATTACAAAGTTTAAAAATTGACCAGTCAGTTAATGGACAACTAGGCGAAGATACACGTAAAGACTTTATCGACAGCACTTTGAAAGCACGTAATGTGACGTCTAAAGTTAAGTATATAGTTAATGATGAAAAATCGACTGATAGTAAAGATTTATCGGATGAACATTTATTAAAGCGTGTAGACAAGTATAAAAACACTGCAAATAAATATAATAAACAACAACGTATTAATACTGCAGGTTCACATTTTGTAGTTGTAGATAAACAAGGTAAGATGACTAGTTCAACCAATTCATTAAATAATTTCTTTGGTACAGGTAAATATACCAAACAAGGATTCTTTTTAAATAATTCACTGAAAAGATTTTCTAAATCACCTACAAGCGATAATTATGGTCAAGCCAATAAATCGCCACGTTCATTTATTTCACCATCAATAGTAGTGGGTGACAATTATTACGTAGGTGCAGGTACTTCAGGCGGTAATAAAGTACCGACGATTATGCAACAAACATTGTCTAACTATTTAAGAGGTAAAGGCTCATTAAACCAAGTAATTGATAAGCCACGCTTCTATAATGACGGCAAAAAGGTTTATTATGAAGACGGCATGAAAGATAAAGACATCAAAACATTTAAAGATTTAGGATATAAAACAATAAACAGTTCAGATAACCCTAATTTCGGTAGCTTTGAAGCCGCAACCTATTTCAAAAAAGATAAAAAAGTTGAAACTGGTAATGACGTAGAAGTACGTTAATACTAGAAATAAAAAATGCTGGGTCCATCAGTTAAGATGGACCCAGCATTTTTTATTATGTTTAATATTAGTCGTTTTTAAATCGTCGACGCAAATAGAATGTATAGACGATTGATGATAGTACTCCGATAAGCGTGATTGTAATTAATAATTTACTATGCGGTGGCGTATACCACAACGCTATATGACGGTCTCCTTTGTTTACAGGAATGATTGTCTGTATACCGTTTCCTTTCTGCACTTTAGTTTCTTTGCCGTCCACTTTTGCTTGTAAGCCATCCGAATAAGGTATAGGAAGTACTAAATAGCCATGCGCTTGTTTGTCTTTCGTAATCGTATATCCGTGGTTATTATTTTTAATGTGCACTTTTTTAACTTCTTTGGATGCTTTTTTAAGTGCTCCATAGTTTTCACCATAAACCCCTTTTAATTTGTAACGATAACGTCCTTTAGAAAGTTTTAAATTAACATCTTTATTAGCTTTCACGCGTATTGTCGTTGGATTTACGACACGTCGATATGAATAACTTAATGAGTTTCTCTTTTGCGTAAAGTCATTTAATTGCACTTTATGACGTTTATCTGGGGCCTTTAACTCTAATTCCACTTCAAAATATAAATCTTTATACTTTTTAGTTATATTTTGGGGCACTTTGTAATGAATTCCACCGTCTTTTTCATGAACTGTCAACATATGCTTTTGTTCGTTCAAGTGTGCCTTTTTAGTGGATTCTTTGATGTCATTTGCATAATTGATATTATGTTGGATTTTTGAATTTGTAGATGTCGTATTGTTTAATACGACGCCTTTTAACATTGCATGTTCTCGCTCAATGGGAGATTGCAGTGATTTGTTGTCATATACTTTATTAGTTATATGCGCACTTGGATATGTCGTTTGATTAACAGAATGTTGATATTTGTGTGCTTTTCCTTTAATGACTTCAGATGTTTTAAAACCATAAGGAATATTGTCGTCGTTTGGATTTTTGAAGCGGTCTTGTACATCCCATAATGCCATCAAATTTGCACGATTACCTAATAAACGATAGGTACTATTTTTATCGATAGGTTGAGTGATCTGCATCGTTTTATCGTAATACTTTAAGATACTACCATCGAATAAACTTGAGTATAATGAAATGCCTTTAAAGCCATAAATAATTGGAGAATTTAAAGCTGAAAACGACAAGTAATCTATTCTACTAAATGGATCTTGCGAATGTTGAATTTGGTTGAATTTTTTTTGCAACTTAGCGCTATGATAGTTATCTTTATCCATAGATTGTAAAGTGCGTTCGTAAATATGCATATGTGTATCGTGGTAATTTTTTATCATTACAAGTTGTTGAATAAAGATAAGCGCAATAAAACCAAATTGAATTGTCTTTTTATTGAATAAAGCGTTACGCCAAATGACAATAAACATTAAAACCATGATGATTAGCGTGATCCACATCCATGACATATGACCATTGTATGAAAAATACATATAAAACATGATTAATATACACGGACACGCAGTATATAAATATTGTTTTATGGAAACTTCAGCCAAATGTTGAATAAATAGAGCAATTAATATGCTTGATGTTAAGCATAAAATATATACCCATCTTCGTGCAGGTAATGAAAAACCATTAAAGAAACTATCAAAATAAGGCGTCAATGACCCAATGAGTAGAATCCATGTTAATACCGCAAACAAGCGGTAAAAGTAATACTTATACAAATTAAACGCGCATAATGCGATAAAAGTAACAAGCGAAATCGTAATATAGAATCCATTAGAAAAGATATGATATTTTTCTTGAAAATCTATCAACATAGACATCTTTAAATGAGGATTTATTTGCCTATCATTACTCATAACTGACGATACGCCTGTATAAAACCCTATAATACCCGTCATTAAACTGAAGATAACGGCGGTAATTAATAAATAAACCTTTTGTAAACGATTAACGATATTCTGTTGGTATGTAAATATAATACGATAACTAAAATAAAACCCTAAAATAATACATTCGTAATAACTAAAATAAAAATTTGAAAATAGCGTTAATGTTATAGCGATGATAAAAAGTCCAACTTTGCCTTCTCTGAAAAAGCGTTCCATTCCTAAAATAGATAATGGCAATAAAATTAAGACGTCACCATAAAATGACCAAGTGAAATTATAATATATAGTCACGGTAGATAGTGCATACATCAATGTAGCTAATATTGCGAAAAGATATTTAGGATTTAAATATTTAAACAAGTAATAACTTGTAATAGTAGTCAGTAACACTCTAATATAGGCGATAATAAGCTGGCTGATGCCCCAAAATTTAATATTATCTGTTGAGAAATGAAAGATTTGTGAGCTAACTCTAATAATGAAGAAGTAACAAATCATTAAAGGTGAAGTTGAGTAATAATAAGACAAACCTTTAGAATAATCTCCACCTAAGCCAAATGCTACATCATAAAAACTTTTGAAATGTGTATATTGATGATATAAATATTTTTGGAAAGGTATTAATTGAGTGAAACCGTCTCCTTTACCACTAAATACAATACCGTTCTTTAACATATTTATTAAAAAAGGAACAAATACAATAGCAGTAATAATGAGGCTTATTATAAAAACCAACGAAAGTTGTTTGATGAATTGCTTAAATTTTTTAATGTCTAAGATACCTCCTGAATCGTGATGTTAGCGTTAGGAAAATTTTGCCTAACGTTAAAAATGATACTATAAATCAGTGGGAGAGACATTAAAATAAATAATTCGTAATACGATTTTAAGATTGTCATTAAAACACAATAAAAAGCTCGCCTTAAAGGGGTTGACCTCTTTAACGGTTAGATAAAATTTAAGTTTTTAGTGTATTCTAAGCGTTTATCTTCCTAGATTCTTAGATTTTAAATGGTGGTGTTTAGTTGGCGTCGTCATCATATATAGGAATAAAAATAAACCAAATGCTATATAGCATTTGGTTTAGCTATGTTCTGGGAGTATAGGATAAGTACTAGTGCGCTATCGAAAGGAAAATTATAGCGCGTTATTTTTCTAGTCCATTGCTAACAGCACTTGTGAATGAATCCATAGTATCTGTCCAATTATTTGAGTTTTCTCTTGAAGTACGGTTAACGTTACCGCTTTCAAAAAAGCGTTGAACAAAATGATTAGATAACTCTATTTGCACACCGGCGTTATTTTTATTTTGGTTTGCAATATTATGTATGCTGTTTCCTGAGATGTTTTGACTGGCTGTAGTAACGCTAAAACCTTTATTTTGTAGAGCTTCTTTAATGTTACTTTTTAATTGATCATCTCTACCACCTATGTAAACGTCATTAGCTGAATTATTTGTTTTATGTATTGTTACTGTGTGACGAGATTGTTGTACCATTTCTTGAGCTTTAGGTTCATCATAATTGGTTGAAGTTACGTGTAATTGGCTATTATTACTAGGACGTATACCTGAAAATGAATAAAAGCCAGATGAACTTTTATCAGCAATGTTACGGGCGATTTCGGTAGTTCCAGGTTCAATACCACCACCATGTGGCGCTACAATAATTGTAGAATTACTTTCATCATATGTATGTATTTTCCAGTCGTGACCTTCTTCAGTATCTTGTTGTAAATCTGTCATTGAATTATAGCAGTCGGCATATGAACAACGTGACCAGAAAATCCCGCAGAACAGTAAAAAAATAAAAAAAAGACTTACACAAAATATAATTGGATATATAACTTTTCTCATAACTCAACACTCCAGTTTTATTAACTTTTAAACTTACTCGATAATCATCTCTCCTACCTCCCTAATATTGTATAAATTTAAAATAGAACGTGGATTATATAATACCAACGCTCAATAAAATATATTGTTACTATTATTATATACAAAAATAGATAGTTTAATCATAATTATTAAAAATAATATAAATTTTCATTAGTAAAACACTTTTTTATTAATGAAAATATAGCTCTAGATAAGGGTGTAAATAAGCATTAGCTGTATTTAACAATATTTTATACAAGTAATTGAAGTTAAATAGTCTAATTTAAAAATAAAAAGTGACAAACAGTATTAGCAATGTTTGTCACATATATTGAAATGAACTTTTCCATTTAGCTAGTAATATAATCGCCACCATTAATATGAATTACTTGGCCAGTTATATAAGAACTATCTGCATTGCTAGCTAAAAACACATATACTGGTGCTAGCTCAGCTGGTTGGCCACGGCGACCCATCGGTGTTTCAGCACCTTGATTTTCAACTTTATCAGCGGTAAAGGTAGACGGAATAAGTGGTGTATAAATAGGACCGGGTGCGACTGCATTTACACGAATACCTTTATTATTTAAAGATGTCGCGATTGAGCGAGTGAAAGAAACGATGGCTCCTTTTGTAGCAGAATAGTCAATTAAGTGTCCTGATCCACGATAAGCTGTGACACTCGTAGTGTTGACTATAGCATCTCCATTAGAAAGGTGTGGTTCTGCAGCTTGTGTTAAAAACATCATACCGAAAATATTTGTTTCGAAAGTCTTTTTAACTTGCTCAGGCGTTATGTCAGTAAAGTTATCTTGTAGGAATTGTACGCCTCCATTATTTACTAATATATTTAATTGTCCGAAATCAGCTATAACATCTTTAATTAATTGTTGTGAATCCGCTACTTCTTTTAAATCATGGGAGTATGCTTTTGCTTTTACGCCAAATGATTCAACGCGTTCTACAACATTATTAGCATCTTGATGTTCATCGTAATAGCCAATGGCAACGTTAGCGCCTTCTTTAGCGAATAATACTGCAACGGCACGTCCAATACCAGAATCGCCACCTGTAACTAAAGCAACTTTGCCTTTTAATTTGCCACCGGCAGCATAGTCATCTAATTCCGTTACAGGTTTGGGTTTCATATCTTTCTCAATACCAGGTTGTCTATCTTGAGTGTATCCTTTAATTTCTTTATGAAAATCTAATAAATTCATGGACGTTCCTCCTTGAATTGTTATTTAATTACATGATTCTATTAATAAGTTGAGAAATATATTGTCATTTGTTTATCTGAAAAATTAACATAAATATTTAACTGTGCAATTAACAAAATAGTGATTTTGTCATATTAATGTTATTACCGTTAAAATTATATTTAAACGATAAGATTTTGTAATATTTAATAATTATGATGTTTTTATCGAGTCAGGCAAACGAATATTACTTTGACAAAGCAATGTTTTAAGACGTCGGGATGAGTGAGGTTATTAAGACGGGAGCCTAACCTAGAGGTTTGAAGTGCATAAATTAAGCGAATAATTCTTTTATCAAAATCATGGTAAAAGAATTATTCGCTTAATATGTATGTTATGAATTAGACGTTTGAAAATAACAACTTTAGCGTGTGTTTTAAGTCTAGAACATTAAAAATAATGAGGCAACTTAATACAACAATAAGATAAATAAAGGGATAATGATTGAACTTAGAATAGCAGTTAATATCATGCCAATTGAACTATATGCTCCAGATTCAAAGTCATATTCTAATGCTTTAGCTGTGCCAAATCCGTGAGCTGCGTTTCCATATGATAATCCTCTAGCAATAGAAGATTTAAATTTAGCGATACTTATTAAATATTCACCGATGATGCTGCCTAATAAGCCAGTAGCCATAATAAATAATACAGTTAACGTTTCATTACCGCCAAGTTGTTGAGAAACTTGAATACCAACGGCAGCAGTTATGGATCTTGGCAACATTGTAATTATAGTAATTTTAGAAAAACCTAATAATTTTAATGCACCAAAAACGATAAAAAAGTTAATGACTACAGCCGTAAATACACTAGTAAATATAACCGGCGCGTTTTTCATAATTTTATGACGATGTTGATATAGTGGTAAAGCTAAACTTACGACAGAACAACTAAGTAAATAGTTTATCCATTTACCGCCAAGCATATAGTCATTATAATTTTGGCCAAATAATAGTAGCACAATAATGATTACTAAAGCCGTTACTAAAGCTGGATTAAGTAATGGATTTTTAAAACGAGCTTGTAGTTTCGTTGATAAAAAGAAAACTATAATCGTTAATATAATCATTAATATTGTTTTCAAGAGTATCATTTATTTTCATCTCCATCATCAGTTTTTGCAATCATCTTTTCTGCGATATAGCCAGAAACTAGGGCGATACAACAAGTACCAACAACGATAACAATTATGAAAGCCACAAATTTTATATTTATACTAGAGCCAATATTCATAGCCCCTACGACTGAAGGTACGAAGAAAAATATCATTGTCGAAAGTAAGAAACTAGCTGCATCTTCAACTAAACGAACAGGAATGATTTTAAATTGTAACAGTAAAAAGAATAAAATTAATCCAACGATACTACTCGCTATAGGAATATGTAATACCTTTTGTATGATATTACCTATATATGTAATAACAATGATGAGTATGAGTTGTAACAAAATTATCAGCGCTTTATGTATATATTTCATAAACAAGCCTCCTACAAAACGTGCGCTACCATGTGTCATTTATTACTAATGATAGCAAACATTAAAGTAGTGTAGTGGATTGGTGATTAGAAATTTCAAAATTTTTTAACTTCTATCTATTTCTCAGGAAATAAATTGAGTAGTAATAACCGTTAATTTAACAAGTACGTTACTCTGTTTATAGCAAATACATGGAGGTAGAAATATATACAGTTATAAACTTTTTAATGTTTTATGCGTTGTTATTTATAGTCTTATTTTTAATAGCTGCTTTCTGTATCTTCTAAGCGACTTAGCTAATCGTATAACTAAACACAAGAGAGAGAATAACTGTAATTAAAACGAGGTTACTGTATGTATATTCAGAAGGCAATCGTTATAAAAAAATTTTTATAGTATTTAGCTTCAGTCCCGAATAGTAGGCGACTATCCACACCGAAAAATCCCCTCACTACTCGCAGTAGTGAGGGGAAATGCAAAATAAGAATAAATATATACATAGTTTAAATAACGACCAACTTATTCAGTTTTGCCTTCACTTAATTCATTCACTGCTAGTATAGCTTGCGCTACGTCTTCAGCAGTAAATTCGTCACTTAAATTAGAGAAAGTGTCATTAGGATCTTTTGCTAATTCTCCTACTTTTATTAAATCCTCAAAAGAAGCATCTTGTAAATGCATATCATTTAAATTTGTTGGCATTTCTAAGAATTTATAAAAATCAAGATATTTTTTAATCTCTTCATAAGGTCTATTTTCTAAAACCATTTGAACCAGAGTTCCATATGCCACTTTTTCGCCGTGTCCAAGTTTATGAATATCTCCTGATAAAGCTGTAAACCCATTGTGTATTGCGTGAGCTGCAGCAAGGCCCCCATTTTCAAAACCAAGACCTGAAAGTAAAGTGTTTGCTTCGATAATAGATTCCACTTGAGGTGTTACAATACCTTGTGCTGCAGCAAAATAGGCGCTTTTACCATATTTAAATATAGTTTCTTCTGCTTTTTCAGCAATGGCTAAAGAAGCTAGTGTTGGTTTTCCATCTACCATAGTTTTTCCTCTACGATTTAAAGTTGCTTTAACTTCTACTAAAGTAGCTAAAGCATCACTTATGCCCGCTGCAAACAATTTAACTGGTGCTTGGACTATAATTTGTGAATCTGCTAATACTACATTTGGGTTTTTATAGTAAAATCTATAACCAGTAAAAACACCTTCATCTGAATAAATAACTGATAAAGCACTTGTAGGGGCATCTGTAGAAGCAGTTGTTGGGACAATAATAACAGGAGAATTAAGATCATCAGAAATTGCTTTTGCCGTATCTAATGTCTTTCCTCCTCCAACGCCCACAATTACATTTATGTTATTGTTTTTAGCTATTTGGCTAAGTCTTGCTATTTCATTTTCAGAGGCTTCTCCATTAAATTCTTCGTATTTGTAACTAATTTCGCTAGATTTAAAACTCTCATTTATGTCTTTATTTGTTAGTGACCAAACAAAACTATCTGAAATAATCAAGGGTGCGTCACCTAATTTATCAACCTCATCAGCTAAACTGTTTATTACTCCTTTTCCTTGTATATATCTACTTGGCGATTGAAAAATGTATCTTGACATAAGAACTCCTCCTTGTTATTTAATATACACTTATTTTATCCCCTATATTTTTAGGTATAAATCATAAATCTTTGTAAATATGAAAAGTTATACTCAAAAAATTTTATTTATTCGAATGATTTAATTTCTTTGTTTGTTGAGAAAGTCGTATTCGTGATGTGAGTATTTTTCTTATTATTTATAAATAAGCTTTTACTTCAGTCGAAATTAGTTTGAGAATATCAACGATGTTTTGATAACGATAGTATGGTGAATATACAATTGTAGTAACGAAGGAGGCAAAATAATGAATAATGTAAAAGATAAAGTAGTCGTTATAACTGGTGCGTCTAGTGGCATTGGCGAGGAAACAGCAAGTTTGCTATCTGACAATGGGGCAAAGCTTGTTTTAGGAGCAAGACGTGTAGATCGATTAGAAAAAATACAACAAAAAATAGGCAACAATGTAAGCATTCAAAAAACTGATGTAACGAAGCCAGATGAAGTAAATGCGTTAATTGAAACAGCGTATAATGATTTTGGACGTGTAGATGTTTTAATTAATAATGCTGGTCTTATGCCTCAATCTTTTTTAGAAAAGAATAAGCAAGATGAATGGAATCAAATGATTGATGTTAATATTAAAGGTGTACTATACGGCATCGGTGCAGTATTGCCTTATATGAGAGAACAAAAATCAGGGCACATTATTAATTTAGCTTCTGTAGCAGGACATGTTGTTTTTCCAGGTAGTGCTGTTTATAGTGGTACCAAATATGCAGTTAGAGCGATAACTGAAGGATTAAGACAAGAAGAAGCTTCGGTGGGTTCAAATATTAGAACAACAATCCTTTCTCCAGGCGCTATTGATACTGAGTTGACAGATCATATTAGCGATAAGGAAATGAAACAAGGTATAGATGAAGTATATAAAGATGCGATTAAACCAGATGCTATTGCAAGAGCTATTAATTATGCAATTAACGAACCCGAGGAATCATCTGTAAATGAATTTATAATTCGTCCTAGTAGTCAAAATCTATAATTGAGAGATGATAAATCACGGAAAATCTTTTTTAAAATTATAGCTAATTATAAAAGTTGAAACATTCGGTTTACTAAGGCATTACGATAATAAAATCAAAGGCGATATTAGTGATTTTAGTGTTACTAATATTGTTGAAGAATTGAAATAAGACTAAATTGAGAGAACGGATAAAAATATTATTGATATTGTAGTTAAATATAACGAAGAAGAGCAATTTACAAATTTATATCTTTATTTAAATTAAATAGGTTTTATCGTATTTAGTTTCTTATTGTGTTAGTTAACAATAGCCATATTATCACATCAAAAACCCTCTCACTATATAAGTAGTGAGAGGGTTTAATGCATATATGCACGACATATTTGTTAATTACTTTATTACATCATAATAGAGAGGAACGCAAAGTAGTAAAATTACAACGTCAATATATACATTAATATTGGTAATGTTATGATGCATAATATCGAAGACATAACGACATATTGAGAAGTTTCAGGCCCTTTATCAGAATATATAGTTGCTAAAGATGTATTGGTAGCACCAGCAGGCATACCTGCTGAAAGAACTATGACGCCTAAAATCAATTTATCTGTTATAAATGAATTTAAGATTACAAATACAAGCCCAGGTATCACGATAAGACGTACAAAACAAAAGAGATAGATATTTTTAGAGACTATAAATTTCTTGATATTGATTAATCCAAATAAAGCACCGGTAATAATCATAGATAAAGGTGCGGTCATATTACCTAATTCCTTTAGTGCAGTAGCTAATGTCTTAGGAAGTGAAATGTCTAATATCAGTAATAGTATTCCTAGAAAAGAAGCTAAAAGCGCAGGACTCAATAATGATAATCCAATAGATTTAAAGTTGACATTGTTTTTATATAATTTAATACCCAATGTAAATAAAAATAAATTTGATATTGTATTATAAATAACTAGGATAAATAAGCCTTTTTCACCGTATAGTGTCCCAATGATAGGTATCCCTATAAATAGTATATTTGAATACGTACAACAGCCAACCCATACCTTTTTCAGTGCTATTTCCATGTGCGTGAAGGAAACAAGCAACTTAGAAAGGAAAAAGGGGAAAGCTACTAAGAATAAACTGATAAAAATGATTGTAACAAAGAAGTTTAAATCATAATCAGCTACATTAACATTAAAACTAGATAATATAGCTGAAGGTAAGACAATATTCGTTAATAAATTCGATAGACTGCTCATATGATTTTTATGAATCCAAATCTTTCTAGTGCATACAAAACCAACAATTAGGAATAGTAATAATATTAAACATTGGTCTATAACTGTTGTTATCATATTAATAAATAACCTAATTTACTCATAACGAATATAAGTTACAGTTGTATTTAAATATTCGTCAAAACCATTTACGCCATCTGCACCACCAAGTCCTGATTGACGCCAGCCCGCATGATAGCCAACAATAGCTTCTTCAGCTTCACAGTTAACGTAAACTTCGCCAAATTTTAGTCTTTCACTGGCTAACATGGCTTCTTTTAGACTTTCTGTAAATATATAAGAAGAAAGTCCATAGTCGGAAGTATTTGCTTCATCTAATACTTCTTCAAAGTCTTCAAAACTTACGATAGGAAGTACAGGACCAAAAATTTCTTCTTTCATAACTATAGAATCTTTTGAAAGGTTGGTTAAAATTGTTGGTTCATAGAAGAAACCTTGTCTGTTCATTATGTGCCCGCCTAATTCTATTGTGGCACCTTCTCGGACTGCATTTTGTACTTTTTCATTTATAGATTCTAGTTGTTTTTGATTTATAATAGGGCCCATTGTTGTTGTTTCATCATATGGATCTCCAGGCTGGATATGATTCATTTTATTTTTAACAGCTGTTACAAATTCATCAAAGATATCTTTAGCTACATAGATACGCTCAGGACATGTACACACTTGCCCACTATTATTAATTCTTGCTTGTACAATATAACTAGCTGCTTTTTCAATATCAGCATTTTTTGTAACAATCGCAGGAGCTTTACCACCAAGTTCTAAGTTTACGCCTTTTACATTATGTGCTGCGCTTTCCATAACTGATTTGCCTGCACCAGTGCTTCCTGTGATTGAGATTAGGTCGATGTCTTCATTTTGTGATAATAAGTTACCTACTTCTGATCCAGTGCCTGTTATGATTTGGACTAAACCATTAGGTATTGTTGTTTCTTGGATATATTCAGCAATCTTAAATGCACCAAATGGTGTTTCTTCACTTGGTTTAATAACAATGGAGCAACCTGTAACCAAAGCTGGAATTAATTTTCTTATTAGTACAAAAATAGGTGCGTTCCAAGGAATTATACCAGCAGTCGTACCTACCGGTTTTTTAGTTAATATAATTGTCTCGTTTTCCACTTCGCTTTGTAAAACTTCTCCGTTATTTTTTCTAGCTAAACTGGACATATAGTTAATATATTCAATAGATTTTTCTATTTCACCTATGGCTGCATACAGTGGCTTACCTTGTTCTTCAACGTAAATTTCAGCTAAGTCATTCTTATTTTTTTCTAATTGCTCAGCTAAGCCTTGAACAATTTTTGCCCTTTTTACAATATTTACTTGTTCCCATTTTAACTGTGCTTCTTTAGCACCTTTAATTGCATTTTTAGTATCATGTTCGTTTGCTAATGTAACTGTATCAATGATTTCTTCTGTAACTGGATTAATGACTGCTAATTGATTTGTAGAATTGCTTTTTACAAATTGACCATTTATAAATAATTTATTCATATAATGACCTCCTTTTGTTATAATATAGTCCTTACGTAATATTAAGTAAATACAGCGTAAAAATTGACATACTGTTTAATTTAACAGTGTTAATTATGAGAGGATTGAATAAATTGATAGAATTTAAAAACCAAAGTTTTAATTGTGAAAAGGAACTTGCATTAAATATTATTGGTGGAAAGTGGAAACTTATGATTGTATGGGAATTATTAAGAGAAGAACCGCTTCGCTTAAATCAAATTGAAAAAGCTATCCCCAACGCACATCAACGTGTGTTAATCAACCAACTAAAAGAATTGGAAAAGGATAGACTTGTTACACGTACCATTCACCCAGTTATGCCACCCAAAGTAGATTATAAACTCACTGAATTAGGAAAATCTTTACAACCATTGGTAGAAGAATTATATAAATGGGGAATACACTTGTATAATTATGAAGAAAACGAGGCATAATATAATGGGAGATGTGAGCGTAAGAGAAGATGTAAAAAGTAGCTTAGAAGCGGTATTTTCGACGGAATGATATGCTTATATCTCCGTTCACATCATTGCGCCAGTCGTTAGCGACTGTGCAGTTGCATATTTTAATAACTGGCTTAGTAGTACACCTAATAATAAATAGCAGGCGACGTTAAGTCGCATCAAAAACCCCCTGACTACTCGCAATAGTGAGGGGGTTGGTGCATATATGCTTATAAATTTCGTTAGATGTATTAGGACATCACAATGGAGAGGAATGGAAAATCATTTAATTAATATATTAATAATACTTTATCAATTATGTGCGTTACACTAATTAGAACATATCAGATTGTTTAAGCCCCTGTGGAAATGTTTCTTCAAACTTTTCTTTTTTGTTGTATAAATTGTACCAGGCTTCTGCAATAAAATCTGGATCACCCTTTGTTCCTGGTTCTATGACCGTTCCTATTGAAAGATGTCTGATAAATATGCCTTTTTCTTCCATTTCATTGTAGAGGTTTTCAGCATAATTACGCAAACCAGCTCCTATAATTCCAGCATTTCCAGCAAAAGGTAAAGGGAATATTGTAGATACGCCTGTTGTAAATAGAATTGATCCACTTCCTTTATTAATCATATCTGGTAAAACTTCGTTAACTAACTGAATTGATGGAAATAGATAAGTCCCCAACATTTCTGATACACTCTCCGGCGTAGTTTCTAATACATTTGTAAATTTATCTTCTTGTGCGTAAGGACTAAACTCTATGACATCAATCGAATCAAACTCAACTTTAATTGCTTGGATAGATTGTTTTAATGATTGCAAGTTTGCAATATCAGCTATAAAAGTCTTTGCTTCAATGTTTAAGTTACTTAGTTCTTTTTGAATAACTTTTAATTTCTCGGCATTTCGAGAAATCGCTGCTACTTTAAACCCTTCAGCACCAAACTTCTTAGCTATAGATAGTCCTAAACCAGTACCTGCGCCTACAATAACAATTGTTTTCATTTTTAAGTAGCTCCTTGTTTATGATATATTAAAACAACAAAGTGTTGCTTTAAATAAAATATACAGTTAATAAAATAATATAACAATCAACAAACCATGCTTATATGTTGCTATAGCAACAAAAACCTTAAATTGTTGGGGAGGTGATGCAAATGGCAGAAAAAGTAAAAAATTTGAGAATGACACATACGAAACAATCATTAGTTAATGCCTTTTTTAGTTTGGTTAATAAAAAAGATTTTGAGAAAATAACAATAGCGGATATCACAAAAAGCGCTAGAGTAAACAGAGCTACGTTTTATGCGCACTTTGAAGATAAATATGATTTAATAGACTATATTATGGAAAGTTTTGCTACAGTTTCTATTGAGAACTATATTTCAGATGGTATGATTTTCAATCAAGAAAGTATAAGTCAACTCATTTTAGCAGTTCATGATTTTTATCAAGAACCTAATATTGAATGCCGAAGTAGCTATGCTGGTATAGCATTACCTCAAATGAGAGAAAAAATATTAACCGAGTTGAACATTGTTTTAGCAAAAAGTTTGAAAGGCGTTTACGCAGATAATGAAAAAGAAATATTTGTTCCTATTTTTGCACAAATGATTCATGAAGGTGCATTACAGTTAGTGGATAATAATAGAGCGATAGAGAATGAAGCATTAGCTAAGAAAATTGCATTATTTATAATTGGGAGACTTTAATTATAGAAAATATATTATTTTAGTATGCTATAAACAGTGGATCGACTAACACCCGTTTGTTTAGTAATTACTGGACCTGTAAGTTTTTGTTTATCGTATAAGAATTTAGTCTCTCTTTTTTATGATTTAGTATCGAAGGGGCCCTCATACCGTTCTCTGGCACGAGCTGCTTCTAACCCTTTTTTTAGTAAGTTCACTTAATAAGTTAGTTTCAGGTTTAGCGAATGCACTCCTTATTACACAAATTTGATAACACATGTGTTACTTGTATTGTTACTATAATATTGAGCACTGGGGAACGTACTTACTAACATAATTCAACTTACCTGAAGTGGATATGCTTCAAAAGATACAGATGGTTAATATAAAAGTCGATGTTTTACTTCTGTGTTTCAACTAACATGGAAAGAAGTGACGCCATGTTAAACATTCTATTTGTATCACTTGTAGGTCCTATCATAGAGTCATAATCACGTTATTATCACATTAGTCAAACAAGCGTGATAAATAAGCCGTTGATGAATAATCAGTACACCAAACAAGAGCCCGATAACTACTACTGACATAGTTATCGGGCTCGGCGTTTAACGTGTAGACACTCTATTTGTCACTCACCTTACAATATCATAATGAGTGAGAACACAAAATTACAAACAGACAGAATTAAATTATTAATTTAATTCTTGGGGTGTCTTTAAGAAAGGTGTAAGAACCGCACTTAAAATATAAAAACCTGAATAAATAAATAGTACGACGCCAGCACCAAACGGTTCAAAGAATAAAGTTACAATAGCTGGTGCTATAAATGTACTAAGGCCTGCTCCCAAGTTTAATACTGACATAGCAGCACCTTTATTGTCTGGCGCGAGCAGTGGAAATAGTGCTGACAATGGTACATACCCAGCCATACCTATACCACAGAGACTTAATATTAGACTCATTAACCAATAATTATGACCGATTGTCATAGGTGCAAAATATATTAAAAGCATAACAACGGCATAAAATACGCCACCAACCCATTGTATCGTTTTACGCCAACCCCATTTATCTCCAATATATCCAAAGAATAAGTTGGCGAAAATGGCTACTGTAAATATTGTAGACCACATTCTTAACCACTCTGTGTCAGTATAACCAAATTCTCTTAAATACAATGGTAAAAATAGTAATAGACCATATTGTGCAAATCCATTAATTGATTTTACTATAAGTCCCATTGCGATAATTGGGCGTTTAATAATTGTAACTGCTTTAATTAACTCTGAAAATTTGAAAGCAGTAATTTCTGATTGTGGAACACGATCTTTATTAACAATAATGGCTAAAAATGAACCAACTATAGTAAAAATAATACCTGTCCACATAGCGTTTATATGTCCCATTATTGGTATCACTAGTGAAGCATAGAATGGACCGAAAACACTTAGTCCTAATGAAAACATAAACCAAAACCAACCAGCGGCAGTACTCCTTTTATCTAATGGGGCACTGTAATTTATCCATACTAAAAATGAATAAGCGAACATAGGATAACCAAAACCTCTGACGGCATAAAACGGGGCCATAATATAATAATTTAAACTATACATACCTAATCCAATAAAGCCTATACTACCTATTAGAAAGGCTATAGTTCCTAATAACATCGCTTTTCTTGGTCCTAACGTTTGAACAAAAACTCCGGATAACCAAGCAGATATAGTAACAGTAACACCATAGATTGTTATAAGAAATGATGCAGCTGTAGCAGGCATATTTTCGTCTACTAAATATGGAACTAACCAAGCTTGTTCAATTCCATCACCAATCATAAACAATACTAGGCCAATATATCCCCAAAGTAGATTTTTAGGAAGACCTATTTTTCTAAACACATAAAACATCCCCTTTGAAATTAAACTTTCATGGTATAATCATTAACTTAAAAGTGAGTACAAAAATTCTTGGGTTTCTGTCGCATCTTTGGAACGAATTAAACTTTCAATATTTTCCAAACCATAAGCATGTATAATGCTTTCGATTTTTTTATACATTTTTATATTTTTTTCACACTCTTTAACTGGGTCTTCTCGAATAGGAAAAGTATCAAAGTAAATTAGACCATCATATTTATATTTTATGGCATAGTATATAAATTCTATTGTTTGTAATAGATGAACGCTACCTAGCATGAGACCATCATCATTATCCTTATAACCGTCATTTAAATGAAATCCCATTAAGCGATTTTTCTTGGCAGCAAGTGCTAAAGAATAGGCTGGATTTTCTTTCTTCATTAGCATATGGCAAAAATCTAGAGTCACACCAAAATTAGGTAAATTCACATCATCCAATAATAAAAGTGTTAATCCAATATCTCCCACTAATGAAAAGGATCTTGGCTGGTATGGTTTATATTCAAAACTAATATTCATGTCCGGATATTGTTCACCAATTTCACGTAAAGCTGAAACAGTCTTATCCCAAGCAATTTCATAGTCTACTTGGAACGCATAATCAAACCCGTCATTAGCAAGCCAAATTGTTGTCGTCGACCCACCTAGCTCTTCGCAAGTTTCAATAGCTTCTTTTGTGGTTGTAATTGCTTTATTACGAATAATTTCATTGGGATTTGTAAACTCCCCATCATCATATATTTCACTAAATCTAAGCGCCACGCCACTAACATTTAAATGATGTTTCTCTAATGCCGTTTTGATTTCAGAAACAGTATTCTTTTGGAAATGCTCTGGATAATTGAGCTCTACATGTGTTAATCCTTCTACCTCAGCCATTCTTTTTATTAATGAAACAGTATTGATTATTTCCTCACTTTCAAAAAATAATTTCGGCTTATTTTTAAACGAATTTAATCTTGTTGAAAATTTCATTTATAATCATCCCTTCAAATTGTTAACGTATCCAATTAATGTTCACTGGTTATTGAAAATAATAAGTATATTTCATTAAAAAGTAAAATATAATAAAATAATTTACCGAAAATATTTTATTGTAGGTTATTAACGCTATGATATTTTACTTTTGTAAAATGAAAAGTAAAATATATAGATGGAAACTATAATCTTGTGATAACATAAATAAAACGTATCCAATGAAAGGGAAATTCTATATGGAAAATAAAATATTCACTGGTAAAGAAATTATTTTATACGCAAGAAGCATTTCACCTTCTCTAGCAAATAAGGAACGTAGGGTTGCACAATTTATTGCGAATAACTATGAAACTTTAGCTGATAGTACGATTAGTGACGTTGCGCTTCACTTAAAAATAAGTGAAGCCACGATTACCAAAGTTTGTAAAAAACTACAGTGTGATGGGTATTTACAATTAAAGAGATTAATTAAAGCATACATTGACAGTACTCATAATGTAGAAGCCTATGAAGAAGGTTCTGAATTTAAGAAGGGAGATTCTAATGATTTAATCGCAGAAAAAGTATTACTTAATGCGATATTAGCACTTCAAGAGACATTAGATATTTTTAATTACAATGCTTTCAATAAAGCATGCGAGATTTTTAAAGAAAAAGACGAAAATAATAAAATTATACTAGTCGGTAGCGGTGGTTCTTCAGTTATATGTGAAGACTTTCAACATAAGTTACTAAAAATTGGTATTGTCTCACACGTGTACAAAGACTCCCATATGCAACTTATGTTTACTTCACTAATAAATGACGGAGATATTGTCTTGGGGGTGTCTCACTCTGGAACAACACAACATATTGTAAATGTGATACAAGCTGCAAGAAATAGAGGCGCTCATACGATTAGTGTTACGAATTATATGAATAGCGAAATTACTAAAGCAGCTGAAATAAATTTAGTTTCAACAGCCCAAAATGCACCTATAACAGGTGAAAATGCAGCTGCACGCGTTGTACAATTAACAATTTTAGATGCGCTTTATACAAATCTAGCTATTAAAGGCTCGGAAAATTATGCAGAAAGCCTAACTAAAACAAGTGATGTTGTGAAAGACTACCGCTATTGAATAAAAGGGGCTTATATTCAAATGAAAAATATAAAAGTTGTAGTAGTAGGAAGTCTGAATTATGACTTGATTTTAACGCAAGAACGTTTGCCTTATAAAGGCGAAACATTATATGCAGATGATATAATACAAGGTCCAGGTGGCAAAGGTGCTAACCAAGCTGTACAATGTGCTAAGCTTGGATTAGAAACGACACTCATTGGTAAAGTTGGAAGTGATAGATTCGGTGATGCACTTATTGGTTCGATGCAATCAGCGGGTGTTAATGCTGATAAAATAAAGCGTAAAGGACAAAGCGGATTAGGCTTAGTGAATGTACTTTATGATGGTGATTATCATAGTACTATTTTAAAAGGGGCCAACTATACAATAACTATAGAAGATATTGAAAAGGAAACTGAGTTATTAAAATCTGCAGATTATATCATTTTGCAACAAGAGATACCTCAATTTATTAATGAGTATATAATAGAGAATTTCAATGAAAATGCGACCTTAATTTTAAATAATGCTCCAGCAAGAAGTATAAAACTCGAAATTTTACAGATGTTAGATTATTTAGTAGTAAATGAAACAGAAGCTGAGTTCATGGTAAATAAAAAGGTTGATAATATAGATCAAGCATTTGAGGCAGCACAATTATTACATTCTAAAGTACATACGACTGTTATTATCACTTTAGGAAAATCAGGGGTTGTATTAAAAGATGCTAATAATAATTTTCACGTACCATCTAACGAAGTAGAAGCGATAGATACTACTGGCGCAGGTGATTCCTTTATAGGTGGTATTGTTTATGGATTATCTCAAGGATATTCGATAAAAAATGTGATTCACTTCGCAAATAACGTTAGCTCTTTGACTGTCAAACAAAAAGGGGGAAGTGAATCTTTTCCATTACTAAGAGATTGTATTAAAATGGATAACAGCACTAGTTGAGACTAAGGAGTATATAGAGAAGTTGATAGATATAATTAAATAAATGCATTAATACAGTATAAATTATTAGAAGTTATACTAAAAAAGACTCCTTTGTAAAAGGAGTCTTTTAATTGTTTCATAATAAAACTTGGCTTAATAACAATGGTTTATGATATTTATACCTTAATTATTTAATGCATTAATTATGTTTATTTGTTTTTTATCTCTTTGAGATGACAATTCAGAAATTGACAATCCTTTGTAAGCTTTATTTACCATAGTGATAAGTTTTTCTATATTGTCTTCGTTTAATTCGGGATGACCTAGCTGTTTCCATAAATCAGGCATGTTTTTTCCTAAATGATTCATAAAGTCTTCAAAACCGCCATTTCCTCCTCCTAGGTGAAATGATAAGAAAGGACCATCGGCAGCCCATCTTAAACCTAATGAGCTGTCAACAACTGTATCTAAATCTTTAGGATTAACGACACCCTCTAGGACTAAATTTATACATTCTTGAAATATTGCTGCTTGTAAACGATTAGCCACAAAACCGTTAATTTCTTTTTTTAAAATAATAGGTGATTTACCAAGTGATTCATAAAATTCTTTTGATTTGTTAAGTGTAATTTCAGACGTAGCTTTTCCAGGTACAATTTCTACTAAAGGAATGAGGTGAGGAGGGTTAAAAGGGTGTCCTACGCACATTCTCTCTGGATTATTCATTTTTTCAGAAATAATAGACGCTGGTATAGAAGATGAAGAAGTTAAAAATATGGCGTCTTCATCAGCATATTTCTCTAAATTTTGGTAGAGATTTTGTTTGAATTCTATATTTTCTGGGCCATTTTCTTGAATTATTTTTGCACCTTTTACAGCTTCAGATTGATTTTTTTCAATAATTAATTTCTTACCTAGATCTTTTGTATCATAACCTAAAGTCTTTAATGTAGGTTCTATATTTTTAATACCATTTATCACATCATCTTCTAATGTTTTACTAATATCATTAATTCTAACTTCATATCCATTAGCTAAAAATAAAGCAGCCCATGATGTGCCGATGACTCCTGCTCCAATAATAGTTATTGGATTGAATTGTTTATGACAACTCATAAATACTCCTCCAATATAAAATGATTTTTATAAATAGTTATGAATTACTTCAGGACGTCCTAAATATAAATCAGCAATAATATGTTGTCCGTCTACGATTTTACGTACTGGAAAATCAGCCAGCGGTGCCATTACATGTTCGAACAATTGAAGCCTTACGGGAGATCGGTAAGCTTCTTTCACTTCAAAGTTAGTAATTTGACTTCGTGTTAACTCACTTTTAATAAGTTGCCCGTCATAATCTCGCATTTGTTTTAACATAAATTGGGGTTGAGATATTATAGACTCAGCTTCCTTGCTTTCCATACTAAAGTATTTATAACCCATGGTAGTTTGTGCTACACGTATTGATCCGTAATCTAATGTACCAACTATAACATCGTTATCTACGTAAAGGTTAGGTTGGCCAGCCTTTTTAGGAAAAGCTGCAATTTCTCGACCGGATGCTATAGCTCCTTGATTATCTACATACATGCTTAAATAAAATTCACCTTTTTCTCCCTTATATTCGACAGGAATAACTTGTCCTGCCTCCATATAAGATCCTAATCCTGTACTATCAGGCATGTTGATAATTTCAAATTTTATTAAATTACTTGTAACCTTTAGGGGTTCTGGTACTACAGCTTTTAAAGCTTCTACATCAGTTTCATAAATAACATTTATATATTCTCTGTTTCTATAAAATGGATTAACTTGTGGGAACACGGGTGCATTAACTGGGGTTGTAATTAGATTTTTGACATCTTCTTGTTTCATAGTATTTCACCTCTTAAAGTTATATTATTTTTTTGAATTTTCGTAGAGTATTATCAAAATCTGGAAGTGTTTTCTATGTTGATGCAGTTGATACTGTATCAACTATTATTTGATTAAAAGGAGTAGAAATATTATTTTTGTTGCCTGCATATACAACTAAACCATTTATATAATCAATTTCAGTTTTTCTATTTTTTCTTAAATCTTGAAGCATACTTGCCTCAAGTCTTCTATTAGGTTTCATAAGATCATTTAATTGATCAGAATGATTAAGGTTTTCAAAAATTTCTATTGAATGATGACCCATATTCGCGAATTGAACATTATTGGCATGTCCTGCTTTTATACATTCGTCTACAATATGCATAGCTGCAGTAAATGCAATCCTATTATCTAATATGTCACCATATGTGCAATTCAATGCTGCAGATAAGCCGCTAAATGCAGAATTAATTAATAATTTAGACCATTTTGTTCCCATTAAGTTATCAGATAAATGCACATTTCCTATACTATCTAACACGTTTTTAAGTTCTTTTAATCTATCAGTTATTTCACCATTAAGCTCACCGATTTGAAGTGCATAATTTTTAAAAGCATCATATTCAGTAGTTAATTCAGAAACACCAGGTTCTTTAAATGTAGCTCCGAATTCTACAGAACCCGCAATAATATGTTCTTTGGGTATATACTGTTGAACAACTACTTCTGGGACACCATTTTGTAAAGACAATAATATACCATCTTTGCTCAAAATATTCTTCACTAATGATAAAACGTCTCTATTATAAGTTTGTTTCGTTAGTAGTAAAATTAAGTCATATGTTTTATTAATTTCTTCGGGTTTTATGGCATTGACAGAAATATGAAAATCAGTCGTACCTGTTATAGTTGCTCCAGATTCATTTAGTAAGTCAACATGTTCTTCAAAATTATCTATAAGATCGACTGTATGGTCAGTTGTAGATAAGTAAGCTCCCATAATTGTTCCTAAAGAACCTGCTCCATAAATTGCTATGTTCATTAACTATCACCTCAATTACTACTCTACACCTCTAAACTAATATATACTAATACATATATTTTATAGATATATAAGATAGAGCTTATAGGATAAAGGAGGCACTTTTTGGAACTCTTACATTTAAAGTACTTTCAATGCGTAGCGAAACATTTAAATTATACTAAAGCTGCTGAAGAACTTAAAATTAGCCAACCTGCTTTAAGTATGATGGTTAAAAAGTTAGAACAAGAATTGAAAATTGATTTATTTCATAAAAAAGGGCGGAATATTTTTTTGACGGATAATGGGGAAATATTATTAAAATCAGCAGATAATATTATGAATGAATTAAATAAGGCAGAAGATTTAATTTACAAAAATGAAGAAAACAAACAAAATACAATTTCATTTGCTTCTTCACATAGTCGTCTTATATCTGATCTATTTGATAAATACATTAAATTTAATCCACAATATATGTATAACTGTGAAATAGAAACAATGGGGCAAATCACTCAAAAATTGTTAAATTATGATATCCAATTTGCTTTAAGTTCAATGAAAATATCCCACCCTGACATTAATAGTCATCCAATTATTAGAGAAGATATTGTAATTACTTACCCAAAGCAATACGATAATAAAAAATCAAATTTTATATACGATAATAATTTGTATAAAACGTTTATTTTTCCTTCTCATAACGACGATTATAATAATTTGATAAAAAATCAATTAAATAATATGAACGTTAATATTAATAATATTACATATGTCGATGGTACGTTTATTAAACCTATGGCAAAGCAAAGGCAATACTTTGCTTTTATACCTGTAAGCATGTGTAAAGAGTTGAATTTGCCCTATCTTAAACAATCAGACTTAATTGTTCATACTTTGATATACTTATCTACAGTAAAACAAAGCATATTAAACGAAGCAAATTCAGATATGTATCAATTCATTGAAAATTATTTGAAAACAAATAAACATGTCTATGTCGTTTAGATAAAATAGTTGGCTTTATTATTAAAAGCACCATAAAAGAGTATACAAACGGTAGAAGAAACATTGGAAATATTTAAAAGAAGCACAAAAATTTAAAATACCCTTTAAAATGAAAAAACAACAAATTCATGTCTTGTTGTGTAGTGAAAAACAATTAACAGTTAATTAAATAACTTTGTTATTGCCCATTCATGAACAGCCGTTTCTCATCATTTAAAGTTAATATTAGATTCGCCTAATAATCCAATTAAAGCCCAATACCTATCTATAGCTATGCTATTTATATTTTATCGAATTCCTCTTTTTAAGTAGTTTTTTAACTTTTAATTAAGGAAATCATTATCTAGAGATTAAAATAACCAATGATTATCAGTATGTATATTAAAAGAGACTCCTTGTCGAAAGAGTCTCTCTTTTGTTTTAATATTTGATTTTGTCTTGATAACGCCTATCCTCTTTTTTTAAGAATTTTTCTATAATAGAAGAACATTACTTTTTAAAAAGATTATCTAAGAAATCCAAATGTTTTTGATGAATTTTTTGTGCATATTTATTGTTCAAATCTAGTTCATAAACATGTAACAACTTTCCTTTTGACCGATCATAAAACTGGCTATTTACAGGCACATTTAACTTATGCAATTTTTTTTCAAATTTTTTATTATCTTTTGTGAAAGTGCCAAAATTCCCATCGCTTATAAATGTTGGTGGAAAGTCCTTAGTTACATGATCACTAACCGATGCTTGTTTAGCCTTCTCAGAATGAAGTACATCAGTTGTGTCAAAGTAACTACGTCCAAGAGTATCAAATAGCCAATCGGTTAAGAAAAAATCAGTATTAGCAATTTTGGGAGAATCGATAAGAGGTCCTATAGCGATATAACCCTTCGGTTGAAAATTGCTACTATGATTAGCAGGAGTAATGCCTACTTGTTTTGCATATTCTTTATTATTCATTAAATTAATAAGTTGGCCAGTAAGTTGTCCACCAGCAGAGTCACCAGCAAAAACTATTTTATTCATATTTATATTATATTGTTTTGTATGTTCTCTAATAAAAGTAAGTGCATCATTAACTTGTTCAATTGTTTCAGGATAACGAGCATTTGGGGCCAATTGATAATTAATATTTATTACATTGTAACCCGATTTTACATAACGAAAAAGGAACTTTTCCCTTTCAGATTTATCATCAAAAGCAAAACCACCACCGTGGACATAAAAAATTGTACCTTTAGCTTTTTTTGGAGTGTAAATATCCATTTTATTATTTTGATATTTGGATGGATAGGTTAAATTTTTATAATAGATAGAACCATCTTCATTTTTTTTAACCGATTTATCAGCTACTACTTTACCTGGAAATATGCGTTCTGATTCGCGCGTTAAAGTATCTGGGTTTATACTATTGTAAGCTAAGATAATATAGCCAAGAATTAAAAAAAACAGACCTAATAAGCCAAACGCTTTTAACAGTTTTTGTGATTTTGTGCTACTCTTATTTTTAATTATGTTATTTAAAATAAAGGTTAGAAATACTATAGCTGTAACGATAGTTGTAAATATAGTAAAAAGATAATTGTTAAATAGTAACGTTAATAACATCAAAATAAAAATTAGTATTAGAGAATAGTGTTGTAGCTTTCCTCTTTTGTTTTTATAAGCAATTATTATACGTAACAATAACGCTAATAAAACAAAGGGTATGATTAAGTAGAGTCTGCTAAACAGTACAAACAGGGTAATGCTAATAATAAATATAAAAATATCGAGAAAATGTTGTAATTTCATAATAACCTGCCCTTTATTATTTTAAAGTTATAACTTTGCTAATAGCTCAAATCATAATATTTATTTTTATTCCTAAATATTAATATTATAGTAGAGAAAAAAGTAATCCAAGAGTCATATAGTACTTTGTAACAATAAGGGGGTATTTGTAACGTGAAACAAAGTAACTTTCTTAAAATATGCTTAGCAGATGCTTATTATCAACTGCTTCAAACAAAGAAAAATAATAAAATCACTATTAATGAAATTTGTCAAAAAGCTGGTACATCCCGTCCCACTTTTTACCGTCATTTTTATGACAAAGAAGATTTAATAGTTGTTAAATTAGACGAAATTATCTTCACTGAATATTCATTTTACTTTCAAAAGACCATAGTGACAGATGAACAAATGTTAAATTTTATCCTTTATATTGTTCAAAAAAACCCTATATTTTTTAGTACATTAAAAGAACAAGACCTTTTGCATTATTTTCATATTACATTTGCCAAATACTTTTTCAAAGAACAGGATAAAATAAAAAGCCTTATGTTCAAAAATGCACTGCTATCGCATGGCTTAGAAGGTGTAATTAGCTACTGGATTGAAGATGATTTTGAGACTGATAAAACTCAAATAGTTGATATAATATTAAAAGCGTTGAGATAGCCTGATATTTATAATTATTTGAACTTTAAAAGATGCCATTTAAGTAAAGCGTATACAGAGGGTGATCCCTAATACTGTCGTTATTAAGCAAAAATACAATATTCAAATGGATGAAAAATCAATATTTAATGTACATAATCGATGAATTATCGGAAGGATTTATAACTTAAAATTAATTTTACTATCTTAAATCTTAGATTATTATTTGCAGGTGTTAATTATTTTGTATTTGAGGATTTTTTATCCTTTTATCCTATGTGCTTCCATTAACAATAAAACCCTCACTACTTTGATGATTAAGTAGTGAGGGTGCTTTTTATGAATTATTGATATTTGCCATACGCTCGTTAAAAGTATCGAAGGAGATTTTATCTTTAGAAAACAATGCTAATTGGATATACATCTGCTCATTTTTGGTTAATTTGCGCTTATATAATTGCTGCACGCGTTCATGTTCGTCGGGGAGAGGTTCTAAGATGTTACGTTCGTTACTAAATGCTTCATAATAACGGAGACCAAAGATTCTTTGCGATTCAGCGTTAATATGAATGCCGTCCGAATTGGCTTCCAATCGTTCTCCAGTAGCATAAAAACAATTTGATTCATTGATGCAAACATTTTTGAATATTTGATTTAGTTCAGCGTATTCTGTTGCGCTTTGCCCGAAAGCTGACTGACCCAAATAGTCACCAAGGCCACCAATAACACAAGGCAACGTGTTGTTATTGAGTTCACTACGTAAATGATGTATCAAATTGATAAGTTTATCTTCATAGAGTTTAAATTTTCCGTCGTTACTATCAGACTCTCCTTGGTGCCATAAAACACCTATTAATTCACTTGTTTCCATAGCAAACTTGGCTTCTGCAATAGCATGTCGAGTTAAAGGCTGGTTGGGTGCCCAATCATCTATCGTAGTGCCACCATCAGCACAAGGTATTAGACCTAACGTTTCAGTAGGATGTTCCATAACCCACGATGCCGCAAAAGAAGACGCTGGACCAATGCCGGCAACAGAGCGGTCACTATGAATAGGCTCCTCCATAAATTGCCAACGTCCATTTTTTAGCACTTTAATATTTTCGTTAATGATAGGTTCAACCTCATCAATAAAGCCTCTTCCTGCCATGTTAGATTGTCCTATTAGTAAAATTGATTTCATTAATCTTAGCCCCTTTCCTTAAGGTAAGCATTTTTATTTAGTTGCGTTTATTATACGCAAACTTATTTGTTTAATAAAGTTGTATTTATAATAATATAATATGCTTGTGTAATTATTATAATTAATAAATTTAGTAATAGCTTAAACATGACACTTGAATAATTTATTAAGAGTAATATAATAAAATTATAAGGCAATATAAATCCTGTAAAATTCATAAATGAATTAGGTGAGTCACATAGATAAGCACAAGAAAGAACAGACGTTTGCAAATCTAGTGCGTTCCTATCGTAAAAACCATGTCGGCAAAGGTCCTAAAAAAATTGATGTTTCATTTGTAGGCAGTTGGGCTATAGCTTTTATGACTGGTGCGTTAAGTAAAGTTGAACACTTTTATTTAAAAGATGAACGCAATGAAGAGATGTTGCGCTATGCGCGAACTGAGGAAATTAAAAGATTATACGATGAGCAACCGCCAAAAGAAATGGAAGAACTGGTCGGAGCAAAATTTGTTAAATTATTTACAGATGTTGATTTAGCTGATGATGAAGTTGTATCAATATTTGTATTCGATAAATCAATAGAATAAGCTAGCTGGTGTAAGGTACCTGGTGCTGTTTGCTAACTACGCTTGAATAGAGACTATTCAAGGAGGTGGTATGTGCAAACGGCGTCAGGTATTTTTTTAATGCGCAATTATTAGGCATTAAACTTAAACGTTATAAGTGCTTTCGACTAAAAAAATAATTTATAGGAGTGAATATAATGAAAATAGTAGCATTATTTCCAGAATCTGTAGAGGGCGAAGAAAATCAAACACTTAACACGAAAAAAGCGATTGGTCTAAAACCATTTTTAGCTGAAAAAGGACATGAATTAGTAATATTAACTGATAACGAGGCAGATTTAGATAAACACTTAGCAGATATGGATGTAGTAATAAGTGCACCATTCTATCCTGCTTATATGACTAGAGAACGTATTGAAAAAGCGCCTAATTTAAAATTAGCAATTACTGCTGGCGTAGGTTCAGACCATGTAGACTTACAAGCTGCCAGTGAACACAATGTTGGTGTTGTTGAAGTAACAGGTAGCAACACTGTAAGTGTTGCAGAACATGCTGTTATGGATCTGCTTATTTTACTACGTAACTATGAAGAAGGTCATAGACAATCAGAAGAAGGCGAATGGAACCTATCACGTGTAGGTAACCAAGCGCGTGAATTACAAAACAAAACAATTGGTATCTTTGGCTTTGGTAGAATTGGACAACTTGTTGCAGAACGTTTAGCACCATTTAATGTTACAATTCAACATTATGATCCAATCAACCAAAAAGATAATGATCATTCTAAATTTGTAGAATTTGAACAACTTGTAGCAACAAGTGATGCTATTACAATCCATGCACCACTAACTCCAGACACAGATGATTTATTCAATTATAACGTTTTAAGTAAAATGAAAGACGGTAGCTATTTAGTAAACACAGCACGTGGTAAAATAGTGAATACAGAGGATTTAGTAGAATTATTAGAAGCTAAACACATTCAAGGTTATGCCGGTGATGTCTGGTTCCCTCAACCAGCACCAGCTGATCATCCATGGAGAACAATGCCAAGAAATGCGATGACTGTACACTATTCAGGTATGACGCTAGAAGCACAAGAACGTATTGAAGAAGGGGTAAAAGATATCTTAAATCGTTTCTTCAATAACGAACCATTCCAAGATAAAGACATTATCGTAGACGGTGGCCAAATCACTAGTAAAAGTTATAAAACTAAATAAAATTTAGAAAATAAAAAATGCCCGGCAAAGTTTAACTTTGCCGGGTTGTTTTATTGCAATTTAGCAGGTTTTTTATTCAGAGATTCTTTACATTTAACTGCGATTTTTTGTGCTGCTAAACCATCTTCTATAGAACATAAAACATCACTATCATTTTTAATAGCATCTATAAAATAATTCATTTCGACTTCATATGCTTCTGAATATCTGTCTAAAAAGAAGTAAGGCGGATTCTGTGTTGAAATACTATCTGCTTTATGGAATGTTAGTGTAGAAGATTGTGTGTTATCAACACTAATTAATCCATTATCACCTAGTATTTCTACTCTTTGATCATAACCATAAACACTACGGCGACAATTTTCAATCACTGCTAATGCGCCATTTTCAAATTTCAAAGTGATTATAGCAGTATCGATATCCTCATACTGTTCAATTTCTGCATTTATCATAGCACCACCACTGGCATAAACTTCAGTAACTTCTGAGTTCATTAAATAACGTGCCATATCAAAGTCATGAATCGACATATCCATGAATAAACCACCTGAATTTTTAACATATTCTAATGGTGGTGGTTCTGGGTCTCTTGAGGTAATTCGTAGTGTTTGAATATTTCCGAGTTCTCCATCTGAAAGACGTTCTTGTAATAGTTTGAAGTTTTTATCGAAACGTCTATTGAAACCCATTTGTAGTTTGATATTTGATGCATTAACTGCTTCTACAGCTTCTTCTGCTTCGCTGAGTGATAAACTAATAGGTTTTTCACAAAAAACATGAATTCCTTTTTTACAAGCATCTTTAATAATATCGACGTGAGTATTTGTCGGTGAACATATTATAATAGCATCGATTTCAGGATCGTTCATTATATCTTGATAGTTTTTAGTTTTATTACTAATGTTTGATTCTTTAATCCAACTATCTAGTTTGTCACAAAATAAATCTGAAATCCATTTAAGATTAATATCTTTTCTTTGTTTTAAATAATTAACGTGAAGGCGACCTATACGGCCAGCACCAATAACTCCTATATTTAACATGATTAGCTACCCCCTAGCTATTCCAATTGGTGAAAAGAATATATATAAAATAATTACTGCTAATACAATGAAACCACTTAAAATGTATCTATGTTTCCAGGGCGTTAAATCTACTTTTGCATAATTTACTTTAAAGTCGAATGTATTAGTTGGATTATATTTATTGAATAAGCTTATAATAATTAAATCAATGAAGAATAATACGCTTAAAACATATAAGAAATGTATATCAGTTAAAAATACTTTCGAAAGTCCATACATAACAATATGTGAGATAAACATTACTTTAGCACCAGTGCGAGATGTCCGCTTAACAAAAAATCCAGTTAGTACGAGTAATAATACCGGCATATTATAAAGGCCATTAAATTCTTGTACTACAGCATACAAACCTTGTGGGAAAATAGAAATCATAGGAGCTAAAATTACAACAACCACACCAACAATTATTGTTACAAGTCTACCAACTCTAGATACTTGTTTATTAGTAGCTTCTTTGTTGATAACTGATTTATAAAAGTCTAAAGAGAATAGAGTAGTAGTACTATTTAACGAACCTACGAATGAACTTAATATAGCACCGAAAATAACTGCACCAAATAAGCCATAAGCCCATTTTGGTAATACTTCGTTAACTAATAAAGGATAAGCGTTGTCAGGATTATCAATACTTCCACCAAGTAAGTTAAAGGCTAGAACACCTGGGAAAACTAAGAATAAACCACCTAAAATTTTGAATATTCCGACAAATAAAGTTCCTTTTTGGGCTTCTTTCAAGTTTTTTCCTGCCAATGATTTTTGAACTATCATTTGGTTAGTACACCAGAAAAATAAGTTATTGAAAAACATACCGAAAAATAATGTTGGCCAAGGAACTATCTTAGAATCAATGTCTCCGAAAGCGTTAAGTTTTTCTGGTGTCTTTTGTATTACGTGATCAAAGCCTTGTAAAAAGTTACCATTACCTAATAAAATTAATCCTAGAATCGGTATGGATAATCCACCGATTAAAAGGCCAATACCATATATTGAGTCACTATGTGCGCTTAAAGATAAACCACCTATAAATAAGTAAAGCATACCGACGAGACCAATAACACTAGAAATTAATATTACGGCAGTTAAATCACTAACATTGAGTAATTCGCTAATATTGAAAATTTTATTAAAAACTAATGCACCGGAATATAAAACAACGGGCAAGAATGACACTACATATGTAAATATAAAGAGTAGTGATACAAGTCTTTTAGTAAAAGTATCAAAACGCATTTCTATAAAGTCTGATATAGTATCTACACCATATCTAAAATACTTAGGTAAAAATACTAAAGCTAATAACACAATTGCAATAGACGAAGTTACTTCCCATGCCATTACTTCCATACCTGCTTTGAAGCTTTGACCATTTTGACCCACGATTTGTTCTGTCGAAAGATTTGTCATGATAATGGTAGAAGCAATCGTGAAACCCGTTAGACTTCGTCCTCCCATGAAATACCCGTCCGCATTTTTAGTATTGATTTTACGGCTTCTAAAGTAAGCATATCCTCCAATTACAACTACAACAATGATAAAAGATATTACTGAGAACATATTCATTATGAACTACCCCTTTAATACATGAATACAGTAACGTATTTATGCGTAATTTAACTTATTTGATAATTGAGAAATGTATTCTTTTGCTTTTTTGGCGTAAATAAACGGGTTTGCTACAGACGGATCTTGTTCGGCTTCAACGATAATCCATCCTGAATAATTCGAGCTAATTATCAAGTCTAGTATTGGATTAAAATCAATATCACCATCACCAGGTACTGTAAACATGCCTTTCTTAACACCTTCTAAAAAACTGAGGTTTTGTTGTATAACATGTTGTTTAATATTCGATCTAATATCTTTAAAATGAATGTGTTTAATTCTATTGTGATGTTGCTTGTATATTTCTGAAGGTTCCTCACCAGACATGACTAAGTGGCCAGTGTCGAATAATAGCGAGACATAATCTGGATTAGTAAGACTCATGAGTTTATTTATCTCTTCAGTTGTTTGGACACCCGTGCCCATATGATGATGGTAGACAATGTGCATATCTTTTTCTTGAGCTAATTTACCTAATTCTTCTAATCCATCTGCTAAAAGCGACCATTCATTTTCGTTAAAAGTAGGTTTATCTTTAAACAGAGATTTGTCGAAATTGCACTGAATACTATGACCTTGTTCAGCTACAACAATTACTTTTGCACCTAATTCATAGAGAAAATTTCTATGCTTAATGAATTGGTCTTTGTTTTCTTCAAAAGGCTTAGTAGTTAAATACAAACTTAACCATGCACTAGCTACAGATAAACCTCTTGGAGCAAGATAAGAATTGAGTTCTTTAGGGTTTTTAGGATATTTGTTTCCGATTTCAGTACCGACATATCCAGATAAAGCAATCTCGCTAATACATTGTTCAAAAGAGTTATTACTGCCTAATTCAGGTAAATCATCATTCGTCCATGCAATTGGGGCACAACCATATTTTATGTTTGTTGTCATATACAAGCACCTACCAATTTCACTACTTCATTTTTTTCAAATGATTCTTGCATGGCAATGGCAGCTTCAGTGCTTTTTAACCCGTCGTTGCCTGTAATAGTAGGTTTTTCGTTGTTAATAATAGAATTTACAAAAGTTGTAAGTTCGTTTATAAAGGCTATTTTAAAGCGTTCAGGGAAGTGTGTTGAAGTGGGTCTGATTACACCGTTATCATCATAGACAGTGACTAAATTCTTTTCGGGTGCATTACCTATACGAATCATACCTTTTGTTCCTATTATTTCAGTTTCAACATGATATCCATGGTTAGCATTTCGACCTGCTAACAAGTAAACGATGACGCCATTTTCAAGAGTTGCTAAGCAGGCGCCAGTTTCAAGCTCATTGTAATCTGCTAATTGAGGTGCAGCTAAACTATTACCAAGCGCATAAACTGTAGAAAATTCAGATTCGGTGAACCATCTTACTAAATCAATATCATGAATAGACATATCTAAGAAAATGCCACCACTCGCACTATTTTTAGCGAAGTTTATAAAGCTTGGTAATCCTTCACTTGGATCAATGCCGTAACAACGCATTGATGTGATTTCTCCTAAGTCACCACGTTCAATAACCTCTTTAGCATATAAATAAGAATCATCAAAGCGACGCATAAAACCTAGTTGAAATACTGTATTAGGATGATTATCTAATTCTGAAAGTAAGTTGTTTATTGTAGTTAAATCAATGCCAATAGGCTTCTCGGAAAACACATGCAAACCTTTCTTTAGTGCTTGAGAGATTTGTACAGTGTGGAAACCGCTTGGTGAAACAATAATTACTGCATCTAATTCATCATTATTAATCATTTCAGTATATGATGTATAACAATGTTTAACGCCTAATTCATTTTTAGCATAGTCTAACTCTTCTGGAACTATACTAGTTACAGCAAATAATTCAGCATTCATTATATATTTGGATAAGTTTTGGGCATGTATACGTCCTAAACGCCCAAGCCCAACTTGTCCAATTTTTAGTTGTGTCATATATACTCCTCCTTCTATGAAAGCGCTTTAAAAGTAAGCCCTTACATAGAAATGTATTACATTTTTGAGGAGGGGTCAATCAAAAAACTAAAATTTATTCAAAAAACAACCAATAGTTAATCAAAAATTAATTTGTTTTGATTGTGACATCATGGTTTTGGCAATATTCGAGGAATTCCTTGTCAGGATTCTTATCTGTAATTAAATAATCGATATCTGCTAATTCAGTATATGTTAACAGTGTTGATTTATTGATTTTTGAATGATCTACAAGCACGTACTTTTCTTCAGATTGCTTGATAACAGCTTGTTTTATAAAGTTTTCTTCAATTTCAGCATTCGTTAATCCATTATTAATATTTACGGCTGTTGCAGCCATAAATGCTTTTTTTATATTAAATTTATCTACAATACTTTGGCTTTTCACTCCAGTGAATGAACGTGTTCTAGCTTTGTATTTTTCGCCGATGATAAAAAGAGAAACATTATTAAATTTAGTTGCTTTGTTAATTACATCTAAACTATTAGTAATAATTGTAAATGGCAAGTTTTCATCGATGTTATCTAATATATGAATTGTAGTAGTGCCGGTATCTATGTAGATTACATCATTTGCTTTTATATATTGTGAAGCTAAGTAACCTATATTTTTCTTGTGTTCATAGTTTTCAATATTTCTTTCTGAGTAATCAATTGCTTTAGTTTCTTGATTATCAGTACTTTTAACTCCCCCGTATACCTTTTTAACACTATTTCTTTTAACTAGTTCGTTGATGTCTCTTCTAATTGTATTGATAGAAACATTAAATTCTTCAGTCAATTCTTCTATAGAAACAGTTTCGTTGTCCTGTACGTACTTTTCAACTTTTAATATTCTTTTTGATTTCAAATAAATTCTCCTTTTTAATAAAATTTGCTATATGATAATTGACAAATCTCCCGTATTTAATTAACATTATACCAACAAGTAATCAAAAGTTCATCAATTTATTTTTTTTGTTTTCCTATGTAAGCGATTACTTAAAAATCGAAGGAGGCATTTTTTATGGTAAATACGTTAAAAAATTATATCAATGGGTCATGGATAGAATCAAAAGCTAAGGAAGAGATTGATGTTTTCAACCCCGCAACAAAAGAACTAATTGCAAAAGTTCCAGTATCTACAAGAGAAGAGTTGGATTACGCTGCGGAAATAGCACAACAAAGTTTTGAACAGTGGAAAGAAGTGCCTGTTCCTAAAAGAGCACGTATATTGTTTAAATTCCAACAATTACTCATCGAAAATAAAAATACTCTAGCTGAAATTATTACTAAGGAGAACGGTAAAAATCTTACTGAAGCTTTAGGTGAAGTTCAAAGAGGTATCGAAAATGTTGAATTTGCATGCGGAGCACCTTCACTAATGATGGGTGATTCTTTATCAAGTATAGCAACAAATATCGAAGGAACAAACTATAGATATCCAATTGGTGTAATAGGAGGTATCACTCCATTTAACTTCCCTATGATGGTCCCTTGTTGGATGTTCCCGATGGCTATTGCAATGGGTAATACATTTATCATTAAACCTTCAGAAAAAACACCATTACTTGTAAATAAACTAGTTCATTTATTAGAAGAAGCTGGTTTACCTAAAGGTGTATTTAATGTCGTTCACGGCGCACATGATGTAGTGAATGGTATTTGTGAAAATGAACATATCAAGGGTGTTTCTTTTGTTGGCTCTAAACCAGTAGGGGCATACGTGTATAAAAAAGCTACAGATAATTTAAAACGTGCCCAATGTTTAACAGGCGCTAAAAACCATACAATCGTATTAAAAGACGCTAACTTAGATCAAGCTGTTAAAGACATTATTGGAGCAGCATTTGGTTCAGCAGGAGAAAGATGTATGGCAGCTGCTGTTATAGCAGTAGAAGAAGGTGTTTATGATGCCTTTAAAGAAAAATTAGTACAGGCTAGTAAAGAAATAGTAATTGGTAATGGACTTGAAGATAACGTATTTTTAGGACCTGTAATTCGTGAAGAAAATAAAGAACGTACGATTGATTATGTTAAGAAAGGTATCGAAGAAGGTGCAGACATATTATTAGATGGTCGTGAAGATAATTTAGAGGAAGGTTATTTTGTTAAACCGACTATATTTGAAAATGTCACAACAGATATGAAGCTTTGGCAAGATGAAATATTTGCACCGGTATTATCTTTAGTTAAAGTTAGTGGCTTAAAAGAAGGGGTACAATTAGCTAATAAATCTGAATTTGCAAATGGTGCATGCTTATTCACTGATAGTGCATCAGCTGTTCGATATTTTAGAGAAACAATTGATGCAGGCATGTTAGGTATTAATTTAGGTGTTCCAGCACC
Organism: Staphylococcus durrellii; assembly: GCF_015594545.1. Taxonomy (NCBI): domain Bacteria; kingdom Bacillati; phylum Bacillota; class Bacilli; order Caryophanales; family Staphylococcaceae; genus Staphylococcus; species Staphylococcus durrellii. The sequence goes on along the minus strand of NZ_JADIIO010000001.1, from coordinate 2,405,253 downwards.
AATGGCTATATTCCCATTCTCTGGATGGAAGTCTTCATTCTACGGATCATTACATTGTAACGGTAAAGATAGCATAGAATTTTATACTCATAGAAAAGTTGTAACAGCAAGACATGATACGTCTAAATTTTAAGGAGAGATATTTATGTCAACGTTATTAAAAAAAGCTAAAAATAATAAAGTTTCTGAAGGTATATCGATTGTTCATAATTATAGTTCGACTGAACTAGATTTGAATTATATAGGGTTTTCCGTAGTAGAAATTAGTAAAGGTTATACCTACACTATTGAAACTAAGGAACTCGAATTATGTGTAGTTATGTTGAGTGGTACTGCAAATGTATCTGATGGAGAAAAAACATTTTCAAATATAGGTCAACGTGGGTCTATTTTTGATCGTATACCCACTGATAGCGTATATATTTCGAGAGATAAAAACGTTCGGATAGAGGCAACAAGTGATATCAAAATAATTTGTTGCTTTGCTCCTTGTAATGAACAAAGACCTTCTGAATTGATTAAAGCTGAAGATAACTCTGTTGAGGACAGAGGTCAATATAATAATAAACGTCATGTTCATAATATTTTACCTGATACGCATAAAGCGAGTGAAAATTTATTAGTTGTTGAAGTTTATACAAATCAGGCAAATTGGTCTAGTTACCCACCACATAAGCATGATCAAGACAGCCTCCCTGCAGAATCTTTACTTGAAGAAACTTATTATCATGAAATCAATCCTGAACAAGGATTTGTTTTTCAACGTGTATACACTGATGACCGTTCTCTTGATGAAACAATGGCTGTTGAACATCAAGATGCTGTAATTGTACCAAGAGGTTATCATCCAGTAGGCGTTCCTGATGGCTATGATGCCTATTATTTAAATATTATGGCTGGTCCAAAAAAGACATGGAAATTTAATAACGACAAAGATCATGAGTGGATACTTAATAGAAAGTGAGATGACAGAGCATGACGAAAAAAGATATTGTGGCAATTGGCAGAATAGCAATTGATTTAAATTCAGTAGAAATTAACAGACCTATGGAAGAAACGGCAACTTTTAGAAAATATGTGGGTGGCTCTCCGGTCAATATAAGTATAGGTGCAGCAAAGTTAGGTTTGAATGTGGGTATTGTTGCTAATGTTTCCGATGACCAGCATGGACGATTTGCTACTAACTATTTAGAACAAACTGGTGTTGATACTTCTCAAGTAACAATAGATCAAGAAGGTCATAAAATTGGACTTACGTTTACAGAAATAAAAAGCCCAAGCGAATCAAATATTTTGATGTATCGAGACAGTGTTGCGGACTTGAATTTAAAACCTGAAAATATTTCCGCTGATTATATAAAAGATAGTAAATATTTACTAATATCAGGTACAGCATTAGCCAAATCTCCCTCAAGAGAAGCGATATTAAAAGCATTACAAATTGCTAAATCAAATCAAGTTAAGGTTGTATTTGAGTTAGATTATCGCCCTTATTCTTGGAAAAATGAAGAAGAAACATCAATTTATTATCAATTAGTGGCCGAACAAGCCGATATTGTCATTGGTACGAGAGATGAATTTGATATGATTACGCATTATCAAGCATTGGAAGATGTTGATATAGCTAATGAACTACTTAAATATTCTGCTGAATTAGTAGTGATTAAACGTGGTGTGCAAGGGTCACACGCGTATACGCAAACAGGTGAAGTATTTGAAGGACAAGCATTTAAGGCTAAAGTAATTAAAACATTTGGCGCAGGTGATTCATATGCTGCAGCTTTCCTTTATGCGTTGTCACAAAATCATGATATCCCAACTGCATTACAATATGGCGCAGCATCTGCCGCAATTGTTGTAAGTAGTCATAGTTCATCCGAAGCTATGCCAACATTAAATGACATAGAAGCACTGATAGCTTCTCAATCAAATGAGGTGATGTAATGACTGATACAATTCGTATCACTACGGGTGAAGCTATAATTAAATTTTTAAAACAACAGTATATTGTAATAGATGGTAAGGAACAAAGATTTGTTGATGGCATTATGAATATTTTTGGTCATGGTAATGTGTTAGGACTCGGTGAAGCAATGTCTAAATATCAAGATGACTTTAAAATACTTCAGGGTAAAAATGAACAAGGTATGACGCATGTCGCAATTTCATATAGCAAACAAAATTTGAGACAAAAAATATATGCAGTTACATCATCAGTTGGCCCTGGTTCTGCTAATTTAGTTACTGCAGCAGGAACGGCTTTAGCAAATCATATACCAGTACTTTTACTACCAGGTGATACTTTTGCTACACGTCAGCCAGATCCGGTATTGCAACAAATTGAACAACAACAAAGCATTGGCATTACGACTAATGATGCTTTAAAGCCAGTTTCAAGATATTTTGATAGAATCACGAGACCCGAGCAAATTATGTCTGCACTAATAAGAGCGTTTGAAGTTATGACTAATCCAGCGACTGCTGGCCCTGCTACGATTGCATTAAGTCAAGATGTACAAGGTGAAAGTTATGATTTTCCAAAAGAATTTTTTGAAAAAAGAATTCACTATGTGGATAGAGTTGCGCCTCCAACAAGAGCTATCGATGAGGCAATTGATATTATAAAGAATTCTAAAAATCCGTTAGTTATTGTAGGTGGAGGAGCTAAATACTCTGAAGCACAAAATGAATTAAAAGAATTTTTTAAGCATACTGGTATACCAATGGTGGAAACACAGGCAGGCAAATCTACTATTTTATCATCAGAATCTTACAATTTAGGTGGACTAGGTGTAACTGGGAATAGTGTTGCTAATGAATATGCCAAAATAGCTGATGTTGTTATCGGTGTTGGTACCCGTTATTCTGATTTTACTACTAGTTCTAAAACGGCATTTGATTTTAATTCAACAAAATTCATCAACTTGAATGTAAACAGAGTAGATGCTTATAAAATGGATGCCCTACAAGTTATAGGGGATGCTAGAGAAAGTATAAGCATTTTAAATAAAGAATTAGCTTCAGTTCGCTTTGAATTGTCAGACAAATTAAAAAATTTACAACAAGAATGGCATGAAGAACGAGTAAGATTAGAAAAAATTGATAGTGAGTCCGAAAATTATACACCTGAAATAGCAGAACATTTCGATGCTGAACATCTAAACGAATATAGACAATCCTTATCAACTTCATTACCTCAAACTAATGCGCTAATAGAAATTAATAACTTGATAGATGATGATGCAATTGTGGTAGCAGCTGCAGGTTCTTTACCAGGTGATTTAGAGCGATTATGGCAATCAACAGGTTTTAATACTTATAACATGGAATATGGTTATTCAACCATGGGTTATGAAATCGCAGGAGCATTAGGTGCAAAAATAGCAGAACAAAATAAAGAGGTATATGCATTAGTCGGTGATGGCAGTTTTCTAATGCTACATACTGAATTGCTCACAGCATTGCAGTATAACTATAAAATCAATATCTTACTTTTTGATAATAGTGGTTATGGATGTATTAATAATTTGCAAATGGGCAATGGCAGTGACAGTTTTTGTACAGAGTTACTGGATAATGAAGGGAATGTCATGAATATTGATTATGCGAAGGTTGCAGAAGGCTATGGTGCGAATACATTCAAAGTAAAATCAGCCGAAGAGTTAAAAAATGCTTTATCAACTGCCAAAAATAGTAAACAATCTACATTAATTGATATAAAAGTTTTACCGAAAACTATGACTGGAGATTACTCTTCATTTTGGCATGTAGGAGTATCGCAAGACTCTGATAAAAATAGCGTAAATAACGCTCGTGAAAGCATTGACCAACATCTTTTAAATGCTAAACGCTATTAATTTTTAAGTTGAGGATAATGTTATATGAAGAAATATATTTTAGAAGGATTTAAAAGGCACTATGCAATTCCACAAATAAATATTAACGGGCTTGTTTGGATTGAGGGTGTATTAGCAGCAGCTGAAGAGCAACAATCTCCAATAATATTAGGTACAACGGATAAAAATATTTCATTTTTAGGTGGCTATGATTTTATAGCATACGTAATCAAGAAGAAAGTGAAAGCAATGAATATATCTGTACCAGTGATATTACATTTAGATCATGGTTTGAGCGTGGAAGGCTGCCAGAAGGCTATCGATGCTGGCTATGATTCAGTAATGTACGATGGTTCTAAGTTACCAATTGATGAAAATGTTGAATTAACAAGGCAAGTAGTAAATTATGCACAACGTAATAAAGTTTATGTTGAAGGAGAAGTAGGTGCCGTAGGAGGCACTGAAGATGGATTAACTAATGATTTAAAATACGCAAGCATAGAAGATTGTAAACAATTAGTATATGAGAGTGGTATTGATACATTAGCTCCAGCCTTAGGTTCTGTTCACGGTGAATATAAAGGAGAACCAGATTTGGACTTTGGTCGAATGAAGCAAATTAATAAGATGTTAAATATTCCTTTAGTTTTACACGGTGCCTCAGGTTTATCAGATGAAGATATAACAAAAGCTATTAGTTATGGTCATGCTAAAATTAATTTTAATACAGAAATTAATATGGCTTGGAGTCGAACTTTAAGAGATTATTTGATAGATAATCCGCTTGTATATAGTCCTCAAGAAATTTTAAAGCCGAGTACAGAAGCAATAAAAAATAAAGTTAGCGAAATAATAAAAAAATGCAATAGTAATAACCAAGCTTAAAGTAAAAATGCCCTACAAAATAAATGTTTTGTAGGGCATTTTATTATGCTAACGCTAAATTACCGTCTTTCATATGATATACCTTGTCGCAATAGGTTGTAAGACGTTCGTCGTGAGTAACGAATATACATGTTTTATCTCTCTTTTTTGTTTGTTGTTGCAGGATTTTCATGACTTCTAGAGCGTTTTCGGTATCCAATGAAGCGGTTGGTTCATCAGCCAATATAATTGAAGGATTAGTATAAAGTGCTTTAGCAATCGCCACACGTTGTTTTTGCCCACCGGAGATTGCGCTAGGCAATTTGTTTTGAATATCTAACAAACCTAATTGTGACAATAATTCTTGTAGTGCTTCGTCGGGCATAACATCCTTTTTTCGTTTTTTTAATAATTTAAATTGTTGTTTAACGGTTAAAAAAGGTACTAAGTTGGTTGCTTGTAAAATAAAACCAATTTCACGCATGCGTGTCTGCGCTAATTGTTTTTGTTTCATAGTAGACAGCGGTGTATCATTGATATAAACTTCTCCTGAAGTTGGTGTTTGTAGTGCACCTGCTATCGTTAAAAAAGTACTTTTTCCAGAACCTGAAGGACCTACAATCGCAATTAATTGGCCTTTATCAAAAGTTAAATTCGTCTGCTTTACAGCTTCAATAATATGATTACCGTCTTTAAAATCTTTCGTTACATCTTTGAAAGTTAACATTGAGCTCACCTCTCTATCCTATTGCTTTCAATGGGTCGATTTTTCTAATAGTTAAGACGGAAAATAGACTGCCCAGCATTGAAATTATGATTAAGACCACTCCAAAAATAAGTAATGTTGCATAATTAAAGACTACAGGCACTGCACTCGGTAAAAATAGACTTGTTAGTAACGTTAATGCTAAGCCGATAACCGTACCGATTAACGATAATATAAAGGTCTGTGATAGTACAACTTTGGCCAAGTAACCATTCGTGAAACCTTGTGCTTTTAAGACACCGAATAAATTAAGTTTTTGTAATGTCATTACATATAAAAAGATACCGATAACTGTTGCTGAAATGATAAATAAGAATGATATCATAAAGTTTAATGTTAAATTTTGTGCCTTATAACCAGGCAAATTTTCTACAAACTTGCTAATGCCAACAGCTTCTAAGTTATTATCTAATGATTGTTGTTTCCAATGCTTATCTTTTACCACAATTGCATTTGTTTTGTCTTTAGACAACATAGGATTCACTTTAGCAATCGTTGCGTTATTTGTGAATAGTACTGGAGAGGCATTATATTTTGCGCTACTACTAAAACCTACAATTTTTAACTTTTCATCAGATTGTGACAGTGAGAGTTTGTCCCCAAGATGAAAACCTTTCTCTTTTAATGTTTCGTCCGCCACGACGTCATTATTTTTTTTAAAATTATGACCGGCTATAAGCTTCGGCATTAAAAATGAATCTTTCGCCACGCCAAAAAGTAATGCATTCTCTTCGTGCTTGCTGTTAGAGACAATCACGCCGCTTTGTTTTAGTGAAGCTTGTTTTTTATAGTCATTTGGTGCTTTATCTAAATTAAAGTTAGACTGCTCGACGGTTTGATTGGCGTCTTTCTTAAGTATGATAGCATCGGCATGCCACTTATCAATGCCTTCTCTATTCATGTTAATTAAGCCATTTGCTAACCCCGATAATAAAAAAAGTAAATAACTAATCATAATTAACACACCAATGATTAGACTAAATTTTAATTTGTTATGTTTAATTTCATTCCAGGCAAGAAACATGAATGTCCCCCTTAAATTTAAAATAATTCAACTTAGTGTATATTGTACCATCTATAATTATTGTTTTTATCTAATTTGCTAAATATGTATTGAAAAAGAATTGCTATAGATTTTAAATATATACCAAATCTCATTTAATGATTATTTTTTTAATATATTGTGTAACATTGTTTTGTAGCATTTCAAACGGAAATAATAATTACACATCGATGATTAACACGGTAATTTTAAGCAAGTTTTATATATAAAAATCTTAGAAAGGAGTGTGGATATGGCTCAGGCTCGTAATTTAATTAAGAGCTCTGAAGTGATTAAAAAAGTTTTCGTTACATCAACGGGAAATGCAATAGAATGGTTTGATTTTGCACTATACGCACAGCTTGCAACATATATTAGTAGTAACTTTTTTGGCGATGTTGCTGAGAAAAATCAATTGCTTTTTACATTTGGAACATTTGCAATTGCCTTTTTAGTTAGACCGATAGGTGCCGTATTTTTTGGCTATATAGGTGATAGGTACGGTAGAAAAATAGTCTTAACAACTACTATCACTATAATGGCGTCTTCAACCTTAGCGTTAGGTGTTTTACCGCCTTCTGACCAAATTGGTATTTGGGCCCCTATCTTATTATTAGTTGTTAGAATGCTACAATCTTTTTCTACGGGTGGCGAATATAGTGGTGCTATGACTTATATTGTCGAAAGTAGTCCTGATGATAAAAGAGGTCGCCTAACAAGTGGCTTAGAAATGGGGACAATGATCGGCAACGCATTAGCAGCTATTACTGTAGCAATATTGTTATTTAGTCTTTCAGAACATCAAATTACAACTTGGGGCTGGCGGTTACCATTTTTATTAGCGGCGCCATTTGGTATTATTGTTGTTTATTTACGTTACAAATTAGATGAAACACCATCATTTAAAAATAAAGAGGACGATACACAAAATAATCTATTAACAGCTTTTAAAAATTATAAAAAAGAGGCATTTATTATGGCTGTAGCTGTCATATTTTTAAATGTTAATAATTATATGTTTTTAACTTACTTACCATCGTTCTTAAAGACTAATGTAGGATTGGACCCACAATTTTCTACAATTCTTAATGCCATAGCTTTAATATTAATGTTGCCGTTTATATTTAGCTTTGGTTTGTTAAGCGACAAATTTAATAATAAAAGTGTTATTCTTTACGGATTAGGCAGTTTTGTATGCTTTTCAATACCAGCATTTCTTTTGATGAATGGTAATAATCATATAATTATAGTATTTGTTGGTATAATGATTTTTGCAATTATGCTCTCTGTATTTAATGGCGTCATGCCTTCAACGCTCCCTGCAATTACACACACGAATGTGCGTATGAAATTTTTATCAATTATTTATAATATAGGAACTGCCGTATTTGGAGGGGTAACCCCGTTTATTCTATCACTATTAAGTAATTTAAAGAGTGGTCATTTAAACCCTGCATTTTATCTTATGATAGTTAATTTGATAGGTATAATTGTATTTGGTATATACTTTAAGGCAACGTCAAACAAGCCATTGAAAGGATCTAAACCTAATATAAGTTACGATGAGTAACGATTAAACTTTTAAATTTATTTACGAAAGCTCACACTAAATCTATCATGTCGGTAGAAGTGTACCGTGTTATATCATTATCTTGCGAGGCGAAAACAAGCAAGTTATATTTTTAGTATGAAAGTAAGATGTGATAGTTATTCTACTTTATTAATATTAGAAATAAATAAAACAACGGTACAAAAGCTACCGTTGTTTTTTATTTGATATTAAAATTGCTCACTATCATAAAAGAATTTTTGTCTATGGTCGTTTATTAAAATGATAGTGTTTTCTAATAACTAAGTTAATAATCTTATTTGTTGTATAAGCATTATTACGTTCAAAAAGCATAAATCGAAGTCCCTACGTCCATATGTTTAGTAGTACTTCTGCAAAGCCATCTGGTTTTTGTACGTAACCAAGATGTCCTCCAGGAATGTCTAAAAGATTGATATTTGTTTGCTCATTAATATAAAAGTTTACGTCTTGTGGGAATGATCCTTTTGAATCAGTACCATTAAATAGCACTATTTTATCTTTATATTGTATCAAGTCGGATAATTTAATGTCGGAATGAGTATATTGTCTGATTTCGTATTCGATCCAAAACATCATACTGTTGTATTGCTCTTTTTTATCTTCATCATTTTCAGAAACAGGTTGTGACATACTTTTAGCATCTAAAGGCGCAATATTAAGGGTTTTGCCAAACACTTGCATTGCTTGTTGCAATCCTTCATTTAAAGCGATACTAACTATCTCATCATTTTTTTCTTTCCAATAGTCACTGTCAGGTAAAAAGGTATTAATAGGCGGTTCGTGAAAAGCAATTTCTTTAACGACTTCTGGATGTTCTTTTAACACATGCATAGCGACGATAGCCCCTGAACTTGAACCTAACACATAAACCGGTCCATCGCTTAGTTGTTGGGCAAGTGTTGCAACATCTTGAGCATCTCTTTTAACACGATATTCACTATCAGGTTTATTGGCTTCTTCAGGTAGTGATTTCGTTAATTCGCTTTTACCGTAATCTCGTCTATCTATTGTGACAATTGTAAAATATTCTTTTAGTCGTTCGGCTAATGGTAAAAAGATATCACCCGTTCCATTTGCACCCGGTATAAGTATAAGAATAGGGCCTTGGCCGACTTTATAATAACGAAGTTTAGCCCCCGGTAGGTCTAATGTATGCATATAAATGCCTCCATTTTAATTTTGTTTAAGCTTTAATAAACGTTCTGCGTTTTTATAATTTATTTTATTTTGTTCTTCAGTAGTTAACCCTAATTCTTCTAGAAATGTGCCTAGGTTCTCTGGCTGTACATAAGGGTAATCGGCAGCATATAAAATGTGGTCAATACCAACAGCGTTTTTAACCATATCGAATTGTGGTTTCGTCAACATGCCACTTGGTGTGATATAAAAATTATTTTTAAAATAATAGCTTGGTTCATGATTTAAATGAGGTGCGTGTATAATATCGTCCATACGTTCGTAGAAAAATGGTGTAAACTCTCCCCAATGACCAATAATTATAGATAAATTAGGATGGCGATCAAATAAACCACTTAACACAAGTCGCATTGTGTGAATACCAACGTCGATATGCCATCCATAACCGAAACTAGCAAATGTAGCAGCAGTAGCATCTGAATAATTATCGCTTTGATAATAAGCTTGGTATGCATCATCACTTATTGGTGCAGGATGTAAATAGATTGGGACATCAAGTTGTTCTGCCGTTTCAAAAATAACCTCGAACTCAGGGTTGTCAAAAAACTTACCGTTTGAACGACCGGAAATAAGTGCGCCTTTAAAATCGAGTTCATTAATACAACGTTTTAATTCAGTAGCTGCTGCTTTTGGTTCATTAATTGGTAACGTTGCAAAGCCGAGGAAACGGTCTGAATGTGTAGCGATATATTGTTTTAAACGATCATTCGTATACTGGCATAACTCGATAGCTTTATCTCCCGTGAGTAGGGACGGCGAACCATTTCCATAAGATAAAACTTGCATTTGTACGTCTTGTTCATTCATAAAATTAATTCGTTTGTCATGTTTGCTTAATTCATCTTCGTTAGTAAATCCAGTTTGTTGTTCCAATGCTTCTAACATGGCTTGTAAAGGTACGCCTTTAGGTGATGGCTTTAAAGCATCACCCATCTGTTGTTGTACTTCCTTTAATACAAAGTGTTCTTCAAAAGTAATACTATTCATAAATTAAAGCCTCCATTAATATACATTAATATACATTGAAAGAAATTGCTATTTTGACCTATTAAAAGTTAATTACCAAGGCATTGTGCCATTGCTATCGATAAATATACCTGTTGGACCATCTTTATCGATTGTGGCCAGTTTGACGATAGGTTTGATACCTTCAGTTCTACCTTAAATTTGGATAGCCTTTCATCTGAATCATGACCAATTAATGGTAAATAGTAATTAAAAAGTGTTTGATAGATATCAGATTCTTTAAAATTCCACTTTTGAGTAGTGTTTTCAACATAACTTAATAAATCTTTATTTATCCATTTGAAATTTAAAAAAAGATCAATCGATTTAATAAATTTTTCTCGCTTCGTCTTTTCAATTTGAGCAATACGTTGCATATCTTCGATTAATAAATAGAATTCAGTATGTATTAATTGATAACACAAAGATCCTTTATTACCAAAGTGACGATACAATGTACCTATTCCCATATCTAAAGTATTAGCTATTTGGTTCATACTTACTTGGGCAACACCATAATTATGGAAAAGTTCATGTGCGGTTGTTTCAATAAGTTGTTTATTATATTGTGCATCTTTTCTCATTAATACTCCATCCTAATTATATTAATCGTATGAAGTGGATTCCTCTCCGTTTATTATGAAGGTTAGCATTTTAATAAACAATTAATTCAAAGTTAAGTGAGTTATAAATCTATTCAAAAGACAAATCGTCTAAAGTAAGATAGCGAAATGATTTACTCATGATTACGAGGAGTTATTAATGCTTATAACTATACCCATGATATAATGAATAATGAGATCAAATAGCACAAGTCGAATGACTGTGCCCCAACGAAATTGTGACTGGGTTGCAATAACTATGGAGGTGAACAATAAATGACAAAAAGTATACTTGTTATTGGAGCAACTGGAAAGCAAGGTTATGCGGTAGTTCAGCAGTTGCTGAATGAAGGTTGGAATGTCCGCGCATTGACACGTAATGCTAATAATGAAAAATTAGCCGCTTTACATCATACTAATTTAGAAATTTTTCAAGGTGACTTAAATAATAAGGATGTATTAGTACAGGCAATGACAGATCAATATGGTGTTTATAGTGTTCAGCCTATTATTAAAGATAATGTTGAGGAAGAATTACGCCAAGGTACTCTCATTATAGAAACGGCAGAACAACAAAATATAAACTATGTAGTGTATAGTACGGCAGGTGGCGTGAACCGTAATCGTACAGGCTCACATTTTGAAGCATTAGCTGAAATTGAAAACACTCTAGCAGCATCAACACTAAATTATACAATTATTAAACCAACATTTATCATGGATAATTTTTTGCGTATTGCAACTGTCGAAGAAGGTCGAATTTATATCCCGGAATTTATCGCACCTGACATTAAGTTTGCGATGATTTCTACTAATGATATAGCAAAAATAGTCGCTAATATTTTTAAGACAATACCAAAATTTAACCATCAATCCATAGAAATTGCATCTGACGAATTATCATTAAATGAAGTAATAGAAATATTCTCTTCGGCAACTTCTAAACTGGCGATTATTCAAGGGTCATTTACTAGTGAAACTGTAGATAGATCGTGGCTAGAAGAAAAAGGTTATGAAGTCGATTTCGACCAAATGGACCAACTTAATCCTGAGCGATTACATTTAAATGATTGGATAAGAAACCAACAATTTTAATAACACATGTTGTAACTAGAGTAGATGATTATAGTGTTCAAATTCTTATATCAATTCAACTAGGTTGCTAACTAAAAAACGGCGTTCAAATTCGCTTATTTCAATATTTTTCATCTTTTCCTGAGGTAGGATAATGAAGTCATTACGATTTCTGTCTTACCTCTTTTTTGTATTGACTAATAAAAGAATCAGAGGCAAATATGTAGTTATTTGCATGAGAGTGTACTCTAAGGATTATAGTGAAACTATACATTTAAAGGAGGTATCACACATGGGTAAATTTAATGGTTTAGATGGGAAAGTTATCGTTATCGCAGGTGGTGCAAAAAATTTAGGCGGTTTATTAAGCACGACTTATGCTAAGAAGGGAGCCAAATTGATTATTCATCACCATGATGACAACTCCTTGTCAGAAGCTGAAGATACATTAGAAAAAGTAGAACAGTTAGGTGGTGAAGCCACGCTCTTTAAAGGAGATTTAACAAAGATAGCTAATATTGAAGCGCTATTTGAACATGGTGAGGCAACTTTCGGCAAAGTAGATGTTGCCATAAATACTGTAGGTAAAGTATTGAAGAAACCTATAGCTGAAGTAACAGAAGAAGAGTTTGATCAAATGCAAAACATTAACGCAAAAGCAGCTTACTTTTTCATTAAATATGCAGAACAACATATGAATGATAATGGTAAGATAATTACTTTAGCGACGTCATTACTTGCAGCATATACCGGATTTTATAGTACGTATGCAGGAGAGAAAGCTCCGGTTGAACATTATACACGTGCCGCATCTAAAGAATTTATGAATAGAGGTATTTCTGTTAATGCAGTAGCACCTGGACCAATGGATACACCTTTCTTTTATCCTCAAGAAGAAGCTGAAGCGGTAGAATTTCATAAATCTCAGGCACTGCATAATCAATTAACACAAATTGAAGACATTGTGCCTATTATCACTTTCTTAACGTTAGATGGTTGGTGGATTAATGGACAAACATTATTTGCTAACGGCGGTTATACAACACGGTAATAGTTAGTAGGAAAGAACATTATAATATTTGATATTGAATCAAAAAGGTAGTTATAGAGAAGCGGAGTATTGTTTTTCTATAACTCCTTTTATGTCTTAACGAATTTAGTGTAGGGTATGAAGAAAAGTAATATCATGTTATGTGGGAGGCGAACTTATGCATGTAAAACAAGTCGCAGAAAATTTAGGCATTAGTGAACATACGATTCGCTATTATGATAAAGCTGGCCTTTTTCCTTTTGTTGCACGTGATAACAACGGTTACAGAGATTTTTCAGAAGAAGATTTGTACTGGATAGAATTTATTAAATGTATGCGCCAAACGCATATGCCAGTAACACAATTAAAAGAAGTAGCAGAATTATATGTACAAGGTAGTGCGACTAAGTCGCAACGACAAGCTATATTTGAACGACACAAAGCCAATTTACTGCATCAGAAATCTTTAATTGAAGATGGCCTAGCTACTTTAGATAATAAATTTAAAATTTTAGAGAATGAATAATAGGAAAGCGGTGGAAGTAGGGACAAAAAAGAAGTCAGCATGACGGAGTTGTTTTTTGATTTGATTTTCGTCTATATATTAGCAACGATTAATCACACGATTGAAGGATTGTCACATAATTTAATGTCACCGGAAGGATTAGGAAAAAGTTTTATGTTGTTCCTTGTATTCTATACGATTTGGATTTATCGTACATTGCTTGTAAATAGATTATTTAATAAGAAGTGGTACCAATATTTATTTGTTTTTATAGATATGTTTTTAATTATTATTTTGTCGAAAGCAATTAATGGTGACTTTCAACATACATTTAAGCCTTTTGTACTAACTTCAGCACTCGTTTATTTCAGCATTATTATTCAATATTTTATTAATTATAAACTTAGTGGACCAAAAGTTGATGCACGACTAGTGAAAGTATATTCGACAGGTTTATCACTTACTGTAATTATAGCACTAATATCTATATTACTTCCTTCACAAGTTAATTTTTGGGTGTATTTTATCGGCATATTTATCGTTGCAGTTTATCCATTACTATTCTATAGCGTATCAGAAGAAAATGCTATTTTCTTTAATCATTTAACCGAACGTCTAAGTTTATTAATTATATTATTGTTTGGTGAAGGGCTTGTATTATTAATTCAAAACATTGAATTAAATCATGTAAATATTATGGATACACTTTATTTTGTCTTCATAATTATTTTATTTATAGTTTATACATTGCATTATAAATCTACCGATAAAAATACTCAGAGTAAAACAGGTTTTATGACGATGTATATGCATTTATTCTTAATTTATTCGCTAGATATTATATTTTTATTGATGAATAAAATGCTAGCGGAACATCATTTAAGTACCGGAGAAATATATGGCTTTGTTATTTTTGTAATTTTCTTTTTCATCATTGTTTATAGTAATGTCACTGCGCATAAAACAAAGACAGCAAACAAGTGATAAGTAAGTTTAGAGCAGATTTATGAATTGCTAAAACATTATTTTTGCGTAATCATGAGTGTAATAGTTTGGGATAGTACGAATTCATTTAATGCTAGGAGTGAAATTATGAAAACTGACATGCAAGCTATGGTCGTTCACAAATACGGTAACAATCCTGTACAAAAAGAAATGATGCCATTACCAAGTATGAATCCTTATGAAGTTAGAGTGAAAATAAAAGCTGCAAGCGTTAATCCGATAGATTATAAAATACGTGATGGTGGTTTGAAACTATTATTAAAATTTCAATTTCCTTTAATATTGGGTAATGATTTTGCAGGTGTGATTACAGAAGTAGGTAGTAAGGTGGAAGACTTTAAAGTTGGTGATGAAGTATATGGCAGACCAAGAAAAGAGAAAATAGGTACATTTGCAGAGTATATTTCCGTCGATGCAAGTGAGATTGCGCTTAAACCAAACAAATTATCTTTTGAAGAAGCGGCGAGCATCCCTCTAGTAGGTCTAACTGCTTACCAAGCGCTTAACGATATTATGGATCTTAAAGCAGGGAATAAAGTACTAATCCAGGCAGGCGCAGGCGGTGTAGGCACCTTTGCGATTCAATTAGCAAAAGCTATGGAACTATATGTTGCTACAACGGCAAGTGAACGTGGCTATGAACTTGTAAAAGCATTAGGTGCTGACGAAATTATTAATTATAAGACCGAAGATTTCTCACAACGTTTAAATAATTATGACGGTGCTTTTGATACACTTGGTGGTGAAAATTTAGATAAATCATTTAAAGTATTGAAACCCCACGGCACGATTGCTTCGGTTTCTGGTATTCCAACGGTTAAATTAGCAAAACAGTTAAATCTTAATAAATTTAAACAATTGTTATTACGTGGTGCTTCTGCCAAACTAGTGAAACGTGCCCAAAAATACAATGTCAATTATGAGTTTTTATTTATGCAGCCGAGTGGAGAACAGCTAAATACTATTAGCAACTTAATAAATGAAGGCAAGATTATACCAATAATTGATAAAGTTTATGGATTTGAACAGACGCAAGAAGCATTAGAATATTCTAGTAGTGGTAAAGCAAAGGGAAAAATTGTAATTTCAATGGATAAATAATAAATAAAGGTTTGTGATAGAAGTGAAAAAAATTATAATTGTAAACACAAGCTCAGATTTCTTTGGTGAACATTACAAAAAAACGGGACTTTGGTTCGGAGAATTAGTACATTTTTATGATTATTTTAATGATAATAACTATGAAATCGATATTTATAACATTAGCGGTGGTAATACGCCGATCGACCCCGTTAGTCTTAGCCCAGCAATACTAGATAAAACTACAAAAGCATATTACAAAAACCAAAATTTCATGGATTTATTAAAATACGCGCAACCTATTAGTGAAGCTAATCCAACCTATTATGATTGCATATATTTCACTGGTGGACATGGCGTGATGTATGACTTTACAGATAATGAGTATATTCAAGAAGCGGTTAAACACATTTACAACAATGGCGGTATTGTTGCTGCCGTTTGTCACGGTATTGCCGCCTTAGTAAATGTAAAAAATGCTGACGGGAGATTTTTTATCGATAATAAAGAAATAACAAGTTTTTCCAATACAGAAGAGCTATTAGCTAATCGTAGTAAGTACGTACCTTATAAATTAGAAACAAAATTAAAAAGCCGGGGTGCCAAATACAGTAAAGCCAAACTACCATTTAGACCTTTCGTAAAAGTAAGAGACAGATTGGTAACTGGACAAAATCCACAATCTTCAAAACAAGTAGCGCAAGCAATAGATGCGTTGTGGCGTTTAGACTGAAGGTAGCCTAAAGGGTAATAAAAAAGATGCTACGCATACTTATTTATCAATTACTGTGGGTGATAAAGATACCATCCTGATCCTTTATTAAATATACAGAGACCTTCTTCAAATAGCAGATAATTTGAGGGAGGTCTTTTGATACGCTAATTCGTTCGCTTAACCTAAAATAATTTGCTTTATCGTGCTGTGAATTATTGCTATAATGAGCGAGTATGTTCAGATATAGACAATATGGAACCTGCAATTTGAAATATTAAATATTACATTTAAAGCTTAAGTTGGAGTTGTTTAGACAAATAACAACGTATAATGAACTTTTAGATTAGCAACGAGGAGGATATATTGTTGAATCAAGTTAAATCAATTCTAGGTTCACTTGTCGAACCTTTAACTAAACCAGAAACTTATCAAACGCTAATATCGAATTTAATTATGATAATCGTCTATATCATCATTGCATTAATCGTAATACGAATTACAAACAAAGTGATTGAACAATTCTTCAAAGTTCAAAATAAAGGCAGAAAAGCCAATAAGAAACGTTCACAAACACTGATTTCACTTGTGCAAAATGTCGTTACTTATGTAGTATGGTTTATCGTCGTAACAACTATCCTTAGCAGATTAGGTATTAAAGTTGAAGGTATAATTGCCAGCGCAGGCGTTGTCGGCTTAGCAGTTGGTTTTGGTGCTCAAACAGTCGTAAAAGATATTATTACAGGGTTTTTTATTATTTTTGAAAATCAATTTGACGTTGGTGATTATGTTAAAATAAATAGTGGAGGTACTACAGTAGCAGAAGGTACCGTTAAATCAATTGGGTTAAGATCAACACGTGTTAACACTATAAGTGGTGAACTCACAGTCTTACCAAATGGCAGTATGGGTGAAATTACTAACTTCTCTGTAACAAATGGTGCAGCAATCGTAGCAATACCTATTGCAGTTACTGAAAATGTTGATAGAGTAGAAGAACAGTTAAAAGAACTATTCATTTCTATGCGTTCGAAATATTATTTATTTATTACGACGCCAGAATTTATAGGTGTTGATGAATTTACAAGAGATGAACTTATTTTACGTATTTCTGCAGAGACAATCCCAGGCGAAGGTGCCTCGGGGGCGCGTATATTACGTAGAGAAATTCAACATTTCTTTAATGCAAAGGGAATTGAAGTACCGCAACCAACTATGATACAAAACGATGCTAATAGTAATATTTAAACGTAGTCCATGTCGGAGGTGTGAAGAGTGACAGCGCAATATAACCTTAATGATATAGTAGAAATGAAAAAACAACATGCATGCGGCACAAATCGTTTTAAAATTATTCGTATGGGCGCAGACATTCGTATAAAATGTGAAAATTGTCAGCGTAGTATTATGATCCCAAGACAGACATTCAATAAAAAATTAAAAAAAGTACTTGTGTCTAATCAAGTAGAGGAAGATAAGGAGAATAACTAATGGCTTTAACAGCAGGTATTGTAGGTCTACCTAATGTAGGGAAGTCTACACTTTTCAATGCAATAACAAAAGCAGGTGCGCTAGCAGCAAACTATCCATTCGCAACAATTGATCCTAACGTCGGTATTGTAGAAGTGCCGGATAGTAGATTAAATGTTTTAACAGATATGGTTAACCCCAAAAAAACGATCCCAACTACATTTGAATTTACTGATATAGCGGGTATCGTAAAAGGTGCTTCTAAAGGTGAAGGCCTTGGTAATAAATTTTTATCTCATATCCGTGAAGTAGACGCGATTTGCCAAGTAGTGCGCGCATTCGATGACGACAATGTGACACACGTATCTGGTCGCGTGAATCCTATTGAAGATATCGAAGTTATAAATATGGAACTTGTATTGGCAGATTTAGAATCTGTAGAAAAACGTTTGCCTAAAGTAGAAAAAATGGCACGACAAAAAGATAAAGATGCAGTGAATGAAGTACGTATTTTAACAACAATTAAAGAAGCGTTAGAAGAAGGTAAACCGGTACGTAGTATAGAGTTTAATGATGAAGATCAAAAGTTTGTAAACCAAGCACAATTACTAACTTCAAAAGACATGTTATATATCGCTAACGTTGGCGAAGATGAAATTAACGACGATGAAAATGACAAAGTCAAAGCAATCCGTGAATACGCTGAAAAAGAAGAATCAGAGGTTATCGTTATTAGTGCTAAAATAGAAGAAGAAATTGCTGTCTTAGACGAAGATGACAAAGCAATGTTCCTTGAAGATTTAGGTATTGAAGAACCAGGTCTAAATCGTTTAATACGCACAACATATGACTTATTAGGTTTAGCAACATACTTTACAGCAGGTGTCGAAGAAGTACGCGCATGGACGTTTACGACAGGTATGACTGCCCCTCAATGTGCTGGTATTATTCATACTGACTTTGAACGTGGCTTTATACGTGCAGAAGTAACATCTTATGACGATTATGTAGAATACAACGGCGAACACGGCGCTAAAGAAGCAGGTAAACAGCGTTTAGAAGGTAAAGAATACATTATGAAAGACGGAGACGTCGTTCACTTTAGATTTAACGTATAATATTTAAAAATTTGATGAACACTTCCTTATGTCTAGGAAGTGTTTTTTAGTTGTAAAATAATTAGCGGATTGAGTAAAAATAAAAAATGGTCGTCGAGACTATGTTTTAATTTTTAATATTAAAGATGTTAACTATAATAAATCTATAGGTTATAACCCTACTTTTCTATATATAATAATTCCTATCCAATATGAGGGGAGTTGTAATTATGTATAGAAAAATTCAAACTAAAATTATCGCAAGTATGTTAACTTTAGTGTTAAGTTTTTCAGCAGTTGAATTCTTCGCAAATGAAGATCAACAATATATAAAGAGTAAAAATGTTCAACAAATAAATGAATACAATCCTTTGTCTAACGTTGCCGATGCACGTGGGAAACGTAAGCAAGGTGGCGAGATGAAAAATAAAGCGCGATATAATGGTAAATGGAAAGGGAAGTCTAACCCTAGAAGTAAAAATGTTAAAAAGCATACACCGAGTAAGAAACATAAAGGTGGAAAAAAGACGAAAGGCTCAAATAAAAAGAAACGATAAAGGATCAACAATATGAAGTCAGTAATTTTTGAGTATGATAATATAACGCATCAATTGGAAACGATGTTGCGTTTATTTCATAATTGGTTGAAAGACCAATACATAACGACAAAGCCAGTTAAAATAACATTCACAAATGACACGCTTTATGTGAATGGTTGCATAGAAGATACGGTTGTTTTAAAAGAAAGTCGCAAAATAATATATTCACTTAATGATATAGAAGATTATCGGCAACCTGAAAGTTATTACTCTAAAAGTGTTTCTGCCGAAGACAATGTGTTATTAACGGTTTTATATGATATTTGTAGAGAGTTAGCTCTTTTTTTTATTGCAGATAAACGACAACAAAGCTATGGTGCAGTGCTTAAATCTCATAAAGATGATCAAACGGTGACTTTTTTACAACAAAAGATGATGTACCAATATTATTTTTTAAAGTATAAGCCAACGCCAATTACAGAAAATACAATAGCGGTCAGTTACACACGTCAAGTTGATAAACATTTAAAAAAGACATTGCAACTATGTACACAATATATAAAAGGACAATTTAACTTTCCTATGCCTGTCGATATTAAAATCTCGGCAAAGGAATATGATTTTGCCGGTCAATATAGCGCGCCACATTCACCCTTTGATAAAGCTATAATAAAGGTTACAGCAAAAGATTATCCATATTTAGTCGAACAATTGGGACACTATGATGCCGAACTCAATATATGTCGTATATTGCTACATGAAGTCTTACATTATCAATTGTGGATTGACAGCAAATGGTTTATAAATGTTGAAGAAGAAGAAAAGGTTGTCGAAGAACTTGAAGACAAGCACATTAATCTGTTTATAGATGAATATATGTAGATAAAGACCAAGCCTATGAAGACTTGGTCTTTATGAGTTATTATGAAATGAACCAGCTTGTATTTTTGTCAGGACTTGTATAATTTGCGTCGACATCTTGATCGATTTCAGGTGAGTGGTATTGATCAGTGTATTGCCATAATGCATACTCGCGTGAAGGTTGTGTTTCACTATAATTAGCTAACCAAAAACCATCATAAGTACTAACAGTATTAGTCAAATTCTCTTCCATAAAGTTTTGGTATGAATAAAGTAAGACCTTTTTATTACCTGCTAGACCTTTCATTTCGTCGTACCAAGCATTCGTACTATCATCAATACTTCCTGAAGTCACTGTGTTTTGTTCGAAATCATTTATGTAGAAACTTGCTTTTGGTGCTCTATTATATAACGTTTGTGCTTCGTATCTTGCATCATCAGGATTTTCATACATGCTGTAAGAATAAACACCAAATGGTAAATCATATTTATCCAATAGTTCAGAATTATGTTCGAGTGAAGTGTCAATATGTTCGGAACCATATTGGGCACGAATGATAATAAAATCATAGTTTGCTTTTAACTTCTTAACTTGATCTGCAGTTAAGTCCCCTTGCCATTCTGAAATATCTAAGACACGTTTACCTTGTTGAGTTGTACCTGTTTCTGTTTGCACTTTATTTTGAGTTTTTTTATCTGGATGTTTTGATAAATATTGTTTATAACCATAACCCATTGTCCCTTTTTGAGCATTTGGTTGTTCAGCAGCATGTACTGAATAAGATAAAAACGTCGCACTTACTACAGCACACGTCGTTACAATTCCTTTTTTCATAACTGAAACCATAATTTTTCTCCTTTTCAACATCTAATCCGCTAAGATTGATGTTTGAATATTTTTAAATTTAATTAGCACCTATGCTAAAATAATTAAAGCGTTTTAGCAACCTTACTTTTTAAAATATTTAAATAGTGCAACAAAACATTTTAATTAATTTTAATTAAAGTTACTATTGAATTGTCAAACTACACACTCTAATTAAGTTTTTAAGAACTTGAACATGTTTAACGCATTGTAAAATGTAAAATCATATGCTATAATTCTTGATTGTGAGTAATGAAAATTATTCCTTGCCTATTGATTTTTAATAGGCCGTATAGTCCACAAGGAGGTGCAAAGATAAATGAGAACATATGAAGTTATGTATATCGTTCGTCCGAATATTGAAGAAGATGCTAAAAAAGCAGTTGTTGAACGTTTCAACGGCATTTTAGCTTCAAGAGGTTCAGAAGTACTTGAAGCTAAAGACTGGGGTAAACGTCGCCTTGCTTATGAAATCAATGATTTCACTGAAGGTTACTACAACATCGTTCGTATTCAAACAGAAGATAACGAAGCTACTGACGAATTCCAACGTTTAGCTAAAATTAACGATGATATCATCCGTTACATCGTTATCCGTGAAGACGAAGATAAGACAAGAAAATAATTGGGGGCGCTTAAATGATAAACAGAGTTGTTTTAGTAGGTCGTTTAACTAAGGATCCAGAATACAGAACAACACCCTCAGGCGTGAGCGTTGCGACATTTACCTTAGCGGTAAATCGTACGTTTACCAATGCGCAAGGGGAACGCGAAGCTGATTTCATTAACTGCGTCGTTTTTAGAAAACAAGCAGAAAATGTTAATAACTACTTATCAAAAGGTAGCTTAGCTGGCGTTGACGGTCGCTTACAATCACGTAGTTATGAAAACCAAGAAGGACGTCGTATCTTTGTTACAGAAGTTGTTTGTGATAGCGTTCAATTCCTTGAACCTAAAAACCAAAACAACCAACGCCAAAACCAATCTGGAGGCAATGACTTCCAAGATTACGGTCAAAGCTTTGGTGGTCAACAATCTGGACAAAACACGTCACGCAATAACAACAATTCATCAAACAATAATCAATCAGATAACCCATTCGCTAATGCGAACGGCCCTATTGATATTAGTGATGATGACTTACCATTCTAATTATTAGTGCATAGTTAAACACTATTTTTGAGAGTGTTAAGATAAACAATACAAACAATGAACATATTATAAAAATCTAATTTGAAGGAGGCAGTTAACCATGGCAGGTGGACCAAGAAGAGGCGGACGTCGTCGTAAAAAAGTTTGTTACTTCACAGCAAACGGAATTACACACATCGACTATAAAGACACAGAATTATTAAAACGTTTTATTTCTGAACGTGGTAAAATTTTACCTCGTCGTGTAACAGGTACTTCAGCTAAATATCAACGTATGTTGACAATCGCTATCAAACGTTCTCGTCATATGGCATTATTACCATATGTTAAAGAAGAACAATAATAGATATTGTATCTGTACAAACCCCGTAAGCATAGGCTTACGGGGTTATTTTTGTGTTGTTTAAGTTTTAAATTTCGCAAAAATTGGCAGAGTATGATTACTTGTGATATCCACCAAAAAAAGCCGTACTAAACGTGCATTTTAACTAAAATTTATATTTTCCAATTTACTCATGATATCTTTAGCCATTTTATCTGTGACGTGTGTATACACCTCTAGCACCATTTTATGGTCTGAATGTCCTACCGTGTGCTTGACTTGCTTTTAAGTTAATACCTAACTAGGACAAGTGTTGAAATATTCGGAGTAAGCTATTCGTCAGTAAACCGTATTTGTTTGTTCATAAAAAAACAATAGGGCTATTAAAATACATAAATAGATGTTTATTGACTATGAAATCAAAACAAACTTTTTGCGATCACTTTTAGGTGGTTGTTTTTACGTAGCAATAGAGGACGAAGTATAATCGAATATACAATCATTAGGGATAAGCACTTATGTACTTGCCCTATTTTGTGCTATCTTAATAAAAAAGGTGGTTTATAAGATGTTTTTTGAGATTCTTCCATGCATTTTAAGTGTTATGTTACTATTATTTATTCCGATATATTTAAGTAATAAGAAATAAAAAATTATATAACTTCCAGTCACCTACACTAGTCACTGGGTGATTTTTTGTTGCTATATATAAAGGAACTGCAGTAGGTTTCAACTTATCGAGTAAATGAAGAAACTGGTTTAATTAAGATAAAATTAAGTGAAATAACTGAAATAAAATGAAATTTTAGATTAACATTTTGAATGATTTCTATTATTTTTTTTAGATATACTTTGTTTAATTAACTTTACTTATTTAAAAGGAGTGATAGCTTTGAAAAAATTAACTGTTTTAATTGGTTTATATATGGCGAAAAAAATTTTTTCAACAGTCTTTAGTGTATTAAATGATATAAAAAAAGGGAATGCAAGTAAATTTCGTCCTAATGCTTTATATTTAGAGAAAGATGATAAGTTAAATAGTAAAAAGATTCTTTTTTTAGGTTCTTCTATAACTTATGGAGCAGCATCTCATGGAGTATCATTTGTTGAGTTTTTAAAAGAAGAGTCTAAGGTCAACACTACAAAGGAAGCGATATCAGGTACTACTTTAGCAGGGGTAGAAAAAATTCATATGTTCAAAGAATAAAGAAAAAGGATTTGAAAAAGAATTATTATGATTTATTGATTTGTCAGTTATCAACCAATGATAGTAGATTTAAAAAAGCATTAGGTGAGATAAGTTTAGATTATGATTTGGAAAATTTTAATATAGAAACGACAATAGGTGCAATGGAATACATTATTAGCTATGCAAAAAATACATGGAACACTCCTGTTTTATTTTATACTTGTATAAGAAAATCAGATCCATATTACGAACATTTAATAAATGTATTGTATAAATTAAAAGATAAGTGGGATATTGAGATATTAGATGTTTGGAATAATCCGGAAGCTAATGAGCTTAAAAAATATGATAACACGTTATTTGCTGATGATGCGCATCCTACTTTAAAAGGTTATCGGTATGTATATTTTCCACTTTTTAAAGAAAAAATAAAGTGTATTTTTAGTTAATTGAATGATTTTTATTTTAATTTATATGAGTATGCAAAAGCCCACCTAAATGAATAGGTGGGTTGTTTTACGTGTCAAATTAGTCATAGTTAGTTAAAGTTATGTTAAAAATTAAAACGCATTATATATCATAGTTAAGCCATTGTAGATTGTGTTAAAAAGTAATAAACAAGATTAAAATTACTAATAATATACAATGAAACTTTTTGGAAATAATAAACGACTATAAAAAAGCTAATATCTTGTTATGGAAATTTATAAATAATAAAATAAATATAAGACAAAATTAAAGGGGTTGTTTTTAATGAGTAAAGTAGCAATCGTAACAGGTTCAGCAGGTGGATTAGGTAAGGGAATTGCTCTAAGGCTAGCCAACGATGGATTTAATATTGTTCTTCAAGATATTAATGAAGATTTACTTTTAGAAACAGAGAAAGAATTTAAAGATAAAGGTTTTAATGCTGTAGCCTTTAAAAGCGATGTTTCAATAAAAAAAGAACAACAAGAATTAGTGCAGTTTGCTGTTACAGAGTTTGGACAAATAGATGTATTTGTTAATAATGCTGGAGTAGACGCGGTTTCGTCATTTTTAGAAATTGATGAAAATCAACTTAACAAATTATTCAATGTAAATGTTTATGGTACTGTATTTGGTACGCAGGCAGCTGCAGAACAATTTAAAAAACAAAATAGTAAGGGCAAAGTAATAAACGCTTGTAGTATAGCGGGTCATGAATCTTATGAAATGCTAGGTACGTATTCAGCTACTAAACATGCAGTACGTTCTTTTACACAAACTGCTGCTAAAGAATTGGCACAAGATGGCATCACAGTTAATGCATATTGCCCTGGTGTAGCAAAAACTAAAATGTGGGATCGAATAGATGAAGAAATGGTTAAATATAATGACGATATGGAGCCAGGCGATGCATTCAAAGAATTTTCATCAGCTATAAAATTAGGACGTTATCAAGAACCAAAAGATGTTGCTAATTTAGTGTCATTTTTAGCCTCTGAAGATTCCGGGTATATTACGGGTCAATCTATCTTAACTGATGGTGGGCTAGTTTATAGATAATATTTGATAATAACTGCTGTCTTAAATTAGGATAGTATTTTTTTAAATACCTTAATTAATAAAATGCTTTTATCAAAAGCATACGTAGAACATATGACGAATTAAGTCCTAAGAAAAGAGAAGAGAAAGCAGAGTAATCTGATATGAGCGAACCAACTTGGTACATGAGGTTGTAAAATACGGTAGTAGAATCCAATTTTGGATTTTGTGAAATTACACGGCTCCATTTTGAGGTTTAATTATTTAAATTCCACTCACCCAAATATGGGGACACATGTAATAAGTAAAGATTATAAAAAAAGTTAAAGTAGCTATTGCTCTAAATGGGTGATAGCTCTTTTTATACCCTTTAACTATTGTTTATTATATAATCGATAGTATTTGTCTATGGTTATAATTGGTTCCATGAGTGTATCAATAAATAGGAGGTTGATATTGATGAATGTTGGTATCGTAAACGAACTTTTAAGTGATGAAAAAGCATCTGGATTAATACTATTATTTGCAACTAACGAAGAAGAACAAGTAGATGAAATAGATAAAGAAAAATCAAACGACAATACATTGTATGTCACAGTACCAAAAAAGGCCGTGATTAATTTAGACTATGTAGTTAAGATAAATATTATAACTAAGTTTAAAAATGAGACAGTAAATAAAAGTTTTTAATCTCATAAAGATATAATGTTTAAGACAAAATTTGAGTTGGTAAAAATTTCGCAAAGTTGTGAAATAATGTGTATATTTATAGACTTTCAAAATAGAAATAAAGGGTATTAAGCGTTGATTTAACAATATTTTGAGTGCTAATAATTGTTCGTGGAATAAGAATATGTTAAAGAAGAACAATAATAGATATTGTAACTGTACGAACCCCGTAGGTTTAGGCTTACGGGGTTATTTCTGTGTGGAAATTTAACGGGGGACAGAAAATTCAAGTTTAATACAATTAGTAAGGAAATTATAAAATGTAAAGGCGTATAGTAAATTAATAAGTAATTTTTTAAAAGAAAGAGCTTATTAGAAAAATATCGTAAATAATTCATAGATATGGGTAAAAATATAAATGCTTCATAACATTGTTTGTTGCTATAATAAAAAGCAACTATATAGATTAATAATTAGCATCCAAGAAAAAATCAAAACTAACCAAGAAATACGATGATTGTTGCTGGTGTTAGAGCTTTTGATAGAAGGTTAAGGAGTGATTAGTAAACTAAATGATACGTTGGTAAAAATGTAGAAATTATTGATCGTGATGGTTGGAAATTTATTGGACGGCTTGTTTGGATGATGATACAGAAGAAAATAATAATAAATGTTCGTATCGAGTGAAAACCAATGCTGTGGCATTTGATATAGATGAATATAAAATCAAAAGCATAAAAGAAATAGAGTGAATTATAAAGATGATGTTAGTTAGTATATTAAAGCTAGCTTCTTATTTTCTATTCTTGTGATATTAAAACCACCCACATATGTTATTGGGTGGTTTTGTATTATATTTTAATATCTTTACAGTCTTAATGTATTAATTACTTAAAAATTTTTATAAAAGACTGGTTTTTAAGAACATTTCTCACAATAAACTTTTTGAAGTTTAGCCCAACTACTTAATAAGGCATAGCCTTTTAAATTTTTGGAATTAGTTTTAATCGTTATATTTTCATTTTTGCCAATTTCTTTTTTACAGTTGCTACAGACGAGTTTTTCAAGAAACATAAAATCTCTCCTTAGTTGAATGATTTTCATTAAACTATTAATGTAATTAAATGTTATATACGTTATTTTAATAATAATATATTATGAATTATTTTCAAGTTTGCAAATGTTATTTTAGTTTATTTTTTAAATTATAAATCATCATTAATATTTATTTGTTTAGCTTTACATATGATAGTGTGGATAATAAATACTTAACTATAAATTAAAAAGGATGAAGTTAAAACATGACAACAAGTCAGTGGATTATCAGCATTGTTGTAGGCGTTTTGATATTCTTAATTGCCTATTATGTAGGTCAAACTACATTCCTATTAGCATTGTTATGTGGTGTTATCGGATTGTTAGGTAATATTTTTGTTGTATGGCAACAAAAAAATAAAAATAGAAACTAGCTAAATATCTAATAAGTTAAAAGTGAGTGATAACTATGGATAGATCAAAGTTAAGAATGTATTTTAATATCTTAATAGGTATTTTATTTTTAATTTACATATATTTGGTGATTATGAAAAATTTCACTGAAACCCAATGGGAAATTTGCTTTTTTACTGCAGTGATAATTGTAAATCTAATTAGAGTAAGGTTCCTCCCAAAAAGAAAAATAATAACGATAAGTAAGAACATTATAATAGATAATAACTCATTTATAACTCCCGTAGCCTTACGGGCCTTTTTATTGAGTTTAATAGTATTACGTAACTTTATATAGAAGGATAAAATAATACTAAGTAAAAATTGATTGTTTATATTGACCCATACCCAACGTAATAGCATACAAATAAAAGTGGAGGTGAAAGTTATGTCTGAATATTTAACTGGAGAATTAAGTGATATGTTTGGTATATCTAATAGAACGATCCAATATTATGATAAAAAAGGCTTATTAAAACCGGCATATATTAAAGAAAATAGTTATAGGGTTTATACAGAAAGTGAAGTAAAAAAATTACAGCTGATTTTAATTTTAAAAGAACTGGATATATCATTAAAAGATATTAAAGTTTTACTAGATAGTGATAAAGATATGAAAGCAATTAATTTACTATTGGATCAGAAAATAAATGAAACAACTAACAAAATTTAACAACATCAATCACAATTAAAACATATACAAAATATTAAGAATACAATCACTGACAACTCAAATTCTCAAATAAAAAAATTAATAGACATAGAAAATGCTATGGAAAGAAACGATGAAAGAAGCGATTTATATAAAAAGTTATTTATTATAGGTGGTTTTGCTACTTTTATTCAGCTAGTAGGTTTCTCAATTAGTTTTGCGATAAAAAGCTACTTACCATTTTTTGTAACACTTATCATTGGTGTTACTTGTGCGATGGCAATAACTAATAAGTATTTTAAAGCGGTTGTTTATATGTGTCCTAATTGCCACAATACATTTAAACCAAAATTAATAAAATGGTTATTTGCTGCACATACAATAAAAACAAGGAAATTAAAATGTCCAAATTGTTATGACAAAAATCATTGTTTAGAGCTAATAAAAATTCCTTAAGTATTATATTTACGGAGTGACAGTGTATATTTTTAATTTAAATAGCAATATACCTAAAAAAATTAGTAGTTGCTTATTTCTTCCTTTTACTTTCTATAATGTACATACCAGCTAAGATACCTAGAGGTATGCCTAAAAATGGTGTAGTTATGGCGCTAACAAGGATAATTGAAATTACTAATACTGTAATGTTATAAGTGTTTATTTCTAAATTTAAAAACTCATTGTATTTACGCTTTGTGAAAACTTTCGCTTTATTAACGTCATTTCTGCTAAAAAATTCTCTTAATTTCAAAGTTGTACCTCCTCATGAAGTGGTTGTCATTAATTAAACCGTTCCATTTTAATGCTATCATGCTTCATTTAAAGTTTTGATAATTGCTAGCAACTAGTAAAATACTTACTTGAGAAGGTAAATATTAAGTAAATTCTGGATGTGAAAAAAGCTTGGCAAATTAATGCCAAGCTTAAACTATTTATGTAAATGAAATTTTAGAGATTAAATGCTTTTATTTTCATTATACAGTATGCCTACACCGTAACCACTTGTTGAAACTTCGTAATCAAATTTAATAATTTCGATATAAGGATTTTCTTCTAAAAATTCATTCACTTTTTTAGTAAGACCTTTTTCTGTCATAGTGTTAAAACAAACAAATTTCATACCGTACCTCCTTAATTATTTATGCGCTCTCAATTGTTTTTATCCATTATATATGTATAAAGCAATAAAATGGTCATCGAAGTAAAAATAATTAATGAAAATATAGATAAACTGATAGCTATTAAATTATTTTTCACCACTATTGTATGTACTGACATTACTATAAAAAATAAAAATATAGGTAATGACGATACAAGTGGTGCTTTGTTTTTATTATTTCCTCGGAAATTATTATCTTCCAAATATTAGCCCCTTTAGTAATACAAGTTAGGTGCTCGAAGTTTTTAATTATAGTAACAATAACATATTAATCTTTTTTTAAAAATAATATTTTTGGAATTACATTAAGCTAATACTGTTCATACAACCTTTAAATAAAAAATAATTTCACTTAATGAACCATCCAACAATTAAACATACTAGGATTAACATATTTTATATGCTGTCTCAGATGATAGTATTATGAATTTTTTAGTTTATGGATTTAAATTGGATTCTTTCCGATAGTGTATTTTTGGTATTAATAAAGCTTATTAACTTTTTTTATTTTATTGGTAAGGAGCTTTTAAAATGAATAAAAAGATTTAATTTTTTGAAGAAAAAAATATGGAAGGGTTGTTAAATTACGTTTTTGGGGAGTTGCTCGTCTACTTGATAATTTAAAATTCAGACAACTAAATGTAATGAATTTTATACCTCTATGAGTAGGTATTTTCAGAGTTTTACTTATTTTTTTGTGCTTTTTACTAAAACAAGATTAACCCTATTTTATAGTTATAAATTAATATACTATTAATTCTGAAATACTAACAATAGGAGGCACTCAATGAACATCAAGAATAAATTAATTATTGGTATTGCAGGCGCATTATTAGCTACGACTGGCGTTTCAACTGTACAAGAAAGTAAAGCAAGTGCAGCAAAATACCAATACCGTAATTACTCTGTTTCACCACAAGAAAATTTACAAGATTTACTTGATTCACGACACTATTATGTAAAGTGGGCTAAAGAAACTGGATCTAGTTATTATCAGAACAAATTAAAAAATATATTAAGCTATGCTGATAAAAAGAAAAACGCTAAAAACGAAGTAGTCGTTTTAACAGCTATCAATAAAGTATCGTCAATATATAACGAAGTATTTGAAGTTCATTTGCAGTCTGAAGCTGGTCAGGTAGAGTTAAGTAAGAAAAAGCATCAATTAAATGGGCTTATATCACAAGCTCAAAGTTATTTAACTGAAAGTCATTTATCTGTGAACCAAGACGAGGCTCAATTAAAAACTTCTGTAGCACGTGCACAAAGCTTATTAGCTGGTAGCTATGCAACATATGAACTTGATAATGCTATTACAGAATTAAAGCAACGTATCCAAAGTGTTGATGATTATAAAAATTTGTAAGTCACATTACTCATATTTTTAATGAATTTTGGTAATATCAAAAAGGTAACTTTGTATAAGGTTACCTTTTTATTATTTAGTTTATTTAATTTCATCTCGGTTGCTAATAATTTTATTTACGATGCTATATTGTTGCGCTTCTTCGACTGTTAACCAGTAGTTTCTGTTTGTATCTTCTTCTACTTTTCTCCTGATATATAGATGGAAGTACCGGCACTGACTACCCAACCTTAACCTATGATATTAGCTTTAGGTTTAATAAAATTAATCATATCACGTATATAAAAACCAGCGTCTACGTGGCTACCTTGTGTTGAAATAAATAAATAGGGTCATCACTCATAGATTTTAACAATAATAATTTGTTGCAGACGTCTCTGGAAACTTCATCATTTATTTCCCCGGAAATCACTACCATTCTTGTTTCTAATAGTTTTTCTTTAATTAAATTGTATTGGTTATTTTTACAACATTATAGATAAAAGAGGGGTACTATGATTTCCAATAGGAAAGCTACATCTTTCTATACAATATTAAGAAGAATGAAGTATTTAATTAAAATATAAAAGGAAAATTCAGAATATTATTGTTGTGAAAGATTTAAAGTAGTAATATGGTAAACATATTGTTGTTTTAGGTTATGTTATAAGTTTTGCTATTAAACAAAATTGTTACTCCATAAAAAGTTTAGTTAGATATAAATCTAGCTTTTTTAGTGATTTAACTAAAGCAGTATATCTATAATTCCAACTATTTCCATACGAATAGTTCTATTTAAAGTTTGATAATGTGTTTAACATTAACTTCTCTAATAACAATGGTGAAGTTTTTTGATTTAAAAAATTATCAATAAATAGTAATTAGAATGAGGAAATTGAAGTAACTTTGTAGAGTGAAATCAATCATATTAGCTAAGAACGATACATAACTAATACTGTTTTATTAATTAGAAAAGAGTGAAAAAGATGAAAGATCATGAATTGCAACGTAAAATGACCAATCGACATATACAGTTGATAGCCATTGGGGGAGCAATTGGCACAGGGTTATTTTTAGGGGCAGGTAAAAGTATTTCTTTAGCTGGACCATCCATTTTATTAGTATATATTATTATAGGATTTTTCTTATTTATCATGATGAGAGCACTGGGTGAATTGTTATTATCAAATAGTGACTATAATTCATTTACTGATATTGCCGAACATTATTTAGGACATTTATTTGGCTTTTTAACCGGTTGGACGTACTGGTTCTGTTGGGTAGCGACGGGAATTGCAGATATAACAGCGGCTGCTAAATATATTCAATATTGGTTCCCGGATATACCTTCGTATATATCAGCGATTGGAACGGTATTGATTTTATTAATATTAAACTTAATGACCGTAAGACTATTTGGAGAAATCGAATTTTGGTTTGCATTAATTAAAATTATTGCGATTGTTTTATTGATAGTAATTGGGTTATGGTTGATATTTACAGGCTTTAAATCAAGCAATGGTATCCAAGCAGGTTTCCATAATTTATATACGCATGGTGGACCTTTCCCAAATGGAGCAATGGGATTCTTATTGGCATTTCAAATGGCCGTCTTTAGTTTCGTAGGTATTGAACTCGTTGGCGTGACTTCACGTGAAACGAAGGATCCCGAAAAGAACTTACCTAAAGCGGTAAATTCATTAGGGTATCGTATTTTAATATTTTACGTACTTAGTTTATTAATTATCATGAGTATTACACCATGGAATAAGGTTTCTGCTACAGAAAGTCCATTCGTTAATTTATTTGTGTTAGCAGGGATACCTGCAGCGGCAGGCATTGTAAACTTTGTAGTATTAACATCAGCTGCAAGTGCTGCGAATAGTGGTCTATTTAGTAATAGTAGAATGGTCTATGGTTTAGGTAACACTGGCCATGCGCCAAAAATACTTGGAAGAATAAATAAACGTGGCGTACCATACCCAGCGTTAATATTCTCAGGCGTTGTATTATTTTTCTCAGCTATTTTAAACTACTTTATACCAGATGAAGTATTTACATTAGTGACAACACTTGCTACGATTTTCTTTATTTTTATATGGTCAATTATTTTAATTTGTTACATTAAATATCGAAAAGAAAATGCTGAATTACACAAAAAATCTATATTCAAAAACCCATTTGGTATCATAGGCTCTTATGGTGCATTAGCCTTTTTCGTCTTTGTGTTAGTTATGTTACTATTTGCCGATGATACACGCGTAGCACTGTTTTATTCGCCTTTATGGATTATTTTATTGTTGATTGTTTATTACTTTAATCAGAAGAAATATAAGAAAGCATAGTTGAAGCGGTTTTGAATACTGTGGCATAGCTAATACAGAATTCGTGAAAATATAAAAGTTAATCATAGTATTTAATAAGCTGCTAACTCCTACAAAATTGAGGAGTTAGCAGCTTATTTTGTATGAAGACGAATTTTTATGGGCGTCTGAAAGGTCTGCAAGCCTAAGAAAAATTATAACGTTATAGCTGTTTCGTAGACCGAAATTGTAAATTAAGAAAAGAAGATTTACAGTTTTCTAGCATAAAAAGGATGATATAAGGACCAATATTAGTAGTATTTATCGATAATACTATTAATATAGTTGCAGGAATAATTCAATTTTTAGCTGACCTACTATTGGATTTATATAATATATTAAGGTTTTATATTATATAAGGATAATAAGCTTCTAAGTGCTTTTGATTTGAAATTTTAATTCAAAGTTATCTATTCATGATACGTAAAAATTCGTTATTAAGTACAGGCAGATTACATGCACATTACAGTCATTAACGTGCAATGCATCGTTCAAAACGTTTGTGCCCAACTTTTAAACATTACATAGCAGAGGCGAAAGCAGATTATTGTAAAAAAATGAAATACCTTTTTCACTTCACTGTAACTCAAACAGTGTTTTTTCATGTTACAGTGGGTGATGTCTTAAGTAATTCATAGCAATAAACGAGTAATAACCACCTATTAGGAGGATTTAAATAATGAAAAAAACAATTATTACTTCAACATTAGCTTTAGGTATTGGCGCTACAGGATTAGTAGCAGGTCATTCAGCAAACGCTGCAGAAAACAATGTTGACCAATCAAAATTAGCGCAACAAGCACAATCTAATTCAAATCAATTAAATGAATCTCCAGTTCAAAAAGGTTCATATAACTATAACTTTAATCAAGATGGCACAAACTATAACTTTAAGTCAGATGGTACAAACTATACTTGGAGTTATAATGGCTATAACAATGGTTCACAAGAGGATACAAATCAAGCACAACAAACTTCAAATAGTGGACAATCACAACAACAAGCACAACCACAGAAAGAACAATCACAACAACAAGCACAACCACAAAAAGAACAGTCACAACAACAAGCGCAACCACAAAAAGAACAATCACAACAATCAACTTCATCTGATGAGTCAGCAAGCTCAAACGCAAGTTCAAGCGGTTCATCAAGTGATGTAAATGGTCATTTAAAACAAATTGCAGAACGTGAATCAGGTGGAGATACAAAAGCTGTTAACGCATCATCAGGAGCAGCAGGAAAATATCAATTCCTACAAAGCACATGGGATTCAGTAGCACCTTCAGAATATCAAGGTAAATCTCCTACAGAAGCACCTGAATCAGTTCAAGACCAAGCAGCTCAGAAATTATATGATACAGAAGGCGCTTCACAGTGGGTAACTGCATAAGTTAAGCCGCGTATAACTGTAAAATATTGAGTGGAAAGCTCAAAAATTAAAAACACAAACAAATTCTTATAAGGTAATAAGAGCTCCCTCCATTATTAAATGGAGGGAGATTTTTTGTTACGAAGGTTAAATTTTTCGATTATTTGCCAATAAAATTTTAAAATCTTTAATTTATAAGATTAATAAAATAGTTTGTAGATGAAATAATTGAACTTTTAACATAAAACTTCTTTTATTAAGCGATAGGTTATGCCAGTTTTTTGTAATAAATTAAAGTATAACTGCGCTGAATATATAATTTTTAGCTTTGACTTTATTTTTTATTTTGAATATAAGATAAAAGTGTGTTGAAAAAATAACATTATGAGAAAGGAATGGTGTAGAATGACTAGAAAAAATTATTACGTAGTAACTTACACACATGACGACTTGACTGGGTGGACTAAATATTTGCTAGCACATGTTCGTTACCTAAAACGGCAGGTGAAAAAGGGTAAAATCATTGTATCAGGGCCTAGTGATGGCGATCATAAACGTCAAGCAATTTTAATTTTCGCAGTTAAAAATAAACAGGAATTAATGGATCTCATTCACAAAGATCCATACTACCATCACGACTTAATTACTGAAATGACTATAACACCTTGGAAACCACAATTTGGTAGTTTAGAATGATAGCCAATATCTAAAAAATATATTTAAAGCAAAACCAGTGGCTTCTACTAATTAAAATAGTTACTGGTTTTTATTTCACAATTGTATACATAAAAATTTTTATAAAGAGTAATTTAAAAATGACAATATATTGATATAGCTATTGAAGATTATGAAAGAAACTGTCTCCTAGAAGTGAAGAAGCCAAAGGCCTCATGAAGCACTAGATAAAATATTAGGGGGAGACAACCTACATAAACTATAAACTAATTTCATTGTCAATTATGATTTACTTTTCCTTTTGGTGGCCATACAAAATATGATATACAAATGATTAAGTCAATGATAATGACAACTGTCCAGACATGAATAACCCCATCCATAGCTTCTGTACGATTTTTATCATTAATTAAATAAACAATCAAATGCAAAATACCTGTTCCAATAATGTAAGATAGTAAATGTTTCAACCAATTTTTAGCATAATTTTTAGCGTAAGCGAATCCTACGGGTTTGTAAGGTTTTGGTCCTTGTTTCATCACATAATATCTAAATCTATGATCTGCCCAATTTATCATACTTTTCCCAAAGACAAGAGATACTGAAATATAGACTGCAGCTATAGCGTGAGGGGTTTCAGCTGTTGCGCCATTCATGAGGTCTACAGTTGTTGTTATAAGAAGTATCAAATCTACTACAGGTGTAAGTGCTAGGAAGAATAAACCTAGTGTTTTTCGTTTTAAGATATATCTTGTTACTAACCCGAGTAATATAACTACCCAAAAGGCCACTTCACAAAAAATGATGAGCCATACTATAAAGTTCATGGGTAAGCCTCCTTTATTGCGTTAGTCTAGCTATTTCTTCATCTACAATTGATTGAATATCTTCGTTTGAAGTTTGGATTGGGTTGAGCAATTTATGCAAAGCCAAGCCGTCAATTAATGCGTGTAATTTCATGGAATTGAGGTGTATGTTTAAATTGTCTTTCAACAAATGATTATTCTTTAATAAAGTTAAAACACTAGTACATAATTGGTTTAGCCCATCGTCTAGTGTACTTTGGCCATATTCGTGAATATCGTAACGAAACGCCATCCAAACTTCCATATCAGCTAATCTTTCTTGATCTAATGGTAATACTGTTAGCAAGCTTTCTTTTGCTTTATCAATTGCGTCAAGGTTTTTGGACGTAAATATTGCTTCGATCCTCCCTCTTATTTTTAGTTCTACTGAAAACATTACAGCTTTTAGTAACTCTGAATGATTAGGAAAATAGTATCTAATCTGTCCAGGTGTCATATGAGCTAATTTTGCAATTTGTCTTACGGTAGATCCCTTGGCACCATTTTCTACAATTGAAGAAAAAGCATATTGAATTATTTGTTTTTTCTTTTCTTCGTGATTTATTATTTTTGGCATATTAAAAGTCTAACATATTTTAATACAACTGTGTTAAATAAAGTTATTCTATAATAGCAGATAAAGTGACAAGAAAAAACAACCTATTTATATGAAGAATTAGAATGTGTAAGAAAAAAAGAATACCCATCTTTATGCTCCCAATGCTAAGGCACCTCAAACACATTTAGTTTATTATCGAGTTACGAAATTGTTTGAAAAAGCAATTCTATCGGTAACTAGCCAAAGAAGTAGGTAATACACGTCAAACCATATATAGTTAAAAACAGTAGATGAACTAACATAGACGTATATCTATATAGGTGTTAATCTATTTAGTGTCTAGGAGGTATATTTCATGTCTTATAAAGAACTATCAATGATACTAAAAGTTTTATCGGATCCAAGCAGATTAGAAATACTAGATTTACTATCTTGTGGTGAGTTATGTGCTTGTGACTTGTTGGAATACTTTCAATTTTCTCAACCTACATTAAGTCATCATATGAAGTCATTAGTAGATAACGAGTTAGTTACTGCACGAAGAAATGGCAATAAAAACATGTATCAACTTAATCATGAATTTTTAGATTATATTAATCAAAACTTAAATATCATTAACACATCTAACCAACGCTGTGTATGTAAAAATATGAAATCAGGTGAGTGTTGATGATAACAATGTTAGCGATTTTAATTTTCTTATTAACTTTAATTTTTGTGATATGGCAACCTAAAGGTTTAGATATTGGTATTACAGCATTAATTGGGGCTGTCGTGGGTATCGTTACAGGCGTTGTTAGCTTTTCCGATGTACTAGAAGTAACAGGTATTGTTTGGAATGCTACCTTAACATTTGTAGCTGTTATTCTTATTTCATTAATATTAGATGAAATTGGTTTTTTTGAATGGTCTGCGATACATATGGTCAAGGCTTCAAACGGTAACGGCTTAAAAATGTTTGTTTTTATCATGCTATTAGGAGCAATTGTAGCGGCGTTTTTCGCCAATGATGGTGCAGCCTTAATCTTAACACCCATTGTATTGGCGATGGTAAGGGATCTAGGATTTAATAAAAAAGTGATTTTCCCTTTTATTATTGCCAGCGGTTTTATTGCCGACACCACGTCACTTCCCTTAATTGTAAGTAACTTAGTTAATATCGTTTCTGCCGATTACTTTGATATTGGATTCATTAAGTATTTTAGTCGAATGATTATTCCTAATATATGCTCTCTGATTGCTAGTATTCTCGTTTTATGGTTATATTTCAGAAAATCTATACCTAAAACGTTCGATACAGAAAATCTTTCAGATCCTAAAAATGCAATTAAAGATCCTAAATTATTTAAGATTTCTTGGATTGTATTAGCAATACTACTCATGGGTTATCTTGTTAGTGAGTTTATTCAAATCCCTGTATCAATCATTGCTGTTATTATTGCATTTATTTTTGTACTGTTAGCTCGTAAATCTAAAGCAGTTCATACAAAACAAGTGATAAAAGGCGCACCGTGGAATATCGTTCTTTTTTCTATTGGTATGTATTTAGTTGTATTTGGTTTGAAAAACGTAGGGATCACAACAATTTTAGCTGATGTATTATCCAATATTTCAAATCATGGATTATTTAGCAGTATCATGGGCATGGGCTTTATATCAGCTTTTTTATCATCTGTTATGAACAATATGCCTACAGTTTTAATAGATGCTATTGCTATTGGACAATCTCATGTAGTAGGAACTATTAAAGAAGGAATGGTTTATGCGAATGTCATCGGTTCAGATTTAGGACCGAAAATTACGCCAATTGGTTCTTTAGCAACTTTATTATGGCTACATGTGTTAACACAAAAAGGGGTGAAAATTTCATGGGGGACATACTTTAAAACTGGAATCATTATTACTATTCCAGTACTATTTGTAACACTCTTAGGTTTATACCTTACACTAATTATATTTTAAGAAAAGAGGATTTAATTATGGATAAGAAAACAATTTATTTTATATGTACTGGCAACTCGTGTCGAAGCCAAATGGCTGAGGGTTGGGGAAAGAAAATATTAGGTGAGGATTGGAATGTCTATTCTGCTGGTATTGAAACACATGGCGTTAATCCTAAAGCAGTGGAGGCTATGAAAGAAGTAGATATTGACATATCAAACCATACATCAGACTTGATTGATAGTGATATCTTAAAAAAATCAGATTTGGTCGTAACGTTATGTAGCGATGCGGACGATAATTGTCCTTCCTTACCATCAAACGTAAAAAAAGAACACTGGGGTTTTGATGATCCAGCAGGTAAAGAGTGGTCAGAATTCCAACGTGTTAGAGATGAGATTAAATTAGCAATTGAAAATTTTAAATTAAGCTAATCATAGATAAGGATTACCTTGCCATTTAACATACAATATTTGTACCATACAACTTTAAAACTGACATAATTGGCTTTTCCTGTATATTTAAGCTTCAAAACTTGTGACTGCAGTTAAATATGAAAAGTCAGATTGTAGAATACTTTTTTACACCTGGTCATGAAATGAATCTTTGTGGTCATGCAACAATTGCGATGCTTTATGCGTGAAAACAAAAGATTTACGCCAGATAAAACAAAGGTCACAATAGAAAAAAATGTATGTATTCTATCTATAAATATATATTTGTTTATAGATTAAAAAATTATATGACTATTTATCATATAACATCACCGTTTGTACTTTTCAAAGGTTCTAAAGAAGATTTAGCTCACTCAAAAGATATTAATAAAGAGAACTTCGATGATACTTTGCCTATTGTATACGGCACTACTGGCGTTTGGAAATGTCTTGCTCCAATAAAAAGGCTTGATGTTTTTAAAAATATAAAACTAGATAATAAAAACTTATTTTCTATGTTAAAAGAGAAACCTCTTCTAAACACTAAGAGGTTTCGAGAATAACAATATTATAATTTTTATACTTGAAATTTAAGTGTGTGATTATTTTTAGCAGGGTGCGTATCTTTAATTGTTTGATGACCTTTTCCAAATATATTTTCTCTAAGTGTTTGTCCTTCATAATTTGTTCTATATAATCCTCTACTTTGCAACACGGGTATGACTTCATCTATCAATTCTTCAAATGTACCAATACCATAAGCTTGTGTGATATTAAATCCTGCTGCACCAGCTTCAATAGACCATTTTTCAAATTGATCTGCTACTTGTTCTTTGGTCCCTATAAATTTAACAGCACCGTTACCAATTGCGTG
The DNA here is from genome assembly GCF_015594545.1 of Staphylococcus durrellii. Classification (NCBI taxonomy): domain Bacteria; kingdom Bacillati; phylum Bacillota; class Bacilli; order Caryophanales; family Staphylococcaceae; genus Staphylococcus; species Staphylococcus durrellii. The sequence continues at coordinate 2,365,567 of NZ_JADIIO010000001.1, read as the reverse complement.
ATTTTTGATTGCTTCCCTAAAAGTCCATTTGTGGTTAGGATCTTTGGCATAATGATCAAGGTCAACTTGAATGGCATCTGTTTTCAAATCTTCTACATACGTATCGGGATCAATTGAAGATAAATCAATACCTGTGTGACCGCTTAGTAGTGTAGCAACGCCTTCATAACTTACATATTCTTTTAATTTTTCATGCTTTTCGTATGCTTCGCTTTCAGTATTTCCAATAATGGGTAATACCATTGGAAATACTCGAATATCGTCTTTATTTCTACCATATTCGCAAGCCCTTGTTTCCATTTCAGAAATATAACTTTTTAAATCTTCTAACGATCTATGTTTTGTAAATACTGCTTCAGCATGTTTAGCAGCAAATGCTTTTCCACGAGTAGACGCGCCAGCTTGGAAAAGGACTGGAGTTCTTTGTATAGAGGGTTCAACTAAATGCGGTGCTGAAATATCAAAGTATTCACCTAAATGATTTATTCTATGAACTTTACTAGGTTCCGAATAAGTATCTGAATAAGTATCTTTTACTACAGCACCCTCGTCCCAACTATCTTCCCACAATTTATATGAAACATTTAAAAATTCATCAGCACGTTTATAACGTTCCTCTTTAGATAATCGCTTTTTCAATCCTAAATTTTGAGCTTCTGTTTCTAGGTAAGATGTAACCACATTCCAACCAATACGGCCATTCGTTAAATGGTCTAAAGTTGATAACTGTCTAGCCAAACTATAAGGCTGGGAATACGTCGTAGATATCGTAGGAGTAAACCCAATATGATTTGTTACGGCTGCCATTGCTGAAATAACTGCAGTTGGCTCATGCGATGGCAACTGAACTGCATATTTTGCAGCAGTATCATATGAATTGTTATAAACACTATATGTGCCCAAAACATCTGCGATAAATATAGAATCGAATTTACCACGTTCTAGTGTTTGAGCAAGATCAATCCAATAATTCAAATCAATGTGATTCTCTCCTATATCCTTTTCGTGTTTCCATAATCCAGAAGAATAAGGAGAAGGTGAATTTTGTACAAACCCGTTAAAATGTATTTGTTTTTTTGACATATTAATGACCCCTTTGAATTTAAAATTAATAAATATATAAGTCTAAGTTGGTATCTTTATTTGTCATGAGGTTTATTGAAGTGTAAATTATTCGAATTTTCAAAAAAATTAATTGCGGTTTTTGTCTCCTTTTAATTCTTGTCGTATGACCTTTAAAAAAGACAATATCAACAAAATTATAATAAAGGAGAAAGGCAAGGCTGTAATAATCATTAAATTCTGAATCGATTGCATACCACCTGTATAAAACATAATAATCGCAAATAATGCCAATATGATGCCCCAACTAATTTTAACGATACCTGAGGGAGTAATAGATCCTTTACTCGTTAACATACTTAAAACATAAGTAGCAGAATCTGCAGATGTAATAAAAAAGATTGCTACTACAACAATCGTTAAAATACTTAAAATAAAGCCTAGAGGAAAATGGGCTAGTACACCAAATGTTGCTGTCTCTGTATCAAAACTTGATATTCTAGCAATATGATTTTCTTGTAAATATATTGCTGAAGCACCAAATACTGCAAAAAATATAAAACATATTAATGAAGGAACAAGTAACACACCTAAAATAAACTCTTTAATTGTACGTCCTCTTGAAATACGTGCGATAAATATACCTACAAATGGTGACCACGAAATCCACCATGCCCAGTAAAATATTGTCCAATTCTTCATCCAGGAAAATTGTTTGTCGCTTGAATTTGTTGTTAAATTCAAACTCATATTAATAAAATTTGATAAATAGTTGCCCAATGAATCAGTAAACATATTCAATATGTAGAGTGTTGGACCTACTATAAAGACGGCAATGAGTATGATGACTGCAAGTAACATATTGATATTACTTAAATATTTAATTCCTTTATTTATACCAGACCAAGCTGAAGTTGTGAAAATAATCGTCGCCACAATGATGATAATTGTTTGTATAAATAAATTGGAAGGAACATCGAATAAGAAATGTAGACCTTCGTTGATTTGAGCTGTACCAAAGCCGAGTGTTGCAGCAACACCTGTTACTGTTGCAATAACAGCTAATATATCACTTAGATTGCCTATCACTTTTTGTGAAATGCCGTCACCAAGTATAGGTTTTAACATTGCACTTACCAAACCAGAATACCCCTTATGGAAACTAAAATAAGCAAATATTAAAGCTACAATACAGTAAACACCCCAAGCATGTACACCCCAATGAAAAAATGAGTATTGCAGGGATGTTTTAATTGCTTCTTTTGATCCTTCTGGATGCTCTGGTGTTAAAACAAAAGCATCACTGATGGGTTCGGCAGTTGTCCAAAATACTAACCCCATGCCCATACCAGCACAAAATAACATGGAAAACCATGAAATTAGCGAAAATTCTGGTGCCTCTCCTTCTTTTCCTAACGTAATTGAACTGTAGTTTGAAAATAATAGGTATACGCATAAAATTAATAAAGAAACTACTAAAATCAAATAATACCAACTGAAATTCACGGCAATGAAATCGGTTATTGCTGTTGTTGTTATTTCAAATTGTTTATTGAATAAAGCGCCAAATACAATAAAGATAATGCAAAAACTAAGAGATGTTAAAAACACAAAATTGTACTTTAATTTCACGAGATCTCCCTTCATTTTTCAGAAATAAGAAGTGCAATCTAATTAAATCATATAATTCTGATTAGAATAATATTATTTAAAGAATATAACATTCGTAAAGATCTGTCAATTCACTTGATAAATTAGAATAAACTCACCTAATATATAAGGGAAATGGTAGCTAGTAAATGTGCTTTACAGCAAAGAGTGAGGAGTTTCTTAGTGCGGATTTGGCACCTATTTTTATTTACATTATCTAGATAAGTTTGATTTGTAAGATACAATTGTAGATAAATAATAATCAGAACTCACAATGATTTGTGAATCTAAAAAAGAGCTTGTGCTTAAAAGAAGGAACAAAATTTGGTTTGATTAAATTGAAGATAGTTAATTAAGATGCTTACAAAATTAATCAAGTTTACCTATAATATTTTTAATAAAGGGACGTAATAAACTTGGATTTTCATAAAAAGCCAAAAAAGAAAAGTAGAGAAGGTAATTTATTCTAAGAAGATTTAGCAAACGGATTATACATAAGCAGACAATCTATATCGACTGGGAAAACGAAAATGGATAATCAAATATTGAAAAACTATTGATCATAAGTGACATATTTAATGTTACAGTAGATGAACTTTTAAAAGGAGACGATTATTTGAAAAATAAATCATTCAAGACAGTAAAAAATTAAAATATCAAAAAATGGAAATGCTTCTTTGATATTTTAATAATTATAGTCACAAAAATCCCTTATTTATTGTTACTAAAATAACGGGAAATAAAATAAGTTCCTTATCTGGATTTATCATATATTTTTACAGAGCGCTATCTTTAATGATTATTGTTGCGATTGGTACAGTTATATTAAGTAAAAAATATAACTAGCTAGTGATAATTTTGCTGATTTTAAGTTTCTAATTTTAAAGGGCCAATTTTAATAGGCCCTTTTATACACTTATAAAACTTGTAACTGCTTCATAAAGCTAATACCATCAGAGGAGACCCAATAGTCTTTTATTTTTTCATGTTCTACATAAAAAATATCAGTACCCTCAAAACTTACTTTTGTACCTTCTTTTGCCTTGGCACCTTCCATCTTCCCATTATATATCCCCGTAAAACGCCACCTAGCTGCAATATAATCGTTATCTACAATAGGGTCGACAACTAAAGACATTTTATAATTTTTAAAAAAGTCTTTACTCGTATTTATTAATTCTTTAAGTGCCATTGGGCCTCTTATTTCTTTTGAATTTTTTTCATCAATTCTTTCTTGATGTATTGTACAATTCTCATGTGCAATTATATCTATGATATCAACGTCCTTATTCCATGCATCTATCCAAAGGTTATAAATTTTTTTATTATTCACAATTACCACTCCTTTAACTATTTACCGAAAGTGTAATATAACACCAGTGCGATATCAAATCCACTAATCCTTTTATTCATTTTGAAAATTATTTTTATATAGTATCAAAACAAGAAAAACTTGTTTTACTCGTTTCTAAAATCGATCCCCTTTAATAATTTAAATTATGGTTATCTATTTTCCACACCGCTTAATACCCTGTAATCATTATAGTTTATTTGACAAACAAACATTTTTAATGTAATTTTGCATTTAGTAATCGATTACTATAATGATTTTGAGGGGTGAAACATGATAAAAGGGCAATGCAATCATCAACAAATATTAAAATCACTGGCTAAAAGTGGGCATGGCAATAAAATATTGATTGCTGACGGTAATTATCCTATAATGACAAACGCTAATGAAGGTGCAGAAAAGATCTATTTAGGGTTCGCTCCTAACTTACCTTTGGTCACAGATGTGTTAAAATCTATATTAACTGTAATAAATATAGAAAAAATTGAAGTTATGGAGCCAGACGAAGGAAAAACGCCTGAAATTTTTAGTGAATTCAACAAAATAGCAGAAGATAAGTTACTCACGACTTATAGTCGTCAGCAATTTTATGAGATGGCAAATGAAGAGGATATTACTTTAGTTATCAATACTGGAGATACAAGGACTTATTCGAATATTATGCTGACAGTAGGTGTCGTTTCATAATTATTTTATTAACAGTTGAAATATTATTAAGCGGTGATTATTAATGAATCAAAAGAGTAAAGCACATAATGTAACAATGAAAGATATTGCATTGTATACGGGGTTTTCTACAGCAACAGTTTCAAGAGTTCTCAATAATAATTATCCAGTAAGTTCTGAAACGCGGGATCAAATATTAAATGCTTTTGAACAATTAAATTATGAGCCCAATTTAGTAGCTAAAAGTTTGCGATCACAAAAATCAAATTTAGTAGCTATTATTGTAGCAGATATTGAAAATCCATATTATATGACTATAGCAAAACAGATAGATAAATATCTATTTAATAAAGGCTATAATTTGATAACTTGCAGTACTGATGAGTCAATTGAAAAAGAAGAAGAAATTATTCGTATGTTACTAAGTAAAAATATTGATGCCATCGCCATATCTCCTTGCGATAGTAAAAAAACTAATTTAAAAGAGATACAAGAGAGAAATATTCCTATTATTTTAATTGATAGAAAAATGGATGAACATCAACAATTACCTTACATTGGTACTAATAACTTCAAAGAGTCTTATGAATTGACTAAAAAATTAATAGTCCAAGGACATGAAAAGCTCGGTATAGTAACTGGAAGTTTAAATACGAGTACTGGTATTGAACGTTTGAATGGCTTTAAATCAGCGCTCTCTGAAAGTCAATTGACTTTCCATGAAGAGTGGATGTTTAATGGTCAGTTCAAAGAAGTCACTACATTTGATATCATTGATAAACACTTGTATAACGATCTTGCATTACCAACTGGAATGGTTATTTGTAACAATGTTATGACTAAAGGTGTACTTAGCGTATTTGATAAGTACCAAATTAATATACCACAAGATGTTTCAATTGTTTCTTACGGGTCTTTAGCTAATAATAATTTATTTGAAATTAAGATTACTTCACTAGAACAAGATTTATTATCTATGGGAGAAGCAATAGCTATCAATATATTAAGTAAGTTAGAAAATCAATCTAAGGAACAAGTTGACATAAAACGTAGTGAAATCATTGAAGGAAATTCAATTAAGCGACTAAAAAAATATAGTAATTAAGAACTATATTTTTTTGATATTAATGTAAGCGATTACAAATGTTATAACTTTGTAGTAATCGATTACTAACGACAGATATAAATATTCCAAATAAACATAGTTAACTTTTGACTTAATAGTAATCGATTACTATAGGCATAAACAAAGGAGGAAATTTTATGAAATCCATTAAATTGCTAGAAGAGGTATTTAGTTCAGAAATAAATACGATTAATGATGTCAAAAATAGTATCAATAATAGTTACGAACAATGCGTCACTGAAATTTTAAATTGTAAGGGTCGGGTTATATTTCTTGGCGTTGGAAAATCAGGGCATATTGGTAAAAAAATAGCTGCAACTTTTGCTAGTACAGGCACACCATCATTTTTTGTTCATTCAACTGAAGCTATTCATGGTGATTTAGGCATGATATGTGAGGAAGATATTGTTTTTGCAATATCCAATAGTGGTGAAACGGAAGAAGTATTAAACGTTTTATCATCTATCAATTCTATTGGTGCAAAAATATTTGCTATCACAAAGTCTCAACGATCTACTTTAGGTAGGAATGCTTCTATTGTGATAGAAATACCAATAAAAAAAGAAGCAGATAAGTATAATTTAGCTCCAACAAATAGCTCAACAGCTACTTTAGTTATAGGAGATGCAATTGCATTAACGGTCTCACAAATGAAGGGTTTTTCAAAACAATCTTTTGGAAAATATCACCCGGGTGGCGCCTTAGGCAGAGAATTACAAGAAGATGGAATTATTAAATAAGAGGTGGGTCTAATAATGAAAAAAATATTAGTAATAGGAAGCTTAATGACAGATTTTGTGTTTAGAACCTCAAAAATGCCAAACACGGGCGAAACTTTTATTGGAGAACAATACGAAAAATATACTGGAGGTAAAGGTGCAAATCAAGCTGTAGCAGCTGCAAGACTTGGTGGAGAAGTAAGCATGATAGGAAAGTTAGGAAATGATGAATTTGGAAAAGAGCATATTGAGAGTTTAAAAAAAGAAAGAATAGCACATCAATCCGTGTTGTTTGATGATATATCTAGAACAGGAGTAGGTAATGTAACGATTGATAATGATGGTAATAATAAAATAATTGTTGTCCCAGGGGCAAACCTAGCATTAAAGACCATAGATATTATGAATAACGAAAAATTAATTAGAGATGCGGATATTATTGTACTTCAGTTAGAAGTACCAATGGATGTTGTCTATCAATGTATAGATATAGCTTATGATTATAATAAAACCATTATAGTAAATCCCGCACCTGCTCAAGATTTTGATCAGAGTATAGCAAAAAAAGTTGATTATTTTATACCAAACGAAGTTGAAAGTGGTTTGTTGACTGGTAAGACGATTAATAATATCGAAGATGCAAAGGAAGCAGCCGATATTTTGATAAGCGCTGGTTATAAAAATGTCATTATAACGCTAGGGGGTGATGGGGCAATTTTTGTGAATAAAAACCAATTCAAATACTTTAACTCAATTAAAGTTAGTCCTATAGATACAACAGCTGCAGGAGATTCTTTTATAGGCACTTTAGCATATGGCTTATCTAAGAGCTGGAATATTGACCAAACTATTGAATCAGCGATTAAAGCATCTGGATGTACAGTAACAAAGTTAGGGTCTCAGCCTTCATTACCTACATGGAAAGACATTGAAAATTTAAAAGAAATTGTAAAATAATTAGGGGTGTTTTAAATGTCGAAAGGTACAATTGAAACAAAGCGTGATGGGTTTTTAAATAAAACGCCAGTACTGCAATATATTTTAGTAACTTTGCTATTTCCACTATGGGGAGCAGCTGCTAGTTTAAACGATGTGTTAATAGCTCAATTTAAAACGATATTTGATTTGAGTAATTTCGCTTCAGCGTTTGTTCAAAGTGCATTTTATGGAGGGTACTTTATATTTGCCTTACCTGCTGCTTTACTAGTTAAAAAAACAAGCTATCGTTTGACGATTGTAACTGGATTGCTTATGTATATTATAGGGTGTGCATTATTTTTCCCAGCGTCTCACATGGCAACGTATGGTATGTTTTTAGCAGCTTTATTTATCATAGCTATTGGCTTAAGCTGTTTAGAAACATCTGCAAATACTTATAGTTTATTATTAGGACGTAAAGAAAAAGCTACACAAAGAATTAATTTAAGTCAGACTTTTTATCCGATTGGGGCAATGATTGGGGCGATCCTTGGTAAATATTTTATCTTTACTAATGGGGACAGTCTAAAAAAACAAATGTCAGTCATGAATAGTAAGGAAGCCACGCAATTTGGGCTTGAAATGTTACAACGTACAATGACGCCGTATATCATTTTAATCGTTGTATTAGTAGTTGTAATGGTACTCTTCGTAGTAATTAAATTTCCTGAATGTAAACCTGAAGAAGGAGAATCTAATAATAATGTTGATTTTAAGGAAGCAATTAAGCATTTATTAAAAAATAAAGGCTTTAGAAAAGGGGTACTAACGCAATTCATTTACATGGGTTTGCAAACAACAGTATGGTCATTTACTTTAAGATTAGCGCTTGATGTAAATCCCCACATCAATGAAAGGTTAGCTACTAATTTTGTGATATTTAGCTTTATTGCATTTTTCATAGGTAGATTTATAGCTACTTCATTGTTATCAAAATTTGATGCAAATAGGATACTAATGATCTATTCTATTACAGGGGTCATCGTTTTATTATATGCTTCTCTTGTGCCTAATACTTCGGCTGTTTACGCAGCTGTTTTTGTAAGTGTTTTATTCGGGCCTTGTTGGCCAACTATTTACGGTAAAACTATAGAAAAAGTTACTAACTCCAAATACATTGAATTTGCCGGGGCCATTCTTATCATGTCAATCATTGGTGGAGCTGTAATGCCAGCAATTCAAGGTTTAGCAGCTGATATATTTGGTTCTATGCAATTATCATTTATAGTGCCAATGTTGTGTTTTGCGTATATTACATTTTATTTTTATAGCGAAAAATCATATAATATTAAATATAAAGGCTAAAAGTATTGCATTCGTTATCGTTGATATTGTATTACTTGCTATAAGTAATATGAAACTGATGAATCAATTAACATAAATACTAACACTAAACTTATTAAAGATTATAATCGCCTTGCCATAATAAAAGACACCTAAGCTTTTAGGTGTCTTAGCTATTTCAAAATATAGTTTTATACCATTCGCTTAGTAATCTCTTTTTTGATAATGATTAGAGCTTGGTTATATTTTGAAGTAGTATTTGCGTGAGCGTTTAATATTAATAAATCAATTAAATCATCATTACTTGTTTGACTCACTTCTTCTTTGAACTGATCAATATTTTCTATTAAAATTTTTTGATTTGGTTGCTTTTTGTCGATAATATAATATTGATCTGCCCCCAATCCACCCTCTTCAATCATTTTAGATATTCCACTAGAACGCGTTTCATTTGTTTTGTGTATTTCTAATTCTTTTTTATTAGTTTTACCCATTAGTATCCCCCCACATTTCTAATACACTTATAATGTAATAATACTCTTGTAGATTAGCAATGACTCTGCTCACTTAAAAAGTAAAACTAATATTCCAATTTCAATGATTTATATGGTTATTAAATGATTTTAAATATTTAATGTTTCGGATAGTTGGGCAAAAAATATTAAAACTAATGCAATAGAACTAGCGATGAGTATTGCTCTAATAAATATATTACTGAAATTAATAAAAATTAGTGACAAAAGCTGTTGTATGGCCATAAATGCTAAGCGTCCTGAGGTACATCTATATTTAACTCCTTTATCTTATGTTAAATACTTTATTAGCAATTAAATAACGTCAAAATACGTCATGCTGATTGCGGAAAAGAATTTTACAATCAATCCATCGAAGCCGTAATATCGACCTTGGGACAAAATGATTATTAAGCTTAAAAGGATACCCTTATGACAACACGATAGCAGAAGCGACAATTAAAGCTGTCAAAACGAGTTTATTTATCAAAATTGTTATAGAACATGAGAAGAACTTGACTTATAACTATCAAGTTACAGTAATTGGTTCAATCATCATAGTACTTTCTTCAATTCCTTTTCCATACGAATATTGTTTTCCTACATGTTGGTGAAACCTATTACTTTGTTTTTAGTTTCTACTGATACGCTACTTTTTTATAGAAAAAACACCTCCGAATAAATTCATTTTTATATGAATTCAACGAAAGTGTCTTTATATTACTCACACTAATTGGGGTCAATTCATTAAAGAGGGAGCTATTTCTATATGCTTTATTATAAGAAAAGATGATTTTTAGGTCTTTTAATTGGCTGGATTTTTAAGTATGTTCCGCAACGCCATAACCATTCTAAAGGACCAAATAAAAAATAATGCATCCATATAAAAGAAAAGATGATTTGGAATACAATAACGGTTCCATATAATAAAAGCATGCCGTAAACATGAACTGTATAATTTGAAAATATTGGTGTTAAGACAACGACACCTATAATTGTTTGACCTAAATAATTTGTAAATGCCATTTTACCATACGGTATAAACAAAGATAATACTTTTTGAAATGGGCGAAATTGATATATTAGTATAATAGATAAAATATAAAATATACCAATAATCGGACCACTGTTTTGATTAAATGTGTGCAACATATTTTGGTTTTCGATAAATATTGCAATAATCCATAAAATCATTGTTATTATTAAAAATATGAGCCAGTATATTTTTAATTTAGGCAATAAAGCTCGTTTCGTAAAAATCCCTAGATAATATAAAGCTTGTCCTAATAACATATGACCTAATGTTGAAAACATAACCATCAATAATACAAAGGAATTAATCAAGTTAGGAATATAAATACCTCTTATTTCTATAAACTTAATTAATACAGGTAAAAAGTTACCTAATGCAATTAATAAAATACCACAACCTAACTTTATTTTAGTAGGCACTCTATGGAAGAGTAGTAAAATTATACCCATGACGGCGTATAATTTAAGTATATCTCCATCCCATAACAAAGAACTGAGTGCACCCACAATAAAGAGAAGTATCATTCGGCGGATATGGATCCAAATAGTTAATTTCTTTTTTTGCAAATTGTTTATGAAAATAGAGGTGCTAACACCAAACAAAAAAGCAAATATAAAATGGAACTTATTTAAGCTGAACATTTCTATATAATTAATCATTTTATTGTCAAAAGCGTTAATTTTTATACTTTTTATGCCAGAGGGTTCGAAATAGTGAATATTAATTAATAGAATACCTATAATTGCTATACCACGTATAACATCAATGATATTAATCCTTGATAATGAAGCCGTGCCTTTTTTTGCACTCATTTAATTCCTCTTTTCTTTTAATTTAAAGCACATTATACAAGGAGTAATAGCCAATGAAAATCGATTTTTCCTTACAATTTTGTCACTTTAAAGATTAACTCTATCTTAAAAATTTAATTGTATATAACAAGCTATTTGAGGAGATTCATATTTAAAGCGTATAGAAGAATGCTAATTTATCTATGCAGACTGTGTAGTAATAATTGTACTCGAATTTAAAAACAGTATTGTGCATATGCTTTTTAGCAAGTATATAAAAACGATTATAGCGAGCTTTTATATGAATGCTATATTATACATAGTAAATGTGCCTTACAGCAGAGGATCTGAGAAGAGTTAAGTTAACATCACACTTTGGATTACTCTTATAAAGAAGGACTTTCTGAACCAAACTATTTAATCAATTTAAACTGGAAACATTATTTATAACATTAGATAAATCTGATTGTTGCCATGCCATTGTCACTACTAAAAAATACTGAAAACCATGATTATGCGCAATATATATTTAATAGTTTTAAAGGTATATCATAAAAGTATCTTGAAATTGAAATGAGATGATATTTAATTTTTAATTTATTAAATCCGCTTATGATTTACTTAATAGAGTAATAGTGTCTACAAGAGGAAGTATGGTGGACATTGATATTTCAGTACAAAAACTTATGATATAATTAAACTATAAAACTAATAAAAACAATGCGTTTTACATTACTAGAGACACATTGATTACATATGAATACACAAATAGAGTAGTTGTAAAAGTATTAGCAATTAAATTCTCTAAAGTTTGTAATAACTAGTAACTTTAAATAACTAACGAGTTAAGCCGTAATAGTAATATAATGACATAGTTTATATTCTTTCTAATAACATTGTAAGGTTAGTATTTAAAATTCGACTTGAAGAGGTATTATAATTCAATTTATGTTAGTTTGAACTGTTAAAACGTTTGAAATTGTTAATTAAGCATATAAAAAGGAGTGAGTGATAGCAATGGTAAATAAAAAAGATTACAAAGATGCAATGAACATGCTAAAAGCAACAAGTCGTACATTTTATATTCCTATTACTTTTTTGGAAAAGGATTTAAAGGATGCAGTCGCTTCAGCATATTTAATATTACGTGCAGTTGATGAGATTGAAGATCATCCAGATATAAGTAATGACGTGAAATATACGGTGTTATTGCAAATAAGTGAATTATTTAAACAGCCATTTGATGAAAATGCGTATGCATCTATCATTGCACCAATAAAAGATATTCTACCAGATGTATCAATTCGTTTAGGTGATTGGATTAAAGTGTGTCCTGAAGCGGCATTACCTGCCGTAATGGAGCATTCTAGTGAAACTGCTTATGGTATGTCTAAATGGTCTAAATTAAATTGGGAGATTCATACACGTGAAGATTTAGATGAATATACATACTATGTTGCAGGTTTGGTAGGTGTTATGTTGTCTGATTTGTGGAGCATTTTTGGTAATGAACAAACAGACAGAGATTTAGCGATTGGTTATGGTCGTGGTTTACAAGCTGTAAATATATTACGAAATGAACAAGAAGATTTAGATGAACGTAAAGTAAGCTTTGTACCTGATGATTGGACACGTGATGATTTATTTAAATATGCAGAAGAAAATTTAGCAAAAGCTGATGAATACATTAAAGCAGTCAAGAAGAGAAGTATTAAGATGTTTTGTCGTTTACCTTTAGTATTGGCACATAAAACATTAAAGGCTATGAAATCTGGTCGTGAAAAAGTATCTCGCGATGAGGTAGAGCAATCTGTAAAAGAAGTCCAAGACGAAGCATAAATTGAATATAAGATAAGACTAACCAAATGTTAATAGCATTTGGTTTTTTCTTTTTATAGCTATTTAAAATGTTTTTATAGTTATAGATATAGTGCTAAGGGGTAAATATATAATTCGCTGTTTGAAATATGAAATTAATTACAGGGGGGATAATTATGAATAAACAACAGTTACAACAACAAATCGAACAAGTTTATCTCGATATATTGATTGCACTGAATATAGATAAAGTAGACACATATTTTGCGCCGGAATATGTGCAAGTAACAGATCATATAACAACAAATATAGATGAATTTAAAGCACATTTAGAAAAACTGAAAGCTGTAGTAAAAAGTTTAACAATTGAAACTTTTAAAGATATGTTGATAGATGAAGAAAAACAAACTGTATTTTTAAGATATGATGTCATTGTTGAGAAAAAGGACAATAATATAGGCAACGTTGAGGTTTATGCAGTATTTACATTCAATGATGAAGGTAAGGTAATAAGTTGTAACGAGCTCACTAAAGAATATGACGAACAAGTAAAAGGATTAGGTAGTATTTAATAAAAAAGAAGTAAGATGGTGCTATGAAAATAACTAATATTAGGTTACTCACAGACAATTTTGAAAATATGTTCGATTCTTACCATGATATTTTAAAGGCGCCGTGTGTTTTTGGTGATAGACAGGGCAATTATGAAGATTTTAATTTTGATGGTGTTTACTTGTCGCTGTTCGATCAATAGTTGATGGCAGATGCACTAGAGCTTGATGACCAGTTTGGGAATAAACAATATAATACACAAATGATAATTATTGAAGCGGATAATCCTGAAAAATTATATAACGCATTAAAAAATAATGTTAATGTGCTAGATGAACCAACAGTACGACAGTTATGGGGCATTAAATGCTTCCACGTGACCAATCCAGACGATAATATTATTGAATTTTATGAGGGATTATAAGTTAATTTGTGAATTATCAAATGGGGGTGTAATGATTGATTCAAGGTTTAAATCATATTTGTTTTTCAGTAAGTAATCTACAAGCATCGATACATTTTTATCAAGATATACTAAAAGGGGAATTACTTTTAAGTGGCAGAACTACTGCGTATTTCAACATAGGTAGTCTATGGATTGCTTTAAATGAAGAACCAGATATACCGAGAAAGGATATTCAATATTCATATACACATACAGCTTTCTCAGTGGACGAAGCAGATTTTGATGAATGGTGTAATTGGTTAGAGAATAATAATGTCACTATTTTAAATGGAAGAGATAGAGATGTGAGAGATAAACGGTCTATCTATTTTTTAGATCCTGATGGTCATAATTTGGAATTACATACAGGAACTTTAGAAGATCGTATGAACTATTACAAAGAAGCTAAACCACATATGAGTTTTTATAAATAATAAGGGTGATTAGATGAGTGTCGTTACAAGATTATTTAATAATGATGACCTACAACAAATAGACAATTTTCTTATTTTATATGAACAGTTAGGCTACCCGACTACTAAAGAAGAGTTGCTTGGACGTTTAGAAAAATTAAATAAACACGACGATTATTACATGTTGCTGCTAATCAATGGAAAAGGTGACATTATTGGGTTTAGTGGCATGTGTCACATGATGAATTTGGAAAAGCCAGGTCATTATTTGCGTATTTTAGCTTTTGTCATAAATAGCGCTTATCGTGGACAAGGTAATGGTACGTTATTACTAAAACAATCAGAACAATTAGCTGTTAAGTTGAATTGTGATGCAGTAGCGTTAAACAGTGGTAATCGTCAAGAACGTGTAAATGCACATAATTTTTACCAATATAATGGTTTTGGTAAGAAATCATCAGGATTTGTTAAAGATTTATAACTAAATAACAGTGTATCAGATAACTGATTTAATGAACTTATACTAAGTTATTCCAAAATCAGTTATCTTTTTTGATTTTTAACTGCTATATTTAAAAAATAGACTGACTTACCACTATTATTGTCAAAAAATGAATTATAAATGAAAAATAGTGAATTCATTTTCTCGGAAATTTCATCTATTGTGCAACGCTTAATAAACGCCGTCACTACGCAACATATAGCTGTATAAAATATTATTGTTTTTGGTTAATAAGTTAATTTAAATTATATTTTTTCATGTTTTAAGTTGAAACTTTGTAATTATTGTGTAATATTGTAATCAGAAAGTAATATTTTGTAATAAACGAAAGGGGAGATTCATTATGAATAAGACAACAAAAACGATTGTAGCAACTACAGTAGCTTTTGGTACATTATTTGGAGTAGGAACTGCCTCTGGAGTATCAGCACAAAATAACATAGCACACGCAGCGACAACGCCACATTATACTTATCATGGATATGCTGGCAATGATCCAAGTTTCTTATTAAACAAGCAATTTATAGATGGCATTAAACATAACAATGTAACGTTTAATGGTGTGAAAATTACCGAGGACCAAGGGAGTGGCATACTTAATAAATATGATCAAAATTTTACAGGTATAGGTAAAGATCATAAAAGTGCAAATTCAGTTAGTTTTAAAGTTAAAGGTACATTAACTGTGCAACAATTGAAAAATGCATATGGTTCTAGTTTAGGTGAAGTAAAAACACCAGAAAAAACAGCCGATATATATGTTTATCAACCTTCTCAAAATGGAGAAGCTGTTATGTTCCAAACTGATGGCAATAATATAAATAGCGTTTCTATTGGTTACGGTGTAGGCGCAGGCGGCTAATATATTACCTTTTAAGGGATAGTTTTCATACATTAAAGTAAGAGTTACAAGATAAAGCTAAGCATTCACTATGTTTTTATAGTGAGTGCTTTTTTAGTTGTAAACGGTAAAGTAAGTGAAGCAACAATCGGTTACGTTGTTGGTGTATAACAGCACTACAATATTAAATATTTTAAAAACCACACTCTCAATCTCTGAGTGTGGTTTCTTTATGCCGATAACATTTAAAAATTAAGGAATATTTAAGATTAGGTTATCATCCCAAAATTGTGAATCTTGCTCGATATCTCCGACACTTTCAAGATTTCTAGTATTATTAGCGTCTGTAATGGCTCCACGCATATCGTTGCCTTGAAAACTTCCTATAAGTATTAAAACTAAGTATCCACAGCATAAAATTAAAATTGTCCCAAGATAAATGCCTACTGCCAATTTAACAGGTTTACTCATGACTACCTCCCTAACTTAACTCTTGATATTTTGATTCAAATAAAAAATAACATAGCTGTTTTAATCCAATGTAAAGCAAGCGTAAAAGTATATTTCATTTTAGATATAAGTCGTTATTAATCATTCTTTAATAAAGGTTAAATAAATATAAATATAGATAATATTGAATATAATCCAAATGTAAATATGACTTTAGATTATATTTACAAAATATTTATATGATTAAAACTAGATAAATAACTAAATGATAGTATGACGATAACAGAATAAAATAATCAAAATTCGTTGGATATCTTATGTATTTAGAGATATGTACGTTGAAAAAGTTATTTAATTCTAAAATTAAATATTAACTAGCTTAATGAAGAGAGGGACAAACTTTGTTACTTATCATAATTTGCGTGATATTGATTATGTGGTTAGGCATAGTAGAAAAGAAAAAACACTCACGGCGGTTGAAGAAAATCGCAACACGCATAAATATCAATGGCATTAGAGGTAAGTCAACTATAACGAGGCTTATTTATAGTATATTGCGTGAAGATCATTACAAAGTTATTGGTAAAACTACAGGCACAGACGCGCGTATGTTGTATTGGTTTACTCCTAGAGAGTACCCAGTATATAGAAAGCCCCAAGGTGCGAATATTGGTGAACAAAGGGACATCGTACAAAAAGTTGTAAAGCAAAGGGCGGATGCACTTGTGAACGAATGTATGGCAGTTAATCCAGATTATCAGGTTACATTTCAGAAAGATTTAGTGAAGGCCAATATAGGTGTGATAGTTAACGTCATGGAAGATCATATGGATGTATTAGGCCCAACATTAAAAGAAGTAGCGCAATCTTTTACGGCGACAATCCCGTATAAAGGACATCTTATTGTTATGGAGGATGAATTTACTTCATATTTTGCAAATATAGCGAAAAGACGAAAGACAAAACTAATCGTAGTTAGTAAAGACACAGTGCCCGAATCATATTTAAGGAAATTCAATTATCTAGTATTCCCAGACAATGTGGCCATTGCCTTGGGCGTAGCTGAAGCTCTTGGTGTTGATAGAGAAGTTGCACTGCAAGGTATGTTAAATGCACCGCCAGATTCAGGTGCAGTTGAAATTAAATACTTTAATGCGAATAACACAACGAACGTATATGTTAATGCATTCGCTGCTAATGAACCTAAATCATCAAAAGCGATTCTAGATAAAGTAGAATCATACAATTACCCATATCAAAAGAGAATTATTGTTTTAAATTGTCGTGCGGATAGAGTCGATAGAACAAAAATGTTTGTCGACGATTTCATCGAAGATGTACCGTTCGATACTTTAATTTGTACTGGGAAAAGTACCCAAATGGTAACTGAGGTCATGAATTGTCAACCGAATAAAAAATATCTAAATTATGAAAATAGCGATTTTAAAGACGTTGAAGAGGGCTTATATGCAGAATGTGAAAATGCATTGGTTTTCTGTGTAGGTAATATTCATGGGCCAGGAAAAAAAATAGCGCAGTTTATAGAAGGGATAAAATAATATGGTAGGTTCAGAATTATATTTCTCGTTATTTGTGGGCATCGTTTTGAGTCTAATATTTGCAGAAAAATTCGGCATTACCCCGGCAGGACTTGTTGTTCCAGGGTACTTAGCTTTGATTTTTGATCAACCCGTAATGTTATTGTCGGTGTTGATAATTAGTTGTATTACTTATTTTATAGTCAACCATGGTATTAGTAGATACGTTATTTTATACGGGAGAAGAAAGTTTGCTGCAATGATTTTAACAGGTATGGTATTAAAATTTTGCTTTGACTTAATTTATCCCTTAACACCATTTGAAATGGTTGAAATGTCTGGTATTGGAATTGTTATTCCAGGAATCATCGCGAATACAATTCAAAAACAAGGTGTAATCATTACGCTATCGTCATGTATGTTATTGACATGTATTACATACGTCATTTTATTCTTTTATAGTTTTATTAACTAGTTAGGAGCTTGTAAATATGAAGAAATCAAAAAGATTTACAATTGATGAACGTGTGCTGAAATGGTCAAAACTTCATAAAAGATATAATTTCATTTTTACATTGATTGTTTTAATAATGGCAATCGTATTTTTAGTATTCATTTTAAGGATACAAAAAAATGTGCCTGTTGAAGCAATGCCTGCGCATAACGATGAAATCAATTTAACCTATTTAGGTAATATCAATATGAACTCGAATATTAGAAAAAATGACCTTGATGAAACATTTGGTGCAATTAAAGACATCTTGAAGGGGAGTGATTATTCAACAGCAAGCCTTCACTTATCTAAATTTTCGGATGATCAAAAGAGAAACATGAAAGAAAATATCGATAATATTATGTATTTGAAAGCGTTGAATATTAAGAGCTTAAATTTAATAAATAATTCAGTGGACAATATCCAAGCCAGGGATCTACAAAAAGTAGTAGAAGGTAAAGCAGGTTACAACTTTCTTACAGGGAATGGTTCTAATCCTATAAATAGTAAAACTGTCCAGCAAAATATAAAAGGACGAAAAATAGCTAGTGTCGATTTCACAGATGTAGAATCCGACTATTCGGACCCTTTGAAAAATACGACTTCAATTAGTTTAAAACCAAAAATATTTATACCACTAATAAAAAAACTAAAAGAACATAACGATGTTGTAGTCGTTAATGTCGATTGGGGGATTCCAGATGAGAAACACGTCACAGCACGACAACAAAAATATGCTCATGCATTATCGGATGCCGGGGCGAACGTAATCATTGGTCACAACACAGTCATTCAAAAAGTAGAAAAGTATAAGCATACAAATATATTTTATAGTTTAGGTAATGTGACATCTGAGAATTTTCTTTCCAAAAATCAGCAAGGCATCACGGTACAACAAAAGTGGAATGGTAAAAAGTCGGATTTTCTTGTAACACCGATTAAATCTCAAGGGGGCAAGATTTCAAAGGCAAATCCAAATAAAGTTGAAGAAATTAAGTTGTTGAATAATCTTAATAGTGATTCAGTGAAATTAAAAAAAGTGAAGGGAGGGTACCATTATGAATCTTAAAAGCCACTGGTTATCCATTACAGTTATATCAATCATCCTTATTATTTTCTTATTAATCACTTTTGTTAAATCAAATGAAGATACGGATAAATACGAAGACTATGAACTTAAAGTAGAAAACCAACAATATTTATCTAAAGGGGTAAATTAATATGAGTATTTATAATAAAAAAACGCTCATCGTTATATTGCTCCTCACAATTATTATTTCTATTATCTTTTTCTTTATTACAAAACAAGATAATTATAATAAAGATGATTTATATGAAAATAAAATTGTGGATCATGATCAATCCAATGCAAGTAAGAAATACGGTGTAGCATCTAATAATCCAATCGCAACAAAAGTAGGTAACCAAATTTTAAAGCAAGGTGGCAATGCTATTGATGCTTCTATCGGGGTATCATATGCTTTGGCCATTACTGAGCCTCACTCCTCGGGGCTTGGTGGCGGAGGTGCAATGCTTTATTACGATGGTAAAAGCAACACCGTTCCCAAACAGTGGCAATATAAAGACATTTCATCTTTTGGTTACAAAAATAAAGATCAAACAGGCACTCCCGGTTTTGTCAAAGGGATGCATGATGTACATAAAGCTGGCGGTAAAATGGCGGAAAAAGACATTTTAAATGATGTTATTCCATTAGCAGAAGAAGGATTTGAAGTGGATTCTGAGTTAGAGCGAAGTTTGAAACTCTATGGTTCTGACGTTGATAGAAATTCGCCATTCTTTGAAGGTAGTAAAACGAAACGCGAGGGAGATGTGATTAAGCAACCAGCTCTTGCCGAGACACTTAAAGGTATACGTGATAAAGGACCTGATTATTTTTACAATAATATAGGTGATAAAATATCTAAGCAAATGGATAATAAACTCACAGAAAAAGACTTCAAAAGCTATCGTACCGAAGCCAAAGAACCTGTGAGTACAGATTATATGGGTAATAAAATTTATTCGGCATCCAATCCTCTTGGTGGTACGCTTATGTTACAAGGTTTAAAGGTAGATGAAGCAACCGAACAGGGAGCAACAGCTAATAATAGACTTGATT
This sequence comes from Staphylococcus durrellii, assembly GCF_015594545.1. Lineage (NCBI taxonomy): Bacteria > Bacillati > Bacillota > Bacilli > Caryophanales > Staphylococcaceae > Staphylococcus > Staphylococcus durrellii. The sequence continues at coordinate 2,345,221 of NZ_JADIIO010000001.1, read as the reverse complement.
ATATTACAGGAGTGTTAAAATCTAGAGCGCTGATGTACCGTAATAGAGATATAGTTAATGGCAACGATCAAGACTTTGATGAGTATTTATCTCAAGATTACTTGTTAGGAAAACTAAATGAATTAAACATGAATAGTAATTTCAATACAAATAATGTAGATAATACAAGCACTACGCATTTCGTAGTTATCGATAAAGACGGTAAAATGACGAGTACAACAAATACTTTATCAAGTTTCTTCGGCTCAGGTAAATATATGAAGCAAGGGTTTTATATGAATAACTCACTATCCAACTTCTCTAATGATCCAGCAAGCCCAAATTATAAAGGAAAGCATAAAGAACCTAGGTCTTTTACTGCTCCTACAATTGTGGTGGGACCAGATTATTATATGGGCATTGGGACACCGGGCGGTAATAAAATACCCACTACATTAAATGAAGTACTTATTGATTATTTAAGAGGCAATGGTACATTACAAAATTCCATAGATAAACCTCGATTTTACAACGATGGGGGGACGATTTTTTACGAAAATGCAACGAGTAAGGAAGATGTTAGTATTTTCAAAAGTCTAGGATTTGGTGTTGAAGAAAAACGTAATGATCCAAACTTTGGTAGTGTACAAGGTGCGATTTATAATAAAAAAAATAAATCTGTTGAGATTGGTCAAGATGTTGGTAATCGTTAATTAACATTATTATCAACGAGAGCGGATTGAAACAATTATTCCCCCCCCCCTTCAAAAATAGACACTGAAAAGTGTCTATTTGTTGTGAAGGGGGTTTTAATGTTTGATATAGTTTGCGCATAACTCATGATTTTTGAAATTTTAAATGAAAATGAGATTTTATTTAATTTCGTAATGTGCAAATTCTGACTTTAGCAAACTATAGACATAGCTATCTGAGTACTGCCCATTAAGTTTTTCAGCTTGGCGAATGATGCCTTCTTGTTGAAACCCTAATTTTTTAGGGATGTTTTGGCTTTTGACGTTATATACTGCAGTTCGTATTTCTACACGATTTAAATTTAATGTTTCAAAACAATAATTAATTAAATATTGTGTACATTTAGTCATAATGCCATATTGTTGATAATCTTCGGCTAGGTAATAACCGATAGAAGTTTTTTCATTTAATGAATCTATATAATGAAGACCAATCACCCCGACGAGTTGATTGTTGTACCAAATGCCACAATGAAATCCATCTCCGCCTCAGTGCGGTTTTTATATACCATACCATACTCAATTTACGTACTAGGTCGAGCTTCAATTCGTTTTACTATTACATATTTATTTACAATAATAATCAATTATTCATTTTATACTATAAAATACATTTGATTTTAAGATACAATTAATTTATCGAACTTGTAATCAACTAAGTAGGAGTGAATATATTGGAATTAGTTTATGATAGTAGTTTAAAATTTTATATTAGTATATTTGAAAATATAAATAATACTTTTAAATCGTTGAACGACCAATACAAAATAGAAATTAAATCCGATTCCAAATTGAAATATCCTTATTTCAAAGCAGAGGATAATCTAATAATTTTTAAAGATAATTTATCTGAATTATTAGATTATTTAAGTGCTGAGGAAGCTACATCTATTGTACTAAATAGAATTATAGATAGTTTAGAACTGATATTAAGTTCTAAACTCAACTTGCCAAATTTTAATGAACAATTTAAAGAATTTAAAAGAAGTTTAAAGCATACAGTGTTTCATGGTAATAATTTAAATCCTTTTCTTTTAGATAAATTATATCAAGATAATATGATAAGTTTGAAAAGCAAAGAATATAAAGATATGAAAATACGTATTACTTTCAGTTACAATTCATCAATTAACTTTCGATTTAAAGATTTTGATGATAAATTGAATCAACTTGAGACACAGGCTGATGTTTCTCATCGTATAAAAAATGTTCTTAACCATTCACTTGAAAAACAGAATAGCAATGTTTTTAGACTTTCGAGTTTTGAAACGTTTAAAAGTCTAAAAAATTCATTTACATCACATGATAATGCGATACGCTATTTAAGATATAAAACTAATAAATTAAATTTAAAGTTCACTAGAAAAGATATTATTAACACATTAGAATCCACTACATCATTACAATTTAATGATAATGTAGAAAAAAGTAAATTTTTTGACAAATTTTCTAAAAACCAACCAAAAGGTCAATACACTTTTAAAGATTTAATAATAATTACAACTATCGCATTCTTTACAGAAAGATACAGATTAAATAACTCTAATAATACTTCATTTTCTAATAATTATTTTGCAACTTTTTTAACGTCATATTTTGCTAATAAAAAAACAAATAAAATTCTAAAGGGTTATAAAAACGCTAATTCTTTCGACGATGATAGTCCATTAAAATCAGAATTTAATGATTCAATTTTAAAATTCAAACAAGACATCAGTGATTATCTCTATAACAAATTGAAGATTTTAAAAGACGGTAAAGCTTATTACAATTATAATAAAAACATAAATAAGCATTTAACCTCCCAGATAACATACTTGATTTATGAAATATTTTACTTAAATTCTTTACCGTATTATGAATTTTTAATGACTACATTTAGAGATTATGAGAATTTCATTTCTAATAATCTTTATATATTGAATCAAAATAATCCTACTGGACTTTTTGATTTAGCTATTGATCTAATAGACGTTTTTACTAATTGGAGTAAGGGCTTAGGTAAAACAAATAGTAAAGCTTTTAATAGCATAGGAACTTTACCTAGTAATAACTTACCGTCTTTAAATCTTGACCTAAATAGCGAAACATCATACTCTTTCCTAAAGATTTTAAGACTATTAGAAAAAAATAATTTTAGAAACGATTTTTACAACAAATAGTCTCAAGAAGACTTTTATACCAACGTTCGCTGTGTCTAGACCCTTAACTTTGAGAATAGTTAAGGGTCTAATTTTTTTGTCTTAATTACTATATTCTGTGGATAGTTAATTAGTAAGCAACACCAATTAACCCAAATCTACTTAATTGTAGATAAACATGAACATTGAAAACTAAAGATTGGAGGTCGCAAAATGAAGTTGAATATGACCAAATTATGTTTACTCCCAAGTAATATCTCTTCAAAGGTAGTTGAAAGTAATTTAGAAAAACTTTTGAATTCCTCTTCGGTATTTAATAATTTGTACTTATTAGAAAGGCAAATTGCTCCCATGATTATTTCTATTGAAGATAAAGGGGTGTTTATAAGTTCTAGTTGGTTGGAAAGTGAAATAAGACGTCTAAATAGATTATTTGGTACTTCAGATGAACTAAATTCATTAATTATTATCTTAAATTTGAAAAAAGGACAAGGTAACAATATTGTCGATAAAGAATTATCTCATATTAAAAAGTGGCTAGTTCCTCTTGAAAGAATTTCAAATAAGCCAACGTCTGATTTTAAAATTAATGGTTATTGGACACTCTTTTCTTCCTATAGTGGAAGAATGACAGCAAGTCAAATGCCATTAACCTCTATACCTAAGTCTATGCGAAAGTATGTTATTTCAAACAGTCCATACAAGGAATTGTGGTCTGTAGACTTTAACCAAGCTGAACTACGATTTTTAGCATATTATGCTAATGATCCATTCTTACTAGGTCATTTTAGCACTGGTCAGGATATGTACAGTTATATTGGTAACTTGATTAATTCATACAATCGAAATGCATCACCTGAATGTCTGCGTAATACATGTAAAACTTTCTTACTTGCTTGGCTTTATGGCGCAAGTACTAACACGTTGATAGAACAATTAAGGAAGAAAGGATTTCACGTTACTTCTATAGACTTAAAACACGTATTGAAGCAATTAGAGCTACAGATGCCACAAGCAATTTGTTATTTGACCTTATGCTCAAGTCAAAATGAAGTGCAAACCTTCTTTGGAAGTGTCATGCCACTTGTCGATATGAAAGGAAGTACCAAACGTAACTTCGCACTTCAATCATCAGTAGCAACGACAATCAAATTACTCATGTTAGAAGCACACAAACTTGATTTAGATATCGTTCATGTCATTCACGATGAGCTATGGATTGAAGTAGACCCAAGTAATTCAAATTGGAAAAAGCTTTTGCAACAAAATTTTGAAAAAACAATCAATCATTATCACAACGGTTTCCCGTTGAATAACATTTTAAAATTTAATCAATTAAAAGGAGTATGTTAATTATGTCTAAACACAATATAAGTAATTTATCGAATGAAGTAGAAGTAGGTCCCGTATCTGTGGAAATCAATAAAGCCTTAGATGATGTTATCCCAACATCTAATGGAGAAGCTAATGTTATTAAGCTAGATGTAACTATAAAAGATAGTAATCATAATTCTAAAAATTTACCTTCTCATCTTATCTTTGTTGATACAAATGCCGACTCAATATACGGGCAATTTATAAAGTCAGTAGCTGATGCTATAAGAAAACCTGAATTTGACACTATTGATTTAAAAAACTTAACTGGCACAGCAAACTACTATATTAACAAAAACGGATATAGTGGTCTAAATCAATGGCAATTTACTATACCACAAGATCAAAGCAATCAAATAATTCAAGAACATATTCACAATCAACAAACGCCCCAAGTGAATTCTTTTAATCCACCATGGGCTGCACCAAAGAAGGAGGATGACTATATTGATTAACGTAAAATCAACTGAAAATTTAAGCATCGTTAAACCTTTTATCAAGCAACAACCAGATAAAATCAATTTAATTAAAAAATTGGATGACGCTACTACTGCGTCTTCTCCTCTACATCCTTTATTAAACATTAATAGTCAAGATCAAGAGTGGATACTACGACATAACTTGAACAAGACATTTTACATGTGTCGCATAAACGCAAATAACAATGTAGCATCGATTTCAAAGACAGCACTGGCACAAAAAAGCGATGATTTTTATCAAGATATTCAAAATGTATTAAAAGAAGCACTGACCCATGAAACAGAAAAAGGTGAAACACGTATCAGAAAAGGTATTACAGCAAAATTCATTGATGCTTGCTTTAACATTATCTGTACCTTTGACACACCTAATGAGTTAAGAATCTATAACTATGATAGTGGTGTGTGGGAAATCACTGATCTGCCTTTGCAGCGATTTATTTATGAGCTTTGCTATACTCTCGGAACAAGTTGGTCAAAGAATCTTGAAACTGCCTTACTCGATCAAATTAAGCGACGTATTAATGTTTATTATTCCGATGAATTCAATAAAATTGCACTTACATTAGGAAATTGCGCTTTCAATTATAATACATTTCATCTAGAGCATACATCTCCATCGCATCTTTCAACAATTAAGTCTTCTGTAAAATATGATGTTAATGCTCAAGCACCTATTTTCAAAAACGCTTTACATCAATGGTTTGATGATAATGATGATATTGCCTTTGTTCAAGAATGGTTTGGCTATGTACTCTCTAATTCGTTTAAGGCAAATGCTTTCTTAATTGTATATAGCAAAGGTGGTGAAGGAAAATCAACATTGTTTGGTTTATTGGAACAACTTGTTGGTGTAGCTAATACAACGGCCATTCCTTTAAGTAACTTTAATAAAGATTTCGGTCTAGAGCCTTTGTTAAGTAAAAAATTTAATCTCGCAACTGAGTCATCCAAGAGCGAATTCAGTACCGACAAATTAAAAGCCATCACTGCTGGAGAAAAGATAACGGTTAACCGTAAAAACTTAAAAGAAATTGAAACAAACATACCTGTGAAATTAACGTTTTTAATGAATGAATTACCTATCATCAAAGATAAAAGTCATGGTTTACAAAGAAGGCTCATTATACTGCCTATGATTAAAGCCATTCCTAAAAGATTACAGAATAAATATTTGTCTCAACAACTTAACCAAGAATTACCAGGTATACTCAATTGGGCTATAAATGGCTTAATTCGTTTAGATAAAAACAAGTACAATTTTACAATATCTAATAATATGGCTGCTATTAAGCAAAAGTACTTCAATGATGTTTCTCCAATGGCTGATTTTATTACTCATTGCTTAAAACCTAATCCTAGTAATACGAATATAACAGGTAAGAGTTTAATGGACGCTTTCAAATCGTGGTCAGAATTGAAAAACTATAATGTTGTGCACTTACTATCTCCCGTTTCATTTTGGCGTGAATTTAAAATTGAAACGCAAAAATTAGGCTTAGAATATAAAAAAACGAAGTCCTCTGGCGATACAGTTGTCAAAGGTATTAAATTTAAAAGTGATGATAGTGACAGCAGTGACGTGAAAATAATTAAGTAAGATAGGTGATATGAATTGGATGAATTAGTAGAAGTATTGTCAGATTTGATCATCGATTATCTCGATAATCAATCAGAATAATATCATTGCTCTAACTCTTAATATGGGAGTTAGAGCTCATTAAATTCAATTTTAAATTTATATTATCATCATAGAAAGGAGTGACTAGAGATGAGTATTACTATCGGTTATGCACGTCAGTCGGTGGATAAAAAGGAGACAGAGAATTCAGTTCATTCTCAAATTAATGCGATTAAGAAATACACAGATAATCATAAAATTCAAGATGTTAAGTTTATTAGTGATGTGAAAAGTGGACGTTCAACAACACGTACTGGATATCAATCTATGCTTGATATAATACGTAAAGGTGAGTGCCAACATATAATCGTATTTCGAGTTAATCGGTTAAATCGAAATTTCAAAGATTTTATGGAGCTACAAGCACTTTGCGAAGAACACCATGTTCTCATCACTTCTCTAAGTGATGGTCGGTTTGATTTATCAGATAAAACACAAGCATTTAAAATTCGTTGCTTAGCCATTTTAGGAGAAACTGAAAGTAAAATTATTGCAGAAAATGTTCGTTCAGCTAATGCACTTAAAGCAAGTAATAATAAACTATTAGGTACGAATGCCCCCTTTGGTTATATCTATATGGATAAATCATTTCATATCGATCAATCAAAAGTGGCAACGATTCAATTTATTTTTAACTCATATGTTAATCAAGGTTGGGGTTACAAAAAGATATCTCAAGCGTTAGCATTCCAATCATCACTATACTATCGCACACCTAAACAAGTAAAACGGATTATTACTAATGAAAAGTATGCTGGACTAATACGTAACCATTTTGGAGAATATAAAGGTCAATTCGATCCTATAATCGAAGAAAGCTTATTTCGTAAGGCCGAAACAATACGAGCTTCTAAAAAAACGTTAACGTACCACCATCCTATCGTCTTATTACGAAAGAAAATTCGCTGTACTTGTGGTGCCACAATGACCCCAATCCGTATGAATCGAAAGCATATGACACATCCTATTACCTATTATGTTTGTCCTTTGAATGAAAGATTGGGATACAAAAAATGCAATATGGGATACTTTGTAGCTTCAAAGATGGATGAATGTGTCATAAGCATTATTGAAGACAATGTGATTAATCGACAACTGCTTCAACGTTTAGAAAGTGTTATTCATTCTAAATTGGCTTTGAAAATCAAAAGAAGTCAACCTAAATATAATCAAGACCAAATCATTAACCAATTGTCTAAACAACAAATCAGCATCGAAGAATATAAAGATAAACTCAATAAGATTGAAACATGGCAACGTAAAATGAATAGCCATAATCTAATTACTTCTACCGCTCAACTTGATCGAATTACCCACAATATTTTAAATAATTACACGTTATATATAGATCAGTTATCTGACATGATAACTCAAGTAACAGTGAATCAAGATAAAGAAATAACTGGTGTGTTTCTTAAAGATTCTCCACTTAATTTATTAAAAGTAAAGGATGATAAAAAATGTTAAATAGAAAACCAAGAGAAATACTTATACTAGCATATGAAAACGAAAGTGACGAAAGAGCATTATTGCCTTTTGAAAAAATTGATACACTCAAAGATGATTGTATTCGACTAAATATGAAAGTCATTAAAACTTATACTGAATTAGAAGAATTAAATGATGATATCGAAAATGACATCGTTCCTAATGTACCTGTTATTTTATGGGGGTATGTTTCTGATTATCCAGGTTTGGAACAATCCAGTCTTGATTATTATTCGCATATTGAAATATTACCTTATCTTGAAATGATAGGCGCTTAAATACAGTTAATTAAAAAATGACTAAATAAGGATTTGATATGATGAACGTAACTACAACTACCATTAGAGTAGCACCGTATGTTAGGGTTAGCTCACTTAAACAAGTTGATAATTATTCTGTTTCAGCCCAGCTAGCTGAAATTGAGAAGTATTGCAAGGTAAATGACTATGAAATGCTACCGCCTTATATCGACAATGGTATTAGTGGGGCAGAAATGAAAAATAGACCTGGTTTACAACAAATGCTTAAAGATTTAAAAGACAATAAGCTAGATAAAATAGTTGTCTGGAAGCTTACTCGTCTCGGGAGAAGTATGAAAGATATACTTCAGATTATTGAAGAATGTGAAAAAAATAATACCTCATTTTACTCTGTAAGTGAACACCTCGGTATTGATACTGATATGAATAAATTAATGTTAAATATCATGGGTTCGCTAGGTGAATATGAGAGAACAATACTGAGAGATAATATTCGTATTGGTGCTTCAAATAAAGCAAGTGAAGGTAAATCTGTAGGCGGTCAGACTCCTTATGGTTATGATCGAATTGATGGCCACTTAATTGTTAACCAGCACGAAAGTCGTGTTGTTAAAGATATTTATCAAATGTACAGTCAAGGTATGAGCTTTACTGCAATAGCAAATGTACTCAACGACAGGCATGAAGTAACGAAGTTAGGCAAGCCTCATTCTAAGGATTCTGTATCTTATATTCTTGAAAACCAAGTATACCTCGGTTTGGTCGTTTATAATCAATATGTTGACTGGAAGAAAAAAGGTCGTAAAGGATATAATAAGGAACCTATTGTTACTGAAGGTGAACATGAAGCCATTATTTCTAAAAAGATATGGGATAAAGTCCAAACGCAACTTAAAGCAAGAAAAAGTCGTAAACGTGGTAATAATAAAACAGATAATCTCTTGACTGGCTTACTGAAATGTAAAAAATGTCACGCAAACTATGTCATTTCGAATACCATAAATACACTTCAAGATGGAAGTAAACGACATTTTCGTTATTATATTTGTAGGACACGTAAGCAAAAAAGTGACAATTGCAAAAATGCGCCTAATATTCGTGCTGATTACATAGAAAACTATGTATTTCAAAATATTAAAAATTTAATTCGTAAACCTGATTTAATTAATAATATTGTAGAAGCTGTTAATCATAAAAGGACACCTGACGCTGCCAAGATTAAACATGAAATCGCCAATAAACAGTTTCAAATTGAAGATTTAAGATCTAGATATGATAATTTAATTAAAGTCATAGAAAGTGATGGAAGTATCACTGAATCAATCAAACCAACTTTACTTAATTATAGCCAACAAATTAATGAACTAGAAACAAGTATTAAACGCTTAGAAAGTGATAAAATCAAAGAGCATCCTAGAATAGATGCGGATACAGTTATGGATATTTTTGATATTTTATTTAAGAATTTAAAAAGCGCTAATAAATCCTCATTAAAAGCAATTTATCATCTAGTGATTGAACATATTTATGTTAAAGCTGATAAGAACAACAAAAAACGCTTTTATATTACTTTTAAGTTCAATCAAGAAATCGTAGACACTTTACTAAATAATATTAATCCAGACGAACAATTAATTGATTGTTCGTCTTCTTTTTTATCTGAAATCCCTTTTGAAACATTTTTCCTAGAGCTTAGTATATAAACCATTCCAATCTATATCACTGTCGTCACTTTTGTCACTATTCACTAACGTAATAAATTCTAATTCAAGTATATATTATATCAATGATGTAATCCTTGTTACATCTACAATTATTAGGAGGTTTTATTATGACAAATGTAGCTCAAGAGCTTAAAGTATACATTTCTAATTTGTTCCAACTCTCTAACAAAGAACCATGGGAATGTGAATCTATTGATGAAATAGCTGATAATGTATTACCCAGTCATTTTGTTAGTGATTCACCCCTAGAAAGTCTTATTCTTGAGACTTATACCTATTACAATGATGAATTAAATGAGCTTAGTATCTATCCATTTTTAATGTACTACAAAAATCATCTCATCAGTATAGGCTACTTGGATCATTTTGATATGGACTTTCTATATCTTACGGATACCAAAACTACAATTATTGATGAACGTCACTTACTTAATCAAGGAGGTCAAAATTATGAATCTTTGGATTAGAGTCGCACAATTATCAGTAACTATTATTAACGAAGTTATAACTATGATGAAAGATACACAAAGTGGAGGAAAATAAATGGAAATTAATAGATATATTACACGTGGAATTAATGAATCTATACCTCTTGAAATCCAAATTTTAATTTGGGATATGGTTAATTTAAGAGACCATCATTGTACAAAAGAGACAGACTATCTTCACATTTTTCGACTCAAACAAGATGACATAGCACTTGATATCATTCATGAGCAAGAAAAACCATCTTTTAAATTAGAGACTCACTATATAAACTATAAAAATAATGAAAAAGCATTACCTAATAAAGTCTATGTCATTCGTGAGGATGATGTAGATGCTTTTTACTATGTCATGCTTTTACCTGAAGAATACTAAAAGGAGGAATCGTATGAATGCAATTACAAGCACTATAGAAACTGAAGCGATTTTCAGTGAGAATGAACAACACCGTTATTTACTTAAAAAAACATGGGATAGAAAGTTGCCAACTTGTACAGTTATAACTATGTATCCCCATTTAGATGGAATATTGTCACTTGATTTAACGACTATATTAATTCTCAACCAATTATCATATGAGAATGAGTATGGCTCAGTTTATCTCGTTAATTTATTTTCAAACATTAAAACACCTAAAAATCTAAAACATATTAAAGAGCCGTATGATAAGCACACAGATATTCATCTTATGAAAGCTGTATCTGAAAGTGAAAAAGTTATTCTAGCGTACGGAGCATATGCTAAACGTCCAGGTGTAGAAAAGCGTGTAGATCAAGTAATGGAAATGTTAAAATCACATAAAAAGAAAGTTAAGAAACTCATTAATCCAGAAACAAATGAAATCATGCATCCACTTAATCCTAAGGCGCGTCAGAAATGGACAGTAAAATAAAGGAGCATGTTATAAACCAGAAACAAATAGCATCTGATTAACATACAGTAGCCAATTGTTTAACATCACAAATTGATATTTCAAACGTAAAAGAATTAATATATCATTTTACACCGATAGGAGATGAGAAGTTCTTAATAAAATTTATAGTGATTTTTAAGTAATTATTATTTGATATTTATAAAAATGAAACTTTGCAAGATAACTTCCATTAAAAAATAGAGCATCCCTCACCACTAAGTGAAGGATGCTCTATTAAATTATTTTTTATTGATTACTAGCCATAAGTTCAGCTTGCTCTACAACTTGTTCCACAGCCATTTTTTGGAGGTCCGGTGGATAACCATATTTTTTAATGAGTCGTCTTACTTGAACGCGCATTTTCGCTTTAGCACTATCTCGTTTTGACCAATCCACACTCATGTTGGCTTTCACTGTTTTCGTTAATTCATGCGCAATTGCTCTTAATTCTTTATCTCCCATGACTTCTTTTTTGCAGTTTCATGTGAAGCTAAAGCATCATAAAAAGCAATTTCTTCTTTACTTAATCCTAAATCTTGACCGCGTTGTTGTTCTTGATTAATTTCTTTCGCCATTTGGATTAATTCTTCAATCACTTTAGAAGCTTCAATCGAACGATTATTATATTTTTGAATAGACTTACTTAACATCTCAGAAAATTGTTTAGACATTGTTGTGTCTGTTTTCATAAGTGACTTCACTTGTTCTTTAAGCAGCTTATTCAATAATTCCACTGCAACATTTTTTTGTTGTAAACCTTCGACATCTTTTAAGAAATCATCAGATAGTATGGAGATATCAGGGTTTTCTAGGCCAAGTGTTTGGTATATATCAATCACATCTTCTGTTACAACAGATTTAGATATCAATTGATTAATTTCAGCTTCAATTTCAGCTGGCGATTTTTTTTGTTGATTATTTTCACTTGGAGGTGCTAATAATTTAACAATACCTGCTTTGACAGCTTTTAAAAATGCTATTTCACTATTTAATTCTTGAGCTGCTTCTTCAGTTGCACATAATGCAAATGCTTTACTGAGTTCAGTAACTGTTTTCACAAATCTTTGTCTTTCTTCTTCGCCCAATCCAATGATGTAATCCATCGTATGTGCGAGAACATTATACCGTTCTGATTGTTTCTCAGATTCAAAATTAGAATAATCCAGATTATATAACATATCTTGAATAACATTATACTTCATCAACATGATTTCTACAGCTTTATCTGTATCTATTCCTGTTTGTTCTTTATCAGATTCTGTGTATGCCTTTAAAGCTTCTTTTAGACTCTCTGCTATACCTACATAATCAACGATTAAACCACCTGGTTTATCTTTAAACACACGGTTTACACGTGCAATGGCTTGCATTAAATTATGGCATTGCATAGGTTTATCAATATACATCGTATGCATAGACGGCACATCAAACCCTGTTAACCACATGTCTCTTACAATTACAAGTTGTAATTCATCATTAACATCTTTCATGCGATTTTCTAATAAATTTCTTCTCTTTTTTGGACCAATATGTCTTTGGAAATTTTGAGGGTCACTAGATGACCCTGTCCTCACTACTTTGATAACACCTTTGTCATCGTCATCTGAATGCCATTCAGGTTTAAGTCTTACGATTTCATCATATAAATCAACTGCAATACGTCGGCTCATTGTGACAATCATGCCTTTACCCGTCATCGCTTTTTGTCTTGTTTCAAAATGATGAATAATATCCGTAGCTAAGGCATGAATACGTTGTTTCGCACCAGACAATGCTTCGATACGTGACCATTTAGATTTTAATCGGGATTTTATATCGTCTTCCTGACCTGTAGTGATATCATCATAAGCTTCATCAATATCTAAATCGTTAGGTAAATTTAAAGGAATAACACGACTTTCATAATAAATCTTAACGGTACTACCATCTTCAACTGCTTGTGTCATATCATATACATCAATATAATTCCCAAACACCATTTGTGTATTTTTATCTGTAGATGATACAGGCGTGCCAGTGAATCCAACAAATGAAGCATTAGGTAAAGCATCTCTTAAATACTTTGCATACCCATATTTAACACGTTCACCTTTTTCCTCATATTTTGCACTAAAGCCATACTGTGTGCGGTGGGCCTCATCAGCAATAACAACAACATTCTTTCGTTCTGTTAATGCATCCATTGTAACTTTTCCATCTTCAGGTTCAAATTTTTGCATTGTTGAATCTAGAGCTAATGAAGTATTAGAAATATTGAAACCACATAAAAAAAGAAGCAACTTATTAATTAAGAAATAAAATTATACATTTACTCAATTACATATAAGTATTATATATGTAAATAATAAATTAATAATTAAAATTATTTTTTTTAAATAGTAGTAGAAATGTTTTGAGAAATTGATTAATATAATTATATAGGGCTGGAAATTATTTAAAATAATAATATAAAAAGGCGATAATATGAACTTTAATGTGGGTTATATTATTTTTTTAGTTTCTTCGATATGTAATTAAGGTAAGACATAAACTATTTAGAAATTTGGAGGAAGCAATGGAAAAAACACTAGATTTAACGAAAATTTTAAATTCTTTGAAGAAACAATGGAAATTGCTTATTATCATTCCGATTGTTTTTATTTTAATCAGTCTTTTAATCTCATTTCTGATGACACCTAAGTACGAAGCTTCAACACAAGTGCTTATTAACCAGAAGGAATCAAATAAGGACTACATGGCACAAGAAGTACAGAGCAACATTCAATTAGTCAATACATATAAGGAAATCATCAAGAGCCCAAGAATAAGAGAAGAAGTTGCGAAAGAAAACAAAGAGTTTGGTGCAGGAGAACTAGGAAAAATGTTGAAAATTACAAACGAATCTGATTCTCAAGTCTTAAACATCATAGTGACATCTACCAGCAAAAAAGATTCAGAAAAAATTGCCAATTTATTTGCAAAGACAGTAGATAAAAATATGCCGGATATTATGGATATCGATAACGTATCAATCCTATCAACTGCAAATGGCACAGCTAAGAAAGTATCTCCAAACATTGTACCTAACATTTTAATCGCATTAATATTAGGTTTCTTAGTAGCATTAGCAATTGTGCTCATCAGAGAATTGCTTGACCAGCATATTCGTACAGAATCAGATGTTGAAGAAGAACTTGGATTGCCAGTACTTGGTTCCATTCAAAAAATTAAATAAAGGAGAATAAAGAATATGAGTAGAAATAGAATGAAATTTCCTTTACTAGTACATGAAAAACCACGTTCAGTCATCAGTGAAAAATTCAGAGGAATTAGATCGAATATTATGTTTGCAAGTGCGAGGGGTGAAATCAGAAGTTTTATAATTACAGCGGAAAGCCCAACAGTCGGTAAAAGCTTCATTACAGCAAATGTCGCAATTAGTTATGCACAAGCAGGTTACCGGACTTTAGTAATTGATGGTGATATGCGTAAACCAACGCAAAATTATTTGTTCGATACTCCAAACTATCACGGATTATCAAGTTTAATTATCAGCCATAGCAACTTTGAGAAAGCAATTTATTCAACTGAGATTGAGAATTTGGACTTATTACCATCTGGTCCAATTCCACCGAATCCGTCAGAATTAATTGACTCAGACGAGTTTTATCAAATTTATCAAACATTATTAAATGAATATGATTTTATTATTGTCGATACCCCACCTGTGAATACCGTGACCGATGCGCAAGTTTATTTAAAGTACATTAATCATGCATTAATGGTCATTGATGTAGAAAATAACAATAAGAAAGAAGTACGTAAAGCAAAAGCATTATTAGAAAAAACAGGTGGTAAGATTTTAGGTGCAGTCTTAAATAAAACGCCTCATGAAAAATCAGCAAGTTATTACTACTATGGAGAAAATGAATAAATGTTTGATGTACATAATCATATTTTAATTAACGTAGATGATGGCCCAAAAAGTAAGGAAGAAATGCTCAATTTATTGAGGCAAGCAAAAGATGAGGGGATTACAGGTATTGTAGCGACACCTCATCACTTACACCGTTGTTACAATAATGAAATAGCCGTTGTTAAAGAGAAAATACAAGATCTTAAAGAGATGGAGGAAGTCCAGCAATTGGGTATTGAAATCTATGCTGGTCAAGAAGTGCGTCTCAGTGATCAAATCTTGAATCAACTGGATAGCGGAGAAATAGAAGGTATTAACCGATCAAAGTATATCTTAATAGAATTACCGACAAATAGAGTTCCGCGCTTTACGCAAAACCTGATTTATGAAATTCAAAATAAAGGCTTTGTACCGATTATTGTGCATCCGGAAAGAAATAAAGAGATTGCACAAAACTTAGATAGGCTATACGACTTGATTAATGGTGGTGCTTTAAGCCAACTTACTGCTTCTTCATTAGCAGGTGAATTTGGCAAATATATTAGAAAAGTCTCGATACAGATGATTGAGAATAACCTGGTCCATTTTGTCGCTTCTGATGCACACAATACGGAAAATAGGCCATTCTATCTTAAACGCCTATTATATCAGAAAGATGCAAAAAAATATACTGAAGATATTGAAGAAATGTTAGAGAATTCAAAATCAATAATTCAAAACCAAAACATCAAAAAGAGACAACCAATAAAAGATTATAAAAAGAAAAAAATATTAGGGATTTTTTAGTGAGTAGAATGTGGGGAATGTAATGTGAGCAAGTTAAGAGTTAGCCAACGGCTCATGATATTAATTTTAATTGATTCATTGATCGTTTTCTTTTCAGTATTTGTTTGTTATCAAATACTGGAACCATATTTTAAGGGATATTCCTTAAATATATTGTTTGTTTCAGCGATTGTATTATTAATATCCCATCATGTTTTTGCATATATATTTAATCTTTATCATCGTGCATGGGAATATGCAAGTATTAATGAACTGTCATTGATTGTGGAATCTGTAACATGTTCAATTGTCACTACGGTACTTTTTGTACCATTATTTACTGGACATTCACCATTTTTAAGATTGTACTTTATTACATGGATGATGCATCTGATTTTAATTGGGGGATCTAGAATTTCATGGAGAGTTGCTAGAAATCTTTTGAATGGTAAATCTATCAAGAAGAAGCCTACGCTAATTGTAGGTGCGGGGAGAGGCGGTTCCCTAATTATTACACAGATGTTAAAAAGTCCGGATATGAAATTAGAACCAGTATTAGCTGTGGACGATGATCCGAAGAAGCAAAGTTTAACAATTGCCAGAAGTGTGAAAGTGCAAGGTAAAATTAAGGATATTCCGCAATTGGTTAAAAAGTTTAAAATAAGCAGAATCATTATTGCAATTCCGACTTTAACAGGTGAAAGACTCAAAGAAATTAATAACATCTGCAATACAACAGACGTAGAAATTTTCAAAATGCCAAACATTGAGCAGGTCTTGGCGGGTGAGTTGGAAGTTAATCAGCTGAAGCGTGTAGAAGTTGAAGATTTACTTGGCCGCGATCCAGTTGAACTAGATTTGGCAATGATTTCAAGAGAGTTGACGCATAAGACGATTTTAGTCACAGGAGCAGGCGGCTCTATCGGGTCTGAAATTTGTAGACAAGTTTGTAATTTTGAACCAGAACACTTAATTTTATTAGGACATGGTGAAAATAGTATCTATTTAATAAATCAAGAATTAACGGAATTGTATAAAGATAAAATAAAAATCACTCCAGTGATTGCGGATATCCGAACGAAAGGACATCTAGACCAAGTAATGGAGGAATATCATCCTTATGCAGTGTATCATGCTGCAGCACATAAACATGTTCCTTTAATGGAATTCAACCCTAAAGAAGCTTTCCGCAATAATGTGATAGGAACAAGAAATACAGCAGAAGCAGCTAAGAAAGCGGGCGTAAGTAAATTCGTCATGGTTTCGACTGATAAAGCTGTAAATCCCCCTAATGTAATGGGCGCTTCTAAACGTATTGCTGAAATGGTTGTTCAAGGCTTGAATGAGCCAAATTGTAAAACGACATTTGTGGCTGTTAGATTCGGAAATGTACTTGGTTCGAGAGGATCGGTGATTCCGTTATTCAAAAAGCAAATCGAAGCTGGTGGTCCAGTTACAGTGACACATCCAGATATGACTCGCTATTTTATGACAATTCCAGAAGCATCACGGCTCGTACTGCAAGCGGGAGCTCTAGCAGATGGCGGCGAAGTGTTTGTGCTTGATATGGGAGAACCGGTGAAAATTGTTGATTTAGCACGTAATTTAATCCGATTAAGCGGCAAAACTGAAAATGATATAAAAATTCATTTCAGTGGTATACGTGAGGGCGAAAAAATGTACGAAGAATTATTGAACAAAGATGAAATACATCCAGAACAAGTCTACGAAAAGATTTATCGAGGTAAAGTAAAACAGATTTCAAAAGCAGAGATAACAGATATCGTTGAAGAATTGAAAATGAGCTTCAGCAAAGAAAAAATTATAGCTTACGCAAATGGAAAAAGGGGAAATGATCATGTTTGATAATAAAACCTTGTTGATTACTGGAGGAACTGGATCCTTTGGAAATGCAGTGATGAAACGATTTTTATGCTCTAACATCAAGGAAATCAGAATATTTTCAAGAGATGAAAAGAAGCAAGATGACATCAGAAAAAAATTTAACAATCCTAAATTGAAATTCTATATTGGTGATGTAAGAGATGCACACAGTGTAGAAACAGCGATGCGCGACGTAGATTATGTTTTTCATGCGGCCGCATTAAAGCAAGTACCGTCATGCGAATTCTTTCCGATTGAAGCGGTTAAAACAAACATTTTAGGTACTGAAAATGTATTACAAAGCGCCATTCATCAAAACGTAAAAAAAGTGGTTTGCTTATCTACCGATAAAGCTGCTTACCCCATAAATGCGATGGGTATTTCAAAAGCAATGATGGAAAAAGTTTTTGTCGCGAAATCAAGAAATATTGAAAGTGACCAAACATTAATTTGTGGAACTCGATACGGTAATGTTATGGCATCTCGCGGTTCTGTTATTCCATTATTTATTGATAAAATTAAAAATGGGCAGCCACTGACGCTTACAGATCCTGACATGACACGATTCTTAATGAGTTTAGAAGATGCTGTAGAGCTTGTTTTACATGCATTTAAATATGCAGAAACAGGTGACATTATGGTTCAAAAATCACCAGCATCAACCGTAGGTGAATTAGCCAAAGCATTACTAGAGTTATTTGAAGCAGATAATAATATTGAGATTATCGGCACACGTCATGGTGAAAAGCAAGCGGAGACACTGCTTACAAGAGAAGAATACTCACAGAGCGAAGATATGGGTGATTATTTCAGAGTCTCAGCAGATTCAAGAGACTTGAATTACAGTAATTACGTGGAAGAAGGCAGTGAGAAAATTACCAAATCATATGAATACAACTCAAATAATACTCATATTTTAACAGTCGAAGAAATTAAAGAAAAATTGCTCGAATTAGACTATGTTAAAAATGAATTAAGCCACTATAAAAATTCAATTGGATAGGAGGGGTTTTCTGTGAACATTGTGATCACTGGATCAAATGGTTTTGTTGGAAAGAACTTGAAAGAAGATATGAGGTCTATGACGAACTATGTCATTTATGAAATCAATCGTCAAACAAGCACTAGAGAAATGGAACAAGCATTGTTAGAATCTGACTTTGTCGTACATTTAGCAGGTGTAAACCGCCCCAAAGATGATGCAAAATTTAAAGAAGGCAATGTGGATTTTTTTAGTCAAGTACTAGAAATATTGAAACGAAATTCTAAAAAACCAACAGTTCTTTTTTCATCTTCTATTCAAGCTGAAAAGAATAATCCATACGGTGAAAGTAAACGAGAAGGGGAAGCAATGTTGCGCCAATTTTCAAAGGAAAATGGCAACGATGTATATATTTATCGTTTACTGAATTTATTTGGCAAGTGGTGCAAACCGAATTATAATTCAGTCATTGCCACATTTTGCCACAAAATTGCACATGATGAAGAAATTCAAGTGAACGACAGAAATGTTATATTGTCACTGAACTATATTGATGATGTGATTAAAGAATTTAAAAATGCCATCGAAGGACAACCTAACCTTGAAAATGGTACACCCACAGTACCTAATGCATTTAAAGTATCGTTAGGTGAAATTGTAGACTTGCTTTATAAATTCAAAAAAACAAGAGAAGATAGAAAGTTGCCGAAGTTAGACGACTTATTTGAAAAAGACTTATATAGTACATATTTAAGCTATCTACCTAAAGATGCATTCAGTTATCCGTTAATCACACATGAAGACCATAGAGGTTCATTCACAGAATTCATTAAATCACCAGACCGCGGGCAAGTATCGGTGAATGTTTCTAAACCTGGCGTCTTGAAGGGTGAACATTGGCATCACACTAAAAACGAAAAATTTTTAGTTGTTTCTGGTAAAGGTGTGATTCGTTTTAGAAAAATAGGTGAAGACGAGGTGATTGAATACCACGTCTCAGAAGACAAGTTAGAAGTTGTCGATATTCCTGTCGGTTATACTCACAACATAGAAAACTTAGGCGTTACAGATATGGTCACAATCATGTGGGTAAACGAAATGTTTGATCCAAATAATGCTGATACTTACTTTGAGGAGGTTTAACTAATGGGAAAATTAAAATTAATGACAATTATCGGTACACGACCTGAAATCATCCGATTGTCTTCAACGATAAAAGCGTGCGATAAGTATTTTAACCATATCTTGGTGCATACAGGTCAAAATTATGATTATAACTTAAACCAAGTCTTCTTCGAAAATTTAAATTTAAGAGAACCAGATCACTATTTAGAAGTTGTTGGCAACAACCTTGGCGAAACGATGGGAAATATTATTGCTGAATCATATGAAATTTTAACTAAAGAACAACCCGATGCATTATTGATTTTAGGGGATACAAATAGCTGTCTTGCGGCAGTTTCTGCAAAACGATTAAAAATTCCTGTATTCCATATGGAAGCCGGAAACAGATGTTTTGATCAAAACGTGCCAGAAGAAATCAATAGAAAAATTGTTGACCATGTCAGTGATGTGAATTTACCGTATACAGAGCACAGTAGAAGGTATCTGTTAGACGAAGGCTTCAAGAAAGAAAATATTTTCGTTACAGGCTCCCCGATGAAAGAAGTTTTAGACACATATCAAGACAAAATCGAAAATAGTGACATTTTAAAACAGCTTGATTTAGAACCTCAAAAATATATTGTGGTTTCTGCACATCGCGAAGAAAACATTGATAATGAAAAGAACTTTATATCCTTAATGAATGCGATTAATGATATTGCGGAAAATTATCAAATCCCAGTTATCTATTCGACACATCCAAGAAGCTGGAAAAGTATCGAAGAAAAAAAATTTAAATTCCACCCACTAGTTAAACAATTAAAACCTTTCGGTTTCATTGACTATAATGCATTACAAAAAAATGCATTTGTGGTGCTATCAGACAGCGGTACATTATCAGAAGAATCATCAATTCTGAAGTTCCCAGGAGTACTTATCAGAACATCAACTGAACGACCAGAAGTACTTGATAAGGGTACAGTTATTATTGGTGGTATTGCTTATGGCAACTTAATTCAATCTGTTGAATTAGCACGTGAAATGCAAAATAATAATGAGCCACTAATTAATGCTATTGATTACAAAGACACAAATGTATCAATTAAAGTGGTTAAAATCATTCAAAGCTATAAAGACATTATTAATCGAAATACTTGGAAGAAATAATCCAAACTTGAAAGACGAGCACTAATTAATCAATTTAATAATTTTAATATAAGATAAACAAGGAAGTAAAAAATGAGAATATTAGACATTGTATCGAGTAATATTGTACAAGATCCTAGAGTTTTAAAACAAATTGAGACAATTAAAAGCATCACAGACGATTATAAAATTGTCGGTATGAATAATTCTAAAGCTACTGAAGAAAGAAAAAGATCGACAAACTTTAACTTTCTATTATTAGGTTCAAAAAAAGACACGTCATCAATATTTGGCAAGTTAGTGAAACGAATTAAATTTGCTAAAGGTGTCATTAAAGAAATTAAAGATTATCAACCTGATGTCATTCATGCCAATGATTTTGATGTACTGTTCATGGTTTATTTAAGTGGTTATAAAAAAGCGAACATTATTTTTGATGCACATGAGATTTATGCGAAAAATGCCTTTATTAATAAATTTGCTCCGATTTCTAAAATTGTAGAAACATTAGAAAAACATATTATTAAAACTAGAGCAACTTCTTTTGTAACAGTTAGTCATGCTGCTAAAAAGTATTATGCTGATAAAGGATATAAAAAGTCTGCATATGTAGTTACAAATGCGCCAATCTCTACTATTGAAAGAAAATATTCTGAAAAAACTAGTGTCAATGAAATAGTTTACCAAGGACAAATAGTTGCAGACAGAGGTTATGAAGAATTTGTCAAAGCCTCAATGGAATTCAAAAAAAATGATCCTCTATTTATAGTAAGAGGGTTTGGTCCTTTAGAAGAAAGTCTCAGGGAATTTGTGACAGCGAATGAGGCTAATGTAAAATTAGACAAACCAGTAGAAGTGAAAGAGTTGGTAGAGAAGTTGACTGAAAGTGACATTGGAGTAGTTTTAACAAAACCCATTTCAATTAACTTTGAATATACTATTTCTAATAAAATATTCGAGAATTTACATGCAGGGTTACCTGTGATTTTATCTCCTGTTAAAGAACATTACTATCTTAATGATAAGTATGATTTTGGAATCGTGATTGATGAAGTTACACCTAAAGATATAGCTGATGCGGTAAGAAAACTTAAAATGAATCCAGAGTTGTATAACAGATTACGTCATAATGCCATTGAAACTGCTAAAATACTTAATTGGGAAAACGAAAGTAAAAAGTTAAAAGAATTATACTTGCAATAAATTGAAGAGATTAGCTAAATTGTTCCACGCCCTTTCAAGAAAGTTTGTTTATGGAAAATATTATAAATGTAAAGGAGTGATATAATTGTTAATTTTTCTCTTCGCTATTATTGCTTTAACATATGCCTATTTTCTTTATAGAGTAGATTTTAGATATATAAGTTTATTTTGGGTTATGGCTTTTTCGATTAGTTTCTTGCTTCCTGTAATAATAAACAACCCTTTTAAGTATGGAGTTTTAATGGATTATAGTGGTTATGAGAAGTTGAATCTATATTATTTTATAGCCTTAATTAGCTTCCTATTAGCAAACATTATATTTCATGTTTTTAAATTTAAATTCAAAGAGAAAAAGCTAGATATATTGTCCATTAAAAACACCTCAAAAATATTTAATGTATATGCATTATTAACTATATTGGTAGTTTTAATGACTGGAGTGGGGGTTGTTAGTTCTGGAACTGTTGGGTCATTGGATCATCATCCATTAATGAAAATATTTAGTGCATCGGTTCTATTCGGATTGTTATATATTTCTTTATTAAGAATATATCTTTCGGAAAATAATTCTCAAAGAATTCGATATATAATGATTTCACTAGTTGTCTTGTTAATAGTTGCGATATTGGTATTTGGCAGAAGAATATTAATTTATCCATTGATTGCAATATTTATTTTAATGATATTTAAAAAAGGGAGAGCCCCCAATGTGTTCTTAGTATCGTTGATTGGTATATTTACCATAGGAATTATTCTGCCGATGATGATGAGTATTAGAACTTTAGGGATTAAATCAGGAGTAGCAAACTTCTTTGAAATCTTAACAGGTAATTTTACTAATTACGTAAATTATCTAGCATACGGCACTGATGTTAATTATTCCTATTCGTTTGCAGCCATTATTTTATCAACAGATACAAGAGTTAGTATATTAACATTGTTTAAGCCGATTTTCTCATTAATTCCAAGGTTTATCTGGGAAAGTAAACCACAACCATTGTCAGAGGCACTCATTGAACAAATGCATCTTCCATTTAAGCAAGGAATGTCTATTCCTCCAGGGTTTGTAGGAGAATCTTATGCTTATTTAGGTATTATAGGTGTAATAGTAGCATCTGTTATTTTCGGTATTGCGTGTGGGTTAGCGGATTCTTATTGTTTACATCTTAGGAAAACAAAAGATGGCTTAAAAAGTGTAAAGCTGGTTATGATTGTAATTATTGCTACACAAATGATTATGGGATCAATAAGAGGGGATACAGCTACTAATATTCAAGAAGCTTTTTATCTCTTTTTACCATTAATAATTTTTATAAAATTAAGTTATTACAGGATTAAAATATAGAGTTGAAATTTGTGACATTCATTTTTAATTTAAGCAAGCAAAGTATAAATAGATTACTAAAAAGGAAGCCCAGCAATGAGTAAAAAGAATTTTTTAGCAGATACGATGAAAACTATGTCTAGTACATTATTAATCGCATTTAGTTTACAGTTAATTGTATATCCTTTTATCAATCACATCGTAGGAAATCAAGTTTTTGGTGAAATCCTTACGGTATATACCATTTTAACTATTGCAAGTGTTGTATTAGGAAATACATTGAATAATATTCGGTTGATTAATGTGAAGCACTTCGCTCCTGAGTTTTATTACAAAAAATTTCTATCTATACTTGTAATGTCTTTAGTCTTAGAAAGTTTCATATTGATACTGATTTTTGAATTCGCCTTTCATAGTAGCATCGGAGAATTATTTTGGTTAATCATACTTAATATTTTAATGTGCTTAAGAATCTACCTAAATGCATTCTTTAGAATGACACTGAAATATAATCAGATTTTGTGGATTGCGATTGTTCAAATCATAAGCATGATGCTCGGTTTAGGTGTTTTTAAATTCATTAATCAATGGTTAGTTGTGTTTATCATTAGTGAGTTATTTGCGGTGGTATATACGTTGTTTTTATTGCGTCATTTAACAAAAGGTTCAGAAAGCGAACCTAAAAAGAACATACTTAAAGACTATGTGATGTTGTTTAGTACTAACGGGCTCAATAATCTGAATTTATATTTGGATCGTTTAATTTTATTACCTATTATCGGCGGAACAGCTGTAACAATTTCATTTTTAGCGACTTTTATCGGTAAAATGTTGGCAACATTCTTATATCCGATTAATAATGTGATTTTATCTTATATTTCAATATATGAAAGCAATAACATCAAGAAACAATATTTAACTACGAATATTTACAGTTTTATTTCTGTCATTCTCGTTATGATTATCTGTTATCCATTAACGATATTCGTTGTTTTACTGTTTTATCACATTGATACAGCTTCTTATTCAAAATTTATAATTATAGGTAATTTAGGTGTGCTTTTCAACGCTATAAGTATCATGATTCAAACATTAAATACGAAGCATTCCTCTATAACGAGACAAGCCAATTTTATTACTTTACATACAGTTGCATATATCGTAGTTACTATCATGGTGACAACAGCTTTTGGTCTAGAGGGGTTCTTTTGGGCAACATTGATAGCAAATGTGATTAAGTACATTGCTTTAAATGTGATTGGTCTTAAAACAATTAAGGTTAATGTAAGGGAATGATTAAATGAAAAAAAGAAAAATTTTAATTCTATGCCAATATTTCTATCCAGAATACGTTTCATCTGCTACATTACCTACACAACTTGCAGAAGATTTAACAGCTAAAGGATTAGACGTAGATGTCCTTTGTGGCTGGCCATATGAATATACAAATGCAGAATATATTAAGAACACAGAACAGTATAAGGGTATTTCAATCAGGCGTTTAAGTTACTCGAGATTTAATAATAAGAGTAAGATAGGCAGGATTATCAACTTCTTTAGTTTATTCTTAAAATTTGGTTTAAGTATTCCGAGAATGTTGAAATATGATCATATACTCGTTTACTCCAATCCACCTATCTTACCTTTAATACCAGATATCTTACATCGCGTATTAAAGAAACGGTTTTCATTTGTTGTTTATGATATTGCGCCGGATAATGCCATAAAAACAGGTGCAACAAGACCAGGGAGTATGATTGATAAATTAATGCGTTATATTAATAAGCGTGTTTATCAAGATGCGGACAATGTCATTGTTTTAGGTACAGAAATGAAGGACTATTTGATTAAACATCAAATTTCAAAGCGACCAGATAACATCCATGTCATTCCGAATTGGTACGATACTGTTAATCTTGCTGAAGACCATATTTACAATGAGACCTTCAAAGATTGTCGGCAAAAATACGACAAAATTTTGTTGTATAGCGGAAATATGGGACAACTTCAAGATATGGATACAATCATCGATTTTCTGAAAATGAATAAGAATCAAATGGATACTTTAACGATACTCTGTGGCCATGGGAAGAAATTTCAAAAAGTACATCAAGCAATTCAACAATACGACATATCAAATGTGAAAATCTATGATTTTTTAACAGGTACCGACTACTCGGATGTCTTAAAAATAGCTGATGTATGCTTTGCATCACTCATTAAAGAAGCTATGGGTTTAGGGGTGCCAAGTAAGAATTATGGGTATTTAGCTGCAAAGAAATCGCTTATCCTGATTATGGATAAATCCGCGGATATTGTGCAGCATGTCTTACAATATAATGCGGGTATACAAGTTGAAAATGGGGATGCGCAAACTATTTATGATTTCATCAATTCACACACAGCTAAAGAACTACAATCAATGGGTGAAAATGCATATACTCTTTTTCTAGATGAATACACAAGAAATAGAAATGTGAATAAATATTATGAGTTACTTAAAGAGGGGAAATAGATGAAAAGATTATTTGATATTTTAATTTCGGTAGGTGGATTAATAGCATTAAGTCCTGTGTTTTTAATCACGACGATATTGATTAAAGTAGAATCTCCAGGGCCAGTAATTTTCAGGCAGAAACGTCCTACTTTGAACAATCGCCTATTTAATATTTATAAATTCAGATCAATGAAACTTGATACACCTAATGTAGCAACAGATTTAATGGATTCTACTGACTATATCACGAAAACAGGTGATTTTATTCGTAGAACCTCTATAGATGAATTGCCTCAATTAGTGAATGTTCTGCGTGGAGAAATGTCAGTGGTTGGACCAAGGCCTGCACTATATAACCAATATTCATTAATTGATAAACGTACTAAAGCTAACATCCATACAATTAGACCAGGTCTAACAGGACTTGCCCAAGTAATGGGAAGAGATAATATTACTGACGATCAAAAGGTGGCATATGATCGTTATTATTTAAACAATCAATCTTTCTTGTTAGATATGTATATTATTTATGAAACAGTTAAAAAAATTGTCACGTCAGAGGATGTGCATCATTAATGAAAAAACGAATTTTAATAACGGGTACGAGTGGTTATATCAGTAACAACTTGACAAATAAAATAACTGGGGAATTTCATGATGTCGAACGTATCAGTATGAGAAATAATGCATGGATGGAATATAACCTTGAAAATTATGATGTCATCATTCATGCTGCCGCATTAGTGCATAATAATGAACCTAGTGCGCGTTTATCGGATTATTTACACATTAATATGAAGAAGACGTTACTTCTTGCGGAGAAAGCAAAACAAGAGGGTGTACCGCATTTTATCTTTATGAGTACCATGTCCGTATATGGTAAAGAAGGACAAGTCGGCAAACCAGACATCATTAATAAACAATCACCGATGAAACCAACAACGGATTA
Organism: Staphylococcus durrellii; assembly: GCF_015594545.1. NCBI lineage: Bacteria > Bacillati > Bacillota > Bacilli > Caryophanales > Staphylococcaceae > Staphylococcus > Staphylococcus durrellii. The sequence goes on along the minus strand of NZ_JADIIO010000001.1, from coordinate 2,318,195 downwards.
TGGCCTATCGAAATTAATCGCGGAAGAAAAACTTATGGAAATGGAGACAGAAGCATTCAAAGTGGCGGTTGTCAGACCACCAATGATTTATGGTTCAAAGTGCCCTGGCAATTTCAAAAAGCTTTGCAAGGTAGCGAAAAAGCTGCCGATTCTGCCTTATATTGAGAATCAACGCAGTGCGCTTTATATAGAACACTTTAATGACTTTATTGAACAAATGATTAATAAACAAGCTCGCGGTACGTTTCATCCTCAAGATGATTATTATTTTGAAACGACAAAGGTCATGCATGAAATCAGGAAACAATTACATAAGAAAACGATGGTTATCAAGGTTCCAAGCTTCGTTTATCCAATACTCAATAGGCTGTCGTTATTTAAAAAATTATTCGGCAACTTAACATATAATTCGCAAATGGACATGAATACTACTAGCTTAGAAATTTCACAACAACGTTTCGCTTCGGTGATGGAAGAGATTATGGATTATAAAAATCAAAAGTAATCATCATTTTAAAATAAACATTTTTACAAAATAGATAAGGAAAGACTTGGGAGGGTATTTGTTATGAAATTAACAGTAGTAGGATTGGGATATATCGGATTGCCAACATCTATTATGTTTGCCAAAAACGATGTGGACGTTTTAGGTGTGGACATTAATCCGAGAACCATTGAGCGTTTACAACAAGGGAAGATTTCAATTGAAGAGCCGGGACTTCAAGAAGTTTATGAGAAAGTCTTTGAAAACGGAAAATTCAAAGTAGATACGAAGCCAAAAGCGGCAGACGCATTTATTATTTCAGTGCCGACGCCTAATAATGATGATGCTTATAAATCTTGTGATATTTCTATCGTTATCAGTGCAGTGAAAAGTATCTTACCTGTATTAGAAAAAGGGAATACAATTATTGTAGAATCTACAATTGCACCTAAAACAATGGATGACTATGTTAAACCGTTAGTTGAAGAACAAGGTTATACTATTGGTAAAGACATTTATTTAGTGCATTGTCCAGAACGTGTGTTACCAGGTAAAATTTTAGATGAACTTGTGAACAACAACCGTATTATTGGTGGTGTGACAGAGGCATGTATTGAAGCTGGTAAAAGTGTTTACAGTATCTTTGTTAAAGGTGAAATGATTGAAACAGATGCAAGCACTGCTGAAATGAGCAAATTGATGGAGAACACATACAGAGATTTGAATATTGCTTTAGCCAACGAGCTTGCTAAAATATGTAATGATTTAAATATCAATGCTTTAGACGTGATTGAAATGGCAAATAAACACCCACGAGTGAATATTCATTTGCCAGGACCAGGTGTGGGTGGTCACTGTTTAGCAGTTGACCCTTACTTCATCATCGCAAAAGATCCTGAAAACTCACCATTAATTCAGAAAGGTCGTAATATCAATAATTCAATGCCTGAATACGTGCTAGAAAAAACAAAAGAGGCATTAGGTTTATTAAATGGTCATAAGGTGACAGTATTTGGATTAACATATAAAGGTGATGTAGATGATATTAGAGAATCACCAGCATTTGATATTTATCAGTTGCTATTAAAAGAATCAAACCTTGAAGTTGCTGTATATGACCCGCATGTGGAATTAGACTTTGTGGTAAAAGATATTAAACAAGCAACAGATGGGGCTTCTCTTGTATTGATTTTAAGCGATCATTCTGAGTTTAAGAAATTAGAAGATTTAGACTTTATCAATATGAAGCATAAAGTAGTGATTGATACTAAAAACGTTGTGAAAACAATGTTTGATGATATATTGTACTTCAATTTTGGTAATTTATATGAGATATCAGACAAACTTAAATAAGATCTAGAGACCTTAATTGAATATTGAATCGCATCGTCTATTCGAGAATATGATTAGTGTGAAGAAAAGAGGATGGAAGAATGAAGAAGATTATGATTGTCTTTGGTACAAGACCAGAAGCAATTAAAATGGCTCCATTAGTTAAAGCAATCAAACAAAATAAAAATCTTAAAGCTAATATCGTTATCACCGCACAACACAGAGATATGTTAGATAGTGTTCTGGAAATATTCGATATTAAACCACATCATGATTTAAATATCATGAAGAAGAATCAGTCACTCACAGAGTTGACTTCTAGAGCTTTAACGAAGTTGGATGCAGTGATTAAAGAAGAAAAACCTGATATGATTTTAGTGCACGGAGATACAACGACAACGTTTGTAGGGGCCTTAGCTGCATTCTATAATCAAGTGCCGATAGGACATGTAGAAGCGGGATTAAGAACAGGTAATAAATATTCTCCTTTCCCTGAAGAATTGAATCGTTTAATGGTCGGCAATATGGCAGAGTTAAACTTTGTGCCAACTGAAAGAGCAGCTGAAAATCTTATTTTAGAAAATAAAAATAAAGACAGTATTTATGTGACAGGAAATACTGCAATAGATGCACTGAATACAACGATTCAAGAAGAATATCAATCAGAAGTAATTTCTAAATATAAAAATAAAAAGATTCTATTATTAACTGCACATCGAAGAGAGAATATCGGTGAACCGATGCATCATATCTTCAAGGCAGTGAGAGATATCGCGGATAAATATTTGGATCTCGTTGTCGTTTATCCTATTCATAAGAATCCTAAAGTAAGAGAAATTGCCTCTCAATATTTAAGCAATCATGAACGTATTGAATTAATCGAACCATTGGATGTACTAGATTTTCATAACTTTGCGAATCAATCTTATCTTATTCTAACAGACTCAGGTGGTGTTCAAGAAGAAGCGCCTTCTTTAGGGAAGCCGGTATTGGTATTAAGAGATAATACAGAGCGACCTGAAGGTGTAGAAGCTGGTACATTGAAAGTCATCGGTACAGAATATAGTTCTATTATGAAAGCAACCACGCATATTTTGGATAATAAAGAGGCTTATCAACAAATGAGTAAAGCAAGCAATCCTTATGGGGACGGCCGAACTTCACAAAGAATTTGTGAAATTATAGAAGATTATTTTGAGCTTTAGTAATTGTGGTATAAATATTAATAAACTAAGGATCTATATCATATAAAACTGCTAGCGGATTTTCACTTAGAGAGTCAGCTGGCAGTTTTTTGTTCAGTTTTTCATCAACTGAGTGCTTTTTATCCAGAAGTTACCAGTTTCGAACCAATAAAATAGACATTCCATAATATAAACTTCATCGTCTACTGATAGTTTTGTGTAAAATATTCGAAGCATATATGACAATACGGGACACCTTCTTTATTGTGTTGTTGGAGTTGATAAATTCCTCAATTGCTTTAATATTAAGGAAAATAACAATAGATTTAAACTTTTTGCTAAGTGTTTTTTAGCAAAATCTCTAATAATCAGAGCCGTATAATAAATAAAACTAAAAATTAAGGTTTGCACGATAATTTCAGTAAAAAACGCTCATCAAAGCATATAAGTATTAATATCTACTTTGATGGGCGTTTTATTATATATATGATCATTTTAAGAATAAGCCGATATACCCATTCTTTGAATTTAGTTCATATCTTTTTAACTGGTTAAAAATAAATTTTCTCTGTTTTTCTAAAGAGATGGGATAGTTATATTGTATGTCTTGTAAATCTAAATTAATGACAGGTCCTTTTTTAACAGCTTCTAAATTCTTCCAATTTTCTTTTTGTGTAAATGGAGGTTCTTCTCCTGTAGTCGCAAGTATTATATAGTCCTCGGTTTACACAGAAAGTTCTTCTTCAGTAATAGTAGTCATATAGTCATTTTTTTGTTGCTTTATCCAATTTTGAAAATTGTTTCATATCATACATAAATAAGGGGAGAAGTAACAATTACTTCTTATAATAATATTGCTCACGACTCTCAGATCAAAGTTATTTGTTATTAAAACCGCTGCTAAAGGAGATATGGAAAACCATCGTTACTAGCAAATTGTTGGAGCGCTGATTTAATGAAGTTTTTACTATCTGTACTAGATTGAGTGAAATTCACAAATGGCAGCCATTTACCTAAATGTTTTTTATTATTCGAAACTATAGCAAAAAGTGCGTCTGCATCTCTTTCTTCTAATATTTTTAAGCTTAAATTTTCAGTGATTGGTGTTTTGAACATGAATTTCACTCCTTATATAAAATATTGCTTAATTCTTGTCTACTACTATTCCTACTTGAACATCATCGCCTGAGCTTATAGCTAGTATTGTGCCATGAGCTATTTCAGAGGTGTAAAGCCATCTTTTTTGTCCGCCTAATGCTTCTTTATAACCTAAAGTCACAGTAGAAACAGTTATATTTGAAGCGGATAAATATGTGAGTAAATCTTTATCATCATGTTTTTGAGTGCCCACGATATGAATATAACGATGCTTGTTTTTAGTCCATGAGACATGCTCTTTTAAAAAATGTAAATGATTAGCATAACCTTCGCTATGAACCCAACTAATCATCAATGTCACATCATCAACAGTAAAATCGAAAGTTTCGGGATGAAGGTAATCATAATGTTTAAAATGCACATTACTTTGTTCTAATAATAATGAATCGTATCTATCTTTATTTCTTGATAGCAAGTAAATATCTTCATTGAAATTATCTACTATCCAACGAAGCGTATTTGTTAACATACCTGATCCACCAACGATAATTATAGACATAGTACCAACCCCTTGTTATTTTAATTTCCATTATACAGTATCTTTAATTAAATAAAAAATTGAACTGACTAGCTTGAATTGTTAAAAGGCGGGTGCTTATACTTTGATTGTTGCTCATGTGTATATACTAGTCTACAGTATACGTTATGTCTTCTGGTTTTTCGTATCCTATAACATCAGTGTTAATTGAAAATTGATAACTTGTATATCTATCTTTGTATTTTATACTATTAACAGTAGTACCACTTTTTAGTTATTTTCAAATTAATCTTGTTTAGTCGATTTCGTTTGAACTGATGTTTGTTATTGGCGATGAAATTAATGAAACATTATATTATGCGTAACAATTATAAGGTATGAAAAATGAAACAACGCATTTAATAAACATACATAAGTATTAGTATCGCACACATAGGGTATTGAGGCGTTTATGTATTGATATTTTAATGATTTTTGTGTATATGTACATGATGTTAATGAACTAACAAAAGGAATTTGTGTTGCATGTGCGTATTTACGCATGACTTTTTAACGAGTGGGTAAATATACCTATGGAAGAAAAGAAATTAATTATACTTATTTGTGCGCTAATCAATAATACGAGCTATACTAAATGATGATTTTAAAAATCTAAATACATTAAATACGTAGTATCACTTTCCTGTTAGCGTATGTACTTAAACGTTGCACAATAAGAGTTTAATTATTTAAAATTTCAAGGTAATATGTTAAATTAATTTAACCTACTATTGCCTCCTGAATATAAAGATAAGGAGATTTTTATGTTGAATATTATATCTGCGATAGGACAAATAGGTACATTTATAATGGCATTGTTCTATTTTATTTCTGTTACATTACAGTTATATCAAATGAAAATAGCTTTTATACCAGCACTAGGCTTTAATCAAATTTTGATTAAAAGAGGTACTAAAGGACTTACTCTGCACAACACCGCAGTTAATAAAGATGGCGAAAATGAGGAAGATTTTTTACAACTTTATAATTTGGGTGGAGGTGCAGCAAAACAAATCACTATTGAGATTTATTTAGGGGATAATGATGTGTTACAACGAAAATTTGTTAGTATGCTTCCTAGTAAAGAAGGTTACCTACTGCCAATTAATAAAGACGTATTTAATGAAATTGAAAAAACTATTAAAAACAATGGTTATGAATCAAATTTAAAATTAAAATTAACGTATAAACATAACGTAAGTAGAAAGCAACAAGAACTTTATTTAAATGGTAAAATTGATGTTTTTAACACTTATGAGGATGAATCAATCTATGAATTACAATTTATCAACGTAGATAAATAACTAATTAAATACAACAACGTATTATTTGTATTAAGCCTATGATTATGAGTATTTTATATAGCTCATAATCATAGGCTTTTTAATTACTTACTATAGTTTAAATATAACGTTTACTTATTGGAAATTATATTTGTGAAACTTAATTACTATTACAACTTTATTTATAAAATGAATCGTGTAATTTTCTCTTATAAACAAATATTTTTCATAACATTTTAGTACAAATATGATTTGTAAAAATAAATGTATAATTTCGTGTGTGGAGGGAAGTTTAAAAGAAAAGTGATTTTAAATTAAAAAATTAAAATAAGTGTGTTTATCAATTTCAACCAATTTAAAAATATTATGGAAATATCTTACATTTAAAAAATTTTTATATACTATATATTGAAAGTAACTTAAATTCATTCTTCTATAATGAGTCTATCTACGAAATAAATGATTCTGTTGTTAAATAAGAGCTAAACGTTTATAACTTCTAGTTTCATCATTCAAATTTAAACATTAGAATTTGTAAATTAAGGAAATTTTGTCGACAAAAGGATGCTTATGTACTCGAATATAAAACTATGATTTTAAGACCTTCTCTGAGAGGAAGTTTGATAACGTGTTATTACACATGAAATCTATTTTTAAAAGTTTGTTAATTGCAGTAATAATCTTCGTATTATTTATAGCTGTTAATGGTATGGACGTAATGCTAGGCGCTTCGATCGTAGCCATAATAGCTTTTTTAGGGAATTATGGTTCATTTTTATATGAACAACATAAACTAAAAAAACAAAATAAATAATGTATTTATTATAAACTCATATTTGTTATATAAGTTATGATTAGTGTAATGTGGGTATTTATAATAGTGAAGCTCTATATCCGGTATTAATATAATAAGGAGAGGAATCGATATGTGGTATTTAGCAATAGCAATAATATTAATTATCGTAGGTATTGTATTCTTAGTATTAGGTAAAAAAACCTCTCGTCATCGTTTAGGAAGAAGACAAAGTTTTTTCAGTTTAGGAACCGTATTTTTAATTTTTGGCGTTATCGATTTTATAGGTTTAATTATTAACGCATTGATATAATGTATTAATACCAATATAAGACACCCGGTTTTAGACTGAGGGGTGTCTTTTTTGCGTTTATGTTAGTTCTTTTACAGCGAAATAATTATTCTCTGAATCAGCGAAATTAAAAACGCTATCTATTGGTAAACCCATTAACCTCCCAGTTGCGATATTATTTTGTGGTAAGGATTCTCGTGAAGCCTCGAAACCTGAAGGCGCAATTATAAATGAAAGCATCAACGTATTGGGCCCGATATCCATAACGTCTACTTTTCTTTATCTTGTAAGACAACTAAAGTTTGTTCATCATCAGGGGCTAGCTTTACTACGGTCATATCCATTTCAGTTTGCGTCTTCAACTACTGTGAAAGAAAGATATGTTGTCCCAAAATCAATAGTTTTATCTTAATCGTAAACTTAAATCATTACTTCACCTAATCTATTTTACATTTTTTACCTCAAAATAGAGTGTTTTTATAAAGTATAATAAACAGTTTACAAAGCATATTAAAATTATTATAAGTTTAAAGGATGATGTTGAAGGTAATAATTAAAAGTGTATTAGTTGATTAATAAAAGTATTATTTTACATATGGATGTTATTTCTACAATGGAAAATGAAGCGCTAAGCTCAACAGTGTTTGAAGCATTTGTTGATCCTAATAAAATAGGTGGATTTTGGTTTTCATCTAGTTCAAAATGTTGAGAAATAGGTAAAAATATAGTGTTACATTATGAAGCATATGATGCCGAAGTAGAAATTAAAGGTATAGAAATTACAATTAGTGAAAATATGGAATTAAAATCGGGGGATAAAATAGTAAATATTGTCTTTGAATCATACGAAGATAAAACTTTAGTGACAACAAATGAAAATTAATTTGATCCTTCAGAAGTTGAACGTATGCTGAGTCAAAAAGAAGGTTGGGTTTATATGTTAAGTTGCCTGAAAATTTATATTAAGCATGGTGTACAAATTAAAGTAGGATTACGATAAAAATAGGAGTTGTATAAATGATGAAAATTGTTGCGATGAGTATATTTGTAGAAGATCAAGAACGGGCACAACAATTTTATACTGAAAAATTAGGCTTTGAACTCAAACATAATATAGATATGGGTGGGCCTATGTGGTTAACTGTAAAAGAGAGTAACTCTACAAACCCGGTAGAAATTGTTTTGGAACCTAATGATAATCCTATTGCTAAAGATTATCAAACTCGTCTTTTTAATGAAGGCATCCCCGCAACTATGTTTGCCACTGATAATTTGGATGAAGAGGTTAAAGATTTAAGGGCTAAAGGTGTGGGCTTCACAAAAGAACCTCAAACTATGGGAGAAATAAAATTAGCTATATTTGATGATACATGTGGTAATTTAATTCAGTTAGTTGAACAATAAAAAAGGTGTGAGTACATTTGTTAAGAGAAAGGATAAAAAAAGAACAACAGTCTGGTTATACAGCTATTCTGTTTTGCGTTGTTTTTTCTATTGTTTTTTCTATTGTTTTTAGCTTGATGTTTACACCATTTATAGGTATACCCACGGCAATAATGTGTAGTTTGCTAATACATTTTATGGATGAGGATGATGGTTAATTAAATAGTATAGCTGGATTTTTACATGATTCATTCTTACTTAAGTTGGTACTTAGGTAAGAATTTTTTTACTTAATGTCAGAGTGATTTTCTATTTGAAAAGTTGGCCCTCATTGATTTGCGCGTGTTTCAAATTTCTTTTTTATTATAATTAATAGTAAAATTTATTAAAATAAAAATTGAAACGCTTTCATTTTTAGATTATAATTGCCTTAATTATGAAAGGGATGATATTAAGTGAATGCAAATAAATATTTAATTTTTATTTTGGGAGCTTTAGGCGGTTTGTTATATGGTTATGACAATGGAGTTATTTCGGGTGCGTTATTATTTATTCATCATGATATTCCATTGAGTGAATCTATGAAAGGTTTAGTTGTTTCATCTATGCTATTCGGCGCAATAATCGGCGCTGGTAGTAGTGGTCCATTATCCGACAAAATAGGAAGAAGACGTCTAGTGTTGATAATTGCGATTGTATTTATTGTTGGTACATTGGTATTATCATTTGCACAGAACATTGAAATGTTAATATTAGGACGTTTAATTATTGGTTTAGCAGTAGGTGGTTCAATGGCTACTGTACCTGTATATTTATCTGAAATGGCGCCAACTGAATTCCGTGGTTCTCTTGGATCACTTAACCAATTGATGATTACGATTGGTATTTTAGCAGCTTACTTAGTTAACTATGCTTTTGCAGACATGGAAGCTTGGCGTTGGATGGTTGGTTTAGCAGTAGTACCTTCAGTTATCTTATTAGTTGGTATTGCGTTTATGCCAGAAAGTCCTAGATGGTTGTTAGAGCACAAAGGCGAAAATGCTGCAAGAAAAGTAATGAAAATTACATTTAATGATCAAGAAATAGATAAAGAAATTAAAGAAATGAAAGAAATCTCAGCCATTTCAGAATCAACGTGGACGATATTAAAATCTCCATGGATTAGACCAACATTAATCATTGGTTGTGTATTTGCGTTATTCCAACAAATAGTAGGTATTAATGCGATTATTTTCTATGCACCAACAATTTTAAACAAAGCTGGCTTAGGAGAAGCAACTTCAATTTTAGGTACAGTAGGTATTGGCTTGATTAACGTTCTTGTTACAGTAGTAGCAGTATTTGTAGTAGATAAAGTAGGACGTAAGAAAATGCTTGTGACTGGTAATATAGGGATGGTCGCTTCATTAGTAATTATGGCAGTACTTATTTGGACAATTGGTATTACTTCATCTTCATGGATTATTATCATTTGCTTATCACTATTTATCGTATTCTTTGGTTTAACTTGGGGACCAATTTTATGGGTTATGTTACCCGAAATGTTCCCAATGCGTGCACGTGGTGCGGCTACTGGTGTAGCGACATTAGTGTTAAATATTGGTACAATTATTGTTGCTCAGTTATTCCCAATGCTTAATAGTGCATTAAGTACAGAATGGGTCTTCTTAATATTCGCAGTTATTGGTGTCTTAGCTATGATTTTTGTTATTAAATTCTTACCAGAAACAAGAGGTCGTAGTTTAGAAGAAATCGAATATGATTTAAGAGAAAGAACTGGCGCTAAACCAGAAGAAATGAAAAGTTTATCATAATTTTTAAAACGTACAAATCATAGGGATTTGTACGTTTTTTATTTACTGAACTTATTAGTTAAATATAGTTGTTCTTAATAGACAATTTTATATCTATAATACACAATGTTAGTAAGTATTAATAAAGTGGTAATTTAGAAAGGTAACACAGTAAATAAAAAACAAAGGTGAGGATAAGATGATTTTAGATAACGTAAATCCAAACGATTTATTTCCAACAGAGAAGAAAGGACCATCAGTACTTGGAGATATAGAATATAATGTTAAAAGTGAACAACGTTTATATAAAGGGGCTTACATAGCTACTAATGAAAGATTAATATTAAATGTTGATATGGATGGACAATTTTATTATAGAAATATTGGATATAACGAAATTAAATCTATTTCTCATGATGAACAAGTTATCAGTTTAAGTTTTGAAATAGGTGACTTCCCAATTAAAAATATCGAAAAGGGCGATGTAGAAACATTCACGTCTTATGTACAACAACAAATGAACTAGAAAACGGTTTAAAAGAAGCTCACAGCTAATTTCATACATTAGTTGTGAGCTTTATCGATTATATAAGCCTCTATAATACAAAGTTTATTGTTTTACATAATCAAGTTCTAATTCGTGAACTTGGTGGGTTAACATTTCGTTTAGTGGAGTAGAGATATTTAAGTCTTTTCCATATTTAGCAATTTGCCCGTTAAGGAAATCAATCTCTGTTAAACGGCCTTTATGCAAATCTTGATGCATCGAAGGGTAGTGTAAACCTTGTGTAGATTCGGGATAGGCAGCTTCTATCTTGTGAATCATATCATCTGTTTTGATGTCAACGTTACGTGCGTTAGCTACAGATACAATTTCTTCAATGAGTGGTTGTATCATAGCTCTAGCATGATTATATGCGCCCAATTCACCAATGCGTTTATCTAAGATAGTACATAAAGGGTTAAGCACACTATTTAAAGTAGCTTTTGACCATATTGAAACAAAGACATTATCACTGATGACTGAATTTAAGCCGGCCTCATTAAAAATGTTATTTATTTCTTCAGTTCGATAATCTGCTTCACCATCGGCACGTTGTAATTCTAGCGTACCTGACCCTTCTAATAAGAGTTGGCCTGGCCCTCTCAATCCAGCAGTCCACATCGTAACTGCTAAAAATATTTGCGATTTTGGTACTACTTTTGCGAAACGTTCGTCATGTCCCAACCCGTTCATCATAGTTAATATTGCGGTTGATTCCTTGATGGCATTTCTGTCATATAACGCATTAATCATTGTTGAAGCATCCATCGCTTTTGTTAAAATGATAATTAAATCGTATTGTTCATTCACTTCCGATGGATGTTTAGCAGTGATATTCACATTATAAGTTGTAGATTCGTTTTGGATTTCTAAGCCATAATCGTTAATTTTTTAATGTGGTCGTCCCAATTGTCTATGAGTGTCACGTTGTAACCAGCCTGTTTAATTTGTGTTCCAATTCTACCACCCATGGCACCAGCGCCAGCAATTGCGATATTATACATAAAAGCACGTCCTTGTTTTTTAATATAGTTCTCGAATAATTTAGTATATAAAGCATTATTTCGTACGTAAGGCTATTAAATGACTCATTATATAGATTGATAGTCTTATATAAAATTAGTATATCATCTTGCCTATATAAATTTGCAATTATCAGACTTTTTACTTATCAAATTGTTGAAATAGGCGTACAATTTAGACGTATGATTAAAAGATGAGATAATATGTTCATGTTTAAAATGATATTAAAATACGATGTAATAAATATTTTAATTTCAAAAGGAGAGTAATTATGAAAAAATCAGATTTAGTTGCACCAGGACAGTATAATATTGTTGAAGAAATTGAAAAGTATGCCGTCGATACTTCGAAACAGGCAATAGCTTATGAAGATGAAAAGGGTAATACCGATAGTATTACATATGCCAATTTAATAAAAAATGCGAATAAAATCGGGCACGTATTTTCTAATCATGGGTTGCAAAAAGGGGATAAAGTACTAATAATGATGCCTCGTAGCATTATTACGTATGAAATCTATACTGCTGCATTAAAATTAGGATTAGTTATTATTCCTAGTTCTGAAATGCTCAGAACTAAAGATTTACAACATAGAATTACACATGGAGATGTAGCTGCTGTAGTAGTAATTAATGAGGGGATTAATGAATTTAAAGATATAGCAGAATATGATAACTTAACGAAATTTATCGTCGGCGGACATGAAGATGATTGGATTAATATTGAAGATGAGCAACAACAAGCAAGCGATGAATTAGATATCGTCGCAACTCATAGAGACGATATTGCTTTATTGTCTTACACATCAGGTACGACTGCTAAACCTAAAGCCGTTGTTCATACACATGGCTGGGGTTATGCACATATGCAAACAGCACCGAAATATTGGTTAAGTGTTAATGAAGGTGACACAGCTTGGGCTACAGCTGCACCAGGATGGCAAAAATGGATTTGGAGTCCATACCTATCTATCATGGGGTCAGGTGCTAAAGCTTTAGTTTACCAAGGTAAATTTGATGCTAAAAAATATCTAGAATTATTACAAAGATATGAAGTTAACGTGTTATGTTGTACACCGACAGAATATCGATTAATGGCTAAATTACCTAACTTGAAAGATTATGATTTATCTCATCTTCATAGTGCAGTTTCTGCAGGAGAACCGTTAAACCAAGAAGTAATAGAAAAATTCCAACAAAATTTTGATTTAACTGTAAGAGATGGCTATGGGCAAACAGAAAATACGCTACTAATTGGTTCGCTTAAAGATGCCGAAACGCGTCCAGGATCAATGGGGAAAGCTATTTTAGGCGACCAAGTTGCAATTATAGACGAAGAGGGTGCGCAAGTAGAACCTGGAGTGACTGGCGATATTGCGGTATGGTTAGACTCACCGGCACTCTTCAAAGGTTATTATAAAGATGAAGAGCGTACGGCAGACTCCAAACGTGGAGATTTTTATGTCACAGGAGATCGTGCACGTATCGATGAAGATGGTTACTTCTGGTTCCAAGGTAGAAGTGACGATATTATTATCAGTTCAGGTTATACAATCGGACCATTTGAAGTAGAAGATTCGCTAATAGGACACCCTTCTGTAAAAGAATGTGCTGTAGTCGCTAGCCCCGATGATATTCGCGGAAACGTAGTCAAAGCATTTGTTATTTTACAAGATGATGTTGAGGGCAATGATACATTGGTAAAAGAATTGCAAAACTATGTAAAACAAGATGTTGCTCCATACAAATATCCGCGTCAAATAGAATTTGTTGACGATTTACCTAAGACAAATTCTGGCAAAATCAGACGTGTAGAATTACGTGAAGCAGAAATTGAAAAATATAATAAATAACTAAGAAAAGATGGTGCCAAAACAACGCTGCCATCTTTTTTATAAACAAGGTAGTTGAATATTATAAGGTACAGTTATATAATCAAATTAATCCCAATTGAATTGTACTTAATTTGATTGAGATAAACAAAATATACTGATAAGTATATAAAAAGATAGAGGTGCGTATAAATGTCTAAAGTATTATATAATACAAATATGATTAGTAATGGCGGTCGTGATGGTCGTGTGTTTAGCCCTGATAATACTTTCGTGCAAAACTTAGCTACTCCGAAAGAAATGGGTGGTAATGCTACGACAGCTGAAACTAATCCAGAACAGCTATTTGCAGCAGGTTATAGCGCTTGTTTTAATAGTGCGTTGTCACTGATATTACAAAAAAGCGGTGTTACAGATGCTAACCCAGAAGTTGAAGCATCTATTGAATTAATAGTAGATGAAGCAGACAATGGTGTTAAATTAGGTGGAACTTTAACAGTTACATTAGAAAATATGTCACAAGAAGATGCAGAGAAATATGTACAACAAGCGCATAATTACTGCCCTTACTCAAAAGCAACTAAAGGGAATATTGATATATCATTAGAAGTACATGCGCAATAATTATTAAAGAGGAATAACATAGTAACTACACAGTATAAAGTTGCTATGATTATTCCTTTTTTGTTTTTAAACGTTATATAAGGGTAGTAGTTGAGCAAAGTGAATAAGAGGTGATTTATTTGAAAGTAGATTATACATACATTTTTGATGAAAGCAAAGTTCAAGATATGAAAGAAGCATATCATTCTAATGGATGGACAAGTCATAGTGAAAATAATATAATTTCTATTTTTAAAGCAAGCACCCATGTTGTGATAGCTAAAGTCGATAGAAAAATTATTGGTTTTGCAAGGGCTTTGTCTGATGGCATTTATAACGCTGCCATTTATGATGTAGTGGTAGATAAAAAATATCATAAACATGGTATAGGTAGGGAAATTGTAGAAAAATTAGTAGATCAAATAGGCGAGGTTTCATGTATACACTTAATAGCGACGACTAAGCACACGACTTTTTATAAGCGAGTAGGGTTTAGAACTTTGACTACAGGGATGGGAATGTATCAAAAAGAGCAATTAAAAAATGAGTACACTGTCGATTAAAGATAACAGCTGCACTCATTTCAGGTTTGATGTTTGATATTTACAATGAATAATGGCTCACGTCCCTGAAATCGTAATTTTTGATGATAGTGCAACCTAATGGGTGTAAACCATTATCCACATGTTCATTTATTTCTTCTAAGACGTTTAATATTTCATATTCAGGTGTTGATACATCAAACGTGTATTTAAATAAATGTTTTTTATCTGATAAAACAGTTGCGACCAATTCTTCATTTTCCATTTTATAGCCTAATAATTGCATAAACATCTTCACCTTTCTTTATATTTTTAGTTTAGGAATGTACTCTATTCTCAATAGTAAATTAGAATTATTCTAATTAAATACTATTATACATTAAAATTAGTAAAATGTAGAGAGTTAACTACTGATAATAAGAAATTTTATTAAAAAATTTTTAGTTATCTATAAAACAACAGGGTTGACCATTACATGAACATTTGATAAAGTTCAATTAATTTAATAAAAGTTTTCTAGGGTTCCGTAACGAAACGTTAGTCAGGTCCGAGAGAAAACGGCATGTATTTTACATGTTACACGGAAGGATAAAAGCCTGGGAGATAGTCTAAATACTATCTCCCAGGCTTTTTTATTAGGAGGCAGAAAATATGAATTGGTTAAAAATCATTGCAGCAGCTGGTTTTGAAGTCGGATGGGTTATTGGATTAACGCATTCATCTAATATTATCGAATGGTTAGGTACCGTAATAGCTATTTTTTTAAGTTTTTATTTATTAATTCAAGCTTCGAAAGTTTTACCAGTAGGCACGACATACGCTATATTTGTCGGACTTGGTACTACGGGTGTTACTTTGTGTGATTTCTTAATTTTTGGACAACCTTTAAATATAGGAAAAATTTTCTTGATTTTTATACTACTTGCTGGAGTACTAGGGTTAAAACTTGCCACTTCTAACGAGAAAGGAGCGTAATTATGGATTGGATGATATTAATTGTAGCAGGTGTTTTTGAAATGTTAGGTGTAACTGCGTTGAATGCTTATACACATAATCGTAAATTGACAGCATTGATAAACATGATTGTCTCTTTTGCACTGAGTTTTGTTTGTTTAGCAATAGCAATGGCAAACTTGCCTATGAGTACTTCATATGCTGTTTGGACTGGCATAGGTACAGTCGGAGGAGCAATTATAGGTATGTTGTTCTATAATGAATCGAAAAATTTAATTCGTATATTATGTATCGTGGTGATTTTAGCTAGTACAATCGGCTTGAAATTATTAAGTTAAAAAAAAGAGCGACACAATCGTGTCGCTCTCAAAGAGTAATATGTTCATGAATATAAAAGACTAGTAGTTAATCTTAACTACACCATAAATATAGCATAGATAACATTTATAAGGCAATTATTTTACTTTAAATGATCTTAATTGATTAAATAATGGGAGTTTACATATATTTAGCAATAAAATTGAAATTGCTAAATCAAAAGACGGGATAATATTAAAAATCTAAGTCTCTTGAGGAATAAAAAGAGGCTTAAAAATAAGTGTATGTAAGCATGAAGAACTAACGTTTTAATGTATATCTAAATTACATTTAATCTATGAATTATCTATTATTTTCTTCTAAAACTGTATTTTTTAAGTAATTTAGAGAAAATATTCCCCAATTTCTACAAGAAAATTTAATAGCTTTCAAATAAATTTATACCTGAATTCTTTAGAATTGAGGTATTTTATTATTTTAGATTGTAATTAATACAATAAAAATAATATTTAATGTATTGAAAAACAAAAAAATAGGTTATATAATTTCGTAAACGCTTACATATATTAATAGGAGGAGATAAGATGTCTAAAGTACAAAATATAACTAAAGAGCAGTGGCTACTATCCACATTTCCTGAATGGGGAACATGGTTAAATGAAGAAATTGAGGAAACTCAAGTGCCTGAAGGGAATTTTGCGATGTGGTGGCTCGGTTGTACAGGTATATGGCTAAAATCACATGAAGGTACAAATATTTTGTGTGATTTATGGTGTGGTAGTGGGAAACGTACAAAAAAGAATAAATTAATGAAAGATGGTCACCAAATGCAACGCATGTCTGGTTGTAAACAATTGCAACCAAACTTGAGAACGCAACCATTTGTTATAGACCCATTTGAAATAAAAAATGTTGATGCTTTAGTTGTAACTCATATTCATTCAGATCATTTGGATATAAATACGGCTGCAGCGGTTTTAAAAAACACGGATGATTCTGTTCCATTTATAGGTCCTAAAGCTGTAGTTGATGTATGGAAAGAGTGGGGAGTTCCAGAATCTAGATGCATTATAGTCAAACCTGGTGATAACGTAAATGTCGGTAGCGTTGAAATAATTGCATTAGAAGCTTTTGATCGTACAGCGCTAATTACCGTGCCACAAGAAGAAGAATTGAATGGCCAGTTTCCACAAAATATGGATGATATCGCAGTTAATTACTTATTTAAAACTTCAGGAGGTAATCTTTATCATGCAGGAGATTCACATTTCTCGGTAAATTTTGCCAAACACGGTAATGAACACACTATTGATGTGGCATTAGGCGCTTTCGGTGAGAATCCAAGAGGGATTACCGATAAATTAACGTCAGTTGATTTGTTAAGAATGGCAGAGTGCTTAAATACCAAAGTCGTTATACCTGTGCATCATGATATTTGGTCTAATTTCCAAGCTAACCCACAGGAAATACTGGAACTTTGGAAAAATAAAAAAGATTTTCTAGACTATGATTTTGCTCCTTTTATATGGCAAGTTGGAGGTCAGTATACTTACCCTCAGGATAGACATAAGTTTGAATACCACTACCCACGTGGATTCGAAGATGTTTTTACAGTAGATAATGATTTACCTTATCCTTCATTTTTATAAAATTAAAGGAATGAACAACTATGAACAACTTAATTAGTATATTCATTTGGTTTATAGACAATATACTTACTAAACCTGAATTTTTCATCGGTATTATTGTTTTTGTTGGTTACGTGTTACTTAGAAAAAAATGGTATGAATGTTTTGCTGGTTTCATTAAAGCGGTAGTAGGTTTTATGATACTCCTCGTTGGCGCAAAGGGATTAGTAGAAAAATTTAGGCCACTACTAGCTGGTTTACGAGAAAGATTCGACTTAAAAGCTGCGGTTATAGACCCATATTTTGGATTGAATGCAGTAGATAGTGCATTAAAATCGATTAATTTAACTACTACGTATACGATGGTAGCGCTAGTTATCGGTTTTATGCTTAATATTTTATTAGTAAAGCTTTGTAAGATTACGAAACTTAGAACACTGTTCATTACTGGGCATATTATGGTTCAACAATCACTAACAATTACTTGGATTGTATTTTTGGCATTTCCAGAATATAGAAACTTTGTAGGTAGTTTAATGATTGGCGTTTTAGTGGGACTTTATTGGGCTGTAGGTTCTAATTTAACTGTTGGGCCTACACAACGTTTAACTAATAATGCAGGTTTCGCAGTGGGACATCAGGAAATGTTCGCTATTTGGATAGTTGATAAAGTTGCACCAAAGTTAGGTAACAAAGAGAAGAATTTAGAAAATATGAAATTGCCTAAATGGTTATCGATGTTCAATGACAGTATCGTAGCGACAGGTACATTAATGCTTGTCTTTTTTGGCACAATTTTAGTGATTTTAGGCGAAGATTTTCTAAGAAGACTAGATCCCCAAAACTTCCCCGAAAAATTATCTTTTGTGACATATATTATTTCAAGTTCATTATCTTTTTCGGTATTTTTAGCAATTTTAATGATGGGTGTAAGGATGTTCGTTTCAGAATTAACGAATTCTTTCCAAGGTATATCAAATAAATTACTACCCGGTTCATTACCAGCGGTTGACTGCGCTGCTACATTTAACTTCGCTCCTCAAAATGCAGTGTTATTTGGTTTTATTTGTGGTTCATTGGGGCAGTTTATAACCATTTTAGGCTTGATATTATTTCATTCACCAGTACTAATTATCACTGGATTCGTTCCCGTATTTTTTGATAATGCCACAATAGCCGTATATGCAAACAAGGTTGGAGGGACTAAGGCAGCTCTGATTTGTGCTTTTGTATCAGGTATCTTACAAGTTTCAATAAGTGCATTTGCAGTTGTTTTCTTTGGATTATATAAATTCGGTGGTTGGCATGGAAGTATTGATTTCGAATTAATATGGCCAGGTCTTGGCTTGTTATTGCATAATTTTGGGTTAGTAGCTTATTTTTCAATCATTATATTGCTACTGCTAATACCTCAATTACAATTTAGAAAAGCAAAAAATAAAGATTTATATTATCAAGGTTTAGAATAATACATCAAAGAATTGGAGGAATTAAGTTATGTTAAAAATTTTAGCAGCTTGTGGAAGCGGAATGGGTTCATCTATGGTCATAAAAATGAAAATCGAAAAGTGTTTGCGAGAACTTGAGGTTAGTGACTTCACCGTTGATTACTGCAGTATAGGAGAAGCAAAAGCACAGGCTAACGCTTACGACATCGTGTTTGCTAGTAAATATTTAATTCAAGAATTAGAAGGCAGAACGAATGGCAAATTATTAGGATTAGACAATTTAATGGATGATAAAGAGATTAAAGATAATCTACAACAAATAATTTGAAGGTGAGTATTATGGTGTCATTTAAAGAAAGTATTATTAAAGAACAGTCAATATTGTTAAATAAAAATGCTGAAAATTGGGAGGAAGCAGTGGCAATAGCAACTGAACCTTTATTAAAAAACGGTGCAATAGAGAAAAGTTATATAGATGCTATTATTCACAATACTAAACAGTATGGGCCATATTACTTGTTAATGGATGGCATGGCAATGCCACATGCAAGACCTGAAGATGGTGTGAACAGGGATGCTTTTAGTCTTGTGACATTTAACGAGCCTGTAAGTTTTAGCGATAATAAAAGTGCGAGCGTATTCGTAGTATTGGCTGCAACATCTTCTGATATTCACACCGGTATCGCAATACCACAAATAGTAAGTGTATTCGAAATAGATAACATAATTAATAAATTAACATCTGCAACCACTGTAGATGAAATCTTAGCTCACATCGATAAAGCAGATATGAGTGGTTATATTGCTTAACAACAAGGAGGAAATATTATGGCAACACCTTTACTACAAATCGCTTTAGATAATCAAACAAATGAGAGTGCAATTAAAACATTAAATTCATTAGGAAATGAAGTAGACATATTAGAAGTAGGTACAATATTGTGTTTACAAGAGGGCAAAAGTGCCATAGAAAAAATTAGAGCCTTGTATCCAGATAAAATAATATTAGCAGATACTAAATGTGCTGATGCCGGAAAAACTGTGGCACAGAATTGTAAAGATGCTGGTGCGAATTGGATGACTGTGATTTGTTGTGCCACGATAGAAACAATGGTTGCTGCAAGGAAGGTTATGGATGATGTTCAGGTTGAATTGTATGGCGATTGGACTTTTGAACAAGCACAACAATGGTACGATAACGATATAAAACAAGTTGTTTACCATCAAAGTCGTGATGCGCTTTTAGCAGGTAAGCGCTGGTCTGACGAAGACTTAAATAAAATTAAGCGCCTTATTGATATAGGTTTTAAAGTTTCGGTTACAGGTGGTTTAGAACTAGAAACAGTTAAGTTGTTTAAAGATTTAGATATATTTGCATTTATAGCGGGACGTAATCTAAGAGAAGTTGAAAATCCTGCTTATGCAGCACGTGCATTTAAAGAGGAAATTAAAAGGAATTTTGAATCATGAATTATTTAGGTATTTATGAAAAAGCTATGCCTATATCCTTATCGATTGAAGAGAAGTTAAAGTACGCTAAACAATTAGAATTTAAATTTGTAGAAATGTCTATTGATGAATCAGATGAGCGTCTTTCCAGATTGTCATGGGGAAATGACATAATTCGACAAATTAATGAAACACAGTTGTCTGAAGATATATATATACAAAGCATATGCTTAAGTGGACATAGAAGATATCCATTAGGGTCTCTTAATAAAAATATAAGAAATAAATCTTTGGAAGTGATGTATCAAGCGATTGATTTGGCTCAGAAATTAGGAGTACGCGTTATTCAATTAGCTGGTTATGATGTATATTATGAAGCGAAATCACAATTAACTGCTCAATATTTTAAAGACGGATTAATCTCAGCTCTTGATTATGCTGCAAAGAAACAAGTCATTTTAGCCCTAGAAATAATGGATGATACCTTTTTGAATAGTATTACGAAATATTGTGAGATCAAGCAAGCTGTCTCTAATCACCCATATTTAAAAGTGTATCCAGATGTTGGAAATCTTTCAGCCTGGCCTGAAAATAATGTAGCTAAAGAATTGGAAAAAGGTATCGCTGATACCGTAGCAATACATTTAAAAGATACTTTGCCCGTTACATCTGATTTCGCTGGTAAGTTTAAAAATGTGGATTTTGGAGAAAGTAATGTTGATTTTATTGGTGTGTTTCAATCATTACATCATTTAAAATATAATGGTCCATTCTTAATAGAAATGTGGTCAGAAAATTTAGAAGAGCCAAAGGAAGCAATATTATCTGCCAAATCATTTATTGAGGAAGCAATCATGAAAAGTGGTGTTTATAGTGGATAATGCACTAATACAAAGACTCGTTTATGAAGGCAATATGCAATTACCAAAAAACCAATTAGTGAAATTGACTTGGGGTAATGTTAGTATGATTGATCGTGTTAAAAAAGTGATCTGTATTAAACCAAGTGGTATACCTTATAAAAAATTGTCTCCTGTAGATATGGTAATTACAGATTTAGATGGTAACGTGTATCAGGACCAGCTTAAGCCATCCTCGGATTTATCTACGCACGTATATTTATATAAACATTTTCCAAAAGTAAATAGTATTGTTCATACGCACTCATTGCATGCAGTAGTTTTTGCGCAGGCAGGAAAGGCTATCCAACCTTACGGCACCACACACGCAGATACATTTTATGGTCCTATACCTTGTGCTAGAAACTTAACACAACAAGAGGTTGAACAAAATTACGAACTTAATACAGGCAAAGTCATAGTAGAAACGTATCAATCTCAAAACATTACTCCTGATGCAATACCTGCAATTAATACAAAAAATCACGGACCATTTATCTTTGGCACTTCTGTAAAACAAGCCATAGAACATACTATTGTTTTGGAAGAAGTTGCAGAAATGGCACTTAAAACAGAATTACTGGCACAACAAAATATTCCGCCAATAGATCAATTTTTATTAGATAAACATTATTATAGAAAACATGGCAAAAATGCATATTACGGACAATAGTTAATAATGCAATATAAAATGATATGATAGCTAATCCAATAAATAATCATATCTCTAAATAAAATTTTTATGGTATAACTGAGGATTTTAGTAAAAATGTAGAAGACTATGGAGTATAGCAATTTACAAAAAGGATTTGCTAAGCGTATCGAGTGTGCATAGGAGAGTCCGTAGCTCCCGTAAATAAGTTGTTGTAAATTGTTTAAAAGAAAACAACATGAAGAATAAATAAAATGAGGTTGAGATATAACACATCTCAACCTCATTTTTACTGCCTAAGTGGATTTACAGCTAACTAACTATCTATGCATGGCAACGTTTGTTTAACTAACGCTTATAAAATAACAATCTTTATTCCAATTGTGTTCGCTTTATGGTCTGAAATAACTTTCATCTGATATTAAGACCATCACTCCACGATATATGTTTTTAATTGTATACCAAATAGTAATAACCGCGAGTATTATAGCTATTATAATCATAAAAACTGATCCCCAATTTGATTGGGATGATAATGCCATTGCACCAAGACTCGCACTAACTAATAATATTAATGGACATAGATAGGTAATGATGTGGTAAACCAACGATTTTGCCGCATGTGATGATGTTGGTTTATCAGATAATATCCATACAATAATAGGTAATATTAATGGCGCAAAAAATATACTGAAATAACATAATGCTGAAAGCACTTTACCACTTTGTACGTTTGCTTGGGATGTTTTGTAATCCATTTATTTCACCTCACAAAAAGTGTAACAAATAGAGGATGAGTTATATAGGTTGAAAATGTAATATAACAACATTGTTAGTTACAGT
The DNA here is from genome assembly GCF_015594545.1 of Staphylococcus durrellii. NCBI lineage: Bacteria > Bacillati > Bacillota > Bacilli > Caryophanales > Staphylococcaceae > Staphylococcus > Staphylococcus durrellii. Next base: position 2,295,242 of record NZ_JADIIO010000001.1, on the reverse strand, counting down.
ACTGCGATTTTATGCAAGTAGATACGGCAAAACAATTCAATTTGAATGGTAATAAAAATGGTGAGGGAAGACGAAAGCTAAATAAGTCATTTAACTTTCATCTTCCCTCACCACAAACAAAACTTTGAAAATAGCACGTCATTTATTGTGCTTAATTTATATTTGTTTAAATTAACGATAGTAGCTTAGGCGCTATAAAATTATTATTCTGTACACAACGTAGTTATAGCACTAGCAATAATTACCATTGTAGTTAAAATTAATACGACTACAAGAAGTGGTATAGGAGTAGTGAAAATAACGATTAATGTAAGGAATAAAGCAGGTACAGCAAAAAGTATTTGCCATACAGTTGAAATGATACGAGTTGCTTTATACTTAAATACACCTAATATTAAAGCTGGTAAAAAAATACAGAACGAAAATCCTAATGATATACCAATTTCAGTTGGCCGTTCGAAGTTTATAGCGTTTCCTCCAGTTGGATTATTATAGGCAATGGTAATAGTTGCTAGCGTAATAAAAATCACTGCTAACAATAGCGTGGTCAAACGATATTTCATAGATCTTACACCCCAATGTTTGATAAATTAAATATATTGTGACATATAACTATAATAGAGTCAAAATACATTCAAAAAATTTAGTAAATATAAAAATAATCCAGACATTAAATATACAATGTCTGGATTAGTAATCATCTACTGCTGTAATACTATGTTGAAATCCTTGATAAAATACGTCCAAGTTGTCTAAAAAACTACCAACCATGACTGCAATAACAACGCAAGTGATACTAAGTACAATTTGTTTGTAAGATACTTTGCCATTTCTTTCTTGCTTATCAACTAAATTATAGGCTATAAAGACTGCAGCGATTGCTCCAATTAAGGTTGTTAAAACCATTTGCGCCTCCTAAGTTTAAATACTTTGTTTTCGAATTCAAGATAATTTTAACAAATGGCCACAGTGCACTAAAGTTAAATAACAATAAAAAACCTTACAATTATGTAAGGTTTATTACGAAAGTTTGATATAAAGTTTTGAAAGGGTGACAATTATAAAGCAAAGTCATTGATATAATAGCGATAAAAGATGTCATCACTTTGTAATGTAAAATACGTTAAGAAAGTTATTTATTGATAGCCTTAGTGCTAATTCCTTTTGACTTTAAAAACTTCTTGATTTTGGCTTGTTGTTTACCATTTACTTCGCCGGCGTATTTTGTAGAAACATCTACTACATTCAATTCATTTTGAGGTTGATAATCAAGTTGTTCAATATCCTCATCAACATTCTTAATCGTGCTGTTTAATGATGTAAAATATTTAATGATGCGATCGACATTAGGTTTATAGCCTTTTGGAAGATTGTTATTTTTAACGAATTTTTTAAATCTAACATCATTTTTGATTGCATTACGTGATAAGTCAGAAAGGCGTTTTGACTGTTTATCCGTAATTTTTGTATCTGAATTTGATTGTCTATCTAATTTGTATTGCATTAAATATTTGTTATCAAGTATTACAGAGTTTACATCGAGATATTTTTTGATAGCTTGATTCATTTCTTTTTCACTAATATTTTCTCCACTTTTATTAGAATGGAAAATATCTTTTTCGGTAAGTACTTTTACATTTTTAGGTGCATGTTTCTCGTTATGTTGGTTATCATCATGATCCTCGTCCTCGTTGTTTGAACAAGCAGCCAGGACGACGGCTAATATCATAATGAGCGATAATAATATACGCTTTTTCATTTAGTGTAGTAATCTCCTTTGTAAAGAATTAATCATCAATTGAAGTGTTATTTATATACATACTATAGAGTATCATTTTTAAAAGTGCATTCAAATGACATTTTATAAAAGAAACGCACAATCTAATGAACAAAATCATACAATTTAATTTTCATACATGTTTAGTCAAATATATTTTACGCATATTAAACATTAGGATAAGCCTTTCAATCTATGTTCAATTACTATATATATAACAATTAAGGTGACTACATATAATAATGCTTCTACAATTAATAAGGTGCCATTCCTATGCGAAATAATCAAGAAAAGATCAATGAAAGTGAGTGGGAGGGCGAGTAAGGTATATCTTTTGAAAATAGTACGATTAAGTCTCTTATATGTAAGTTGAGCGACTTCCCAATGATTGACGCTTAACATAGCACGTTTAGTTTGATAGAGCATGGGTAACTTTTGCGAATCATTTGTGTGTTTTATAGTTATCATTTTGGAGAAATATACATGTATAATTGACACGATAAGTAATAGCATAAAAGGTCATCCAATCGCATTAAAGTAAATTATATAGTATAGCATAAAAAAAGAGGAGTCAACTTAGACTCCTCTTTAAACTACATAATATTTGATTCAAGTTTAGTGACGAATAATATAATCAAAAGCATTTAAAGCAGCATTAGCGCCTGCACCCATTGAAATAATAATTTGCTTATTACGGTCGTCTGTTACGTCACCTGCAGCAAAAACTCCAGGAACACTTGTCGCATTTTTACGGTCAATCGTAATTTCTTTAGCTTCATTCAACTCGACATATTCATCTAACCATTCAGTGTTAGGTAATAAGCCAATTTGAACGAAAATACCGTCTAATTCAATGGTATGCTCTTCATTTGTACTAATATCATTATATTTTAAACCGGTTACTGAATCTTCACCAATAACTTCGGTAGTTTGAGCTTGTTTAATAACTGTTACGTTTGATAGAGAGTTTAATCGTTGTTGTAATACATCGTCAGCTTTTAACTCTGTATTTCTTTCTAATAAAGTTACATGTTTAACGATTCCTGCTAAATCAATGGCAGCCTCAACGCCTGAGTTACCTCCGCCAACAACTGCAACGTCTTTACCTTCGAATAATGGACCATCACAGTGAGGACAGAATGCCACACCTTTGTTGATAAGCTCATCTTCACCAGGAACTTGTAGTTTACGCCAACGTGCACCAGTAGCAATAATTACAGTTTTACTGTGTAATTGCGCATCGTTATCTAAAGTAATAACGATGTCGTCATCTGTTTTTTCGATGCCACTAGCGCGAACGCCTGTCATTATATCGATATCATCATATTGTTTAATATGATCTTCTAAAGCAGATGAGAATTTTGGTCCATCAGTTTCTTTAACTGTCACAAAGTTCTCAATTGCAGCAGTATCATTAACTTGGCCTCCGATACGGTCTGCAACGATACCTGTGCGTAAGCCTTTACGAGCAGTATATATAGCAGATGTACCACTTGCTGGTCCACCGCCAATAATAAGTACATCGTAAGGTGATTTGTCATTAAATTCAGATGGATCAGCTTGACTACCTAAACTAGTTAAAATATCTTGGACAGTCATGCGACCATTACCAAATTCTTCTCCATTAAGGAAAATAGCAGGTACCGCCATAATATTTTCGGATTCTTCTTTAAAAATAGCTCCGTCAATCATTGTATGAGTGATATTTGGATTTAATAAACTCATTAAATTTAAAGCTTGGACTACGTCAGGGCATTTTTGACAAGTTAAACTAATATAAGTTTCAAAATGTAGTGGACGGTCTAGTGCTTTGATTTGATCTATAACAGCTTGTTCTTCTTTTGGTGGGCGACCACTAACTTGTAATAAAGCTAGAACAAGTGAGTTAAACTCGTGACCCATTGGTAAACCTGCAAAAGTAACGCCAGTATCTTCACCTGGACGATTGACTGTAAAGCTAGGCGTACGCTTTAGGTCAGATTCTTCTACACTAATGTTAGATGACATGGCAGACACTTCATCTAAGAGTTCTTGTAACTCTTTAGATTTATCATCAGAACCAAGGCTTGCTCTTAATTCCACGTCACCTTCCATTAATTGAAGTAATTGCTTAAGTTGTGTTTTCAACTCATCATTAAGCATTTGACATCAATGCCTCCTTAGATTTTACCTACTAAGTCAAGACCAGGTTGTAATGTTTCTGAACCTTCTTCCCATTTTGCTGGGCAAACTTCGCCTGGATGTTGACGTACGTATTGTGCTGCTTTGATTTTGTGTACTAAAGTGCTTGCGTCACGGCCAATTCCATCAGCGTTAACTTCTGCTGCTTGAACAACACCATCAGGGTCAACGATGAAAGTACCACGTTGAGCAAGACCTAACTCTTCATCTAATACATCGAAGTTACGAGTAATAGTTTGAGAAGGGTCACCAATCATTTGATATTGGATTTTGTTGATAGCTTCAGAATGATCGTGCCAAGCTTTGTGTACGAAATGAGTATCAGTTGATACTGAATATACATTGACACCTAGTTCTTGTAATTTGTCATATTGACCTTGTAAATCTTCTAATTCAGTTGGACATACGAATGAAAAGTCTGCTGGATAGAAGCAAACAACACTCCATGAACCTTTTAAGTTTTCATCTGAGATTTCGAAGAACTCATCTTTCTTTGGATCATAAGCATTTGCTGTGAATGGTAAAATTTCTTTATTTATTAAAGACATAAAAAATATCCTCCTATGTTGTAAGTTGATAATCTTAAGATTAGAATTTTGTAATAGATTGTTCTAATTGTTTAATTATAATAATTCTAATCTTTGAGACCTATTATTGCATTTAATTTTCATTTCGTCAACAATCATGTTTGGTTTCTTAAATAATAACAAATGCAGATTGGTAAAGGTTTTGTATTAACTTGTTTTAAGTATAAATCATTGATTATTATAGTTCAAGAATAAGATAATTTTACATTTTCCTAATATCAATTAGGTGTTTTTATTCTCAACTAATTAAATTATTTTTAAAATTATAGGATGATATATCAGGTGATAGAATCGCCAAAACGTAACAGTAGCTTGAATGACATCGCTTACACAATTTGCTTGAAAATAATTAATAATACAATAATTAGATTGAATTTATCATTGTCTAATTCTTTATCACTTTAAATCATGAAGAAATTTAATTTTATAGCTTTAAAACTATCGAAAATCGGGTAAGCAATAAGTAAGTATACAGTGTTTATTTTTGATATTCTTAAACAACAAACACATTGGAAAGAGGTTTTACCGTGACAAATTATGTTTACGATTTAATGAAAAAACACCATTCCGTTAGAAAGTTTAAAAACAATCCACTTTCTGACGACGTTGTAAAACGATTAGTTGAAGCTGGACAAAGCGCTTCATCTTCTAGTTATTTACAGACTTACTCCATAATAGGGGTCAATGATCCCCAAGTGAAAAATGATTTGAAAGAGGTTTCTGGGCAGCCTTACGTTGCTGATAATGGATATCTTTTCGTATTTGTCATGGATTTTTATAGACATTCACTCATTGCAGAAGAGAAAAAAACTGATATGGATGTTTCTATCGGTTCAACCGAGGGGTTACTCGTAGGAACTATTGATGCAACTTTAGTAGCGCAAAATATGGCTGTAGCTGCCGAAGATATGGGGTATGGCATTGTATATTTAGGTTCATTACGTAATGATGTGCATCGTGTAAAAGAGGTTCTTAATTTACCTGAACATACTTTCCCTCTATTTGGAATGGCAGTAGGTGAACCTGCTGATGATGAAAATGGCGCACCTAAACCACGTTTACCTTTTGAGCATGTTTTTCATGAAAATCAATATAATAGCGATGAGGAAGCGCAACGCAATGTTTTAGCAAGCTACGATAAAACAGTTAGCGATTATTACAATAAGCGTACTGATGGCGAACGCTCGGAGACTTGGTCAGATCAAATTGCTCGTGCTTTAGGTAGCAAACAAAGATTAGATATGTTAGATGAATTAAATAAATCAGGTTTCTTAAAACGTTAGCTGTGTTGAATATGTCATTTTATTTGTAGTAGGGACTATTAAAAGTTAATTATTAGGAAGGGGTTGATTACATTGAGCATGTTCGATAAATTATTTAAAAATAATTATGACAATCGTGATTCTACACCGGAAGAAAATAGTAATGGCCAACAACCACATGCTAAAGAAAATGTATTTACCCCTTCTCAAGCACAAGATTATTGGGCGAAAATAGCTAGCAAAGTCATTGTAAGTGCTACAAATTCTGTTGATCATATGGCTGAACGGATTTTTATACTTATATCATTTGATGAAAAGAACCCAACCATGGACATTTTTTTTCAAATGAATGGTCAAATTAGAATGTGGAATGATTTAGATAATCCTAAACAAAAAAAGATGATTTATCAAAGTTTATTACCGCAAGCTGTTAATGTAGTGAAACAAGTGAATAATCTATATGATCGTGCTAATGTAACACGTATTGCTTATTCACAAATACAGTTTGAATTTGAAAGTAAAACTTGGTACTTACATGATATTTCACAAGCATCAATGGAAGCTCAATTAGATAAAGAAGCTGCTTTCTTAAAATGGTTTGATGATGTTTCACTTGAAATAAAGTCTTTGGCCGTGGATAGTGAGCAAAAGATAACATGGGGACCATTTAAGCCATTTGATGACTAATAACATAAAAAGAAGCTCAATAGCTTTTGCTATTGAGCTTCTTTTTGCATAATGAATTAACTATTAGCTGTTAACTCATTATATGATTCTTCATGATAAACATCTTTATCTAAGTTGTGAGTTAGTTTTGCAGTCCCTACACCTGCTAGCATAGAGTCGTTAACGTTTAATGCTGTACGTCCCATATCTATAAGTGGTTCAACTGAGATTAAAACACCAGCTAGAGCGACAGGTAGATTTAATGTTGATAATACTAATATGGAGGCGAATGTTGCGCCACCACCTACACCAGCTACACCAAATGAACTAATAATTACGATACCAATAATTGATAAGATGAATTGTAAGTTTATTTCGACATGTGCTACTGGTGCTACCATAACAGCTAACATTGCTGGGTAAATACCAGCACAGCCATTTTGCCCAATTGAAAGTCCAAATGAAGCTGAGAAGTTAGCGATGCCATCAGGCACACCTAAACGATTTTTTTGAGTTTGAACGTTTAAAGGTAATGAACCAGCACTTGAACGTGAAGTGAATGCAAAAAGTAGTACTTCTCCAGTTTTCTTAATAAACGCTAATGGATTTAGTCCTAAAATCATTAAAATAATCATGTGAATAATGTACATTACAATTAAAGCTACATAAGTAGCGATAACGAATTTACCAAGAGTCCAGATTGCTGCAAAATCACTAGTAGCTATTGTGTTAGTCATTATTGCTAAGATACCATATGGAGTTAAACGTAAAACGAATGTAACGATGGCCATCACTAAAGCGTAAACTGCATCGATACCGCGTTTAAGCAAGTTACCTTGTTCAGGTTGTTTTCGTAACACTCTTAAAAAGGCGAAACCAATAAATGCTGCGAAAATAACGACAGCAATTGTTGATGTAGCACGCTGACCTGTGAAATCTAAGAATGGATTACTAGGTAATAATTCAATGATTTGTTGTGGCAACGTTTTAGCACTCATGTCTTTTGCTTGGCTAGCTATTTCGCTTCCTTTAGAACCTACAGCACCGCCCAAGTCGATAGATGAAGCATCTAATTGGAATACTAGAGCTGATAAGATACCGATAATAGAAGAGATACCAACGGTACCAATCAAGAAGATGAAAATCCACATGCCTACTTTCGCAAATTTTTCTCCGATTTGAATTTTAGTAAAGGCGGAAACGATTGAGATAAATATTAACGGAATAACGATCATTTGTAAGAGGGAAATATATCCGTCTCCAGCGATGCTTAACCAATCCGTAGTTTGTTTAGTTATTTTGCTATCCACACCATAAATTAAATGCAACGCGATACCGAAGACGATACCGACGCCTAACGCAGAAAAGACACGTTTAGGGAATGAAACGTGTTTTTTAGCCATTATGCTTAAACCTATGATGAAGGCCACAAAGAGAATAATGTTTAATATAGTAAGTAACATAGCCAGGACCTACGCTTTCATAATAATATTTTTTAAGCCGAGTTATTTAATAAGGATAGTAGTGTTTGGTGAAATATTCAAGAGGGTTGCTTAATAAAAATATATAATATGAAAAGATTATATTTTCTGACAATTACAATAGTTTAATATCTAACAAAGTAAATAAAAAAATGCTTTAAAATTAACTTTTTAATATCATCCAATAACTCTTTTGCTGTTATGAAAAGATAAACTATTAACAAAGGCCAGACCATCATTAGATGGTCTGGCCTTTGTTAATAAAATTATAGATTGAATAAACGTGCGAAAAATCCTTTTTTCTCTGTTGAAGGTACTTCTTTTGTTAATGGTGATGATTGTGAAGTTGTAGCAGAAGTGCCACTGTTTGATTCTTCAGAAGATGATTCTGTCGAAATATTACTATTAGAACTGTCTTTTGCTTGAGTCGTATCTTCTGTTTGACTGTTATCATTAGATGTTGATACTGAAGCTTGTGTGATTTCTTGCTCACTTGTTTTAGAGCTTTCTGTATTATCGTTTTGATTACTATTAGAAGCTGTTGTTTCTTCGGTTGAAGGCTGGGTTTCAGTTGATTGATAATCAACTTGAGTCAGTTCTTCTTCTGAAGCTTTTGCTTCACTTTGTGCATCGTTGGCTAGAGTAACGTCAGAATTAAGCTGTTCTTCTTTTTTAACATTATTTGCAGTTGTATTATCGTCAGTAGCATAATCAGCTGCATTTTTAGATGGTTGATTAGAGCTCTCTGTATCGTTAGCCACACTAGATTGAATAAGCGAAGCTTGTTCAGATTGAGCTTTGTGAATTTCTGCTTGAGTCGTTTTTATTTCATCTGTAGAGGATTGGATTGTTTTTAAAGCTTCCGTATTTGTATCAAGCTTAGCAGTAATTTGATTTTGCAATTCACGTAATTCATTTTGTTGATTATGCACTTGGCTAATCATTTGTCCTAACATATTACGCTCTTCGCGTATTTGTTGGATCTCACTACGTAGTTCTTCTACGATTTGGTTCACATTTTGATTAGTAGGTAAATTACTATTATCGTCTTTGACTAATACTTGTAAGAAATCTTTTTCTTGTTCTAATTCATCGAAAGCTAAATCATAGCTGTTTGTTTGTCTAACTTTTTCGGCGATGTCTTGGAATAACTCGATATCTTCTTCCTTAAAATCAGTGGCTTCTCTGCCTCGATACTCGGTCTTACTAAGTTGATAACCACGTTCTTCTAAATGTTGAACTATTTTACGCACTTGTTTTTCACTAAGTTCTACACGTTGGGCGAATTCTTTCGTTAACATAGAAATAAATCCTTTCTGATAATAAATTTATGTATAGGGACGTTTGTCTTCGGTCAGTGAAACGTCAGTCTAACTTCTAAGCTATTTTACCCCGTTTTATTAATGATTTCAAGTGTAGCCATACTTTTAAGGCTGTTTACGCAAATCCATTTGTTCTAACATAGGATAGATGATGTGTCGTGAAATTTTATTGGCGAATACATACTTTAATATGTAATTGGATTTGATACTTGCCCCGTAGATGTCTTTCGTAAGCTCTATATTTGATTTAATGAATAGATCCATAGGGAGATCCTCAAATGTATTTTTAATAGGTTGTCTAGGAGCTATATAATCAATTTCATCTTGCTTTTCAAAGCCGTATTCTAATAAATAGCGACGTCTTTTATTAAGGACAATGGTTTTTTCTTTGTTTTGTGCTTCATCATCTTCTGATTCCTTGTCTACTTCAAGCATAATAAAATTAATATCATGCGCGTGTAACTGATTAGATAATTTATTGAGTTCTTTTTCTATTGCTTCTAGCGTTAACTTTATACTTTCATCGCGATTACCATTATTTTCAGCTAACAAATAAATTAAAAATGCAGAATTTGTTGTTGCTTCATAATGTGCAGTAGCAATACTAACTACTTTGTTATTTTCAAGGCCAATAAGAAAGATATAATCATCTTTTGTATATTTATTTTCTAGAGACTGACGGAAAATTGTTTCTCCTTCTTTTAGAGAGACATCTAACTTACCGTCATATAAATTCAAAGCTTCTTCGAATAAGGGATCTTGTACGGTTTCAACTATTTTAAATTCCATCCTTAAACCTCCAAACTGTATGTTGTTTGTGCTAATTGTAGCATACAGATTGATTAGACGTAATTAACACGCTAGTTGCACGTTTTATTAATTAAAAAAAAAGAGTATTAGTAATTATACTAATACTCTAAATTAGTGTATATGATTAAGATTTAGGTCCTTCTGATTGTTCTGAATAGTGATTACCAACAATTTTACTGTCATTATCATTGTTACCATCAGTTGTATATGCTGCATTACAATTTTCAACTTCATTATGAGTAGACTCGTCTTTTGAAGTTACTAAAATATATTTGCCTTCATGAAGTTCATCTTTATAATGGTCCATTTTATCCTCAGGCATGTTGTAATGATTTAAAACTGCAGCTTCCGTATCTTCACCAGTTAGTAGCTTTGCTGCTACATCACTAATACCCCCAGTAGTAGCCGTTAAGTTGATTTCTGAATCATGTAAATCATCTAAATGAAGTTTTTTCTTACTTATTACAGATAATTCGTAATCAGAATAACCTTCAGACCTTTTTTGTTTAATTGCATCATATAATGCATCTGTGCTTTCTAAAACTTTAAATTCAGCCATAGTTTAACCTCCAATTATCAATAATCGATTAATCCTTGTTTACCCAGTTATTTTAAATGTAAAACGATTTAATTAAATTATAGGATGAAAATATACAACTTGAAAATGTTATTACAATGAGTGATTAATCGCTTACAATTTTGAAATAAATAGCCCATAGGTATACATTTTGTCAAAAGTGTATATTGAAAGGAATATGAAAATTTGGTATTATCGTATAATAATTTAGCTAGCTCATATAATCTAAAGAATATGGCTTTAGAAGTTTCTACCATGTTGCCGCAAACGACATGACTATGAGTAACAAGTCAATACATACAGTAACTATATATAAATCATGCATAACTGAATGAAGTTTGGTTATTATCGCCAATTTATTAATTTACTATCGGGAAAGGTAAACGATAATAGAGGGCATTATAGTTGATTATTTTAGTCATTGTTCACGCTTATGTATTGCATGTTCACTCATAGATCCTGAAACTTCACTAGTTTGGGGTCTTTTTTGTACACATTACGAGGAGGTTTTTCGAGTGGATTTGTTGGAACAAAGAGTTAAAGAAGATGGCGTGGTCATTGATGAAAAGATTTTAAAAGTAGATGGCTTTTTAAATCATCAAATTGATGCGCAACTTATGCATGAAATCGGTAATACTTTTCATGAACAGTTTAAAGGTGAAGGGATTACTAAAGTATTAACTATTGAAGCATCAGGCATTGCACCAGCAATTATGGCTGCATTACACTTTAATGTGCCTTGCTTATTTGCTAAAAAAGCTAAACCAAGCACATTAACTAAAGATGTTTATCAAGCTGACATACATTCGTTTACTAAAAATACCACAAGCACAGTCGTAGTGTCAGATGAGTTTTTATCTGAAGATGATCGTGTGTTAATCATTGATGACTTTTTAGCGAATGGTGATGCTTCACTAGGTCTTAACGAAATTGTTCAACAAGCTCAAGCAACAACAGTTGGCGTTGGCATCGTTTTAGAAAAAAGTTTCCAATCAGGTAGACAACGATTAGAAGATGCAGGATTAAAAGTATCTTCGTTATGTAAGATTGCCTCTCTAAAAGGTAACAATGTCACATTCGTTGATGAAATAGTAAGTGAGGAAATATGAAGACATTTATTTTAAGTGTTCAACATTTACTTGCTATGTATGCAGGAGCAATACTTGTTCCAATAATCGTAGGCACGAGCTTACATTTTTCATCAGAACAAATTGCATTTTTAGTGACTGTTGATATTTTTATGTGTGGTGTTGCTACATTTTTACAAGTATGGAAAGGTACTGGGACAGGGTTGCCTATAGTATTAGGTTGTACCTTTACAGCTGTAGCGCCAATGATTTTAATTGGTCAAACAAAAGGGATTAGCGTATTATATGGTTCTTTATTATTGTCAGGTATATTAGTAATAATTATTGCACCGTTCTTCTCATATTTAGTGAGATTCTTTCCACCGGTTGTAACGGGTAGTGTAGTAACGATTATTGGCATTAATCTCATGCCTGTAGCGATGAATTATTTAGCCGGTGGAGAAGGAGCTAAAGATTATGGCGATGGCAAGAATATCTTGTTAGGTATCATAACTTTAATTGTCATTTTAGTCGTGCAACGATTTACGGAAGGATTTATGAAGTCTATTGCTATTTTAATAGGATTGGTTGTTGGCACAGTGCTTGCTTCTATGATTGGCGTAGTTGATGTTAAACAAGTTGGAGAAGCGCATTGGTTTGCCTTACCACAACCTTTTAGATTTTCTGGATTAAGCTTTGATTTTGGCGCTACAATTGTCTTTTTTATTGTTGCTTTAGTTAGCTTGATAGAGTCTACTGGCGTTTACCATGCTTTAAGTGAAATAACAGATAGACAATTAACGCGCAAAGACTTTCGTAAAGGATATACTGCTGAAGGGATAGCCATTGTATTAGGCGCAATTTTTAATTCATTCCCTTATACAGCTTATTCGCAAAACGTGGGACTAGTATCTTTATCAGGCGCTAAGAAAAATAAAGTCATCTATGGAATGGTCATATTATTGCTAATTTGTGGGTGTATTCCAAAACTTGGTGCAATGGCGAATATGATTCCATTACCAGTTTTAGGTGGCGCTATGATAGCTATGTTTGGCATGGTTATGGCATATGGTGTTAGTATATTAGGTAATATCAATTTTAAAAATCAAAATAATTTGCTGATAATAGCTGTTTCAGTTGGACTAGGTACCGGCATAAGTGCTGTTCCTCAGGCTTTTAAAGCATTTGGTCACCAATTTGCATGGTTAGTACAAAACGGTATCGTACTCGGAGCGTTATCTGCAATTATTCTGAATTTCTTCTTTAATGGCATTAAGAACCAACAAAAAGCATAAGTTATGAAAGTAACTATAAACAAAAATGGAGGCTGTTTAATAATGTGGGAAAATAAGTTTGAAAAAGAATCTTTAACTTTTGATGATGTATTACTATTACCGGCGGAGTCAGATATTTTACCTAAAGATGTAGATTTGAGTGTTCAATTGTCAGATAAGATTAAATTAAACATTCCTGTTATTTCAGCAGGTATGGATACCGTTACTGAATCGAAAATGGCTATTGCGATGGCAAGACAAGGTGGATTAGGTGTTATCCATAAAAATATGAACATTGAAGACCAAGCAGATGAAGTTCAGAAAGTTAAACGATCTGAAAATGGCGTTATCACTGACCCATTTTACTTAACTCCATCAGAAAGTGTGTTCGAAGCAGAAGCACTTATGGGGAAATACCGTATTTCTGGTGTGCCAATCGTTAATAATAACGATGAAAAGCAATTTGTAGGAATCATTACAAACCGTGATTTACGTTTTATTGAAGATTTTTCAATTAAAATTTCTGACGTAATGACAAAAGAAAAGCTAGTTACTGCCCCAGTAGGCACAACATTGGACGAAGCAGAAGAGTTATTACAACAACACAAGATTGAAAAATTACCATTAGTTGAAGATGGCCAATTAAAAGGCCTAATTACAATTAAAGATATTGAAAAAGTATTAGAATTCCCACATTCAGCTAAAGATGAACATGGCAGATTATTAGTAGGTGCGGCAATTGGTATTGCAAAAGATACTGATATTCGTGCAGAAAAATTAGTAGAAGCAGGCGTCGATGCATTGGTAATAGATACTGCTCACGGACATTCCAAAGGCGTTATAGAACAAGTACGTCATATTAAAGAAAAATTCCCGCAAGTAACATTAGTGGCGGGTAATGTAGCAACAGCAACAGCTACTAAAGCTTTATATGAAGCAGGCGCTGACGTAGTAAAAGTAGGCATTGGTCCTGGCTCTATTTGTACGACACGTGTCGTTGCGGGCGTTGGTGTACCTCAAATAACAGCTGTTTATGATTGTGCCAATGAAGCACGCAAACATGGTAAAACAATTATCGCAGATGGTGGAATTAAATTCTCAGGCGATATTATTAAAGCATTAGCTGCAGGTGGACATGCAGTAATGTTAGGTAGTTTACTTGCTGGTACTGAAGAAAGCCCAGGAGAAACTGAAATCTTCCAAGGTAGACAATATAAAGTATATCGTGGCATGGGCTCTTTAGGTGCGATGGAGAGTGGTTCAAATGATCGCTACTTCCAACAAGATAAAACACCTAAAAAATTCGTACCTGAAGGTATTGAAGGACGTATTGCTTTCAAAGGTTCTTTACAAGACACTGTATATCAATTAATGGGCGGTGTAAGATCAGGTATGGGTTACACTGGTTCTAAAAACTTAGAAGCGTTAAGAGAAGAAGCTCAATTTACACGTATGGGCCCTGCAGGACTAGCAGAAAGTCACCCACATGACGTTCAAATTACGAAAGAATCACCAAATTACTCATTCTAAGTTAAAGGAGAAAAACACTTATGGAAATGGCTAAAGAGCAAGAGTTAATTCTTGTTTTAGACTTCGGGAGTCAATACAACCAATTAATCACGCGCCGTATTCGTGAGATGGGCGTATACAGCGAATTACATGATCATGAAATTTCTATTGAAGAAATTAAATTAATGAATCCTAAAGGTATTATTTTATCTGGGGGGCCTAATTCAGTTTATGAAGAAGATTCATTTACTATAGATCCTGAAATTTATAATTTAGGTATACCGATTTTAGGTATCTGTTATGGTATGCAACTAACTACGAAATTATTGGGTGGTAAAGTTGAGCGTGCTAATGAACGTGAGTATGGTAAAGCAATTATTAACGCTAAGACAGACGAATTATTTTTTGGTTTACCAGAAGAACAAAACGTGTGGATGAGTCACTCTGATAAAGTTATTGAAATCCCTGAAGGGTTTGAAGTGATTGCTGACAGTCCAAGCACGAACTATGCAGCAATTGAAGATAAATCACGTCGTATCTACGGCGTGCAATTCCATCCAGAAGTACGTCACACTGAATATGGTAATGATTTGTTACGTAACTTTATTCGTCGCGTGTGTGAATGTACAGGTGAGTGGACGATGGAAAACTTTATCGATATTGAAGTAGAGAAAATTCGTAAGCAAGTTGGCGATCGACGCGTGCTATGTGCGATGAGCGGTGGTGTTGATTCATCAGTAGTCGCAGTGTTATTACATAAAGCGATTGGTGATCAACTTACATGTATCTTTGTTGACCATGGCCTGTTACGTAAAGGTGAAGGCGACATGGTTATGGAACAATTTGGTGAAGGCTTTAATATGAATATTATTCGTGTTAATGCGCAAGAACGTTTTATGGGCAAACTAGCTGGTGTTTCAGATCCAGAACAAAAGCGTAAAATCATCGGTAATGAATTTGTATATGTTTTCGATGATGAAGCTTCTAAACTACAAGGCGTAGATTTCCTTGCACAAGGGACACTTTACACTGACGTTATCGAATCAGGTACAAAAACTGCTCAAACGATTAAGTCTCACCACAATGTAGGTGGCTTACCGGAAGACATGGAATTCCAACTTATCGAACCAATCAATACATTATTTAAAGATGAAGTACGTGAATTAGGTATTGAATTAGGTATCCCTGAACACTTAGTTTGGAGACAACCATTCCCAGGTCCAGGACTTGGTATTCGTGTATTAGGTGAAATCACTGAAGATAAATTAGAAATCGTTAGAGAATCTGATGCTATCTTACGTCAAGTTATCCGTGAGGAAGGTCTTGAACGTGAAGTATGGCAGTACTTTACCGTCTTACCAGGCATCCAGTCAGTCGGTGTCATGGGAGACTACCGTACCTATGACCACACAGTAGGCATTCGTGCAGTAACATCTATCGATGGTATGACAAGTGACTTTGCCCGTATCGATTGGGAAGTCTTACAAAAAATATCAAGCCGTATCGTTAATGAAGTCAACCACGTCAATCGCGTAGTCTATGACATAACTTCTAAGCCACCAAGCACTATTGAGTGGGAATAATATATAAACATAAGAAAAGAGTTAGAAATGTTGCTATAGTGCACTTTCTAGCTCTTTTTATTTTGCCTTGAATACGTTGCGTCTAAAAATTTGATATAGTTAGCGATTGTATCGGAAACTTTATCACGTTGCTATTCAGTAACATGTACTTAAACAGATCTCTTCTAACTTATAGTGCCGTGACCTAATCTATCTTGTATTTCTTGCATAGTTGCAATGTTAAACCATGCACCTTAATACGTTTAAAGTTGCTGTTACATATATCATATAATGCTTTATTAACGTGTTCAGGATAATAGTTATATAGCTTCCATCAAGCCACACTAGTCACTAAATGGTTATTTTCAATAGAAAGTTATGTTATGTTCAAATTAAAATTTAATTGTACATCTAATTACTGCCAGAAAGATTAAATACAACTAACCATTATTTACTATCTATGATTAATATTAACGAAAACATAGGCTATCTATGGACATATATTTGATGTTAAAAAGGTTTGTTTTATTATGATATTTAAATTTAGATACATATAGAGGACAAGGTTTAGGTGTGAAAATGATGGAATGTATAGAAGAATACTGCGAAAATAAATGAATAGAAAGCATTGCTTTGCATGTATTCGGACACCCATAAACGAGCTGTATTTTTATATAATAAAATAGGCTTGTAAAATTTTGGCTGTCAATTTTAATAAACTGCTATTCAATTCCATAATTATATTTGTAAATAAAGGAGAGTATATATGTTATTTGTATTAGATGTAGATGGAACTATTTGTTTTAATGGAAAATTTATAGAACCAGAATTACATAGAGAAATTAATAGGCTGGAAAAAGAACACCAAATCATATTTGCATCTGCTCGTCCGATAAGAGATTTAGTTCCAGTAGTTAAAGATTTTAAAAATCATATTTTGATTGGAGGGAATGGTTCGATTATATCTAAAAATAATGATATCTCAATCATTAAACATATTCCTCAAAATGAATATACAGAGATTAAGAAAATCATTAGAGAGAATAATTTAAACTATATCATTGATGGCACTTTTAATTATTCAGCATATGTAAATCCACAAAATAAGATATTTAGACAATTAGATCCGGATAAATTAGCTAGTAATGTTAATATGAGTGAAATAACTGAATCTATCAAAATAATATTAATTGATGTACCTGAAAAACTTTATGCAAAGTTAGAAGAATTTTTTCAAAAATTTGATACTATTTTATCTATTAACTATCATAAAAAGGAAAGGAATATAGATATTACAGCTAAAGAAGTTAATAAGTATTCTACATTAAAAAAGGTAATAGGAAATCAATCTTATATAGCATATGGAAATGACATAAATGATTACGAATTACTTAAAAATGCTAAAAAATCTTTTTATGTAGGAATAGATTTAGAAGATTTGGATTTTGATAATGTAGAATTAATAAAGGATAATTCTAATTCTGTGGCCAAGTCACTAAACTGTTTTTAACTAAAAAGGATATATATACTAATAGATTTTCAAGAATGATATATAAATGCTTATAAAAGCAAATGAGGTTATTTGGGGGGCTAAATGGGTCATTATTACCCAGAAGATAGTGAAAGTGCAGTCTTTCTACCTAATGAAACAAATTATTTTTTAATAATAAAACCCCTCGAGCAGAAGCTTGAGGGGCTATTTTTGTAGTTAACACAACGCATTATTTAACTAAAAAAGTAATTGTAAAAGTTATCAAGCGATAATACTGTTGGACTTAAAAGGGTAAAGTAAGGGAGAAGGTGTAGAGGGTATTATATTTTGTGGAATTATAAATAAGCAATTTAAGTACTATCAAAAGGGCATATTACTTATTAGTATAGAGATATTATTTTAGAGACCCTTATATAATACGTTGTGTTCAAGCTTCACCTCATTTCATGATTTTTTGATGATGCAAACAATTTACGCATTATCTAGTGTGACGCAAATTGTACCTTTTCTCTCTATTGGTTTAATTTTACTACATAATAGAAAATAATATCTTTCTAAAATTTACTAAATAGCAATTATTTTTTAATTTTTTCAAAATTTATGTTGGTTTTTATATTAAAAAAGCTTCTAACCTAGAAAAAATTGAATAGAAGCGGAAACGTAAATAATATTTAGGAAAAATTTATTATTTATTAAGTTGTATCATTCGTACCGTGCCATGAGTAAGATTTGAAACATCATGTTTTGTATAACCACAACCCTTATTAATGAGACAATTGGTAAGAGTGATTATGACAAGGAAGATATTGATTGGTTTGTGCCACATAGTGCGAATGCGAGAATGATTGAGTCAATTTGTGATAAATCTCATATTGCAAAAGAAAAAGCACTCATGAGTTTAGCCTATTATGGCAATACATCATCTGCTACGATTCCACTAGCCATTGATTTAGCTGTTAAAGAAAATAAAATTAAAAAAGGCGATAATTTATTGCTTGTCGGTTTCGGCGGTGGACTCGCTTATGCTTCAACTTTAATAAAATAGACCTTATAAAATAATATTTTCCTAAGTAATGTTGTAATTTAGTGAAAACTAGAGTGACGCGTTTTCTAAATTCGGTGCATAAAAATTTTGAATAAAATGTGTTTTATGCAATGTACGATGGGAAAATTACACGTAAGGAGGTTGGTTGTTTATGAAATTCAAAAGATTAACTGCAATAGCGTTGTCTGGGGTTTTACTTGCTGGCTTTAGTGGAGGCGCTGGAGCACAGACTGCTAATGCTAAAAGTAACGATACAATTAAGGTGAGTCAAATTAAGACGTCACCAAAACAAGCTGTTAAAAAAGCTAAAAGTGTATATGGTGGCCAAAAAGTTAAAGAAATAGCTTTCGAGAAGAGTCACGGCAAATGGGCTTATAAAATAGCGCAACAGAAAAAAGGCAAAGAATCTGAAGTTATTGTTGCTAATAAGTCTAATAAAGTTTTAAGTAAAGAAACTGAAAAAGAAGATCATATTGATAAAAATGAAAACTTTAAATATAGTGATGCAATAAGCTATAAAAAAGCACTTAAAAAAGGACAAAGCAAATTTAATGGCGATGTAAGTGAATGGTCATTATCCAAAGATAAAGGTAAATTAGTTTATGACATGGACTTGAAAAAAGGTAAAACTAAACACGAAATTTCTATTAATGCCAAGAATGGTAAAGTCCTAAGTAACGAAAAAGATGATTAATTATTATTCGTAGTATTACCTTTATTATATATAAATATTAAGCAGCGAGCTCAATCAGTACATTGAGCCCGCTTTTTATTTACGCTATTTTTAATAGTGTTGTATCCATTAAGCCCGATATTTATAATTGGGATAAAATCATTAATGTTAGCTAAAATTATAAATACATATAAAATAACAGGTATTTTCATCGTCATACCTAAATCATGAACCTTCATAAAGTTACGGTAAAGCTAGAGATCCAATTAGCTATTGAAAATATTGTAGCTAAAAAGGGAAAACAAAATTCTTTACGTCACGCTCTGCCATCAATTTTAAAAGCATTAAGCCAATACAACTTGTAGTAATGCAACGTAATAAAGTTATTTTATTTTCAAGTGATTTATATTGTTATAAATAATAATAAAGATATACTAATATATCAAATTATTATAAATTATAATCTAAATGATTAGCAGTTTATAACAATGTTTCGTATGAAACATTTAAAAAAGCAACACCTCAATATTAAGAAGTGTTGCTTAATTATACTTAGTCGTTTGTGTTATTGTTTGCTAGTTTTTTATCATTTTTAATGAATAAAGTACAAATAAAGCCAATAATCAATAAGATAGTCGTAAAGATAAATGCGGCATCTATACCTTGGACTGTAGCATGTTGATTCATAACAGTTTTACTCTCAGTCATCGCATGTTGAGCGGTATAACTTTTTCTAACAATTGCTAAAATAGTAATCATAACTGCGGTACCAATTGCACCTGCCATAATACGTAAGAAGTTCATGATTGCTGTCCCATGGGAGATGTTTTCTGAATTTAGCGCGTTAACACCTTTTGTATTTAACGGCATGATAATTAATGCTACCGAAAACATTCTTATTGCATATATAACAACGACATACCAATAAGGCGTATTTGAAGATAAGAAGCAATGCAATATAGTCATAATTATTAATATTATAAAGCCGGGAATGGCTAATACTTTCAAACCATATTTATCGTAAATTTTACCTGTATAAACTGACATAAATGCGTTAACAACTGCACCAGGTAAGATAACGAAACCTGAAAGAATAGCTGATAATCCTAAACCAGATTGAATGTATATAGGAATTAATAACGCTGGGCCAACAATTCCAATAAATAGAACCATAGAACTTATTGAAGATAATGCGAATGTTCTATTAGCAAATACTTTTAAATTTAATAATGGATTATCGATTTTAATTTGGCGCGTAACAAAAATAGCTACTATAATTAACCCGATAATTAGTGAAATGATAACGATAGGTGAATTGAATCCTAAGTTACCTGCACTACTAAACGCATATAGCATAAGGCCGAAACCTAGTGTTGAATAAATAACAGATGTTTTATCTAGTTCTCTATGTTTAGTCGTGTTGTTACTTTCCACGAAAATAATACCAATAATAAATGCGATGATAGCTATTGTTGCTACAACGATAAATGGTGCTCTCCAGCTGAATGCATCAATAAGAAAACCAGTAAGTGTTGGACCGATTGCCGGCGCTGTTTGTGCTACAATCCCTGTCAGTCCCATCGCGAAACCACGTTTCTCAGAAGGGAATAAAGTAAATACTGTAAATTGCATTAATGGCAGCAATAATCCGGCACCGATAGCTTGAATTACTCTGGCTATCATCAGTAAACTGAAGGTAGGAGAAAATGCTGCTAAGATTGAACCTATTAAAAAGGCACTCATCGAGAATATATATAATGGACGTGTATGGAACCGGTCCATTAAGAATGCAGTTAGAGGAATCATAATTCCGTTAACTAACATAAACCCTGTGATAAGCCACTGGGCAGTCGTTTCATCAATTTTTAAACCAGTCGTAATTGCTGGTAAAGCAGTATTCAATAATGTTTGGTTTAACATTGCAACGAAAGCACTGCTGAGCATTACTAAAATAATTGTATTTCTTTTTTTAGTCGATATCATTTCAGATGACATATACATTACCTCTTTTTCTTTTCTAAAACTTCACAGATATAAATTTTAACGCTTTTTAGTTAGCAAAGCAAACCTGTTGGTTTTAAAAAATAATATAAAAATTATTAGAATTTTTAAATTATTAAATTAGATTACCGAAAAATTTGGCTGTATAGCTGAAAAATACAAGTTTTTTAATTTTATTATTTTTATTTTAATAGAAATGTGTCAATGTTATGGTATATAAAATAAAAAATTGTAAAATGACATACATAATGGAGGGATAAAGTGAATGAATCAGCTAAAATAACTAAAAATTGGGGGATTGTCTTTGCAATTGTATTAGTGGCTTCCACATTACGAGCACCCCTGACTTCAGTCGGACCCGTTATAGATCAAATAAAAGATGCTATGAACATCAATAATAGTGTTGCAGGTATCTTAACAACAATCCCATTACTAGTATTTGCAATTGTCTCTCCCTTAGTTTCAAAAGTCGTTGATAAATTAACTATGTCACGGACGATTGTTTACAGTACGTTATTACTCATTGCAGCGCTTATTATACGAGTATTAGGAGATTTTAATTTATTTATTATTGGCACGTTATTATTAGGTATAGCTATTGCTTTTGGTAATGTCGTGTTACCAAGTTATGTGAAATGGTCATTTCCTGCACAGATAGGCGTGGCGACCGGTTTATATAGCGGTACAATGAATTTCACTGCAGGCATAGGTGGTGGGGCAAGTGTGCCATTATCCACTGCGTCACCATTAGGCTTTAGAGTTTCATTAGCATTTTGGATATTATTTGCAATTATTGCTTTGATTTTATGGATACCTAAAGTCGGTAAAGGTATAAAAAAGGAAAAAGAGAGCCATTTAAATCAAGAAGTTCAATCAGACAGTCATAAGAAAGTAAAAGTACTTAATTCAAAATTAGCATGGATGGTAGCTATGGTAATGGCTTTTCAATCTATGATTTTTTATACAAATGTAGCTTGGATTCCAAGTATTTTAATGGATCGTGGTTTAAGTCCTAGCACTGCGGGTTACTTATTTATGTTAAGTCAGTTCGCGCAAGTGCCTATGACTTTCGTCTTTCCAATACTAGCATCTAAATTAAAAGATCAAAGAGTATTAGTAGTCGTTATTGTAATTTTATTTATCACTGGGTATTGTCTATTCTTCACTCAATCTTTAACATTCCTAGTCATTGGTATCATTATTATAGGATTAGCCATGGGAGCATGCTTCAGTTTGTGTATGACATTTTTCTCTATCCGAGCACGCTCAAGTAAAGGCAGTATTGCACTGTCAGGGTTTGGACAGTCTATTGGTTACCTAATTGCTGCTATGGGTCCATTTTTTGTTGGGTGGTTACACGACTCAACAGGACATTGGAATTCGGCAATTATTGCCTTGATAACAATGGCGGTATTGGTACTTATATTTGGCTATCCAGCAGCTAAAAATAAAGTGATCGAAGATAATGAATGATATTTTTAAATTAATGACGCTGGTGTATTATTAGTATTGGAATTAATAATTGGAGTGACAAATGAAATGATTAATGTAAAAGAGCCTAACTCAATATATTTAGAAAATGAAAGGGCACAGCATGCAATATTGCTACTACATTCATTTACTGGAACGGTTAGAGACGTAAAATTATTAGCTACAAAATTAAATAAAATTGGTTATACGTGCATGGTACCTGCATATCAGGGACATGGATTAATGATTTCAGAATTAATGAAATATACGATTCATGATTGGTGGAATGACGCATACGAAGGTTTCCGTAAATTAAAAGATGAAGGCTATGAAAAAATTACGGTACTTGGTGTATCATTAGGTGGATTATTATCATTGAAATTAGCTGAAGAAGAAGCGGTACATTCAGTAGTAGTAATGTCGACACCGTATAAAAAAGACGATGCAAGCTTAGAAATGAGACTCGCAAATTATGGATCGCGTATGGGGCAACTTTTAGGATTAGAAAATGATGAAATCAATCGACAAATTGCACTAATACCACAATATGAAGCGGGGTTATATAAATTTAAACGAATGGTAGATGATATTATGTCTAACGTTAAACATATAGATGCTCCAATTGCGATAAAGTATGGAAAAGAAGATGAAGTTTCATATGAAAAAAGTGCAAGTTATATCTATAAGCAAATTGAACATGAGCAAAAATATATTAAAGGTTATGATTTATGTCATCATTTAATGACACAAGGTAAAGGGAAAGAAGCAGTAACAGATGATGTAATAGATTTTCTGTCACAATATAATTAATAAATAATTGAAAGCATGGTATTTATACCGTACTTTTTTTACTTAATCTTCTCTATATTTTACTACTTAGCATATACATCTTCTCAATGAGAGTTAGGTTTATATAATAGTTTAAAGAATATAATTTTTAATATAGAGAGGAGATTTAGATGCCATTATGAAGAGATATTTTAATGATTTAAGTAGAAAGAACCAAAAAAATTATTCATTGAGAAAATACAAAGTTGGTGTTATTTCAGCTTTAGTTTCTTCGATATTTATATTTGGATTATATGATGATTCTGCTAGGGCTGCCGACATAGAAAATAATCAATTTAATTCAAATAATGGTAAAGCAGCTCACACTAATTTCTCAAATTTAAACCCAGTAAATACAACCACTTTAGATGCATATAATCCTCGTGGTGGATATGGAAACTTAGGTGGATCAAAAGATAATTACTATGGTGCTCATACGGCTCCTAACTATTTTTCAGCTTTAAATCCAGTAAACAACACAACTTTAGATTCCGGACGCTCAAGTGCACTAGATGCACCTTCCCAATCAACAAATAGTAATTCAGCTAATAATCAAGCAAGTGCGTCTAATACGAATATTCAAGATCAAAAGCATAGTACACCTTCAAATAATCAAGGTGGTACGCTTACACCAGAAAATCAATTAAAGAATGCTGTTGGAAATGTTCTTGGCAAAGATGTGACTAGTGTAGATAAATATGGAACAGTTACATTATCGGATGGCACACAGGTACCATTTGTTGGGCAATTTCAAGGAACGCAAGGAAATCAGCCAAGTACCCAACTTAGTAGAAATAATAATTCAGTAAACACGCCTAATACGAATGTTCAAGATCAAAAGCATAGTACATCTTCAAATAATCAAGGTGGTACGCTTACACCAGAAGATCAATTAAAGAATGCTGTTGGAAATGTTCTTGGCAAAGATGTGACTAGTGTAGATAAATATGGAACAGTTACATTATCGGATGGCACACAGGTACCATTTGTTGGGCAATTTCAAGGAACGCAAGGAAATCAGCCAAGTACCCAACCTAGTAGAAATAATAATTCAGTAAACACGCCTAATACGAATGTTCAAGATCAAAAGCATAGTACATCTTCAAATAATCAAGGTGGTACGCTTACACCAGAAGATCAATTAAAGAATGCTGTTGGAAATGTTCTTGGCAAAGATGCGATTAGTGTAGATAAATATGGAACAGTTACTTTATCTGATGGCACACTGGTACCATTTATAGGTAGCTTTCAAAGCTCATCGCCTCAACAAAATAACAATAACTTAACACCAAAGCAGAATAATAATACTCCGACTACACCTTTAAAATCACCATTTGGTTCACCGTATGGTAGTGGTAATGGAGCGGTAAGCCCTGAATTATCTAAATGGCTTGCGCCGTCACGTCCTAAAAATAATTCTGTAGCAAATAATAGTGTGTCACCGAAAAACCAAACACCATCTTTAGCAGCAGGTCCATCAGATGTCGGAAGAGCTAATAACAATGCTTCAAGTGGCAACGGAAATTCAACGGTATCCTCTACATCAATTCAAGGAACAGTGAGTACACAATCATCAAATGGACCGGTTTCAAATACAACTAATAACTCTAATCAAAATGTTGCACCTGATAAAGAGACAATCGATTTAACAAACCTAGGTCCAGAGTGGGATGACGTAACACGTCAATTAGAAGCAGATAAAGTACCGGAACGAACAGAAGAGACGGTCGATTTAGCGAACTTAGGTAAAGAATGGGATGAAGTAACACATCAACTTGAAGCAGATAAAGTACCGGAACGAACAGAAGAGACGGTCGATTTAGCGAACTTAGGTAAAGAATGGGATGAAGTAACACGTCAACTAGAAGCAGATAAGGTACCAGAGAGAACAGAAGAGACAGTGGACTTAACGAATTTAGGACCAGAATGGGATGAAGTAAACCGTCAATTAGAAGGAGATAAGGTACCAGAGAGAACAGAAGAGACGGTCGATTTAGCGAACCTAGGTAAAGAATGGGATGACGTAACACGTCAACTAGAAGCAGAAAAGGTTCCTGAAAAATCTGAAGAGACAGTGGACTTAACGAATTTAGGGCCAGAATGGGATGAAGTAAACCGTCAATTAGAAGGAGATAAGGTACCAGAGAGAACAGAAGAGACAGTGGACTTAACGAATTTAGGGCCAGAATGGGATGAAGTAAACCGTCAATTAGAAGGAGATAAGGTACCAGAGAGAACAGAAGAAACAATCGATTTAACGAACTTAGGTAAAGAATGGGATGACGTAACACGTCAATTAGAATCAGATAAAGTACCAGAGAGAACAGAAGAGACGGTCGATTTAACGAACTTAGGACCAGAGTGGGATGACGTAAACCGTCAATTAGAATCAGATCAGGTACCAGAGAGAACAGAAGAGACAGTCGATTTAACGAATTTAGGGCCAGAATGGGATGGCGTAGTTAAAGACATAGAAGCACAAAAAGTGGCCCCAGATTATCCAGAAGAAACAATTGATTTAGAAAACTTAGGCCCAGAGTGGAATGGCGTAGTTAAAGACTTAGATCAACAAAATCGAAAATCACAGCATCACATTGACCAACAATCTGATGTGAAAGATAATCAAGGTAGTAAGCAAAACGGTGGAAACAGTAATGCTCCACAAGAGGATGGTAATTCTAGTAATAATCAATCACAACCAAAAGGCAATCAACAACAATCTGGTAATCATTCATCTAAAAAGAAAGACATGAAGCCACAAGATGGCCTGCAGGTAGATACTAAAAAACCTCAAAACATGGGTATACAAGATGGTAAAAATAAAGTAGCGCAACCACCAAGAGATGCTTCAAGTAAAGTAGCTACTAATCCAAAAGGTAATCAATCTAATGACAACTTAAATAGAGATGGAAAACTAGTAGTAGATGAATCTATGGGTAATGAAGTAACAAACGGTAATTCACGTGTAGCGAAAGATAAGAATGCGCTGCAATCAACACCGAAAGTAGTGAATATTAAAAAATCCCAAGAAATGACAACGGTAAATAATAAAGCACATGCTGTAACAACACAAAAAATGCAAAAGGTAAAAAATACAGCTTCTGCAACGCAAAATAACCAATCTGCTACTAATAAGAAATTACCAAATACTGGAGATAGTACTTCAGCAACTACACCAATTTTAGGTGCGGTATTATCATTATTAGGTATTTTGACTTTAATAGGTAGACGTAAAAAACAGGAAGATTAATACAAATCAAATAAAGGCATATCATCAATAATGATTGATGGTATGCCTTGTTTGTTGTGGACAATAAATGATAATTAATAAAGTAATTATTGAAATATCATATAGTTATTATTGTTTCATCCATAATTTTGTATAATCTTTTTTCTCAGTAATTTATAATCTACTTCTTGTGTCCATAATATACGGTGTAAGTTTGCAGTTAAACTGTATCCAGCCAGGCTTTATTTGAGTGCTGAATTGTTTCATACCTGTTGCTTCTGGAGTTATGGAAAAATGTTGTTTGGCACTACTATATCCAATTATAAATGTACCGTGGTTTGTGAACATTTGCTGATTCCATTTTATTGTTGTTTCTAATTTGGCTGCTTTTCGTAAATACAATTAAATATCGGTGTTATTTTATCTCTATCGATGTCTTCTTTTACCACTTTTAAATAGTCACTAAATATTGCCAAATTTCATAGCCTCGTTATTAGTTATTCAAAAGTTAGTAACAACTGTAGGCAATAGTATATATTACTCACACTGTTTGAGCAGTTAAAATGTATTATTTGGAATAAAAAGAACAAATCAATTTTTAAGATATACTTTTTTCGGATTTATTTCTTAGGAAATAATCGATTATTAGTCCTAGTATAGCTAATATAGTAAATGGCATTAGCCATGCTAATTGATAATTTGAAAATGGTATAAGTTGATAAAAGGCATTAATGTTTTTACTAATATTGAAATCGGATAAAATCTGCAAAATTGATATAATTAAAGTAATAATTGTTGGAATAATAAAAGCATATTTTAATTCGTATTTGATAAATATGCTGATAAAAGTCATTAACACTAAAACGATAGATGTTGGATAAATAAATGTTAATAATGGTACTGCTATTTGCAAGATTAAGTTTAAACCTAGTGTTGAGACGATAAAACCGAGTAATGAAAATAGTAATACGAATTTTTTATAAGAAATCTTTGGCAACTTTTTCATTGCAAATGCTGAACAAGCATTAACTAAACCAATACAAGTCGTTAGGCAGGCAAGTATTACGATGATACCAAAAATAATATTGCCATAGGGCCCAAATACGCGTAATGTATTATAAGTTAAAATAGCCGTGCCATTTTTAAAGCCGTGATGAGCTGTTGTAGCACCTAAATAAGCTAATGAAAAATATATTACTGCTAATAGTATTGCAGAAATAAAACCAGATTTGGCGACACTTGTTATAAGTTCTTTGCGTTCAGAAATACCATTTAATTTAAATGTTTGGACAATCACTACGGAAAATGCAAGTGCAGCAATTAAGTCCATAGTGAAATAACCTTTTAGAACACCGGAAACAACTGGCATATGTGCGTATTCTCCCATAGGCTGTTTAATAGATGTTTCTGGATGAATAAAAACGAGTATACATAGCAATAAAATAATAAATATTAATATAGGTGTTAAATATTTACCTAAATTATCGACAATTCTATTAGGATATAATGCAACAATATACACTACAAAGAAAAATAATAATGAAAAGATGATTAGTGTAACGTGATTATGCACAGGCAAAATGTTTTTGGTCCCTATCTCATATGCTACATTAGCAGCACGTGGTATACCGTATAGTGCACCAATAGATAAGTAGACACATATCGCGAATACCAGACCGAATATTGGATGTACTTTGCGTCCAATACTTTCGACTCCACCATTCATGTAGGCAACTACTATAACTGTCAAATATGGCATAATAATACCTGTGATAGCAAAACCACACATTGCAAGCCACATATGATTTTGGGCGGTATAACCTAACATAGGTGGGAAAATAAGATTGCCAGCTCCAAAAAAGAATGAAAAAAGCATAAGTCCTGAGATGATAATTATTTTATTCATGTCGATGTCTCCAACTATTTTTATAATTAATGTTATAGAAAAATAAATTTCCAAAAAACGAATATAGCATACCATAGTATTGTTCAGAGTACAAAGAATTTTCTGATAACATAGTTTTTCAATTTCACATAAAAAAGACATTGCTAAAAAGTAATGTCTTTAATTCTGTTTAAACTATATAATATTATGCTGATCGCTCATCTTTATCAATAGCGTTATTTGCCCGTGTTACATCCATACAATAATTATAAAGTTGTTTACCCATTACAAATTTAAAGATTTTAAATTCTTTTTAAAGTATACATATATCTAAAACGAGTAGTAACGACATTGCTAAAAAGATCACTGCATGACGCTCGAAAATACTTGTATATTTAAACCACAAATCTAATTGGGTGTAACAAGTAAATAAGGAATGAAAATGAACTTACTATGGCAACAAGTGATATTACAATGACAATATAATTTGGTAACAAAGATAATATCGATGGATAATGATATCTCATAAATCCTCCTACGGAAAAGTAAAATATCCTGCCAAGCATAAATTTATTTTTGCTTAATAAGGTATTGAATATTTACTTGTTTGTAATTGTGCCAACATGTTGAGTTATCACAAAGCCAGTACTCGGAACTTTATGTTTTTTCAAAATAGGATAAGCGTTATTATGTATAGTCCGATCCATATCATTGAAATTTATCCATTAACTATATTTTGGAAATTTACCTTTTTGCTTATATTTTTTATCTTCAGCAAGTGTTAAGCATCGAGCATGATGTTGTTATAATCATTTAATTTGTGAATCTAATTGCTCTGGAGAAACACTATAATTTTAAATTTTTTGATGTGTGTAATTTATTAAACATCGTTCTTATTTAAGAGCTATGTTTTTGATGTGAATTAGTTTGTTTCTATTGAGTTCCATTGCTAGACATGATATATTATTTTCTGCACTATTTGAACGCTTTAACGTAATAAAGTTAGAAGGATGACGATTATGAAGAATCAATCGCAATGGAAGACATCGACTGGATTTATTTTAGCCAGTGCAGGTTCTGCTATAGGACTGGGTGCAATGTGGAAATTTCCATACATGGCAGGCGTATATGGTGGCGGAGCTTTTTTACTTATGTTTTTAATTTTTACGCTGCTCGTAGGCTTACCTCTATTAATAATGGAATTTACAGTTGGTAAAATGGGAAGAACTTATACTACCAAAATATATGAAAAATTAACTGCGCGTAAATGGCTAAATATTATTGGGTGGAATGGTAATTTAGCAGTATTTATATTATTTGCTTTTTACAGTGTTATCGGTGGATGGATAATAATTTATCTTTTTAAGGTTTTCATGCAATTAGTTACTTTTAGTGATACTGGATTAAGTAAAATTAACTTTGATCAAATTATTACTAATCCATGGCTTACTATTCTTGGACAAGGTGTGTTTATCTTATTAACGATGATTATTGTTATGTTGGGTGTAGAACTAGGATTAGAGAAAGCTTCAAAGTTTATGATGCCTTTATTGTTTATATGTTTGATTATTATCGTCATTAAATCACTATCGTTGGATGGAGCAATGGCAGGCGTGCATTACATATTAGAGCCTCGTTTAGATGATATATCTGTGAAGGGTACCTTATTTGCATTGGGTCAATCATTCTTTACGCTATCACTAGGTACGACTGGGATGATTACTTACGCAAGTTATGCATCGAAAGAAATGACGATAAAAACTTCTGCAATTTCAATCGTTATTATGAATATTTTGGTATCGGTATTAGCAGGGTTAGCTATTTTTCCAGCTATTTCTGCTTTTGGATATAAGCCGACTGAAGGGCCAGGATTATTATTTAAAGTGCTGCCAAGTGTCTTTGAACAAATGTCTTTTGGTACATTTATTTACTTTGTATTTTTAATTTTATTCTTGTTTGCAGCACTAACATCATCTATATCATTATTAGAACTTAACGTTTCAAATTTTACTAAGAATGATAATACGAAACGTAAAAAAGTTGCTGTAATAGGTAGTGTTTTAGTATTTTTATTAAGTATTCCTGCAACGTTATCATTTAGTAGTCTAAGTTATATCCAATTCGGAGCCGGATCGATATTCGATAATATGGATTTTCTTGTTTCTAATATATTAATGCCATTAGGTGCATTAGGAACGACTTTAGTAGTGGGGCATTTATTAAAAATAGAAGAGCTAAAGCAACATTTTGGTAGAGACAAATTCAAATTGTTCATACCATGGTATTTATTAATTAAATTTGTGTTGCCTGTAGTTATTTTGGTAATCTTTATCGTCCAATTTTTCTAAATAAGTAAGATGCTTTGTGATAGTCTATCACAAAGTTTTTTATAGAAATATGTTTTTCAAAATTAAATTGTACTTGAGTATTGACCGAAATAAAAACTTATAGTAAAGTCTTATTACATTTTATTCTATATAAATTTATATAGAATATTTTTTTACATCTTTGTGTAAGCGGTTGCAATATTGTAGTGCATAAAATTTCATGATTTTTATGATAATGATCAAATTAAAATAATAAGGAGCGTGCTAAATTAGGTGAACTTGCTTAACTTTATATTTTGATTTTCCATTGAGACAAAGTGATGAAAATTTGAGTTTTATATTAAAAAAATTGTTTAATAGAGGTGTTAAAAATGAAAGAAAAGCAACAAAAGTATAGTATAAGAAAATTTAGTGTAGGTGTATCATCAATTGTTATTGCTTCTTTATTTTTTATAGGTTCTGGAACGGTGTCAGCTGAAGAGTCACAGCAAAATGTTCAAAATAAAGAAAACAAGACTGAAAATCTCCCTCAAGACCAAAATAACCGCACGAAAGTTGATGGAGGTCAACAAAATATTGTGGATGATATTACTGTTCAGAGTAAGGAAAGTAATACGCGTACAAGTAATTCAAAAGATATATCGAAAGAT
The DNA here is from genome assembly GCF_015594545.1 of Staphylococcus durrellii. Taxonomy (NCBI): domain Bacteria; kingdom Bacillati; phylum Bacillota; class Bacilli; order Caryophanales; family Staphylococcaceae; genus Staphylococcus; species Staphylococcus durrellii. Next base: position 2,263,567 of record NZ_JADIIO010000001.1, on the reverse strand, counting down.
AGTAGTGAACAAACTAAACAAGTTCAACAGAATAGCGATACAGAACTAAATAATAATAATTTAACCGATGATAATAAAAGCGAAATTAATGAAAAAACTTCACAACCAGAGTCAAAACAATCTTCTCAAAAATCTAAGCTATCAAAACAGCACCCACAACAAAATCAGCAACAAGCTCAGACAAGCGATAATGAAAACTACCAAGCAAAAGAAGAAACAAAGGATAACGATGTAGAGGTAAAAGAGCAATTAGCAAATAAATCTACGCAAAGAGAAGTTAATCATAATTCCGATAAAGCCAACCAACAAACTACAAAAAATAGTAATAGTGTGGATGATAATACAAATGCAACAGGTTCAGTTATTCATAATAGTGAAGATGATAAGTCGAACGTTACAAAAGGAACATCAAGTAAACAACGAGATAATGAAAACGAACAAGATTTACATAATAAATCTAATGAATTAAATACAAATGCACAAGAAAATACAAAAAAACAACAAGATTCTATAAACAATCAAACAAAAATATCAACGCAACAAGACAACGTAACGTCATTAAATGCATCAAATGAAAATAAAATAGCGAACCAAAGTGAGAATGAGAATAAAAATAAAGTAACTGAACATGACGAGAGTGGCAATAAAACAACTAATAATAAGCAGAATAGTACATCATACGATAGTATAGAAAAATTAGCTGATGACAAGACAGCGAAGCAGAAAGATGACAAGACACCAACAGAAGGTATTAAGTCTCTAAAAAATAACGTTGTTGCTACAACAAATACCACAGCAGCTAAACGCGAATCAGAAAATATAACAGAACAACCCGGTAAAAAAGCTAAGCAAGGAGAATATAAAAATCAAGATCCAATTATTTTAGTACATGGCTTTAATGGTTTTACAGATGATAGAAACCCTGCCGTTTTATCACATTACTGGGGAGGAGATAAATTAAATATTACACAAGATTTAGAACAAAATGGGTATAAAGCATACGAGGCAAGTATCGGTGCATTAAGTAGTAATTATGACAGAGCGGTGGAACTTTATTATTATATTAAAGGAGGGCGCGTTGATTATGGCGCGGCACATGCTGCTAAGTACGGCCATGAACGATATGGTAATACGTATGAAGGTGTTTATAAAGATTGGCAACCAGGTCAAAAAGTACATTTAATAGGGCACAGCATGGGCGGTCAAACTGTACGCCAATTAGAAGAATTACTAAGAAATGGTAATCAAGAGGAGATTGATTATCAAAAAGAACATGGTGGCACAATCTCTCCATTATACCAAGGTGGGCATGATAATATGATTTCTTCAATTACGACTCTAGGTACACCACATAATGGTACACATGCAGCAGATGAAGTAGGTAATGAAGCGATTGTGCGTCAAGCAGTATATGATTTTGTGAAATTAAGAAGTAATAAAATTACGAATGTTAATTTCGGCTTGGATCAATGGGGGCTTAAGCAACGCCCAGATGAAACATTTATAGAATATGCAAAACGTGTTAAAGAAATGAGTAAGATTTGGACGACTAAAGATAATGGCTTTTATGACTTAACAAGAGAAGGTGCGACTGAATTAAATCGTCATACGTCGATCAATCCTAATATTGTATATAAAACTTATACAGGAGAAGCGACACATGCGACACTACTAGGCAGACAAAGAGCAGATCTCAATTTATTCTTGCCATTCGCATTAACATCTAATGTTATAGGAAAAGCGAAAGAAAAAGATTGGCGTGAAAATGACGGTCTTGTTTCCGTTGTTTCTTCGCAACATCCGTTCAATCAACCTTATACTGATACAACTGACAAAGTGCAAAAAGGTGTATGGCAAGTTACACCTGTACGTCATGGTTGGGATCACGTCGACTTTGTGGGACAAGATACTCTGGATGCAACGCATAGTAGAAAAGAATTACAAGACTTTTGGCATGATTTAGCTGCAGACCTTGTTCGTTATGAACAAGTAACTTGATTAATTATATTAGTTTGAATAAGGAGGCTATACTATGACTGGAGATTTTGTAGAATTATTAGGGTCGTTATTTAGAGTGTTAAAGTCAATATTTGCATAAGACATATTACAACCTGATTATATAATCAGGTTGTTTTTGTATGCGAAATTATTTTATGATTATCAAAAAAGCGGGGTGGATAAATGGAATTTTCACATGGGGAATTAGTACCTATAAATGACGATATTTTAGATGCTTTGTATTATTGGAAATATGAGGAAAAGAATCAAGAGGCAAAGCAATGGAATGGCCCTTATATAAAAGAACAGTATGCTTCAAAAGATAACTTTAAGAAAGAGGCAAAACGAAACCGCTATATATCTGATAAGGTAGAACGAATGTTAGCGATAGTTGTAGATGAAAAATGCATAGGTTCAGTTAGTTCTTATTGGGTATCTAAAGAAACCAACTGGTTAGAAATAGGTATTGTTATATATGATAAACAATATTGGGATTATGGAATTGGTACAGAAGTATTTCAAAAATGGATAGACTATTTATTCAAGCAAAATTTTGTGCATCGACTCGGAATATCTACATGGTCTGGTAACGAGCGTATGATTAGATTAGCTAAACATACAGGGATGATTGAAGAAGCAAGGATTAGACAGGCTAGACAAGTAGCAGGTACATATTATGATGCTATAAAAATGGGCATATTAAAAACTGAATGGTTAAACAATGCTAGGGGGTAAGCGATGAAACTAATTGAATATAACAGAGCATATTATCATCAATTTGAATATTATCAGTTATCTGAAGCACAACTTCAATTTACCGGCCCCCCTTTAGAAAATATACATAAGCAACAAGGCAAAAGAAATCATCCGATGCTACTATTGAATGATTGTGATGAGATTGTTACTTATTTTGGACTACAGGAAGAACATGAATATCGGCAATACTACCCAAATCAACAAACATGTCTTATGCGTTCATATTCAACAGATTTACGTCATTTACGTAAAGGCTATGGCAAAGTTTCATTAACATTATTACCATATTTTATGCACAAACACTATCCCGATATAGAAGCTATTGTATTGGCAGTAAATGAAAAAATAGAGCGGCGCAAAAATTATATGACTATGGTGGTTTTGTTGATAGTGGTCGTCGAGTGTTAGGAAAAAAGGGGGAATTAATAATTATGGTACTAACTTTATAACGGTTGGGTGCTGCTAAGTACCCAACCGTATTTATGTAGAATTTCATCATTAATGAAATAAGTAGCAATAGATTAAATAGAATAAATAAACATTCTAAAAAATCAGAAAATAGTGTTGACGCTATATAATGAATGCCATATAATTCATATAATCTTATCAGAATAATAAAGAATAATGGAGGTGCTAGCGTTGATTGAATTTCGCAATATTGACAAGACATTTCATAAGAAAAAAGAAACCATTCATGCATTGAAAGATGTGTCATTTACTGTAGAACAAAATGATATATTTGGAGTGATTGGTTATAGTGGCGCTGGTAAAAGTACACTCGTTCGATTGGTCAATCAATTGGAGAGAGCTACAAAAGGACAGGTCATTGTCGATGGACATGAGTTGGATACATATAAAGAACAAGAATTACGTACTGTAAAAAAACAAATAGGCATGATATTCCAACATTTTAATTTGTTAAATGCCAAAACGGTTTATAAAAATGTAGCAATGCCGCTTATTTTAAGTAAAAAAAATAAGTCCGAAATAAAACAAAAAGTAGAAGAAATGTTGGAATTTGTTGGCTTGGCAGATAAAAAAGATCAATATCCAGATGAATTATCGGGTGGACAAAAACAACGTGTAGCAATTGCTCGTGCATTAGTTACGAATCCTAAAATATTATTATGCGACGAAGCCACAAGTGCTTTGGATCCGGCTACAACTAGTTCAATTTTAGATTTATTACAACGAGTTAATAAGACATTCGGTGTCACAATATTAATTATTACCCATGAAATGGGCGTAATACAGAAAATATGTAATAGAGTAGCAGTTATGGAAAGTGGTAGGGTAGTTGAATTAGGCGACGTTAAGCAAGTTTTCAGTCACCCCCAAACACATACAGCTAAAAACTTTGTGTCGACAGTTATCACCACAGAACCTTCAAAAGAGCTGCAGCAAACTTTTGATAACCGGGATGATGATAATTACCAAGACTATAAGTTGTTCTTAGATGCTACACAAATTAATCATCCTATTATTAATGAACTCACTCGACATTATCATTTAAATGTAAATATTTTATTTTCATCAATGTCTACGATTCAAGATGAGACAGTGTGTTATTTATGGTTAAGAATAGAACAAGATAATAACTTTAATGAACAAAGTATTAAACAATACTTTGATACTAAAGCGATATCATATGAGGAGGTGCAATAATATGTTTGGATCGAGTATTGAAAGTAGCCAGTTGTTAGAAGCGTTATATCAAACGTTATATATGGTAACTGTATCATTAATAATTGGAGCTATTATAGGTATTCCATTAGGTATACTGCTTGTTATTACACGTAAAAACGGAGTTTGGCCAAACGTAGTACTTCATCAGATTTTAAACCCAATAATCAATATTTTGAGATCTATACCTTTTATTATTTTATTAATAGCAATCGTACCATTTACGAAGTTATTAGTGGGAACTTCCATAGGTACAACTGCAGCAATCGTACCGTTGACTGTTTATGTTGCACCTTATATTGCACGTTTAGTAGAAAATTCATTACTAGAAGTTGATGATGGTATTGTAGAAGCCGCTAAAGCTATGGGAGCTTCTCCTATTCAAATTATTTGGCATTTCTTATTGCCAGAAGCGCTAGGTTCATTAATATTAGCTATTACTACAGCAATTATTGGTTTGATTGGCGGCACTGCTATGGCCGGCGCTGTTGGTGGCGGTGGTATTGGTGATTTAGCACTTGTATATGGATATCAACGTTTTGATACGTTAGTCATTATTATTACTGTTGTGGTGTTAGTTATTATTGTGCAAATTATCCAGTCATTAGGCAATTATTTATCTAAAAAAATTAGAAGGAATTAAATATAAAGGGGACATGTGCAATGAAGAAATTATTATTTATAGTAGTCGCAGCGCTGGTTGTTTTAGCTGCTTGTTCAGGTAGTAAAGAAAAGGTAACTGTAGGGGTTGCTTCAAATGATACTAAGGCGTGGGAAAAAGTAAAAGAATTAGCAAAAGATAAAGATATTGATTTAGAAATTAAGCAATTCTCTGATTATAATGTACCCAATAAAGCATTAAGTGATGGTGACATCGATATGAATGCATTCCAACATTTTGCATTCTTAAATGAATATAAAAAGTCACATAAAAATGCTAAGATTTCTGCTGCTAGTACGACAGTGTTAGCTCCTCTAGGTATTTATTCTGACAAAATTAAAGATATTAAAAAAGTAAAAAGTGGAGCTAAAGTTATTGTACCTAATGACGTATCTAATCAAGCGCGTTCATTGAAATTATTAGAAGCTGCTGGGTTGATTAAATTAGATAGCAATTTTGGTCTAACTGGCTCTATTAAAGATATTAAAGATAATCCTAAAAATTTAAAAATAAAAGCTGTAGATGCTCAGCAAACGGCACGTGCTTTATCAGATGTTGATTTATCAGTAATTAATAATGGTGTTGCATCAAAGGCGGGATTAGACCCGAAAAAAGATCCATTATTCCAAGAAAAAACGACATCTAAAGCTGTTGAGCCATATATTAATGTGATTGCTGTAAATGATAAAGATAAAAATAATAAAACATATAAAGAGATAATTAAGTTATATCATTCTAAAGAAGCACAAAAAGCGCTTAAAGAAGACACAAAAGATGGCGAAAAATCAGTCGATTTATCTCAACGTGAAATCAAAGAAATCGAGCAGCGATTATCAAAATAATGTGTATTAAAAAGTGAAGGGTTAACCTTCGCTTTTTTGTATTTGATGAATAGGCTAATGTTAATCATTATTATAGTTATTTGATATGACTAACTTCTAACAAATATAAAGTTGTTTGACGCAATAAAAAAAGAAAATATTTTTTTAACTTTGCAAACCATTGTAATGATAATGTCATATAAATAATACACTAATGTCAAAATTAAAGTTGTATAATATAGTAGTGATTAAAAGTGAATCGTGAAATACACGAATTTGGGAGGACTGAATTTTGCATAAAAAAATTATAGCTACTATTTTGGGGACAAGTGCACTTGCTACAGTGACAGCAACAAATGCGAATGCTGCTACTACATATAAAGTTAAAAGGGGGGACTCTTTGTGGTCGGTTGCAGAAAAGTACAAAATATCGGTAAGTAAATTGAAATCATTAAACAAATTAAAATCAAATGTTATATTCCCAAATCAGGTGCTGATTGTCTCGGGGACTACGGCAACAAAAAGTACAGCAAAAACTACAACAACAGCAACGACTAAAACATATACAGTTAAATCAGGCGATACTTTATCAACGATTGCATCTAAATATGGAACGACATATCAGAAATTAATGTCACTTAATGGTATGAAGAATACGATTATTTACCCAGGACAAAAGGTAAAAGTATCTGGTACTTCATCAAAGACAACGACCAATACACCTGCTAAGACTACAAGCACAGCTAGTTCATCTACTTACACAGTTAAATCAGGTGATACTTTATCAGTGATTGCATCTAAATACGGAACGACATACCAAAAATTAATGTCACTTAATGGTATGAAGAATACGATTATTTACCCAGGACAAAAATTAAAGGTACCTGGCACTAATTCAACTAGCAAAACTGGATCTACTTCCACAGCAACTGGTTATAAAACACCGATTTTCAATCAAGCTAATTTATATGATTGGGGTCAATGTACTTGGCATGCATTTAATAGACGTGCTGAAGTTGGAAAAGGGATTAGTACATATTGGTGGAATGCGAATAATTGGGATACGGCAGCCACACAAGATGGATACACAGTTGATCATCGTGCTGCAGTTGGTTCTATTTTACAAACAGACGCTGGTTATTATGGTCATGTCGCATTTGTTGAACGTGTAAATAGTAATGGTAGCATTTATGTATCAGAAATGAATTACAGTGCTGCACCTGGAATTAAAACGTTTAGAACGATTCCAGCAACACAAGTATCAAGTTATAAATTTATTCATTAACATAATAAAATAGCCCTTAAATGATTTGTATTTTGAAATCATTTAAGGGCTATTAATTTAGAATTTATATCATGGTCTCTTTTATCCATTACGCATAGATTTAATGCGCTTAGCCGTAGTTAACAATGTACTAGCAAACGTAAACGTTGAAAATACTTTAGCGAACTTCTTCGGAGACTTTAAAGCTGTATAAAAGTCTAAAGTAGCGCCTATAGTAGATATTGCCATGCTAGCGTATAATAACTTTCTATTTCTAGAATGATAGGCATACCAGTTAAAACCATCAATCGCTATGCTAGCAAAGTTTACTGCATTTGATATGCGATTAATGTTATTTTTTATAGCCATTTAGTTATAACCTCCTGAAAATACTGTGGATTAATATTTGAAATTATATTAATGTTTAGTTTAATAGTAGATACATATTAAATAGTAACTCCATATCTCGTTTTTACAAGACAATATGATAACATAACTTATAACAGTGTAAAAATAATTGAGATATAAGTGAGGGGTAATAATGATAACTTGTGTATGTTTGGTAGTGGAAAAAGGTGATGCCTTATTACTCGTTCAAGCGAGAGGTAGGGCAAAGTATTATTTTCCAGGAGGAAAAATTGAAGAAGGCGAAACTTATGAACAAGCACTCATACGTGAGATAGATGAAGAATTGAATGTGTTACTCAATCCTGATAAATTGAGTTATATCAATACAGTAATCGGACAAGCTTATCCGCAAAAAAATACATTAACCAAACTTATTTGTTATAAGACGACCGAACCCATCGATTGGGATAATATTCACTCAAACGCTGAGATAACTGATATAAGATGGATTTTGAAAACTGAAAATCAGTTTATTGCGCCTGCTGTAATAACATGGATAAATCAAATTTCGAAAGCGAAGGTCGATAACATGATATTTAAAAGCTACGCATCACCGTTATGGAGTGACATCAAAAATTTTAATATTTTACAAAGTGATAGACGTTTTACAAAGACACCTGCAGAAAACATCAAATTAGCGCAAAAAAATGTGGAAAGATTTCCAACGTTGGTCTTTAACGATAATCAACAGCTTATTGCTTTTTTTACGCTGCATATCGGAGAAGGGGTTAAACCTTATACAGATAATCCGAATGCTATTTTCTTCAGATCGTTTAGTGTAGATAGCAATTTCAGAGGTGAAGGTGTAGGTAGAGCTGTAATTGAAAATTTGTCGACGTATATTGCCAATAATTTTCCAACAATAGAAGAAATTTATTTAACGGTAAATACCGACAACGAAGTTGCGTTACAACTATATAAGAAATGTGATTATTGTTATGTAGGTGATGCTGATTTAGAGGACAAACCAGTACATATTTTAAAATATTCATTATAGCCATGTCATGAAATGTTACATAAGATGTAACATTTCATGACTGATTTTTGCTATTAGCCAAACACCATTGTATTATCCAAAACAAAGGAGTGGATGCAATGAGTGTTTATGATACATTATTCTTATTTTTATGCACGTTACTTGTCTGGTTGATGACACCAGGTTTGAGTTTGTTTTATGGTGGTTTAGTACAATCGAAGAACGTTTTGAATACTGTTATGCAAAGTATGTCAGCAATTGTTATTGTTACATTCGCTTGGATGATTGCCGGTTTTTCTTTTAGTTTTGGTCAAGGGAATGCGCTATTTGGAGATATTACATATTTAGGGTTAAATCATGTCGGTTTTGAAATTCAAAAAGATTTATCGCCACACGTCCCGTTAGCTTTATTTATGTTGTTCCAATTAATGTTTTGTACCATAGCAGTGTCAATTCTGTCTGGTTCCATAGCTGAAAAAATGAAATTTACGCCCTATCTAATATTTGTTTTTTGTTGGGTGTTACTTGTCTATAGTCCAGTAGCTCACTGGGTTTGGGGCGGTGGTTGGATTGATCATATTGGCGCCATCGATTACGCCGGAGGAACAGTAGTACATATATCTTCAGGGGTTTCGGGATTAGTACTGGCAGTCATGATAGGCGCTGGGAAGAATTTCGATAAACGACCACCACATAATTTAGTTATTACATTAATTGGAGGTATATTTGTTTGGTTAGGCTGGTATGGTTTTAATGTAGGAAGTGCTTATACTTTTGACTCAATAGCATTAACTTCATTCGTTAACACGGTATTAGCAGCAAGTGCGGGTGCGTTCGGTTGGTCTATCGTAGAATATGTTCAGAAAAGAACAACAAGTCTCATAGGTATGCTATCTGGAATGTTAGCTGGTTTAGTAGCTATTACGCCTGCAGCTGGATTTGTTAATTATGGCAGTGCAGTTATTATTGCCATAATCGGTGGTATATGCTGTTATTTTGCAATAAACTATATCAAAGTTAAATTGAAATATAATGATGCATTAGATGCCTTCGGAATTCATGGAATTGGTGGCGTAATTGGAGCGATTTTAACAGCAGTATTCCAATCTCATAGTGTAAATAGCTCCATCAGTGATGGTGTAATCTTTGGCGGTAATTTTATGGCACTAGTCGTACAAATTGTTGCGGTAGTTGTAACGATTGTGTTTAGTGGTGTTGTGACATATTGTATCGCTAAAGTTATTAGTTTTGTAACTGAGCTTGGTACTTCAGAAGTGGAAGAAGAAAAAGGGTTAGATAGTATAGTGCATGGCGAAAATGCCTATTTCAATGGAGAATTGAATAAATTAAATAAACGTTATTAAGAACAACAAAACCAAGATAACTTTATCTTGGTTTTGTTTATTCATTATATTCTTCTGTTGGTTGGATGGGATATTTGCTAGTTTTAATCATTTTTGCAGTTAACCAAGCTGTAATCGGTATGCTAATAGCCACTGCAATCCCGCCTAATATAATAGAAACGAATTCTTGAACGAAAATTTTTGAATTAATAATATGACCGAATGAATAGTTCAATTTAAAAAACCAAAAGAATAACGTCAGTTGGCCACCGAAATAGGCGAGATAAATAGTGTTGGCAGAAGTAGCCAAAATTTCTCTGCCTACACGCATACCAGAGTGGAACAAATCAGCTTGTGATAAATTATTATTCGTTTCATATAATTCATAAATAGGTGAACTAATAGTTATTGCCAAGTCGATTACTGCAGCAATTACGGCTAGTAACACGGTGAAGACCATGAATTTTACCATATCGACGCCAATATTCATTGAGAATACATACGTTTCGTCTTGTTGCTCAGTAGTGAATCCTTGTAAATGTCCAATGGAAACAGAAAGATAAATGCCAGCGATTAATATAATTGTCGTTAATATTGTAGCGTAAAAGGCTGCTTTAGTTTTTATATTATAACTATTAAGTACGAATAAGTTACATGCAGCTACAGCAATACAAAAAATAACGGTTACGATATAGATTGGTGCACCTAAGACAATGAAAATAATAGCGAATAAGAGAATTATAAAATTTAAAAACAATGTTAAAAATGACACTAATCCTTTTTTGCCACCAAATATAAGCATTGATGCAAAGAGAATAACAGCTAAAATTGTTATTGCATTCATTGTTTCGCTCCTCTCAATTTATAAATAAATTGCATTAAGAGAATGGTTATAGGAATCGTTAAGACAATTCCTATGCCCCCAGTAATAGCTCGAGCTACCTCTAATGACCAATTCATTGATAGCGTATATGTGATGGTATTTGCATTTTTAATATATAGTAAAATCATCGGTAGACTACCCGATAAATAAGAGAATAATAAAATATTGGTCATGGTACCCATAATGTCTTGACCGATGTTTCGTCCTGCTAATGCCCAACGCGTCATTTCTATATTAGGATTACGACGTAATATTTCATACATACCACTTGCTATAGTTATTGCTACGTCCATTACTGCACCTAATGAGCCGACGATAACAGAAGTTAAAAACACTTCAGTTGGAGGTAGCGTTAGAAAACTCATAGTTTCAAATTTTAAGCCGTTACCACCAGTAAGTGTTATGACGAGTTGTGTGATGCCAATACAAATAAATGTTCCTAATAGGGTACTTATAATGGTTACTAACGTTCGCCAATGCCATCCTGTAACAAGCAATAAGGTGCATATAGTTGAAATAATTATCGCAGTGCTCATTAAGCCAAACAAACTAAAATTTGGGGATGCATTATGAATAGCAATTGCTGCTATCACTGCTACTGTGTTTATTATTAAGGATATTATAGATTGTAAACCTACTTTTCTACCTACTAATAATATTGTTAATAAAAAGATGCCGGTTACTACTACGACTAAGCTATCCCGCTTTTTCTCTAAAATATAGCCGTCGCTTGGTTTTTTATCGATGTGCATAAGGACTTTATTATTTTTTGTGAACTTCTCACTATCGGCTTGTGATGCTACATATGAATTTTTAATTTTTGTAGTATGTCCTTCAAACTTGCCGTTTACCATATGTATAGTTAATAGTTGTTGGTGTTTAGTGTCTGAGTTGTGATGTTCATCCGTTACCTTAGTTGTTTTAACATTCTGAACATCAGTGATTTTTCCGATAGGCATATGATAAAATTTATCGTTTACTAATGTGAATAGAAATAAGCCGATAACACAAAAGCAAAAAATAAAAATAACCCAATTAAATGGATGATTAAACTTTGTTTTTAAATTCATGAATATTACTCCAAACCAAACTTAATTTGACAACGTGATTATACGCCTGCAGCGATAATATTTCAAAAATTTGTATCATCAATGGCTTAAAGTCTTTTAATGATAGGTTGATGTTCTACTTAACAAGTGGTCAATCGTGCTTTTCAGTTCTTTAATATCATTTTTATGATTATCCTTACGAATTGCACAACAAAGCGTGCGTTTCAGTTCGGTATGTTCGAGAGAAATTTCAATCCAGTGCTGATCATTTTTATCCAGAGTTTGATAAGCAGGCGCAATAATATAACCTCTGTTTTGGGTTAGTATATATTTCGCGATTTGCTTATGAGTAATTGTACGTACTGGTTTTTTAGTTTGTTGTTCAAAGGTTTGAATTATATTTGAAGGCATTTTATATAATTGATAAATTTGTGTGTTTACAAATTGCGATAATGGAGGATTTGTTGCCATTGCTATTGGGTTATCTTTCGGTACGTACATATGGTAATTTTCTTCAAATAATGGAATAACTTCGACATCATTATTGTGATTAACTTCTGAAGTTAAATCCATTAGCGCGACATCAATTTGATTAGAGATTAAAGCAGTGGCAATTTCAGTTTCTTCCATTAACATGGGTTCTATCTTTGATTCGCTTGTGTTTTCAAAAGTTTGGATAAGTAAGGCTAGCACTTGAGAAATGTAACTATCTACATAACCCAATCTAATTGTGAAATTATTAAGTTCTGATTGATTATGAAATAAACGTATTGTCGACTCGGCCTGCTCGAGTATTTTTGTTGCTTCGGTAAAAAGTGTTTGTCCTGCCTCGGTTAAATAAATATTTCTACCTTGCCTTTTAAACAAAGTGATTTGTAATTCTTCTTCTAATTGTGTTATCTGTCTACTGATAGCAGATTGAGCGATATCAAGTTCTAATGCGGCTTCAGAAATATGTTCGCGTTTAGCGACTTCTATAAAATAGCGTAATTGCTTAATTTCCAATAGTTTTCACCCTCTCTCATGCGATTGTTCTAATAATTAGAATAATATCATCTATTTTATATATTGAACAGAATAATAAGCTGATATATAGTATAATCTATTCATAAAATATTCTGAATTTTCGTAAAAGGGGTGAACATCATGCTCAAAAATGACACAAAATTAGGCTTATATGACAGCCGAGAAGAACATGATGCTTGTGGTATCGGCTTTTATGCCAATATGGATAATAAACGTACGCATGATATTGTGTTGAAGTCTTTAGAAATGCTACGTAGATTAGATCATCGTGGGGGTATTGGTGCTGACGGTATTACAGGTGATGGTGCAGGGATTATGACTGAAATACCATTTGACTATTTTAACGAACATGTCGATTTCGACCTACCAACCGAAGGGCAATATGCCGTTGGGTTATTTTTTACAAATGAAAAAATTGCTGGGTCTAAACATGAAAGTCCGTTTAATGCTTTCTTTGAAGGAGAAGGGCTTAAGGTATTAGGTTATAGAGAGGTTCCTGTAGATACTAATGCAATTTCACCTCACGTGGCTAAAACTATGCCATATATACAACAAGTATTCGTCGATTTAAATGATGTTGCACACACAGAAAAAGCACTTTATTTAGCTCGCAAACAAATAGAACATTATGGCAATGACCAAAAACTAGAATTATATTTTACTAGTCTTTCTCATAAGACTATTGTCTATAAAGGTTGGTTAAGATCAGACCAAATTAAATCATTATATAAAGATTTATCACATGAGTCATATGTTTCCAAATTAGGCTTAGTTCATTCACGTTTTAGTACCAATACATTTCCTAGTTGGAAACGTGCACATCCAAATAGACTACTTATGCATAATGGTGAAATTAATACCATTAAAGGTAATGTTAACTGGATGCGTGCACGTCAAGAACGCTTAATCGATACGGTATTCGGTAAAGACAAACATAAAATACACGAAATTGTCGATGAAGACGGTAGTGACTCAGCTATTGTAGACAACGCGCTAGAATTTTTATCGCTTTCTATGGAGCCTGAAAGAGCAGCTATGCTTTTAATACCAGAACCATGGCTATATAACAAATCTAATGATGCGAATGTACGTGCATTCTATGAATATTATAGTTATTTAATGGAACCATGGGATGGACCCACTATGATTTCATTTTGTAATGGAGACAAAATTGGTGCGCTTACAGACCGTAATGGTTTAAGACCAGGGCGTTATACAATTACAAAAGACAATTATATAGTTTATTCTTCAGAAGTTGGTGTAGTTGATGTACCAGAGGAGAACGTTGCATATAAAGGTCAATTAAATCCAGGTAAATTATTACTCGTTGATTTTAATGAAAATAAAGTAGTAGAAAATAATGAATTAAAGGCACGTATTGCCGATGAATTGCCATATGAAAGCTGGTTAAGTCATTTTAAAGTAGACTTAGATTTGAGTAATGTATCTTATAAACCTTCTGAATGGGAGGAAGATACATTAACACGCCTACAAAAGCAATTCGTTTATACTAAAGAAGAAATGGACAAGTATATGACTGAACTTGTCGAAAGTAAAAAAGATCCGATTGGTGCGATGGGTTACGATGTGCCGATTGCAGCTTTAAATGAAGAAGATGAATCATTATTTAATTATTTCAAACAATTATTTGCGCAAGTTACAAATCCACCAATTGATGCATATCGTGAAAAAATAGTCACAAGTGAGTTATCTTATCTAGGTAGTGAAGGCAATTTGTTAAATCCTACCGAAGACGCTTTAAATCGTATTCAATTATCTAAACCGGTATTAACTGAAGCGCAGTTAGAAGCGATTGAAGCTAGTCGTTTTAATGTAAAACGCTTATCTACTGTTTATAACAAAGGCTTAGAAGAGGCATTAGAAGAACTTGGCGATGATGCGATTGCTGCGGTTAAAAATGGTAATGAAATTCTCGTATTAGATGATAGTTTTTTAATATCACAAAATGGTTATGCGATTCCAACTTTATTGGCTGTAAGTCATATTCATCAGTTATTAATTCGTGAAAATTTACGTATGGATACTAGTATTGTTGCGTTATCAGGTGAAACGAGAGAAGTCCATCACGTAGCATGTTTATTAGGTTATGGCGCTAATGCGGTTATACCATATTTGGCACAACGTACGATTGAACAACTTACATTAAATGGACGCATAGAAGGTGAAGTTGAAGAAACGGTTCAGACATATACCGATACATTGTCTGAAGGTGTTATCAAAGTTATGGCTAAGATGGGCATTTCTACAGTTCAAAGTTATCAAGGGGCACAAATCTTTGAAGCGGTAGGATTAGCACAAGAAGTTGTTGATAAATACTTCACAGGTACTCATTCCAAGTTATCAGGTATTTCTTTGAAGCTTATCGATCAAGAAAATAAAGCGAGACAAAGTAAGTTAAGTCAGTATATCCAACCGGGTAGCACGTTCCAATGGCGAAAACAAGGTCAATATCATGCGTTTAATCCAACTTCTATTCATCTATTACAACATGCATGTCGTTTAAATGATTATGAAAAATTTAAAGCATTTTCAAAAGAGGTTAATACTAAGCGTACCGATCATATTCGCCATTTAATGGAGTTTAAAAAACAAACACCTATTAATATAGAAGAAGTAGAGTCTGCAAGCGAAATAGTTCACCGTTTTAACACCGGAGCAATGAGTTATGGTTCTATATCAGCAGAGGCACATTCGACGCTCGCCGAAGCAATGAACAAAATTGGCGGCAAAAGTAATAGTGGTGAAGGTGGTGAAGACCCTAAGCGTTATGTTATTGACGATGAAGGTCGTAACCATTCAAGTGCAATTAAACAAGTCGCATCAGGTCGTTTTGGGGTGACAAGCGATTACCTACAACATGCTAAAGAAATTCAAATCAAAGTTGCGCAAGGCGCTAAACCAGGGGAAGGCGGTCAACTACCAGGTAGTAAAGTATATCCATGGATTGCTGAAGTTAGAGGATCTACACCAGGTATTGGATTAATTTCACCACCGCCACATCATGATATTTATTCAATCGAAGATTTGGCTCAATTGATTCACGATTTAAAAAATGCAAATAAAGAAGCGAATATTACAGTAAAACTTGTATCAAAAACAGGCGTAGGTACGATTGCGTCAGGTGTAGCTAAAGCTTTTGCAGACAAAATCGTCATTAGTGGTTACGATGGTGGCACAGGCGCTTCACCTAAAACGAGTATTCAACATGCTGGCGTACCATGGGAAGTCGGCTTAGCTGAAACACATCAGACATTAATGATGAATGATTTACGCTCTCGAGTAAAAGTTGAAACTGATGGTAAATTATTGACAGGTAAAGACGTAGCATACGCATGTGCATTAGGTGCAGAAGAATTTGGTTTTGCCACAGCGCCACTAGTAGTACTTGGATGTATTATGATGCGTGTGTGTCATAAAGATACTTGTCCAGTTGGTATAGCGACACAAAACCAAGACTTGCGTGCTTTGTTTAATGGTAGAGCCGATCACGTAGTAAACTTTATGCATTTCGTAGCTGAAGAATTACGTGAAATATTGGCTGAATTAGGTTTGAAATCTGTTGATCAATTAGTCGGCAGAACAGATTTATTACAACGTGCGCCACACTTAAAAGATCGTCCTAAGGCAAATACTATGGATGTTGAAGCACTGTTATATCAACATGAAGGTGATCGTTTTAATAAAATAGAACAAAATCACCATCTTAAAGAAGGTTTTGACTTAAATTATTTATATCCAGATGCTCAAGAAGCAATTGAACAAGGTAATTCCTTTAAAGGTGAATACATTATTAATAATGAACAACGCGACGTAGGTGTAATAACAGGTAGTGCGATTACACGTGTTCATGGTCCAGAAGGATTACCTGAAGATACAATTTTGGCATATACGGAAGGCCATGCTGGGCAAAGTATAGCTGCATATACTCCTAGTGGATTAACTATTCACCATACAGGTGATGCCAATGATTATGTAGGGAAAGGCTTATCTGGTGGCAAAATAATTATCAATGCACCAAATGAAGCACGTGAAAATGAAATAATTGTCGGTAATGTTTGCTTTTATGGAGCTTCTCATGGTAAGGCATTTATCAATGGTCGTGCTGGCGAAAGATTCTGTATTCGTAACAGTGGTGTCCAAGCTGTTGTAGAAGGTATTGGGGACCACGGTCTAGAATATATGACTGGTGGACGTATACTCGTTCTAGGTGATGTTGGTAAAAACTTCGGTCAAGGTATGAGTGGTGGTGTAAGTTATATTTTCCCATCAGATGTAGAGCAATTTAAAGAAGTAAATAAACTAGATACTCTAGACTTTGATAGCGTAACGGTCGAAGAAGAACGCAACGTAATTAAAGATATGTTAGAGGAACACGTTAAATATACAAATAGTAAAAAAGCAATTGAGGTACTTAATGACTTTGATAATATTGCTAAGAAAGTTGTTAAAGTGATACCAAAAGATTTCAAATTAATGATGCAAAAAATTGATATACAAAAACGTGAAACACCACAATTAGATGAAGCGTTACTCAATGCATTTAACGATAAACGCACTCATTTAGAACCAGATCAACAACTAACAGCTGTATATTAATGATTAAGGGGGGATTTGCATGGGTGAATTTAAAGGTTTTATGAATTATGATAAACAGCAACTCGATGAGCTATCATTAGTTGATCGTTTGAAAAATCACTCAGCATTCCAACAACGCTTCACACGTGAAGAGGCATCTATACAAGGTGCACGTTGTATGGATTGCGGTACGCCATTCTGTCAAACGGGTGAACCGTTTGGTCGTGAAACGATTGGTTGCCCGATTGGCAACTATATTCCTGAATGGAATGATTTAGTATATAGAAAAGACTTTAAAGCTGCATATGAACGTTTAATGGAAACTAATAACTTTCCAGAGTTTACTGGTTATGTTTGTCCTGCACCATGTGAACAATCATGTGTTATGAAGATTAATCGTGAATCAGTAGCGATTAAAGGTATTGAACGTACAATTATTGATGAAGCATATGAAAATGGCTGGGTACAACCAACAGTTCCTGAAGTACGTAAAGACGAAAAGGTTGCAATAGTAGGAAGTGGTCCAGCTGGGCTAACTGCTGCAGACGAATTAAATAAATTAGGTTATAACGTGACGGTATATGAACGTGCTCAAGAAGCGGGCGGATTACTTATGTATGGTATACCTAATATGAAACTGGATAAAGAAGTAGTACGTAGAAGAATTAGAGTCATGGAAGAATCGGGCATCGAATTTCAAACGGGCGTAGAAATTGGTGTAGATATTTCAAAAGAAGCATTAGAAGAATCTTATGACGCTATTATTTTATGTACCGGTTCTCAAAATGCACGCGATTTACCATTAGAAGGTCGTATGGGTCAAGGTATACATTTTGCGATGGATTATTTAATGGAACAAGCTGAATATTTAAACGGTGAAATTGACGAAACAACAATCACTGCAGAAGGTAAAAATGTTATTGTTATCGGTGCTGGAGATACGGGTGCTGACTGTGTAGCCACTGCATTAAGAGAAGATTGTAAATCAATTGTTCAATTTAATAAATATACTAAACAACCTGAAGAAATTGAATTCGAAACAAATGAGCATTGGCCTCTAGCAATGCCTGTATTTAAGATGGATTATGCACATAAAGAATATGAAGCTAAATTTGGTATAGAACCGAGGGCTTATGGTGTGCAAACGATGCGTTATGATGTTGACCACATTGGTAATGTCAAAGGTGTTTATACTCAAATTTTACAGGAAACTGATGAAGGCATGGTTGTTGTAGATGGTACAGAACGTCATTGGCCAGCAGATTTAGTATTGCTTTCAATTGGTTTTGTAGGTACTGAAACTACAGTTCCGCACGCATTTAATATCCAAACAGAGCGCAATAAAATTGTTGCAGATAATAAAGACTTTAAAACGAATCAGTCAAAAATATTCGCGGCAGGTGATGCTAGAAGAGGTCAAAGTTTAGTAGTTTGGGCTATTCAAGAAGGCAGAGCCGTAGCTGATTCAGTAGATAGTTTCTTGAAAGCTAAAGCACCAGTTTGATGATTGTATTTTTTGTTGACTTTTAAAACGAGCTATAATATTATTGTTGTTGTGTTCGTTTGGAGGAATACCCAAGTCCGGCTGAAGGGATCGGTCTTGAAAACCGACAGGGGCTTAACGGCCCGCGGGGGTTCGAATCCCTCTTCCTCCGCCATTAATATATAATCCAAGACTAATAGATACAAAAGGCAAGTATTCAAATTATTTGAATACTTGCCTTTTTAAATATTTATAGCTTCTATATGGCTAGTTATCATTGTAAAGAAGGAAAATCGACACCATAAATGTAAGCCTTTACATAACTTGTCTATACATGTATAATTTCATTAAGACATAAAGATGGGAGTGGATTATCTTGGCTGTAAAAAGAAAAGATGTTCAGGATATAGTTGCAGCAATTGGGGGAAAAGAGAATGTCGACACAGCCACACACTGTGTCACGCGTTTGCGTGTAGTGTTGAAAGATGACGATAAGGTAGATAAGGATAAATTAAGCGATAACGATTTAGTGAAAGGTCAGTTTAAAGCGGATAACCAATATCAAATAGTTATTGGTCCTGGTACAGTTGATGAAGTGTATAAGCAATTTATCGAAGAAACTGGTTCTTCAGAAGCATCTAAGGATGATGCGAAAGCAGCGGCGGCGCAAAAGGGGAATGCGCTACAAAGACTAATCAAATTATTGGGTGATATATTCATTCCAATTTTACCGGCTATTGTTACTGCCGGCTTACTTTTAGGAATCAATAACTTATTAACGATGGAGAATCTATTTGGACCAGATCCATTAGTTAAACAATTCCCACAACTTGGAGATTTCTCGGATATAATTAACGTAATTGCGAATACTGCATTTACATTTTTACCGGCACTTGTTGGTTGGAGTAGTATGCGTGTATTCGGTGGGAGTCAAATTCTTGGTTTGGTATTAGGTTTAATACTAATGAATCCTCAATTAGTACCACAATCTGATATTGCTAAAGGCCATATCCCTACTTGGAATATTTTCGGTTTGGAAATTAAACAATTAAACTACCAAGGGCAAGTATTACCGATATTACTTGCGACATATGTGTTAGCACAAATTGAAAAATTCCTGAATAAACGTGTGTTAGATTCTATTAAAATGCTTGTTGTAGGACCTGTTTCGTTATTAATCACAGGATTTTTAGCATTTATCATCATCGGACCGGTAGCTTTATGGATTGGTACCGGTATCACTAATGGCGTTACATTTGTCTTTGAACATGCTGGTTGGTTAGGCGGTGCGATTTACGGTTTGTTCTACGCACCATTAGTAATTACAGGACTACATCACATGTTCTTAGCTGTAGACTTCCAATTAATGGGCAGTCATTTACAAGGCACATACTTATGGCCAATCGTGGCAATTTCAAATATTTGCCAAGGATCTGCTGCTTTTGGTGCGTGGTATGTTTACAAGAAACGTAAAATGGTCAAAGAGCAAGGGCTTGCAGTAACTTCAGGAATTTCAGGTTTCTTAGGAGTAACAGAACCTGCAATGTTTGGTGTCAATTTACCTTTAAAATATCCATTCTTAGCATCTATTCTAACTTCATGCGTATTAGGTGCGATTATTGGTGCGAGTGGTGTGCTCGGTAAAGTAGGTGTTGGTGGTGTTCCTGCATTTATTTCTATTCAAAAAGAATATTGGGGCGTATATTTAATTTGTACATTATTAGCGATAGTCGTGCCATTTATCTTAACGGTAATTTTATCTAGATTTAGTAAAGAGGAAACGAAAGAATTGGTAGTGGAGTAGAAAAGAAAATTTATTTTTCATAAAGTATAAAGGTGGAATAATTCATGGCGCAAAATGATTGGAAAAAATCGGTAGTATATCAAATTTACCCTAAATCCTTTAATGACACGACCGGCAATGGTGAAGGGGATATTCAAGGTATAATTCAAAAATTAGATTATTTACAATATGTTGGTGTAGATTACTTATGGTTAACGCCTGTATATGAATCTCCAATGAACGACAATGGTTATGATATTAGTAATTATTATAAAATTAATGCGCAATTTGGAAATAGCGATGACTTGAAAGAGTTAATAGAACAAGCTCATCAACGGGATCTGAAAATTATGTTAGATATTGTCATAAACCATACTTCGACAGATCACGAGTGGTTTAGTGAAGCATATTCTAGTGAAGATAGCCCTTACAGAGACTATTATTTCTTTAGACGTTCTGTCAATAATGCGCCACCTACAAATTGGGAGTCTAAATTTGGTGGGAATGCATGGAAATATGACGACAAAACTGAAGCATACTATTTACATTTATTCGATGTAACACAAGCAGACTTGAACTGGGATAATCCTCAAGTAAGAAATGAACTTTACGATATTATTAATTATTGGATAGAGTTTGGTGTGGATGGATTCCGTTTTGATGTGATTAACCTTATTTCTAAGGGCGAATTTAAAGATTCTGAGAAAATTGGCAAAGAATTCTACACTGACGGTCCACGTGTACATGAGTATTTACATGAAATGAATCGACGTACTTTCGGAGATAAAGATATGATGACGGTTGGGGAAATGTCATCAACTACGATAAATCATTGTATTAAATATACAAATCCTGAAAGACAAGAATTGAGTAGTGTTTTCAATTTCCATCATTTAAAAGTTGATTATATTGATGGAGAAAAGTGGTCCAATGCTAAATTAGATTTCCTAAAATTAAAAGAAATACTGATGGAATGGCAACTCGGTATATATGAAGGGAACGGTTGGAATGCTATATTTTGGTGCAACCATGACCAACCACGTGTTGTTTCTAGATTTGGTGATGATTCAACCGAAGCTTTAAGAACGAGTAGTGGAAAAATGTTGGCTATCGTATTGCATATGCTACAAGGAACACCATACATTTATCAAGGCGAAGAAATCGGAATGACGGACCCTCATTTTACGACGATAGATCAATATAGAGATGTGGAATCACTTAATGCATATAAGTCTATGAAACTTAAAGGCTACAATGAATCGGAAATTTTAGAAATATTAGGGCAAAAGTCACGAGATAATTCAAGAACGCCAATCCAATGGTCAAATGAACGTAATGCGGGATTCACATCAGGGGCGCCATGGATTGATATTCCTGAAAATTACGATAAGATAAACGTTGAAACGGCGATTGCAGATAAAAATTCAATTTTACACGTATATAGAAAATTAATTAAATTAAGACATGAGCATGATATAGTTACCTATGGTAGTGTTGAGCCTTTATATATGAATGATGAAAATTTATTTATTTACAAACGTCACTACAATGGAACGACTTGGCTTGTAGTGGCTAACTTTTCGAAATCGTCAATACAATTACCTAAAGATTTGAATATTGAAGGTGAAACTATAATTCAAAGTGGTCAATGTGAAAATGGAACAATAGATGGTTTCGGGGCGATAGTCATTGCTCAATAATAGTAGAAGAGTTGAAAAGATGAGTGAAAAAAAATTTGTATTAATATATGAAAAGTTGAAAGACGCAATTTTAAGCGAAGAATTAACTTATGGCGATCGCATTCCTTCTGAACATGATTTAGTTGAACGGTACCAAGCCTCAAGGGAAACGGTTAGAAAAGCGCTTAATTTATTGGTCGGTGACGGCATGATACAAAAAATTAGAGGCAAAGGTTCTGTAGTTATTTATCAAAATATCACAGAATTTCCATTTGCTGACTTAATGAGTTTTAGCGAAGTAAAAAATGAATTGCAACTTCAATACAAAACAAAAGTAATTAGATTTGAAAAGATTAAGGCTGATGAAGTACCGTTTATAAAAGAACAATTAGGCATTAAGGCAAATGCAAGATTATGGTATATAGTAAGATTAAGGATGCTAAACGATAAGGTAAAAATCATCGATGAAGATTACCTTGTTGCCGATATAGTACCTAATATTACTATTGAACATGCACGTGCTTCAATCTATCATTATATAGAGCATATATTAGATCTTGAAATTAGTTACTCTAACAAGGCAATTACTTTTGAACCGTTTGGTGATTTAGAGTATGAACAATTTGGTGATGTAGCCCCACCGTATACTGCTACGGTTAGGGGCATTGTACATTTGAAAAATACGGAGCGGTTCCAATACAATATATCAAAGCATTTAGCGACAGAGTTTAGATTCAATGACTTTTCACGACGTCGCAAATTGTAAGTTATTTTTGAATTAATTAATACCACCAAATCAACAATTATCAACAAGTTCGACCAAATGTCTTGCATTGAAGTGATGAAATATAGTAACATGTATTTTGCCGTGCTAGGTGGGGAGGTAGCGGTTCCCTGTACTCGAAAACCGCTTATGCGAGACTTAATTCCTTTGCTGAGGGTGTATTTTTGTGAAGTCTGCCCAAAGCACGTAGTGTTTGAAGATTTCGGTCCTATGCAATGTGAACCCACGAATCATGTCAGGTCCTGACGGAAGCAGCATTAAGTGGATTATCATATGTGCCGTAGGGTTGCCGAGATTTAGCTGTCGACTTTGGTTACGTTTGTGAATTGCACTCGATGCAAAGGTGCACGGTTTTTAAATTTTAAAATAATAACTTTACATATAAAAGAACGACTTATAGTTGCTATAGGTCGTTCTTTTTTATAATATAATAAAAAATAGCGGAACAAGAATATTTGTTGAGAATAGTGTAATATGTAGAGAACAAAGGGCAATGGAGGTAACTATGCAAATTTATCTTAGTACGTTAACCGAAAATGATTATGAGACTAGTTTAGAAGCTGTTGAAGAAGCCTTTAAAGATGTTGAAATGTCGAATCATGATGAGCAACAACTTATTAACAAAATCAGAAAATCTGAGGACTATAATTACGAATTAGAAGTCGTTGCTAAAAATGATGAAGGTAGCGTGATAGGACATGCACTTTTATCAGAAGTGATTATTGAAGATGAACAAGATCAACATACAGCTTTAGCATTAGCGCCAGTATCTGTTTTACCAGAATATCGTAATCAAGGACTCGGAAAAGCATTAATACAGGCGGTAGAAGAGCGCGCGAAGAATCATGATTATGATACTATCGTAGTTTTAGGAGATCCTGAATATTATCAACCACTGGGCTATGCAAATGCCTCAAATTATAAGATACATTCACCTTTTGATATTCCGAAAGCATATTTTATGGTTAAGTTTTTAACTGATGATAACAGACCTTCAGGGGAAGTCAATTATCCTTCAGCTTTTAATTGATAGTCATAGTTTGAAGTACAATGCTATAATATGTAGTGAATGTAATTGGAGGTGCGAGTGTGAATTACCAGGCTTTATATAGAATGTTTAGACCTCAAGCGTTTAGTGATGTTGTAGGTCAAGAACATGTAACTAAAACTTTGCGAAATGCAATTTCAAAAGGAAAACAATCCCATGCATATATATTTAGTGGTCCTCGTGGTACTGGTAAAACGAGTATTGCTAAAGTATTTGTGAAAGCAATAAACTGTATAAATAGTAATAACGGTGAACCGTGTAATGAATGTGTTATATGTAAAGGAATTACACAGGGGACTAATTCTGACATTATAGAAATTGATGCCGCAAGTAATAATGGTGTTGATGAAATAAGAAATATTAGAGATAAAGTAAAATATGCACCGAGTGAATCGAAATATAAAGTATACATCATTGATGAAGTTCATATGTTAACTACTGGAGCCTTTAATGCGTTATTAAAGACTTTAGAGGAACCACCTGCACATGCTATTTTCATATTGGCGACTACAGAACCACATAAAATACCTCCTACTATTATCTCTAGAGCCCAACGTTTTGATTTTAAATCTATTAATCATGATCAAATAGTGGAGAGATTAAAATTTGTAGCGGAAGAACAACAAATTGATTACGATGACGCTGCGCTAGATTTTGTTGCCAAAGCTTCAGAAGGTGGTATGCGTGATGCTTTAAGCATTATGGACCAAGCTATTGCTTTTGGTGATGACCATCTAACGTTACAAGATGCTTTAAATGTTACTGGTAGTGTTGATGGTGAGGCGCTTAATAAATTATTTGCGCAAATCATTGCGGGTGATGTTAAAGCGGCATTTAGCACATATCATCAATTTGTGGCAGATGGCAAAGAAGTAAATCGCTTAATTAATGATATGATTTACTTTGTTAGAGATACGATTATGAGTAAAACCGCAGAAGCTGATACTAATTATGATGCTTTAATGGATTTTGAATTGGAAACATTGTATCAAATGATAGATATAATAAATGATACATTAGTTTCAATTCGATTTAGTGTGAATCAAAATGTACATTTTGAAGTATTGTTAGTTAAACTTTCTGAAATGGTTAAGGCGCAACCTCAAACAATACAAAACGTAGCAACTACGAGCGTGGCCACAGAACCTAATAATGATGTCTTACTTCAACGTATGGAGCAACTGGAAAATGAATTAAAGACATTGAAATCACAAGGCGGTGGTCCACAAACGACACAGCCGGCTAAAACACAACCAAGTAAGCGGGGAAGCAAGTCGAAAAACATCTTTTCAATGCAGCAAATTACTAAGGTTTTAGACAAAGCCAATAAAGATGATATCAAATTATTGAAAGACCATTGGAGCGACGTAGTGGATCACGCTAAAAACAATGATATGAAATCACTTGTAAGTTTATTACAAAATTCTGAACCAGTAGCAGCTAGTGAAACACATGTGTTAATAAAATTTGAAGAAGAAATTCATTGTGAAATCGTTAATAAAAATGATGAAAAACGAGAAAATATAGAAAATGTGGTATGTAATATTATAGATAAGAGCGTTAAAGTAGTAGGCGTACCATCTGATCAATGGATGAGAGTCAGATCTGAATACCTACAAAATAGGAAGTCAGCTGATGGAAGTTCTAATAGTAGTGATAGTAATGACAACGTACAACAATCTAATGAAACGGAAGAAGTAGATGTAGTACAAAGAGCCAAAGAGCTATTCGGCGAAAACACAGTCAATGTTATTGATGAAGAGTGATACATGACAATGAATATAAAGGTATGTATAATATTAGCAAAGCATAATTATAATATAACAAAGAATATATAAGGAGGATTTACATTATGCGCGGTGGCGGAAATATGCAACAAATGATGAAACAAATGCAAAAAATGCAAAAGAAAATGGGCGAAGAGCAAGAAAAATTAAAAGAAGAACGAGTTGAAGGAACTGCAGGTGGTGGTATGGTTGCTGTAACAGTAACTGGCCATAAAGAAGTTGTCGACGTCGTTATTAAAGAAGAAGCGGTAGACCCTGACGATATTGAAATGTTACAAGACCTAGTGATTGCTGCGACTAACGAAGCGATGAATAAAGCAGACGAATTATCGCAAGAACGTTTAGGAAAGCACACTAAAGGCTTAAACATTCCTGGAATGTGATGAAATGCAGTATCCAGAACCTATTTCTAAACTGATTGACAGTTTCATGAAACTGCCAGGCATTGGACCGAAAACGGCACAACGTCTGGCATTTCATGTACTAGATATGAAAGAAGACGACGTCGTTCAATTTGCTAAAGCATTAGTAGATGTTAAGCGCGAATTAACTTATTGTAGTGAATGTGGGCATATAACAGAGCAAGATCCATGCTATATATGCCAAGACAAACAAAGAGATCGTTCTATTATCTGTGTAGTTGAAGATGATAAAGATGTCATCGCCATGGAGAAAATGCGAGAATTCAAAGGGTTATATCATGTTCTTCATGGTTCTATATCTCCAATGGACGGAATTGGACCGGAAGACATTAATATACCTTCACTCATTAATCGTTTGAAAGACGAAGGAGTAAAAGAATTGATTTTAGCGATGAACCCCAACTTAGAAGGTGAATCTACAGCAATGTATATATCACGTCTCGTAAAACCGATCGGTGTAACTGTAACTAGATTAGCACAAGGTTTATCAGTTGGTGGAGACTTAGAATATGCTGATGAAGTAACGTTATCAAAGGCTATTATGGGTAGAACAGAAATGTAAAGCTAGCACTGTAAAGTGATGGCTTTATTTTTTTATAAAAATAACCAAAAAAGTTATAGTATGTAAATTGCTTAGTTTTAAGAAAAGGAACAATATATAACTAAGTATTTTAGTTAATTAAACGAATTATTAAAAGTTTAACGGTATATAAAGTTCGTTTTTTAATGATGGGAGTACGAAAAATGTATAATTAGTGTAATTTTTACTGTTGTACATTCTTTGAAAAGCCTGTATAGTATTTACTTGTCGAGCGAAACACAAACGACGAACATTAAAAAACGATTTAAAAAACTTTTAGAAAGTTATTGACTTTAAATGATAACTTATGTATAATGGTTTCTTGTCGGATTGATAAATGAACATTGAAAACTGAATTGCAATATGTCAACGTTAATTCCAAACGCAACGATATAATCGTTGGTTTAAACGTGTTAGAGATAACACACAAATTAGTATTTTATGAGCTAATCAAACATCATAATTTTTTATGGAGAGTTTGATCCTGGCTCAGGATGAACGCTGGCGGCGTGCCTAATACATGCAAGTCGAGCGAACGGATAAGGAGCTTGCTCCTTTGACGTTAGCGGCGGACGGGTGAGTAACACGTGGGTAACCTACCTATAAGACTGGAATAACTTCGGGAAACCGAAGCTAATGCCGGATAACATGTAGAACCGCATGGTTCTACAG
The DNA here is from genome assembly GCF_015594545.1 of Staphylococcus durrellii. Taxonomy (NCBI): domain Bacteria; kingdom Bacillati; phylum Bacillota; class Bacilli; order Caryophanales; family Staphylococcaceae; genus Staphylococcus; species Staphylococcus durrellii. The sequence continues at coordinate 2,235,865 of NZ_JADIIO010000001.1, read as the reverse complement.
TGAAAGATGGTTTTGCTATCACTTATAGATGGACCCGCGCCGTATTAGCTAGTTGGTAAGGTAACGGCTTACCAAGGCAACGATACGTAGCCGACCTGAGAGGGTGATCGGCCACACTGGAACTGAGACACGGTCCAGACTCCTACGGGAGGCAGCAGTAGGGAATCTTCCGCAATGGGCGAAAGCCTGACGGAGCAACGCCGCGTGAGTGATGAAGGTCTTCGGATCGTAAAGCTCTGTTATTAGGGAAGAACATGTGCGTAAGTAACTGTGCGCATCTTGACGGTACCTAATCAGAAAGCCACGGCTAACTACGTGCCAGCAGCCGCGGTAATACGTAGGTGGCAAGCGTTATCCGGAATTATTGGGCGTAAAGCGCGCGTAGGCGGTTTCTTAAGTCTGATGTGAAAGCCCACGGCTCAACCGTGGAGGGTCATTGGAAACTGGGAGACTTGAGTGCAGAAGAGGAAAGTGGAATTCCATGTGTAGCGGTGAAATGCGCAGAGATATGGAGGAACACCAGTGGCGAAGGCGACTTTCTGGTCTGTAACTGACGCTGATGTGCGAAAGCGTGGGGATCAAACAGGATTAGATACCCTGGTAGTCCACGCCGTAAACGATGAGTGCTAAGTGTTAGGGGGTTTCCGCCCCTTAGTGCTGCAGCTAACGCATTAAGCACTCCGCCTGGGGAGTACGACCGCAAGGTTGAAACTCAAAGGAATTGACGGGGACCCGCACAAGCGGTGGAGCATGTGGTTTAATTCGAAGCAACGCGAAGAACCTTACCAAATCTTGACATCCTTTGACCACTCTGGAGACAGAGTTTTCCCCTTCGGGGGACAAAGTGACAGGTGGTGCATGGTTGTCGTCAGCTCGTGTCGTGAGATGTTGGGTTAAGTCCCGCAACGAGCGCAACCCTTAAGCTTAGTTGCCATCATTAAGTTGGGCACTCTAAGTTGACTGCCGGTGACAAACCGGAGGAAGGTGGGGATGACGTCAAATCATCATGCCCCTTATGATTTGGGCTACACACGTGCTACAATGGACAATACAAAGGGCAGCTAAACCGCGAGGTCATGCAAATCCCATAAAGTTGTTCTCAGTTCGGATTGTAGTCTGCAACTCGACTACATGAAGCTGGAATCGCTAGTAATCGTAGATCAGCATGCTACGGTGAATACGTTCCCGGGTCTTGTACACACCGCCCGTCACACCACGAGAGTTTGTAACACCCGAAGCCGGTGGAGTAACCATTATGGAGCTAGCCGTCGAAGGTGGGACAAATGATTGGGGTGAAGTCGTAACAAGGTAGCCGTATCGGAAGGTGCGGCTGGATCACCTCCTTTCTAAGGATATATTCGGAACATCTTCTATGAAGATGAGAGGGATAACGTAGACATATTGTATTCAGTTTTGAATGCTCATAGAGTATTCAAAGATTGTACATTGAAAACTAGATAAGTAAGTAAAAATAGATTTTACCAAGCAAAACCGAGTGAATTAGAGTTTTTAAAAGCTTGAATTCAAACTAAAATAATCGCTAGTGTTCGAAAGAACACTCACAGATTAATAACATTTTGGGTTTTGAGTTAAACATTGCGTTTGACTTAAAAACAAAAAGATTAAGTTATTAAGGGCGCACGGTGGATGCCTTGGCACTAGAAGCCGAAGAAGGACGTTACTAACGACGATATGCTTTGGGGAGCTGTAAGTAAGCGTTGATCCAGAGATTTCCGAATGGGGAAACCCTACACGAGTCATGTCGTGTAATCAACATGTGAATACATAGCATGTTTGAAGGCATACCCGGAGAACTGAAACATCTTAGTACCCGGAGGAAGAGAAAGAAAAATCGATTCCCTGAGTAGCGGCGAGCGAAACGGGAACAGCCCAAACCAACAAGCTTGCTTGTTGGGGTTGTAGGACACTCTATACGGAGTTACAAAAGTTATTGTTAGACGAAGCATCTGGAAAGATGCATCAAAGAAGGTAATAATCCTGTAGTCGAAAACGATAGCACTCTTGAGTGGATCCTGAGTACGACGGAGCACGTGAAATTCCGTCGGAATCTGGGAGGACCATCTCCCAAGGCTAAATACTCTCTAGTGACCGATAGTGAACCAGTACCGTGAGGGAAAGGTGAAAAGTACCCCGGAAGGGGAGTGAAAGAGAACTTGAAACCGTGTGCTTACAAGTAGTCAGAGCCCGTTAATGGGTGATGGCGTGCCTTTTGTAGAATGAACCGGCGAGTTACGATTTGATGCAAGGTTAAGCAGGAAATGTGGAGCCGTAGCGAAAGCGAGTCTGAATAGGGCGTTGAGTATTTGGTCGTAGACCCGAAACCAGGTGATCTACCCATGACCAGGTTGAAGTTCAGGTAACACTGAATGGAGGACCGAACCGACTTACGTTGAAAAGTGAGCGGATGAGTTGTGGGTAGCGGAGAAATTCCAATCGAACCTGGAGATAGCTGGTTCTCTCCGAAATAGCTTTAGGGCTAGCCTCAAGTGATGATTATTGGAGGTAGAGCACTGTTTGGACGAGGGGCCCTTATCGGGTTACCGAATTCAGACAAACTCCGAATGCCAATCAATTTAACTTGGGAGTCAGAACATGGGTGATAAGGTCCGTGTTCGAAAGGGAAACAGCCCAGACCACCAGCTAAGGTCCCAAAATATATGTTAAGTGGAAAAGGATGTGGCGTTGCCCAGACAACTAGGATGTTGGCTTAGAAGCAGCCATCATTTAAAGAGTGCGTAATAGCTCACTAGTCGAGTGACACTGCGCCGAAAATGTACCGGGGCTAAACATATTACCGAAGCTGTGGATTGTCCGTAGGACAATGGTAGGAGAGCGTTCTAAGGGCGTTGAAGCATGATCGCAAGGACATGTGGAGCGCTTAGAAGTGAGAATGCCGGTGTGAGTAGCGAAAGACGGGTGAGAATCCCGTCCACCGATTGACTAAGGTTTCCAGAGGAAGGCTCGTCCGCTCTGGGTTAGTCGGGACCTAAGCTGAGGCCGATAGGCGTAGGCGATGGATAACAGGTTGATATTCCTGTACCACCTAAATTCGTTTTAAGCGATGGGGGGACGCAGTAGGATAGGCGAAGCGTGCTGTTGGAGTGCACGTCCAAGCAGTAAGACTGAGTGTTAGGCAAATCCGGCACTCATAAGGTCAAGCTGTGATGGGGAGAGGAAATTGTTTCCTCGAGTCGTTGATTTCACACTGCCAAGAAAAGCCTCTAGCTAGAATATTAGGTGCCCGTACCGCAAACCGACACAGGTAGTCAAGATGAGAATTCTAAGGTGAGCGAGCGAACTCTCGTTAAGGAACTCGGCAAAATGACCCCGTAACTTCGGGAGAAGGGGTGCTCTCTAGGGTTAACGCCCGGGAGAGCCGCAGTGAATAGGCCCAAGCGACTGTTTATCAAAAACACAGGTCTCTGCTAAACCGTAAGGTGATGTATAGGGGCTGACGCCTGCCCGGTGCTGGAAGGTTAAGAGGAGTGGTTAGCTTCTGCGAAGCTACGAATCGAAGCCCCAGTAAACGGCGGCCGTAACTATAACGGTCCTAAGGTAGCGAAATTCCTTGTCGGGTAAGTTCCGACCCGCACGAAAGGCGTAACGATTTGGGCACTGTCTCAACGAGAGACTCGGTGAAATCATAGTACCTGTGAAGATGCAGGTTACCCGCGACAGGACGGAAAGACCCCGTGGAGCTTTACTGCAGTCTGATATTGAAATTCGGCACAGTTTGTACAGGATAGGTAGGAGCCTTAGAAACGTGAACGCTAGTTTACGTGGAGGCGTTGGTGGGATACTACCCTCGCTGTGTTGGATTTCTAACCCGCACCATTTAGCATGGTGGGAGACAGTGTCAGATGGGCAGTTTGACTGGGGCGGTCGCCTCCTAAAGAGTAACGGAGGCGCTCAAAGGTTCCCTCAGAATGGTTGGAAATCATTCACAGAGTGTAAAGGCATAAGGGAGCTTGACTGCGAGACTTACAAGTCGAGCAGGGTCGAAAGACGGACTTAGTGATCCGGTGGTTCCGCATGGAAGGGCCATCGCTCAACGGATAAAAGCTACCCCGGGGATAACAGGCTTATCTCCCCCAAGAGTTCACATCGACGGGGAGGTTTGGCACCTCGATGTCGGCTCATCGCATCCTGGGGCTGTAGTCGGTCCCAAGGGTTGGGCTGTTCGCCCATTAAAGCGGTACGCGAGCTGGGTTCAGAACGTCGTGAGACAGTTCGGTCCCTATCCGTCGTGGGCGTAGGAAATTTGAGAGGAGCTGTCCTTAGTACGAGAGGACCGGGATGGACATACCTCTGGTGTACCAGTTGTCGTGCCAACGGCATCGCTGGGTAGCTATGTATGGACGGGATAAGTGCTGAAAGCATCTAAGCATGAAGCCCCCCTCAAGATGAGATTTCCCAACTTCGGTTATAAGATCCCTCAAAGATGATGAGGTTAATAGGTTCGAGGTGGAAGCATGGCGACATGTGGAGCTGACGAATACTAATCGATCGAAGACTTAATCAATTTTTAAATGTTTTGATTGGTTAATTTATATTTACTTACTATCTAGTTTTGAATGTATAAATGTTATACATCATTGTCTGGTGACAATGGCAAGGAGGTCACACCTGTTCCCATGCCGAACACAGAAGTTAAGCTCCTTAGCGCCGATGGTAGTCGGATTTACATCCCGCTAGAGTAGGACGTTGCCAGGCAAATTAATAGGATGCGATGAGCCGAGACCTTAGGGTCTCTTTTTTTTATGCCCAATAAGGAGCTTAACTTCTCAAAATAATCTTTGAAACACTATAAGACCGCAGGTCTGTTTATACAAAATGTAAATAAAATATTAAAAACTTTGGCGAAGAGAAAGCGTTTGAAGCTGACGAACTCAAGGCGTCGCGTCACGCGCTTACGAGGAGGTAAGCAAGTCAGCGACGCATGCAAGTGAGGAAAGATGCGAGCGTTTGCCTCAAGCTAAAAAGCACCTGAGCGTCGATGGTAGCAGATTTACATCCCGCTAATAGAGGTAGTTTAATAATAAAATTTTGAATACGGGAAAGTGATACTTTATAATAAGTTAATGATACTATAGAGTGGATGTGGTTGAACTATGACTTTACCTTTAATTAATAAATTCCAATCTTTAATGAACGAAACGCCCATCTCTATGCATGTACCGGGGCATAAAAACAATACGATAGGTAATTTAAACCAATTAAATATCAATATGGATATGACTGAAATAACAGGATTGGATGATTTACATCATCCTGAAGATGTTTTATATAAAAGCATGGCCAATATAAGCAAACATGATGATTACGAAACTTTTTACTTAGTAAATGGTACGACAGCAGGTATTTTATCTGTAATTCAAGCATTTGCCTACTTATCTGGGGACTATATTATTCCTAGAAATGCTCACAAGTCGGTTTTTCATGGTTTGGAGTTAGCGCGAGGCAATGCATTTTTAATGGCTATGGATGCAAGTGACGATACACATCAATACTTAGGACCAAAATATAAAAATATACATCATTTTAAAGAGAATCATAAGTTAGCTGTAATTACATACCCTAATTATTATGGGGAGTGTTTTGATATAAAATCACAGATTAATCATTTACATCAATTGCAAATACCGGTATTAGTTGACGAAGCACATGGTGCGCACTTTGATCTAGAAGGCTTTCCACGATCTGCATTGAATATGGGCGCAGATTTTGTGGTGCAATCATATCATAAAACATTACCTGCATTGACTATGAGTTCTGTACTATTTATACATAAAGATGCACCAATGAAACAACAGGTAATAAATTACTTGAGTTACTTTCAATCCTCGAGTCCTTCGTACTTACTAATGTCGAGTTTAGAATTAGCGCATCAATTTTATAAGAATTATCAAACTGATTTATTTTTTGAACGACGTCAGAAGTTAATAACTCACTTGGAACAACAAGGAATCACGGTGACAAAAGTAGATGATCCTTTAAAACTATGTTTGTCACATAGTGCCTATGATGGTTATGAGTTACAAGCATTATTTGAAGCGCAATCAATATACATAGAATTAGCTGATGAAAAGCAAGTGTTACTTGTATTACCTTTATGGCATAAACATGATAACTATCTGTATAGTGAATTATTAGCAAGAATAGATCGTATTCAGCTAACTAAACAACCTATAAAAATCCCAGAAAGACAAATTACTACGACGGATATTGGCTATTATACATATAGTGTTAATAGTAAGACACGTAAGATTAACATTGAAGACGCTAAAGGTGAAATTTTGGCGAATCATATTGTACCTTATCCTCCTGGTATACCAATTATGTTAAAAGGAGAAAAAATATCAGCAAATATGGTAGAATTATTGCATTATTGGTCTACCCAAAATTTAAGGGTAGAAGGTATTGAAAATAATTATATAGAAATTAAGGATGAATAAAATGTCAGCATTTATTACGTTTGAAGGGCCAGAAGGTTCGGGCAAAACTACAGTATTACAACAAGTCGCTTTAAAATTAGAGGCAACTTTTGATACGATTGTTACTAGGGAACCAGGTGGAGTAGCTACAGGTGAACAAATCCGCGAAATATTGTTAGAAGGCGAAGGCATGGACGAACGTACGGAAGCCTTATTATTTGCGGCTTCAAGACGAGAGCATTTGGTAGGCAAAATTATGCCAGCACTTGAACAAGGTAAAATTGTCCTATGCGATAGATATATTGATAGTTCTTTAGCATATCAGGGGTATGCAAGGGGTATAGGTGTAGAAGAAGTTAAAGCAATTAATGACTTTGCTATAAACGGTCTATATCCAGATTTAACAATTTATTTAGATGTGAGTGTGGAAGTGGGACGACAACGTATAGTGACGAACTTACGACAACAAAATCGTTTAGATCAAGAAGATATAGCCTTTCATGAGCAAGTTGTAGAAGGGTACCATAAAGTGATTGAAAGTGACACGTCTAGGTTTAATGTTATTGACGCCGATCAAAGCATCGAACAAGTTGTAGATGCAACATATAAATCTATTCTCAAATATTTAGGGAAATTATGATATAATAATGTGAAGAGGTGTATGAATATGAAAATGATTATTGCGATTGTTCAAGATCAAGACAGCCAAGAACTTTCAGACCAACTCATTAAAAATAATTTTAGAGCGACAAAACTTGCTACAACGGGCGGGTTTTTAAGAGCAGGTAACACAACATTCCTTTCAGGTGTTGAAGATGATCGTGTAGACGATATATTAAAAGTTATCGATGATACATGTGGTAATAGAGAGCAACTCGTATCACCAATCACACCAATGGGTGGTAGTGCTGATTCTTATATTCCTTATCCAGTTGAAGTTGAAGTTGGGGGAGCAACAGTGTTTGTAATGCCTGTTGAAGCTTTCCATCAATTCTAAATTATGGTTGCTATATATGCATGCTTTAATTCATAAAGGTAAGAATTTTATTACTTCATGAATTAACTTGCTATATATGCAGCCTTTTTATATAAAGGAGTATTTTTGTGATGGATGAACAAAAAATGCTGACGAATGCTTATCACTCAAATAAATTATCACATGCTTATTTATTTGAAGGTGATGATGCACAGACAATGCAACAAGTAGCGCTTGAATTTACGAAACTTATATTATGTAATGATAACGAACAGTGTCAGTTGAAAATCGATACATTCAATCATCCTGATTTTATGCATGTCGCTTCCGAAGAAACTACTATAAAAAAAGAACAAATAGAACAACTTGTGAGACATATGAATCAATTGCCAATCGAAAGCGATCACAAAGTATATATTATTGAGTCTTTTGAAAAGTTAACAGTTCAAGGTGAAAATAGTATTTTGAAATTTTTAGAAGAACCACCTGAAAACACGGTAGCAATATTGCTTTCTACTAAGCCAGAGCAAATTTTAACTACGATACATTCTAGATGTCAGCATATTTATTTCAAGCCAATAGATAAAGAGCGATTCATTGAAAGGCTTGAATCACATAACATAACACGGCCTGTAGCTGAACTATTATGTACATATACAACGCAATTAGATACAGCTTTGAGTTTACACGAAGAAGCGGATTTGGCAGCTTTACGTAAAAGTATTTTACGATGGTGCAATTTATTATTGTCGAACAAACATATGGCATTGATTGGCATTGTTGATTTATTAAAACAAGCCAAGAATAGACGTTTACAGTTATTAACATTAGCAGCAGTTAATGCTTTTTTTGAAGATATCATGCATGCAAAAGTTGACATACAAGATAAAATGATTTTTCAAGATATTAAATTAGATATTGCTAATGATGCTAGTAAAATTAACTATAATCAAATTATTCTAATGTATGATAGAATAACTGAGGCCAATAAAAAATTAAATCAAAACGTTAATCCGACGTTAGTGTTTGAACAAATAGTTATAAAAGGGGTGAATTAGACATGCAAAATGTTGTGGGCATTGACTTTCAAAAGTCAGGTAAATTAGAGTATTATTCCCCGATGAATTACGACTTAGAAGCCGGACAATGGGTCGTTGTTGAATCTAAAAGAGGAATAGAAATGGGACGCGTAAAATATGCGCCTTTAGATGTTGCAGATGAGGATGTGACGTTACCATTAAAGGAAATTTTACGTATAGCTTCTACTGAGGACAAGGAAAAATATGACCAAAATGAACTAGATGCTAATGATGCAATGCAATTGTGTAAAGCGACAATCCAACAATTGGAACTATCAATGAGATTAGTAAATTGTGAGTTTACGTTAGATAAATCAAAGGTAATTTTTAATTTTACTTCAGATGAACGGGTAGACTTTAGAAAGTTAGTAAAAATATTAGCGCAAAAATTGAAAACGCGCATTGAATTAAGACAAATTGGCGTTAGAGATGAAGCAAAATTACTAGGTGGCATTGGTCCATGTGGTCGTTCTTTATGTTGTTCTACATTTTTAGGAGATTTTGAACCGGTATCAATTAAAATGGCTAAAGACCAAAATTTATCACTGAATCCGACAAAAATTTCTGGTGCATGCGGACGTTTAATGTGTTGTTTGAAATATGAAAACGACTACTATGAAGAGGCTCGTGCCCAATTGCCAGACGTGGGTGATAACATAGAAACACCTGAAGGCAATGGTAAGGTTATAGGCCTAAACATTTTAGACGTATCTATGCAAGTTAAAGTCGAAGGTTTCGAACAACCACTTGAATATAAAGCAGAAGAATTAGAAGCATTTAATTAGGAGGCTTTAGCTACATTGGATAGAAGTGAAATATTTGAAAAACTTTCGCGTTTAGAACGCCAAATTGATGAAGTTAATAATAATATGACTGAAATGAAAAATTTAATGGTTGAATTAGTAGAAGAAAATGTCGCATTACATATTGAAAATGATAATATGAAATCTTTAATTAATAAAGATGAAGAATCTGCTAAAAAGACGAACGAAAAAACTTCAAATACTAAACAACCGCTAAGAAGTAAAGATAACCTTGCAATGTTATATAAAGAAGGTTTTCATATTTGTAAAGGCGAATTATTTGGTAAACATAGAAAAGGCGACGATTGTTTATTTTGTTTAGAAGTTTTAAGTGAATAGTTTCTAAAATTAAATTATTAGGTTATTGAAGGATGAGATGTTAGTGATAGGCTTGAATTATAGCAAGCATCGCCGTCTTGTCCTTTTTTGGAGGTTTAATATGGAGTTGTTAGGGCATGAACGGTTAGATTATCTAATGAAAGAAAACTTGCGTATCATTCAGAATGATGATGTGTTTTCGTTTTCGACCGATGCATTATTATTAGGTCATTTTACTGAAGTTAGAAAAAATGATTCAATTATGGATTTATGTTCAGGTAATGGGGTTGTACCATTATTGTTATCATATAAAACAAAGCAGCAGATAGATGGTATTGAGATTCAGCAACAACTTGTCAATATGGCTAACCGTAGTATTGCTTATAATCAATTATCATCTCAAATTCATATGTATGAAATGGATTTGAAAGATGCACGCATTAATTTTAAGCCGTCGCAATACAGTCTTGTTACATGTAATCCCCCTTATTTTAAAAGTAATCAGTTACACCAGCATCAAAAAGAAGCGCATAAAATCGCTAGGCATGAAATAATGTGTTCGCTACAAGACTGCTGTATAGCCGCGAGACATTTATTGAAACAAGGCGGTAGGTTAGTCATGGTGCACCGAGCTGAACGATTAATGGATGTATTATCAAATATGAGAAAATGTAGCATTGAACCTAAAAAGTTATATTTTGTCTATAGTAAAAGATCGAAAGATGCCCAAACAATTATAATAGAAGGACGTAAAGGTGGAAATCAAGGTTTAGCAATACAACCGCCATTTTACATTTATAATGAAGACGGGACGTACACACCAGAAATGAGCGAGGTATATTATGGATAATCATTATGTTTATATAGTGAAATGTAAAGATGGATCGCTCTATACAGGTTACGCTAAGGACGTTGAACAACGTGTCATGAAACATAATTTGGGACAAGGCGCTAAATATACTAAAAATAGAAGGCCAGTGACACTTGTATACCAGGAAGTTCACGATACAAAATCTAACGCTTTGAAACGAGAGTATGAAATAAAAACGTATTCAAGAAATAAAAAACTGCAATTAATTAAGGAGGCGCAATAAATGGGCACTTTATACCTAGTAGGAACACCCATAGGTAATTTAGCAGATATGACGTATAGGGCCGTTGATACACTTAAACGTGCAGATATCATTGCATGTGAAGATACAAGAGTTACGAGCAAACTATGTCATCATTATGAAATTCAAACGCCTTTAAAATCATACCACGACCATAACAAAGAACAGCAAACGAGTATGCTATTAGAACAATTAATAAATGGCTCAAATATTGCATTGGTCTCCGACGCAGGTTTACCTTTGATTAGTGATCCTGGTTATGAACTTGTAGTGGCTGCTAGAGAAGCGGACATACGTGTCGAAACGATACCTGGTCCGAATGCTGGGCTTACCGCTTTAATGGCTAGTGGGTTACCGTCTTTCACTTATATTTTTTTAGGATTTTTACCAAGAAAAGAAAAAGATAAGCTGCAAGTTTTGGAAAAGCGAATGTTCCAAGATAGTACGCTCATCATATACGAATCGCCACATCGTGTAAAAGATACTTTAAAGGCTATTGCTAAAATTGATCAAGAACGACAAGTTACATTAGGTCGTGAATTAACTAAAAAATTCGAGCAAATTGAAACGCAGCCAGTTACTCAATTGTTAACTGCTGTTAATGATGCACAAATACCTTTAAAAGGGGAGTTTGTTGTTTTAATCGAAGGTGCGGCCGAGTTGTTAGATACGAGTTGGTTCGAAAATATGACAATTAATGAGCATGTAACGCATTATGTAGAACAAAACATGAAACCTAAAGTGGCTATAAAACATGTAGCAGAAGATAGAAATATGAAAACGAGTGAAGTTTATAATATTTATCATAACATTGATTAAATCAACTTATTTTCATAGTAAAGACAGTTTCATTTTCAAGAAAATTGCGTAAGTTTTATTAATTTAAATGAAAATAAAAATGTACCAAATATATAGGGATTTATGGTATTGTAGATAAGATAGAGCATATAATTATATTTAATAAAATGAGATGTTTATTGAGTGTACATAGAAGTAACATGGTGTCGTCAAAGTATGAGTGATAAGTAATCTTATGCATAATTCAACACATCAAGGCTTCATTGAAAACAAATATTAATTTAGATATATTTATAGTGTAAGAAACGAGGAGGAACAATGATGGTGAAAGATACATTTTATATCACTACCCCAATATATTATCCGAGTGGAAACTTGCATATCGGCCACGCATACACAACAACTGCTGGTGATGTGATTGCACGCTATAAAAGAATGCAAGGTTACGATGTAAGATATTTAACTGGGACAGATGAGCATGGTCAAAAAATACAAGAAAAAGCACATAAAGCTGGTAAAACAGAATTAGCATATTTAGATGATATGATTTCTGATATTAAAGCTTTATGGAAAAAATTAGAGATCTCTAACGATGACTTTATTCGTACTACTGAGGAACGTCATAAAGAAGTCGTACAACAAATATTTGAACGTTTACTATCGCAAGGAGATATTTATCTTGGCGAATATGAGGGATGGTATTCAGTACCGGACGAAACATACTATACTGAGACACAACTAGTAGACCCTGTTTACGAAAATGGCAAAATTGTAGGCGGTAAAAGTCCTGATTCAGGTCATGATGTAGAACTAGTAAAAGAAGAAAGTTACTTCTTTAATTTGTCTAAATATACAGATCGCTTATTAGAATTCTACGATGAAAACCCTGACTTCATTCAACCACCTTCGCGTAAAAATGAAATGATAAACAACTTTATCAAACCAGGATTAGAAGATTTAGCTGTATCTCGTACATCATTTGATTGGGGTATTCGTGTTAAATCTAATCCTAAACATGTTGTTTATGTATGGATTGATGCATTGGTTAACTATATCTCTTCACTAGGCTATTTGTCAGATGACGATACATTATTCCAAAAATATTGGCCAGCTGATATTCATATTATGGCTAAAGAGATTGTACGTTTCCATTCAATAATATGGCCTATTTTATTAATGTCACTTGATATTCCTTTACCTAAAAAGGTCTTTGCGCATGGTTGGATTTTAATGAAAGATGGTAAAATGAGCAAATCAAAAGGCAACGTAGTAGATCCTAACGTCTTAATCGACCGTTATGGCTTAGATGCTACACGTTATTACTTATTAAGAGAGTTACCTTTTGGTGCGGATGGCGTATTTACACCAGAAGGCTTTGTTGAACGTACAAATTATGACTTAGCCAATGATCTTGGTAACTTAGTGAATCGTACGATTTCAATGATTAATAAGTACTTTGATGGTGAATTGCCAGCTTATCAAGGCGCCCAGAACGACTTAGACAAAGATATGGAACAAATGGCATTAGACACAGTTAAAACATATCACGAAAATATGGAGAACCTACAATTTTCTGTTGCTTTAGCTACAGTGTGGAAATTTATTAGTCGAACTAATAAATATATCGACGAAACTACGCCATGGGTTTTAGCTAAAGATGACAGTCAAAAAGATATGCTAGGTAATGTGATGGCACATTTAGTAGAAAACATTCGTATCATTGCCGTTATCTTAAGACCGTTCTTAACTCATGCTCCATACCAAATATTTGAACAATTAAATATCAACAACACTGAGTTACACGAACTTTCTAGTGTTGAATCTTATGGCGCTTTAACTGAACCAATTACAGTCGTTGAAAAGCCTACACCTATTTTCCCACGTCTTGATAGTGAGGCTGAGATTGCGTACATTAAAGATTCTATGCAACCACCAAAAGAAGATGGTGCTGAGGAAGAAGTGCCTACTAAAGATACTATTGATATTAAAGATTTTGATAAAGTAGAAATTAAGGCGGCAACGGTCACAGATGCCGAACAAGTCACTAAATCAGATAAACTATTAAAAATCCAAGTAGATTTAGATTCAGAACAACGTCAAATCGTTTCTGGTATTGCTAAATTTTATAATCCGGAAGACATTATCGGTAAAAAAGTAGCTGTAGTTACTAATTTAAAACCGGCAAAATTAATGGGACAAAAATCTGAAGGCATGATTTTATCCGCTGAAAAAGATGGGGTCCTTACGTTAGTAAGTTTACCAAGTGCTATTCCGAACGGTGCAGTAATTAAATAATAAAGTAAGGGGACGATTAAGAATGTTAATCGATACACATGTACATTTGAATTCAGAACAGTATGACGAAGATTTAGAAAAAGTCATCGAGCGTGCTAGAGAAAATGGTGTCGATCGTATGTTTGTCGTAGGTTTCGATACACCTACAGTTGAACGTACTATGGAATTAATCGATCAGTATGACTTTATTTACGGCATTATTGGATGGCATCCTGTGGATGCTATTGATTGTACGGAAGAACGTTTGGAATGGATTGAAGCATTAGCGAAGCATCCAAAAGTTATTGGTATAGGTGAGACAGGATTAGACTATCATTGGGACAAGTCTCCTAAAGATGTGCAACAAGCACTATTTAGAAAGCAAATTGCGTTAGCTAAACGTGTAAATTTACCTATAATTATCCATAATCGTGAGGCAACCCAAGATTGTGTGGATATTTTAAAGGAAGAGCATGCTGAAGAAATTAGCGGCATTATGCATAGTTTTAGTGCTTCGCCTGAAATTGCTGATGAAATTATTAATAAATTAAATTTCTACGTTTCTTTAGGTGGCCCCGTTACATTTAAAAATGCCAGACAACCTAAAGAAGTTGCTCAACATGTGCCGTTTGATAGATTGTTAGTAGAAACGGATGCACCATTTTTATCACCACATCCATACAGAGGCAAACGAAACGAACCGGCACGAGTGACACTCGTTGCAGAACAAATTGCGGAACTACGTGGTGTGAGCTACGAAGAAGTGTGCGAACAAACTACTAAAAATGCTGAAACTTTATTTAAATTATAAGGTTAATAGAGAAAGATATTGGTCTAATATTTGGAATTGAAAGTATAACAATATCCATAAATGTTAAGCCAATACCTTTCTCGTTTTTTATATAGAGATGAATATATTGAGAAGGTGAAACAATAAATGAAGATAAATGAATTTATTGTAGTTGAAGGTCGTGACGATACAGAACGAGTTAAGTCGGCTGTAGAATGCGATACCATTGAAACTAATGGCAGCGCGATTAATCAAACAACACTCGCTGTAATTAAACAAGCTTATGATACGAGAGGTGTGATCGTGTTAACCGATCCTGATTTCCCAGGTGATAAAATTCGTAATACGATACGTGACTATATCCCAGGCGTTAAACATGCATATATTGATCGTGATAAAGCGCGTAGTAAACGTGGGAAAATAGGCGTTGAACATGCCGATATAGAAGTTATCAAAGATGCATTGATTAATGTTAGTACGCCATTTGAAGAGGGAAATGAGTCAATAAGTAAAGATGTACTTATTGATTTAGGTTTAATTGTTGGTAAAGATGCGCGTAGGAAACGTGCTATGCTTAGCCAAAAGTTAAATATAGGGCATTCAAACGGCAAACAATTAGTTAAAAAATTAAATGCTTTTGGTTATACAGAGCAAGATGTACGTGAAGCGTTATTAGATAAGAATGGAAGTGAAAAGTAGTGGAAGCCAAAGATATTGCTACACCGTCTAGAACGAAGGCTTTATTAGCACAATATGGTTTTGATTTTAAAAAAAGTTTAGGTCAAAATTTTCTAATAGATGTTAATATCATTAATAATATTATCGATGCGAGTCAGATTGATGACGAAACAGGCATTATTGAGATAGGCCCAGGTATGGGGTCATTAACTGAACAACTCGCTAAAAATGCTAACAAAGTAGTCGCTTTCGAAATAGATCAACGATTAATACCAGTGTTAGATGATACGCTATCTCCTTATGATAACGTTACTGTTATTAACGAAGATATTTTAAAAGCCGATGTTGCACATTATATAGCTCAATATTTATCTAACTGTAGACGTATCATGGTAGTAGCTAACCTGCCATATTATATTACTACACCGATACTTTTGAATCTGATGCAACAATCACTACCAATAGATGGTTATGTTGTTATGATGCAAAAAGAAGTAGGAGAAAGACTTAATGCTCAAGTTGGTACAAAAGCTTATGGATCATTATCTATAGTTGCGCAATACTATACAGAGACGAGCACAGTGCTCACAGTACCTAAGGCTGTATTTATGCCGCCACCTAATGTAGATTCTATCGTCGTCAAATTGATGAAGCGAGCTCAACCATTAGTAAATATAGATAATGAAGAGAAGTTTTTCCGCTTAACAAAGGGCGCTTTTAGCCAACGTAGGAAAACAATAAATAATAATTATCAGTCGCTATTTTCCGATGGAAAAAAGCTGAAGGCTAAGATAGGTGAATGGCTAAAAAGTTCGGATATAGATCCTACTAGACGTGGTGAAACGCTTGCAATAGAGGAGTTTGCTACCCTTTACAATAATTTGGAAAAATTTCCCGAATTACAATTTTAAACTATTGACATTCTTGCTTTACCTTGCTAAAATTAATCGTTTATTTGACAAAATCAAGTGAATCGTGTTATTATACAAGTTGTAGCGAGGTGGAGCAATATGCCAAAATCTATTGGAGACATCAAAAATTCACTTGATTGTCATTTAGGAAACCGTATTGTACTCAAAGCAAATGGCGGTCGTAAAAAAACAATTGAACGTTGTGGTGTGTTAAAAGAAACATATCCGTCTGTTTTTATTGTTGAACTTGATCAAGACAAACATAACTTTGAGCGTGTGTCTTATACATACACTGATGTTTTAACTGATAACGTACAAGTTTCTTTCGAAGAAGATAGCCATCATGAAGCAATTGCACACTAAAGATAAGCATTTCAATAATTACATATATTTAATCAGAGATGCGAGAGCATCTCTTTTTTTATGTGTGATATTGTTAAAACGCTAGCGAAAACTTCGATGTTTTAAGTATAAATCTAAAAAATAGTGAGAAATATTATATTTTAAAATGTATTAAGTAAATTTTCCTGAGAAACTTAAATTATCTTGCTAGTATTTCCATACATTATGTTAAAATCGATGTATTACCATATCGAATCGAAAGAGGGTGGGGATATGATATACGAAACGGCGCATGCTAAGATAAATCTTACATTAGACACACTCTTTAAACGAGATGATGGTTATCATGAAGTAGAGATGGTTATGACGACGATTGATTTAAATGATCGTCTGTCTTTTGAAATCAGACATGATAATAAAATTATAGTCGAAGTAGAACAAAATTATGTACCCTCTGATCATAAAAACTTAGCTTTCAAAGCTGCCGAAGCGATAAAAAAGCAGTATAATATTAAACAAGGCGTAACGATAAGGTTAGAAAAAGATATTCCGGTTTCAGCTGGACTGGGGGGCGGATCCGCGGACGCTGCAGCTACTTTGAGGGGAATGAATCGACTTTTTAATTTAAATCTCTCACTTGAAGAACTGTGTCGAATTGGTATAAAAATTGGTACAGACGTTCCTTTTTGTATATATAGTAAAACGGCTATTTGTAAAGGTAAGGGTGAAATTATTAAACTTTTAAATAAACCGCCTTCTGCATGGGTCATAACCGCAAAACCTGATGTAGGCATATCATCTCCAGATGTTTTCAAGTCGCTTACATTAGAAGATGACTTTCAAGTACATACTAAAGCATGTTTAGATGCTCTGCAATCTGCTGATTATGACGCTTTATGCCATAGTTTGTCGAATAGATTAGAAATAGTGTCGCACAATATGTATCCGGAAATTATGAAATTAAAAGAAAATATGTTAAATAGCGGTGCAGATGGTTCCTTAATGAGTGGAAGTGGTCCAACAGTGTATGCGCTAGCAAGAAATGAACGCCAAGCGAAGCATATATTTAATGCAGTAAACGGATGCTGCAATGAAGTTCAATTAGTAAGATTATTAGGCTAGAAAGGATGAGACACGATATGAGATATAAGAGAAGTGAACGTATTGTTTTTATGACACAATATTTAATGAATCATCCCAATAAATTAATACCATTAACATATTTTGTCCAAAAATTTAAACAAGCTAAGTCATCAATTAGCGAAGATGTTCAAATCATAAAAACGACATTCCAAAAAGAAAAATTAGGAACTGTCACTACTACAGCCGGTGCAAGTGGTGGGGTAACTTATAAACCTCAAATGGGCAAACAAGAAGCTGAAGAAGTCGTGGATGAATTGATCGATTTATTACAAGAGAAAGATCGATTGTTACCTGGTGGATATTTATTTTTATCAGATTTAATGGGCAACCCGATTTTATTAAAAAAGGTCGGCAAATTAATAGCGACATTATATATGGATGAACAATTAGATGCAGTAGTAACCATAGCGACTAAAGGTATTTCTTTGGCTAATGCAGTAGCAAGTGTATTAAATTTACCAGTAGTGGTTATTAGAAAAGATAACAAGGTTACTGAAGGCTCTACGGTTTCTATCAACTATGTTTCTGGTTCCTCTCGTAAGATCGAAACAATGGTTCTATCAAAACGCACATTACCTGAAAATTCAAACGTGCTAGTTGTAGACGATTTTATGCGTGCTGGAGGTTCAATTAATGGTGTAATGAATTTGATGAATGAGTTTAAAGCACATGTTAAAGGGGTATCAGTACTTGTAGAATCAAAAGAAGTTAAACAACGATTGATAGAAGATTATACTTCCTTAGTTAGATTATCTGATGTTGATGAATACAATCAGAAATTTAGCGTAGAAACTGGCAATAGTTTAAATAAATTTTCTTAAAGGAGCGATTACGACAGCATGAAAGTAATTAATACAAACAATGCGCCCGAAGCTTTAGGGCCATATTCACACGCAACAGAAATTAACGGTTTGTTATTCACATCTGGACAAATTCCATTGAACACTGATGGTCAAATTGTTAGTGATGATGTGCAAGAACAAACGCGACAAGTTTTAGAAAATTTAAAAGTTGTCCTAGGTGCTGCTGGTTCAGATATTGAATCAGTCGTTAAAGCTACAATCTTTATTAAAGATATGAATGAATTTCAAAAAATAAATGAAATCTATGGTGAGTATTTTAGTGAACATCAGCCAGCTAGAAGTTGTGTTGAAGTAGCACGCTTACCTAAAGATGTTAAAGTTGAAATTGAATTAATTGCTAAAATTAAGTAAGTATTTATAATTCTCATTAATTTTGTTATGCTTCTATACAAAGAGACAAACTAGGGGGGCTCACTACATGAAAGTGACAGATGTAAGACTTAGAAAGATAGACACAGATGGAAGAATGAAAGCGCTCGTTTCTATTACCTTAGACGAATCATTCGTTGTACATGATTTAAGAGTAATTGAAGGCAACTCAGGTCTTTTCGTCGCAATGCCAAGTAAACGTACACCAGATGGTGAATTCCGTGACATCGCGCATCCTATTAACTCAGAAATGAGACAAGAAATTCAAGATGCAGTGATGAAAGTCTATGAAGAAACAGACGAAGTTATTCCTGACAGAAATGCACAGTCATCAAACGAAACAGAGAATAGTGACGAAGCATAAAGTGATTTAAAAGAAAATGAGAGTAAAGATATATAAATTGATTGAGCAGTCATACTGATGATTTATTTTCAGTATGACTGCTTTTTGTTTAACAAAAATTTAAAATGCGGTGTGTCTATCGGTGTTTAATAATTGAGTTTGTGTTTAGCAATTGACTAAATATTAAAATAATAAAACTATTTAAGTATTATTTATGGGATGAAATAGTGACAAAAAATAAACATAGCAATAATTTTTCATGAAAAAAAGATTACGCTTTAAAATGCAACCATTATATCAAAACACTTTATAAAGACTCATATCATAGTAATTCAGCGAAAAAATATAATTATAATCGGTTATAGAAGGTAGACAAAAATATTGCCATTATATGACATTAGTTGTTTGAGTCTTGAAACTATTACTTACGTTAAATTATAATAATATAGAAGTGTATATTTTAATGGAGGGTTAGCACTCATGCAAAGACATGCAATAGTACTGGCAGCAGGTAAGGGTACACGTATGAAATCACAGAAATACAAGGTATTACACGAAGTTGCAGGCAAATCAATGATTGAACATGTTATTGATAATGTAAAACATTCTGGCGTTGAAACAATAGTAACCATTGTAGGACATGGTGCACAAAGCGTTAAAGAGGTATTAGGTGAGCAATCACTTTATAGCTTCCAAGAAGAACAATTAGGCACTGCTCATGCTGTCCGAATGGCAGATGAACATTTAGGTACTCATGAAGGTACGACTTTAGTCGTTTGTGGTGATACACCTTTAGTGACTGCAGACACATTAAAATCTTTAATTGAACACCATGAACAAAGCCAAGCACAGGCTACAGTGTTATCAGCAACAGCACCAAATCCTTTCGGATATGGTCGTATAGTAAGAAATGACAACGATACATTAACGAAAATTGTTGAACAAAAAGATGCGACGAGCGAAGAACAACAGATTAACGAAATTAGTTCTGGTATTTTTGCATTTAATAACGCGACGCTTTTTAATAAATTAGCTGATGTAAGTAATGATAATGCACAAGGCGAGTATTACTTACCAGAAGTGTTATCATTAATACTTAATGATAATGGTAAAGTTGAAATTTACCATACAGATAATTTTGATGAAATCATGGGTGTAAATGATCGTGTGATGTTAAGCTCTGCTGAACAGGCAATGAGAGCCCGTATTAATGAACAACATATGCGTGACGGTGTAACAATTATTGATCCACTCACTACATATATTGGCAAAGATGTTCAAATTGGACCAGATACAACGATAGAGCCAGGCGTTAAACTAGTTGGTAAAACCGTAATCGGTTCAAACGTCGTAGTGGGCCAATACTCAGAAATCGCTGATAGCAGCATTGGTAATGGTGTAAATATTAAACAATCAGTGATTAATGAATCAACGGTTGCTGATGAAGTGAATATAGGCCCGTTTGCACAATTAAGACCAGGATCGGATATTAGAAATAAAGTTAAAGTAGGTAACTTTGTAGAAGTGAAGAAATCAGTCGTAAAAGAAGGCGCGAAGCTTCCACATTTAAGTTATATAGGCGATGCTGAAATCGGAGCGCGTGCTAACGTTGGTTGTGGTTCGATTACAGTTAATTACGATGGTAAGAATAAATTTAAGACAACAATAGGTAATGATGCGTTTATAGGATGTAATACTAATCTAGTGGCCCCTGTTTCAATAGGTGACTTTGCTTTTATTGCTGCAGGTTCGACAATAACAGATAATGTACCTAACAACAGTTTAGCATTAGCGAGAGAAAGACAAACGACTAAAGAAGGTTATTTTAATAATAAATAAAAAGTTAACTTTTAGACAAATATGCTTTTACTGTTAAAATCAAGATACAAGATTTTTATCTTTTTATTAGCCTGAAATTGAAGTTTATTATTGTCTATTTATTTAAACTTATGGAAGTAATTAATTGGAGGACTATAAATGTTAAACAATGAATATAAAAATTCTGCTTTAAAAATATTTTCTTTAAAGGGTAATGAGCCTTTAGCGCAACAAGTAGCAGATAGCGTGGGTATTGAACTAGGAAAATGTTCTGTTAAACGTTTTAGCGATGGGGAAATTCAAATCAATATCGAAGAGAGCATACGTGGTTGTGATGTATTTATTATCCAACCAACTTCTAATCCAGTTAACTTACACTTAATGGAATTATTAATTATGATTGATGCGTGTAAGCGTGCTTCTGCAGCTACTATTAATATTGTGGTTCCTTATTATGGATACGCTCGACAAGATAGAAAAGCTAGAAGTCGTGAACCTATTACTGCAAAGTTAGTTGCTAATTTAATTGAAACTGCCGGTGCAGATCGTATGATAGCTTTAGATTTACACGCACCTCAGATTCAAGGCTTTTTCGACATACCTATCGATCATTTAATGGGTGTACCAATCTTAGCTGATTACTTCCAAAATGAAGCGGATATTAACCCAGATGAATGCGTAGTCGTGTCTCCAGACCATGGTGGTGTGACTAGAGCGCGTAAATTAGCAGATATATTAAAAACTCCAATTGCAATCATTGACAAACGTCGTCCAAAACCTAATGTTGCAGAAGTTATGAACATTGTTGGAGAGATTGACGGACGTACAGCAATCATTATCGATGACATTATTGATACTGCAGGAACTATTACACTAGCTGCCCAAGCATTAAAAGATAAAGGTGCCAAAGAAGTTTATGCATGTTGTACGCATCCAGTGCTATCTGGACCTGCGAGAGAACGTATAGAAAATTCTGCAATTAAAGAGTTAGTCGTTACAAATTCTATTCAATTAGAAGAAAGTCGTAAACCAAAAAATACTAAAGAGTTATCTGTAGCAGGATTACTAGCACAAGCTATTATTCGTGTCTATGAGCGCGAATCAGTTAGTGTTCTATTTGACTAATTAATTAAAAAAAGGTATAATATGCCTATTCGTGTAAAAACGAATAAATAAGCACTTACAAGCAACAAAATTGTTGATGGGTAAGTGAGGGGCTCTATTATAGAGCAATTATGAAAGGTGGAAATGAACATGGCTTCATTAAAGTCAATCATTCGTCAAGGGAAACAAACACGTTCAGATTTAAAAACATTAAGAAATTCTGGTAAAGTACCTGCTATCGTTTACGGTTACGGTACTAAAAATACTTCAGTTAAAGTTGATGAAGTAGAATTTATTAAAGTTATCCGTGAAGTTGGACGTAACGGTGTTATCGAATTAACAGTAGGATCTAAAACTATTAAAGTAATGGTTTCTGACTACCAATTCGACCCACTTAAAAACCAAATCACTCACATTGACTTCTTAGCAATCAACATGAGTGAAGAACGTACTGTTGAAGTGCCTGTTCAATTAATCGGTGAAGCTGCAGGAGCTAACGAAGGTGGCGTTGTTGAACAACCATTATTCGATCTTGAAGTAACTGCAACACCAGACAATATCCCAGAAGCTATCGAAGTAGACATTACTGAGTTACAAGTTAACGACAGTATTTCAGTAGGCGATATCAAAACTACTGGTAACTTCACTATCGAAAACGATGAAAACGATTCTGTCGTAACTGTAGTTCCTCCAACTGAAGAACCTACAGAAGAAGAAATCGAAGCAATGGAAGGCGAAGCAGTTACTGAAGAACCTGAAGTTGTTGGTGAAGACAAAGAAGACAGCGAAAACGAAGATAACTCAGAAGACAAAGAATAATATTTGTTCTGACGATTGTTTCCAAATTTTAAATTTAAAAGCACCATGCTTATTTGCTTAAGCAGGTGCTTTTTTATGTTAATATAATGAATGATATAAATTTAATAAAAGATGCGAAATGTAATGTTTTATAAAAATTCGCACAAAACATAAATGATAATTAACGGAGGAAACAAAATGAAATGTATTGTTGGCCTTGGGAATATAGGTAAACGTTTTGAATCTACGCGACACAATATTGGATTCGAAGTGATAGATTATATCTTAGACCGTAACAAATTTTCTTTAGACAAACAGAAGTTTAAAGGCGCATATACAATTGAGCGTCTCAATCAAGAAAAAGTTATGTTTATAGAGCCTTTAACACTGATGAATTTATCTGGGGAAGCAGTTGCTCCTTTAATGAATTATTATGATATAGATATAGACGATTTGTTAGTATTATATGATGACTTAGATTTGCCTCAAGGCGAAATAAGACTTAGACAAAAAGGGAGTGCTGGTGGTCATAACGGTATGAAATCAATCATTAAAATGCTAGGCACCGATCAATTTAAAAGAGTGCGTATCGGAGTAGATAGACCAAGCGGTGGTATGTCAGTTCCGGATTATGTATTACAGAAATTTTCTAAACAAGAAATGGTTACTATGGAAAAGGTTATTGAACATGCTGCTCGAGCAGTGGAAGCATTTATAGAAACTTCACGATTCGATCAAGTGATGAATGAATACAACGGTGATGTCAATTGAAATCAATAATTACAGATTATATAAACAAAGACAAACGTTATCAGGAATTAAACGAAGTATTTGGTAAGGATAATATTTTAGTGACAGGTTTGTCGGCTTCAGCTAAAGCTACGATTATTGCCGAGAAATTTATGGAAAGTAAACAACAATTATTAGTCGTTACGAATAATTTATATCAAGCAGAGAAGTTAGAAGCGGATATATTACAATTTGTTGATGCAAACGATGTTTACAAATATCCAATGCAAGACATTATGACGGAAGAGTTTTCTACGCAAAGCCCTCAATTTATGAGTGAACGTGTACGTACTTTAACTGCACTATCTCAAAATGAGAGAGGCTTATTTATCGTGCCGTTAAATGGATTGAAAAAATGGCTAACACCAGTAGAATTATGGCAATCACATCAAATAACATTATCTGTCGGTGAAGATATAGATGTAGATGATTTATTGACTAAGTTAGTAAATATGGGTTATAGACGTGAAAGTGTCGTATCACATATTGGTGAATTTTCACTACGTGGTGGCATAGTCGATATTTATCCTTTAATTGGAGAACCAGTTAGGGTTGAATTATTTGATACGGAAATAGATTCTATCAGAAATTTTGATGTTGAATCGCAAAGGTCCAACGACAATATGGAAAAAGTTAATATTACTACGGCTAGTGATTATATAATTACTGATGAAGTTATTAAACATACAAAAGAGAAATTAACTGAAGCTTACCAAGAGACCCGACCAAAAATTGATAAGTCAGTACGTAATGATATTAAAGAAACATACGATAGCTTTAAATTATTTGAAACATCATTATTTGACCATCAAGTTATGAGAAGACTAGTTGCATTTATGTATGAACAACCTGCGACAATCATAGATTATTTCCAACAAGATGCTATCGTAGCGGTAGATGAATATAACAGAATTAAAGAAACAGAAGAAACGTTAACTACTGAAGTTGATGATTTTATGCAAAACTTAATTGAAAGTGGGAAAGGGTTTATTGGGCAAAGTTTTCTAGAGTATCAAAATTTTGATACGTTACTAAAAAAACATCCAGTTGCTTATTTCACATTATTTACGGCAACAATGTCTGTAAAACTACAAGATATTATTAAATTTTCTTGTAAACCTGTACAACAATTTTATGGGCAATATGACATTATGCGTTCAGAATTTCAACGTTACATTGCCAATGACTATACTATCGTCGTATTAGCTGAAACAGAAACGAAAAAAGAAAGAATTCAATCAATGTTAAATGAAATGCATATCCCTACCTTTGTAGATATTGCCGAAAATGATATACAGGGCGGACGTGCTATCATTACTGAAGGTAGCTTGTCTGAAGGTTTTGAACTTCCGTATATGCAATTAGTAGTAGTAACTGAAAGAGAATTATTTAAATCGCAACAAAAGAAAAAGCGTAAGCAACAAAAGACATTAACTAACGCTGAAAAAATTAAATCCTATCAAGATTTAAAAGCCGGAGATTATGTCGTTCACGTTCATCATGGTGTAGGTAGATATTTAGGTGTTGAAACTTTAGAAGTTGCTGGAGTACACAAGGATTATATTAAGTTGCAATACAAAGGAACTGACCAGTTATTTGTTCCTGTAGATCAAATGGATCAGGTTCAAAAATATGTTGCGTCTGAAGATAAAATGCCAAGACTTAACAAGCTTGGTGGTACCGAATGGAAAAAAACAAAAGCTAAAGTGCAACAGAGCGTCGAAGATATCGCAGATGAATTAATTGAATTATATAAAGAACGTGAAATGTCTGTAGGCTATCAATATGGACCTGATAGCGCAGAACAAAACGACTTTGAATTAGATTTTCCATACGAATTAACGCCCGATCAGGCGAAATCAATTGTTGAAATCAAAGGCGATATGGAACAACAAAAACCGATGGATAGATTGCTATGTGGTGACGTTGGTTATGGTAAGACTGAAGTCGCTGTACGAGCAGCATTCAAAGCGATTTTAGAAGGTAAGCAAGTAGCTTTCTTAGTACCGACAACCATTTTAGCTCAACAACATTACGAAACCTTAATTGAAAGAATGCAAGACTTTCCTATAGATGTAGAACTCATTAGTCGCTTCAGAACTACCAAAGAGATTAAAGAAGTCAAAGAGGGCTTGAAATCAGGTAAAGTAGATATTGTTGTAGGTACACATAAATTACTAGGTAAAGATATTGTTTATAAAGATTTAGGGCTATTAATAGTTGATGAAGAGCAACGTTTTGGCGTTAGACATAAGGAACGTATTAAATCATTAAAGACAAACGTCGATGTACTTACGTTGACGGCCACACCGATTCCGAGAACGTTGCATATGAGTATGCTAGGCGTACGTGACCTATCTGTAATTGAGACGCCGCCTGAAAATAGGTTCCCTGTTCAGACCTATGTATTAGAGCAGAATTCTAACTTTATAAAAGAGGCTCTTGAGCGTGAATTGTCGAGAGATGGTCAAGTATTTTATTTATATAACAAAGTACAGTCTATATATGAAAAACGCGAACAATTACAAATGCTAATGCCTGATGCATCTATTGGTGTTGCGCATGGTCAAATGACTGAACGTGATTTAGAAGAAACGATGATTGGCTTTATAAATCATGAATACGATATTTTAGTCACGACAACAATTATTGAAACAGGGGTAGATGTACCAAATGCCAACACTTTAATTATTGAAGAAGCTGATCGATTTGGCCTGAGTCAATTGTATCAATTAAGAGGAAGAGTAGGGCGCTCTAGTCGTATTGGCTATGCTTACTTCTTACACCCGGCTAATAAAGTGCTTACTGAAACAGCTGAAGATAGATTGCAAGCTATTAAAGAATTTACAGAGTTAGGTTCTGGCTTTAAGATTGCGATGCGCGACTTAAATATTCGTGGTGCAGGTAATTTACTAGGTAAACAACAGCACGGCTTTATTGATTCAGTAGGTTTTGATTTATATTCTCAAATGTTGGAAGAAGCAGTTAATGAAAAACGAGGCATATCACCTGAACAAAACGATGCACCAGAAGTGGAAATAGAATTAAATATCGACGCTTATTTACCTGCTGAATACATTCAAAACGAACAAGCTAAAATTGAAATATATAAGAAATTAAGAAAAATTGACTCCGAAACACAACTTATTGATATTAAAGATGAACTTATCGATCGTTTTAATGAATATCCTGCAGAAGTAGAACGGTTATTAGATATGATGGAAATTAAAATACATGCTTTACATGCTGGTGTTACGCTCATTAAAGATAGAGGTAAACTGATAGAAATTTACCTGTCTGAAAAAGGTACAGAAGACATAGATGGAGAATCATTGTTTAAACAAACACAACCATTAGGGCGTGCAATGAAAGTTGGCGTTCAAGATGGTAAAATGAAAGTAACATTAAACAAATCAAAACAATGGTTTGAAAATCTTAAATTTTTAGCGAAATGCTTGGAAGAAAGTATGGTAATTAAGGATGAAGTCTAAGTCTAATACGGCATTTAATGGCGTCATTGTACTTACTATAGCACTAATAGTAGTGAAAATATTAAGTGCTATTTATCGTGTACCTTATCAAAATGTATTAGGTGATTCGGGGTTATATGCGTATCAACAAATTTATCCCATTGTAGCACTAGGGGTTATTTTATCAATGAACGCCATACCCAGTGCCCTTACTCAAACATTTGGTACAGGACGCAATGATGCTAAATTTGCCTCGGTATTAATAAAATTGCAATGTGTGTGTGTCGCATTTTTCCTAATATTATTTACATGTGCAAAATGGATAGCTAAATTTATGGGAGACGTAAATTTAGCGCCAATGATAAGTGCCGCAAGCGCTAGTTTTATATTTTTTAGTGCGCTAGGGGTTCTAAGAGGCTACTATCAAAGTAAGCAAGAAATGAATATTCCTGCTATTTCACAAGTGGTGGAACAAGTTGTACGCGTTGTGATTATAATGGCAGCTATAACCTTGTTTGCATATCAAGGTTGGTCTATTTATGCAGCAGGTACATTAGCTATCTTAGGTTCGGGATGTGGATTTTTAGCGTCTAGCCTATATTTAGTTTTGCACAAGCCATTCCAAATGACGATAAAGAATGAGCCGATAGAATGGAAAAAGTTGTCTTTAGCGATAATCGTTTTTGCGGTCAGCCAACTTATTGTTATTCTGTGGCAAGTTGTCGATAGTTTTACGGTTATTCATGCACTTAAGCTAAATGGGTTAGACTTTCAACATGCAATATCAAGTAAAGGTGTGTATGACAGAGGAGCCTCGTTTATTCAAATGGGGTTAATCGTCACAACGACATTTTGTTTTGTGTTAATCCCATTATTGACTAATGCTAAAAATCATGGACAATTTGTGTTGATGAATCGTTATACTAATGCTTCATTAAAAATCACATTGCTTATAAGTGCCGCTGCAGGCATAGGTTTAATTAATTTATTGCCAGTTTTAAATAGAGTGTTTTTTGAAAATAATAGCGAGACGTTCACACTTGCAGTTTATATGTTAACTGTAATTTGTGTATCTTTAATAATGATGGAAATGTCATTGTTACAAGTAATGAATCAAGAAAAAACGATATTAATTAGTTGTGTTGTTGGTTTAATTCTTAAATCATGCCTCAATATTATACTTATACCATATATCCAAATGTTAGGTGCGAGTATTGCGACAGTAGCATCGTTGGTTATAACAGCTATTATTTTGCATGTAAATGTCAAAAAGTTTTATCGATTATCAAATTTAAAACAGTTTTTACTAAAGTTAATTGGCGCCATGATTATAATGAGCGTGGTTGTGCAAATTGTTTTATGGCTCATACCTACTACAGGTCGTTTGACTGGTTTAATAGAACTATTACTTTCTGCTATGGCAGGAATAATTGTAATGGTCAGTGCTATAATATGGATGAATCTATTTAAATATAGAGAATTAAAACACCTACCACTAGGAGATAAGATTTATCATATAAAGAGAGGTAAACGTTAATGACTCATAAAATTACGATTGTTGGACTTGGAAATTACGGTTTAGATGAACTTCCATTGGGGATTTACAAGTTTTTGCAACAACAAACGCTAGTTTATACTCGTACTAAAGAACATCCGGTAATAGATGAATTGTCAGATATGCTGACGTTTGATAGTTTTGATGTTATATATGAGGAAAACGATTCATTTGAAGCGGTATACGAGGAAATTGTTCGACAACTGTTATCATTTGCGAATGAACAAGACGTTGTCTACGCGGTTCCAGGACACCCACGTGTTGCGGAAACGACAACTACACTTTTATTGAATTATGTCCAAGAATACGATGATATAGAAGTAGAAGTATTAGGTGGTAAAAGTTTTATTGACGATGTTTTTGAAGCTGTTAAGTTAGATC
The DNA here is from genome assembly GCF_015594545.1 of Staphylococcus durrellii. Lineage (NCBI taxonomy): Bacteria > Bacillati > Bacillota > Bacilli > Caryophanales > Staphylococcaceae > Staphylococcus > Staphylococcus durrellii. The sequence continues at coordinate 2,206,696 of NZ_JADIIO010000001.1, read as the reverse complement.
CTAATGATGGCTTTACATTGTTAGATGCTACATCGCTAGAGGTTGAGCAATTAAACAAGCGTAACCATGTTTTAATAACTCAAGTTTATAGTTCGATGATTGCTGGTGATTTGAAGGTAACATTAATGGAATTATATAAAGATGATCATGAAGTCTATATCGTTAACGGCGCACATGGAAATAAAGCGCAAGTCATCGCTACGCCACTATATGAATTGGATCATCATATAGATACGTTTACTAATTTATCAAGTGTGTTTATACCTAAAGATACAGAATCTGAACATTATTATAGTGATTTTAATTTCGCTACAAGTATTATAGATAGACTCGTTGATGATAATGCTGGTTGTCCGTGGGATAGAGAACAAACACATGATTCATTAAAACGTTACCTATTAGAAGAGTCATTCGAATTATTTGAGGCAATTGATAATGAAGACGATTGGCATATAATCGAAGAGCTTGGAGATATACTATTGCAAGTGCTTTTACATGCAAGTATAGGCAAAAAAGAAGGTTATTTAGATATTAACGAAATTGTTTATAGCTTAGTAGACAAAATGATACGTAGACATCCACATATATTTGGTGATGAAGAAGTAAATGATGTTGAAGATCTTAAAGTAATTTGGTCAGACGCTAAAGCAAAAGAAGGTAAAAAAGAACGTGTTAAATTTGAGAAAGTATTTGCGCAATATTTCTTGAAAATGTATGATAAAACCAAAAATATGACGTTAGATGAAGAGGCGCTAAAACGCTATTTAGAACAAGGAGGAAAAAACGATGAGACTAGATAAATATCTCAAAGTTTCCAGATTAGTAAAACGTCGTACCTTAGCAAAAGAAATTAGTGAGCAAGGACGTATTTCGGTGAATGGAGTCACAGCTAAAGCAGGTACAGACGTTAAAGTTGATGACGAACTTATTATTAAATTTGGTCAAAAAGTGATTACTATAAAAGTTACAGGCTTAAGTGAACATGCTACAAAAGAAAATGCTAAAGGCATGTTTGAGCTAATTAAAGAAGAGAAAATTAGTGAATCATAAGAAGGAGGTGGCAAGCTATGAGTAAAAAAGTTGAAAACATAGGCAATACTTATACATCTTCCGAAAATAAGAAGAAGCAAAAGCAAAATTTAAGACGCCGTGTTGTACGTAAACGAATTACTTTGTTTGGTGGTATTTTAGTAGCAATCATCATCATTCTCTCAATCATGCTTGTCACACAAATGAAGAGTAATGACGAAGCAACGGTAGAAAGGCAACACAAAGAACAAAAATATCAAAAGCAACAAGATGAAGAACTTGCACTGAAAGAAGAACTCAATAACCTAAATAACAAGGATTATATAGAGAAAGTTGCGCGCGATGATTATTATTTAAGTAACGACGGAGAAATGATATTTAAGTTGCCTGGTGACAAGTCAAAACAGCAAGAAAAAGGATCTAAACAAGATAAATAAAGAATTTTTTTATTTAATTCAAATACTATTGTTAAATTCAGTGAACAGGAATATAATAAGATTAAAATCGAATCAAATCGGGAGGATTTATTTACAATATGTCAATCGAAGTAGGAAATAAGCTTAAAGGTAAAGTCACTGGTATTAAAAAGTTCGGCGCATTCGTTGAACTACCTGAAGGAAAAAGTGGCTTAGTTCACATAAGTGAAGTGGCAGATAACTATGTTGAAAATGTAGAAGATCATTTATCTGTTGGGGATGTAGTTGAAGTTAAAGTACTTACAATTGCTGATGATGGTAAAATCAGTCTCTCTATTAAGAAAGCAAAAGACCAACCTCGTAAACCGCAAAATAAACCGAGTCATAAACAAGACCAACCCAAACCAGAAGATTTTGAGAAAAAACTAAATAATTTCTTAAAAGATAGCGAAGATAAACTCACATCTATTAAACGTCAAACTGAGTCTAGACGCGGTGGACGCGGAGCTAGACGTTAATATAAATTTTAAGTTTACAATATAGGTTAAAGTTAATTTATAGACTTTGAAGTTATCTTTAACGTTAACAATCACAGACTGTTTCTTGATTGAAGGAACAGTCTATTTTTATTTAAAAATATAGTACAATATAAGATAGTATTTAAGTGAATATGGATGGTGCCTTGATGTGAGGTTGTTGTGAGGAGGTGTAAGTAATGGAAGTAAATACTACTGAATGGAATGAAAATAGCCATATAGTTCTAGCAGTATCTACAGGTATAGATAGTATGGTATTGCTTCATTTACTTAACAATGCTTTGAAGTCCGGTTATAGGAAACTTAGTTGTTTACATGTTAACCATGGATTAAGAGCTGCTTCAGCCGAAGAAGAAAAGTTTATTAAAAAATATTGTCAATCTTTGCATATTCCTCTATATACAACAACTTTAGATTTAAGTAGTTTGGTCGATGAAGGTAAAAGTATTGAAAATGACGCGAGAACATTGCGTTATAATTGGTTTGATCAACAAATGAAAGAGTTAGATGCAGATGTATTATTAACTGCACATCACAAAGATGATCAAATTGAGACTATCTTCTATCGGCTAATGACAGGTAAATCGACGCGCAGTAGCTTAGGCATAGCTAATGTAAGTTGGAGAGACGGCTATAAAATTGTACGTCCATTACTAAATGTAGCTAAACAACAATTGATAAGTTATCAGCTACAACATCATATTCCATTTTATGAAGATGAGACGAATGTTCTAAATGACTATGTTCGTAACGATATACGCAATCGTGTGTTGCCAAGTATTGAGCAAAATGAGCAACTCAATCCTCACCAATTACTTAAATTAAAAGAATGGCATGACGAACAATTAATTAATTTGCAAGCGATGGCTCAAGTATTTTTGCAAAGTAGTAAAGATGAGCATTTGAGTTCTGCCATATCTATTTCACGGTCTGAATTCAATGCATTAAATAGGTCTTTACAAATAGCAGTGCTTGATGAAGCTTTTAAAAAATTGCAAACTGGGTTAATCTTTTCAGAAAAAACATATGACGATTGGTTACGACAACTAAGCGAAAGTGTTAGTCAATCAGTATTATATTCATCGGATAAATGGATAATTCATATTGCATATGATAAATTTATTATAATGGCAAAATATAGCCAGCAATTAAGAACTTTAACGATTTCTCAACCAGACATGTATCAATTTGGATACTATAGTATCGAGATAAATAAAGCAATGCCAAAACATCAATTCCCATTAATTGTACGAACGCGACAAAACGGCGATAAGTTTAAGCTAAATGGAGTAGAAGGTCATAAGAAGGTAAGCAGATTGATGATTGATCATAAAATTATGACGCATGAACGCAATCGAATACCTATTATCATCAATCAACAAAATGAAATTATTGCAGTAGGCACTTTATTTATAAAGGACAGTCACAAGCAAACAATGAAGATTAAAAATATGGGAGATGAACATGGAAATGCATGATGATTTGAAGGAAGTTTTACTTACAGAAGAGGTTATACAATCAATTTGTAAAGATTTAGGGATGCAACTTACAAAAGATTATCAAAATAAACCACTTGTATGTATTGGTATATTAAAAGGCTCAATTATGTTTATGACTGACTTAATTAAACGTATTGATACACATTTATCAATCGATTTTATGGATGTATCAAGCTATCATGGTGGTATTGAGTCTACTGGTGAGGTACAAATTTTAAAAGACTTAAGTTCTTCTATTGAAGGTAAAGATGTATTGATTATTGAAGATATACTAGAAACAGGGACGACTTTAAAGTCAATAACTGAATTATTAGAGTCTCGTCGCGTAAATTCGTTAGAAATTGTAACATTACTAGACAAGCCTAATCGTCGTAAAGCAAATATTGAAGCAAAATATGTTGGGAAGAAAATACCTGATGAATTTGTAGTAGGGTATGGTCTAGATTATAAAGAACTATATCGTAATCTACCTTACATTGGTACATTGAAACCAGAAATTTACGCAAAATAAGGCAATAAAATTTATCCTTTAATAATGTTGTTATATACTGGATGTTCAGGCCTTGAAAAAAATGCAATAAAAGTGCAAGATTTACTAAAAGTATTACATAAATTATGTGTGTAATTTGTTAGAATATTAAAATTTAAAAAACTAAAGTAACAAGGGTTGTAAGCGTAGCACTAAAGTTGAAATACTAGCCTTTAAATGTGTTATTGTGTTACAATTTTTGTTAGTTTTATTATTGAAGTAGGAGGAAATGACGCATGCAGAAAGCCTTTCGCAATGTGCTAGTTATCGCAATCATTGGCGTTATAATTTTTGGTTTATTTTCATGGCTCAATGGAAATGGCAATATGCCGAAAAAACTTACTTATAATCAATTTGTGAAACAACTTGATAAAGGTGAGTTGAAATCACTTAAAATACAACCAGAACAAAATGTTTATATGGTAAGTGGTAAAACCGATAAAGGTGAAGATTATTCTTCAACCATTCTATATAACAACAATAAAGAATTAGAAAAAATTACTGATACAGCACAAAAACAACAAGATTTAAAATTTACAGTTAAAGAAGAAGAAAAACAAAGCGTATTCGTAAGTATATTAACTACATTAATTCCAGTATTAATTATCGCGTTACTGTTTATATTCTTCTTAAGCCAAGCACAAGGTGGTGGCGGTGGCGGTCGTATGATGAACTTTGGTAAATCCAAAGCAAAAATGTACGATAGTCAAAATAAACGTGTTCGCTTCGCAGACGTAGCCGGTGCAGATGAAGAGAAACAAGAACTTATAGAAATCGTAGACTTCTTAAAAGACAATAAGCAGTTTAAACAAATGGGATCACGAATTCCTAAAGGTGTCTTGTTAGTAGGACCACCGGGTACAGGTAAAACTTTATTAGCCCGTGCCGTTGCAGGTGAAGCTGGCACACCATTCTTCTCAATCAGTGGTTCAGACTTCGTTGAGATGTTTGTTGGTGTTGGTGCAAGCCGTGTACGTGACTTATTCGAGAATGCTAAGAAAAATGCACCATGTATCATTTTCATTGACGAAATTGATGCGGTTGGACGTCAACGTGGTGCAGGTGTCGGTGGCGGTCACGATGAACGTGAACAAACACTTAACCAATTATTAGTTGAAATGGACGGTTTTGGTGAGAATGAAGGTATTATTATGATTGCCGCTACTAACAGACCTGACATTTTAGACCCGGCATTATTACGTCCTGGGCGTTTCGATAGACAAATTCAAGTTGGTCGCCCAGATGTTAAAGGCCGTGAAGCAATTCTGCATGTTCACGCAAAAAATAAACCTCTTGATGAAACCGTAGACTTAAAAGCAATTTCTCAAAGAACACCTGGTTTTTCTGGTGCAGATTTAGAAAACTTATTAAACGAAGCTTCATTAATTGCTGTACGTGAAGGTAAGAAGAAAATTGATATGCGTGACATAGAAGAAGCAACAGACCGTGTTATTGCAGGGCCAGCTAAAAAATCACGTGTTATTTCCGAAAAAGAAAGAAACATTGTGGCACACCATGAGGCAGGACATACAATTATAGGTATGGTATTAGACGAAGCCGAAGTGGTGCACAAAGTTACAATCGTGCCACGTGGTCAAGCTGGTGGATATGCAATGATGTTACCTAAACAGGATCGCTTCTTAATGACAGAGCCAGAATTACTCGATAAAATTTGTGGTTTACTTGGTGGACGTGTTTCTGAAGACATTAACTTCAATGAAGTATCAACAGGTGCATCAAATGACTTTGAACGTGCTACTCAAATTGCGCGTAAGATGGTTACTGAATATGGTATGAGTGAAAAACTTGGACCATTACAATTCTCTAGTGGTAGTGGCGGACAAGTGTTCTTAGGTAAAGATATGCAAGGCGAAACAGAATACTCTGGTCAAATCGCATATGAAATTGACAAAGAAGTTCAACGTATTGTGAAAGAACAATATGCACGTGCAAAAGAAATCTTATTAGAACACAAATCACAATTAGAATTAATTGCTAAAACATTACTAACTGAAGAAACATTAGTTGCTGAGCAAATTAAATCATTATTTAACGATGGTGTATTACCAGAAGTTAATTATGATGAGGCGAAAGTTGCTGACAAAGAAGATCCAGATTTCCAAGAAGGAAAATATGGTAAATCTTATGATGACATCCGTGAGGAACAACATGAATTAACGAATAAAGACGAACAACAAAATCGAGAGGATAAAGACAACGACGAAAATGCTAGCGATGATCAACAACATGATGAACAAACTGGTCATGAACAAGCACCAAACATAGATAAACCTAGTAATCCAAGTGACCCAAACGATCCTAGCAATAGAAGTTAATTTATCAAGTGACTCCTTTTCTACTAATTAATTGAATAGTAGAAGAGGAGTTTTTATTTTTGTGTTGAATTATTAGGGTTAAAACAAATAGATGGCAATTTCACTTATAAGCTATTACAATATATTGAATGTAAAATAAAAGTGATTGTACGAAACATTAAACTTATAAAAATAAAGGAGAAAAAAGAATGACAAAAGATTACATTGTTAAAGCACTCGCATATGATGGACAAATAAGAGCTTACAGCGCATTAACAACTGAAACAGTACAAGAAGCACAAACTAGACATTACACTTGGCCGACTGCATCTGCAGCATTAGGTCGTACGATGACTGCGACAGTTATGATGGGGGCAATGCTCAAAGGTGACCAAAAATTAACTGTTACTTTAGATGGACAAGGGCCAATAGGCAAAGTAATAGCTGATGCAGATGCTAAAGGGAACGTTAGAGGATATGTGACTAATCCGCAAACTCATTTTCCTTTAAATAACATTGGAAAATTAGATGTAAGTAGAGCAGTTGGAACCGATGGTTCATTAACTGTAGTAAAAGACGTAGGAATGAAAGATTACTTCTCAGGTTCAAGTCCCATTGTGTCTGGAGAAGTAGGCGACGATTTCACATACTACTTTGCAAAAAGTGAACAAGTACCTTCTTCAGTTGGCTTAGGTGTATTAGTTAACCCAGACAATTCTATCAAAGCATCTGGTGGTTTTATTATTCAAGTTATGCCTGGTGCCAAAGACGAAACAATAAATAAATTAGAAGAAGCTATTAATAATATGACGCCTGTTTCTAAACTTATAGATCAAGGTTTATCACCAGAAGAACTGTTGTATGAAGTTTTAGGTGAATCTAATGTTCAAATCTTAGAAAAATTACCTACTCGATTTGAATGTAATTGCGGACATGATAAATTCTTAAATGCAATTAAAGGTTTAGGTGAAGCTGAAATCAATAGTATGATTGAAGAAGACCACGGTGCAGAAGCTGAATGTCATTTCTGTCGCAGTAAATATGAATACAGTGAAGAAGAATTACAAGCGTTAATCCAAAACTAAAATTCATTAAAAATTATTAAAATTAAATAATAATTTAGCTCTATAGTAGCTTAAAGTTGTATTTGCTGAAAAATCTGATAAAATAGAAATATATCCGAGAGAAAAAGTAAGTTTTAACTTTTATAAACAAAGGAGCGTTTCTTATGACAAACAATCGTTTTGAAAACATTGTAGAAGTAATCGGCAATACACCTGTAGTTAAACTAAATAGAGTTGTGGATGAAGACGCAGCTGATATCTACGTTAAACTTGAATATCAAAATCCAGGTGGCTCAGTAAAAGACCGTATTGCGTTAGGTATGATTGAACAAGCTGAAAAAGATGGCAAAATTAAACCAGGTGACACTATTGTAGAACCAACAAGTGGTAACACTGGAATTGGTCTAGCGTTCGTATGTGCAGCTAAAGGTTATAAAGCTGTATTTACTATGCCAGAAACAATGAGTCAAGAGCGTCGTAACTTATTAAAAGCTTACGGTGCAGAAGTTGTATTAACACCTGGATCAGAAGCAATGAAAGGCGCTATTAAAAAAGCTAAAGAATTAAAAGAAGAACATGGTTACTTTGAACCACAACAATTCGAAAACCCAGCTAACCCTCGTATCCACGAATTAACTACGGGTCCAGAATTAGTTAAACAATTCGAAGGCAAAACAATCGATGCATTCTTAGCTGGTGTAGGTACTGGCGGTACTTTAACTGGCGTTGGCAAAGTCCTTAAAGAAAAATACCCTGAAATTCAATTAGTAGCTATCGAACCAGAAGATTCGCCTGTATTAAGTGGTGGAGAACCTGGACCTCATAAATTACAAGGTTTAGGTGCAGGATTTGTACCTGATACATTAGATACAGAAGTTTATGACGACATTATTAAAGTTGGTAATGAAACTGCAATGGATATGTCTCGTAAAGTTGCTAAAGAAGAAGGTATTTTAGGTGGAATTTCTTCAGGTGCTGCTATTCACGCTGCTATTCAAAAAGCTAAAGAATTAGGTAAAGGCAAAACTGTAGTTACAGTATTACCAAGTAATGGTGAACGTTATTTATCAACACCATTATATTCTTTCGAGTAATATAATCATTGATATAGATTTTAACCGGACACTTCTAATAAAGTGTTCGGTTTTTTATTTATATAAATACTGTATAAAGCTAAAACTTATAAGCATTTCATACTGAAAAAAACAATAAATCGCGTTATCATAAACATAATAATGTTTCATTTAGTTAGTAAATTTCTGTAAATGAAAGGAAGGGCACTGTGAGTCATACTAAAATCATGGGCATTTTAAACGTAACACCAGATTCTTTTTCAGATGGGGGACAATTTAATAAAGTAGAAGCAGCAATGAAACGTGTTGAGGCGATGATTGACGAAGGTGTAGATATTGTTGATGTTGGCGGCGTTTCGACGAGACCTGGTCACGAAGAAGTTTCTATAGAAGAAGAAATAAATAGAGTTATTCCTGTTATTAAAGCATTGATGCATTATGATGTTCAATTGTCAGTTGATACTTTTAGAAGTGAGGTAGCTGAAGCAGCTATACAAGCAGGCGTAACAATGATAAACGATCAATGGGCCGGGTTATATGATGGTAAAATGATTGATGTTGTTGCAAAATATGAATGTGAAATTGTATTAATGCACAATGGCGATGGTAAAAGAAATGAGCCTGTAATGGATGAGATGTTGGTATACTTATTAAAACAAGCCAATAAAGCCGAAATGGCCGGTATACCAAAACACAAAATATGGCTAGACCCTGGTATTGGATTTGCGAAAACACGCCAGGAAGAACAAGAAGTAATGGCTAGGCTAGACGAATTAGTAGCGACAGAATATCCAGTGTTACTGGCTACAAGTAGAAAACGATTCGTTAAAGAAATGATTGGTCAAAATACAGCGCCAACTGAACGTGACGAAGCAACAGCAGCTACGACTGCATATGGTATAATGAAAGGCATTAGTGGCGTAAGAGTTCACAATGTAGGATTAAATGTACGTATTGGTCAAAGTATGGATTTTTTAAAGGAGAATGAAGATGAGCGACACGATTTTTCTTAAAGGCTTACAGTTTTATGGGTATCATGGTGCATTACCTGAAGAAAATAAAATAGGTCAAATCTTTATTGTAGATATTACGCTGAGTATAGATTTAAAAGAAGCAGGGGAATCCGATGATGTATTAGATACTGTACATTATGGTGAGGTCTTCGAGGATGTTAAAGCTATTATGGAAGGTTCACCGGTAAACTTATTAGAGCATCTAGCTGAACGTATTGCAAAACGTATAAATTCACACTATAATCGTGTAATGGAAACTAAAGTGAGAATAACTAAAGCAAATCCTCCAATACAAGGTCATTATGACGGTGTAGGTATAGAAATCGTTAGGGGAAATCATTGATGAAAACGGCATATTTAGGTTTGGGTAGCAATGTAGGAGATAGGTTAGAACAATTAGAGTCTGCTATAAAGATTTTGGATAATGCGGATGGTGTGCAAGTTTCACAAATATCACCAGTTTATGAAACTGAGCCAGTGGGTTACGTAGAGCAACCATACTTTTTAAATTTATGTATTGAAGTAAAGACAATACTTACACCACAACAATTGTTACAGCAATGCTTTTATACTGAACATCAACTACATCGTGTCAGAGATGTTCGTTGGGGACCAAGAACGTTAGACGTAGATATTCTATTATATGAGAATGAAATTATTGAAGAAGAAACTTTGACAGTCCCTCACCCGAGAATGAGGGAAAGAGCATTTGTCTTAACGCCTTTAAACGATATAGCAGCAAATGTCGTAGAACCACACACGCAACTGAGTATTGCTGACCTAGTTATACCCGATGATACAGTCAAGAAGTATAAACAATGAGAGTCTAATAAATAATGTTTTTAACTTTGTTTTCAGACATGCTGTAAAGAATTTGGTATAGCCACAGTGTGAAGAATAAATGGTAAATGACAAAGTAACTTAATTTAATAATACTAAGTACAGTCCGTTATTTAGAAGCTGAAAAATCATTATTGAACTAACTCTACAAAATAAAGTGAAAATTGCTTTATTACATTGACATCGTTTAGTAGAATTAAATAATGAAAAGCTGGCGCTATGGAAATACTTAAACATGATTCAAGGTATCTAAAAGGTGTTCGTATTAACGGCGTGGCAAGAAAATAGTAAGACTAAGCCGAAACAGAACAAGAATGATAGTTATATTACAAGAATTCCAAGCTAAAAAATGTCTAATGACAAAATAGAACAACAAGCATAAAGGAGAGAAAGTTAATGTCAGAAGAAATGAATGACCAAATGCAGGTCCGTCGTCAAAAAATGCAAGAACTATATGATTTAGGTGTCGATCCATTCGGCAAACGATTCGACCGTTCAGCTACAGCAGAAGTATTACATGAAGAGTGGGATCATTTATCTAAAGAAGAATTACATGACAAAGAAGATGAGAGCAGTGTGGTAATCGCTGGACGCTTAATGACAAAAAGAGGTAAAGGTAAAGCGGGCTTTGCACATGTGCAAGATTTAACTGGCCAAATTCAAATATACGTAAGAAAAGACCAAATTGGAGAAGAACAATTTGATTTATGGAAAGGGACTGACCTAGGAGATATTGTTGGTGTTGAAGGCGTAATGTTCAAAACAAATACAGGTGAATTATCTGTAAAAGCTAAATCTTTTACTTTATTAACTAAAGCATTAAGACCATTACCAGATAAATTCCACGGCCTACAAGATATAGAACAACGTTACCGTCAACGATACTTAGACTTAATTACGAACCAAGATAGTACGCAAACATTTATTAATCGCAGTAAAATTTTGCAAGAAATGCGTAACTACTTAAATAAAAAAGGTTTCTTAGAAGTAGAAACACCAATGATGCACCAAATCGCTGGTGGTGCTGCAGCGAGACCTTTCGTAACGCACCATAATGCACTAGACGCTACGTTATATATGCGTATAGCCATTGAATTACATTTAAAACGCTTAATTGTAGGTGGACTTGAAAAGGTATACGAAATTGGACGCGTATTTAGAAATGAAGGCGTGTCTACTAGACATAACCCTGAATTCACTATGATTGAATTATACGAAGCTTACGCTGACTATGTTGATATCATGGACTTAACAGAATCTATGATTAGAGAAATTGCTCAAAATGTATTAGGAACTGCAAAAGTTCAATATGGAGAAGACACTATTGATTTAGAATCAAGCTGGAATCGTGTACACATGGTAGATGCAGTTAAAGAAGTTACTGGAGTAAACTTTTATGAAGTCGAAACTACAGAAGAAGCGAAAAATTTAGCTAAAGAACATGGGATTGATATTACAGAATCAATGAAATATGGACATATTTTGAATGAGTTTTTTGAACAAAAAGTTGAAGAAACATTAATTCAACCTACATTTATATATGGACATCCAATTGAAATTTCTCCATTAGCTAAGAAAAATCCAGAAGACCCAAGATTTACTGATCGTTTTGAATTGTTCATAGTAGGTAGAGAGCATGGCAATGCATTTACTGAACTTAATGATCCAATAGATCAAAGAGAGAGATTTGAGGCTCAATTAGTTGAAAAAGCTCAAGGTAATGACGAAGCACATGAAATGGACGAGGATTTCATTGAAGCATTAGAATACGGCATGCCTCCAACAGGTGGACTTGGTATAGGTATCGATAGACTTGTAATGCTATTAACAAACTCAGCTTCAATTAGAGACGTATTATTGTTCCCTTATATGAGACAAAAATAATTAATAAAAACAGTTCCTTCCCAAAATTTTGGGATGAGAACTGTTTTTTATTTTTTAAATCTTCTTTTTGCAAAAACAACAAGCTTTAAAATATACTTTGTGCGCATATTTACACAATTAAGATAAAATTGTAGTTGAAAAAGGAATAGAAATATATACGAATCTGTGATAGACTTATTCAAGTCGAGAAAAAAGTGTTTAATATGACTAATACATAATATAAAGAATAAAATTCAGTTAAAAAAGCATTGACAAGTATTACGAAATCAAGTATTATATAAAAGTCGCAAAAAACAAGCGATTGAAGATCTGTTCGTACTTTTTATACATAACTCAGTTGTAATTTCAAAGTGTAAAATTGACTATTGAAAACAATAAATAAAATGTGTATTATTAATAAAGTAAGTTAATTTGTCTGGTGACAATGGCAAGGAGGTCACACCTGTTCCCATGCCGAACACAGAAGTTAAGCTCCTTAGCGCCGATGGTAGTCGGATTTACATCCCGCTAGAGTAGGACGTTGCCAGGCAATAAACAAATCGGAGAATTAGCTCAGCTGGGAGAGCATCTGCCTTACAAGCAGAGGGTCGGCGGTTCGAACCCGTCATTCTCCACCATTTCTCAATTTGATATTGTGCCGGCCTAGCTCAACTGGTAGAGCAACTGACTTGTAATCAGTAGGTTGGGGGTTCAAGTCCTCTGGCCGGCACCATCTCATGAGCCATTAGCTCAGTTGGTAGAGCATCTGACTTTTAATCAGAGGGTCAGAGGTTCGAATCCTCTATGGCTCATCCAGATTCAAAATCATTAAGTTATTTTGGATATGCAGAAGTAGTTCAGCGGTAGAATACGACCTTGCCAAGGTCGGGGTCGCGGGTTCGAATCCCGTCTTCTGCTCCATTTTTTTGCCGGGGTGGCGGAACTGGCAGACGCACAGGACTTAAAATCCTGCGGTAAGTAATTACCGTACCGGTTCGATTCCGGTCCTCGGCACCATCTTTTTTATGAAATGCGCCCGTAGCTCAATTGGATAGAGCGTTTGACTACGGATCAAGAGGCTATGGGTTCGACTCCTATCGGGCGCGCCATTTTATAAATTTTTAATTAAATACGGGAAGTAGCTCAGCTTGGTAGAGCACTTGGTTTGGGACCAAGGGGTCGCAGGTTCGAATCCTGTCTTCCCGACTCTTGTTTACTAAATGGGGGCTTAGCTCAGATGGGAGAGCGCCTGCTTTGCACGCAGGAGGTCAGCGGTTCGATCCCGCTAGTCTCCACCATCATTTTGATTAAACAAATGAACATTGAAAACTGAATTGCAATATGTCAACGTTAATTCCAAACGCAACGATATAATCGTTGGTTTAAACGTGTTAGAGATAACACACAAATTAGTATTTTATGAGCTAATCAAACATCATAATTTTTTATGGAGAGTTTGATCCTGGCTCAGGATGAACGCTGGCGGCGTGCCTAATACATGCAAGTCGAGCGAACAGATAAGGAGCTTGCTCCTTTGACGTTAGCGGCGGACGGGTGAGTAACACGTGGGTAACCTACCTATAAGACTGGAATAACTTCGGGAAACCGAAGCTAATGCCGGATAACATGTAGAACCGCATGGTTCTACAGTGAAAGATGGTTTTGCTATCACTTATAGATGGACCCGCGCCGTATTAGCTAGTTGGTAAGGTAACGGCTTACCAAGGCAACGATACGTAGCCGACCTGAGAGGGTGATCGGCCACACTGGAACTGAGACACGGTCCAGACTCCTACGGGAGGCAGCAGTAGGGAATCTTCCGCAATGGGCGAAAGCCTGACGGAGCAACGCCGCGTGAGTGATGAAGGTCTTCGGATCGTAAAGCTCTGTTATTAGGGAAGAACATGTGCGTAAGTAACTGTGCGCATCTTGACGGTACCTAATCAGAAAGCCACGGCTAACTACGTGCCAGCAGCCGCGGTAATACGTAGGTGGCAAGCGTTATCCGGAATTATTGGGCGTAAAGCGCGCGTAGGCGGTTTCTTAAGTCTGATGTGAAAGCCCACGGCTCAACCGTGGAGGGTCATTGGAAACTGGGAGACTTGAGTGCAGAAGAGGAAAGTGGAATTCCATGTGTAGCGGTGAAATGCGCAGAGATATGGAGGAACACCAGTGGCGAAGGCGACTTTCTGGTCTGTAACTGACGCTGATGTGCGAAAGCGTGGGGATCAAACAGGATTAGATACCCTGGTAGTCCACGCCGTAAACGATGAGTGCTAAGTGTTAGGGGGTTTCCGCCCCTTAGTGCTGCAGCTAACGCATTAAGCACTCCGCCTGGGGAGTACGACCGCAAGGTTGAAACTCAAAGGAATTGACGGGGACCCGCACAAGCGGTGGAGCATGTGGTTTAATTCGAAGCAACGCGAAGAACCTTACCAAATCTTGACATCCTTTGACCACTCTGGAGACAGAGTTTTCCCCTTCGGGGGACAAAGTGACAGGTGGTGCATGGTTGTCGTCAGCTCGTGTCGTGAGATGTTGGGTTAAGTCCCGCAACGAGCGCAACCCTTAAGCTTAGTTGCCATCATTAAGTTGGGCACTCTAAGTTGACTGCCGGTGACAAACCGGAGGAAGGTGGGGATGACGTCAAATCATCATGCCCCTTATGATTTGGGCTACACACGTGCTACAATGGACAATACAAAGGGCAGCTAAACCGCGAGGTCATGCAAATCCCATAAAGTTGTTCTCAGTTCGGATTGTAGTCTGCAACTCGACTACATGAAGCTGGAATCGCTAGTAATCGTAGATCAGCATGCTACGGTGAATACGTTCCCGGGTCTTGTACACACCGCCCGTCACACCACGAGAGTTTGTAACACCCGAAGCCGGTGGAGTAACCATTATGGAGCTAGCCGTCGAAGGTGGGACAAATGATTGGGGTGAAGTCGTAACAAGGTAGCCGTATCGGAAGGTGCGGCTGGATCACCTCCTTTCTAAGGATATATTCGGAACATCTTCTACGAAGATGAGAGGGATAACGTAGACATATTGTATTCAGTTTTGAATGCTCATAGAGTATTCAAAGATTGTACATTGAAAACTAGATAAGTAAGTAAAAATAGATTTTACCAAGCAAAACCGAGTGAATTAGAGTTTTTAAAAGCTTGAATTCAAACTAAAATAATCGCTAGTGTTCGAAAGAACACTCACAGATTAATAACATTTTGGGTTTTGAGTTAAACATTGCGTTTGACTTAAAAACAAAAAGATTAAGTTATTAAGGGCGCACGGTGGATGCCTTGGCACTAGAAGCCGAAGAAGGACGTTACTAACGACGATATGCTTTGGGGAGCTGTAAGTAAGCGTTGATCCAGAGATTTCCGAATGGGGAAACCCTACACGAGTCATGTCGTGTAATCAACATGTGAATACATAGCATGTTTGAAGGCATACCCGGAGAACTGAAACATCTTAGTACCCGGAGGAAGAGAAAGAAAAATCGATTCCCTGAGTAGCGGCGAGCGAAACGGGAACAGCCCAAACCAACAAGCTTGCTTGTTGGGGTTGTAGGACACTCTATACGGAGTTACAAAAGTTATTGTTAGACGAAGCATCTGGAAAGATGCATCAAAGAAGGTAATAATCCTGTAGTCGAAAACGATAGCACTCTTGAGTGGATCCTGAGTACGACGGAGCACGTGAAATTCCGTCGGAATCTGGGAGGACCATCTCCCAAGGCTAAATACTCTCTAGTGACCGATAGTGAACCAGTACCGTGAGGGAAAGGTGAAAAGTACCCCGGAAGGGGAGTGAAAGAGAACTTGAAACCGTGTGCTTACAAGTAGTCAGAGCCCGTTAATGGGTGATGGCGTGCCTTTTGTAGAATGAACCGGCGAGTTACGATTTGATGCAAGGTTAAGCAGGAAATGTGGAGCCGTAGCGAAAGCGAGTCTGAATAGGGCGTTGAGTATTTGGTCGTAGACCCGAAACCAGGTGATCTACCCATGACCAGGTTGAAGTTCAGGTAACACTGAATGGAGGACCGAACCGACTTACGTTGAAAAGTGAGCGGATGAGTTGTGGGTAGCGGAGAAATTCCAATCGAACCTGGAGATAGCTGGTTCTCTCCGAAATAGCTTTAGGGCTAGCCTCAAGTGATGATTATTGGAGGTAGAGCACTGTTTGGACGAGGGGCCCTTATCGGGTTACCGAATTCAGACAAACTCCGAATGCCAATCAATTTAACTTGGGAGTCAGAACATGGGTGATAAGGTCCGTGTTCGAAAGGGAAACAGCCCAGACCACCAGCTAAGGTCCCAAAATATATGTTAAGTGGAAAAGGATGTGGCGTTGCCCAGACAACTAGGATGTTGGCTTAGAAGCAGCCATCATTTAAAGAGTGCGTAATAGCTCACTAGTCGAGTGACACTGCGCCGAAAATGTACCGGGGCTAAACATATTACCGAAGCTGTGGATTGTCCGTAGGACAATGGTAGGAGAGCGTTCTAAGGGCGTTGAAGCATGATCGCAAGGACATGTGGAGCGCTTAGAAGTGAGAATGCCGGTGTGAGTAGCGAAAGACGGGTGAGAATCCCGTCCACCGATTGACTAAGGTTTCCAGAGGAAGGCTCGTCCGCTCTGGGTTAGTCGGGACCTAAGCTGAGGCCGATAGGCGTAGGCGATGGATAACAGGTTGATATTCCTGTACCACCTAAATTCGTTTTAAGCGATGGGGGGACGCAGTAGGATAGGCGAAGCGTGCTGTTGGAGTGCACGTCCAAGCAGTAAGACTGAGTGTTAGGCAAATCCGGCACTCATAAGGTCAAGCTGTGATGGGGAGAGGAAATTGTTTCCTCGAGTCGTTGATTTCACACTGCCAAGAAAAGCCTCTAGCTAGAATATTAGGTGCCCGTACCGCAAACCGACACAGGTAGTCAAGATGAGAATTCTAAGGTGAGCGAGCGAACTCTCGTTAAGGAACTCGGCAAAATGACCCCGTAACTTCGGGAGAAGGGGTGCTCTCTAGGGTTAACGCCCGGGAGAGCCGCAGTGAATAGGCCCAAGCGACTGTTTATCAAAAACACAGGTCTCTGCTAAACCGTAAGGTGATGTATAGGGGCTGACGCCTGCCCGGTGCTGGAAGGTTAAGAGGAGTGGTTAGCTTCTGCGAAGCTACGAATCGAAGCCCCAGTAAACGGCGGCCGTAACTATAACGGTCCTAAGGTAGCGAAATTCCTTGTCGGGTAAGTTCCGACCCGCACGAAAGGCGTAACGATTTGGGCACTGTCTCAACGAGAGACTCGGTGAAATCATAGTACCTGTGAAGATGCAGGTTACCCGCGACAGGACGGAAAGACCCCGTGGAGCTTTACTGCAGTCTGATATTGAAATTCGGCACAGTTTGTACAGGATAGGTAGGAGCCTTAGAAACGTGAACGCTAGTTTACGTGGAGGCGTTGGTGGGATACTACCCTCGCTGTGTTGGATTTCTAACCCGCACCATTTAGCATGGTGGGAGACAGTGTCAGATGGGCAGTTTGACTGGGGCGGTCGCCTCCTAAAGAGTAACGGAGGCGCTCAAAGGTTCCCTCAGAATGGTTGGAAATCATTCACAGAGTGTAAAGGCATAAGGGAGCTTGACTGCGAGACTTACAAGTCGAGCAGGGTCGAAAGACGGACTTAGTGATCCGGTGGTTCCGCATGGAAGGGCCATCGCTCAACGGATAAAAGCTACCCCGGGGATAACAGGCTTATCTCCCCCAAGAGTTCACATCGACGGGGAGGTTTGGCACCTCGATGTCGGCTCATCGCATCCTGGGGCTGTAGTCGGTCCCAAGGGTTGGGCTGTTCGCCCATTAAAGCGGTACGCGAGCTGGGTTCAGAACGTCGTGAGACAGTTCGGTCCCTATCCGTCGTGGGCGTAGGAAATTTGAGAGGAGCTGTCCTTAGTACGAGAGGACCGGGATGGACATACCTCTGGTGTACCAGTTGTCGTGCCAACGGCATCGCTGGGTAGCTATGTATGGACGGGATAAGTGCTGAAAGCATCTAAGCATGAAGCCCCCCTCAAGATGAGATTTCCCAACTTCGGTTATAAGATCCCTCAAAGATGATGAGGTTAATAGGTTCGAGGTGGAAGCATGGCGACATGTGGAGCTGACGAATACTAATCGATCGAAGACTTAATCAATTTTTAAATGTTTTGATTGGTTAATTTATATTTACTTACTATCTAGTTTTGAATGTATAAATGTTATACATCATTGTCTGGTGACAATGGCAAGGAGGTCACACCTGTTCCCATGCCGAACACAGAAGTTAAGCTCCTTAGCGCCGATGGTAGTCGGATTTACATCCCGCTAGAGTAGGACGTTGCCAGGCAATTCCATTTTTAGACCGCGAGGTCGTTTTTTTATGGAAGTTTTATTGAAAAGATTAAAAAGTTATTGACTTTGAAAGCTATTGTCTGTATAATTTATTCTTGTTGATTAAACAAATGAACATTGAAAACTGAATTGCAATATGTCAACGTTAATTCCAAACGCAACGATATAATCGTTGGTTTAAACGTGTTAGAGATAACACACAAATTAGTATTTTATGAGCTAATCAAACATCATAATTTTTTATGGAGAGTTTGATCCTGGCTCAGGATGAACGCTGGCGGCGTGCCTAATACATGCAAGTCGAGCGAACAGATAAGGAGCTTGCTCCTTTGACGTTAGCGGCGGACGGGTGAGTAACACGTGGGTAACCTACCTATAAGACTGGAATAACTTCGGGAAACCGAAGCTAATGCCGGATAACATGTAGAACCGCATGGTTCTACAGTGAAAGATGGTTTTGCTATCACTTATAGATGGACCCGCGCCGTATTAGCTAGTTGGTAAGGTAACGGCTTACCAAGGCAACGATACGTAGCCGACCTGAGAGGGTGATCGGCCACACTGGAACTGAGACACGGTCCAGACTCCTACGGGAGGCAGCAGTAGGGAATCTTCCGCAATGGGCGAAAGCCTGACGGAGCAACGCCGCGTGAGTGATGAAGGTCTTCGGATCGTAAAGCTCTGTTATTAGGGAAGAACATGTGCGTAAGTAACTGTGCGCATCTTGACGGTACCTAATCAGAAAGCCACGGCTAACTACGTGCCAGCAGCCGCGGTAATACGTAGGTGGCAAGCGTTATCCGGAATTATTGGGCGTAAAGCGCGCGTAGGCGGTTTCTTAAGTCTGATGTGAAAGCCCACGGCTCAACCGTGGAGGGTCATTGGAAACTGGGAGACTTGAGTGCAGAAGAGGAAAGTGGAATTCCATGTGTAGCGGTGAAATGCGCAGAGATATGGAGGAACACCAGTGGCGAAGGCGACTTTCTGGTCTGTAACTGACGCTGATGTGCGAAAGCGTGGGGATCAAACAGGATTAGATACCCTGGTAGTCCACGCCGTAAACGATGAGTGCTAAGTGTTAGGGGGTTTCCGCCCCTTAGTGCTGCAGCTAACGCATTAAGCACTCCGCCTGGGGAGTACGACCGCAAGGTTGAAACTCAAAGGAATTGACGGGGACCCGCACAAGCGGTGGAGCATGTGGTTTAATTCGAAGCAACGCGAAGAACCTTACCAAATCTTGACATCCTTTGACCACTCTGGAGACAGAGTTTTCCCCTTCGGGGGACAAAGTGACAGGTGGTGCATGGTTGTCGTCAGCTCGTGTCGTGAGATGTTGGGTTAAGTCCCGCAACGAGCGCAACCCTTAAGCTTAGTTGCCATCATTAAGTTGGGCACTCTAAGTTGACTGCCGGTGACAAACCGGAGGAAGGTGGGGATGACGTCAAATCATCATGCCCCTTATGATTTGGGCTACACACGTGCTACAATGGACAATACAAAGGGCAGCTAAACCGCGAGGTCATGCAAATCCCATAAAGTTGTTCTCAGTTCGGATTGTAGTCTGCAACTCGACTACATGAAGCTGGAATCGCTAGTAATCGTAGATCAGCATGCTACGGTGAATACGTTCCCGGGTCTTGTACACACCGCCCGTCACACCACGAGAGTTTGTAACACCCGAAGCCGGTGGAGTAACCATTATGGAGCTAGCCGTCGAAGGTGGGACAAATGATTGGGGTGAAGTCGTAACAAGGTAGCCGTATCGGAAGGTGCGGCTGGATCACCTCCTTTCTAAGGATATATTCGGAACATCTTCTATGAAGATGAGAGGGATAACGTAGACATATTGTATTCAGTTTTGAATGCTCATTTGAGCATTTTATTATTTTAACTAAAAAATGGGCCTATAGCTCAGCTGGTTAGAGCGCACGCCTGATAAGCGTGAGGTCGGTGGTTCGAGTCCACTTAGGCCCACCATTTATTTAAAATTGTACATTGAAAACTAGATAAGTAAGTAAAAATAGATTTTACCAAGCAAAACCGAGTGAATTAGAGTTTTTAAAAGCTTGAATTCAAACTAAAATAATCGCTAGTGTTCGAAAGAACACTCACAGATTAATAACATTTTGGGTTTTGAGTTAAACATTGCGTTTGACTTAAAAACAAAAAGATTAAGTTATTAAGGGCGCACGGTGGATGCCTTGGCACTAGAAGCCGAAGAAGGACGTTACTAACGACGATATGCTTTGGGGAGCTGTAAGTAAGCGTTGATCCAGAGATTTCCGAATGGGGAAACCCTACACGAGTCATGTCGTGTAATCAACATGTGAATACATAGCATGTTTGAAGGCATACCCGGAGAACTGAAACATCTTAGTACCCGGAGGAAGAGAAAGAAAAATCGATTCCCTGAGTAGCGGCGAGCGAAACGGGAACAGCCCAAACCAACAAGCTTGCTTGTTGGGGTTGTAGGACACTCTATACGGAGTTACAAAAGTTATTGTTAGACGAAGCATCTGGAAAGATGCATCAAAGAAGGTAATAATCCTGTAGTCGAAAACGATAGCACTCTTGAGTGGATCCTGAGTACGACGGAGCACGTGAAATTCCGTCGGAATCTGGGAGGACCATCTCCCAAGGCTAAATACTCTCTAGTGACCGATAGTGAACCAGTACCGTGAGGGAAAGGTGAAAAGTACCCCGGAAGGGGAGTGAAAGAGAACTTGAAACCGTGTGCTTACAAGTAGTCAGAGCCCGTTAATGGGTGATGGCGTGCCTTTTGTAGAATGAACCGGCGAGTTACGATTTGATGCAAGGTTAAGCAGGAAATGTGGAGCCGTAGCGAAAGCGAGTCTGAATAGGGCGTTGAGTATTTGGTCGTAGACCCGAAACCAGGTGATCTACCCATGACCAGGTTGAAGTTCAGGTAACACTGAATGGAGGACCGAACCGACTTACGTTGAAAAGTGAGCGGATGAGTTGTGGGTAGCGGAGAAATTCCAATCGAACCTGGAGATAGCTGGTTCTCTCCGAAATAGCTTTAGGGCTAGCCTCAAGTGATGATTATTGGAGGTAGAGCACTGTTTGGACGAGGGGCCCTTATCGGGTTACCGAATTCAGACAAACTCCGAATGCCAATCAATTTAACTTGGGAGTCAGAACATGGGTGATAAGGTCCGTGTTCGAAAGGGAAACAGCCCAGACCACCAGCTAAGGTCCCAAAATATATGTTAAGTGGAAAAGGATGTGGCGTTGCCCAGACAACTAGGATGTTGGCTTAGAAGCAGCCATCATTTAAAGAGTGCGTAATAGCTCACTAGTCGAGTGACACTGCGCCGAAAATGTACCGGGGCTAAACATATTACCGAAGCTGTGGATTGTCCGTAGGACAATGGTAGGAGAGCGTTCTAAGGGCGTTGAAGCATGATCGCAAGGACATGTGGAGCGCTTAGAAGTGAGAATGCCGGTGTGAGTAGCGAAAGACGGGTGAGAATCCCGTCCACCGATTGACTAAGGTTTCCAGAGGAAGGCTCGTCCGCTCTGGGTTAGTCGGGACCTAAGCTGAGGCCGATAGGCGTAGGCGATGGATAACAGGTTGATATTCCTGTACCACCTAAATTCGTTTTAAGCGATGGGGGGACGCAGTAGGATAGGCGAAGCGTGCTGTTGGAGTGCACGTCCAAGCAGTAAGACTGAGTGTTAGGCAAATCCGGCACTCATAAGGTCAAGCTGTGATGGGGAGAGGAAATTGTTTCCTCGAGTCGTTGATTTCACACTGCCAAGAAAAGCCTCTAGCTAGAATATTAGGTGCCCGTACCGCAAACCGACACAGGTAGTCAAGATGAGAATTCTAAGGTGAGCGAGCGAACTCTCGTTAAGGAACTCGGCAAAATGACCCCGTAACTTCGGGAGAAGGGGTGCTCTCTAGGGTTAACGCCCGGGAGAGCCGCAGTGAATAGGCCCAAGCGACTGTTTATCAAAAACACAGGTCTCTGCTAAACCGTAAGGTGATGTATAGGGGCTGACGCCTGCCCGGTGCTGGAAGGTTAAGAGGAGTGGTTAGCTTCTGCGAAGCTACGAATCGAAGCCCCAGTAAACGGCGGCCGTAACTATAACGGTCCTAAGGTAGCGAAATTCCTTGTCGGGTAAGTTCCGACCCGCACGAAAGGCGTAACGATTTGGGCACTGTCTCAACGAGAGACTCGGTGAAATCATAGTACCTGTGAAGATGCAGGTTACCCGCGACAGGACGGAAAGACCCCGTGGAGCTTTACTGCAGTCTGATATTGAAATTCGGCACAGTTTGTACAGGATAGGTAGGAGCCTTAGAAACGTGAACGCTAGTTTACGTGGAGGCGTTGGTGGGATACTACCCTCGCTGTGTTGGATTTCTAACCCGCACCATTTAGCATGGTGGGAGACAGTGTCAGATGGGCAGTTTGACTGGGGCGGTCGCCTCCTAAAGAGTAACGGAGGCGCTCAAAGGTTCCCTCAGAATGGTTGGAAATCATTCACAGAGTGTAAAGGCATAAGGGAGCTTGACTGCGAGACTTACAAGTCGAGCAGGGTCGAAAGACGGACTTAGTGATCCGGTGGTTCCGCATGGAAGGGCCATCGCTCAACGGATAAAAGCTACCCCGGGGATAACAGGCTTATCTCCCCCAAGAGTTCACATCGACGGGGAGGTTTGGCACCTCGATGTCGGCTCATCGCATCCTGGGGCTGTAGTCGGTCCCAAGGGTTGGGCTGTTCGCCCATTAAAGCGGTACGCGAGCTGGGTTCAGAACGTCGTGAGACAGTTCGGTCCCTATCCGTCGTGGGCGTAGGAAATTTGAGAGGAGCTGTCCTTAGTACGAGAGGACCGGGATGGACATACCTCTGGTGTACCAGTTGTCGTGCCAACGGCATCGCTGGGTAGCTATGTATGGACGGGATAAGTGCTGAAAGCATCTAAGCATGAAGCCCCCCTCAAGATGAGATTTCCCAACTTCGGTTATAAGATCCCTCAAAGATGATGAGGTTAATAGGTTCGAGGTGGAAGCATGGCGACATGTGGAGCTGACGAATACTAATCGATCGAAGACTTAATCAATTTTTAAATGTTTTGATTGGTTAATTTATATTTACTTACTATCTAGTTTTGAATGTATAAATGTTATACATCATTGTCTGGTGACAATGGCAAGGAGGTCACACCTGTTCCCATGCCGAACACAGAAGTTAAGCTCCTTAGCGCCGATGGTAGTCGGATTTACATCCCGCTAGAGTAGGACGTTGCCAGGCAATCAAGAGACCTAAAGGTCTCTTTTTTTTATGCCCAATAAGGAGCTTAACTTCTCAAAATAATGTTTTAAACACTATAAGACCGCAGGTCTGTTTATATAAAATGTAAATAGAATATTAAAACTTTGGCGTAGAGAGAAAAGGTAGTGGGACTTTAAAGTGAATACAAAGGATCACAGTTGCGGGTGCAACTGCATAAGTATCACTAACTTGATAAAATCAAGAAGTGATACTTTACTTTGTTAGTGATTGAATGAGTATGTCTGTATGAGCTTTTAGTTCGTTTTGAGGGATGCCACCAAATCCAATTATAAATTTTGGAGCTGTTTCGTCACTGTTATATTGTGCAAGTGGTACAATTTTTAATAAATTATCTTTAGCTTGAGCTAAACATTCTTCTAAGGTAAGCCCATTAGTTACTGTTAATGTGAAGTGCATCCCTGTCAGTGTCCCTTCAATTTGCAATTGATTATGATAGGGTTCTAATCTTTCTAATATATAACTTAATTTATTATTATAAACGGTTCTCATCTTGTTAAGGTGTCTTTCGAAGCTACCTGATTGCATAAAATTAGAAACTAGTTTTTGCATATGTACTGGTACGGTGTTACCCTCTTTGTGTTCTAATTGATGGTACTGATCCAATAATTTCTGAGGTAACACTGCATAAGCAACACGGCAACTTGGATATAACGACTTTGAAAATGTACTTATATAAATAACTTTGTCTTTTGTATCTAAACTTTGCAATGCAGGTAAAGGTTTACCTGAATATCTAAATTCTGAATCATAGTCATCTTCAATAATATATCGGTCATCGTTAAGTTGAGCCCAATGTATAAGTTGTGTTCTTTTCTTTAAATTCATTACATATCCAGTAGGAAATTGATGTGACGGCGTAACATATGCAATGTTATTATTGTTATGTTTAAATGCATCAATATCTATACCTGTTTGTGTTACTGGGACTTGAATATAATTTATTTGCTTCTTATCAAGTACTTGTTTAATAGGTGGATAGCTAGGATGTTCAATTATAAAGGAAGCGTTTTTTAAAATGTCAGTTACTAAATTAATCAGTTGCTCTGTAGAGCTTCCGATAATAATTTGATCGGGATGGCTACTTACACCTCTACTATTAAAGAGATAATGTGCGATTTGTTGTCTTAATTCCCATAAACCCTCTGAACTCCTGTGTTGAAGTAAGTCTATTTCATTATCTTCAAAAACATCACGAGCATACTTCCTAAATTGTTGCATTGGAAAATATTCTGAATCAATTTCTGACATATTAAAGGCATATTTATACTTAATATCAGATTTTTTCACACTAGTATTATTAATTTCGCTAAAATGTTGCGACTGATTTTTATAAATGACCGGTAGTGATTCTATATCTGATACAAAGTAACCGGAACGTGGTTTAGAATAAATAAATCCTTCGTCTAATAATAATTGATATGCATGTTCTATTGTTGTATTACTTACCGATAAATGCTCACCTAATACTCTTTTTGATGGAAATTTATCATGGGATGCATACTGTCCTTCAATTATTTGTTGTTTCAATGATTCATATAAATTAATATACAATGTTTGTTTACTCATAAACTGACCCCTAAAATTTATTTGAAATTGTACCTTTTTAAATACCAGTTTATCTCTTAAAATGAATTTAATCAACTAAGTAAAGGGGTAAGTATAAATGTCTAAAATTACCGGATCAGAGAGAGTAAAAAGAGGAATGGCTGAAATGCAAAAAGGTGGCGTTATTATGGACGTTGTCAATGCTGAACAAGCAAAAATTGCTGAAGAAGCAGGTGCCGTTGCAGTAATGGCATTAGAACGTGTACCATCTGATATCAGAGCAGCTGGTGGCGTAGCTAGAATGGCTAATCCTAAAATTGTGGAAGAAGTAATGAATGCAGTTTCTATACCTGTAATGGCTAAGGCTCGAATCGGACATATCACAGAAGCACGCGTGTTAGAATCAATGGGTGTAGATTATATAGATGAATCAGAAGTGCTAACTCCAGCGGACGAAGAATATCATTTATTAAAAGATCAATTCACTGTACCGTTCGTTTGTGGTTGTAGAAATCTAGGAGAAGCTGCTCGTCGTATTGGTGAAGGATCTGCGATGTTAAGAACTAAAGGTGAACCTGGAACTGGAAATATCGTCGAAGCTGTTAGACATATTCGCCAAGTTAATTCAGAAGTAAGTCGTTTAACTGTGATGAATGACGATGAAATTATGACTGAAGCTAAAAATATTGGGGCACCTTACGAAGTATTAAAAGCAATTAAAGACAATGGTCGCTTACCAGTGGTTAACTTTGCGGCAGGTGGCGTAGCAACACCTCAAGATGCCGCGCTAATGATGGAATTAGGTGCAGACGGGGTATTTGTTGGCTCAGGTATCTTTAAGTCAGAAGATCCTGAAAAATTTGCGAAAGCTATCGTACAAGCAACAACGCATTATCAAGATTACGAATTAATCGGTCGTTTATCTAAAGAATTAGGTACTGCTATGAAAGGTTTAGACATTAATCAACTTTCTTTAGAAGAACGTATGCAAGAGCGTGGTTGGTAATATGAAAATAGGTGTATTAGCGCTTCAAGGAGCAGTTAGAGAACATATTCGTCACATTGAATTAAGTGGACATGATGGAATTGCAATTAAAAGCGTTGGGCAACTTGAAGAAATCGATGGACTAATATTGCCAGGTGGGGAATCGACTACGTTACGTCGTCTGATGAACTTATATGGATTTAAAGATGCACTAAAAGAATCTAGTTTACCTATGTTTGGAACATGTGCTGGTTTAATTGTCTTAGCAAAAGATATCGTTGGTGAAGAAGGATATTTAAGTAAATTAGATATTACTGTACAGCGTAACTCATTTGGACGACAAGTAGACAGTTTTGAATCCGAATTAGACATTAAAGGTATTGCAGAAGATATTGAAGGTGTATTTATAAGAGCGCCGCATATAGAAAGCGTACGAGCTAATGTAGATGTATTAAGTAAAGTTGGAGATAAAATTGTAGCTGTTCAGGAAGGTAAGTACTTAGGCGTTTCTTTTCATCCTGAATTAACTGATGATTATAGAGTAACGCATTACTTTATTGAAAATATTGTGCGACCAAAAATAACTGAAAAAGTTAAATAATTAAAAAGTGATCATAGTGGATTATCCATTATGATCACTTTATTTTAGTTATTTAGATGAAGAAACCAGCGATAGCTGCTGAAATAAATGAAACAAGTGTTGCACCGAAAAGTAATTTCAAGCCAAAACGTGCAACCATATCTCCTTTTTCGTTATTAAGTGATTTGATAGCACCAGAAATAATTCCGATAGAACTGAAGTTGGCAAATGAAACTACAAATACTGAAACGATACCTTTAGCGTGATCGCCCATGCCACTCGCTTTCCCTAAGCTTTGCATTGCGACGAATTCATTTGATAATAACTTGGTTGCCATTATTGATCCGGATTGAACAGCATCGCTCCATGGTACACCAGCTAAAAATGCGAAAGGTGCAAAAACGAAACCAATTAATGTTTGGAAATCCCAGTGAAGGTGTCCACCGGATATACCAGAGAAAATAAAGCTTACTACGCCGTTAAGTAACGCAATGATTGCGATATATCCAATCAACATTGCGCCGACGATAACTGCTACTTTAAAACCATCTAAAATATATTCCCCTAAAACTTCGAAGAAAGATTGTTTTTGTGTTTCACTTTCTTGAACGATTAATTTATCTTCCTTTTCATCAACTTGATATGGATTAATAATTGAGGCAATAATAAAGCCACCAAATAAGTTTAATACAACCGCTGTTACGACATATTTAGGTTCAATCAATGTGAAATAAGCACCAATTATTGAAGCGGAAACAGTAGACATTGCCGAAGCTGTAAGTGTGTATAAACGCTGTTTAGGTATGTAAGCTAATTCTTTTTTTAAAGATATAAATACTTCGGATTGCCCTAGAATGGCTGCTGCTACAGCATTGTAAGACTCTAAACGCCCCATCCCATTAATTTTAGAAATTAAGAATCCCAAAACGTTAATAATTAAAGGTAAAATTTTTGTATATTGTAAGATACCGATAAGAGCAGAAATAAATACAATCGGTAATAATACGTTAAAGAAAAAAGGTGGGTTTTTTGGATCTACAAATTCAAAGCCACCAAACACAAAATTAACACCTTCAGCCGCTTTTGCTAATAAATAGTTAAAGCCGTCTGATATTCCTCCAATGACTGTTATTCCAGCTTTAGTTTTCAATAGAATAAATGCAAAAACTAATTGTATAAGTAACAGTAGGCCAACATATTTCCAACGAATATTTTTCCTGTCTGAGCTAAATAACACGGCTAGTACCAAAAATACTACTATCCCAATCAAGCCAATGATAATATGCATAATGTTCTCATCCCTTTATTTTTTTCTTATCATCTATAATACAATAAAAGTAATATTAGTAACATAGTTATTCAAAATTTTTAAATCATATTGGTTGAAAAAGGTCAAAGTTGGTCATATAATATAGTCAAAGAAGGTCAAAAAGAGGTGATAATCATGCATAATATGTCAGACATCATAGAACAGTACATTAAAAAGTTATTTGAAGACACCAATGAAGACGCTGTTGAAATTCAACGTGCACATGTCGCGCAACGTTTCGACTGTGTTCCTTCGCAATTAAACTATGTGATTAAAACACGTTTCACTAATAAACATGGTTATGAAATAGAAAGTAAAAGAGGTGGAGGAGGATATATTCGAATCACTAAGATTGAAAATAAAGACGAAACTGGTTATATTAATCACTTACTTCAAATTATTGGTCCTTCTATTTCACAACAACAAGCGTACTATATAATAGACGGATTATTAGAAAAGTCCTATATTACTGAGAGAGAAGCAAAAATGATTAGTGCAGTTATTGATAGAGAAACTTTAAAAATGGATATTGTAGCTAGAGATATTATTCGGGCTAACATTTTAAAACGATTACTGCCAATAATTAATTACTATTAAGGCGAGGTGATAGCCGTGTTATGTGAAAATTGCCATTTAAATGAGGCAGAAGTTAAAATATCGATTAAAGGTCAAGAAGGTACTCAAGAAAAGTGGGTATGCACTACATGTGCACAAGGTGGTAACCCTTGGACTCAAGATAAACAAGTAGAAAATCACCAAGATGATATCGAAGGTGCATTTGTTGTTAAGCAGATTTTACAGCACCTTGCTTCTAAACACGGTATCAACTTTGATGAAATAACTTTTAGAGAAGCAAAACGCTGTCCAACTTGTCAAATGTCATTAAGAGATATAGCACATGTAGGTAAGTTTGGTTGTGCAGAGTGTTATGATACATTTAAAGAAGACATTATAGATATAGTTAGACGTGTACAAGGTGGTCAATTTGAACATACTGGAAAAACACCACACTCGTCATATAAAAAATTAGCATTAAAGAAACAAATTGAAGACAAAACAAATTATTTAAGTCATTTAATTGAAGAACAAGAATTTGAACAAGCTGCAGTTGTAAGGGATGAAATAAAAGCATTAAAGTCAGATAGTGAGGTGTCACGTGATGAGCGAAAAGAAAATTAATTCACATATAAGTGAATGGATGCAAGACGAAATAGAACAACCAGTAGTCATGTCTTCAAGAATTAGATTAGCTCGTAACTTAGACAATCACGTACACCCGCTAATGTATCCTTCCGAAAAAGAAGGTGAAAGAGTGATTAACGAAGTTCAAGATGCGCTTCCCGAGTTAACTTTGCAAAGGTTAGATACTATGGACCAACAAAGTAAATATAAACTCGTTGCGAAACATCTTATAAGTCCTGAATTAATAAAACAACCTGCCGCAGCGGTACTATTAAATGATGACGAATCATTAAGTTTAATGATTAACGAAGAAGATCATTTGCGTATTCAAGCGATGGGTAATGATTTATCGTTGCATACGTTATTTGAAAAAGCTTCTAAAGTAGATGACCAAATAGATCAAGAATTAGACATTAGTTTTGATGAAAGTTTAGGCTATTTAACAACTTGCCCTACCAATATTGGTACTGGATTAAGAGCGAGCGTAATGCTTCACCTACCAGGGCTTTCAATCATGAAAAGAATGAACCGTATCGCTCAAACAATAAATCGTTTCGGTTTTACGATAAGAGGCATATATGGTGAAGGTTCTCAAGTTTATGGTCATATTTATCAAATTTCTAATCAATTGACGTTAGGTAAAACAGAGTTAGAAATTATTGATAGCTTGTCAGAAGTAGTGCAACAAATAATTAATGAAGAATTGCAGATTCGAGAACAATTAGATCGCCATAATCATGTTGAAACTTTAGATAGAGTTTATCGTGCATTAGGCATTTTGAAATATAGCAGACTGATTTCAATGGAAGAAGCTTCCTTCAGATTGAGTGAAGTGAAATTAGGTATCGATTTAGGTTATATTGAATTAGAAGACTTTAAATTCAATGAATTAATTATTGCCATTCAATCTGCATTTTTATTGGATAGTGAAGATGATAAATCAGTAAATGAAAAACGATCAGATATATTAAGAAAGTATATAAAATAGGAGGTCTCATTTATGTTATTTGGTAGACTTACAGAACGTGCGCAACGCGTACTAGCACATGCTCAAGAAGAAGCAATCCGTTTAAATCATTCTAATATTGGCACAGAACATTTGCTTCTTGGTTTAATGAAAGAACCGGAAGGCATCGCAGCAAAAGTTTTAGAATCATTTGACATTACCGAAGAAAAAGTAATTGAAGAAGTGGAAAAACTTATTGGTCATGGGCAAGAACAAATGGGTGCATTACATTACACACCTAGAGCAAAAAAAGTCATTGAATTATCTATGGACGAAGCAAGAAAATTACACCATAATTTTGTCGGAACAGAACACATTTTATTAGGTTTAATTCGTGAAAATGAAGGTGTAGCAGCACGCGTATTTGCTAACTTAGACTTAAATATTACAAAAGCTCGTGCGCAAGTAGTTAAAGCACTTGGTAGCCCAGAAATGAATAACAAAAATGCACAAGCAAACAAATCAAATAATACGCCAACATTAGATAGTCTTGCGAGAGATTTAACAGTTATTGCTAAAGATGGTACTTTGGATCCTGTAATCGGCAGAAATAGTGAAATCACACGTGTCATCGAAGTGCTTAGTCGACGTACTAAAAACAACCCAGTATTAATTGGTGAACCTGGTGTCGGTAAAACTGCCATTGCAGAAGGATTAGCACAAGCAATCGTTAACAATGAAGTGCCGGAAACGTTAAAAAATAAACGTGTTATGTCACTTGATATGGGTACAGTTGTTGCTGGTACTAAGTACCGAGGCGAATTTGAAGAACGCTTGAAAAAAGTAATGGAAGAAATTCATCAAGCTGGCAACGTAATTCTATTTATCGATGAATTGCATACGCTTGTAGGTGCTGGTGGCGCAGAAGGTGCAATCGATGCATCTAACATTTTAAAACCAGCATTAGCACGTGGAGAGTTACAATGCATTGGTGCGACAACTTTAGATGAATACCGTAAAAATATTGAAAAAGATGCAGCGCTTGAGCGTCGTTTCCAACCAGTGCAAGTTGATGAACCTACTGTAGAAGATACAG
This sequence comes from Staphylococcus durrellii, assembly GCF_015594545.1. NCBI lineage: Bacteria > Bacillati > Bacillota > Bacilli > Caryophanales > Staphylococcaceae > Staphylococcus > Staphylococcus durrellii. The sequence goes on along the minus strand of NZ_JADIIO010000001.1, from coordinate 2,175,162 downwards.
TTGAAATATTAAAAGGATTACGTGATCGTTATGAAGCACATCATCGCATTAATATTTCAGATGAAGCGGTGGAAGCTGCAGTTAAATTAAGTAATCGTTATGTGTCTGATCGTTTCTTACCAGATAAAGCAATTGACTTAATTGATGAAGCAAGTTCAAAAGTTAGACTAAAAAGTCATACAACACCACCAAACTTAAAAGAAATTGAACAACAAATTGAACAAGTTAAAAACGAAAAAGATGCTGCAGTGCATGCACAAGAATTTGAAAATGCAGCAAACTTAAGAGATAAACAAACTAAATTAGAAAAACAATACGAAGAAGCAAATAATAACTGGAAAAACACGCAAAATGGTGAAAGTACGTCATTGTCAGAAGAAGATATCGCAGAAGTTATTGCAGGATGGACAGGCATTCCATTAACTAGAATTAATGAAACAGAATCACAACGTCTATTGAACTTAGAAGAAGGGCTTCATGAAAGAGTTATCGGTCAAAAAGAAGCTGTTAATTCAATTAGTAAAGCTGTAAGACGTGCGCGTGCCGGATTGAAAGATCCTAAACGTCCAATTGGTAGCTTTATATTCTTAGGGCCAACGGGTGTTGGTAAAACCGAACTTGCTAGAGCTTTAGCTGAATCTATGTTTGGCGAAGAAGACGCAATGATTCGTGTCGACATGAGTGAGTTCATGGAGAAACATGCAGTGAGCCGTTTAGTCGGAGCTCCTCCAGGCTATGTAGGTCATGATGACGGTGGACAATTAACTGAAAAAGTTAGACGTAAACCTTATTCAGTAATCTTATTTGACGAAATCGAAAAAGCACATCCAGATGTATTTAATATCTTGTTACAAGTGCTTGATGATGGTCACCTTACAGATACAAAAGGTCGTCGCGTAGACTTTAGAAATATAGTAATTATTATGACTTCTAACGTCGGTGCACAAGAATTACAAGATCAACGGTTTGCTGGTTTCGGCGGTGCTGCGGAAGGCCAAGAATACGAAACAATTCGCAAAACAATGTTAAAAGAATTAAAAAATGCATTCCGTCCAGAATTCTTAAACCGTGTAGATGACACAATTGTCTTCCACAAATTAGATAAAGAAGAACTAAAAGAAATTGTTACTATGATGGTTAATAAATTAACTGAACGCTTAACTGAACAAGACATCAACATCAAAGTAACTGAAAAAGCCAAAGAAAAAATAGCTGAAGAAGGTTACGACCCTGAATATGGTGCAAGACCATTAATTAGAGCTATCCAAAAAACTGTGGAAGATAACCTAAGTGAACTTATCTTAGACGGTAATAAAATTGAAGGTAAAGATGTTGTTATCGACCACGATGGTGAAGAATTTAAATATGATATTAATAAGCGTAAAAAAGCGAGCAAAAGAAAAGAAACAACTGAATCATAATTTGTAACTTAAGAATTGGATTAGCGTTTTATAGGACTAAAGCAATATCCGCATTTCCATTCTTGTACAGTAGTTAATGCTACTTTATAAATAGAGGCTGAGACATGATTATGTCTCAGTCTTTATTTATATATTATTATAGTTGGATAGATAAATAAGTTTTGTTTGTAAATGATGACAAAAATATTCTTTTATAACATGGTTGTTTGTACGAAAAAATAGTTAGGCATAAGAAGTACTTGGAATGATTTTTTTAATAGAATAGCATTTTGATTTGTCTTTAAAGAAAGAGAAGTATAAAATAGATTTGTTCTATATAAAGTTGGAGGTGCAAATTTGGCCAAAAAGAAAGTAATATATGAATGTATGGCATGTGGCTATCAATCTCCGAAATGGATGGGAAAATGTCCGAATTGTGGTGCATGGAATCAAATGGAAGAGAGTATAGCGCAGAAAGAGAGCAGTCCGAAACACGGTGTTAGAAGTAAATCTACATCAGCTAAAGTACAGAAACTTAATGAAGTTCAACATGAAACGACGCCTAGGATTAAAAGTAAATCTGAAGAATTTAATAGAGTGCTCGGTGGCGGTGTGGTAAGTGGCTCATTAGTACTCATTGGTGGAGATCCGGGTATCGGTAAATCTACATTATTATTGCAAATCTGTGCAGCTTTATCTCAAGATTACAATATTTTATACATAACTGGAGAAGAATCCTTAAATCAAACTAAGCTAAGAGCTGAAAGATTAGAAGAAGATTCAAGTCAGTTAAATGTGTTTGCAGAAACCGATTTAGAAATCATTCACGAAACGGTGAAACAAATACAACCAGATATGATTGTTGTAGACTCAATTCAAACGATTTTCCATCCAGAAATCAGTTCTGCTCCAGGTTCTGTTTCTCAAGTTAGAGAGAGTACACAAAGTCTTATGAATATAGCTAAACAGATGAACATTGCCACATTTATCGTTGGCCATGTAACAAAAGAAGGTCAAATTGCAGGGCCTCGTTTGCTTGAACATATGGTTGATACGGTATTGTATTTTGAAGGTGATGAACACCATGCTTATCGTATTTTAAGGGCTGTTAAGAACCGTTTCGGTTCAACAAATGAGATGGGTATTTTTGAAATGAAACAGAGTGGATTGAAAGGTGTTAAAAATCCTTCCGAAATGTTTTTAGAAGAACGTTCTACAAATGTACCTGGATCTACAATTGTATCCACAATGGAGGGAACGCGACCGTTACTAATAGAAGTACAAGCTTTAGTTACGCCAACTACATTTAACAATCCTAGACGGATGGCTACTGGTATAGATCATAACCGTTTAAGTTTATTAATGGCAGTATTAGAGAAAAAGGAAAATTATTTATTACAACAACAAGATGCTTATATTAAAGTAGCAGGGGGCGTTAGATTAACTGAACCAGCAGTTGACCTAGGTATTATAATAGCGACAGCATCTAGTTTTAAAGATAAGGCAGTAGATGGTTTAGATTGTTTTATAGGTGAAGTAGGTCTTACTGGAGAAGTTAGACGTGTATCTAGAATTGAACAACGCGTTCAAGAAGCAGCTAAACTCGGTTTTAAAAAGGTGATTATACCTGAAACAAACATAGGGGGATGGACATTCCCAGATAACATAAAAGTAGTAGGAGTAAAAAGTGTTCACGAAGCTTTAAAATATGCTTTAAAAAGTTAACATAAATTAAATAACAATGGCTCTATTCATAGTAGTACATATGAATGAGCGTTTTGCAGAAAGGAGATTACTAGTGTGAATATGGTAAAATTCATTGTAATCTTGTGCTATATAATACTAGGTGCAAGTTTAGGTGTATATTTTATTCCAGCCATCACTACTGATGCTGGTTTAGGAGATATAGCATTATTAACTAATAGCTATTTTACTGGTCTCATTGGTATTATTTTGTTCTTTTTAATTTTTGGGTGGTTTATTAATAAAATCACTGTTGGTATGAAAGAATTAGAGCAAACATTTATGCGTCAAAGTGCAGTAGAAATATTATTTGCAACGATTGGACTTATTATAGGTTTATTGATTTCGGTTATGATATCATTCATTTTTCAAATTATAGGAAATAACGTCTTAAATCATTTTGTGCCAATCATTATTACTATTGTACTAGGTTATTTAGGATTCCAATTCGGCTTGAAAAAACGGGATGAAATGTTGCTGTTTTTTCCAGAAAATATGGCACGTTCAATGTCAATAAACGCTAGGAATGCCGTGCCCAAAATTATTGATACAAGTGCAATTATAGATGGAAGAATAGTAGATATTATTAATTGTGGTTTTATTGATGGAGAAATATTAATTCCACAAGGCGTTATAAATGAACTTCAAATTATAGCTGACGCTAACGACAGCGTTAAACGTGAAAAAGGGCAACGAGGTTTAGACATTTTGAACGAATTATATGACACTGATCATCCTACTAGAATTATTCATCCGACTAAGACACACAGTGATATCGATGCAATGTTAATAAAATTAGCGCAACATTATAGAGCACATGTAATAACAACTGATTTCAATTTAAATAAAGTGTGTCATGTGCAAGGCATTCAAGCTTTAAATGTAAATGACTTATCTGAAGCAATCAAACCAACTGTACATCAAGGAGACCGCTTTAGCCTGTTATTAACAAAAATGGGTAAAGAATCTGGCCAAGCTGTGGGCTACTTAGATGACGGTACGATGGTGGTAGTCGACAATGCTAAAAAACATATCGGTGAACATATCGATTTAGAAGTGATTAGCTTATTACAAACATCTTCTGGTAGAATAATTTTCGCCAAAAAATTAGATGCGATTTAATTATAAGGTTTCATATAAAAGGTTGTGGTAATAATAATCTTTTTATATGAAATCTTATTTTTTATAATATTAAGCATGTTGTTATCAAAATAGGGGGCGACGTGCTACAATGGATAGCGAAAAATTGTTGCTTATTTTGATGATGGTATTTTGATGATGGTTAATTTAAAGTATTTATTATTTTGCATAAAAGACTTAAGCAAAATAAGTCGAGCTATGGTATTATTAATTAGAAAATATTAAAAGGCGCGCATTGTAGATATTACATTGTGATGAATACAAATTGGAGTTGATACGCAAGTTTCAACTTTTTTGATGCGCCGTGAAACAGAAAAAGTTAAATTGGAGTGAACATAATGAGCGATCGTGTAAGAGTTAGATACGCACCTAGCCCAACAGGTTATTTGCATATTGGTAATGCAAGAACAGCATTATTTAACTATTTATTTGCCAAACATTATGATGGAGACTTTGTTATTCGTATAGAAGATACAGATAGCAAACGTAATTTAGAAGATGGTGAATCTTCTCAATTTGAAAACTTAAAATGGTTAGGTATTGAATGGGACGAATCAATTGATAAAGATAAAGGATATGGTCCATACCGCCAGTCAGAACGTGCTGAAATTTATAACCCATTAATTCAACAATTATTAGATGAGGATAAAGCTTATAAATGTTATATGACTGAAGAGGAATTAGAGGCAGAACGTGAAGAACAAATTGCTCGCGGTGAAATGCCAAGATATGGTGGTAAACATGCGCACTTAACTGAAGAAGAACGCGCACAGTTTGAAGCTGAAGGGCGTAAACCTTCTATTCGATTCAGAGTTCCTCAAGATACTACATTTAAATTCGATGATATGGTTAAAGGCGAAATTTCATTTGATTCAAACAATATGGGTGACTGGGTAATCGTTAAAAAAGACGGTGTTCCTACTTACAACTTCGCTGTAGCAGTAGACGATCATTTCATGGAAATTTCAGATGTTATTCGAGGCGATGACCATATTTCTAATACACCGAAACAAATCATGATTTATGAAACATTTGGTTGGGAGCCTCCTCGCTTTGCACATATGTCATTAATTGTTAATGAAGAACGTAAAAAATTAAGTAAGCGTGATGGTCAAATCTTACAATTTATCGAGCAATATCGTGATTTAGGTTACTTACCAGAAGCGTTATTTAACTTTATTACTTTATTAGGTTGGTCACCAGAGGGCGAAGATGAAATTTATTCTAAAAAAGAATTTATTAAAATATTTGATGAAAAGCGCTTATCAAAATCACCTGCTTTCTTCGACAAACAAAAGCTAGCTTGGATTAACAACCAATATATGAAACAAAAAGACGCTGAAACAGTATTTGAACTAGCATTACCACACTTAATCAAGGCTGAATTATTACCAGAAAATCCTTCTGAGACAGACTTAGATTGGGGACGTAAATTAGTTGCGTTATATCAAAAAGAAATGAGTTATGCAGGTGAAATTGTGCCATTATCTGAGATATTCTTCCGTGACGAACAAGCACTCGGTAAAGACGAACAAGAAATATTAGATGGTGAACAAGTTCCTGAACTAATAAATCACTTATATGGTAAATTAGAAGTTTTAGAACCATTTGAAGCGGCAGAAATCAAAAAAACAATTAAAGAAGTACAAAAAGAAACTGGTATTAAAGGTAAACAACTATTCATGCCAATCAGAGTAGCAGTTACCGGTCAAATGCATGGACCAGAATTACCAAATACGATTGAAGTACTAGGCAAAGACAAAGTGTTATCAAGACTAAAAAAATATTTATAAAGTAGTTGGATTTTGAAACTTGAAAAATTACAACAAACCACTTATGATTAATGTTGAATAACAGAGGATTAGTAAATAGTTGATAGTGTTAAGAGAGTGTACGGTTGCTGGAAGTACATCACTACGATTATGGAATGCACCTCCGTATCTTTATAATTAAATAAATACAAATGAGCGTATACTAGTTAACAGTTCGGATTTTTATAAATTTGGGCTATCACTATTATAAAAAAGAGTGGAACCGTGCAAAAGCACCTCTAACATATATTGTTAGGGTGCTTTTTTATTAGGGAGGGAATATACCTTGTTTAAAGTAATAAAAAGAATGAAAGACGATATTAATATGGTATTTGAGCAAGACCCCGCAGCAAAAACAACATTTGAAGTTGTTACGTCATATGCTGGATTACATGCAATATGGAGCCATTTAATAGCGCATGAATTATATAAAAAAAAGAAATACGTTGTCGCAAGATTAATTTCTCAAATAACACGTTTCTTTACGGGCATTGAAATTCATCCTGGTGCCCAAATTGGTAAACGTCTATTCATCGACCACGGTATGGGTGTTGTCATTGGAGAAACTTGTAGAATCGGTGATAATGTCACAATCTATCAGGGCGTAACTTTAGGTGGTACAGGTAAAGAAAAAGGGAAAAGACACCCTGATATTGGCAATAACGTTTTAATTGCAGCGGGTGCTAAGGTTTTAGGCAATATTCAAATTGATTCAGATGTGAATATTGGTGCGAATTCGGTAGTGCTTACTTCAGTTCCAAGTTATTCAACGGTAGTAGGAATACCTGGGCATATAGTTAAACAAGATGGTAGACGTATTGGTAAAACATTTGACCATTTAAATTTACCAGATCCAATTTATGAACAAATGAAAGAATTAGAGCGTCAGCTGGAGAAAACGAGAAATGGAGAGATACAAGATGATTACATTATATAATACGCTAACACGTCAAAAAGAGACGTTTAAGCCTATTGAGCCAGGAACAGTTAAAATGTATGTTTGTGGACCAACAGTTTACAACTATATTCATATAGGTAACGCACGTCCAGCTATTGTATATGATGTTGTACGTAGATACTTTGAATATCAAGGTTATAAAGTGATTTACGTATCTAATTTTACAGATGTTGATGATAAATTGATAAAACGTTCTAAAGAACTAAATGAGTCTGTAGAAACGATTGCCGAGCGTTATATTAACGCATTCTATGAAGATACTGGTGCACTTAACGTAAAAAGGGCGACTTCAAACCCGCGAGTAATGAATCATATGGATGATATTATTCAATTTATTCAAGATTTAGTAAATGAAGGTTATGCGTATGTTAGTGGTGGTGATGTTTACTATAGAACACGTAAATTTGAAGATTATGGTAAATTAAGTCACCAATCGTTAAATGATTTAAAAGTTGGCGCACGCATTGAACAAGGTGAACATAAAGAAGATGCGCTAGACTTTACGCTATGGAAAGCCGCAAAAGAAGGAGAAATCAGTTGGAATAGCCCATTCGGTGTAGGACGACCAGGATGGCACATAGAATGTTCGGTAATGGCATACAAAGAGCTTGGTGCAACGATGGATATTCACGCAGGTGGTACTGATTTACAATTTCCTCATCATGAAAATGAAATTGCTCAATCTGAAGCACATAACCACGCTACATTTGCTAATTATTGGATGCATAATGGTTTTATCAATATAGATAATGAAAAAATGAGTAAGTCATTAGGCAACTTTGTACTTGTTCATGACATTATTAAAGAAATAGACCCCGATGTTTTACGATTTTTCATGATTAGCGTACATTACCGAAGTCCAATTAATTATAATATGGAACTAGTTAATGCAGCTAAAAATGGTCTGGAACGTATCCGTAATAGTTACAAAGCCATTGTAGATCGTGCTGAGATTGCTACGGACGTTGAGGATCAAACAGAATACATTTCAGAAATCAATAATATATTAGCCCAATTTGAAGCAGTCATGAACGACGATTTTAATACTGCAAATGCTATTACGGCATGGTTTGAATTGACAAAATTAGCTAATAAATTTGTATTAGAGAACACGACTTCATTAGCCGTACTAGAAAGGTTTAAAGAAGTGTACCAAATATTTAGCGATGTGTTAGGTGTGCCACTTGTTGGTCAAGAATCTGAAGTTTTATTAGATGAAGATATAGAAGCGCTTATCGAAGAACGTAACGAAGCTAGAAAAAATAAAGACTTTGTTAGAGCTGATGAGATTCGCGATTCATTGAAAGAACAAAACATTATTTTAGAAGATACGCCTCAAGGTGTGAGGTTTAAACGTGGATAAAATAAATGCGAAATTGTTAAATCCTTTAACCTTAGCATACATGGGAGATGCAGTTCTAGATCAACATGTACGTACTTATATTGTTTTGAAGCTAAAAAGTAAGCCAAATAAATTGCACCAACTCTCAAAAAGTTATGTATCAGCTAAAAGCCAAGCTCAAACGTTAGAAACCTTAATGGGGGCAAAATGGTTTGCCGACGAAGAATTAGATATCGTGCGACGTGGTCGCAATGCTAAAAGTTATACTAAAGCGAAAAACACCGATATACAAACTTATAAGAAAAGTACGGCTTTAGAAGCGATAATCGGCTATTTATATTTAGAGGGGCATAGCGAGAGAGTAGAGCAATTATTAACAACAATAGTAAATATAGTTGATGAAAGGGCGTAATAAATTGGAAGACATGGTAATCGTTGGTCGTCATGCAGTTAAAGAGGCAATCATTTCTGGACATACTATAAATAAAATACTGATTCAAGATGGTGTAAAAAAACAACAATTGAATGAGATTTTAAAAAAAGCAAAAAGTGATAAACTTATAGTGCAGACTGTTCCAAAATCTAAATTAGACAACCTTTCAGATGCGCCTCACCAAGGAGTCGCTGCATTCGTAGCGCCATATGAATATGCTGATTTTGATAACTTTATTCATGAACAGCAAAATAAGGAAAAACTATCAACAGTTATCATTTTAGATGGTTTAGAAGATCCTCATAATTTAGGTTCAATTATTCGTACGGCAGATGCTTCGGGTGTTGATGGTATAATCATTCCGAAACGTCGTTCAGTTGCTTTAACTCAAACGGTAGTAAAAGCAAGTACAGGTGCTATACAGCATGTACCTGTAATGAGGGTGACAAATTTAGCTCAAACAATTGAAACATTAAAAGATAGAGGGTATTGGATAGCCGGTGCAGAAGCGGATAACGCGACGGATTATCGTCAGTTAGATGCTAGCATGTCACTTGCAATCGTCATCGGCAGTGAAGGTCAAGGAATGAGCAGACTCGTAAAGGATAAATGTGATTTTTATATTAAGATTCCTATGGTAGGTCATGTGAATAGCCTCAATGCATCAGTGGCAGCTAGTTTAGTGATGTATGAAATATATCGTAAACGAAATCAGATAGGAGATAGCTAATGAAATCTCGTTACTTGATCATTGATGGTTATAACATGATTGGGCAATCAACTGAGTTAAGTAAATTAGCCCAAGGAAACCTAGAAGAATCTCGAGAAAAACTACTTATTACCATTGCTAATTATAGTGCTGTGATTGCAGATGAAGTGCTTTGTGTATTTGATGCTTACGATCAATCTGGTATGCAGTCCGAATACATGTACCATGGTGTTAAAGTCGTTTTTACAAAAGAAAAAGAAACTGCCGATAGTTATATTGAAAAATATGTTTATGATTTGTATGACAAATATACTACACACATTACAGTTGTAACGAGTGATATGAGTGAACAACACGCCATATTTGGAACGGGTGCTTATAGAATTTCTTCTAGAGAAATGTGGCGAGATTTAAAAGAAAGCGAAGCAACAATTTCAAAGTCGCTTGATGGCTTCAAAGAACGCAAACCACGTACTCGTATTGAACTTTCAAATGACATATTAGAAGAATTTGAAAAAATAAGACGTGGGGATCGTAAAAAAGACTGATTTAGCAGTATTGATTTAACAAGAGGAATTATGTATGATGTCTGTAATTTTAAGAAAGGACTCTACATATGGTACGTAATAAAACAACTGAAGAACACAAGCAACCGAGTAAGTTATGTATTGAAAATAGTACAGATTTAGCACAGTACTTAAAACAGCTAGAACCTAAAATCAGAAAGAGATTAAATCATTACGCCATAGATAGTTATGTTAGAGATGATTTATATCAAGAAGTAGTAGTCAAAATATTTTTGGCAATGGGCCATTTTGACTTCCGTCAGGCGATTCCATTTGAACACTATATAAATAAAATAGTGAGATCAGTAAAATATGATTATTTACGCAAAAAAACTAGTCTTTATAATAAACAAGAAATGCTAATTAATGAATATAAAGTAGATTATAATTATTTCAAACACTATCATTTAGTGGAACAGCTTGTTCTTAAAAACGAAATTGTAGATCAAGTTACTCAAAGTCTGTCAATATTAAGTGATTTTGAAGGTTCTGTCGTTGCATTGTTACTGCAAGGATATTCGCCTCATGAAATTGCAGCAAAGTTAAATGTTAATAATAAAAATATTTATAATGCTATCCAAAGATGCAAATTGAAATTGAGAAAAAAATTAACAATATATTTAGCCGATTGAGTATCACATATAATGAATTCATATCATTATTAGTTTAACAATCAATGAGTTGAGGTTTGACATTTATCCTGCTGTTTATGTATAGTATATTGGTATTATAATGAATAAGGTGAAGTCTAGTGAAAAAAGTACCGCTTAGTTGCGAAGAATGTGGTAACCGAAATTATAACGTTCCAAAGCATAACGATGCTACGATGAGATTAACTCTGAAAAAATATTGTCCGAGATGTAACGCACACACCGTTCATAAAGAAGCGAAATAATACTTAGAATGTTTTCTTACCTACTTCATTTAATCAATAGAGTAGTAAGATAATAATTTAAGATTGAATTGAGATGGAGGTCTGTAATATGGCTAAAAAAGAAAATTTCTTTCAAGGCGTTAAGTCAGAAATGGAAAAAACAAGTTGGCCTACTAAAGAAGAATTGTTTAAATACACAGTTATCGTTGTATCAACGGTAGTATTCTTCTTAGCTTTCTTCTATGCCTTAGATTTAGGGATTGGCAGAATCATAGAAATAATTAAATAATAAGGAGTGACGACATGTCTGAAGAAGTTGGCGCAAAGCATTGGTATGCCGTGCATACGTATTCTGGATATGAGAATAAGGTTAAAAAGAATTTAGAGAAACGTGTAGAATCTATGAATATGACAGAACAAATTTTTAGAGTTGTCATACCAGAAGAGGAAGAAACACAAGTAAAAGATGGGAAAGCAAAAACATTAACGAAGAAAACATTCCCTGGTTATGTATTAGTTGAATTAGTGATGACTGATGAGTCATGGTATGTAGTGAGAAACACACCAGGAGTGACTGGTTTTGTCGGTTCTGCTGGATCAGGTTCTAAACCCAATCCATTATTACCCGATGAAGTGCGCTATATTTTAAAACAAATGGGTCTAAAAGAAAAAACTATCGACGTTGAAGTTGAAGTAGGGGAACAAGTTACAATCAAATCAGGGCCTTTTGCGAATCAAGTGGGAGAGGTTCAAGAGATTGAAGCCGATAAATTCAAACTTACAGTGTTAGTGGACATGTTTGGTAGAGAAACTCCTGTCGAAGTAGAATTTGATCAAATAGAGAAATTATAATAAACAAAATCGTAACATCAGCTGCAAATTAGAAAAAATACTATTGCTTTCTAATCTTAGTTGATGTTATAATACTGTGGTCGCGCTTAAGAGCGTTTCATTTCGTCACGAAATGTTGAAGAGTGGGAGGGCAAAACTTAGTCCTATGACCACATCACGATATCAAGGAGGTGCACATCGTGGCTAAAAAAGTAGAAAAAGTAGTTAAATTACAAATTCCTGCAGGTAAAGCAAATCCAGCACCACCAGTTGGACCAGCATTAGGTCAAGCAGGTGTGAACATTATGGGATTCTGTAAGGAATTCAACGCACGTACTCAAGAGGATGCAGGTTTAATCATTCCAGTAGAAATTAGTGTATATGAAGATCGTTCATTTACATTCATTACTAAAACACCACCTGCGCCAGTACTACTTAAAAAAGCAGCAGGAGTTGAAAAAGGTTCAGGTGAACCTAATAAAAACAAAGTTGCTTCAGTAACCAAAGATCAAGTACGCGAAATTGCTAACAGCAAAATGCAAGATTTAAATGCTGCAGACGAAGAAGCAGCAGTGCGTATAATTGAAGGTACTGCACGTAGTATGGGCATTACAGTCGACTAATAACATTAATATTGAAACGATAAATTATAATAGCAGATAACAAAAGTTATATTTTATTTATGGCTTGATGAATGAGCGAGGAACATCCTTTTAATTCTCGAAAAATTTGTTGTCTGCTCTTAACTTGTGTACACAAGTAAACGTGGGAGGAAATTCCGCTAAAACCACTAAAGGAGGAACTTAAAATGGCTAAGAAAAGTAAAAAGTATCAAGAAGTAGCTAATAAAATCGATCGCCAAAAACATTATAGTGTTGAAGAAGCGGTTGCATTAGCTAAAGAAACAAGCATTGCTAACTTTGATGCTTCGGTTGAAGTAGCATTCCGTTTAGGCATTGATACACGTAAAAATGACCAACAAATCCGTGGAGCTGTAGTGCTACCAAACGGTACTGGTAAATCACAACGTGTATTAGTATTTGCTAAAGGTGACAAAGCGACAGAAGCAGAAGAAGCAGGAGCAGATTATGTAGGCGAAGGCGACTACGTAACTCAAATCCAACAAGGTTGGTTCGACTTCGATGTCGTTGTTGCTACACCAGACATGATGGGTGAAGTTGGTAAATTAGGTCGTGTATTAGGACCTAAAGGTTTAATGCCAAACCCTAAAACTGGTACTGTTACAATGGATGTGAAAAAAGCTGTTGAAGAAATTAAAGCAGGTAAAGTAGAATACCGTGCTGAAAAAGCTGGTATTGTCCACGCTTCAATCGGTAAAACATCATTCGATACAGACAAATTAGTAGAAAACTTTAAAGCTTTACAAGATGTTTTAACAAAAGCTAAACCATCTTCAGCTAAAGGTACTTACTTTAAATCTGTTAACTTAACTACAACTATGGGGCCTGGTATCAAAGTTGATACTTCAAGCTTTAAATTGTAATTTTAAAGAAAATGATATTAGACTGGAAGATGCCCTTTCAGTCTATAATTAAATATTGACTTATTTACATAAACAAGTTATATTGGTTTATGTGATTATTTTACCTAAGACAGTAGGAGTTATCCGTAACTTAAAAATTATCCTGCCGAGGCTAAAATTGACTTGAACGTGATAAAAAAACTTTCAAGCACTTTTTGCCGCGGGTAGAAAGTGCTTTTTTTATTGCTTATTGGTTACTACATATATTTGTTTTGCCAATATCAAAATTAAAAGCACCAAAATTAAACTATATGGAGGTGTCTAAATGTCTGCTATCATTGAAGCAAAACAACAACATGTTGATGTTATCGCTGATCAACTTAAAAATTCGGTTTCAACTGTTATCGTTGACTATCGTGGATTAAGCGTATCTGAAGTTACAGAATTACGTAATCAATTACGTGAAGCTGGTGTTGAGTATAAAGTATACAAAAACACAATGGTACGTCGCGCAGCTGAAAAAGCAGGTATCGAAGGTTTAGACGAATTTTTAGTTGGACCTACAGCTGTTGCTACTTCAACTGAAGATGTTGTTGCACCAGCAAAAGTACTTGCAGGATTTGCAAAAGAACATGAAGCGTTAGAAATTAAGACAGGCGTTATGGAAGGTAGCGTAATCTCAGCTGAAGAAGTTAAAACAGTTGGTTCATTACCATCTCACGACGGTCTTGTATCTATGCTTTTATCTGTATTACAAGCTCCAGTACGCAATTTCGCTTATGCGGTTAAAGCTGTTGGAGAACAACAAGAAGAAAGCGCTGAATAATCGCGCAAAAATTTTAAATTAACGGAGGAATAATAAAATGGCTAATCATGAACAAATCATTGAAGCAATTAAAGAAATGTCAGTATTAGAATTAAACGACTTAGTAAAAGCAATTGAAGAAGAATTTGGTGTAACTGCAGCAGCTCCAGTAGCAGCTGCCGGCGCAGCAGGTGGCGCAGACGCTGCTGAAGAACAAACTGAATTTAACGTTGAATTAACTTCAGCTGGTTCATCTAAAATCAAAGTTGTTAAAGCTGTTAAAGAAGCAACTGGCTTAGGATTAAAAGATGCTAAAGAATTAGTAGATGGAGCTCCTAGCGTAGTTAAAGAAGGATTATCTAAAGATGATGCAGAAGCACTTAAATCTCAATTAGAAGAAGTTGGCGCTTCAGTAGAATTAAAATAATTCGAGCCTTAATACTCAAAAATAATTTTATATTGCAGTAACAAAGATATTTCACTATTAGAGATACACCTTGCAGTCTAAGATTTTGAGAAGTGAAAACCCCGTTATACATATAACGGGGTTTTATCTTTTTTGGTTTGAAATGAGATAGTCCTTTAAGCCGAACGACGTAAAATATTATATAATTCATTTAACAATTAATATTTAAGAGGTGAAGTCATGAGCCATTATTATGATGAAAATCCTGAGGTTGCAAGCGATGAAACAACTTTTACATACTCCTATGATAAACATAATATAACATTAACAACTGATAAAGGTGTATTTTCTAAAGATAAGTTAGATTATGGCTCTGATTTATTAATCAGAACTTTTTTGAAATCTAATCCGCCAGGTCCAAAAAAGAAAATAGTTGATGTTGGCTGTGGGTATGGTCCAATAGGTTTGATGATAGCTAAAAGCGCACCACATCACGAAGTTACGATGGTAGATGTTAATGAACGTGCATTGGCATTAGCTGAAAAAAATAAAAGCATTAATCATATTGACAATGTGCTGATTTTGAAAAGTGACGGTTTAGCGCAAACTGTTGACAATAATTATGATTTTGTCATAACTAATCCGCCTATTAGGGCAGGGAAGCAAGTGGTACATGGCATATTAGAAGATGCATATAGTAAATTAAGTGGTGATGGATCCTTGTATGTAGTCATACAAAAAAAGCAAGGTATGCCATCTGCGAAGAAGAAAATGCACGAAATATTTAATAACGTTGAAGTGATTGAAAAAAGTAAAGGATATTACATTTTGAAAAGTGTGAAGGTTGATTTCAGAGTGTAATTCTGATATAGTTATAGAATGTAAAAATTTATGTTCAATAAGTGTGTACTTTTATCAACAATACAGCAATGCAAATTGTAAATATAGTAAATCGAAAATGGTGTCATAAGGAGTGCTACCGTTTTCTTTTTGTCTTATTATATTGAGTTATTCGTTAAAAGTAAACACACAATTTTTGAGGGGTGAATCTGTTTGGCAGGTCAATTTGTCCAATATGGAAGACATCGTAAACGTAGAAACTACGCGAGAATTTCAGAGGTATTAGAGTTACCGAACTTAATAGAAATCCAAACGAAATCATATGAATGGTTTTTAGAAGAAGGATTATTAGAAATGTTCCGCGACATCTCACCAATTGAAGATTTCACTGGAAATCTTTCATTAGAGTTTGTTGATTATAGACTTGGTGAACCAAAATATGATTTAGAAGAATCAAAAAACCGCGATACAACTTATGCGGCTCCACTACGTGTTAAAGTACGTTTAATTATTAAAGAAACTGGTGAAGTGAAAGAGCAAGAAGTATTTATGGGTGATTTCCCATTAATGACTGACACCGGAACATTTGTAATTAATGGTGCTGAGCGTGTAATCGTATCTCAATTAGTGCGTTCACCATCCGTTTATTTTAATGAAAAATTAGATAAAAATGGTCGTACAAACTATGACGCAACAATTATTCCAAACCGTGGTGCATGGTTAGAATATGAAACAGACGCAAAAGATGTTGTATATGTACGTATCGATAGAACAAGAAAGTTACCTTTAACAGTTCTTTTAAGAGCTTTAGGGTTCTCAACAGATCAAGAAATCATTGATTTACTTGGAGACAATGAATATTTACGTAACACATTAGAGAAAGATGGTACAGAAAATACTGACCAAGCATTATTAGAAATTTATGAACGTTTACGTCCTGGCGAGCCACCTACGGTAGAAAATGCAAAAAGCTTATTATATTCACGTTTCTTCGATCCAAAACGTTATGATTTGGCAAGTGTAGGTCGTTATAAAGCAAACAAAAAATTACATTTAAAACATCGTTTGTTCAATCAAAAATTAGCTGAACCTATCGTTAATGCTGAAACAGGTGAAATAGTAGCAGAAGAAGGTACTGTTTTAGACCGTCGCAAAATCGATGAAATAATGGATGTTTTAGAATCAAATGCTAATAGTGAAGTTTATGAACTTGAAGGTACGGTTATTGATGAACCCGTTGAAATTCAATCTATTAAAGTTTATGTTCCTAATGATGAAGAAGAACGTAAAACAACAGTGATTGGTAATGCATTCCCTGACTCAGAAGTTAAATGTATTACTCCAGCAGATATCATAGCATCAATGTCTTATTTCTTTAACTTATTAAGTGGCATTGGTTTCACTGATGATATTGACCATTTAGGTAACCGTCGTCTACGTTCAGTAGGTGAGTTGTTACAAAACCAATTCCGTATTGGTTTATCAAGAATGGAACGTGTTGTAAGAGAAAGAATGTCTATTCAAGATACAGACTCAATCACACCACAACAATTAATCAATATTCGTCCAGTTATTGCTTCTATCAAAGAATTCTTTGGTAGCTCTCAATTATCACAATTCATGGACCAAGCTAACCCGTTAGCCGAGTTAACGCATAAACGTCGTCTATCTGCGCTTGGACCAGGTGGTTTAACACGTGAGCGTGCTCAAATGGAAGTACGTGACGTACACTATTCTCACTATGGTCGTATGTGTCCAATCGAAACGCCAGAGGGTCCAAATATTGGACTTATTAACTCTTTATCTAGTTACGCTAGAGTTAATGAATTTGGCTTTATCGAAACGCCATATCGTAAAGTTGATTTAGAAACTAATGCAATTACAGATCAAATTGACTATTTAACAGCTGACGAAGAAGACAGTTATGTAGTAGCTCAAGCGAACTCTAAATTAGATGAAAATGGTCGTTTCTTAGATGATGAAGTTGTTTGTCGTTTCCGTGGTAACAACACTGTTATGGCGAAAGAAAAAATGGATTATATGGACGTATCACCTAAACAAGTCGTTTCGGCTGCGACGGCATGTATTCCATTCTTAGAAAACGATGACTCTAACCGTGCGTTAATGGGTGCGAACATGCAAAGACAAGCGGTACCATTGATGAACCCTGAATCACCATTTGTTGGTACAGGAATGGAACATGTTGCTGCACGTGACTCTGGAGCTGCAATTATTGCTAAGCACAAAGGCCGCGTTGAACACGTAGAATCTAACGAAATTTTAGTGCGTCGACTTATTGAAGAAGACGGCAAAGAATACGAAGGCGAATTAGATCGTTATCCACTATCTAAATTCAAACGTTCAAATACAGGTACTTGTTACAACCAAAGACCAATCGTCGCGTCAGGTAATGTCGTAACTAAAGGCGAAATTTTAGCTGATGGACCTTCAATGGAATTAGGCGAAATGGCATTAGGCCGTAACGTCGTTGTTGGTTTTATGACTTGGGACGGATATAACTATGAAGATGCTGTAATAATGAGTGAACGCCTTGTTAAAGATGACGTATATACTTCTATTCACATTGAAGAATATGAATCAGAAGCGAGAGACACTAAATTAGGACCTGAAGAAATTACAAGAGACATTCCAAATGTTTCTGATAGTGCATTGAAAAACTTAGATGATCGAGGCATTGTTTATGTTGGTGCAGAAGTTAATGATGGTGATATTTTAGTAGGTAAAGTAACTCCTAAAGGTGTAACTGAGTTAACTGCTGAAGAACGCTTACTACATGCAATTTTTGGTGAAAAAGCTAGAGAAGTTCGTGATACTTCATTACGTGTACCTCACGGTGCAGGCGGTATCGTACTTGATGTAAAAGTATTTAACCGTGAAGAAGGCGACGATACTTTATCTCCTGGTGTAAATCAACTAGTACGTGTATATATCGTTCAAAAACGTAAAATTCATGTCGGTGACAAAATGTGTGGTCGTCACGGTAACAAAGGTGTTATTTCTAAAATTGTTCCTGAAGAGGACATGCCTTATTTACCAGACGGTACGCCAATTGACATCATGTTAAACCCATTAGGTGTGCCATCACGTATGAATATCGGACAAGTACTTGAATTACACTTAGGTATGGCCGCTAAAAATCTAGGCATTCACGTTGCATCACCGGTATTTGATGGTGCTAATGATGAAGACGTTTGGTCTACGATTGAAGAAGCAGGTATGGCTAGAGATGGTAAGACTGTACTTTATGACGGCCGTACTGGTGAGCCATTTGATAATCGTATTTCCGTTGGTGTAATGTATATGCTTAAACTTGCTCACATGGTTGATGACAAATTACATGCTCGTTCAACTGGACCATACTCACTTGTAACTCAACAACCACTAGGCGGTAAAGCTCAATTCGGTGGACAACGTTTCGGTGAAATGGAAGTATGGGCACTTGAAGCATATGGTGCTGCTTATACGTTACAAGAAATCTTAACTTATAAATCTGATGACACTGTAGGTCGTGTTAAAACATATGAATCTATCGTCAAAGGTGAAAATATTACTAAACCAAGTGTTCCTGAATCATTCCGAGTATTGATGAAAGAATTACAAAGTTTAGGATTAGACGTTAAGATTATGGATGAACATGATAATGAAATTGACATGCATGATAACGAAGATGAAGATACGACAGAGCGCAAAGTTGACTTACAACAAAAAGACGCGCCAGAATCTCAAAAAGAAATCACTGACTAATTGTATTTAAGTTTTAATAGTCTTGCGATTGAGCAATGAGGCAATACATTAATAGTGCTTATATTAGATAAAATTATTTGATGGTTGCCTTTATCTCACTTGCAAACTATTGATCGATATAAGCTAATCAATCAATTTGCACAGTAATCTAAATTGAAGGAGGTAGGCTCCTTGATTGATGTAAATAATTTCCATTATATGAAAATAGGACTTGCTTCACCTGAAAAAATCCGTTCATGGTCATTTGGGGAAGTTAAAAAGCCAGAAACAATTAACTATCGTACGTTAAAACCAGAAAAAGATGGTCTTTTCTGTGAAAGAATATTCGGACCTACTAAAGACTGGGAATGTAGTTGTGGTAAATACAAGCGTGTTCGTTATAAAGGCATGGTTTGTGATAGATGTGGTGTTGAAGTAACTAAATCTAAAGTACGACGTGAAAGAATGGGTCATATTGAACTAGCTGCACCCGTTTCTCACATTTGGTACTTCAAAGGTATTCCAAGTCGCATGGGGCTATTATTAGATATGTCTCCTAGAGCTCTAGAAGAAGTAATTTACTTTGCATCATATGTACTTGTTAATCCAGGTCCAACTGGATTAGAGAAGAAAACTTTATTATCTGAAGCTGAATTCAGAGAATACTATGATAAATTCCCTGGGCAATTCAATGCCAAAATGGGTGCCGAAGGTATTAAAGAATTATTAGAAGAAATCGACTTAGATGAAGAACTTAAACAGTTGCGTGATGAATTAGAATCCGCAACAGGTCAAAGACTTACTCGTGCAATTAAACGTTTAGAAGTTGTAGAGTCATTCAGACATTCTGGTAATAATCCAGCTTGGATGATTTTAGACGTACTTCCAATTATCCCACCTGAAATTAGACCAATGGTTCAATTAGATGGTGGACGTTTTGCTACAAGTGATTTGAATGATTTATATCGTCGTGTCATTAACCGTAATAATCGTTTGAAACGCTTATTAGATCTAGGCGCACCTGGTATCATCGTGCAAAACGAAAAACGTATGTTACAAGAAGCTGTTGACGCATTAATCGATAATGGCCGTCGTGGTCGTCCAGTAACTGGACCAGGAAATCGTCCTTTAAAATCACTTTCACATATGTTGAAAGGTAAACAGGGTCGTTTCCGTCAAAACTTACTTGGTAAACGTGTAGATTATTCAGGTCGTTCTGTTATTGCGGTAGGACCAAGCTTGAAGATGTATCAATGTGGTCTCCCTAAAGAAATGGCTTTAGAATTATTCAAGCCATTTATCATGAAAGAATTAGTTCAACGTGAAATTGCTACCAACATTAAAAATGCGAAAAGCAAGATTGAACGTATGGACGATGAAGTATGGGATGTATTAGAAGACGTTATCGTCGAACATCCGGTGTTACTTAACCGTGCGCCTACACTTCACAGACTAGGTATCCAAGCATTTGAACCTACATTGGTTGAAGGCCGCGCTATTCGTTTACATCCACTTGTTACTACAGCATATAACGCTGACTTTGACGGTGACCAAATGGCTGTTCACGTACCATTATCAAAAGAAGCGCAAGCTGAGGCACGTATGTTAATGTTAGCAGCACAAAATATCCTAAATCCTAAAGATGGTAAACCAGTTGTTACACCATCCCAAGATATGGTATTAGGTAACTACTACTTAACATTAGAACGTAAAGGCGCTGTGAATACTGGAACAATATACAACGATACTAACGAAGTGTTAAAAGCATACGCAAACGGCTATGTTCATTTACACACTCGTATTGGTGTACATGCTAGATCATTCAATAATCCGACATTTACAGAAGAACAAAATAATAAAATTTTAACAACTTCTGTAGGTAAAGTTATATTCAATGAAATCATCCCGGATTCATTTGCTTATATTAATGAACCAACACAAGCTAACTTAGAAGATAAAACACCGGATAAATATTTCGTATCTGCAACTGAACTAAGTGAAGGTGGATTAGCGGAATACTTTGAAGATAAAGAACTTATTGAACCATTCAATAAAAAATTCTTAGGTAATGTCATTGCAGAAGTGTTTAATCGTTTCAGCATAACTGATACATCTATGATGCTTGATAGAATGAAAGATTTAGGTTTCAAATTCTCTTCTAAAGCTGGTATTACTGTTGGTGTATCTGACATTGTTGTATTACCAGACAAGAAAGATATTTTAGATGAACATGACGAACTTGTTGAAAGAGTAACTAAACAATTTAATCGTGGTTTAATCACTGAAGATGAACGTTATAACAGAGTCGTTGAAATTTGGACTGACGCAAAAGAACAAATTCAAGGCGAGTTAATGCAATCATTAGAAAAAACAAACCCAATCTTCATGATGAGTGATTCTGGTGCCCGTGGTAACGCGTCTAACTTTACTCAGTTAGCTGGTATGCGTGGACTTATGGCTGCCCCATCAGGTAAGATTATTGAATTACCGATTACATCATCATTCCGTGAAGGTTTAACAGTATTAGAGTACTTCATTTCTACTCACGGTGCACGTAAAGGTCTTGCCGATACAGCACTGAAAACTGCCGATTCAGGGTACCTTACTCGTCGTCTTGTGGACGTTGCACAAGATGTTATCGTACGTGAAGAAGATTGTGGAACTGACCGTGGCTTACTTGTTTCAGATATTAGAGAAGGTACTGAAATGATTGAACCATTTATCGAACGTATCGAAGGTCGTTATTCTAAAGAAACAATTCGTCATCCTGAGACAGATAAAATTATTATTCGTCCAGACGAATTAATCACACCGGAAATTGCTAAGCAAATAACTGATGTTGGTATCGAACAAATGTATATTCGTTCAGCATTTACATGTAATACTAGACATGGTGTTTGTGAAAAATGTTACGGTAAAAACCTTGCTACAGGTGAAAAGGTTGAAGTTGGTGAAGCAGTTGGTACAATCGCTGCCCAATCAATCGGTGAACCTGGTACCCAACTTACAATGCGTACATTCCATACTGGTGGTGTAGCAGGAAGTGATATCACTCAAGGTCTTCCTCGTATCCAAGAGATTTTTGAAGCGCGTAATCCAAAAGGACAAGCGGTTATTACAGAAATCGAAGGTGTTGTAGAAGATATTAAATTAGCTAAAGACCGTCAACAAGAAATTGTTATTAAGGGTAGTAACGAGGTTAGATCTTATCTTGCTTCAGGTACTTCAAGACTTAAAGTTGAAATTGGACAAAGCGTAGAACGTGGCGAAGTATTAACTGAAGGTTCAATTGAACCGAAAAATTACTTGTCAGTTGCTGGTCTAAATGCTACTGAAAGTTACTTATTAAAAGAAGTACAAAAAGTTTACCGTATGCAAGGTGTTGAAATCGACGATAAACACGTTGAAGTTATGGTACGACAAATGTTACGTAAAGTACGTATCATTGAAGCAGGAGATACAAAATTATTACCTGGTTCACTAGTAGATATTCACAACTTTACTGATGCTAACCGTGATGCGTTTAAAGAACGTAAACGTCCAGCGACAGCAAAACCAGTATTATTAGGTATTACGAAAGCATCTCTTGAAACTGAAAGCTTCTTATCAGCGGCTTCATTCCAAGAAACAACTCGTGTACTTACTGATGCTGCAATTAAAGGTAAACGTGATAACTTACTAGGTCTAAAAGAAAATGTAATTATCGGTAAACTTATCCCAGCGGGTACTGGTATGAGACGTTATAGAGACGTTGAATACGATAAAACAGAGCCAGAACAAGAGGTTGAAGAATCGATAGAATTTACTGAATCATAAAGCTTAAATAACAGTGACCGAAAGCTATTTCGGTCACTCGTTTTTTTGTTTTAATAGTCCAAATTAAAGTTGACTATGTACAATATCGATGTTATTATTATTAAGGTTGATGCAAGCAGAACTTTGGAGGATATTCAATGTCTAATGAAAAAGTTGCACGCTTTAACAAACAACACTATGTTATTGGTCTCAAACAGACGCTAAAAGCTCTGAAGAAAGATCAAGTGACATCATTGATTATTGCTCAAGACGTACAAGTTTATTTACTTACTCGCGTGTTAAGCCAAATCAATCTACAAGCAATGCCTATTACTTTTTTTAGTAGCAAAGAAGCACTTGGAGAGTATGTAGGTATTAATGTTAGTGCTACTATCGTAGCATTATTGAAATGAGATTAGTAAGAATTTTTCTTACTAAATTTTATTTACTCTGAAAATGAACCACCTGGATGTGTGGGATTATAAATCAAGAGAGGAGGACATTCACATGCCAACTATTAACCAATTGGTACGTAAGCCAAGACAAAGTAAAAGCAAACAATCAGATTCACCAGCTTTAAATAGAGGTTTTAACAGTAAAAAGAAAAAATTTACTGAGTTAAACTCTCCACAAAAACGTGGTGTTTGTACTCGTGTCGGCACAATGACACCTAAAAAACCTAACTCAGCTTTACGTAAATATGCTCGTGTTCGTTTATCTAACAACATCGAAATTAATGCGTATATCCCTGGTATCGGTCATAACTTACAAGAACACAGTGTTGTACTTGTACGTGGTGGACGTGTAAAAGACTTACCTGGTGTGCGTTATCACATTGTTCGTGGTGCGCTAGATACTTCAGGCGTTGACGGACGTAGACAAGGTCGTTCATTATACGGAACTAAAAAACCTAAAAACTAAGTTTAAAGTTAACTTATAACTTTATAAATCTCATTATAATAGGAAGGGAGGACTTATTTTATGCCTCGTAAAGGATCAGTCCCAAAAAGAGACGTATTACCAGATCCAATTCATAACTCAAAATTAGTTACGAAATTGATTAACAAAATTATGTTAGATGGTAAACGTGGAACAGCTCAAGGAATTCTTTATTCTGCATTTGAACTAGTACAAGAACGTAGTGGTAGAGATGCATTAGAAGTATTCGAAGAAGCTATCGAAAATATTATGCCAGTTTTAGAAGTTAAAGCTCGTCGTGTTGGTGGTTCAAACTATCAAGTACCTGTAGAAGTACGTCCAGAACGTCGTACTACTCTTGGATTACGTTGGTTAGTTAACTATGCACGTCTTCGTGGTGAAAAAACTATGGAAGAGCGTTTAGCTAATGAAATCTTAGATGCAGCTAACAATTCAGGTGGCGCAGTTAAGAAACGTGAAGACACTCACAAAATGGCTGAAGCAAACAAAGCATTTGCCCACTATCGTTGGTAAAATGGTAGTTGTTTCCTAAGTATTTTTAAGAATGATAGTTCGCTATCATTAGGTTGTACTTAGGGCACCGCCGTATTTATAGTATTTATTCACAGTAATACTGGAAGGAGAAAAATACATGGCTAGAGATTTTACTTTAGAAAAAACTCGTAATATCGGTATCATGGCTCATATCGACGCTGGTAAAACAACTACGACAGAACGTATTCTTTACTATACTGGCCGTATCCACAAAATTGGTGAAACACATGAAGGTGCTTCACAAATGGACTGGATGGAGCAAGAGCAAGACCGTGGTATCACAATTACATCAGCTGCAACAACTGCACAATGGGATGACCACCGTGTAAACATTATCGATACTCCTGGACACGTAGACTTCACTGTAGAAGTTGAACGTTCATTACGTGTACTTGATGGTGCAGTTACAGTACTTGATGCGCAATCAGGTGTAGAACCTCAAACTGAAACAGTTTGGCGCCAGGCTACAACTTATGGTGTACCTCGTATCGTATTTGTTAACAAAATGGATAAATTAGGTGCAAACTTTGATTATTCTGTAAGTACAATTCACGATCGTTTACAAGCTAATGCTCAACCAATCCAACTACCAATTGGTGCAGAAGATGAGTTTGAAGCTATTATCGATTTAGTTGAAATGAAATGTTACAAATACAACAATGACTTAGGAACTGAGATTGAAGAAATCGAAATTCCTGAAGACCAACAAGACAGAGCTGAGGAAGCACGCGCTAACTTAATTGAAGCAGTTGCTGAAACAAGTGATGAATTGATGGAAAAATATCTTGGAGATGAAGAAATCTCTATAGATGAATTAAAAGCTGCTATCCGTAAAGCAACAACTGACGTAGAATTCTATCCAGTTCTTGTTGGTACAGCATTTAAAAACAAAGGTGTTCAATTAATGCTAGACGCAGTAATTGACTATTTACCATCTCCTTTAGATGTTAAACCAATCGTTGGACACCGCGCTAATAATCCAGATGAAGAAGTTATTGCAAGACCAGATGACAGTGCAGAATTTGCTGCATTAGCATTCAAGGTTATGACTGACCCTTACGTTGGTAAATTAACTTTCTTCCGTGTATATTCTGGTACTTTAACATCAGGTTCATACGTTAAAAACTCTACTAAAAACAAACGTGAACGTGTTGGTCGTTTATTACAAATGCATGCCAACTCACGTCAAGAGTTAGACACTGTATATTCTGGAGATATCGCTGCTGCGGTAGGTCTTAAAGATACAGGTACTGGTGACACTTTATGTGGTGAGAAAAATGACATTATCTTGGAATCAATGGTATTCCCAGAGCCTGTTATTCACTTATCAGTTGAACCAAAATCTAAAGCTGACCAAGATAAAATGACTCAAGCTTTAGTTAAATTGCAAGAAGAAGACCCTACATTCCATGCACACACAGATGAAGAAACAGGACAAGTTATCATCGGTGGTATGGGTGAGCTTCACTTAGACATCTTAGTTGACCGTATGAAAAAAGAATTTAACGTTGAATGTAACGTAGGTGCGCCAATGGTTTCTTACCGTGAAACATTTAAGCAAAGCGCACAAGTTCAAGGTAAATTTGCGCGTCAATCAGGTGGTCGTGGACAATACGGTGACGTTCAAATCGAATTCGCTCCAAACGAAACTGGCGGTGGGTTTGAATTTGAAAATGCTATCGTTGGTGGTGTAGTTCCTCGTGAATACATTCCATCTGTAGAAGCTGGTCTTAAAGATGCAATGGAAAACGGTGTATTAGCTGGTTACCCATTAATCGATGTTAAAGCTAAATTATTTGATGGTTCATATCATGATGTCGATTCATCAGAAATGGCCTTCAAAATCGCTGCATCATTAGCACTTAAAGAAGCTGCTAAAAAATGTGATCCAGTTATCTTAGAACCAATTACAAAAGTTACAATCGAAATGCCTGAAGAATACATGGGTGATATCATGGGTGACGTAACAGCTCGTCGTGGACGTGTTGATGGTATGGAACCTCGTGGTAATGCACAAGTTGTTAACGCCTTTGTACCACTTTCAGAAATGTTCGGTTATGCAACTTCATTACGTTCTAACACTCAAGGTCGCGGTACTTACACTATGTATTTTGACCACTATGCTGAAGTTCCTAAATCAATTTCTGATGAAATTATCAAGAAAAACAATGGTAACAAAGCTGATTAATTAGACTTGTATTGATTGGCTAAAGTCGATAAAATACATTAAGAGTTTAATTTAACTTTATAATTGTTTGAATTGATTTTTTGGATTAAATGCATTATAAAGGAACTATGTTACTTTATGTAAAATGCAAACCATCTTCTCATGATGGTGAGAAACTGTCATGAGAGATAAATTATTAAATAAATTTTTTAAGAGAATAGGAGAGATTTTATAATGGCTAAAGAAAAATTCGATCGCTCAAAAGAACATGCCAATATTGGTACTATCGGTCACGTTGACCATGGTAAAACAACTTTAACAGCTGCTATCGCAACTGTATTAGCAAAAAATGGTGACACTGTAGCACAATCATACGACATGATTGACAACGCTCCAGAAGAAAAAGAACGTGGTATTACAATCAATACTGCTCACATTGAATATCAAACAAGCAAACGTCACTATGCTCACGTTGACTGCCCAGGACACGCTGACTATGTTAAAAACATGATTACTGGTGCTGCTCAAATGGACGGCGGTATCTTAGTAGTATCTGCTGCTGACGGTCCAATGCCACAAACTCGTGAACACATCTTATTATCACGTAACGTTGGCGTTCCAGCATTAGTTGTATTCTTAAACAAAGTTGACATGGTTGACGACGAAGAATTATTAGAATTAGTTGAAATGGAAGTACGTGACTTATTAAGCGAATATGACTTCCCTGGCGACGACATTCCGGTAATTGCTGGCTCTGCATTAAAAGCGCTTGAAGGCGACGAAGAATATGAACAAAAAATCTTAGACTTAATGCAAGCAGTTGATGACTTCATCCCAACTCCAGAACGTGACTCTGATAAACCATTCATGATGCCAGTTGAGGACGTATTCTCAATCACTGGTCGTGGTACTGTTGCTACAGGCCGTGTTGAACGTGGTCAAATCAAAGTCGGTGAAGAAGTTGAAATCATCGGTATGCAAGAAGAATCAGGTAAAACAACAGTTACAGGTGTAGAAATGTTCCGTAAATTATTAGACTATGCTGAAGCTGGTGACAACATTGGTGCTTTATTACGTGGTGTTGCACGTGAAGACATCCAACGTGGTCAAGTATTGGCTGCTCCTGGTTCAATTACACCACACACTAAATTTAAAGCAGAAGTTTATGTATTATCAAAAGACGAAGGTGGACGTCATACTCCATTCTTCAGTAACTATCGTCCACAATTCTATTTCCGTACTACTGACGTAACAGGTGTTGTTACTTTACCAGAAGGTACTGAAATGGTTATGCCTGGTGATAACGTTGAAATGGACGTTGAATTAATTTCACCAATCGCTATCGAAGACGGTACTCGTTTCTCAATTCGTGAAGGTGGCCGTACTGTAGGATCAGGCGTTGTTACTCAAATCGAAAAATAATAAATCATAGTTTTTAACAACTATAATTTAAGCCCCCATTATGGGGGCTTTTTTTTGCATAAAATGACATCTCATAGTCAAATAACAAAACAACATGTTTGAAAAGCAATCTCTTTATTAAGATTACTTTTTATATTTTTGTATTATTGGGTACACTTTTTTAGGGGATAGTCCTATCTATAGATTTAAATTAATCAATACATAATATGGACCAATAAAAAATGGTAATTTCTAACTTTTGATAGAAATTACCATTTTTGCGTTAATATTGCTCGTTTTAATGTTGAAAATTACGTTATCACTATAAACATAACAACTACTTTTTGATGACTTCTTCTAATTCTAATATCTTTAAAAATGTACTTGCTGCATATTTCATTGATGATTCGTCAATATCAAAATAAGGACTATGGTGTGCAGCCGTAATATCCTTTTGTAGATTACCACAACCTGTTAAAAAGAAGGCGCCGGGTCGGACTTTTAAATAGTGTGAGAAGTCTTCACCTATCATCATAAGTTCTGAATCATTGAATCTGAAGTTTAAAGCATTGGCAGCAGTCTTAATTGTGTTATAAGATTTAGGGTTGTTGTGTAATGGTAAATAACCTCTTACGTAATTTAAGGAATACTTTATATCATTTGCTACTGCTAACCCTGCCAATAGCTTCTCCAACTTATCTATAACATGCTGCTGTATTTCTGTATCAAATGTACGTACAGTGCCTTTGCAATATGCAACATCTGGAATGACATTATCTGTACTGCCTGCCTGTATCATACCAAAACTTACTACAGCTTGTTTTACAGGATCTATCGTACGTGACACAATTTTTTGTGCGCTTAAAATAAATTCAGCCAAAATGACTACAGGATCAATAGTTTCATGAGGTTTAGCTCCATGACCACCTTTACCCTGTATTTTAATACTAAATTCGTCAGGTGAAGCCATCATCGCGCCTTCTCTTGAATAAATGGTGCCAGTAGGATAACCACTCCATAAATGATGTCCATACACTTTATCTACCCCGTTAAGACAATCATCGTCAATCATTTCTTGAGAACCACCAGGCATCATTTCTTCTCCATATTGGAAAATAAGTACGACATTACCTGCTAAATATTCAAGGTTATCATTTATTATTTCGGCAACTGCTAATAAAATAGCAGTATGACCGTCATGACCGCAGGCATGCATTACACCGTCGTTTTGCGACTTGAAGCCGTGGCTGGTAAGCTCCTTAACAGGAAGCGCATCAAAATCTGCACGCAATGCGATGGTTGGAGCTTCACCTTTACCTTTGAAGGTAGCTACGATACCATTACGCCCTACAGGCTCAGTTATATCACATGACCATTGTTTTAATTGATTTACGATAAATTCATGTGTATGTGTCTCCTCGAATGATAATTCTGGATATTGATGCAAATATCTACGAATTTGAATCATTTTATCTTCTTTTTTAGACGCAAGTTGATACCAATCAAACAACGTAAGCCCTTCTTCCTATTGCAATTTATACATAGTATAACATGATATATAGTAAGAGGTATATGTTCATTAATTTGCTATAAGGTAGACTTGTTAGTGCTTTTATATTAAGTGAAAATAAGGTATCATTGTGATAGTAGATAGATAACTCAAAGGGGGATTTGAAGTGGTACAATCACTTACTGACTTTTTATCAGAAAATATTAATTACTTGAAAGATAATGGACTTTATAACGAAATAGATACAATTGAAGGTGCCAATGGGCCTGAAATTAAAATTAACGGCAAAAATTATATTAACTTATCTTCAAATAACTATTTAGGACTAGCAACAGACGAAGATTTAAAAGAAGCAGCTAAAAATGCAATAGATACACATGGTGTAGGTGCAGGTGCTGTACGTTCAATTAACGGTACATTAGACTTACATGATGAATTAGAAGAAACATTAGCTAAATTTAAAGGCACAGAAGCAGCAATCGCTTATCAATCAGGATTTAATTGTAATATGGCAGCTATTTCTGCTGTAATGAACAAAAATGATGCGATTTTATCAGATGAATTAAACCACGCGTCTATTATTGATGGTTGTCGTTTATCACGTGCGAAAATTATTCGTGTAAACCATTCAGATATGGAGGATTTACGTGCGAAAGCAAAAGAAGCTGTAGAATCAGGCCAATATAACAAAGTAATGTATATTACTGATGGTGTATTTAGTATGGACGGTGACGTTGCAAAGCTACCTGAAATCGTAGAAATCGCTGAAGAATTTGGTCTACTAACATACGTAGATGATGCACATGGTTCAGGCGTTATGGGTAACGGTGCAGGCACTGTTAAACATTTTGGTTTACAAGATAAAATTGATTTCCAAATCGGTACTTTATCTAAAGCAATCGGTGTTGTAGGTGGCTACGTTGCTGGTACACAATCATTAATTGATTGGTTAAAAGTACAATCACGACCATTCTTATTCTCAACTTCATTAGCACCTGGAGACACTAAAGCAATCACTGAAGCTGTGAAAAAATTAATGTCTTCTACAGAATTACATGATAAATTATGGGAAAATGGTAATTATTTAAAAGAAAATTTACAAAAACTTGGTTTTGACATCGGTCAATCAGAATCGCCAATTACACCCGTTATTATTGGTGATGAGAAGAAGACGCAAGAATTTAGCAACCGTCTAAAAGAAGAAGGCGTATATGTTAAATCAATCGTCTTCCCTACAGTTCCAAGAGGTACTGGTAGAGTGAGAAATATGCCTACTGCTGCACATACAAAAGAAATGTTAGATGATGCAATTGCAGCATTTGAAAAAGTTGGTAAAGAATTAGACATTATTTAATTATTCATAGTTAAGATATTATAGTCGAGATATAAGTATCAGCAAGAAACTTAGCATAAGTTTCGAAGCACTACTTCATATCTCGACTATTTTTATATATTGTGAGGTGTTGAGATGGATTTGATTATAATAAGAGGCAATTCTGGTAGTGGCAAAACTACAATCGCAAAGGCATTACATAATGAACTTGGTGAAGATGCGTGATCGTCTCTCCGCGTAATTTAGCGATAACTCTTATCCAACAAATCACACTATATGCTATACAACACTGTCTATATGGCATTATAGAAGGGAAATTAAACAAAGATAAATATAATCATATGCTACAATCATTAATTGATTTGCCTGAAGTAACTGCACATATTTATTATTTTGATTTACCTTTTGAAGAAACTGAACGTCGACATAACGCTAAAGAGAATACTGATATTGGAGAGGGAAAAATGAAATCTTGGTTTGTATACCATGCGATTATTTAAATAATAATCAAGAATATGTGTTCGACTTTTGGATAAGCTGTTTGAGCAAGAATAATTAATCGTTTAAAAAAGCTTAGGTTGTGATAATAAAATCACGGCCTAAGCTTTTAGCGTTGTTAATGTTTGTCACTAGTTTGATTATTTTCTCTTTCAGCTTTCGTTTGCATAAATGGTATTGCACACCATAGTATGTGCAATAAAATAGTTAGAATGACTAATACTATTGGGATAAACACCTCAATAATACTAATGTCTATAATAAATGACACGATAATAAACGCAGTTATAGATGGTAATGCACAGATAACTACAAGTGATAATAATATGAATTGCAATACTTGTGTGGCAAAGGTGTTATATATATCTAGTATTAGAATACCAATATAAAATAACGTGATTATGACGAGTAATACTACAATCCAACCTTCGGAAATACCGCTTTGACTCTCGATATAATGTTGATAAGGTGTTAAAGTTGGTAAAATAAAAATTATCATTGTCGCTAACCAAGCTAATATGCCAAAGAACGTGAATAGTATTTTTGATAGACTTTTGTTCATCGTTACCGCCCCCTAAATTGTTGCCTTATTGTAGTTGTTAAATAAGCTAACAATTATTTATGTCTTATCGACAAGCGCCACATTTTAATTGTTTATTATTTAATATACCCAAGTGATAAATATTGTAATCACTTACATTTACTACTGACATAATAGTGACTTATATGCTATATTCTAGCTAATGTATACTATTAAAAATGTCGTTTAAGGGGATAAAATATGGATAAATTGTCACGGTTGCATTTTACTACACCGCGTCTTATCATAAGACCGTTAGCTAAAAATGACTATGAAGCTTGGTTAAAAGGTTTCAAAGATAGACTACCAGCACAATATAAGCATGATAAGGGTCAATTAGATATGTCGGATGCTACCGTTACTTGGTTTTATGACTTGGTTGAACGACAAACTATGTCTGCTGAACAAGATGATTTGTATATTTGGGGTATTTTTGACCGTAATAATAATCACTTAGGAATGTTAGATATAAAAACGCTTAGTAGGGATAATTTTCAATGGGCTGAGATCGGTTATTTTATGCATAACCAGTATTGGAGAAATGGTTATTGCTATGAAGCTGTAGCAGAATTAGTCTTTCAAGCTTATGAGACGTTAAAATTTCATAGAATCGAAGCACACGTTAACATTGATAATAAACCATCTATAAAATTATTAGAAAAGGTAGGTTTTAAATTTGAATGTTTACGTGAAGGTTTTATTTATGAAGATGGGAAATGGACTGACAACTATGTCTACTATATAAATACACATAATAATGACTTGCACGGGGAGGCGTAATGTAATGGCAGAATTTAGAGAATTAACGATGGGTGATGAAGAGTTGTACTGTAATTATATGGAAGAGTGGTTAGATAATGATGAACATATCGTGCCAACAGTTACTAACATTGCAAAGTATGACAATTTTGAAGACTTAGTGCATAAATTAGAAGATAATAAGTCACACGACCAAAAAATTGATAATACAACACTATTTTTAATTGGCGAAGAAATTATTGGCGCTGCCAATATACGTCACAATTTAAATGACGCATTGAAAAAACACGGTGGCCATATAGGTTATGGTGTAAGTAAAAAATATCGTCAACAAGGATATGGCACAAAAATTCTTAAAAAGTCATTAGATTACCTGTCTAGAATAGGTGTTCAAGAAGCATTAATTACTTGTGATGATGGTAATAAAGCTTCGGCAACTGTAATTTTAAATAACGGTGGCGAAGAAATTGAATCATATCAACATGAAGATGGTACCATTATACGTAGATTTATGATAGAAATCGCATAAAATTAATAAGTAAAGCTAGCTTAACGTATTCCATTAATACGTTAAGCCTTTTTAATGAAAAATATAACATTTCCCAAAGCAATAGTAGCTACAAATGAAAGCGTAATCATAATTAAAAGACTTTGCTTATTTATTCAAGTATAATGACAGTTGAATAAATAATGAAATAGAAAGAGGGATTGCATGTCAAAGGTTATTCAAGACATCAACGAGGCGTTTGTTGATTTAAAAGATGGGATGACCGTTTTAGCGGGTGGTTTTGGACTTTGTGGTATACCTGAGTATGCTATTGAAGCTATTCGATATAAAGGAACAAAAGGTTTAACAGTAGTTAGTAATAACTGTGGTGTAGATGATTTTGGACTTGGTAGACTGTTAGAATATCAACAAATTGATAAAATGATAAGCTCCTATGTTGGTGAAAATAAGATTTTTGAACGTCAACTCATTAACGGTGAGTTAGAAGTAGAGTTAACACCACAAGGTACTTTAGCTGAACAATTACGTGCAGGTGGTGCAGGTATTCCTGCATTTTATACTAAGACAGGTGTAGGTACACTAATTGCTGAAGGCAAAGAAACACGAGAATTTGATGGTGAAAATTATCTTATGGAACTTGCTATCAAGGGAGATTATGGAATCGTTAAAGCGGCTAAAGCAGACGAATTTGGTAATTTAATATTTAATAAAACAGCGCGTAACTTTAATCCTCTATGTGCAATGGCTGCTAAAACTACTGTTGTAGAGGTTGAAGAAATTGTAGAGATTGGGGAAATTGATCCTGACGATGTTCATTTATCAGGTGTGTATGTCGATTATATATATTTAGGACAGAATTACGAAAAACGCATTGAAAAACGTACAGTTAAGGAGGCTAATCATGGATAAATCGACACAAAGGAAAAAAATAATACAACGTGCTGCACAAGAGATTAAAAGTAGTATGGTTATTAATTTAGGTATCGGCATGCCTACTTTGGTAGCAAATGAGATTAACGACCACGTTGAAAATGTTTATTTCCAATCTGAAAATGGCTTGCTTGGTATTGGTCCATATCCAACCGAAGACGAAGTGAATCCTGACTTAATCAATGCGGGCAAAGAAACAGTCACAGCTGCTAAAGGTGCCTCCTATTTCGATAATGCTGAGTCATTTGCCATGATAAGAGGTGGTCATATTGATTTAGCCATTTTGGGTGGTATGGAAATCTCACAACGAGGAGATTTAGCCAATTACATGATACCTGGAAAATTAGTTAAAGGTATGGGGGGCGCTATGGATTTAGTGGTTGGTGCTCAAAAAGTCGTCGTTATTATGGACCATATGAATAAACATGGAGAATCAAAAGTAAAAAAAGAGTGCGAGTTACCTTTAACAGGTAGCGAAGTTGTTCATACGTTGATTACAGATTTAGCAGTTTTTCATTTTGAGGATGGTATCATGAAATTAGTAGAACTACAAGAAAGTGTCACACTCGAAGATGTTGAAAAATATACTGATGCTGACTTCGAAAATCATTTAAAATAATATATTTTATAAATTAAGTGACATAGTGTATGAAGCATGGTAAGTCATAAAAATTCACAATCATACATAGGGAGGTGAATCAACATGCAATTTATAAGTGAACAGAAACAAGCTGAATTACTAGACATGGCAGAAGTTGTCAAAGCAGTTGAAGAAGCATTGCAAGCTTATTCTGAGGGACAAACTAAAAATCCTCTACGCCATGTATTACCATTTAATGAGGAAAATAAATATTTAGTGATGCCGGCATTATCTGACAAATTAGGTATAGTAGGATTGAAAACAGTAACATTTGCACCTAATAATCCGCAACAAGGGAAAAATACCATAGTTGGTTCAGTTATTTTATCGGATTACGAAACGGGTGAAACGTTAGCTGTCTTAGAGGGATCATATCTGACTAAAATACGTACAGGTGCAATTTCTGGTGTAGCAACAAAACATCTTGCGCAACAAAATGCCAAAACGTTATGTGTTATTGGGACTGGTGAACAGGCTGAAGGTTTAGTCCAAGCGGTTCTTGCAGTGAGAAAAGTTAATCATATACAACTTTTCAATCGGACATATGATAAAGCAGTAACTTTTGCTAACAAATTAGCGGCACAATATGATATAACTGCAGAGGTATTTGAAGACGTTGAAGATGCGATGCATAATGCCGATGTTATTGTTACTGCTACAAATGCTGTAACGCCAGTATTTCAGAACGCATTAACAGCCGGTGTACATGTCAATGCGGTAGGTTCTTTTAAACCGGATATGCAAGAATTACCATCTGTCACACTGCAACAAGCAGACAAAGTCGTTGTTGAATCAAGTGATACAGCGTTAGAAGAGACAGGGGATCTTATAACACCAATAAATGAGGGCGTATTTAAGCGCGATGATCTATACGGAGAATTGGGCAATATCGTAGCAGGTAAGCTTGAAGGTAGATTGAATAATGAGGAAATAACTGTTTTTAAATCAGTAGGATTAGCCATTGTAGATATAGTTGTAGCAAACTATTTTTATCAAAAATTGCTACAATTAGATAGTAAATAAAGAAGGTATAATGAAGAGGTCGCATACTTCGTCATTATACCTTTTGTGCTCGAACAATTATTTAATTAGATTCATTCCTTCTTGCCAATCAAAATCAATTAAACTTCTCTCATGTTGTCTAAATGTCTTACTACTTGCAACACGTTTGAAATCAGCAGCGGGTTCAATGTTAAGCTTAGGATTATCCTGAGTAAACCATTTAGCCCGTGTTTCTCTGTTTACTGGATTATCATCAGTTATATTTATTTGGTTCAAATGATAGGACTTGTATAACTGTTTCAACGGCATCATCGATATGGACAAAAGATTGAACACCGTTAGACATAGATAATGAGCCATACATAAATTGCTTATAAAGCATAACGCCTATACTAAACCAAGTGATAAAGTAAGTTATAACATAGTATGACTTGAATTGGTAAATGTGCAGTTTATTGTTCTAATGCTTCCACACCATCTACAGTTACTTTGTTATCTCCGCTCGCTAGATAATTTAGAGGTGTATTCCTAGAGGTTACCAGCTACAAAATTTAGACGCCTTTTTCTTTTAAATATTATATCTATATTGCTCGTAAAGCTTAGCTTAAACTCGTTAACCTTAAAACATTTCAATTGGAAAAATTAATTTATTTTATTATACTATTATGTGCTATCTAGCTATATGATGTATAATGTTAAACGTTATGATTACAAAGTAATGTATGTCATATAACTATTAAAGAAACAAGGAGTAAAGAATGGAACAACAACTATATACTATCCCCAAAATTGAATTGCATTGCCATTTAGATGGATCAGTTAGTATTGCATTGCTTAAGCAACTAGCCCTTGAACAAGGAATTACTTTGAATGAACAAAACCTTCAAGTCGACCAAAATTGTGAAAACTTAGAAGAATACTTACGTTGCTTTGACGAAATTCAAAAGGTCTTACAAACTGCCGATAGCTTACAACGTTCTGTGATTGATGTAGCTTCTCAAGTAGTAAAAGATAACGTTAAATACATAGAAATTAGATTTGCACCATTATTTCATATGGAGAAGGGTCTTAGTATAAATGAGACGATTCAAGCAGTTATAGCAGGTGCTAAACTGGCAATGACTCAATACAATATTAAGATTAATATTTTAGTTTGTGCAATGCGTCAACATAGTAATGCAATTAACATAGATCTATTTGACCACGTGCTTCAAGCAGACAATGAACATATCGCTGGTATTGATTTTGCTGGCCCAGAGGCAGCATTTCCGCCAGAAGCAATACAAGAAGCGGCTCAGTATGGTGTTGAGAAAGGATTAAATCTAACGCTACATGCGGGAGAATGTGGTTGTATTTATAATGTAGTAGAATCAATTAAGTTAGGTGCAAAAAGGATTGGCCATGGCGTTGCAATTAACAATGACCAACAAGTTTTAGAAGAAGTAAAAGCACAACAAGTATTATTAGAAATTTGTCCACGTAGTAATTTGCAAACACAAGCGATTAGCGATGTTTCGGAATTAAATTTACCGTATTTACTATCAAACGGTGTTCCTTTTCTTATAAATACGGATAATAGAACAGTTACACAAACAACATTAATAGCAGAGTATGACCTCCTTCTTAAAGCACAGCAGCTTACGATGGAAGATATTGAAGCAATTAATAAAAATGCCGTGAATCATACATTTCTCTCAACGGAGGAAAGGGAAGAATTACGACTAATTATGAAATAATAATAAATCACTATAAATAACAAATTATTTTGCTTATAATGTAAATATGCATTAATTAAGTAGGGCATAAAACGAGGTGTATATATGGGTGTAGTAATTATTATCTTGCAAGTACTACTTGGGATAATATTTATCATAACAGGATCGAAAATAGTTTCGGGGGCTATGAACGAAGAATTTGTACGTATGGGTTATCCACAAATATTTAACCAAATAACTGGTGCGATTGAATTATTAGGCGCTTTAAATATGTTGTTTGGTATTTTTAATCACTACTTAGCTATAGGGGCTAGTGTCTTACTAGGATGTACAATGTTAGCAGGCGCTTTATCACTAATATTTTTAGCTAAAGATCCTCTGATTAAAGCATTACCTGCAACGATATTATTATTGCTTAATGTACTTATATTTTGTTATTACATATAAAAGTAACGATATCACTAAACTTAGAAATAAGGGAGTGATATCGTTTTTGTTTATTATAAGTCTAATGCAATTAAAACAAATGAATAATATAATTTAATAGTAACGTCATAACGAGGCCACATATTCCTACGATTGATTGTACGATGGTAATCGTTTTAAACGTTTCACCCATTGACATACCAAAGGATTCTTTTACTAACCAAAAGCCACCATGATTAACATAGTTAAAAAATAGTGAACCGGAACCAATAGCAACTGTTAGTAATTCTTTGTTAATAGAAGGATCAGATTGTAATAACGGATAAAGTAAATTTGTGGCCCCCACTATACCTACTGTTGCCGAGCCTGTAGAGATTGATAGTAGTGCGGCTACAAGCCACCCCATAAGTATTGCGGATAATGAGAAGTTATCAGCTAAGTGCACGATAGCCTTACCAACACCAGAATCTTCTAATACTTGTCCAAAGGCTCCGCCTCCTGCAATAATTAGCATAATGCCTGCAATTGGTTTTAAACTAGCGCCTAGTGAATCTCTTAATTTTTTAGCATCCGTGTGACGTAAATAGCCAAGTGTTATTAAGGCATACAAAACACCTATGAACATAGCTATAATAGGACTTCCTAGAAATTCAAAAGTCTTATATTGCAAAGTATGCTCTTCGAAAAAAATACCAGCTATAGCATGAAGTAACATCATAACTACAGGAACTA
This sequence comes from Staphylococcus durrellii, assembly GCF_015594545.1. Lineage (NCBI taxonomy): Bacteria > Bacillati > Bacillota > Bacilli > Caryophanales > Staphylococcaceae > Staphylococcus > Staphylococcus durrellii. The sequence continues at coordinate 2,136,608 of NZ_JADIIO010000001.1, read as the reverse complement.
AAATAGTAGAAAAAGCTAAAAATGTTGATACTGGTCGTTCATTTTTAGCTTTTTCAGTCGTAGCATATTGTGCCAATAAATCTTGATTGGGTTTTACTGACAATCTTGGCGTAATAAATTTGCCGTAAAGTGGTCCTGCAATAATAATCGTTGGTATTGCACAGATTATGCCATAAATCATCGTAATACCGATATTTGCTTTAAACTGATTAATTGAAATTAATGGTCCTGGATGAGGCGGTACCATACCGTGCATCGTTGCTAATGCTGCAATTACAGGTACGCCTATAGCAACGTATGTAGACCCTTTAAAATCATGTTGTTCTTCTAATTTCTTAGCTATTGTAAAAATAAGTGGGAGTAACATAATTAATCCAACTTCAAAGAACATTGGAATACCTATAATGAATGCCGCTAGTGCCATTAACCATGGTAATTGTTTATATGATGCATTACTTAATATCGTCGAAGCAATTTTGTCGCTTGCGCCTGTATCAGATAAAATTTTACCTAACATTGCTCCTAATGCTATTGTGACACCCGTCTCACCAAGTGTAGATCCGGCACCTTGCTCAATAGAATCAACAATTTTCCCTATATCTAAACCTGCCGCAAATCCAACGAATATTGCTGTTAATAACAAGGCAAGCAACGGATGGAATCGTAATTTAGATGTAATCAGGAAGATAAGTAATAAAATACTAATAACCGTGATGATAAGTAATCTATAGTCTTGAATTGCCATAAAACAACTCCCTTAATAAATTGTAATAGTATGCATTATTTATTACATTATGAAAATGTTAAATACTAACCCATTATAACTTAATGAAAAGGCTTACACATGATATTTGATTATGACCACAGCATAACAAACGAAAAAGTAGCGATTAAAATGTAATTAGTTTAATCGCTAGGCGTATCATTTTTCGTTTAAATGGGGTTCTAAATTATAAACATTTTCTATAGAACCGTTTGTAATAACTTGGTTTAAAACTTCTACGACTTTATTTGCAATTTCTGTAGTAGGTACACCAATAGCATGTACTGGGTAATTTAATTTAGTAATATGAGGAATGTTGTCATAAGAGTAAATAATTGGTTGATTGTAATCTAAGTCTATCGCGTTTAATGTGCCTAATGTGATATCATAACTCCCACAAATAATGCCTGGCGCCAGTTCATTTTGAGCATAAAACTGTTTTACAGCTGATTCTGCTTCTAATGCTGACAAGCCATGAGAGTCAATTATACGATAATATATATGATGCTGCTGACAGTAATCGACGATTGCATTTTTTTTGGCAATTTGTCTCGAATCAGAGGTGTTAATGTCTCCAATATAGTCTATTTGTGTTACGCCTTTAGCGAGTAAAGATTCTATGGCCATAATCATAGCTTTATAGTGATTGACATTAATAATAGGATAGTCAATATCTCTATCAACACCATAAGCAACAACCGGAATATTTTGATACACTTCTGGCGACAAATTAGTGCTAGGACCTTCGTCAAAAATAATTATGCCATCACAGCCGAACTCAAGAAATTTTTTTGAGGCAACATCTATACCATCGATTGACAATATCATGGCATAACCTGATAGCTTTAAGGCTTGATTAATTTCGGAAACTAAATGGGTGACGGCAACACGATCTACGGATGGCCAAATAAGTCCGATAGTATTGCTGCGTTTAGAAACGAGTGCACGAGCAGAATGATTAGGGATATAATTCATCTCGGCAGCTTTTTGTTGTATATATGCTTTAGTATTTGGTTTTACAAGTGGTGAATTTTTTAATGCTTTACTGACGGTTGAATAACTCACACCACAGGCTTTTGCAACATCTTTGAGTGTAACAGCCATAAAAATACTCCTTCAAAGGGATTGATTTAATTTGATTTTAATTATACCATATAGACAAGAAAGAAAATATTTTTTTATCGCAAAATAACAACGTTGTTATTTTGTGAAAAAGGGGATGCTGAGATGAATTCGACAGAGACAATGAACAAAATTAATAGCTCTAAACACATAGCTGTTATAAGAACAGACGATAAACAGGATTTTATTGATATCGCCAATATAATTATAGAAAAAGGGTTAGATGTCATAGAAGTAACGCTAACTACGCCTCAAGCAATGGATATTATAACAACGTTGTCTAAAAATGATAACGCACTTATAGGGGCAGGTACTGTACTTGATAGTGTATCGGCAAGGGTGGCTATTTTAAATGGTGCGAAATTTATAGTTAGTCCCTCGTTTGATAAAGAAACGGCAAAAGTTGCCAACTTATATGATGTACCTTATGTACCCGGAGTGATGACGGTAAAAGAAATGATAGAAGCAATGGAATACGGTTGCAAAGTGCTCAAACTATTTCCTGCGACACAGTTTACACCTTCATCAATAAAAGATTTTAGAGGTCCTTTACCTACAACAGAATTTATTCCTACAGGTGGTGTTGGTAAGCAAAATCATCGAGAATGGTTAGACGCCGGCAGTTTTGCGGTAGGCATCGGTAGTGAAATTACGAAAGTATACCAACAAGATGGAGCTGACGGTCTAAAACAATATGTAAGTGAACTTAAAGGTGGTGAGTGAAGATGACTATCTATGGCTTAGGGGAAGTCTTGCTACGCTTAACGCCACCGAATTACGAACAACTGAAAAATACACGTTCATTAAATATACAAACGGGTGGTGCAGAATTAAATACACTCGTGACGTTAGCTGGATTTAGGCAAAATACTGCTATGTTAACAACATTACCACAAGATAATTTAAAAGATTTAGTAGAACAAACGATGCGCAGTGCAAATGTGAGCACCAAATTTATCGACCATACTGAAGGTCGTTTAAGTACTTACTATATGGAAGAAGGTTTTGGTTATAGAAGCGGTCAAGTTATTTATGATCGTGACCATTCAGCATTTGCTATAAACGGCTATGAACAGATACAACAAATTGACTTTAGTGATCAAGACTATTTGATATTGACAGGTATTACACTTGCAGTAAATACCCAGATAAGAGATAACATTGTAGATATATTAACCAAACTTAAAGAACAAGGTGTTAAATTAGTATTTGATATAAATTATAGAAATAATTTATGGTCTAAAGACGAAGCGATACCTGTAATTAAATCAGTATTACCTTTTGTAAATATATTACTTTTTGGGAAAAAGGACGCTACACATTTATTATCAACAAATCAAGAAGATGAAGATATTGAAGCATGTGCCAGAACGATACAAGCTCAGTACAATATACCGGTTATAGCTTCCAGCAACAGAGATATAGAACAAAGTACATTGCAAGGTATCATGCTAATTCAAGATAACTTTATAACAAGTCCGAAATATCAATATACCGTACTCAATCGTATCGGTGCTGGCGATGCATTTACGGCAGGCATTATCCATGGGTTGCTTCAACAATGGGACTTAGCAGAAGTTATCGATTTTGCAACAAAATGTTCCGTACTTCAACATACAACCAATGAAGATTCATTAAGCATTGAAGAACAAGATATTTTAAATTTATCCTCCAATGTTGGCGAATTAAAACGATAGTAAACATAATTTTGAAAGCGCATTCAAAATATATTTGAAAAGAACAATATAGAAATAAAGGAGAGATACTATGACACTCATTAATGATAATTTTTTACTTAATAATAAAACAGCTGAGAAACTTTACCAAAAGGTTAAAAATATACCTATTATCGATTTTCATTGTCATATAGATGCTAAAGAGATTTATGACAATAAAAACTATGACAATATAACGCAATTATGGTTAGCTGGAGACCATTATAAATGGAGACTTATGCGTGCTGATGGCATAAACGAATCATTTATTACTGGTAGTGCAACGGACTTTGATAAATTTAAAGCATTTATGCATATGTTGCCTTATTCAATTATGAATCCTATGTATCACTGGTGCGCATTAGAATTAAAACGTTATTTTAATGAGACGACTAATTTTGATGATGTCGATATTAAAAAATTATATGATGCGTTAAACAAAAAATTAAATAAACCATCTCATACACCACAAGCATTAATTGAAAAAAGCAATGTATCAGTAGTGTGCACAACCGATGATCCGTGTGACGACTTAAAATATCATCGATTATTAAATGAGGACAAAAAAGTTAACTTTAAAGTATGCCCAACGTTTAGACCAGATAGTTATGTGTTCCTAAGTAAAGACACAGTCACTGCAAAAGTTGAGCAGTTAAAAAAGAATGTCGATTGTAATATTAATGATCTAACAAGCTATATTTCAGCATTGAAAGAACGTATATATTATTTTGACAGAAATGGTGCTTTAAGTTCGGATCAAAGTTTTGAAAAGACACCATGTGTCAATGTTGATGCAGAGGAAGCGGCCAAATTATTTGAAAAAGTGTTAAATGGTGGCGTTATCGAAGAAGCAGAACAATACGAGTTAGCTGGTTTTATTATGAATGAATTATCAAAAGTTTATAAAGAATTAAGTTGGGTCGTGCAATTCCACTTAGGTCCAACACGTAACAACAATGCAAAAATGCACCAACAAGTTGGAGCCGATAGCGGTTTCGATAGTGTAGGCGATCAATTGAGTGCAAAACGCTTAAACGCATTTCTTAATCATTTAGAATTAAATAATGCATTATCAGACACTATTATTTATCCAAATAATGGTCAAGATCATTTAATGGTGCAAGCCACTGCTGGTAACTTTACGAATAGTGAACATCGCGTTCAATTAGGGGCAGCATGGTGGTTTAACGATACTAAAGAAGGCATGGAACAACACTTAATAGATTATGCGAACGTCGGTCTATTACCAAACTTTGTAGGTATGTTAACAGATTCAAGAAGCATGACTTCCTACACTAGACATGAATACTTCAGACGTATTTTATGTAATTTATTAGGCGACAGAATTGAAAAAGGTGAAATTGCCTTAAGTAATAAAACAATTGAACAAATACTGAAAGATATTTGTTTCAATAATGCATTAAAACTATTCAAAATCGATGGGATTAAGGAGGTCTAAACGTTATGGAATTATCTTTTAGATGGTACGGCAAAGACGATCCAGTAACATTACAACAAATTAAACAAATTCCTGATATGAAACATATTGTTTCGGCCATTTATGATGTGCCGGTAGGTGAAGTTTGGACGAGTGAACGTATTGCTGACTTAAAAGCTACCATTGAAGCTGAAGGGCTAAAGTTTGAAGTAGTAGAAAGTTTACCCGTACATGAAAATATTAAATTAGGAGTAAGTAATAGAGATGAAGTTATCGAAAATTACAAAACGTCACTTATTAATTTAGCTAACAATGGTATTAAAACTGTAACTTATAATTTTATGCCGGTATTTGATTGGACACGTTCACAATTAGATTATGAACTTGAAGACGGCTCTAATACTTTGATTTATAAACACGATCAAATTAAAGATATCGATCCTTTAACAACTGATTTAAATTTGCCAGGGTGGGACGAGAGTTACTCTCGTGAAGAAATGAATCAATTAATTTTAGACTATCGTGAGACTTCAGAAGAACAATTATGGGAAAACTTAGAGTACTTTTTAGAACGTGTGTTACCGACGGCAATTGAACATGACGTTGATCTTGCGATACATCCGGATGATCCGCCTTGGCCAATTTTTGGTATTCCAAGAATTATTAAGAATAAAGATAGTTATGAACGTTTATTATCTATCAATAATAGTAAAAATAACGGCATATGTTTCTGTACAGGTTCGTTAGGGTCACTAGCTGAAAATGACTTGCCGGCAATAATCAGAACTTTTGGAGACCATATTCACTTTATGCATATGCGTAACGTTAAACGTATCGGTGAGTATTCGTTTTTAGAAACTGGACACTTATCTAAAAATGGTTCGGTGGACATGAAAGCCGTAGTGGAAGCATTAGTAGACATTGATTTTAAAGGCACAATCAGACCCGATCATGGACGTATGATTTGGGGAGAAACAGGTAAGGCAGGATATGGCTTATATGACCGTGCCTTAGGTGCAACTTATATTAATGGCTTAATCGAAGGGGTGCGCAAATAAAATGAAACAATTTGAAAATTTAAACATAGTGATAACCGGTGCTACAGGCGTTATTGGTTCAACATTTGTCAAAGCATTAGTAGAACAAGGCGCTAATGTAGGTATATTAGGACGTTCTGAGGACAAAATTGTTAACTTGCAACAACAAATAGACGCAGACCATAAACAAAGTGTTGGCTTAGTAGCGGATGTATTAAATAAAAAAGCTTTAGAACAAGCTAAAAAGACATTTAATCAAACATTTGGTCAAATTGATGTCTTGATTAATGGGGCAGGCGGTAACAATCCAAATGCTACAACTGATGACGAAATGTATGATGAAAACAGTGAAAAATCTTTCTTTGATTTAACTGAAGACGGTGTTGATCAAGTATTCAAGTTAAATTACACAGGTACATTTTTACCTTCACAAGTCTTTGGTCAAGATGTCGTGACGTCTGAACAAGGTACAATTATTAATATTTCATCAATGAATGCATTTACTCCATTAACTAAAATACCAGCATATAGTGGTGCAAAAGCTTCTGTAAGTAACTTTACACAATGGTTAAGTACTTACTTTGCAGGTCAAATCCGAGTAAATGCAATAGCGCCAGGCTTTTTTGAAACTGCACAAAATAAAGGTTTATTAAGAAATGACGACGGTTCTTATTCTGAAAGAGCGAATAAAATTTTATCACAAACGCCTATGCAACGCTTTGGCGAGCCAGAAGAATTATTAGGTACTTTATATTGGTTAATGGATAATAAACAAAGTGGTTTTGTAACAGGTGTTGTTGTGCCAGTTGATGGTGGATTTAATGCTTATTCAGGTGTTTAATCATAAACAACTAAAAATAACCTCGCTGTTAATGATAACAGCGAGGTTATTTTTTATGCTTATCAGTTATTCAGAACTTACTAAATCTGGAATATTAATAAAGTCTTGTTTTTCTAAAGACACTGGACGGCCTTCATCGTGCATTTTAGCAATATGAAACTCCCCCCATTGACATAAAGAAGATAAAATTTCACTTAATGTCTGTCCATAATCAGATAGTTTGTATTCGACTTTCGGTGGCACTTGTTGATAAACAATGCGTTCGATAATGCTATCTTCTTCTAACTCTCGTAATTGTTGCGTTAACATTTTTTGAGTGATACTAGGTATAGCACGTTTGAGTTCGGAAGTTCGCATCGTGCCATTATCCTTCAAATGACACAGCACTACAGGTTTCCATTTGCCGCCTAACACATCAATCGTTGCTTCTACGCCAATATTATAATGATTTTTCATCTGAATTCTTCACCTCCATAGGTACTAAAAAGTGCCTATAGTACATTTAAGTACCTATATGACTTTAAAGTGCGTACTTACTTCTTTTGATTATTGGAATTATAATAACATACATATTAATAAAAGAGGAAGGAAAGAAGTGAATGAAACAACAAAAATTAGCAATTATTGCTTTAGCCGTCTCAGCCTTTGCGATTGGTATGACAGAATTTATTAGCGTCGGATTATTACCACTTATTAAAAATGCATTTAATATTACAATTCCTATGGCTGGATTAACAGTATCTTTATACGCCATTGGAGTTACTGTAGGGGCCCCAGTACTTACGCCACTTACAAATAAAATGAAAAGAAAACACTTATTAATTACAATTATGGTTATCTTTATTGTGGCTAATTTATTAGCAGCATTTTCACCGTCATTTACGATGTTACTAGCAATGCGTGTGTTATCTGCATTAATGCATGGCGTGTTTATGTCTATTGCTACAGCTATAGCGAGCGATCTTGTGTCTCCAGATAAACGTTCTAGTGCAATTGCTATGATGTTTACTGGTTTAACTGTTGCAACAATTACAGGTGTGCCATTTGGAACTTGGATTGGACAAAATTTCGGTTGGGAAATCTCCTTTATAACAATAGCAGTCATCGGATTCATTAGTTTGATTGCCAATGTGATTTTCGTACCAAGTAATTTAAACGAATTTGAACAATCACCAATTATTCAACAATTAAAAGTATTTAAAAATAAATCACTTATGCTGGTCTACCTAATTACTGCCTTAGGTTATGGTGGTACGTTTGTCGTATATACGTATCTGACATCTATGTTGACACATCAATTAGGTTATAGCGATAGCACAGTCGTTGTATTACTTATCGTATATGGTGTGATGGTAGCGATAGGAAATACTTTAGGGGGTAAATTCACGAATAAAATGCCTACCAAAGCTTTAAGTATAATCTTTTTAATTCAAGCCATCGTACTTTTATTTGTAGGTGTTACAACAGATCATCCAATTATAGGACTTATCGCTATCTTATTCATGGGGTTATTTGCCTTTATGAATGTACCAGGATTACAACTTATCGTTGTGTTATTTGCAGAACGTGAAAACAAAGCGACTGTAAATTTTGCATCAAGTTTAAATATTTCGGCATTTAATATTGGTATTACATTAGGATCAGTTATTGGTGGTTATGTGTTAAATGAATTTTCAGTAGCAATGACACCGTACTTTGGTTTCGTAATGGTTATAGCCGCAAGTGCAATGATGTACACATTATACAGTAGAGAAAAACAACATAACTTAGCGCAATGCTAATAAAAGGAGTAAATAATGATGAATCAACTAACATTCAATAATGGAAATAAGATGCCACAATTAGGGTTAGGTGTCTTTCGAGTTGCTAATGATGATACTGCAAAATTAGCAGTAAAACATGCAATTATAAATGGTTATAGAAGTATCGACGCAGCTTTAGTTTATGAAAATGAAGAAATGGTAGGACAAGGTATTAAGGAAGGAATAGCAGCAGCCGGCATTTCTCGGGAAGATTTATTTATTACTTCTAAATTATGGTTCGATGATTTTGGAAAGAATAATGTTGTTAGAGGATATGAACGTTCACTCAATAATTTAGGGCTTAATTATTTAGATTTATATTTAGTTCATTGGCCAGGTATAGATGAAGCATTAATGATAGATACATGGCTAGGTATGGAAAAATTATATAAGGATGGCAAAGTTAAAAATATTGGCGTGAGTAATTTTAATATTAATCATTTAGAAACATTGAAAAAACATGCACAAATTAAACCAGTTATTAACCAAGTAGAATTTCATCCTTATTTTAACCAATTGTTATTACGTAATTATTTAGCAGATGAAGATGTTCAAATGGAATCATGGTCGCCATTAATGAATGCAGAAATATTAGTGGATGAGACCATTAACGAAATAGCACAAACAATAAATAAATCATCGGCGCAAGTCGTGCTACGTTGGAATATACAACATGGGGTAATAACGATTCCTAAATCTATTACACCATCACGTATTGAACAAAATATTGATGTTTTTGGATTTGAACTTTCTGAAACACAAATGACAAAGATAGATAAATTAAATAAAGATCAACGTGTCGGGCCGGATCCTGCACAATTTAATGGATAAAAAAAACAGAGGTCATTTCCTAAATATGGGGATGACCTCTGTTAGATTATATAGAAATTAATTATTGTTATGACGTACATCGACACGAGTTAAATGTTTGAATTGATTACGATATGAATTCAAATTTACATTTGAATTTGAAGTGTCGGTTATTAACATGTCTATATTGTTTGGAGCGCACACATTATATAAAGAAACTTTGTCTAGTTTAGAACTATCTGCTAAGACATAAACTTCTTGCGCTTGTTCTACCATTTGCGCTTTCGTATATGCCAAAGTTTCACTAAAGTGTGTCACACCTTTTACTGCGTCTATAGCGGGTGTGCTTAAAAATAATTTTAAAGGATTAAAAGATTTTAAAGCGTTGTTAGCAAGCTGACCATCTAAGACATAATTGTCTTTATGCAAAGCACCACCAGTAACGATAACCTGATGGTTCGTCGATTTTAAAGTAGATGCAATATAAATATCATTGGTGATAAGCGTTAAGTTGCGTTTGTGTTGTAAAGCTAAGGCTAATTGTAGCCCCGTAGAACCTGAATCAATAATAATTGTATCATTATCTTGAATAAAGTCAGCTGCCTTGTTGCCTATAGCAACTTTTTCTTCATAATTGCTCGTTTGTCTATCAGCGAAACTAAGTTCATCCCATACTTCAGCTTTATTTAACACTACGCCACCATGTGTGCGTTTAATTTGATCGAATTGTTCTAATTTATTTAAATCACGACGAATTGTGGCTTCGTGAACATTAAACTGCTTTGATAACGTGTGTATCGTTGCATGCTTATGTTTTAACAAAAAGGCGATTATATTTTCTTCACGTTCGGCTGGTAACATTATTCACACTCCAATTTAGACATAAAGTATAACAAAATTAATAATATCTTCAATTATTCATATTGTGCGCTTCTAGGTAGCTTGATGAAATAAGTAAGAATCGTACTAATAAAGTAAAGTATACCTAAAATCCAAATGATCCCAATGTCATGCACGATATCGATAAATAAATTTACAATCATTGGACCGACAAAGACTGGTAAACCAGCACCTAAATTAAGTACGGAAAGTGCTGCACCTTTATCTTGTTTAACTAGTGTAGGGATTAATGCTGATAAAGGAACGTAGGCTGCGATAAATGCGCCCCAACAAAATCCTACGATAGTTAATAATACCAAATTACCATCTGTCCACATTGGGATATAACCAATCAGTAATACAGAAATGCCGCTACCAATGCCTCCGAAGTACATAACCGTGTTACGCCAACCAATTTTATCTCCTACAATTCCAAAGATTAAGTTGAAAATAATATTGCCGACAAAGATAGTTGACCATACGGCTAACCATTTCGATGTAGGTATGCCGAAACTTGATAAATAAATAGGTAAGAACACAGGAAAGGCAAACTGTGCCGTCGTATTAATTACACGGACGATACCACCGAGTAATACTTTAGGTTCTTCTTTCATAATCGTGATACCTTTAAGTATTTCTTTTAATTTTTCTTTAGAACTTCCTTGATTTGAAGGTAATTTATCTCTATTAATAATAATCGCGAACACTGCACCTAAAATAACCCAGAATAATGAACTCCATAACGTGTTAATGTGTCCTAAATATTTAATTGCCCAAATAGAATATAGTGCGCCTAACACATTTAAACCACCAGTAAAGACAAACCAAAACCATCCAACTGCTGCGCCCAACGTTTTTTGCTCTGAACGGTAAGAAATCCACACTAAAAATGAATAAGCAAATAACGGGTAGCCCAAACCACGTAGTGCATACGCAGGTAACATCAAATATAAATTATTTGAAGGAATGGCAAAACCAACAAAGCAAATTGTTCCTATAATATAGAAGAACAACCCTAGAATCATTGTCTTTTTGCCACCTAATGCTTCGGCAAACACACCGCTAAACCAACTTGCTAAGGCAACGGTGACACCATAACATGAAAATAGTGCGCTTGTTTCTTTGACAGAGAAACCATTTCCGTGTAGCCAAGGACTTAACCATCCTATTTCTAAGCCATCGCCCATCATGAAAATAATAATACCTATATAACCCCATACTATTTGTCGAGGCATACCTAAAACTGAACTTGAATTTTTCATATATAATACTCCTTTAATCACTCATAGTGACGGTGTAGTTATGTTTTTTAGTTATAGGTCTACGATGTTTTAAATTTATAATGTAAATAAAATGCAATCTTAAAAAAACATAATTAAAGTAAATTGCACATTTGTGTTTGTAAAAACAATAGTAATCGCTTTCATTTATAAATGTCAATCATAAAACTACAATAAATATGTTTTTATGTGCTTGAAATTACTAATTTAATGTTTATTTTTGTTCGTTTATTTAAGTTTTGTGCGTTGCTTTTTGCTACTAAGTTGCTTATTATTTAATAAAGCGTTTTCTATTGTGCGTATATGGAGGGTTATTATGAATTACAGTATAGGTATTGATTTTGGCACTGGTTCTGGGAGAGTATTTTTAGTCAATACAGCTAATGGCGAAATTATTTCACAATATATTAAGGAATATTCTCATGGAACAATTGAACAGCAATTAAATGGTCAAAAGATACCACAAAGTTTTGCATTACAAAATGCTAATGATTATATGGAAGTCATCGAAGAAGGTATTCCATACATAATAAAAAATGCCAACATTGATGTTAACAAAATAGTAGGAATAGGCATTGATTTTACTTCATCGACCGTAATATTTGTAGACGAACATATGGAACCGATGCATAACTATGAATCTTTCAAAGATGATCCACATGCTTACGTAAAATTGTGGAAACATCACGGTGCTCAAGCTGAAGCTGATAAATTATTCCAAACTGCACTACAACAAAAGAATCGATGGTTAGGTTACTATGGTTTTAATGTTAGTAGTGAATGGATGATTCCAAAAATAATGGAAGTACAACACAAGGCGCCAGATATCATGGCGGCAACTGCCAATATAATGGAAGCAGGAGATTGGATTGTTAATAAACTAACTGGAAAAAATGTGCGTTCTAATTGTGGGCTAGGATTTAAATCTTTCTGGCAAGAAGAGACGGGGTTTCATTATGACTTATTTGATCAAATAGATGATGAATTATCTGATATAGTGAGAACAAAAGTCGATGCACCTATCGTAAATATTGGTGACACAGTAGGTACATTAAGTAAAGAAATGGCTGATAAATTAGGACTTCCAGACACAATAGCAGTAAGTCCATTTATGATTGATGCACATGCAAGTTTATTAGGTATAGGTTCAGAAAAAGATAAAGAAATGACGATGGTAATGGGAACGAGTACATGTCATTTAATGTTAAACAAAGAGCAACATAAAGTGCCAGGCATCTCTGGCTCGGTTAAAGGGGCAATCATTCCTGACCTTTATGCATATGAAGCGGGGCAATCTGCAGTAGGTGATCTATTTGAATATATCGCCAAACAAACACCGTACGAATACGTTGTCGAAGCTGAAAAACGTAATATTTCAATTTTTGAATTACTCAATGAAATGGCACAAAAATTGGCGCCAGGGGAAAGTGGTCTAGTAGCACTTGATTGGCATAATGGTAATCGAAGTGTGTTAAGTGATAGCACACTAACTGGAAGTCTATTTGGCATGACGTTACAAACAAAACATGAAGAGATTTACCGCGCATATATGGAAGCTACGGCATTTGGTACGAAAATGATTATGCAACAATATCAAGGTTGGCAAATGGAAGTTGATAACGTATATGCATGTGGTGGCATACCGAAGAAAAACCCATTATTAATGGAAATATATGCTAATGTATTGAACAAGACGATAACAATTATGGATAGTGAATATGCACCAGCAATTGGTGCGGCAATTTTAGGCGCGATAAGTGGTGAAGCGCATCAATCATTTGAGCAAGCTATCGAAGCTATGAAAGAACCGATACTTTATCAAGTGGAGCCTGAACAAGAGAAAGTAGCAACTTATAAAAAATTGTTTCAAGCTTACAAAGCGTTACATGATTTACATGGTTATAAAAAAGCAAGCGTCATGAAAAATGTAAAAGCAATTGCCGATGAAAACTATAATAAATAGCAACAGTATTGTTTTTACTAAGGGAACAAAAGTAAAATTTGAAACTTATATAAAAACACTTGCGTTAAATTCATAGTAAAAATGAATTCAACGCAAGTGTTTTTATTTTATTCCTATAAATTTGTACCAGTACATTAATATGCGTAATGGTGTTTTTAGCTAAAAATACTCGTAACTGCATCAATTAAACTATAGACACCTAAAAATGACACGATAAGAACGACAATAAAGCCGATAATATTAAGCCATATGTTATTAGCATATTTTCCCATAAGTTGTTTTTTATTAATAACGATAAAGATTAATATAGCGACTATCGGTAAAATGATACCATTCAATGCTTGAGCAACAAGTAATACTTGGATTGGCTCGAAACCTAATGCTGATGTGGTGATACCTATAAGTATAATAGCGGTAAATACAGCCTTGTATTTTTTACTTCTCATACCTTTTTCCCAACCAAGTAGACTACTAATTGTAGCAGCAGCACCTGTTGGCGATGCGATTGCAGAAGATAATCCAGCTGCGAATAACCCTATACTAATAATGATAGGGGCAAATTCACCAAAAATAGGTTTAAGTGGATCAGCCAATTGAATAATGCTAGAAACCTCTTTGCCTTTAATTAATGTTGCGGCTGAAATCAAAATGGCTGCCGAGATAATACCACCTACAGTAATCGAAATAATAGTATCCCAGCGTGCAAATTTTAATTCGGTTAAATCTTTGAAACGTTCATGTACGGCAGTAGAATGAATGAAAAAGTTATAAGGTACTACTGTCGTACCTATTAAAGCGATGACGGTAATAATAGAACCATGTGGTATCGTCGGTACGAAAATACCTTTTAATATAGCGATTACGTCTGGTTTAATTACTATCATTGTGGTGATAAATATAATACCCATGATGACCATTAAGAAAATCATTAATTTTTCTAAAAATCGATAGTTACCAAACAAACCAATCAATAAAATAATTATACCAATGACTGGTGCTACAGTATGAGGGGGTAAATGTAATAAATATGCAGCGCCTAAGGAAGTTCCTAATAAGTCACCACTTATGTAAGCGGCACAGCCTAAAGTTACCGCTATTAATGTAAACCAGACTAATATAAATTTACCTAATTTGTGAGCAAATAGTTCTTGTACGGCTTCACCTAATCCTTCTCTAGTGACTAGGGATAAACGAATAATCATTTCTTGTAAGACGATTGTTGCAATAATAGAGAACACTACTGACCACAGCAGGCTATAACCAAAGCCTGCACCCCCTTGGGTCATTGTAGTAACAGTACCTGGACCAATAAATGAAGCGGTAATGATCATTCCCGGTCCAATCGATTTAAATACCTTACTAAAGTTCTTAAGCACAACCATCACATCCCCATGTTATTAGGCTTTGCCTAAATATTTCGCGTGGCCTGCAAGTACGTATAGTACTGCAGTAGAGACAAAGTGAGCAGAATTTTGGTTAGCGTCTTGCATTGGATAAACCTCTACATAATCCATACCACAAAGACCTAATTTACCAAATTCATGTATTAATGTTAGTAACTCGTAAGATGTAATACCATTGCCGTCCACTGGGCCGCCTGGATTAAAAGCAAAATCAAGAACGTCACTACAAATTGTTAAATAGACAACATCTACATCTTTACTTGCTTGTGCATAAATATCACGCGCTAGTTGTGTTAAATTTGTAGATGATCTAATGTCGTTAATTGTTAAAGTGACTGCACCCGCTTCTTCGGCATATTTACCAGTTTCAGGTTTGTTACGCGGACCATGAATGCCTGTATGTATAATGCTTTCATTTCTTATACCATCCGTTTCATATAATCGCATAAATGGCGTGTTACGTGCATAAAGTTCACCATTATAGTCAGGCATATTATCATAATGTGCATCTAAATGAATAATGCCTACACGTTTATTTGTTTTAGTTAGTGCTTTTAGAATAGGGTAAGTAACGCCGTGTTCACCACCAAAGCCCACTAAAAATTTATCTTGTTGCCATAAATTATATGCAAAATTCTCAATATTCTCATAACTTTGTGCGTTATCATGCGCGACAAAAGGAACATCTCCTACATCGCCCATAGATAAATACTTACTAACATCAATATGGTTAAGTTCTGGTAAATAGTGACTATAACGCGCTGAACACACACGTATTTGTTTCGGACCTAATTCAACGCCTGTATAGTCACCCCAAGTACTTTCGCCTTCAAAAGGCACGCCGTACACAATAATATCAGTATCTAAATTTTGTGACTTCGATAAATTCTTACTATTTAAAAAGCACGGTGTATTTCCATAAATGTTATCTTTCATAAAATATACAGCCCCCTTTGTTAATTAACAATTATATAGAGTATCAATTTTGTTTTCAAATATATACATAAAATATATAGTTTATTACATAAATTTATTAGCACATTATTTATTAATATGTATTATATTGTTTAAATAAACAAAAATATTATTAAATAGAAAAATAATTGAAATTTCTGAAGAAAAAGAATATCATACAATCAAGCATTAATTACATAAGTTCATAGAAAAATATTAGTTCATTAAAAAGGGGAATGAGCTAACTTTTATTTGAACCTAATGCTAAATTACATAAACAAATGGGGAAATTTTATGTCCAATCAGTTAAATAGAGAGTTGAGTAATAGACATATCCAACTTATAGCCATTGGTGGAGCGATAGGAACGGGTTTGTTCCTAGGTGCCGGCCAATCTATAAGTTTAACTGGACCGTCTATTTTAATAACATATATTATTGTTGGTTTTGTGCTATTTATGTTTATGAGAGCAATGGGCGAGATGCTTGTAGCGAATACTGAATACAAAACATTTGCGGATATAGCACACGATCAATCTGGCCCGTTAGCAGGATTTCTAACAGGTTGGACTTATTGGTTAACTTGGATTACATCAGGTATGGCTGAAATTACGGCTGTAGCTAAATATGTAGAGTATTGGTTGCCAGATATACCAAACTGGTTAACATCACTCTCATGTATATTAATATTAATGATTTTAAATTTAACTAGCACTAAAGTTTTCGGTGAGTTAGAATTTTGGTTTTCTATAATTAAAGTTGTAACAATTATAGCCTTAATCGTAGTGGGTATTATTATGATGGTTTTTGCATTCCATACTCATTATGGTTATACAGGGTTAGATAATATATATAAACATGATGGCATTTTCCCACATGGTGCATCAGGATTCTTAATGTCATTCCAAATGGTAGTATTTTCATTCACTGGTATTGAAATAGTAGGCATAACAGCTGGTGAAACGAAAAATCCAGAAAATACAATTCCTAAAGCTATAAATAATGTACCGATTAGAATTTTAATTTTCTATGTGGGTGCGTTGGCAGTTATTATGTCAATTATTCCTTGGAATCACATTAGTCCAGATGACAGTCCATTCGTTAGTCTATTCGCTTTAATTGGGATACCATTTGCTGGTGGGATAATTAATTTTGTTGTCTTAACGGCAGCTTCATCTTCATGTAATAGTGGTATTTTCGCTAATAGTAGAATTCTGTTTGGTTTAGCAGATAAGAAACAAGTGCATCCGTTATTGTTATTAAAAAATAAGCAAGGTGTACCTTTCGTAGCTATTTTAGTTACATGTATATTATTAGGCGTAACGGTTATTTTAAATTATTTTATTCCTAATGCGACACAAGTCTTTTTCTATGTAACTTCATTATCTACAGTGTTATTAATTATCAACTGGATGTTTATCATGCATGCTTATGTTAAATACACTAAAAATCAACCAGAAGATCATAAGAAAAATAGTTTCAAATTACCTGGTGGTAAACTTATGGCATATTTCGTTCAAGTATTCTTTATCTTTGTGCTAATCATTTTAACTGTTACACCTGATACAAGAAGTGGTGTACTATTAACGCCGTTATGGTTTATTTTCTTGATTTTGGTGTATTATAAAATGAAAAACAAATCTGTAAAAGATACGGTAACGGGCAAATTAACTAAAAATTAAATGATCAATGCTCGTATCGATAATTGAGGATGTATATATGGAAATTAATTACAGTAAAAATGACCATGGTGTAAAGCAATCAATAAGTACGGTAATTAATGCGGACGTACCGACAGTTTTTCGTTATTTAAGTACGACGGAAGGTGTGCAACAATGGTTTCCACAACTTGTTATTGTAGAACGTAAACCACAAGGTACTATGTTATTTGTAAGAGATGAAATTACAAACAATGAGAAGATGACGATAACGGATTTTGAAGAAAATAAAATGATAGGCTTTACATGGGATACCGGTAATATCTGGTTTGAATTACAACAACAAAATGATTTAACGATAGTATCATTTACTGAATATTTACCATTTGAGTTTCCACATATTGTGTTGGATTTTACTGGATGGCAATTTCAAATTGATAATGTAACTCAACTTATAGAAAATGGGGCTACGTTAGATCAACAACAAATCGATTTTAAAGCAAGACAGCAACAAATTGCTACTGCTTTAGAATTTGAAACATAATACAAAAAAGCCTTCGATCTATCATAATCGAAGGCTTTTTGTATTAGTAGTAATGCTTAATATTCTCTGATATTTTTAGCTGATTTGCCATGTAAAAAGAAGTATCCAATTGTTGCAATTACGACTAATAAACCCATTAATATATATAAATAACGATAACCGAAAAACGGAATAAGCATACCTAATATAAATGGTCCAATACCTGCACCAAAATCTGTGAACATATAGAATGTAGAAGTAGCTAAACCAATTTTGTCCTTTGGTGATTGTTGAATAGCAATTGCTTGAGCACTAGGAATAATTGTGCCGTAACCTACACCGATAAAAATTGCTGAAATAAGTAATAATATACTACCATGCGATAATCCTAGTAATACTAAACCGACGATAAAGCTAAAGAGTACTGGATACATAATTTTATTTTCGCCATATGCGTCATAAATTTTACCTGTAAATGGTCTTGTCACAAAAGTACTAACTGCATAAACTATAAAGAAGAAACTTGATGCTGTAGCCAAATTAATGTGTGCTGTATATACGGTTAAGAATGATAAGATACTTGAGTAAGCTACACCTACTAAAACAGTGACCATTGAAATAGGCAATGCCTCTTTTTGAATATAAGCACTGAGCCCTTTATTTGATGCCACCTCAATATCTTTACTTACGTTAATATTAGGAAGTTTATTAATTGCTATAGCAAATAGGAATGACACAATTATGACAACCAAGCATACAAAGAAATTAGCTTGGAACCCTAAATGTTGGTTAATTAATATTCCGAAAAATGGACCAAATGCTGAAGCGGTAGTTACACTTAAAGCATAATATCCTATACCTTCACCTTTACGTTCTTCAGGTATTATTCTTGAAGAAATAGTACCCGTTGCTGTTGAAGTAAAACCGAATGCCAAACCGTGTAGTAGTCGTACTAACATTAATATAGCAAGACTATGAATTGAGAAATACAATGCTACTGTAATAATGGAAAATATTATGCCGCCAAGTAATACTTTTTTAGGTTGTAAACTATCAATGATACGGCCAGACACTAAACGACCAAACAGCATTCCGATAATAAAAATACCAGCGGCGAGTCCGCCCATACTTTCAGATGCGTGATATTTATCTATGGTGAATTGTGTGATAGTAACGATTAATGTGTAATGAATTAAATACATTAAAAAGTTAACTATAGTTATGAAGATAAAATCCTTAGTCCAGAGTTTATCGTACATTTTTAAGACCATCCTTTATATTTATATTGTTTTTTCAAACCAATAACTATTATAATAGTTAAAATATATTAATGTATAATTAGAATTTCTGATATTTATATAAGTAAAACTGATGTGAAAGGGGTGGCATTATGAATTTTGAACAATTAAGTTATATCAAAAAGATATATGAAACAGAATCTATTATTTATGCAGCTAAAGCAATGCATATAAGCCAATCTGCGATGAGTCAATCCATTGCTAATTTAGAAACAGAATTAGGGTGTAAATTGTTTAATAGGTCGAGGAAAGGCACATTACCTA
This sequence comes from Staphylococcus durrellii, assembly GCF_015594545.1. Lineage (NCBI taxonomy): Bacteria > Bacillati > Bacillota > Bacilli > Caryophanales > Staphylococcaceae > Staphylococcus > Staphylococcus durrellii. The sequence continues at coordinate 2,116,860 of NZ_JADIIO010000001.1, read as the reverse complement.
CTCAAGACGGTAAACATTTAATACCTTATATAATAGAGATTTTAGAAGCACAACATAATTTGTTAGATAAAGTAGATGCGATGAAAGCGCAAATCGATGGTTCGCTAACGATTGCGACGATACCAACATTGTTTAATAAAGTAGTACCTAAAGCTTTATCTAAATTTAATAAAGATTATCCGCACATTAATGTGAAGATTTTCGAAAGTGATAAGGATGAAATCATAAGGCTCGTGCAAAAAAACGATGTAGATATTGGCTTAATAGGTATAAGAGACAATGAAACAGTAAATCAAGGTCTACAATTACATGCTTTGAATAGATCAAGTGGTTTCAAATTAATAGTACCAAAAAAATCAAAGCTAGCTCTTAAAGAAGAGGTTAATTTAGAAGCAATTCAGCAATATCCTTTTGTTTTATATGATCGCAGTTTTTATCAAAATAATTTGAAAGTCTTTGAAGAAGAAAATGGGCCTTTAAAAATTGTATTTAGAACGAATAATCCAAGTGTACTTATTAGAACTGTTTCTGAAGGATTAGGGATTAGTATTGTTTCGAACTTAATTATTGAAGATGACCCCTTTATTATGAATGGTACGATTGAGACTGTGCCAATTGGAAAACCTTTTGATTACTATATTTATTTTACTGCCCTAACGAAGTTGAAAGATAATAATAATGCGGCAATGAATAAATTTATCTCTTATTTACGAAACTAATTAAATGGGAAAGCCCCAAACCAATAGAAGAAAAGATCGATTGATTTGGGGCTTTTTATAAATGGTTTATATTGTTTTTAAGATTTAATTTTATCCCAAAACTTATAAAAATGAGTTAAATCTGTAATTTGGCGGTTACATTGTGTGCTATCAAAACATATATAGTCACCTTTTTTTGTATAGCGACCGTCACTTGACGAATGCGTTTTGCGCATAAATAAAGCTACATTTGATTCTTTGTTACAAATTGAGCAGAACCCTTTGAAAGTTTGGTTTGAAATATCACCATAAAAACCATTCAATTTATTATATTCATCATAATAAATTATATATTTTCTACCTGAAGATATGTCGTTCCACCCTACATAAGTGCTCTCTATTAATACTTCATCACTGATTAATGGTGTTTTTAATTTTTTAACCTTTTTGAAAACTTTTTCTACTTGTTTATTACTTGGGTGTTCAAATGGAGTGACATAAGATTTCAAAGTTTCTAATATTTTTTCTGTTTGTCGACTTGACAATTGAACATCCATTAAGGTATCGATGGCATTTGTAATTGTAGCATCTATTTTAGGAAAAGTTTGTAAAATATCTTCTTTTGTAGTTTGTTGGATAGCGGTAACAGTATGTTTGTCATTGACTGAATTGTATACATTTAACAATCGTGCAACATTGTTTTTTATATAGTTAAATTGATATGGATAAATTTTATTTTCCATGTTGTTCTTCCTTTCACAAAACGTATTTAATACCGGTAAAGAAAATGCCTTGTGAAATTAGGAATGATTTACAAAGCATTATCACTGTTGCTTTGTATTAAAGATGTAGCATTGGTAAGCGACATGTCATCATCTCCAATTATTATAATATACTTTTTTATAGCAAGGAATTATTGAATTGTCAACTTAACTCAACTTTTGGAATTTTAGATTGAATTAAAATTTTGATAATTATACTTTTGTAATAATAGTAAACAACTAAGTGGACTTAGTATAACAAAAGTGTTAAATTATAATAATTGTAACAAAAATTGAACGCTATCGAGTTAGTGTATTGATAATAGATCGTGCGTATTTACTTTATATTAAGTAAGATGAACGGTCTTATTTATTTTTGTCGTACATTAAAGTAACGTTTTTACAAAAATTAATTTAACTAATTGAAGGAAGGGATTATTTTGGCTGAATCAGAAAAGTTTGACTTGCGGAAGAACATTCCATTGTTCATTGTTTTATTATCAGGTGCCTTTATAACAATTTTAAACCAAACTTTGCTAGGAACAGCGTTACCACCTATAATGAAAGATTTACATCTGAACAATAGTACTGTTCAATGGTTGCAATCAATTTTTATGCTTGTTAATGGTATTATGATTCCAGTTACAGCATTTTTAATAGAACGTTTTACTTCTCGTCAATTATTCCTATCTGCTATGGGCGTATTCACAATTGGTACTTTAGTTTGTGCTTTTGGACCTGATTTCTTCACATTATTAATAGGAAGAATTCTTCAAGCGGCTGGTGCAGGTATCATGATGCCACTAATGCAAACAATTCTATTTTTATTATTCCCAAAAGATAAAAGAGGAACGGCAATGGGCTTGTTTGGATTAGTTATTGCATTTGCTCCGGCCATTGGACCTACATTATCAGGAATATTAGTTGAATACTTTACATGGAGAAGTGTCTTCTATGTTATTATTCCTATTGCAGTGATTAATATCGTGACAGCATACTTCTTATTAAAAAATGTAACAGAATTAACGCATCCAAAACTTGATAAACTTTCGGTAGTACTATCTACGCTTGGTTTTGGCGGAATATTATATGGCTTTAGTACAGTAAGCGAGGCAGGATTTACAAGCTGGCAAGTAATTGCTTCTTTAATCATAGGTTGCATTGCTTTAGTTATATTTATTAAACGTCAATTAAAACTTAAGGAACCGATGCTAGAATTTAGAGTATTTACGTATAATATTTACACAATAGGTACCGTGCTTGGTATGTTTGTATTTGCGGTAATGATTTCTACAAATATTATATTACCGTTGTATATGCAAAATATGTTGAAATTAACGCCTTTACAATCTGGTTTAGTATTGTTACCGGGTGCAATTGTTATGGGTCTCTTTAACCCGTTAACAGGGTATTTATTTGATAAATTTGGAGGTAAATGGTTAGCGCGTGGAGGATTGTTATTATTAGCATTATCAACGTTACCATTTACATTCTTAACTGCTCATACGAGTATAACTTACTTAACTGTAATGAATGCAGTTAGAATGATTTCAATTGCAATGGTAATGATGCCAATGACAACATTAGCAATAAATCAGTTACCACAACATCTTATATCTCACGGTACAGCGATGAATAACACTTTTAGACAAATGTCAGGTGCTTTAGGCACGGCATTATTTATAACGGTTATGTCACTTGCAGTTGATCCTACCAAAGGTCAAGAAGGTGTCGTGCACGGTGTCAATATCTCATTTATTGTGGCTACATGTGTAACTGTTATTGGTTTCTTGTTGTCATTTAAATTAAAAGAAACTAGAAAACAACGATAATATTGTTTGGATATATTAAAAAATAATAATCTATAACTTAGGTAAAAATTATTGAACAAAAATGTTTATCAATGATTTAAGGTGGTAAAACCTTATATACAAACTTTTAGGAGGGTTTTATAATGAGCAAATTTGACGAATTTAAAGACCAAGCAAAAGATAAAGTTGATGAAGTGAAAAACGATAAAGATAAGCAAAAAGAAGCTAAAGATCAAGCGAAAGATAAGGCTAATGATTTAAAAGACAAATTTTAATAGATAACTCATAATAGTATTGAGGAGTTTGGGATATTAGCCCTAAACTAAATAAAGAGTCAATCGACGTGTTTGCAATTCAATGGCGTTGATTGGCTTTTTTTATTGGTTATATCTTATTATATGACTTGCTTTCCTGCGGTATGGGCTCAGCCTACAGTCTTCAGCTCGTCTGTATCTTCAGAATGACTTAACTATTTTATTAGTTTCCTTATGATAGGTATGATGACAAAAAGAATTTTATTCAAAAGAAATGGCAATAACTATCATTTTTAGATAGTTATTGCCATTTTTTATTCTGAGTTTATTATTTCGATTATAATTTACAACATAGAATCTTTATTATTCATTAAATTGTTATAGTTATCAAGGTAAACTTTTTCTGCAGTTGAAGCTTTATCATAAGAATTCATGGCTCTGTGCCATAAGGGATATATGGGTTCTGGGTTAGTTAAATCAGTTATGGTCTTAATTTCATTATCAGTTAGCTGTAAATTATATGAAGCGATATTTTCTTTAAGTTGATTTTGCGTTCTAGCGGCGAGAACGAGTGAATCAACATTAGGTCTATCGCGTAACCATGCTAAAGTTACTTGAGCAACTGAAACATTGTGTTTAACTGCAATTTCAGTAAGCACGTCTACTAAATCATAAAACAATTCATGATTTTTAATGTAAGGTTCTGCCCAACCATCACCTTGACGTGTGCCGGTTTCTCCAGATTTGTTTCGTGAAATTTTACCTGTTAAAAGACCTTCTCCTAATGGTGACCATATGCTATTACCTATTCCAAGCTCTTTTCCTGCGGGTAATAGTTCATATTCGGCTTCGCGTGCTTCTGGCGTGTAATAAATTTGCTGTGCAATAGGTGGAGCCATATTATGAGCGACGGCAAGGGTATGCGTTTTAGCCAAAGCCCAACCACTATAATTTGAAACCCCCCAATAACGAATTTTGCCTTGCTGAATTAAATCATTCATCACTTGTATTGTTTCCATTGGAGGTACCTGGCCGTCCCATAAATGTGTGTAATACAAATCAATATAATCTGTATTTAACCTTTGTAAAGACGCATTAATTGAACGTTCTATGTTAATTCTACTTGCACCACCATCATTTCGATTATCAGTTAATTGGAACCCTGTCTTACTGCTAATAACCATTTCATGTCTTTTGTCTCGAATTGCTTTACCTAATGCAATTTCTGAATCACCTTTTGAATAGAGGTTTGCTGTATCAAACTGGTTGATACCTTGATCTAGAGCGTAGTCAATCATTTTATTGGCTTGTTGCTGTGTCATGCCCCCGGCGTTTTCAAAACCATTAGTGCCTGTAAAAGGTATAGTACCAAGAGCGTATTTAGAAACAGATAACCCTGAATTACCTAATAAATTATACTCCATTTATTTCACTCCTTATACATATATATTGTAGTAATTCCCTGAGATAAACAATTTAAATCTTTAATCTATAGAAGGTAGTTTTTAATTGCTATAAATATATTGTGCAACTCAATAAATAAATTACATATTGTTCACTCAGAGTATACAATTTCGTGAATATGTAGTATAATTCGAAGTGAAATAGGCTATTTGTGTACATGGGGAATACATTGCTTTTTGGCAATAGACAAAGGAGAGACAGAAATGAAAAAAATTATGATTACAGGAGCCTTAGGTCAAATCGGGACCGAGTTAGTAGTAAAATGTAGAACAATTTACGGAAATGAAAATGTTTTAGCTACGGATATTAGAAAACCAGAAGAAGGTTCTCCAATTTTAGATGGACCTTTTGAAATTTTAGACGTAACCAATAAAGAGCGTATGTTTGAACTAGTAGAAACATTTAAAGCGGATACATTAATGCATATGGCTGCGTTATTGTCTGCTACAGCAGAAAAAAATCCGATTTTTGCATGGGACTTAAATATGGGCGGTTTAATGAACGCTTTAGAAACAGCACGTGAGTATGATTTGAAATTCTTCACGCCAAGCTCAATTGGTGCGTTTGGACCATCGACACCAAAAGTTAATACGCCACAAGTTACGATACAACGACCTACTTCCATGTATGGTGTCAATAAAGTTGCAGGCGAATTATTATGCCAATATTACTTTGAAAAATTTGGTATCGACACAAGAAGTGTTAGGTTTCCAGGGTTAATTTCACATGTTAAAGAACCAGGCGGTGGTACAACAGATTACGCTGTGGAAATTTATTTCAAAGCTGTTAGAGAAGGAAAATATACAAGCTATATTGCAAAAGACACATTTATGGATATGATGTTTATGGATGATGCTGTTGAGGCGATTATTAAATTAATGGAAGCAGACGGCGTTAAACTTATTAATAGAAACGCATATAATTTAAGTGCTATGAGCATTGAGCCAGAAATGGTTAAAGAAGCTATTTTAGAACATTATCCCAACTTTGAGTTAGAATATAGTGTAGACCCTGATAGACAAGCAATTGCTGATAGTTGGCCAGACAATATTGACGTTAGCTGTGCAAGAGCGGAATGGGGTTTTGATCCTCAATATGACTTACAAGCTATGACGAAAATCATGTTAGAAGCTATTGAAGCTCAAAACTATGTAAATAATTAGTTAAAAAGCACTTAAAAGTCTTTGTACTTTTAAGTGTTTTTTTGAATAATAAATATATAGAAAACAGATGAGTTGTAAACATTAATAGATGCGCTAAAATAAAACTTAAGATTGAACAAATGCAAAGGGTGTGATGTTATGCCAATTATTAAAATTGATATGATTAAAGGTCGTACGGAGGAACAAATAAAAGCTATTTTGGATGTGTCATATGAAGTTATGTTAGAAGCTTTTGAAGCACCAGTGGGGGACCGTTACCAAATCGTCACTCAACATGAATACTATGAAATGGCAATTTTGGATACAGGCTTAGGTGTAGAAAGAACAAATGATATTTTGGTCTTTACTTTAATTTCTCGACCACGTACGAAAGATCAAAAACTAAAGCTTTATAACAATTTAGCAACGCGTTTACATGATGAGCTCAATATACGTAAAGAAGACATCATGGTTAGTTTAATAGAAAACACTGATGAAAATTGGAGTTTCTTTAATGGAGAAGCACAGTTTTTAAATGGCGAATTATAAACTAACTCAACAGCAGTAAAGTTAATTATATAATTTAACTAAGAAATAATTTTACATTATAACTGTATGCATAGTAATATATAGGTCAAGATGGATGACTTATTATTGTCTATAACTTTGTGGTCAATCACCTTGTTTTGGAAGAAATTAATAATTTTTAATTTTAAGTAACAGACATCATATAAGATTTTAAATTTTTTGAAAATTATTGAACGCGCTTCATACGATTGGTATAATTGACTTTAAAGAAAATTTTAGAACTTACTGGAGGAATAAATCATGTCAGAAAAAATTGAATTTGTACAACGTGAAAACTTAAAAGAAAAACCAGATCCAAGTGATTTAGGTTTTGGTAAATATTTTACTGACTATATGCTAAGCTTCGACTATGATTTGGATAAAGGGTGGCATGACCTAAAGATTGTGCCTTATGGACCAATTGAAATTTCTCCAGCAGCACAGGCATTGCATTATGGACAAGCAGTCTTTGAAGGTTTAAAAGCTTACAAGCATAATGATGAAGTCGTATTATTTAGACCAGATGAAAACTTTAAACGTATTAATGACTCTTTAAATAGACTAGATATGCCAGAAGTAGATGAAGGTGTTTTACTAGAAGGTCTTAAACAATTAGTCGATGTAGAACGTGACTGGGTACCTGAAGGTGAAGGACAATCTTTATATATACGACCTTACGTTTTCGCTACTGAAGGTATGCTAGGTGTTAGACCATCTTATTCTTATAAATTACTTATTATTTTATCGCCATCAGGTTCATACTATGGTGGAGAATCATTAAGACCGACTAAGATTTATGTAGAAGATGAATATGTGCGAGCTGTTCGTGGTGGTGTAGGGCATGCGAAGGTTGCAGGTAACTATGCAGCAAGTCTAAAAGCGCAAACGAATGCGTCTAAACTAGGCTATGATCAAGTGTTATGGTTAGATGGTGTTGAACAAAAATATATAGAAGAAGTAGGTAGCATGAATATCTTCTTCGTTGAAAATGGCACAATTGTAACACCAAAATTAAATGGTAGTATTTTACCGGGGATTACACGAAAAACTGTTATCGAATTATCAAAACAATTAGGTTATGATGTTGAAGAACGTCGTGTCTCTATTGATGAATTAATTGAATCTCAACGTAAAGGTAAACTATCAGAAGTATTTGGTACAGGAACTGCAGCGGTAATATCTCCTGTTGGACAGCTGAAATATGGTGAAAAAGAAATCGTTATTAATAACAATGAAACAGGCGAAATCACACAAAAACTTTACGATAATTATGTTGGCATTCAAAGTGGTAAACTTAATGATCCGCAGAATTGGAGAGTAGTTGTACCTAAATATTAATGATTAATTTAGCTTAAAGGCAATGTCAAAACTATTGAATCTTTAAATATATAATGCTGTTATTAACTTATGCTCATTATGTTTAAAGAAATGTTTTGATATATGTCTTTTTTAATCTTAAGAGTAAAGTAACAAATTATTTTAAAAGCAATGACAATTTCATAGGAGTTGTAATTTGATGAAATGGATTTTATTTGATAAAGACGGTACCTTAATATATTTTGATCGCAGTTGGATGACTATTGGTTTACAATTAGTTGACGATTTTATTGAACGCTACCAAGAAAGAATTACTGATGTGAACGCTGCTTATGCACGATTAGGTATCGTAGATGGAGAAATTCAACAGGGAACTATTATGGCATCTGGTGCACTAGATAATATGGTAGAGGCATTTAATGATATTGCTCAACAAGATGTTACTAAATGGGTGCAGAAACGTAGTCAAACTTTAGTAGATAATCGCGTACCTGACAATGAATGGGTAGAAGGAGCATATCAAACATTAGCAACCTTACAACAACAAGGTTATAAAATGGGGATTGTTACGAGTGATTCGAAAAAAGGCGTAGAACAATTTTTAGAAGTTACACAAAGTAAGCAGTTTTTTGATGTGATTATCTCTACTGAAGCCAATGCAGTAGAAAAACCTAATCCAGAAGTGTTGAACCCTTTATTTGATAACTATGATGTCAATCCTAAAGAGGTGGCAATTGTTGGCGATACTGCAAATGATATTAAAACAGGTAAAAATGCTAAATTAGGGTTATCTATCGCCGTGTTAACTGGTGTAGATGTGGAAGAAAGTTTTTTAGACGCGGACTATATCATACCGACTATAAATGAAGTAATCGATATAATAAATCAATAGGATTAATGATGTAGTTATGTCATAATATACAAAACATATATTATGAGTTTCTTAAAGAGGTGGTTGCAATGATTGATGGCAAGTATGCGATTTATAACAATGTTACATACAAAGTTGTTAGTATACATGGCAATGATGTGTTGTTAGTTACCGAACAAGAGAATGCCGAGGAACAAGGATTTATTGCTCAAACTAAAGCTCATACTTCTCATACATTATATTATAAACACGTAGCTAGGGATGAATTAGAAGAGTTATATGAGTTGTTTCAAGAGGCTCGGTATGAAGGTGTAATTTTTGATTATTATCAAGATAGTGATGGCAATCAATATATTGGAACTAATGATAAAGAAAAGGCAAATACGTTTGGTCTAGAGCAAGTAGATGATAGTTACTTTAACAAAAAAGTTTATGATGATGAAATTGATAAAATCATTAACCGTAACCATATTGAATAATATAAAAGGTTGAAACAAAGAGCTAGTGCTAACATTGTTTCAACCTTTTTAGTATTATCGTTGATCAACTTTTCTATAGGTGTCGATTACAGATTTAATTTTATTAATAACCACGTCGAGTGAATCTGGATCAGCATGTAGGTCATATTCATTAATGTTTACACGCACGACAGGGCATACATTAAATTGACTAATCCAATTTTCATAACGTTGGAATAATTTTTGCCAATATTGAGGGTCAGTTTCGATTTCCATTTGACGACCACGTTGTTTTATACGATCGATAACTTCATCATAATCGCATTCCAAATATATAAGGACGTCTGGTTTTGGGAAATAAGGTGTCATCACCATTGCATTAAATAGCTCAGAATAAGTATTAAAGTCTTCTTGTGTCATTGTACCTTGTGCTTCGTGCATTTTTGCAAAAATATCTACGTCTTCATAGATTGAGCGATCTTGGACAAATCCACCACCATACTCAAACATACGTTTCTGTTCTTTAAAGCGCTCTGCTAAAAAATAGATTTGTAAATGAAAGCTCCAACGTTGGAAGTCATGGTAAAATTTATCTAAATAAGGATTATGATCGACATTTTCAAATGAAGTACGGAAATTTAAACGATCTGCTAAAGCTTGAGTTAAAGTAGATTTTCCGACACCAACAGTACCAGCGATAGTAATAACTGCATCCTGTGGAATACCATAGTTATTCATATTTTGTTCCTCCTATTAATGGTCGTACAAGTTCTAATATATAATTATAATCAGCATCATTAGCTACAAAATCTAATGAAGTCGTATCGATTTTTACGACATTTTGGCCATCTGCTTTTAATGAATTGTAAAAATGAGTATAATCTTCTTTTAGAGCAAGTAAATAATCATCTGAAATTTGATGCTCGAAACTACGGTTTCTTTGAGCAATGCGTTCTTGTAGTACCGTTAAATCAGCATCTAAAAAAATTATAATATTAGGCATCTCTAAATCTTCAGTCAAAATATCATAGATGCGAGAGAATTTTTCATATTCAGTTGAGGTAAGTGTATTATGTGCGAATATTTTATTTTTATGAATATGGTAGTCACTGACAATGCCTTTGTGAATATGTGCTAAATCTTGAAATTGTTTATATCGATTACATAAAAAAAACATTTCAGTTTGGAAGCTCCATTTTGATATATCATCGTAGAAGTCGGAAAGAAATGGGTTTTCATCGATAATTTCGTTTTCTTCATAATAATTTAAATCTTGGCTTAATTTATGCGTTAAGGAAGATTTTCCAACGCCAATAGGGCCTTCAATTGCTATAAATGGTTTATTCATGATTAACGCTCCAAATGTTAAAATAGACAATAAGTATTGTACCATATGTGAGGTGTCAGACACATGACAAGTGATGAAAAATATATGAAAGTTGCACTAAGTGAAGCGTTGAAAGCCCAGCATATCGGCGAGGTTCCCATAGGTGCTATTGTTGTAAAAAATAATAAAATTATTGCGCGCGCACATAATTTGAGAGAAACACTACAAGATCCAACAGCACATGCAGAGTATTTAGCGATACAAAAAGCCGCAAAAATTGTAGGAAGCTGGCGCTTAGAAGAATGCACATTATATGTGACTTTAGAACCATGTGTCATGTGTGCAGGTGCAATCGTTATGGGCAGAATTCCTAGGCTCGTATATGGTGCTAGTGACCCTAAGGGAGGTTGTAGTGGAAGTTTGATGGATTTAACCCAAGAACCTCGTTTTAACCATAGGGCTGAAGTTGAATCCAATGTCTTGTCAGATGAATGTGGAGCATTATTGCGTTTGTTTTTTCAAAATCTCAGAAAAAATAAAAAAATCAGCCAAACAGACGATAATACAAACACCTAAAGTTTTGTTAAACTATATAATGAGTTACAAGATGTGCGAGTAATTAAAGGTTAGCGGGTTAGTGTGTGTAACTTAATGCGGAAAGGGACGAAAATATACAATGATAAAGTTAATTGCAACAGATATGGATGGCACATTATTAAATGCTGCGCATGAAGTTTCCGAGGAAAATGTTCAAGCTATTAAATATGCTCAATCCCAAGGAATTACAGTAGTTATTGCCACAGGTCGAGCATTTTATGAAGCTAGTACACCTATCGCACAAACAGATTTAAAATTACCTTATATCTGTTTGAATGGTGCGGAAGTTAGAGATGAATCATTCAATATTAGTAGCACTTCAAATTTAAATAGAGAGTTAATCGATAGAATAACACATGTACTAAAAAGAGAGGAAATTTACTACCAAATATATACCAATATTGGAATTTATACGGAAAATCCTCAACGCGATCTAGAAATTTACATTGATATTGCAGAACGTGCTGGTCAACAAGCTGACGTTGAAAAAATCAAATCAGGAATACAAAAACGAATTGATAATGGCACATTAAAAGTTGTCGAAAATTATGACAAAATTAAAGATACCCCTGGAGAAATCGTGATGAAAATTCTTGCCTTTGATAGCGATCTAGATAAAATTGACCGCGTTAGTGAAGAATTAGCACAATCAGGTAGTTTGGCGGTATCTTCATCTTCTAGAGGCAATATCGAAATTACACATGCAGATGCGCAAAAAGGCATCGCATTACAAACAATTGCTGATAGATTAAGGATTGATATGTCCGATGTTATGGCAATAGGAGATAATTTAAATGATATCTCTATGCTTGAACGTGCAGACTATTCTGTTGCAATGGCGAATGCTACACCAGAAGTTAAAACAATTGCTAAGTTTGAAACTGAATCCAATGAAGAGAGTGGTGTCGGCAAGGCCATTATGAAATTACTTAAAACATATAACAATTAATACATGAGGTGACTTAATAATGAAAGGATTAATCATAGTAGGAAGTGCTAAGTTAGGCTCCCATACGACAGCTTTATCACAATACTTAAAAGGAAATTTTGAAGAGCATGACTTTGAAACTGAAATATTTGATTTAGCTGAAAAACCAATACATCAATTAGATGTTTCTGGTGCTTCAACGCCTATGGAAACTTATAAAAATAATCTTGTTGAATTACAATCTAAAGCAAGAGAAGCTGACTTTTTCGTCTTAGGTAGTCCAAATTATCATGGCTCTTATTCAGGTATATTGAAAAATGCTTTAGACCATTTAACGATGGATGATTTTAAAATGAAACCAGTTGGCTTAATTGGCAATAGTGGCGGTATCGTAAGCGCAGAACCATTATCCCATCTGCGTTTAATAGTACGTACATTACTAGGTATAGCGATACCTACACAAATTGCTACACATGATTCAGATTATAATAAACTTGAAGATGGTACATTATATCTAGCAAACGAAGAGTTCCAATTACGAGCTAAATTGTTTGTAGATCAAATTATTTCTTTTGTTAAAAACAGTCCGTACGAACATTTAAAATAACATAACAATAAGCTACTTAAAATTAAAATCATAAGCGAAACTGGCTATGTCATTTAACGATTTAAGTAGCTTTTTTTATTATAATGAAGTATTAATTAATTTTCTGACTATGGAATGGTACTGCTGTAAAATTTTATTAATACTTACTAAGTCTATGTCGTATAGATAAATACGTCTTTCATCATGTGAATCACGTTCTTTTTTTAATAAGTTAAGACTAATTAAATTACTTAATTGTGATGAAATAGGCGTGTTTTTATTATATAGTGATTTTTTTAGCTCAGAAGCTTCAATAGTCGTCTTATTAATTTCAGCAATTTTATCTAATATTACAATTTCCACCAAAGTAATATTTAAGTTTTGTTTTACTACTTTTTTTATTAAGGTTCTTTTTTCTTCATATTTGATAATATCCATTTTTTCACCATCTTTACATATTTTATTTAATTTTACTTATTTGAGACATTATATTCTTATTGAGCTTGTGCTTAACAAGCTTTATATCTGTGATCTTTTTTTCTGCCCATTTATCAGGTGGGCAGTGATAAACGTGTTGAAAGCGTGTCACGTAATCAGAATAAGTATGAAAGCCATAATCATGCCACGCATGGGCATCATTAGATTGTTCAAGTAATTGTTTGGCATTATGAGTAATTTTTGCTATAGCAATATAATCTGATAAAGTAGTATGCATATATTTTGAAAATTCACGAGATAGAAAAGAATGATTAACATAGTAAGTTTGAGCTATGTTTTTGCATAGTAAAGTATCTATGCAATGCGTATTAATATAATGAATTACGCTTTTAATTAATGTGAATCCATAGGAACTATTCGATGATTGATGCTCGGCTAAATCAACGTTCACTGTATTAAATATATGTTGGAAATATAAGTTGATTGTATGTTTGAAGCGCGAAAATTCACTTTGATGTAAAGCATACAGTGCATTTATTAATAATTGATTGCTTGGATAATTTAAACAATTGATAGGTTGATTTGAAGGTTGAAACAACTCATAAAAATAATGTTGATTTATTGATAATTTTAACAGGGAAGCATGATGAGGAAAAATAACAGTTTGGTCAAAATCAAAAATGTGAAAAACATCACCTACATGGTAATGCTGCAATTCGTTATTTTTTAAGAGAGAGATATTCCCATTAATAATTAAATAAACATTAATACGACTTAAATTAGTAAGATGTTGTAATACATGTTCGTTATTGAAAATTGTTAATGAAAAATCCACACTTAATCACCACACAATGATAAATAATTATATATGAAGAGAAGAAATTGCTAAATACACATATCATATAGTAATTATTTTAATATGATTTTCATTTAATGGGGGTATTATTTTTTTACTCTTTATGTTTATTTATTTACATTATTTTTGGTAATTTTATTTTAAGCTAAAAAATTTAAAGCTAAAACCTAATAATTTAGTTTTAAATAAAAAACTGGAATAATCACATGTAAACAGAGTTACATAAAATGGATTATTCCAGTAAAAGTAAAATTTATTATTTTCTATATTTAATTTTTGCGAAAGCGTCATGTTGGTGGATGGATTCTTCATTACGACATTCTATATCGAACCCTTCAATCCAATCAAATTCCACTAAATCGGCAGCAATAAGACGAATAAGGTCTTCTACAAATCGTGGATTCTCATAGGCGCGCTCAGTGACACTTTTTTCGTCAGGGCGCTTTAAGATTGGATATAAAATTGAGCTAGCATTAGCTTCCATAGCGTCTAAAATAATTTCTTTATAGTTATCACTTAAAGGTGTCTCTTTGTTCAAATAAGCCTTTACAGTAACATAGCCACGTTGGTTATGTGCTGAATATTCGCTTATTTCTTTAGAACAAGGACATAGTGTTGTAACGGCGACATTGACAGTTAATTCTTTACGTGTGACAGCATCGCCGTCAATTGCTAAACCAAATGTAACGTCAGCATTACCTATCGCTTTAATGTTAGTTACTGGACTTAAACGATTGAAAAACCATTTTCCCGAAACATCCACACCAGCAGCACTTTGGTTCATACTATGTTGTAAAGTACCCAACACTTCATTAAGTGAAGTGAAATTAAGTTGGATTCCGTTATCATAATGTTTCTCAACGCTTTCAAGAATACGACTCATGTTAATACCTTTTTCATCTTGATTCAAACTTGTGGAAAAGCTAAACGTTCCAGCTGTTTGATAATCATCAATTCGTACAGGGTAAACCAAGTTTTTAATGCCTACTTCTTCTATATCGAATAAAAAGTTTTTGTTTGTACTTTGTAAGTCGGTCATTTCTTCTTTGACGACAGGTTTAGTGCCTTCGATAGGATCGACAGAACCAAAATGTTTCCATCTTCCTTCTCTTGTAGATAAGTCTAATTCAGTCATGCTAATGCCTCCACTTAAGATTCAAAGTTATAAGTCCAATACGGTTCAACTTCTAAGAAGCCGTTTGCTTCACCAGCTACATCAGAAGTTGCTAATTGCTGTAAAAAAGGACCTGTTTGTGATGCATGTGCTTCAAAAGCACGTAATTTAACATCTTTATAATCACTGATCTTGTTTAAAATATCAGGCTCACCAAGCTTTTCGTGCGCATCGTTACTAAAAGCTACTAACTGCAATCTAGGTCTTGCTTCTTTTGGCATTTTACCAACAGTCCTTACCACTGCTTCTGCAGTTGCTTCGTGATCTGGATGTACTGCAAAATTAGGATAAAATGAAATAATTACTGACGGTTGTAATTCGTCAATTAAAGATTTTACCATATAATCCATTTCATCGTGTGGTTCGAATTCAACTGTTTTGTCTCTTAATCCCATTTTACGTAAATCTTTAATCCCAATTGCTTCAGCAGCTGCTTCGAGTTCTCGTTCGCGAATGTAGGGTAATGATTCTCTCGTCGCAAATGGTGGGTTGCCTAAGTTTCTCCCCATTTGTCCGAGGGTTAGACAAGCGTAAGTAACCGGTACACCATTGTCGATATAACGAGCTAACGTTCCAGCTGATGAGAACGTTTCGTCATCCGGGTGTGGAAAAATTACGAGTACGTGACTTTCTTCTGACATGATTTCGTCCTCCTTTATATGTTAAATGGTTGTGTACTGATTTCTAACGTTGCAGCCAATTGACCTTCATAATTAAAACCAGCTATCAGAAATTCATTATTATCGTTAATTTCAAAGTGAGTTAATCCTTGTACATAAACCCAACCACTGTTCACTAGTTTTAAACCTACACGGTAAGGATCTTTTTCTCCACCTTTAAGTTGTGCATGTTCAAAAGTTATATTAATGTTTCTTAAAAATGTGCCAGCGTTAAATACACGTTGATCAAAATGATTAGCATAAGCCCCGTTAGTAGTTTCTACGTGAATATATACAGGCTTATTCGCGTAAGAATCAAGCAAAGACTGTACTTTGTCATATTCTATTAATTCCAACAAATTCACTCCCTATTATAATAAACGCTAAAATATTCTTTATAAAGTTTCGCGCTAATATTCTTATTATTAATAATGACAATAAAGTATATAAATGAACAACACTCATTTTTCACAAATGTCTATTATATTATTGCTTATATTTTGTGGTAAAAATTGATTATCTTTATATTTTACTAAAAACGAATACAGAAATGTACATCTATGCTCAATTAATTATAAATTTAAATTTCCATGATAAATGATTTTAACCAGAATAACTAGTATGTAAGAAGAAAAATATATATTCTTGCCATTTTAGAGATTTGTTTATAAGTTTAATAAGGATTGTGACGGGTAAACCCCTAATGGACTTAAAATGAGCAATTTATAAGTATAGTGTAGATAACACACTTATAATAAAATTAGAATTGATAACTTTGAAAGGATGAATGTTAATGGAACTACAATTAGCAATTGACTTATTAAATAAAGAAGAAGCGGCTCAATTAGCAAATAAAGTTAAAGATTACGTAGATATCGTAGAGATTGGTACGCCTATCGTTATTAATGAAGGTTTACCTTCAGTTCAACATTTAAACGAAAATATCGACGGTGTAAAAGTATTAGCTGACCTTAAAATCATGGATGCTGCAGGATATGAGGTAAGTCAGGCTGTTAAATATGGTGCCGATGTTGTTACTATTTTAGGCGTGGCAGAAGATGCGTCAATTAAAGGTGCAGTCGAAGAAGCGCATAAAAACAATAAAGAACTTTTAGTAGATATGATTGCTGTTCAAGATCTAGAACAACGTGCTAAAGAATTAGATGCTTTAGGTGCAGACTACATCATGGTGCATACTGGTTATGACTTACAAGCTGAAGGCGTGTCACCATTAGATAGTTTACGTAAAGTTAAAGCAGTAATAAAAAATTCAAAACTTGCGGTAGCTGGTGGTGTTAAACCAGATACAATTGAAGAAGTAGCTAAAGAAGAACCTGATTTAATCGTCGTTGGTGGCGGTATTGCTAATGCTGACGATCCAGTTGCAGCAGCCCAACAATGTCGAAACGCGATTGATGGTAGATAGTTATGGCGGAAATTACTAACTATAGACTAATGTTGGATGAACTTGATCGTACGTTATCTAATATTAAAGAAAATGAGGCAAAAACTTTCTTGGAACAAGTTGTTGCTGCCAATAGCGTTTTTGTCTCAGGTAAAGGAAGATCTGGGTATGTTGCTAATAGCTTTGCCATGAGATTAAATCAGCTTGGCAAACGTGCGCATGTCGTCGGAGAATCCACTACACCTTCTATCACAGAAGACGATTTATTTATTATTGTGTCTGGTTCAGGTTCTACTGAGCATTTAAAAATTTTAGCAGAAAAAGCTAAAGATGCTCATGCGCAAGTTGTCTTGCTAACAACTAAGCCTGAATCATCAATTGGTAAGCTAGCTAATTCAGTAATAGAGTTGCCGGCAGGGACAAAATATGATGCTGAAGGTTCAGCTCAACCGTTAGGTACTTTATTCGAGCAAGCGACACAAATTTTCTTTGATAGTATCGTTTTAGATTTAATGGAAGTATTAAATGTAGACGAAAACACAATGCAACAAAATCATGCGAATTTAGAATAATAATTCATGGTTAGAGATAAATAGTATCTCTAATGTAATGTAAAAAAGGCAAGTGCTATTTTATTTCGATAGCACTTGCCTTTTATTTATAACTTGTTAGTATAATTGCTTGTTTTAAACTATGTTTTGTACACAGTACTTTTAAAATATATAAAAGTATTATTGATGGTGACACGTTTGAGAGAATAGACGTAACGAAGCAATCTTCTGGATAAACGAAACAAACAATCTAGATTATATAAAAAAGACAATAACGTTGCTTGAATTTCACGGATGCTTTTTGGTGTTTTGTTTGAGATGTAATTTTTAGATGCATTTTTAAGAGTTGGGATAAGTCACCACTTATTAAATGTATTTGTTTTTAAAATGAAATTTTACAGCTTGAATCATATAATTTATTAGCTGAATATGCGTTTGATATGTCTTCAGGCACCACATTTAGTTTCTTTAATATGTATCTAGCAATTTAAAACTTAAACATACGCTTCTTACCACTCTTAGATATGAAAATGTGACTTTAATCGCTAACAAAGTAACATTATATTATAATAAGCACTATTAACTAAAATGTGAGTGTGATTTATGGAATTATTAACAAATATCGAACATTTTGCACAAGAATACGGTGGATTTATGGCGATTAAGATTGATAACCAAAGCTTAACTTATCAATCTTTAAATCGTAAAATAAACGAAAAATGTTCTGAACTTAAACATATTGAACAACAAGCTACTGTAGCATTAAATATAGAGAATCCACTAAAATTGGTCATTTATTATTTAGCTGTTATACAACACGGGGCAGTCCCTTGTGTAATAGATTACCGTTGGCCAAAAGAAACAAAAAATAAAATATATAAGCAGTATGGTATAAATTATGAAATTAACAATGATGAAACAATCACACAGTTACATTATTATATTATGGAACAAAATTTAGAAGATATTTTACATATTGGTTTTACATCAGGTACCACTGGTTTGCCTAAAGCATACTTTCGTAATGAGCAATCGTGGTTAGTTTCTTATGACCAAAATGATTTAATGATGAAAGAAGTGCCTACTTACATTATTTCACCTGGACCTATAGCACATTCATTGGCATTATTTGCGTGTGTTTATGCTTTGTACATAGGTAAAACTTTTGTTGGCCAACAACAATTTGATGCTACAAAACTATTAAAAGATATGTGTGTGATGAAAAGCGACATTGCATTTTTTGGTGTCCCAACAATGATTCAACAACTCGCACATCAAAATATTAAAGTACCTCAACTAAGTCATTTGTTTAGCACGGGAGATAAATTTAACCATAATTTACGTACAAGTATTGCACAACAATTTGAAAATGCCATCGTCATAGAATTCTTTGGCTCTTCTGAAGCTAGCTATATTAGCTACAATTATAATAATGGAGCACCTAATCACTCGGTAGGTAAGCTGTTTCCTAATGTGGCAACATCAATAATCGATAAAGATAAACGGGGAATCGGTTTGTTATCTATAAAAAGTAATATGACATTCAGTGGATATGTGCCTCAAAGAATTAATAGCAATGAATGGATTGCTATTGGTGATTACGCTTCTATCGATAAAGATAATTATTTATATCTTCATGGAAGGGAACATGATCGCATAATCATTGGTGGGGAAAATGTTTATCCCATAGAAATAGAGAGAGTTATGGCATTAAATAAAGCTGTAGATGAAGTATTAGTCATTGGTCAAAAGCACTATAAATTTGGTGAATTAGCTATTTTATTATATACGGGTGACAGACATATAGATTATAAAGAGATGCGTGAATTTTTATCAACAAAACTTTCCCGTTATCAAATTCCATCCAAAATAGTAAAAGTACCTAAAATGGTTTATACGAGTAGTGGTAAGATTGCTAGAAAAGAAATGCAAAGACAGTATGAGGAAGGGACATTTAATATATGAAACAACCCATTATAGTAGCAGCTAAAAGGACTGCTTTTGGTAAATATGGTGGAACTTTAAAACATCTTGAACCTGAGCAATTATTATTACCTTTATTTGAAAATTTCAAATCACAATACCCGGATATTATGACAGAAATTGACGATGTTATATTAGGAAATATCGTTGGTAATGGAGGGAATATTGCACGTAAATCGTTATTAGAAGCTGGTTTGGATAATAGTATTCCAGGCCTTACAATAGATCGACAATGTGGCTCAGGTCTAGAAGCTGTTATTCAAGCTTGTCGTATGATTCAGGCAGAAGCGGGGCAAGTGTTCATTACTGGTGGCGTTGAAAGTTCAAGCAGAGCGCCATGGAAAATTAAACGACCTCAATCAGTTTATGATAATGAACTACCTATGTTTTATGAACGCGCTTCATTTGCGCCTGAAAATCAAGACCCTTCAATGATTGAAGCGGCAGAAAATGTAGCACAGCAATTTAATATTACGAAAGAAGAGCAAGATAAATTTGCCTATGAAAGTCATCAAAAAACTATAAAAGCTTATGATAAACAACAAATTACCCAGGAAATATTACCAATAACAGTAAAAGGTAAGTCATTTGCTATAGATGAAAGTGTTAAACCAAGCTTATCATACGAAAGAATACGTCGGTTTAAACCGTTATTAGCTAATGGTAGCGTTAGTGTTGCCAATTGTTGTATGAAGAATGATGGCGCAGTGTTATTACTCATTATGGAGGCAGAATTAGCACAAACATTAGGGTTTAAAGAAGGATTGCAATTTATAGATAGCTCGATTAAAGGGGTAGATCCTAAATTATTAGGCATTGGTCCAGTTCCTACTGTGACTCAATTGTTAAACAAACATAAAATAGCTATGCAAGATATTGATGCCGTAGAATTAAATGAAGCATTTGCATCACAAGTGTTAGCAAGTAAGCAACAACTTAATATTACAGATCAGCAACTCAATCGGTGGGGTGGTGCGATTGCATCAGGGCATCCATATGGTGCAAGTGGTGCAGCACTGGTCACAAGGCTGTTTTATATGAAAAAAGTAGAAAAAAGTATAGCAACTATGGGAATAGGAGGAGGCATGGGTAATGCAATACTCTTCAATAGATGGCATGGAAAATAAAATAATAAAATTTGATAAAGTGCAAGTATCGCAATACAAACAATTATTTGATTTGACTTATTATCGAGATGAAGAAGTACCACCCTTATATTGTGCAAAGTTATGGGGACAGTTTGAGTTGTTTCGTCAATTTCGACAAAGTACTATTAAATTAGTTAGAACAACTATAAATCAAGTAAATAAGTTGGAAGTTGGGAAAGATTATTGTGGCCAAATGACAATGTTAAGTTGCAAGACCTTTAAGCGATATAAACGCTATGAATTTCTACTTGAAATTAATAAAAATAATGCTAAATGTATTTCTATTAAGCAAACATTTATAGAAAGGATAGAAAATGACACAAATAACTAAGCAGTTCGTCGAGAAATATTTAGCTCTTGTCGATGACCAAAACCCTATACACGACTGTATTGTACCAGGACAATTAGTGCTGGAAGTTATATTTTCAAAGTTAGAATTAGACTGGAAATATTATGAAGTGAAGTACATGAGTCCTATTAGTATTAACGAAGAAATAACTATTGAAAATTGTCATGATGGTAAAATAAATGTTTTAGATGAAGATGATGTGGTAAAAACAGTTATTCTTAATAAAGATAATTAATCGTATTTGTTGTTTGTTATTGTTTTTATCAAGAATAAATTATTTTAAAGTTCTATTAATTTTTAGGAAATGTATAAAAAATTAATTTTTCTAAAAGAATAGTTTATTAGCAATTTGACAAAATAATTTAATTGCGTATAATACTATAACATGCTAAGGGAGTGACATGTTCAATGGATTTTGATAAAAGCAATATAAACATGGTTGAAACAAAAAAAGCGAAAAAAACAGTATTCGCGACAGGTATTGGAAATGCCATGGAATGGTTTGATTTTGGTCTTTATTCCTATTTGGCAGTCATCATAAGTCAAAACTTTTTCAGTTCAGTTGAGAATGACCAATTGAAACTAATATTTACTTTTGCTACTTTCGCAATTGCCTTCCTACTTAGACCTGTGGGAGGTATTATCTTCGGTATTATTGGAGATAAATACGGTAGGAAAGTAGTACTAACAACAACAATTATAATGATGGCATTTTCTACATTATTGATTGGTTTGTTGCCTACATATGATCAAATCGGAGTATGGGCACCTATTCTATTATTATTAGGTCGTGTTTTACAAGGTTTTTCAACAGGTGGAGAATATGCAGGAGCAATGGTCTATGTTGCTGAATCTTCCCCAGATAAAAAACGTAATACATTAGGTTGTGGACTTGAAATAGGAACATTATCAGGTTATATCGCAGCCTCAGTGTTAAGTGGTATATTATTTTTTGTGTTAAGTTCTGAGCAAATGGCTAGTTGGGGATGGAGAATTCCATTCATATTAGGTTTATTCTTAGGAATTTTTGGATTCTATTTACGTAGAAAATTAGAAGAATCACCAGTGTTTGAAAATGATATAGAAGCTACACCTAAAAGAGATAATATACATTTCTTCACGATTTTAAGATATTACTATAAAGATATTATTGTTTGTTTCGTAGCAGTTGCATTCTTTAACTGTACCAACTACATGGTAACCTCATACTTACCATCATATTTACAAGGTGTGGTTAAATTAGACGGTACGATGGTATCAGTATTAATTACAATAGTAATGGCTGTTATGATTCCATTAGCACTAATGTTTGGTAGAATAGCAGATAAAATTGGTGAGAAAAAAGTATTCCTAATTGGTTTGATTGGCACAGCTGTATTAAGTATTGTGTCATTCTCATTATTCCAAACTAATTCATTAATCTTTATTATTATTGGTATTTTTATCCTAGGTTTCTTTTTGTCAACATATGAAGCAACAATGCCGGGTTCATTACCAACAATGTTCTATACACATATTCGTTACAGAACATTAGCAGTAACATTTAATGTATCTGTATCTATTTTTGGAGGCACAACACCATTAATTTCTTCTTCATTAGTAGCTAAAACAGGTGATCCATTGTCTCCAGCATACTACTTAACTGCTGTAAGTATCGTAGGTATAATTGTAGTAGGCTTGCTTCATGTAAGTACTGCAGGTAAATCTTTAAAAGGATCTTACCCGAACGTATCTAGTGAAAAAGAATTTGATTATTATGCAGAGCATCCTAAAGAAGCTTTATGGTGGATTAAAGATAAACATGTATAATTTCAAAATATATTTAAAACACTTAGTAACATTTCTTGTTACTAAGTGTTTTTTTATTCGTGTCAGCGAATAGTAATTATGATATGATGACAATTAAATAAAAATAGAATAGTAAGGGGAATTAGATGCTCAAATTATCGCCACCTATATATGCTTTGCTCATCGCTACTTTTTTGCAAAAGTTTACTGAATTTTTAGTCATTCCGTTTTTGTCTATTTATTTAGTATCACAATATCATTATAGCGGTTTTACGGTAGGTACTATTTTAGCAGTTGTAGCCATTACAAAAATGATTATGAGCTTTATTGCAGCACCATTTTTAGACAAATACGATAAGAAAGTAATTATTTATATTGGCTTATTAATTTGTGTAATTAGCTTTGCTAGTTTTCCTCTTATACATAATTATATTGGTTTTATCGCATTTTCAATTTTTTCAAGTGTAGGTACCTCATTAGCCGTGCCATTATATAAAGCTTTAATCTCTATCTTATCTCCAGAAGATAAGAAGAAATTAGTCTTTAATTTGCGTTATTACTTGATTAACTTAGCAGCTGCTTTTGCGCCGTTATTATCAACACATTGGCAATCTATCGGTTATGCAAATTTGTTCTACGCTGTAGCTCTAGCTTATAGCATTAATGTTTTAGTATTTGTATATACTTTTACTAAATATAATGTTGATTTATCTCATTTTAAACAAACAACTTCATTATCATTTAAGCGCTCCTTTAATATATTTAAAAATAACATAAGTTTTGTATATCTGATTGCAGGCGCTATATTTTTTGTGTTTGGCTACAATCAAATGACTGTTTTATTACCTCAGTATTTTACTCATGAACATGGTGCCAATTCTGCTTCAAGTTTATATGCACAGTTAGTTTTAGTGAACGGTATTACGGTGTTAACTTGCCAGTATTTTATTTATAAAATTGGCAATAAAGTACCTACAAAAAATGCTGTTATGATTGGTGGGACATTTTTACCTATTGGACTATTTCTACTTGGTACGATGACGCATATTGTTATGCTTGTTTTGGCGATGTTTATATTTACCATCGGAGAAATGTTTGTATTTACAATGCTTGATATACGAATAGATGAAATTTCACAAGATGGTTTAAAAGGTTCGTATTACTCTTTAGCAGGCTTGCAAAACTTTGGCGGACTAGTAGCACCTCTGTTAGGCGGTTATTTGCTTGATATTACGCAACATGGTTTTATACTTTTCGGGATTTTAGCTATTATTACATTTATTAGTGTATGGATGTTTAGCTTAAGTAAGAAGAAAGAGATTTATTCTGCATAAAAAGAAGCGACGTTGTAGTTAGTAAACTTCGAGTATTCTCTCCAAGTTATCAAAGGGGACAATCTTTGACTAACATAACGCCGCTCTATTATAGGTGAGTTAATTAGGGTTGTAACGAAAAGTATCATTTGTAAGGGGACAACTTATAAATATACTTTAATACAAATCATTCTTAAGGGGAGTTAATTTCATGTTCAAATGTTTAAGGTTGTACTTATGGGTATAACTTATGTGTGCTCTATAGATGCCGCTTTTGTTAATAACTAAGATTCATGTTATCAACGTCTCTTTCTAGTAGAGAGAGTAACCTATACAGTTCTGAATTACTAAAATTTTCATCAAACTTCACAGTTATTGTTTTAAAAGTTTTAGTAATTATCTCACAAATAGGGTTACCATTTTCAAAAGCTTGTTTGTAGATAATCATGTTGCGTTCCTCCTTTGCTCTCTACATGTATTATAATAACTTAATTACTTTATAAATACATGAGTCTGGGGTATCAAATTGATATCAGACTTTCGACCGGTATTTTATCTCTTGCGCATAGAGCTATTTTGTAACAAGTGTTAAATGGTTTAAACAATAGGATATTGAGATAAATTAATAACTATTGAAACATTCCCTTCTTTGTTGCTCTATGTTAAATATAATAAAGCATGTTTAATGAAAATACATGAGTCTGGGGTATCAACTTTTATTCGGTCTTAAGGATATATAACTTCTATATCGCGAGACCTATATAGTGGTGGAAAAGATATACGGTTTAATTTTTTGAGCGTAGTACAATAATTAATGTAAGGTAAATATATAAAATGAAAATATTAAGACAAGGGGCGATAATATGAAATTAGGTATCATTGGCATTGGTAAGGTAGGAAGTCAATTTTTAACAGATATTCAATATATGAATCAATTTTCTGAAATAACGGTTATTGATACCAATGAAAATTTACTTAAAGGCGAGGTGCTAGATCATCAACATATGCAAGGTTTAGCTTCAACAAATAGTATTGATGTACATGTTGGAGATTATAAAGATTTAGCAGATGCTAATCTCATCGTTATAACGGCAAGTACGCCAATGGACGCGTCGATTGTAGATCGTACAAGCTTGGCACGTAATAATAAAATAATTGTGAAAGATATTATGTCACGGATCGAACAAGTTACACATGATGCAATCATTATTTTTATTACTAACCCCGTAGATGCTATGACATATGTCGCAACTACAACTTCAAATTATCCTAAGCATAAAATCCTAGGCACGGGTACACTGTTAGAAAGTGCTCGCTTTAGAAAATTAATTGCTAATCATTATAATATCGATCCTAAAAGCGTGGAAGCTTTCGTAATGGGTGAACATGGTAAGCACGCCGTACCTATATGGAGCCGAGTACGTATTGGCGGTATGACTATCGAAGAGTTTGAAGAACTTTATGATTGTGAACCTATAGATAAAGAAGCGATAAGTAGTATTATCGACAAAGTAGCTTTTGATGTTTTACATAATAAAGGCTGGACAAATACGGCCATTTCACGTGCCACAGTCGAATTAGTTAATACTATTGTGTTAAATCAACGCGCTATTTTACCGGTAACTTCAATGTTAGAAGGTGAATATAATAAGCACAATGTAGGATTAGGTATTCCTACATTAATAAGTAATCAAGGTGTTGAAAAACGTTTTGATATGAAGTTAGACGAGATAGAACTTCAACGTCTTGCAGATGCGGAAGCTTATATTAAAGAAGCAATAGCAGTAGAAGAAGCATAAAAAAAGTCCCTTCATTAATGCATCAATGAAGGGACTTTTTTATTGAATATTTTAAACTTCTGTTACTTCTACGTCTATTTGTTCTACGCGATTAAATGCACCATGATCCACTGGACCAACAAAGTCATTCATTTTCCAACCATTTTTAATAGCTGAAGCAACGAACGCTTTGGCAGCAATAACAGCTTCTTTAGGTGATTTGCCATTAGCTAAATAAGCAGTAGTAGCCGCAGCGAAAGTACAGCCCGCACCATGGTTGTAACTTTGTTGGAACATGTCTGTAGTTAATTGATAGTAATTTTGACCATCGAAATATAAATCGTATGATTTTTCTTGATCTAATGCTTTACCGCCTTTAATAATTACATGACTAGCACCTTGTTCATGAATGATTTTAGCAGCTTTTTTCATATCTTCTATCGTAGTTAATTTACCCAAATTAGATAATTGACCTGCTTCAAATAAATTTGGTGTTACAACAGTTGCTTTCGGTAAAAGATATTTAATCATTGCATCTGTATTACCTGGGTTTAATACTTCATCTTCCCCTTTACAAACCATAACAGGGTCTACGACAAAATAATCTGCACCTGACTCTTCAAATGCTTCCCCGGCACGTTTGATAACTTCTTCAGTACCTAGCATACCTGTTTTGACTGCATCAGGCCCGATAGAAATTGCTGTTTCCAATTGTTTTTCAAAAACGTCAAATGGAATTGGCGTTACATCGTGAGACCACGTTGCTTTATCCATCGTTACAATTGAAGTTAAAGCTACAATGCCATAAGTTTGTAACTCTTGAAAAGTTTTTAAGTCAGCTTGCATTCCAGCGCCAGCACTAGTGTCAGAACCGGCAATCGTTAAAGTTTTTTTTAATGCCATAAATAATCCACTCCCACAAAATTCTTTTAAATATATCATATCATTTTTGTTGGATATGCAAAGTATAACGTGCTAAATAGCACTATATTTAGACTATGAATTTAAATGGACAGTTGAAAATTTATTGTTAAGTGAAAAATAAGTTAAATCATCAGCATTTAATAATTTATCATTTAAAGTCACTTGAAATATATCGCTACTATAATAAGGCTTAATATAGTAAGAACGTGTTTTGCTTTCCATAATTAATTGATATTGTGTGTAATGCGTTTCTCCTGAATCTAATACGGCACCTTTAGGAATACTAACGGCATCGAGAATTTTAAAGCAATTCGTTAGATTTAATGTTTCGTCATTAGCATCAACCATATGATTACGTAAATAAGCTGCACGAACAAACCGTTCGGAAGAAGTATATCCACCTGGCAAACCATTGGTACCTGCTTCGACGCCTAAAGGTCGTATAAGTACTTTGCCCATGATTTTCTGAGTGCTTTTTTCAGGTGTTAAAAAGGCATAATTACGTAAGTTCTCAATTTGCCACTCTAAGTTTGGCATGTTCGTCATTACATTTACATGATTGTCTTTTACTACGAGCAAACCATCATGCGGTTCAACAGTAACGGTATTACCTTGATTATCAGTAATGAGAAAATGTAGGGGAGGAACGACGTTTAAAGTTGGATTTTTAATATTAACTATATTTAGTCGTTTCATTTTATATTTTAAATCAGCAATATCTTTTACATAAGCAAGTACCCATACGATAAATTCTTCAGGTGCTAAATTAAAATATCCTTCTCTTTTGTCAACTGAATATGTAGCTTCTCCGGTAAAATAATGATTGGATACGGCAAGGCCATGTTCATTAATACCGTCACCAAAACGATATCTACCTACTTTTACACCTGTACCTAAAAAGCCATAACTTAGTTTTGAAACGGGTTCTAAGTCAAACTGATAATTATAATTACGGGGGACACTTATAGGTATCCCATTAAATTCAAAAGCGAAGTCCATTGTTCGCGCTAAATAATGATAGTTGTTATTGCTAAAGAATGAAAGCCCTGTACACATGTTGTATCACTCCAATTTTGACGTTGAAAATCTTAATACAAGCATAAAACAAATATCTGGTGAATTGCAATTATATTGTTAACTAAAATACAGTTAATGTTTACATTTTATAAAGGATTAAGTTTTTAAACTTAATCCTTTCCATTATAATAGATGCAATAAAATCGACATATTTATAAGAAATATTCATGGTAACTTTAAGGTAGTGATATGTTATGATATTTGGTGAGGTGAAGTCTATGGAATGGTCAGAAGTGTTCCACGATATAACTAATCGTCATGATTTCAAAGAAATGCACGACTTTTTAGAACAAGAATATTCAACTAAAATTGTTTATCCCGATAAAGAAAATATTTATCAAGCTTTTGATTTAACGCCTTTTGATAATGTTAAGGTAGTAATATTGGGTCAGGATCCATATCATGGTCCAAATCAAGCCCATGGATTGGCGTTTTCAGTACAACCAAATGCAAAATTCCCACCTTCTTTAAGAAATATGTATCAAGAATTAGAAGATGATATTGGTTGTGTAAGAACTTCTCCACATTTACAAGATTGGGCTCGAGAAGGTGTGCTATTGTTAAACACTGTACTTACGGTACGGCAAGGGGAAGCACATTCTCATAAAGAGATAGGTTGGGAAACTTTTACTGATGAAGTTATACAAACTGTATCTCAAAATTTATCTAATGTTGTGTTTATTTTATGGGGAAAACCTGCGCAACAAAAAATAAAATTAATAGATACTAGTAAACATTTCATCATTAAAGCACCGCATCCAAGCCCACTATCTGCTTATAGAGGCTTCTTTGGTTCGAAGCCATACTCTAAAGCCAATGACTATTTGAAATCTAAAGGAATTCAACCGATAAACTGGTGTGAAGGTGAGCGAAAAGACAATGGATAAAGATAAAATTATCGAATTAATCGAACATGAACTTGTACAAGCTGATGAAGCACAAAGTGATGCTGATTTTGAAAAACACATGTATGCCATTCATACATTAACTTCACTTTATACTAATGGTTCAAGTAATACTAGAAAAACAAGAGACAATACATATAATGTAGCGTCTTCATTTAAGAAAACAGTTCATAATTCAAATAGTAGCGATAAATCAACGGATATAAGTGCGGAAGAGCTTCAAGCAATGGGGGCAAAAGTGCCTTCATCATTGCAACAACAATCATCTGTTCAAAATAGCACGCAAAGTTCTAAATTAACAACAGATGATAATATAGGTAATGGCGATTCAATTTTTGATTTTTAAATATAGAAGGGACTTAATAAAATGAAGCTATTTATAATTTTAGGTGCTTTAAATGCACTAATGTCAGTAGCAACAGGTGCTTTTGGAGCACATGGTTTAGAGGGCAAGTTATCAGATAAATATATGTCAGTTTGGGAAAAAGCAACAACTTATCAAATGTATCATGGTTTAGGCCTTATTGCCCTAGGTATCATTAGCGGTACGACGTCAATCAATGTTAATTGGGCAGGATGGTTACTTTTTGGAGGTATCGTTCTCTTTAGTGGATCATTGTATATATTAGCGTTAACACAAATTAAAATATTAGGTGCAATCACGCCAATTGGTGGCTTGATGTTTTTAGCAGGATGGTTGTTGTTAGTCATCGCAACAATCAAATTGTAAAATTACCTATGTTACAAAAGCTTATCTTATGGGTATAATACACTCCATGAGGTGAGTTTTTTTATGAGTAATAAAAATGTAAATGTGGATAGGGGAGATTTGAAACAAAATCTCTCTGAAAAATTTGTTTGGGCCATTGCATATGGTTCATGTATAGGTTGGGGTGCGTTTATTTTACCCGGCGATTGGATTGGACAATCTGGACCGATTGCAGCAGCAATTGGTATTACAATAGGCGCACTATTAATGATTTTGATCGCCATTAGTTATGGTGCTTTAGTAGAACGTTTTCCGGTTTCTGGTGGTGCTTTCGCATTCAGTTTCTTAGGATTTGGGAGGTATGTGAGCTTTTTCTCATCATGGTTTTTAACATTTGGATATATTTGTGTTGTAGCTTTAAACGCTACGGCATTTAGTTTACTAATAAAGTTCTTAATGCCTAACATCTTAGAAACTGGTAAGTTATATACGATTGCTGGTTGGGATGTTTACATTACAGAAATAATTATCGCGTCAGTATTGCTTTTAGTATTTATGTTTATAGCAATTAAGGGTGCTAGCGTGTCTGGCTCATTACAATATTATTTCTGTGTGGCAATGGTTATAACAATATTACTATTATTTTTCGGTTCATTTTTCGGTCATAACTTTGCTTTTGATAACCTTCAACCTATAGCAAGTAAATCTAAGGGATGGTTTACATCTATTATTATGATTGTAGCCGTAGCACCATGGGCATATGTCGGGTTTGATAACATTCCTCAAACTGCGGAAGAATTTGATTTTTCACCAAATAAAACTTTTAAACTTATTGTTTATAGTTTATTAGCTTCTGCTTTTACGTATGTCATTATGATATTATATACAGGTTGGTTAAGTACAAGTTCTAAAAGTTTAAATGGTAACTTGTGGTTAACTGGTGCTGAAACACAAGAAGCTTTTGGTTATATAGGCTTGGCAGTATTAGCCATCGCAATTATGATGGGGATATTCACTGGCTTAAACGGCTTTTTAATGAGCTCAAGCAGATTGCTATTTTCAATGGGCCGTTCAGGTATTATGCCTTCAATTTTTAGTAAATTGCATAAAAAATATAAGACACCGTATGTGGCGATTATATTTTTAGTCTCAATTACTTTAATAGCACCTTGGTTAGGCCGTACTGCATTAACATGGATCGTCGATATGTCTTCGACAGGCGTATCAATCGCATATTTAATAACATGTTTATCAGCTGTTAAGCTTTTTAGTTACAAAAAAAGTAGTAATACTTATGGCCCTATATACAAAACCTTTGCTATATTAGGTACTATCGTAGCATTTATATTTTTACTATTATTATTGGTGCCAGGTTCACCAGCAACTCTATCATTGCCTTCATATATCGCATTAGGTGGTTGGACTATAATTGGATTAATTTTCTTTATCGTTCGTTATCCTAAATTGAAACGTATGAATAATGATTATTTAAGTCAAATGATATTAAATCGTACAGATGCTGAAGTTGAAACAATATTGCATGAAGATGATAAAAAATAATAAATAGCGAGAGTCTGGGATCTTTTTATCTCGGACTCTTTTTGTGTTCTAATAGTATGGAATTACTTTAAAATTTAATGTTATAATTATATTGTGATAATGCGAATCGTAATTATGAGGTGTAACAATGAATAAAGAAGAAAAGCTCATGAGTGAAATGAGAAGACTTTATCAAAAAATAGAGTGGTTGAATAAACCACAAATGCAAAGAGAACTTGCTGGTTATACTGCGACCGAGGTTCACTGTGTACAAGCTATACAAAAAATTGATGATCCCAATGTACAAAAGCTATCACAAGAATTATATATGACACGTGGTGCAATAAGTAAATTAATGAAGAAGTTACTTGCGAAAAGTTTGATTGCAAGTTATCAACGAGATGATAATAAAAAGGAAATTTATTACAAGTTGACGGACAAAGGGTATAAGATATTTGCTACCCATGAACGATTGCATGCCCAGTTTCAAGAAAGGGATCATAAGGTGTTTGAAAATATCAAAGATGAACATTATGACGCCATGTTGTCATTTATTGAACAATATTCGGAGCATCTTGAAGAAGAAATATTAAAGCAAAAAACTTCCGATAAATAAAATTCATTTTAAAAGTTAACTACCAATTAAACTTAAATTTTGCAACAACTTAAGTTTAATTGGTAGTTTTTTGCGCGTGAATAACTCTTTTCATTAAAGATTCTTTTTTTATTGTTGACAAGGAAACAATATTGATTTAATATTTTGTTTCTGAAGAAACAATAATGTAAAGGATGTATATATGAAACAAGAGAATCAAAATAAAATACCACAACATATACTAATTGCAGCGTGGTCTATAGCATTAGGTGCAATAGCACCTATGTTAGACTCAACAATGGTTAACATTGCGATAAAACAATTATCAGCAACATTTCATACGACTTTAAGCGTTTTACAGTGGGCAATTACAGGATACATATTGGCCTTAACTTTAGCAGTACCCATATCTGGTTGGCTGATGAATAAATTTAATGGTAAACGTGTTTTTATCAATGCTGTAATTACTTTTGGAGTTATATCGTTATGCGTTGGTTTGAGCAATTCTGTAACCATGTTTATAGTTTTTAGAATTATTCAAGGATTTAGTGCAGGTATTATCACTACCTTAATGTCCACGTTACTAGTTAAAGTTGCTGGGGAAGCTTATTTAGGACGGGTGATTGCTATTGTGACTACGCCAATGATTTTAGGGCCAATTTTAGGCCCTGTATTAGGAGGCGTATTAATACAATTAGCGACGTGGCAATGGTTATTTTTTATTAACGTCATAGTGACCCTTATTGCGCTGCCTTTGATGATGAAAAATTTACCTGAATTTGAACCTTTTAAGAAACACCGTGAATTAGACATTGTGGGATTAATCATTTTAGCTATACTGACAGTCACAATTATTTACGGTGTTACATGTGCTGCCCAATATAATACATTTAGTAATAACAGCACTGAACGCTTTGTAACGATAGGAATTATAATGTTTATTATTTATGTTTTCTATGATCGCTTTAGTAAGAGGTCTACCGTATTACCAATAGAATTATTTAAGACGAGAAATTTTGCCGCTTCTAGTGCGGGGTTATTGTTAGCTAACATGGCAATTTTAGGGCCGATGATCATATTGCCATTATTCTTTCAAACGTTTAAACACTATACAGAAATACAAGCTGCTATTGCCCTTATACCTCAAGGTGTAGGGATGTTAATTACAAGACCATTTATAGGGAAAGCGACTGATAAATATGGAGCTAAATGTGTACTTATCATTAGTATTCTATTGTCGTTAATCGGTTCAGTACCACTAATATTTATTTCTAATCACACGCCTATGATTTGGATATTATTGACGCTCTTTATACGTGGCTTATGCGTTGGTGGAATAATGCTTCCTTTTACAAGTAATGCCTATAAAGGTCTTAAAGAAGAACAACTACCTGAAGCAGGTGTAGGTGTGAATATTATTGAACAATTAGGTACGACGTTTGGAACGGCAATTATTGCGACAATTGTAGCTAGCCAAGCTAATCATATCCATACGACAACAAACCATTCAATAATAGGTTATCATTGGAGCTTTTTGCTATCAGCTATATTGGTGTTTTGTTTAATTATTCCAAGCATTTTTATTAAAACTTCTGCTAATAACTAAATTGATACTACGGCAATACCATATCTTGGATGTTGCAGTAAGTACAAAAGACTATCGACAAAGCATTTAGCAATGTCGATAGTCTAGTTCAGAGCGCTTCTTAAATTATTTTAAGGATAGCTCTATTTATATTTTACGACGGGTACGTTCAGTACCAGAGATTATTAACTTTGATAATTGATCGGCGAATAATAGTCCTAGAGCAATAGCGCCGGCTATTAAAGTAACTTCTAACATCGTATTGATAGCTTTACTAAATTGTACTAAAACTAAATTTTTCGTAGCATCAAAAGCTAAACCTCCGGGTACTAAAGGAATAATACCAGGAATCATAAAAATAATTACAGGTTCTTTTTTTAAGCGTGCCATAATATGACTGAGTAAGCCTAAAGCTAAACTACCGAAAAAACTACAATATATTTTATGAATTTCTAGTCCTTCTGAGAAAAAAATGTAAACCATCCAACCGCTTGCTCCTACGATGCCTGCAGTATTATAGAGGCGTTTTGGAACATCAAAAATAACGCCGAAAAACAAGGACGCAGCATAACTAAATATTAAATTTAATATCCAAAACATAAGCATGCCTCCTAAAGTATGATTAAAATAGTTCCAACACCAGCACCTATGCCAAAAGCAGTTACGAGTGCTTCAAGAGATTTGGTAGTGAACATTAACATATGTCCACCAAATAAGTCTTGAATAGCATTTGTTATTAATACGCCTGGCACAATAGGCATGACAGAAGCGATAATAATGGTTTCTATAGAGCCGCCAGGAAATAAATAGTTACCTAAGACGGCAAATAAAGCAATCACGATCGCACCGAGAAACTCAGGGATAAAATGTGTATGTAATTTGCGATCTAATATTTCTACAACGATATAACCAAATGCACCCGCAAATAATGCTGTGAAAATATCTACTAAATGTCCCCCCTGTAAATATAAAAAGCTCACAGATATGACACTAGCTGCAATGAATTTATAAATTAAATCATGGTTAATACTTTGTTCATGATAAATTTTTTCTAATTCTTTGTATGCTTCTTCTAGAGGTATTTCATTTTTAGTAATTTTTCTAGACACATCATTTGTACGAGAAATACGAAACAAATTTGTATCGCGTGATTTAATTCTAAAGATTCTTGGATTAGATTCATTATGTAACATAAAATTGATAACGGTATTAGTTACGAAACTATTACTTTCTAAGTAACCAAGGGAGTTAGCTATACGCGTCATAGTGTCTTCTACTCTCGTACCTTCTGCACCTGACTCTAGTAGAATACGGCCAGCTAACACAATAACATCTTTAATTAATTTTTCATTGGAATCTTCAGTTGATTGATTTATTGTTGTCATGTCATCACCAATTATTATTTGATTTCACTAATTTTTTTAATTGTAACATGGAATACAATTTTTGTTTTTACAATATCAAAATTAACCCTCAAAAAGATTTATATTGAGAAAGTTTGTTTTAAAACACAAAAAAGTTTGCAACAACTTATAATTTTTATGTATAATATTGTTGACCGTTAATTTAAAATGGTTAAAAAATGATGCAATATTGAGTAGCGACAATATTGACTGAATTTGTTGCAATGAATTAAGTTCTCTCAAACACACAAAAAAGCGTCTGAACTCAATAGTTTAGACGCTTTTCATTATTACTATTGCAATAATTATTAAAATGCAAAGAATGATGGTAATTGTTCTCCATGTATAATTTGGCCTACATAGAAACTACCAAAATCACCATATCGTGCAGTAGTTTCATCGAATCTCATTTCGTAAACTATTTTTTTGAATTGTAATGGGTCATCAGCAAATAGTGTAACGCCCCATTCATAATCGTCTAAACCGACAGAACCAGTAATAAATTGCTTGATTTTACCTGCATACTTACGTCCGATTTTACCGTGGTTATACATTAATTCTTGGCGTTTTTCAAGAGGCAACATATACCAGTTATAAGTTTCATTACGACGTTTATCCATAGGATAGAAACAAATATATTCTGAAGTTGGTAATTCTGGGAATAGTCTAGGCTTGATATGCGGGTTTTCGTATGGGTCTTCGTCTGATTTACCTGCTAAATAATTTCCGAGTTCAATAATTGAAACGTATGAATAAGTTGGAATTAAATAATCCGTAATTTTTAATTTGTTAAATTCGTTTTCAACCGCATTTAAGTCTTTTAATTCAGGTCTCAAAACCCAAAGTAAAATATCTGCTTTTTGACCTGTTATATTATAAAATGCATGGTCTCCAACGTTATTTTGACGCGCAGATTCATGCTTAGTTAAAAATGATTGAAGTTCCTCAACCAAAGTTTGACGTTCAGATTCTGGTACTAAACGTAAAGTTGTCCAATCTATAGCATAGAATAAATGTAAGCTATACCAACCATCTAAAGTTTCTGGTGCTTGTGGCATTATTATCGCTCCTTTGTATTATTTAATTATATCTCATTAAAAATTTTATCATAAAGGAAACGTCATAACATAAGTAAATGATTACAAATTCGTGACATGGAATTATAAGAAAAAATAGCGTATAATAGCATTGGAAAATAATTAAACATAAATAATCAAGGAGGCTATTATGTCTTTATTAGATGTATTACAACAAAAACTTTCAGGGAAAAATGTAAGGATCGTCTTACCTGAAGGTGAAGATGAAAGAGTGTTAGCAGCGGCTGTTCAATTACAAGAAAGTGATTTAGTTTCACCCGTATTACTAGGAAATGAAACTAACGTAAAAGCTTTAGCAAATGACAAAAACTTAGACATTACAAACTTAGAAATTATCGATCCTGCTACAAGCGAATTACGTAGCGAATTAGTAACTGCTTTCGTAGAACGCCGTAAAGGTAAGGCTACTGAAGAACAAGCACAAGAAATGTTAAACGATGTAAACTACTTCGGTACGATGCTTGTTTATACTGGTAAAGCTGAAGGACTTGTCAGTGGTGCTGCACATTCAACAGGTGACACTGTACGTCCAGCCTTACAAATTATTAAAACAAAACCTGGCGTATCTAAAACTTCAGGTATTTTCTTTATGATTAAAGACGACAAACAATATATTTTCGGAGACTGCGCAATCAATCCTACACTAGAGGCTCAGGACTTAGCAGAAATTGCTGTCGAAAGTGCGAAATCTGCACAATCATTTGGCATGTCTCCTCGTGTAGCAATGTTAAGTTTTTCTACAAAGGGTTCGGCTAAATCAGATGATGTAGAAAAAGTTTCAACAGCTGTAGAATTAGCGCAACAAAAAATTAAAGAAGATAACCTAACAAACGTAATAGTTGATGGAGAGTTTCAATTTGACGCGGCCATTGTACCAGATGTAGCTAAGAAAAAAGCACCAGATGCACAAATACAAGGTGACGCAAACGTATTCGTATTCCCAAGTTTAGAAGCAGGTAATATTGGTTATAAAATTGCACAACGTTTAGGTGGTTATGATGCAGTAGGGCCAGTACTTCAAGGGCTTAACTCACCGGTAAATGACTTATCACGTGGTTGTTCAACAGAAGACGTTTATAACCTTTCAATTATTACTGCGGCTCAATCATTACAATAATGGATTTAGCTAACAAATATTTCAATGGCATAGACTGGCGTTATATTGATCATTCTTCAGGTTTAGAACCAATGCAATCATTCGCTTTTGATGATACATTTTGTGAAGGTGTAGGAAGAGAAGAATCAAATAACGTCGTGCGTACTTGGATACATCAACACGTTGTTATTTTAGGTATCCATGATTCCCGATTGCCTTTTTTAAGAGATGGCATACGCTATTTAACGGATGAGCAGGGTTATAATGCCATAGTGAGAAACTCTGGTGGTCTTGGCGTCGTTTTAGATCAAGGTATTCTAAATATTTCTTTAATATTTAAAGGGAAGACGGAAACTGCGATCGATGAGGCTTTTTCTGTCATGTACTTACTCGTCGCTAAAATGTTTGAAGATGAAGATGTTGAAATTGAAACGCATGAAATTGAACGTTCATACTGCCCGGGTAAGTTTGATTTAAGTATCAACGGCAAAAAATTTGCTGGTATATCTCAAAGACGTGTGCGAGGTGGCATAGCAGTTCAAGTATATTTATGTGTTGAAGGTTCTGGTGCTGAACGTGCTCAAATGATGAAATCTTTTTATGATAGAGCTAAACAAGGTCAAGAAACTAAATTTGCGTATCCTGATATTGAACCTAGTTGCATGGCTTCTTTAGCAACATTGTTAGGTAGAGAAATAACGGTACAAGATGTTATGTTTCAGCTTTTATATGCGTTAAAAGATTTAGGTGGTCGTTTAAATATGGAACCTATAACACACCTTGAGTGGTCACGTTATGAAGGTTATTTTGAAAAGATGATTGCACGAAATGAAAAAATTAATAATTCAATGAAAAAATAATATAGTATCTAATGAATTAAAATGTTTAATAGTTATAATAGGCGAGTGTGCTGAATTTTTATTCGCGTGCCGCCTATTTATTATTGAATTATAAAATTAGACAAAGTAATATAGTTAAAGTGTGTATATTGTACCTTACATAAAATAAATACTACTCAGTTTTTGAATATATTGCTAATGAGTTCTATAATGAAGTAGTATGATATTAAATTAGTAGCAGGTATTAATTTTAATTACTATAAATATATGACTATAGACGGATAACAATAATATATATTTGTGAGAATATAGACTTTAATGTGTGAAATTTTTAGTACCTGGTATATAAAATGAAAATGAACTAAGATTTAATAAATTTTTCGGAACAATTTTAAGGTATGTCTGTAATTAAGACACGATAATTCAAAATATAAATTATAGAAAAGTCTAAAGGTGATTGATAAATGACACATTATGGTTATGGTGAAGCAAATGGAAAAGTAATATTGATTGGAGAACATGCAGTCACGTTTGGACAGCCTGCTATTGCTATTCCGTTCACCTCTGGAATAGTTCGTGCGACAATTACATCAAGAGACACTAATGAACAATCTTTTATTGCAAGTGATGTTTACACGGGTAGCTTAGCAACTGCACCAGAACACTTAAAAGCAGTTACTACGCGTTTCAGAGAAAAACATAATATTAAAGAACCAATAAAAGTAACGATTGAAACAAACTTACCTCCTTCTCGCGGTTTAGGTTCGAGTGCGGCATTTGCTGTTGCGTTTATAAGAGCGAGTTATGATTATATTGACCAACCATTATCTGATGAGCTATTAATTGAAGAAGCAAACTGGTCAGAAAGAATTGCACATGGCAAACCTAGTGGCATTGATACACAAACCATAGTTTCAAATAAGCCAGTTTGGTTTAAACAAGGAAACGTAGAGAATTTAACAGCACTAGCTTTGAATGGCTATATGGTTATTGTAGATACAGGCATTCAAGGTTCAACAAAAGAGTCTGTTGAAGATGTTCATAAATTATGTGCATCTGATGATAAATATCTGCAATATATAGAACATATTGGTAAAATGGTTTATGATGCCAGTGAAGCAATTAAGGAATCGAATTTTAATAAATTAGCGACTATTTTCAATTCTTGTCAGGAATGTTTGAAAAACTTAACGGTAAGTCATGAAAAAATTGAACTTATATTAGGTGAAAGTATGAAACAAGGTGCTAAAGCTGGTAAATTAACGGGTAGTGGTAGAGGTGGAAGCATGATTATTCTTGCGGAAAACTTTGAAATTGCTCAAAAAATACAACAAAGTGCCCATAATCTTGGTGCGCATCATACATGGATTGAATATTTAGGAGGTTAAACAATTTGGTTAAAAGTGGTAAAGCGCGCGCGCACACAAATATTGCATTAATTAAATATTGGGGCAAAGCTAATGAAGAATTAATTCTACCGATGAATAATAGCTTGTCGGTATCTTTAGAGCGTTTTTATACTGAAACGAGAGTTACTTTTGATGAAACTTATACTGAAGATAAGCTAGTATTAAACGGCGTTGAAGTTGACGCTAAAGAAAGTGCTAAAATTCGTAATTATATGGATATAGTTAGAGCTAAAACTAATACCTCAATGTTTGCTTATATAGAAAGCGATAATTATGTACCAACTGCAGCGGGGTTAGCGTCTTCTGCTAGTGCGTACGCTGCCTTAGCAGCTGCCTGTAATGAAGCTCTACAATTAAATTATAGTAAACAAGAGTTATCTAAACTGGCGCGTAGAGGATCAGGCTCTGCTTCTCGTAGTATTTTTGGTGGATTTGTTGAATGGGAAAAAGGTTATGACGATGATTCGTCGTACAGTTTTCCGATTGATGCCGACAAATGGGAAGAAGACTTAGCTATGGTTTTTGTAGTTATTAATAATAAATCTAAGAAAGTATCGAGCCGGGCAGGTATGTCTTTAACAAGAGAGACCTCACGTTTTTACCAATATTGGTTAGACCACGTTGATGAAGATATTGCCAACGTTAAGGCTGCAATTGTAAAAAAAGATTTTGTGGCTATGGGTGAAGTTATAGAAGCAAATGGCTTACGTATGCATGCAACGAATTTAGGTGCACAACCACCATTTTCATATTTGGTTGCCGATAGTTATCAAGTGATGAAAATTGTAAACCAATGTCGAGAGGCTGGACATCCATGTTATTTCACGATGGATGCAGGTCCCAATGTTAAAATATTGGTTGAAAAAATACATAAGCAATATGTTATAGAGCAGCTAAGCAATTATTTTGAGCAAGGACAAATTATAGCAAGTGACATTACACGTTCTGGAGTAGAAATTATACAATAAGGAAGAGATAAAATGATTCAAGTCAAAGCACCCGGTAAATTATATATCGCTGGCGAATACGCAGTGACCGAACCAGGATATAAATCGGTTTTAATTGCAGTAGATCGTTTCGTAACAGCAACGATAGAGGAAGCAGATGTAACGCAAAGTTCAATACATTCAAAAACATTACATCACGAGCCAATCAGCTTCCAAAGAAGACAAGATAATATTGTACTATCTGATTTAAATGCGGCAAAACAATTAAAATACGTTATTACTGCGATAGAAGTATTTGAACAATACGTTCGTAGTAATAATATCAAATTGAAACATTTTCATTTGACGATTGATAGTAATTTGGACGATGCTTCTGGTCACAAGTATGGACTAGGCTCTAGTGCAGCGGTACTAGTTTCAATAGTTAAAGCGTTAAATGAGTTTTATGACATGCAACTATCAAATCTGTATATTTATAAGTTAGCCGTCATTGCTAACATGAAATTGCAAAGTTTAAGTTCTTGTGGAGATATTGCAGTAAGCGTTTATACTGGGTGGCTCGCTTATAGTACATTCGACCACGAATGGGTTATGCAACAAATTGAAGATACATCCGTAAACGAAGTATTAAAGAAAAACTGGCCAGGTCTACACATAGAACCTCTTCAAGCGCCAGAAAATATGGAAGTCTTAATTGGATGGACTGGTTCTCCAGCTTCTTCACATCATTTGGTTAGTGAAGTTAAAAGACTGAAATCTGATCCCACTTTTTATGGTAAATTTTTAGAACAATCTCATGATTGTGTAGAAAAACTAATTCATGCATTTAAAACAAACCACATTAAAGGTGTTCAAAAAATGATTCGTCTTAATCGTTCTATTATTCAGCAGATGGATCGTGAAGCTACGATAGACATTGAAACACCACATTTAAAAACGTTATGTGATATAGCGGAAACACATGGTGGTGCAGCAAAAACATCTGGTGCAGGTGGAGGAGATTGTGGTATTACGATAATTCGCAGTGATGTGAATAAAGATGCTATATATGATGAATGGCAACAAAATAACGTGCAACCGTTAGAATTTAATATACATCATGGACAATAATAAGGATAAAACCAAAGCATATATGTCTTAACTCAATACATACTGAATGTTGAGTTGAGACAGCGCGTATGGTTTAGTCCTTATTTTTTTGTGCAATCTTATAGTTGTGGTATGTTCGAACAATATAATCAAAGATAACATAGTACGGCGTAAAGCTATGATATTGGATGTTATTAAAAAATTGAAGCGGTGTACTGCTTACGTAAATATTAAACTTAGCGTTTTGAGCTATAAAATTATCATGTAAAGTAGTGATAGAAACGTAATTTAACTGACGTGATTTTAAAATGTGTATAGGTTGTGAAATATGTTGTGTTTCACCTGAAAGAGATATAATAAATAATAAATCATCTCTAGTCATTTGGTCGATTGCCATTATTAATTCATTTTCGTCATTTAGTAAAATGACCTTTTTAGAAATTGATAACAAATGTCTTTGGGCGTCACGGGCCACGTTTTGTTGTGCCATACCGGTTCCGAAAATATAAATTAATGGCGCATTATCAATTAGAGCGTTTAGTACGTCGTAATCGAGCATATCTAGATGTTCGATAGTACGTTCAACATCTTCGATAATTGAGTGTGCCTGTACAACTTGATTCGAGTTATCTTGAGATTTTAATTTGGTATAAAATTTG
This sequence comes from Staphylococcus durrellii, assembly GCF_015594545.1. NCBI lineage: Bacteria > Bacillati > Bacillota > Bacilli > Caryophanales > Staphylococcaceae > Staphylococcus > Staphylococcus durrellii. The sequence goes on along the minus strand of NZ_JADIIO010000001.1, from coordinate 2,074,764 downwards.
AAATCACTATAGCCTTCGAACCCCAGCTTTTTAACTAATCTATGGATAGTAGAAATGGAAGTATGTGTAAGTAGGCTTAAATCTTGAATTTTCATGTTAGGTAATTTAGAGACGTTGTTATGCATGATGTTTATAATATGTAAATCATTGTCGTTCAAGTCATCATAATATTGATTAATTAAGTGGTCTAATAACATTTATTTTGTCACACCTAGCCGTAGAAATTTTTTCATGCATTGGAAATATATTCTAATATTAATACATAAATTCTAAATACGTCAAAATTATTGGTGAGATGAAATAATTGTATTACGATATAGATATTAAAAACTTAATAATAAATTAAGCATAAAAGAAAATCTTTTATGCTTTTAATTGGCAACATATGTAAACGCTTTCTAATATTGTTTGAGAGGATGAAGCATAATGACATTGAACATAGGGATAATTGGTTGTGGAGGAATAGCAAATGGTAAACACTTACCGAGCTTACAAAAAGTTGAAGCAGTGAATTTAGTAGGCTTTTGTGATATTGATATAGACAAAGCACATTTGGCTGCGACAGAGTATGGCGTAGAAAGTTGTGAAGTCTATAAAGATTACAAGCAACTACTTGCTAATGAAGCAATTGACGTCGTGCATGTTTGTACACCTAATATATCTCATAAAGAAATTACTGTGGCTGCATTAGATGCAGGGAAACATGTGATGTGTGAAAAACCGATGGCTAAATCTACAGAAGAAGCACAAGCAATGATTGATGCGGCTAAGCGTAATAACAAAAAATTAACTATAGGGTACCAAAATAGATTTAGACCAGATAGTCAATACTTACGTAAAGTTACTCAACGTGGGGATTTAGGAGATATTTATTTTGGGAAAGCGCATGCTATACGTAGAAGAGCAGTACCTACGTGGGGAGTCTTTCTAGACGAAGAAAAACAAGGTGGCGGGCCACTTATAGATATTGGTACGCATGCGCTAGATTTAACGTTGTGGATGATGAATAATTACCAACCAGCATCCGTGATGGGCTCAACATTCCATAAGTTAGGGAAGAAAGAAGACGCAGCTAATGCATGGGGATCATGGAATCCTGAAGATTTTACAGTCGAAGACTCAGCTTTTGGTTACATTAAAATGTCTAATGGAGCAACGATTATGCTGGAATCCAGTTGGGCTTTAAATACATTAGATGAAGATGAAGCCAAGTGTACATTATCTGGTACTGATGGTGGTGCTGATATGAAAGAAGGTTTACGTCTTAATGGTGAAGACTTTAGTAAATTATATACGACAAATGTTGAATTGGATAACAAGGGTGTGGCATTTTACGATGGCGAAGAAGATGATGAAGCGGAAATAGAAGCGCAATGTTGGATTGATAGCATAATGAATGATACTGAGCCAGTTGTTAAACCACAAGAGGCATTAGTTGTCACACAAATTCTAGAAGCAATTTATGAGTCAGCACGTACAGGTAAGGCGGTTTATTTTAATTAATTAGCAAAGGGGTTGTTTAGTATGAATATTACTGTGTGGAATGAATATAGACATGAACAAGAAAATGAACAAGTAAAAGCAGTTTATCCTCAAGGGATACACGAAGTAATCGCTAGCTTTTTATCTACGGAACACAATGTTACTACAGCGACATTAGATGAACCGGAACATGGTTTAACGGAGCGTGTTCTAGGACAAACTGATGTCTTAATTTGGTGGGGGCACAAAGCACATGAAGAAGTTGACGATGACATAGTTGCACGCGTTCAACAACATGTTTTAGATGGCATGGGGTTAATTGTATTGCATTCTGGTCATTTTTCGAAAATATTTAAAAGTTTAATGGGCACTTCTTGTGATCTGAAATGGAGAGAGGCGGATGAAAAGGAAAGGCTTTGGGTAGTAGACCCAACACATCCTATCACTACAAATTTACCATCTTATATTGAATTGGATAAAGAGGAAATGTACGGTGAGCATTTTGACATTCCTACCCCTGATGAAACGGTATTTATTAGTTGGTTTGAAGGTGGCGAAGTGTTTAGAAGTGGCGCCACATTTAAACGTGGTAATGGAAGAATATTTTATTTCAGACCAGGCCATGAATCTTATCCCACTTACTATAATGAACAAGTTCAACAAGTTATTCATAACGCGGTAAAATGGGCGCAAAATACGCATACACCTAAACATCATTATGGCAATGCTCAACCATTAGAAATTATTAAACCTAAGAATGATGATAGTCAATGAAGAAGTTAAAAATGGGCATTATAGGCGCAGGTGGTATTGCACAAGGGAGACATATTCCAACTTATAAGGAATTAGATAAACAAGTAGAAATAATAGCAGTACAAGACATTAACTATGAGTTGGCTCAATCGGTAGCTAGTAAATTTGATATACCCTATGTATATAAAAACTATGAACAATTATTTGAACGAGTTGATGCTGTAACAATTTGTACGCCAAATAAGTTTCATGCTGAAATTAGTATCAATGCATTAAAAGCAGGGGTCCACGTATTTTGTGAAAAACCAATGGCGATGGGCGTGGATGAATGCCAACAAATGTTATCGGTTGCGAAACAAGCTAATAAGTTATTAGCAATTGGTTATCACTATCGGTTTACTGATGCGGCTATTAAGTCTAAATTAGCAATCGAAGCTAATACCGTTGGTGAACCATTAGTAATAAGAGTACAAGCGTTACGACGGAGAAAAGTTCCAGGTTGGGGCGTTTTTACAAATAAATCATTGCAAGGTGGCGGTAGTCTAATCGATTACGGCTGTCATTTTCTAGATTTAGCGTTGTGGTTATTAGGGGAAGTAAATCCGGTAAATGTATTAGGCAAAACATATAACAAACTAAGCAAAACACCTAATCAATTGAATGAATGGGGTGAAATTGATTACCAAACATTTGATGTGGATGACCATGTAACAAGCTTTATAACTTTTGATAATGGCTCATCTATGCAGTTTGAATGCTCGTGGTCTGCAAATATTAAAGAAGATAAAATGCATATTAGCATTTCCGGTGTCGCTGGTGGTTTAAACGTCTATCCATTTGAAACTTATGCGCCTAAATATGGCACGATTGTAACTGAAACTGCAGAAGCAGAACATAATGAAATGATGGCAGCGCAAAGGCAAGCACTGAATTTTGTCAATAGCTGTCTAGGAAGAGAAAGATTAATCGTACAGCCGGACGAAGCATTAAAAGTCAATGCTATCATTCAAGCGATTTACCAAAGTGATGAAAATGGCGAGGCTGTACGATTAAATAATTAGGCTTTCAAGGAGGAATAATAATGAAAATAGGTGTATTTAGTGTATTGTTTCAAGATAAACAATTCGAAGAAATGCTAGACCACGTAGCTAAAGCCGGTGTTAAAGCGGTCGAAATAGGTACAGGTGGTAATCCAGGTAATGATTTTTGTGATGTCGATGCATTATTAAAAGACGAAAAGCTACGACAACAATTTATCAACACAATACATCAACGAGGACTAATGATAAGTGCTTTTAGTTGTCATGATAATCCAATTTCACCTGATAAAGAGCAGGCAACACGAGCACATGAAACATTCAAAAAGACAGTTCAATTAGCTTCATTATTAGATGTTCCAGTCGTCAACACATTTTCAGGTGTTGCTGGTTCAGACGAGAATGCACAATACCCAAATTGGCCTGTAACGCCATGGCCAACTGAGTATTCTAAGATTTTAAAATGGCAATGGGAAGAAAAATTAATTCCTTATTGGAAGGAAGCAGCTCAATTCGCTAAAAACCATGATGTCAAAATTGGCATTGAATTGCATGCTGGATTTTTAGTGCATACACCTTATACGCTTTTAAAACTTAGAGAAGCTACTAATGATGCATTAGGAGCCAATCTTGACCCTAGTCATTTATGGTGGCAAGGTATCGACCCAATAGCAGCTATTAAAATTTTAGGCGAAGCAAACGCTATTCATCATTTCCATGCTAAAGATACTTATATAGATCAAGAAAATGTGAATATGTATGGCTTAACTGATATGCAACCATATAGTGAAGTTAAAACACGTGCATGGACTTTCAGAACAGTAGGTTATGGACATGCTCCGAGTTTGTGGGGAAATATTATTAGTGCATTGCGTATGTATGGTTATGATTATGTTGTTAGTATTGAACATGAAGACCCAATCATGTCTATTGACGAGGGATTCCAAAAAGCTGTAACCAATTTAAATAGTGTTAATATCGAAGAACCTGCACCAGATTTATGGTGGACTTAATATTAATAACACCCCTTCAATAAATCGACCGTGTTAATTACATCGGTCGATTTAATTATATTTCCAATAAGAAAAAAACTAATTATAACTTGAAATTATGAGCAATTAGAGTACAATAAATAAAGTTAAATTGGTTAATCAAATAAAGCTACACTATACATATATAAACAATTAACGCTTGATGGGAGGTACTGAAGGTGCAAAATAAGTTTTTAATTTGTGATGATTGCCAAGCGGTCAATTGTAAGTCATTAACTAAGAAATTGGCTAAACTAGATGAAAATGCCGAAATTGAAATAGGCTGTCAATCATATTGTGGACCAGGTCGTCGCAAAACTTTCACCTTCGTAAACAATCGGCCTATCGCTGCATTAACAGAAGAAGAACTTATTGATAAAATTCAAAAACAATTAGAAAAGCCTAGAGATCCTGAAGAAGAGGAAAGGCTAAGAAAACGTAACGAGGAACGTAAAAGACGTAAAGAAGAACAAGATCGTAAGCTCAAAGAAAAATTTGCACGAAGAAAATAACACAATAAATAAAAAATGGTTTCGACATTATCAAGTGTTGAAATCATTTTTTTAAATATGGGCATCTTATTATTGTTCTTGGTTAGATTTAGTTAAAATAGGTAATAATACTTTAAAAAGGAGATGTTTATATATGGTCAACAAAGTCACATTAGGTAAGTCTGACGTAAAGGTATTCCCTATAGCCCTTGGAACGAATGCTGTAGGTGGTCACAATTTATATAAAGATTTGGATGAAGAACAGGGAAAAGAAGTCGTACGTACTGCTATTAGAAATGGTATGGATTTATTAGACACTGCTTATATTTATGGACCTGGTCGTTCCGAAGAATTAGTAGGAGAAGCGGTTAAAGAATTTCCAAGAGAGGCATTTGCGATTGCGACAAAAGGCGCGCATTATTTTGATGATGATAATAATGTACACTTTTCAAATAAACCTGAATTTTTAAAAGAACAAGTATTAAATAGTCTTCAGCGCTTGCAATTAGACTACATTGATTTATATTATATTCATTTTCCAGACGAGAATACGCCTAAAGATGAAGCCGTTGCCGCTTTAAAAGAATTAAAAGATGAAGGTAAAATTAAAGCAATAGGTGTTTCAAATTTCACTTTAGAACAATTAAAAGAAGCTAATAAAAATAATGACGTAGATGTTGTGCAACTTGAATATAATTTACTAAATAGAGAGAATGAAGACATATTAAAATATACTGCAGAGAATAATATAACTTTCATTCCATATTTCCCGCTTGTTTCAGGATTGTTGGCAGGTAAATATAACGAAAATTCACAATTTGATGATTTGCGTGCTGAGAATCCAGAGTTCCAAGGAGAAAAGTTTAAAGAAAACTTAGCAAAAGTAGATAAATTAAGAGGCATAGCAGATAATCACAACGTTGATGTAGCACACGTAATCTTGTCATATTATTTAACTAAGCCGTCATTAGATGTTGTTATACCAGGTGCGAAAAAACCTTATCAAGTTGTAGATAATTTAACAGCTGTAGATGTAAAATTAACTCAAGCTGAAATTGAACAAATTGAAGAATTATTCCCTGTAAATAAATAAAAACAAAGGAGTATATTATGATTACAGTTTTGTTTGGAGGTAGTAGATCAGAAGGCAACACTGCTCAATTAGCTCAATTTGCATTAGAAGGACATGAGTACGACTGGATTGATTTAACACAATATCAACTAAATCCAGTAAGAGACATGCGCCATGAAGAAGGTTCAATTGAAAGTTATCAAGACGATTATCAAAGTATTATTGATAAAGTGTTAGCAAGTGATACTGTAATTTTCGCGTCACCCGTATATTGGTATAGTGTCTCAGCGTCGATGAAAGCATTTATCGACCACTGGTCTGAAACGCTAATAGATAAGCGCTATTCAGATTTTAAAGAACAAATGTCTAGGAAAGATTTTAGAATGATTTTGGTAGGTGGAGATTTTCCTAAAGTGAAAGCTAAACCGTGCATTTCTCAAATGAAATACAGTTTAGAATTTTTAGGTGGTCAACTTAAAGGATATATTATTGGTACAGCTGAGAAACCGGGAGATATTGTCAAAGATTCATATGCATTAAATCGTGCCAAAGAATGGCAAGAAACTTTAAAGTAAGCTAATAAATTTAATAGATTATATATTTTATACACACTCGGTTCAATTAATGATTCAAGGAATAGTTGAGCCGGGTTTTTATATTAATCACGTATTTTTAATCGTAAACTAAGCTCGTTAAATAACAAGATCAAACAATATATCCACATGTTTTATATTGAATTTGATAATAACGTGACACACATTTTAGTGTAATTGACTTTTACAACAATAGTTTAATTGAATATTATATTTTGAATATTAGAGTTATGTTATAATAAATACATTATTAGCCTATATCTTATAGGGGGACAACAACATGTATACAGTTAGAGAAGCAACGCCAAATGATGTTTTAGGCATCAGAGATGTCGCAACAAAGGCTTGGTATAACACATATTTAAATATTTATGCGGCTACAACAGTTAATGAACTGCTAGCTGCTTCATATAATGAGCAACACTTAATTAAAAGAATGCAAGAACAACTTTTCCTAGTTGTCGAAGCGGATAATGAAATTATTGGCTTTGCAAATTTTATTTATGGAAAAGAACTTTATTTATCAGCACATTACGTTACGCCAGTTTCACAACATCATGGTTATGGTTCTGAGTTATTAGACCAAGGTTTAGCACAATTCAAAGGTAAGTATAACGAAGTTTATCTTGAAGTCGATAATCAAAATGAAGAAGCTGTAAATTTCTATAAAAATAAAGGGTTTGAAATTTTACGTTCTTATAAACATGTTATGTATGGCGAGACCATGAATTTAGCGTTAATGTATAAGACTTTTAATTAGTATTGTGAGTGAACAGGAGGACAATTTTGACATATTCAACATATGCTTCACAGCAATTACCAGAAGAAAAAGTATTTAAAGATCCTATTCATAGATATGTTCATGTCAAAAATCAAATAGTTTGGGACTTGATTAAAACAAAAGAGTTTCAGCGCTTAAGAAGAATTAAACAATTGGGAACACTATATCTATCATTTCATACAGCAGAACATAGCCGCTTTGGCCATTCGCTAGGTGTATATGAAATTGTACGTCGACTCATAGATGAATCATTTTCTGGTAGTGAGGCGTGGGACGATAAAGATGCGCCTTTAGCTTTATGTGCAGCATTGTTACATGATTTAGGCCACGGTCCTTTTTCTCATAGCTTTGAAAAGATATTTAATACAGATCATGAGGCTTTTACACAGGCTATTATTACGGGGGCGACAGAGGTGAATGAAGTATTGTCTCGCGTGTCGCCTTCATTTCCTCAAGAAGTAGCTGATGTAATTAATAAAACACATGATAATAAATTAGTAATTTCTATGATTTCTTCACAAATTGATGCTGACAGAATGGATTATTTGCAAAGGGATGCTTATTTTACAGGTGTTTCTTATGGCCAATTTGATATGGAACGTATTTTAAGATTAATGCGCCCATCCAAAGATGAGGTGTTGATTAAAGAGAGCGGTATGCATGCTGTAGAGAATTTCATCATGAGCCGCTATCAAATGTATTGGCAAATTTATTTCCACCCAGTTAGTAGAGGCGGAGAGGTATTATTAAATAATTGCTTGAAAAGAGCTAAGCAATTATACAATGAAGGCTATAAATTTAAAATGCATCCGACTGATTTCATACCATTTTTTGAAGAAACGATTACTATCGAGCAATATGTTGATTTAGATGAAATTGTAGTGCAATATTATTTAAAAGCATGGGTTAATGAAGATGATGCTATATTAAGTGATTTAGCCCGTCGATTTATCAATAGGGACCTATTTAAATACATGCCGTTTGATGGTTCGATTATTACTATTACAGAATTGACTGATCTTTTCTTGCAAGCAGGTATAGACCCTAATTATTATTTCGTCAGCGAATCATTTACAGATTTACCATATGATTATGACCGACCGGGTTCTAATCGCCAACCAATACATTTGCTTAGAAGAAACGGCACTATAAGGGAAATAAGTAATGAATCATTAGTTATTTCTAGCATTACTGGTATAAATAGAGAAGATTATAAGCTTTATTATCCTAAAGAATTAATTAGTGATGTTACAGATGATAATATACGTAATGCTATTATTAGTATTTTAAACGAATTAAATTAATATATTGTCATGGAAGTTGATATATTTTAATATTGCTGTAAGTTATAAAGATAAATATTGGAGGTGCACACCTAGTGGCTGAAAATAAAGGATTTAAATTTAATATTATAAAAAATGACCCGCTTGATGGTCATAAAGGAACAAATATAGGTTCTATTAGTTTAGATAATATAGCGCCAGTGTTTATAGATGTAGAAAACAAGGAAGCATTTATTGATATTGGTGGTATGCACGCGCGAGCTAGCGTAGAAAAAGGCGTTAAATGGATTAAGGACAAGGATACAGTAAATGTAGAGGGTGCTAAAGAATATTGGCTATGCTGGGTTACTACGGAACGTGGTGAACATGGTCCATATTACGCTGGCGTAACTGCTTGTTATTTAATGGTTAATAAAAAGATAAGACGTGGTTATAAAAGTATGCCGGAACATGTTAATATGATGGACAAATCGATGAAGCGTCAAATTGTTGTTGACCAAATCGGCGACGACAATAAAAAAGTTTTAAAAGAATTTTTAGAACAACACAATGCTGAAATGTGGCATAACTCTACCGAGGAATTACATCAAGCATTAACAACTAAATAAATTATATGAAGCTAAGTAACATATTAGAAAATGTGTATTTTTTAATATAGATTTACTATATAGAGGTTCAACTGACTAATAATTTTGGTTGAGCCTTTAAGTATAGTAATTTATACTTAGCTTCTTTTTATTGCTAAACAATATCACAACTGTATTGCATATATAAATTATGCTATAATTGTGTGTATTATTTTAATGAGATTAGGGTGAAACGAGCATTGGACTACAATGTGGACATACAAACAAAACAAGTGGTTAAACAATTAGATGAAAAGAATAAGTTTTCATTTAAAACGCATGGAACTTGGTCAAAACGTAATGCTGAATTTATACGTTATCAAGAAGTTATCGATGACGCCACAGTGAAAGTTACAATTAAAATTGAACAATCGGGCGTAAAAATTATACGTAAAGGTGATATTAATATGAATCTTCATTTTGTTGAAGGTGAAGATACTTTTACGTTATATGAAGTAGGTGGCGGACGTATACCATTGACAGTACGCACACACTCTATTTTACATTTTGTAACGGACAATGGTGGAAAATTAAAAGTACATTATGATCTATGGCAAGAGGAAGAAAAAATGGGCACATACCAATTTGAAATTACTTATAAGGAGCAAAGTGAAAATGAACATAATTGATCAAGTGAAACAGACACTTATTGATGAAATTAAAAATAGCATCGAACAGGCTCAACTTATTGATGCGAGTGAGATGCCTGAAGTTAAAATTGAAACGCCAAAAGATAATAAAAATGGAGATTATGCTTCAAATATAGCAATGGTTTTAACTAAATTAGCTAAACGTAATCCACGTGAAATTGCACAAGCTATCGTCGATAATTTAGATACAACGAAAGCGCATGTTAAAGAAGTGGCAATCGCAGGCCCCGGTTTTATAAACTTTTATTTAGATAATTCATATTTAACAGAAGTTATTCCTGAAGCAATTAATAAAGGAAACGACTTTGGTCATGTAACGCCTAATAGTAAAGAAAGTGTACTGGTTGAGTTCGTGTCAGCTAACCCCACAGGTGATTTACATATTGGGCATGCGCGTAATGCAGCAGTCGGTGATACTTTATGTAATTTATTAGATGCTGCAGGTTATAACGTAACTAGAGAATATTATATTAATGATGCAGGTAACCAAATTACTAATTTAGCTCTTTCAATAGAAGCACGTTATTTTGAAGCATTAGGCGATACAAGTCACGAAATGCCAAAAGATGGTTATCATGGTAAAGACATCATTAATATTGGTAAAGATTTGGCAGAGAAACAACCAGAACTTAAAGACTTACCAGAAGATGAGCGTATTAAAACGTTTAGACAGCTTGGTGTTTCTTATGAAATGGAAAAATTAAAAAAAGACTTAGTTGATTTTAATATTCACTATGATAGTTGGTTTAGTGAAACCTCTCTTTATGAACAAAACGAAATTACTGAAGTATTAAATAAAATGGCTGATTTAGGTTACACTTATGAAAAAGATGGAGCAACTTGGTTAAGAACTACCGATTTTAAAGATGATAAAGATAGAGTGCTAATTAAAAAAGATGGCACTTACACATACTTTCTACCAGATATTGCTTATCATTTTGACAAAATTCAACGTGGCAACGATATCTTAATAGACTTATTTGGTGCAGACCATCATGGTTATATTAATCGTATTAAATCGGCAATGGAAACATTTGGTGTAGATAGTGACCGTTTAGAAATACAAATTATGCAAGTTGTACGTTTAATGCAAGATGGCCAAGAAGTTAAAATGAGTAAGCGTACAGGTAATGCTATTACGTTGCGTGAAATTATGGACGAAGTGGGCGTAGATTCAGCACGTTACTTCTTAACAATGCGTAGTTCTGATACTCATTTTGATTTTGATATGGAATTGGCTAAACAAGAATCACAAGATAATCCGGTTTATTATGCGCAATATGCACATGCTCGTATTTGTTCAATTTTAAAACAAGCGGCTGAAAGAGGTATCAAACCTTCAGCAGATGCAGATTTATCATTGATTACCAACGATAAAGCAATAGAATTGTTGAAAAAAGTAGCTGACTTTGAACCTACTATTGAGAGTGCAGCAAGCCATAGAGCGCCGCATCGTATTACAAATTATATTCAAGATTTAGCTTCACACTTCCATAAATTTTACAATGATGAAAAAGTGTTAACTGATGATGAAGCTAAAACTACAGCGCTTGTTGCTTTAATAGAAGCTGTAAAAATAACGTTACACAATTCATTACATTTAGTTGGCGTTCAAGCACCAGAATCAATGTAAGTAATATGATAATATAGGCTAAGACATCAAAGTATGTCTTAGTCTTTTTATTTTTTACAAAGTGAGGGCAAATGATGTTAAATGTAACAGAGTTATATCACATATTATATAAACATATGGGCGCTCAACAATGGTGGCCGGCTAGAACTAAGATAGAAATCGTTTTAGGGGCAATATTAGTACAAAATACAAATTGGAGAAACGCGGCGCTTGCTATAGAAAAATTAGAACAGCACACGCAATTAGCGCCAGATAGTATATTGCAATTATCTGATGAAGCATTACAAGAGATAATTAAATCAAGTGGGTTTTTTAGAGCTAAGGCACAAACTATAAAATCTGTGCTGACATGGATGGCACAATTTGACTTTGAATATGAAAAAATTAAAACATATTATCAAGATGAATTGAGAACTAACTTGTTAGCCATAAAAGGCATTGGTAATGAAACGACGGATGTATTACTCGTTTATATTTTTGAAGTGCCAGTCTTTATTCCAGATAGTTACACACGCAGGATTTTTTATAAATTAGGCTATAATGTCACGAATAATTATGAACAATTAGGTAAACAAGTATCATTACCAGCAAATTTCACTGCTCAAGACGCTAATGAGTTTCACGCTTTATTAGATAATTTTGGTAAGCAATATTTTAATAAAAAAGAACAACAAAAACTGCAATTTTTAGAAAGTTATTTTATTAGATGAAAGATATTGACTGTAACGTTACGTAATAGTGCATGGTTTTAAGTAAGAGGTGAACTTACTTGAAAAAATTATTTACGATTAAAGAAGTGGCAGATGTCGTGCAAATAAGCAAACGAACATTACATTATTATCATGATATCGAGCTCGTTATACCTAACCATATCGAAAACAATGGTCACCGCTTATATGATTCAGCTAATATTTGCAAATTACAGTCGATTATATTTTTGAAAGAACTGGGGTTGTCGTTAGCACAAAGCGAAAGATATTTCGGAGCGGACGTACAGATCAAAAATAATATGCTAAAAGCAAGCTATAATAATGTGAAACAACAAGGGTAATAATTTTATATTTTTTATATAGTTAATTTAATTAAAAAATAGCAATGAAATCGTTTGAATTGTTTGATATTATTAAATTAATATCAAAAATAGGAGAATACAAAGTGAAAACAACAAAAAGTTTATTATTTTTAATAGTTGCAGTTGTAGTGTTGCTGAGCGCATGTAGTGGCGGAAGTAATGATAAACAAAGTGATAAATCGAACAAATCATACGATAGAATTATTTCATTAATGCCAAGTAACACTGAAATTTTATACAAACTCGGATTAGGTAAAAAAATTGTTGGTGTGTCAACGGTAGATGATTACCCTAAAGACGTCAAAAATAAAAAGAAATTTAACGCTATGAAATTAAATAAAGAAGCTTTACTCAAAGCGAAACCAGATTTAATTTTAGCGCATGAAAGTCAAAAATCTACTGATGGCAAAGTGCTTAAGTCATTGAAAAAAAGTGGCGTAAAAGTCGTTTATATTAAAGATGCACAATCTTTAAAAGAAACTTATGCGTCGTTTGAACAAATAGGTAAAGTCGTACATAAAGAAAAAGAAGCACATAAATTAGTTAAAGAAACACGTCACAATGTTGATAAAGTTATAAAATCAGTACCTAAAGATAAACCTAAGAAAAAAGTGTTTATGGAAGTTTCTTCAGAACCTGAAATTTATACTGCGGGTAAAAATACGTTCTTTAATGATATGTTAACAAAATTACATGCAAAAAATGAGTTTGCATCCGAAGAAGGATGGAAAAAAGTAAGTAAGGAAAACATTATTAAAAAGAACCCTGATGTGATGATTTCGACAATGGGTATGAGCGAAGCAGATTACAAAAAAATGGTAAAACAACGTGGTGGTTTTGAAAAAACAAATGCAGTTAAAGATAATGAAATTAAAGCTGTAAATGGCGACCAAATATCGCGCCCAGGACCTCGAATTGATGATGGTTTAAAATCTTTACGTGATGCGCTATATAAATAATAATATTGAATAAAGAAAAGCATCCGAACGTTAATTAGCCAAGGCTAACGTTACGGATGCTTTTATGCATAATATATGTTGAAAATGTATATGAGTATAATTTATTGCTATGGTGTAAATGCACGTCACGTGATATTGTAATAAGGAGAAATAGTAGAGATAATAATGAAAGTGTGGAAAAATGATGCAGCATTACAAGGCGTTATATTTTTGGATAATCATATTAATAATTACTTTCATTTTAAGTATTGCATGGGGGCTTTGGGGGCTTAACTATGCAATGGCACAAACAATATTATTAGAAGTTAGATTACCTAGAGTGATTGAAGCATTTTTGGCTGGCATTGGTTTAACATTAGCGGGACAGATGTTTCAAACTTTACTTAACAATCCTTTAGCAGATAGCTTTACGTTAGGATTAGCTAGTGGGGCTACTTTTGGCTCTGGTTTAGCCGTTATTTTAGGTTTGGGGTTCTTTTTTATACCACTATTATCTATGGTGTTTAGTTTGCTTACATTAATATTAGTTATATTAATTACGACAATAATGTCTAGAGGATATCCAACAAGATCTCTAATTTTAGCGGGAATCATGATAGGTGCATTATTCAATGCATTACTATATGTATTAATCATCTTCAATGAGCGGAAGATGAATAACATAGTGAATTATATGTTCGGTGGATTTTCTTCAGCGGAATATAAAGAAATATACTATATAGGTCTTGTATTAATTCTGTGCATTATAATATTATATAGTTTAATACCTCGTATAAAACTATTGCAGTTAGGTGAAATGCATGCTCAGTCATTGGGAGTTAAATCTAGAAATCTGACGTATAGCGTATTATTTATTTCCTCGGTGCTTACCGCCACTATCGTTTCATTTGTTGGCGTAATTGGATTTATCGGTATGGTGATACCCCAATTGATTAGAAGATATTACATAGGGCATCCTTTAGGTGTGCAAATGACGCTTAACATTATTATTGGGGGTACGGTGATGGTTATCGCAGATTGGTTTGGTGGCATAATCTTGCAAACCTATCAAATTCCTGCCAGCATTGTACTGGCGTTAATCGGTATTCCAGTATTATTTTATTTAATGGTAACACAAACGAAAACAGTAGATTAATGCGTAGTAGATAAATTAATTACAAAGAAGGTAGACTATGGATTTATCAAATATAAAAGCGGTCGTATTTGATTTGGAAGGTACGTTATTAGATAGAAAAAAATCTAGAGATAAGTTCATTGAAGAGCAATATGAACGGTTCCATGACTATTTAGTCAGTATTCAACTTGCAGATTTTAAAAATAAATTTATTGAGCTTGACGATGATGAAGATCATGACAAGCCAGAACTATATAAAGCAATCATTAAAGATTTTCATGTAGATAGATTAACATGGAAAGATTTATTCCATGATTTTGAAATGCATTTTTATCGTTATGTATTTCCGTATTATGATACGTTGTATACGTTAGAACGTTTAACTAAAAATGATTATTTAACAGGCGTCATTGTTAATGGGAAATCAAAAATTAAACAATACCGGTTACATGCATTAGGCATAGAACATGTAATAAATTACATGTCTACATCACAAACAGTCGGCTATAGAAAACCGCATCCTAAGATTTTTGAAAATATATTAGAAAAACTTGATACTAAACCCGAAGAAACAATATACGTAGGTGACGATCCATTAAACGATGTGGCCCCAGCTCGAGCGATGGGCATGGTAAGTGTGTGGTTTAAAGAAGAAGATGCAGACATTGAGCCTCTTCCAGAAGAAGTAGATTATACGATATCGACATTGGAAGAATTATTAACTATTTTACCGATTGGACAGAAGGGAAATTAATGATATGAATTTATTTACAACAAACGATGGGATAATATTAAATTATAAAACAATGGGCGAAGGATATGCGATAGTACTTATCCATACCGCTTTTGATAATTACACTGTATTTCATAACATAGTTGACGAGTTATCAGAGCACAATCAAGTAGTATTATTAGATTTGCGTGGTCACGGGTATTCTGACAAACCGAATAATATTCAATTTATTGATTATGCAAATGATGTGAAAGAGTTGTTGGATTATCTTTACATAGATAAATGTGCTGTTATTGGACATGAGATGGGGGCATCTGTAGCTGCGGAATTTAGCGCTACAAATCCTCAATATGTATCGTCTTTAACGATGATTAATCCTACAATGATAGAAGACTCTACGCCAGAAGAACGCATTTACAGAAGATATTCTGAAACTATTCGTACATGGGATAACGAAAAACAGCATAAATTCCTTGCAGATAAAATGTATTATGATAAAAAAAAGGTTCACAAGTATTTAAAACATGTCGAAAATACTAACGGCATTGCGACGAGTGAAGAGATGGATTCTATTAAAGCTTCATTTAAATGTAATAATATTAGACAATATCTTGGCAAAGTAACGTCGCCTACGCAAATTATTGTGGGTCAACAGGGAGAAAGAACGACAATTGTCGAAGCAAAAGAAGTAGCGGATTACATTACAGACAGTGAATTTGAAGTATTTCAATCTTCGGGATTATATCCATTCGTTGAACAAAAAGCAGAATTTTTAAGTTCAGTAAAAAAATTCATTAAACGTTTTAAATAACTATTAATTAAATTAATAATGGTGTATAAAGAAAAATAAAGCTATATATGAAATATTTCTGTAATATTACTGTTATTTTTGTAATATTTATATTATACTGTACATGAGCACAATTAGTTTGTTGTTAAAGGAGCGAGTGCTTATGAAAAAATTATTTTCAGCGGTTTTAATAGCAGGTATCACTTTGTCAGGTGTTAGTGCAACGAATGCAGATGCTGCAACTGGTAACACTATTCAAAACGTGAAACAGCTACAACAAGGTGACACTTCATTAGAAGGTGCGAAAATAGGTGCTTCAATTCAAACGTTATTAAAAACTAACAAAAAGCCACTTTATTCTTATAGACCAGATCATAAAGAGCATTATTATGAATTTAAGCAGCCTAAAGGCACGTTAGTCGTTACAGCAGATGGTAAAAAAGATCAAGGTAAAATTACTAGAGTATCTATGTCATATAATGAACCAGTGGGACCTTCGTTTAATGCAGTGAAAAATGAAGCGAGTTCTAAAGCTACTGTACGTAAGCATTATAATAATGTCACTGGAAATATTGGTTATATTCAAGATAAAAATTTATCTTATCAATTTACTTCGTCATCACCAAAAGATAAAAACATTAAACTATATCGTATTGACTTACAATAATTAAAGTTATCTTAATGATTATCTTAATGATTATCTTAATGATTATCTTTAATAAAACAACCGGCATGTATATACTTGTCGGTTGTTTTACTGTTACAATAACTATTAAGTTATACTTAAGAAATGAATTTCAGCGGTAAGATATAATATTAAATTGTTACAAATTTAACGAAAAGGAGATTATAATGCGAGTTAACGATAAAGTGTTAGTGGAAAATATAAATGACTATTTTACTCATAAAGGACTTTCTCCTAATTTAATTGATGATATCAAAAATAAATTAAAAAAAGATTTTAAAAAATCTGAAGAACAAGATCAAGATTATATTGAGTATAGAAGTAAGTCGCCTGCAGAGATTATCTTAACAATTCAACGAAATTTATTTACATTGCAATTAAATCCTATTGTGTTTTTTATTTTAAATTTCGTCTTGATTTCATATTTATATGATAAACAGTATGTGCCATTTCAAGCTATTTCAGGCTTAGCTATTGTATATTGTTTGATTATATTACCGATTTCAATTGTTATTTATTTAAGGATTGCAAGAAAAAATTACCTGTATAGTAATAAAGTTGAGATGTATATCGGGTTAGGCATAGCTGTAGTGTCGCTTATATTAGTTGTGATTCACGCATTTAATGTCAATTTTAGTATAGTTGCAGTAACGATTTACGCCCATCAATTTATCTTTTTTGTTGGCATTATATTTAGTATTTCTGGCATTTATTTTAGGCGCTTAGAATTTACCGGTATAGGATTATTATTTTGCCAAAAAACAATTGACGCTATGATTACTAATTCAGGTGTTGCGCAGATTGCATCTATAACGATATGGGTATTATTATTAATCGTTATTATTTATTATACGATTAGAATATCTTCGAGAAGCTAATCGCTTTAGAGAACTTATATCACATCAGTTTTATTAAACTGCCGATACAGTCTTTGACTTTGTTGGCAGTTTTTTTATGCCAATTTTGCCTAAGTCTTGTCTATGCTACGAGGGGCTTATATGACTTCAACTCTCTTTCTATTATAATAGCTAATTTTTAATAATAATAACAGAAAATAATTATAGAGAAATAAGACCTCCTTCGTGAAAGCTATTTAAAAGAAAAATAGTAAAATAAATTAAGTTTTAAGTAGTGATTAGTTATTATGAACTGGGATAAAGTTTCATAAATATGGGTATATTATTTTGTAAGGGGAGGTGACCCAAATGAATAAAATTTTGGTAGATAGTGACGACGAGATTGCATATACAAGAGAGGGTCAAGGTATTCCTATAATATTAATTCATGCTTTAGATGGTAATATGGCTGCTTTTATAAATCTAAAACAAGAACTAAAGCAACACTATGAAGTTATCACTTATGATGTGCGTGGTCATGGTTATTCTTCCAAACCAGTGTCCTATGATTTAAGCGATCACATTAATGACTTAGCTAAAATCCTTGAAAAATTAAATATTGTTCAGACACATATTATTGGCCATGAAATGGGGAGCGTTATTGCAAAAACATTTGCCGAATTTTTTGAAGAAAAAGTATTGTCATTAACACTAATTTCTTATGATTTTACAAATGGCTCGCATGGCATAAATAAATTAATGTTTGAACATCAAGATGAAATAGTAGGATTTGATAAAGCCGAAGCTTTAATAGTATTGTTTCCGTATATTTATAGGGCGCAAGAAAGTGCGCGTAAGTGGTTACAAGAACAACGAATATATGCGAGACAAAAAGACGAGTATAGTGCCATTGCTAATAGAGCATTAATGTCCTTCCCCACATATCGAGACGAGAAAGATATTAAAAGAGGGAATGTACCAATATTAATAGTAAATGGGAAGTGTGATCCTTTAGTCAATCACGAAAATGTTAAAGCGATTTTAAAAACACATGGAGATATTAATTTGAATATATTTAAAGAATCAGGCCATGCACCACATATTGAAGAGCCTATGCATTTTGAAAACGCTTTTAATAATTTTATAAATGCAACAAAACTAAAACATATTTAACGTAAGCGAAGCAATGTTAAGTGAAAGCAACATGTATTATTATCTGAATTTAATATAAAAACAAACCTGCTAGTTACACCTTAAAAGGTAACTAGCAGGTTTTGTCAGCGTTATAATTAGTTAATTTTTAGAATTAAACTTCTTTACTATCGTTAGCTTGTTTGATTCTGTCATTAACACGACCTAATAATTCGTTTATTTTGTCACGTTGCTTTTTATTAACTAAAATTAAAACAGTTCTTTCATCATGTTCATTACGTTTTTTATCGAAGTAGTCTTCTTGTGATAAATTTTTCACTGCTTTAACTACTTGTGGTTGTTTGTAGTTTAAATGATTAATGATGTCTTTTAAGTAGTATTCTTCACTTTCGTGTTCACTGATGTAAGTTAGCACTGCAAATTCTTCAAAACTTACAGAAAACTCCTTTTTAATAATGCCTTTTAGTTTGTCTGCGTAAGTTACCATAGCTAGTAATTCGAAACAGTCATTTATTTTTGAAATAGCCATACTTTTATTCCTCCCGTGTTATAAGCCCGTTCAAGTTGTATTATTAGCAAAAATTTTTATAATTATTTGTCAAAATTCAAATTTTATAGAAAAGTTATTCTTAATATAAGTCAGAATATATTTGTATAAAATATATTAAAACCAGTATTATTTAGTTAATTATATCTAAATTAAAATAAAAAGTAAACTAAAAACTGTTTAAGAATGAGCTTGATGTTTTTCTATTGTAATTGAATAAAAAACAAGCAAAATTTCAAAAATAATAATTACTTAATAATTAAAGTTTATCCCTACTGTTTTGTATATAACTTATATTGTATTAAAAAGTAAAATTATTTTAAGTGATTTATCGATTTTGCATTTTGTACAATTACTTCTCCTGGAGATAAACCTGATTTGACAGTGATACGATTATAATTACCCGATTCTCTAAATTTAATGACTCTTTTCACAAATTTATTAGATTTTTTTAATAAAACGAATTTATTATCTATCAATGCTGTTTTGGGAATAACAATAGTCTTAGAAGGTAATTCTAGTTCAAAATGTTGCCCTAAGCGCGCATTGGTAGAGGATGTTAGATTTATTTCATATCTCGAAAGTTTATCTGAACTGTAATAATTAGTAGGGAATGAAGAAATTTTAGTTATTTTTTCAACTGTAGTCGCATTGCTATTTGCTGAGCGTATTTTGAGTATCTGACCTATTTTTAATGATGAGATATATGTTTCTGGAATTGAGGCAGTAATATGATATTTTGGTTGATATAAAGTGGCGCAGGGTGCATTTGCCGTTGAAGGAGTATTTGACTTAATAACGAGAATGCCGGCGAACGGAGCAGTTATTTTAGTACGTAAATTTTGTTGTAATGTGGCAATCTCATTTTTAAGGTTAATGACCCGGGTGTCATCAGAAGGGATATCCTCTTTGTGAGATAACAACGCTAACATTTGTTGTTTGTGTGCAATCTTTTTTTCGATGATGGGATTATAATATTCGAAAATAGGCTGAGTCTTATGAACCTTTGAATCATCTTGTACGAACCAATTAGCGATGTAACCGTGTTTAGTATCTAAATAAAAGTCGAAGCTTGATTGTGGTTCATGTCTTCCAATAATAATTTCTGGTTGCTCATATTGAATCTTAATTGTTTTAATAGGGGGGTGCTTTGGCTGCTTTGCTATATAATGCTTATATATAAAGTAAGTAGACGTTAATATAATGATGCTGAATAAAGTAATAGATGGTATTAAAATGTATTTGTTCATTGAAGTCACCTCATGGATGTTAATTATTTTGATTATACTATGAAATCTTGGTAATAACGTCGAATTAAAAAAGACATTTACTAAAAGTTAAAAGTAAATGTCTTGAAGATGCATTATTAAAAGAAGCGTAATAAAATAATGCCAATCATAATAGCAACTATCCCTATAATTTTGCGAGGCGTTATTTTATTTACAGTAGTACCTAGTAAACCAAAGTGATCAATGATAACACCCATTAGCATTTGACCTAACATGGCCACGATAGTCGTAACGGCTGCGCCTAAATGTGGCATTAAAATGATATTACTTGTTACAAAAATCACTCCAAGTATCCCACCAATGAAATACCAAGGTTTTATTTTCCCCTGATATTCATTGTAACTCGCCATTTTGAGAGATCTATTGAAGATAAGCGTTAAAATGAATAACAAAATAGTTCCTATTGTAAATGATACAAGTGCAGCCATGACTGAAGAATGTATTTGTTGACCCAAAGCACTATTAATAGCCGTTTGAATAGGTGGTGCAAATCCAAAAACAAAACCTATAAAAATCCACAAATAAAACTTGTTAGTTGTTTTGTTGTTACTCGCTGCATTTCGGGTATAATTCATTAGTAGTATGCCAATAAACAAAATAACGATGCCGATGACTTTAATGATTGAAAAAGGCTCATGTTGAGCACCGAACCAACCCAAAGTATCTATTGTAACGCCCATGATTATTTGACCCGCAATCGTCATCACAACTGTTAGAGATGCACCGAGTCTAGGTAATAATAATAAATTACCTGTTAAAAAGATAACGCCCAAAGCACCACCGACAAACCATACATAACTTAACGCTTGCCCGTTATAAAAGTTTGGTGTAAAAGCTTGAGGATTTATAATAGCATTAATAAGTATTAAAAATATTGTCCCTGTAGCAAAAGAAATAGTAGAAGCATAAAATGAAGATTTGGTGTATAAACTAAGTCTAGAATTGATAGAAGTTTGAAAGGGTACTACCATACCTGCAACGATACCCACAATAAATAAAAGTAACATATAATCCCGCTTTCTAAGTAAAGTACATAATTGATTACAATCTATGTATTATCTGTTTGTTTGATAATATGATTATAAAGGATATTAATTGATAATTCATTGTATTAATTTAAAAAAATAATAAATATGTGATATTACTATAAAATTAGACATTGGTATGAGCAATAAAATACGAAATAATAAAAGCCCCGTTCTATGAAGAAAATCCCAAAAAACGGAGCTTTACGTTATGCCATGTTAACTAAATTAATTAGATGATTTAGAAACATCAAAAAGTGTTCTTACAGTTTTATCAATAAGATGAGCAGAATGCACTTTAGTTGGATTACTCTTAGCGATTCTTAATATATCTAAATCGATTAATGCAGCCATACTAGTTCTGACATTTGTTGCATCGACGTCATTTTCAATCTTAGATAGTTGTAATTTTAAAGGTTTTTTTAAATCATCTGTGAATGTAAGTTCTAATGTTTGAGTCATTAGTAAACCTCCTTAATGTAATTGTATTGTTTTGACAACTTCAAATGTATCGAAAGTTTCGTGAATCAACTGTTCGATAATAGATTTGAATTGTCTTAATTGATCGTTCGTGGCTTGTGGATTGATATTAGCAAAGCGCCGCGTAACTGTTGTAGCTTTACCACTATCATTAGGAACGACGCGTGAAAGTACAACGACTAATTGACTAACTTCATTCATAATAGTTTAAACCTCCTTTCACTATATATATCGTTGATAATTACTAAATGAGACAGAAAAGTTTAAAAAATTGGTGCAAAACGCTTTAATGTTACTTAAATATCATTTACTATTGAATAAGAAACATTTAAGCGTGAGAGGTGAAAATATGAATCAAGTTGATCCAATACGTGATCTTGAAGAAATTAAATCAATGTATAAAGTTTTACAGTCAAAATCGCAAAGGGATTACTTATTATTTAAGTTTGCTATACATACTGGCGTAAAACTTACTGAATTACTAAATTTAACAGTGGTCGATGTTTTAGCGTCAAATAAGTTAATTAAATCATTTTGGGTAGAGGAACATGCGACAAATATTAATATTATGATTCCAGAGAGCTTACAGTATGAATTAAAGGAATTTATCTCGAATGAATCTTTAACAACACATGATTTGCTGTTCCAATCAAATCGAACTCATAAAGGTTTATCCAGGCAACAAGCATATCGTATTATCCATGCAGCAGCAGAAGAGCTAGGTATGATACATATTGGTTTAACTACATTAAGAAAAACATTCGCTTATCACGCTTATCAATCGGGTATTTCTATATCTATCATCCAAAAATATTTAGGGCATCAGACAACATACGAAACCATGAAATTTATAGGCATTTCAAGAAATTCAAGTAAAACAACGATTGCTTTAAATTTATAACAGTAAAGGGGGACAACGATGAGTCTGATATACCTATTCAGTGTTTTAATCATCATTATGGTGCTCTTAGTTATTACTTTTTCAAATGAAAAGTTAAGTCTTTATGCAGGACACATAGCTATAATCGCGCCAATTATTTCGACAATTTACTTCATTTGGCAACTACCTCAAGTGCTTCACGGAACATTCATTAATATTAATATTCCATGGCTTAGTGCCTTAGATATTAATTTAGCTTTTCGCTTAGACGGCTTAAGCATATTTTTTTCAATTTTAATTTCAATCATAGGCTTAGCTGTGTTTTTCTATGCTACGCAATATCTTTCTAAACAACATGACAATTTACCTCGTTTTTATGTATACTTAATACTTTTTATGTTGAGCATGTTAGGTATTGTAACTGCTAATAATACAATTATTCTATATGTATTCTGGGAGTTAACAAGCGTATCCTCATTTTTACTTATTTCTTATTGGTATGATAATAGAGAAAGCCAGTTCGGAGCGATACAATCTTTTGTAATTACAGTCCTCGGTGGACTAGCGCTATTAATTGCCTTCATTATGATTTATACAATAACAGGCACTAATACGATTACAGAGATTATTGCAAATAGTGATAAAATAGCTCAAAGTCCTTTGTTCCTTGCTATTGTCATATTAATGCTTATTGGAGCATTTACTAAGTCAGCTCAGTTTCCTTTCCATGTATGGTTACCTAAAGCTATGGCGGCACCAACACCGGTAAGCGCTTATTTGCACTCGGCTACGATGGTAAAAGCAGGCATCTTTTTACTATTTAGATTTACGCTTTTACTTGGTCTAAGTCAATTTTATATTTATGCTGTTACATTTATAGGGTTAATTACTATGATCTTCGGGGCATTAAATGCTGTTAGACAATATGATTTAAAAGGTATCTTAGCTTATTCAACAATAAGCCAGTTAGGTATGATTATGTCTATGGTAGGTCTTGGTGGCGGTATAGCTGGCCATACAAAAGGCGAACTTACCGAGGTTTATGCCATGATTTTATTTGCGGCATTATTTCATTTAGCGAATCATGCATTGTTTAAAGGTGCATTGTTTATGGGAGTAGGAATTATTGATCATGAGACTGGAACACGTGACATACGTTTATTATCTGGTATGCGTAAAGTATTACCTATTACACATATAGTGATGTTACTATCGGCGCTATCAATGGCAGGCATGCCTTTATTAAATGGTTTTTTAAGTAAAGAGATGTTTTTCAATGGTTTAGTAAATGCCCACCAACTTAAAGGGTTTGGTATTTTTCTTACTATAATAATAGTGGCTATTGGTGTCGTTGCTAGTATTTTCACTATGATATATGCAATGTTTATGATTAAAAAAGTATTCTGGGGTAAATACGAAGCGTCAAATTTAGCTCATGACAATATACATGAACCATTCTTGCTTATATTACCTTCTCTAGTAATGGTGATTATGTTACCAATTATCTTTTTCATACCTAACGTTATCGGTAATCATTTAATTTTACCTGCGCTAAGAAGTATCACTATAGGCGAAAAAATAGACGGAATCGCACCACACATTTCACAGTGGCACGGCATTAATCTGCCATTAATCTTCAGTATTATAGTTATCATCGTAGGTTTGACTGCAGCGTTGAAGGTTGATTGGACTAGGATAGCTGGAAAATATAAATTGTTCTCTCTATCTAGTTTGTATAACGATTCATATAAACAATTCGAAGTGTATTCAGGTTATAGCATTCGCAATTTGATGAATAACAGATTAAATCAATATATAAACATGACGTTATTAATTTTTACGCTTATTATCATTTATTCAATTATTCAAGTTGGTTTTCCAAAAGTGCATCAAATACATGTCAGTGAATTTGGGCCACTGGAAGTTATAACCGTCATTGTAGTGTTCGTGCTCGGTGTAGCGTTAATCTTTATTCGTCAGCGTCTAACGATGGTTATTTTAAATGGTATCGTAGGCTATTGTGTAACGATATTCTTTATATTAATGAAAGCGCCGGATTTAGCGTTAACACAACTTGTTGTAGAAACAATTACTACAATATTATTTATTGTAAGTTTTTCACGCTTACCAAACGTACCTCGAGGAAAAGTACATAAAAAGCGGGAGTTATTTAAAATTATAGTCTCGCTTATTATGGCTGCAACTGTAATGACATTGGTATTTATTGTCCAACAAGGTGAGACTATTAGTTCGATTTCGACATACTATCACAATGCTTATAAGTTAACTGGCGGTAAAAATATCGTTAATTCAATATTAGGTGATTTCAGGGCCTTTGATACATTGTTTGAAGGTGTCGTACTGATAATAGTCGGTTTAGGTATTTATACGTTACTTAACTTTAGAGATCGGAGGGGACAAGATGAAAGAGAATGATGTAGTACTACGCACCATAACAAAAATTGTAGTGTTTATTTTATTAACATTTGGCTTTTATTTATTTTTAGCCGGTCATAACAATCCTGGCGGTGGTTTTATTGGTGGATTAGTTTTTAGTTCAGCATTCTTACTTATGTTTTTAGCCTTCGATGTTAAACAAGTATTAGTATCTGTACCCGTAGATTTTAAAATATTAATCGTATTAGGTTCATTAGTGTCTATGGCATCAGCCATTATACCGATGTTTTTCGGTAAACCATTTTTATATCAAACTGATGCACATGTTCATCTACCATTATTAGGTGATATGCATCTAACGACAGTAACTTTATTTGAATTAGGTGTAGTATTAACTGTTGTAGGTGTTATTGTGACGGTTATGTTATCGATAAGTGGTGGTCGCTCATGAATTTAATATTATTATTAGTTATCGGTTTCTTAATATTTATTGGTACATACATGATTCTTTCAATTAATTTAATTCGTATCGTTATAGGTATATCCATTTATACTCATGCTGGTAATTTAATCATTATGAGCATGGGGGACTATGGTAAAAATATGTCTGAACCGTTAATTGGTACGGGGAGTAATAATTTTGTCGACCCGCTATTGCAAGCGATTGTCTTAACAGCTATCGTTATTGGCTTCGCGATGACTGCTTTCTTACTCGTATTAGTTTATAGAACTTATCGCGTGACGAAAGAAGATGAAATTGACGTGTTAAGAGGAGAGGAGGATAACGATGAGTAATTTATTAATATTACCTTTTATTCTCCCTGCATTATGTGCCTTTATATTAGTATTTATACGTGAACGTAGTTTGCTATCAAGAATATTTGCAATAGGGACGATGGCTGTCACTACAATTATCTCTTTAATGTTATTAATTTATGTGCTGAATCATAAACCGATTACACTCGACTTTGGAGGGTGGAAAGCCCCTTATGGTATTCAATTTGTAGGTGATTCACTTAGTTTACTTATGGTGACAACATCTAGTTTTGTTGTGACATTGATTATTTCATATGGGTTTGGTCGTGCAGAAAAAAGGGCTATCCGATTTTATTTACCTAGTTTTATTTTATTCCTAACAGTAGGTGTGATTGGATCGTTTTTAACTGCTGATTTATTTAATTTATATGTCATGTTTGAAGTAATGCTGTTAGCCTCATTTGTGTTAATAACATTAGGGCAGTCAGTTGAACAATTACGTGCTGCAATTATATTCGTTGTATTGAATATTATCGGTTCATGGTTATTATTGCTAGGCATTGGTTTATTATATAAATTGACGGGAACATTAAACTTTGCACATGTGGCTCAAAGATTAAAAGAGTTAGACAACCACAATGCAATTGTCATTGTCTCGATGGTGTTTTTAGTAGCGTTTGGTTCGAAAGCTGCATTGGTTTTATTTATGTGGCTACCTAAGGCGTATGCTGTATTAAACACTGAACTCGCCGCATTATTTGCTGCGTTGATGACTAAAGTAGGTGCATATGCGCTTATTAGATTTTTCACCTTAATGTTTAATGGACATGACCATATTACACACTCACTATTAGTATTTTTAGCTTGTATTACAATGTTTATCGGGGCGTTCGGTGTCATTGCGTATAAAGATATTAAGAAAATAGCTGCATATCAAGTTATTTTATCGATAGGCTTTATTATTTTAGGATTAGGATCGCACACATTTGCTGGTGTAAATGGTGCAATATTTTATCTAGCTAACGACATTATAGTAAAAACATTATTATTTTTTGTAATAGGTAGTCTCGTCTATATAACAGGATATAGACAATATCGCTATTTAAGTGGTTTAGCGAAACGAGAACCAGTGCTAGGTATTGCCTTAGTAGTGACGACGCTAGCTATAGGTGGGGTTCCTCCATTTAGTGGGTTTCCTGGGAAATTATTAATTTTCCAAGGGGCTATCGAAAATGGTAACTATATCGGGTTAACTTTAATGGTTATTACGAGTGTTATAGCAATGGTTAGCTTATTTAGAATTTATTTCACTATGTATTTAGGTAGTGGTACAACTGGGAAACAACTAGAATACAACAAAATGCCTCGGTACCGAAGTGCTTTAATCGGTGTCTTGGTCGCAGTCGTTATCATTATCGGATTAACTGCTCCTATACTTTTAAAAGTCACAGATAATGCTACACATTTAAATATGGATGAAGGTAAATATCAGCAACAAGTGAATCCACATTTATTGAAGGAGGAGAAATAATGAGACAAGTTGTATTGAACGTCATCATTGCCTTTTTATGGGTGCTTTTCCAAGATGAAGATGCCTTTAAAGTAACCACTTTCTTCTCCGGATATTTAGTTGGTTTGATAGTTATATATATACTCCATCGATTTTTCGGACAAGAATTCTATCTTAAAAAGGTTTGGGTAGCCATAAAATTTTTAGCAGTTTATTTGTATCAACTAATAACTTCTAGTATGACTACTATTAATTATATTTTGTTTAAGACGCAAGACATGAATCCTGGTTTAGTGACTTATGAAACAAAATTAACGAGTGATTGGAGCGTTTCATTTTTAACAATATTAATTATCATTACGCCAGGGTCTACAGTTATTCGTATTTCTAAGGAGAAAAAGAAATTTTTTATTCATGCTATAGATATTTCAGAAAAAGAACGACAAAAGTTGTTGAAAAGTATTAGACAATACGAAGGACTCATATTGGAGGTGGCAGAATGATAGCATCGGTAACAAACTTTTTTATAACAAGTTCGATCATAGTTTTTGGCATAGCGTTATTGCTTAGTTTATTCAGGCTTATAAAAGGTCCGACGACTGCAGATAGAGTAGTAGCTTTCGATGCCTCGAGTGCAATATTGATGTCTATCGTTGGTGTAATGAGTGTTGTATTTGGTACATTCTCATTTCTAGATTCTATTTTATTAATTGCCATTATTTCATTTGTTAGTTCTGTGTCTATATCGCGGTTTATTGAAGGGGGGCACGTTTTCAATGCCAACAATAAGCGAAATCGTTAACCTAATAGCGGCGTTAATGATGTTTTTAGGGAGCATTATAGCTTTAATAAGTGCTATTGGCTTAATCAAATTTCAAGACGTATTTTTGCGAAGCCATGCAGCTACAAAAAGTTCTACATTATCAGTGTTACTTACATTATTAGGCGTTATTGTCTATTTTGTTTCTGCACAAAGTTATCTAAGTGTTAGATTGATATTAGCATTAGTATTTATCAATCTAACTTCTCCAGTAGGGGGACATTTAATATCGAGAGCTGCATACCGTACAGGAGCATATATGTATCGTAAAAGTGACAATGTTGGGAACACAAATATTTTATTAAGTGCGAATGAAAAAAGTAGTTTTGAACAACTAAAAGAACGTGCACAAAAGCGTGAAGAATTGAGACAAAAAAAATATCAAGAAGATCATGATTATTAAATTTTATTGATATTAAATCTTGGTGTAAAAGTGCTTAAAATTTAATAAGTGACAAAAAAGTGATAAAATAATGTATATTTGTAATTGTATGAATTTAGAAAAAATTTCTTTGTAGTTATTTTGGGGAAACTTTGAATTTTGAAATCATAACGTGTATTTATCTTGTTTATACAAGAGAAATTCACGACTGTTTGTTTCAACCTCAGCAATTACGATGCACATATTGAATCGAAAAGAGGTGAAACTATGGAAATATTTGAAACACTATTGATTTTTATAGCGGTAGTTATTGTTAGTTCTTTTGTACATACATTTCTGTCTAGAATGCCATTGGCGTTTATACAAATATTTTTAGGTATGTTGCTTTATGTAACTCCCGTTCCGGTACAGTTCCAATTTGATAGTGAATTATTTATGGTAGCCTTAATTGCACCTTTACTATTCGTTGAAGGCGTACAAGTATCTCGAGTGCACTTAAGACGGTATATTAAGCCTGTTTTAATGATGGCGCTAGGATTAGTTGTTACAACAGTTATCGTCGTTGGGTTATTTGTCCACTGGATTTGGCCCGAATTGCCTATGGCTGCAGCATTTGCTCTAGCTGCAATCTTATGTCCTACCGATGCTGTTGCTGTAAAAGCTATAACTAATGGTAAAATTTTGCCTAAAGGTTCTATGACTATTTTAGAGGGTGAATCGTTACTTAATGATGCAGCTGGTATCATATCTTTTAAAATAGCCGTAGCTGCCTTAATTACCGGTACGTTCTCTATCGTGAACGCGATAGAACAATTTTTAATATCCTCTATTGGCGGTTTTATCGTTGGTTTGATTATCGGATTAGTTTTCGTCAGAATAAGAGTAACGCTAACGCGTAGAGGTATAGAAAATGTAAATATGTTTACATTTATTCAATTAATTACGCCATTTATTACTTATTTAGTGGCGGAAATGTTCCATGCATCTGGTATTATTGCTGCTGTAGTTGCAGGGTTAGTACATGGATTTGAACGTGATCGTATAGCTCAAGCGCGAACAAGGTTGCAAATGAGTTACAATCATACTTGGAATACTTTAGGTTATGTATTAAATGGTTTTGTGTTTTCTATTTTGGGTTATTTAATTCCAGAAGTTGTGGGTCGTATCATTAAAAATGAACCACACAATTTAGCCTTTTTAATAGTAGTAACATTTTTAGTTGCTTTAGCTATTTATGTATTTAGATTTTTATGGGTCCTCGTATTATATCCTTATTTTTATTTACCAATCAGTCCCTTCCAAAAAATGATTACGCATAACGAAGAGGATTCTATGAGCTCAGAAGCACCTCCTAAAAGAGGAACTTATGCCTTTATCATGTCAATTTGTGGTGTGCACGGAACCATTTCTCTTGCCATTGCCTTGACGTTGCCTTACATGCTGGCAAATCACCATTCCTTCTCCTTTAGAGATGATTTGTTATTTATTTCCTCAGGCATGGTTATAATTAGTTTAGTAGTAGCACAATTTATCGTACCACTCGTTACACCTGCTGCAACTCAACCTAAACAAAAAGGCATGAATTATAAACAAGCACGAATTTATATTCTAGAAAAAGTTATAGATAGCTTAAATCAGATGTCAACGATAGAATCTAGCTTTAGATACGGCAGTGTTATAAAAGACTATCATGATAAACTTGCATTCTTAAAATCTGTAGAAAATGAAGATGAGGATGCGAAGGAACTACAAAGATTACAAAAGATAGCTTTCGATGCCGAAAATAATACGCTAAATACTTTAGTTGAAAATGGTGATATTACGACCAGTGTACTCGATAACTATATGCGTTATGCAGAGCGAACTCAAATCTATAAGCAAGCTTCACTTATTCAACGTCTAAAAGTAGAATTTCGTGCCTTTATTTTAAAAAGAAGAATTAAAACCCGCATGAAAACAAATGCAGCTTCATCGTTATCTATTGTTGATAATTTAGTAGAAATCTCTAATGTAATGAGAACAGTGCATTATCGTGTTGTAAGTAGATTAAGTAAAGAAACCACAGAAGAAAATAAACTAGAAGTAGGCATGATTTGTGATGGATACTTACTTAGAATCGAAAACTTAACACCGAAAAACTTCTTTGATCAAAAAAATGAAACATCTATTACTAAAGTGAAATTAACTGCGCTCAAAGAGCAACGCAGAATTTTAAATCAATTAGTAGAGGATGAAGATATTACAGAAGCGACAGCACTTAAAATTAGAGAATCCATTAATTACGATGAAATGGTGCTCGTTGATAGTTTAACTTAATATAAATATTTAGAAGTTAGCGTTTAACCTCGTTTGATATATGATATAGGGGTTAGATTGCTAACTTTTTTATAGAAAAACCATCAACAGGGGGAGGATTACAACCTGTTGATGGTTTAAGGAGTTTATTTAAGGCTTTGAATACCACCATACCGTACTATTATGATTGCAGTATTAATATTAAGTACGGTATGGGACTATTCACCTTGTAAGGTAGAATAGCCTTAATTTATTATTTATTTCATACTGCCGTGAATGGTTTCAATATTATATTTCATCATTTTGTAGTAAGAGTCACCCTCACTGCCTTGTTTACCAATTGAATCGGTATATATTTCACCGTAGATATCTTTTTTAGTTTCTTCACTTAAACCTTCCATAATCTTACGATCAACACTTGTTTCAACAAGTAAATGTTTAACATTATTGTCTTTCACAAATTTAATTGCTGCTTTCATTTGATCAGGTGTACCTTGCTTTTCAGTGTTGATTTCCCAAATATAGCCAGGTTTAATTTCATATTGTCTAGCAAAATATTTAAACGCGCCTTCACTTGTAACAATTGTACGTTCATTCTTAGGAATGTCCTTGAATTTATTATGACTTTCATCGTTTAAATCCTTAAGTTGAGTCAGATATGTGTTACTCATTTTTTCAATTGCATCTTTATGTTTTTTAGTTTTATTTAATAAAGTTTCTTGAATTGTCTCAGTATATTTAATACCGTTTTCCAAGCTTAACCAAGCATGTGGGTCTAATTTATCTTTGTCTCCTTTAGCACCTTCTAGATATATTGGGTCAACTTTTTTCGATACGGCTACTACGTTGTCATCTTTCATAGACTTTCCTGCTTGTTTTAAAGCTTTTTCGAACCAACCATTTCCAGTTTCTAAATTTAAACCATTATATAGTACTACGTCAGCATCTGTCAGTGCTTTAATATCTTTTGGTTTAACTTCATATTCGTGTGGGTCTTGACCGATTGGAACGATACTATGTAATTCAATATTATCTCCGGCTACATTTTTGGCCATATCATAAATAATGGAATTTGTGGCAACCACTTTTAGTTTGTCTTCGTTGCCAGATGTGGATGTTTTTTTATCATTACCGCAAGCGGCAATAAATAAAACACAAAGTAGTATTATTGGAAGTATTTTTTTCATGTTGCTAATCCTTTCTTATTATGAATTTTGACAAAAACAAATATAATAATATAGAGAATAAAGGCACATAAAACGATGGTAGCGCCACTAGGTATGTTATATATGTAACTGAAATACATACCAATGATTGAACTAATGATGCTAATAGTGCTGGCAATTATCATCATTAAAGGTAAACTTTTTGCGATTAAATATGCTGCACTGGCAGGCGTAATTAATAATGCTACAACTAAAATAATGCCTACTGTTTGAATACTCGCTATTGTTACCATAGAAAGCATGAGCATTACAAAATAATGAATTAAAGTTGTATTTAAACCGCTCATTTTACTAAATGTTTCATCAAATGTAGAAATCATTAAAGGTCTGAAGAAGATGATTATAAGTAATACGACTGTGATGCTTACTACGATTGTCGTCCAAAATGAAGACGATGTAATCGCTAAAATATTCCCAAATAAAATGTGATATAAATCTGTCGTACTGTGTATTAGGCTAATAATGATAATTCCTATTGAAAGAAATGCAGTGAAACATATACCTATTGCTGCGTCAGGCTTAGTTTTGCTTCCCGTTGTGATAAAGCCTATAAGTACACTTGCAATCATACTTGTAAGTAGGGCGCCAACGTAAAGAGGGATGCCGAAGACAAAGGATAAGGCTACACCAGGTAATACGGCGTGGCTCA
Source organism: Staphylococcus durrellii (assembly GCF_015594545.1). Taxonomy (NCBI): domain Bacteria; kingdom Bacillati; phylum Bacillota; class Bacilli; order Caryophanales; family Staphylococcaceae; genus Staphylococcus; species Staphylococcus durrellii. The sequence continues at coordinate 2,041,735 of NZ_JADIIO010000001.1, read as the reverse complement.
TCGCATCGCTCATTAGTGCTAAACCTCTTAAAACGATTAAACTACCAACAGTGCCACAAACAATACCAACTACAATAGCGATAATAAGCGCACGATTTAGGAATTGGTAGCTAAATAAATGTTGGAAAAACTCAATCATGTTATCACCTCAGCGGTAACATTCTCTGACGTAAAAGTAGATTGATGGTTTAAAAATGCATCATTTAAATTTTTAGGCTGCATGGCGATGTCACTTGGCCCAAAAAATCTAACATTGCGATTAAGCAAAATTATACGATCAAAATAATCTGTGGCTTTTGACAGGTCATGATGTACTATCATAACAAGCTTATTATTAGCCTTTAATTGGTTAATTAATTCTATGATGAGTTGCTCACTATGAAAGTCTATACCTACAAAGGGTTCATCTAATAAGTAAAGATCACTATCATTCATTAAAGCGCGTGCAACAAGTACACGTTGTAGTTGCCCACCACTTAATTGGGAAATTTGACGAGATTTTAAATCTTGCAACTCCAGTATGTCTAAGAGTTGATTTAAACGAGCTTTGTGGTTTTTATCTACGCTTTTAAACCAGCCTATGTTTTTATAGGCACCAGATATTACGACATCTGATACATTGATGGGAAAATCTAGGTCGATATTAGATTTTTGAGGTATGTAAGTTATATATTTGAATGATGAGGTCAGTGGTTTATGTAATAATAACTTATCTCCAGTAGCTTTAAATTCACCTATCAGAGATTTTAATAATGAACTTTTACCTGCACCATTTGGCCCCATAATACCTATTATTTCTCCCGCTACAGGTATAGATAAATTGATGTCCTCCAGTACATGTTTATTATTAATATATAGGTTTAGATTCTTTATTTCTAACATGATTCACCTTCTTTAATAAAAAATTTAGGCTAGCCTAATTAAATTTATAATATACTACAAACTTTTAGCGTGTCAAGAAATTTCGTGATACAATATAGACACTGATTATGAGGAGTGAAAATATGCTGACAGAGGAAAAAGAGGACTATTTGAAGGCGATATTGACACACGAAGGCGACGTAACATTCGTTTCAAATAAGAAGTTATCTCAATATCTTAATATAAAACCACCTTCAGTTAGCGAAATGATTAATAGATTAGAGAAATCAAATTATGTTGAAACCAAGCCTTATAAAGGTGTTATGTTATCTGGAGAAGGTTTGTCATATACATTAGATATTATTAAACGTCACCGTTTAATAGAATTATTTTTAATACAAATATTAGAATATAATTGGGAAGAAGTGCATCAAGAAGCAGAAGTGTTAGAACATCGCGTTTCTCATTTGTTTATGGAAAGATTAGATAAATTACTAAATTATCCAACTACATGTCCTCATGGAGGCGTAATTCCAAGAAATAAGCAGTATAAAGAAATTTATACTGACAACTTGTTATCTTTTGAAGCGGGAGATATAGTAAGCATTAAAAGAGTAAGAGATAGAACAGAGTTGCTTATTTATCTCTCAAGCAAAGAAATTTCTATTGGTGACGAAGTTAAGATTATTAATAAAGATGAAACAAATAAAGTAGTTATGGTTCAAAAAGATGATAATATTACGATTCTGAGCTATGACAATGCTGAACACATTTATGCTGAAAAGTAATATTTTTAATTAAAGATAGTTGTTCATATGAAAATGTAGAATCTAGTATATAGATCTCAAGTGAATAGCCAATCAACGTATTTAAAATGCTAACACGTTGATTGGCTTCTTTTATTATATAAGTAGTATTTTAAAGGGGTAGTTTTAACGTGTCCTATGCTTTTAGGCTTCGCAGTAGTGTAGTTTTAAAAATGTGTCGCAGAAATTACGTAGTGAATATATGATTAGCACAATTATTAATTTACTTTATGGTTATTGTGCGAGGCATTGCTTAAATATTATGGGAAATGGTAACTTCTATTAAAACAAAATAGAAATTACCATTTTTGGTTAATCTGAAATATTTGAAACTTAAATTTCTTGTGGCAATAGTAAACAAAATTATATGAAAAGAGTCGCTGATTTATATAAAATAAATAAGTTTATGATAATCCAAAAAAGACTAAATATGAGTGTAGGAATATTAGTAAGTTTGCTCAATGTTGAGCCGTCCCATTCAGTTACATGTCTACTCAGAGTTAATTTGGAAATTGTCCAAGAAGATTGTAATATTTCACCGAATAAAACACCTAAAATAAAGTGATAACTAATTGAAATAAGATAAAACATCATTAATTGGTAGTTGTTATGCACTGTAAAATAGAGTAACAGACACAAAAGTATCACAATAATAATTGGCAATAATTTACGTGAAGTGAGTACGACAAAGTAACAAAATATAAATACATATAACGTTATGAATATGCTCGGATATTGCCAATGAATGGCTAAAAAGCCTAAATATAACATGATAGGGGGCATAACATAACCACCTAATGTTGTAATAATTTGTCCTAAACGATTTCTTGATTGAGTTATCGCATAACCTTGCTGGGATGTATGCATGCGCTCATTAGGTGAAGCAACAATAACAAAATCTCGTGCTTTACCGCCACTAATTTTATTAAAAATAATATGACCGAATTCATGAGTTAGTACTGGTATATAATTGAAATAAATATCTAATATACGATTAAGAGGTTTGTGTCTATACTGATGAATGACGATATACAGTAATCCTAAAAAAATAACCCAACTAATATGTAATTGTATTGTCGAACTGAAAAATGCATGTATTTTGTCCATAACTGAACCTCGTCTAATATTATTGAAAGTATTATATATAATTATATAGTAAATGACTTACAATTACATTTAGACTTTTGACCTAGGATAAATACGCGACTTACGCTTAATATAATGTTAAATTATAATGTGTTAAAATTACTTTAAAATACTAAGAAGATATTAGATTGGAGCCTACTACAGATGGTGGAAAAAGAACATAATCAAAAAATAAATGTCTTATCTGTTTATTTTGACAATGTCTCTATGGTTGATATGAGATTGGATATAAAAAAATATTTTGAACAACAACAACAAAAAAATTTATTTATCGTTACTGCAAATCCAGAAATAGTTGATTTCGCATCAAGTAACAAAGCTTATCGTAATCTTATTAATAGTGCAGATTATGTTATTGCAGATGGTACAGGTGTCGTCAAAGCTTCGAAACTTTTGAAAACACCACTACAAGAAAGAGTCCCAGGTATTGAATTAATGGAAGAATGCTTGAAAATTGCACACACAAATAAACAACGTGTATTTTTATTAGGATCAAAAAATGATGTTGTTGATCAAGCTCGTGAAAATTTAGTTGCAAAGTATCCTAACATTACATTTGGACATCATCATGGATATATTGATGTAGATGATATGGATGTTTTAGAGATAATTAAAAATTTTAATCCGGATTATGTGTTTGTAGCCATGGGATACCCGAAACAAGAACAATGGATTGACAAACATAGAGAGCAATTTAAGCGCACTGTGCTTATGGGTGTAGGTGGATCATTAGAAGTTTTTGGTGGCGTAAAAAAGAGGGCACCCCAAATAATACGTAGCTTAAACTTAGAATGGGTTTACCGTTTGATTATTGACTGGAAACGATTAGGTAGAATTAAAAGTATTCCGATATTTTTATATAAAGTAGGGAAACAAATGAGAGCAAAAAAATAATGTAGTAAGATCAGGCGCATCACATTTTGAAAGATAGTAATCTAACCTTAGAAGATAGAAAGTAGGTACCCTAAAGTGAATTCGGTATATATAGTATTAAAAGAACATATTAAAAATATATATTTAATAAAAAGATTAGCCGACTTCCAATTAAGGATATCTAACCATAATAACTATTTAGGTTTAGGTTGGGAACTTATTAATCCAACATTTCAAATACTAATTTATTGGTTTGTTTTTGGTTTAGGTGTACGTCAAAATAGTTCTGTAGAAGGCATTCCTTTTATTTTTTGGTTACTAGTAGGAATTAGCATGTGGTTCTTCGTTAACCAAGGTGTATTAGATGGCACAAAAGCTATAACTTCTAAATATCGACAAGTTTCAAAAATGAAATTTCCACTGTCTATATTACCTAGTTATATAGTCTTTAGTAAATTTTATGCACATATTTTGTTGCTAGTCATCGTGATGTTAATTTGTGTAACAGGCGGTTATCATCCAACTATTTATACATTGCAGTTACTCATTTATATTCCTTATGCATTGATCTTGACTATTTCAATCGCACTTTTAACTTCAACTTTAAGTTTGTTAATTAGAGATTTACAAGTGGCTATGCAAGCATTTATGAGGATTATATTTTTTGTATCTTCTATTTTGTATCCTGCTAAGACAGCTACTGTTTTATTTGTGATGAAATTAAATCCGATTTATTTTTTAGCGGAATCTTATAGGGCTGCTATATTTCATCATGAATGGTATTTTATTACCCATTGGCATATAGCCGTCTATAACCTTGTACTTGTAATTGTTTTATTTATAGTTGGTTCGATATTGCATATGCGTTATAGAGATACATTTGATGATTACTTATAAATAAAAATGTTTGCATATTAATCTCAAACTAATAGCCCTTACACGAATTCATATTTAGCAATCGTTTAAGGGTTACTTTTATAATCTATACTGGGACGTCTTAATCCTGTATTCTTCAGCTTGTTCGGTTTCCTCTATTGTTGCTATGAATAAATACAAATATAAAATTGGCTATGACTTGATGGCATTACACAAAAAATATCAGTGCAATGCGTAATAAAATTTCATAAAAAATAAAAACGTCAATTGCTATCAAAATAACATAGCAATTGACGTTTATTTATTAACTAGAGATATTTATAGCACCGTCATTTTTCCTGATTATTTAACTACGAATCGAGAACTATCCAAATCTGTTCTGAATTTTTTCTGTTCTTGAGCTGAACGTTTCTTAAAGTCATTCAAGAACTTTTCGTATTGGGGTAGGATTGCATCTATTTCGCCGAATTCTTTTAGTTTACCGCCTTCAATCCAAGCGATTTTACTACAAAAATCTTTAACTTGTTTCATATTATGACTCACAAAGAAAATTGTTTTTTTCTGTTCCTTATATTCATAAATTTTGTCTAAACATTTTTGAGCGAAAGTTTGGTCGCCGACAGATAATGCTTCATCAATTACTAAAATATCAGGATTAGTAGTAATATTAATTGAAAATCCTAATTTGGCGCGCATACCACTTGAGTATTTTTTTACGGGTTGGTAAATGAACTCTCCAAGCTCACTGAATTCAACAATTTGCGGCGTATGTTCTTTAATTTCTTTTTTGTTGAAGCCCATGCACAGCATTTTGAATTCGATATTTTCCATACCTGTTAATTGACCATTTAATCCTGCGTTAATTGCGATAACACTTACTTCACCGTTACGTGAAATGTTACCAGCACTTGGAGCAAGTGATCCGCCTATCATGTTACTTAACGTAGATTTACCCGAACCATTGATACCTACTAGTCCAATAACATCACCTTCGTGGGCAGTTAATGATAAATCATTTAGTGCATAAAACGTTTTGTTTTTATGGAATGGGACTAAAACATCTTTAATACGTTCTTTATTGTTGCGATAAATACGGTATTCTTTCGATACGTTTTCAATGTTTACCGATACAGTCATAATTTTACCTTCCTTATTTCCAATTACCTAGAATTATATTATATATTAAATGAGTTGTTAAATTTACAAACCTATTGTAAAGTAGGTGAGAACGATGGTTACAAATATAAGTTTCAATTGTTAAATTTTACTGAATTTATATGGTTAAATCAACTTTAAAGATAATAAATATTGTAAAATACAATTAAATGTATGGTTTAAATATTCGAAAATCATTATAACATTAAGTTATGAATTAAACTCAACTTTGTTTTATTATATAGTAAGTTTACATATATTTCTAAAATAATGTATAATCGATTATTGTGCAAACAATGTAGCTAATAGCTTATAATATAAAATAATTCAGGTGCAAAATAAGAGTAAATCGTTTGAAAGCGTGGTTTATATAGATGAATGCAGTATGGTTAGTATTTAAAGAGCATTTTAAAAATTTCTATTTAATTAAAAGATTAGCAGAATTTCAACTTAGATTATCAAACCATAGTAACTATTTAGGAATGGCCTGGGAACTTTTAAATCCTGGCTTACAAATAGCAGTTTATTGGTTTGTATTTGGTCTAGGGATGAGAAGTAACGCACCACATGATGGCGTCCCTTTTATTTATTGGTTAATCGTGGGTATTAGTATGTGGTTCTTTGTAAACCAAGGTGTATTAGAAGGAACAAAAGCGATCGCCAGTAAGTATAATCATGTGGCGAAAATGAAATTTCCGTTATCTATCATACCAACCTATATCGTATTTAGTAGGTTTTATGGGCATATAGGATTACTAGCGATTGTTATGGTTATATGTTATTTTGCTGGTTACCATCCTTCTATTTATACAGTACAATTGTTGTTATACGTGCCTTATGCTTTTATTTTAACAGCAGCAATTTCATTAGTGACTTCAACATTAGGGGTGCTAATTCGAGATACACAAATGGCAATGCAAGCCTTCATGAGAATTGTGTTCTTCGTATCATCAATTTTAATCGTACCACCTAAAGGAATTGTCACTGATGTAATGCAACTTAATCCAGTTTATTATTTAGCAGAAAGCTATAGAGCGGCTATTTTATATAAAGATTGGTACTTTATCAGTCATTGGGAATTGACAGTATATAATATCGCTATTGTTATCGTGCTATTTGTTGTTGGTTCGATTTTACATGTGAGATATAGAGATCATTTTGCTGACTTTATGTAATTAAAAAATAAATAAAATTTTTGTAATCCTTTAGTCTAAGTCAGATTGGACTAAAGGATTTTTTGTATAAATTTTTAGCTAAGATAGATATAATAAGGGAAGATACAATAAAGTGGTGGTGGAACATATGAGGCAAGTAATAAAGAAGATATATATGTTGATAGTTGGCATATTAAATATTTTATTTTCAAAAAGTAAAGTTAACAAGAATCATATTGTAGTAATGATGACATTTTCTGAAGATGTTATACCAATTATAAATTCTTTGAATGATAAAAATTACCAATTAACAGTAATAGCTAAAGCAGAACTTAAAGATACTGTTAAAGAATTTAAGGGTATTAATTTTATTCCAGCAGGGAATAAGCAAATATTTAAACATATACGTGCACTAAGCAGTGCCAAAGTTATTGTTATAGATACGTATTACTTAATGTTAGGTGGATATAAGAAAAAACGCCAACAAACCATTATACAAACATGGCATGCAGCAGGAGCTTTAAAGAATTTTGGATTAACAGATCATCAAGTAGATTTATCTAGTACTTCACAAGTAAAACAATATCAAAGTGTATACCAAGCTACGGATTACTATTTAGTTGGCGGAGAACCTATGGCGGAGTGTTTTAAACATTCTTTTGAAGCACGTGAGGACCAAATCTTACCAACGGGCTTGCCGAGACTTAGTGTCTATAAAAAAATGGATATAAAAGAGCAACAGCAGAAATTAAAGCAACAACATCATATAGACGGCAAGGTAGCCGTTTATTTACCAACTTATAGAGAGAAACAAAAGGCTAACCGTCATATTAACAAGCAAAATTTCGAACACAAGCTTGCTGATTATACTTTATTAAATAAGTTACATCCTGCAGTTGCAAGTGCTTCACAGACGATGTTAGACATACAATCATTAATGATAATGGCCGATATAATTATTACTGATTACAGTTCTTTAGCTATTGAAGCAAGTCTATTAAATAAACCTACAATCTTTTATGTTTATGATGAAACTGATTATGACAATGATAGAGGTTTAAATCAATTTTTTAAAAATATTCCAGAAACTTATAAAGCATACAGTGAAGATGCATTAATTCGACTGATTCAAAATGGTGAATCGCAATTTAAACCATTGTTTAAAGAATGGCATAAATATAATACACAAAATAGTACTGAAGATGTCATTCATTTTATTGAGAAGGAGACTAAAAAATGAAAATAGCCTTCATTATTCCAGTTTTTAACGCTGAAAATACAATTCGACGAGCCGTAGCTTCTATTGATACTAAACATGATTATGAAATTATTTGTGTTAATGATGGCTCGACAGATACTACACAAGCAGTATTAGCACAATTAGAGAAAGAATTTAAAAATATTAAAATTATTAATCAAGACAACAAAGGGGCAGCTATTAGTCGTAATATAGGATTAACACATGTAACAAGCGACGTCTTTATGTTTTTAGATGCTGATGATCAATTTTTACCTAGTAGAATTGATTATATGGCAGATTATTACATTAAAGATGAAGCGGTCGATATTGTGTTAGGTCAAATTGGTAGAGGAAAAGATGGAGAATGGCAAAGTATCCCTACCCATAAAGGGTTAAATAAATTTGAAAAAGTAAATCTTGCACAGTGTCCTGAAGTTTTACAATCAATTGGCCCAGGCGCAAAAATGTTTAATGCTAAATTCGCTAACTTACGTTTTGATGAAGATGTTGTTTTTTGTGAAGAACATACATTCATAACAAAAGCTTTTAAAAAAGCAAGCGACATTCAATTATTGCCTAATATTGTCTATGCATATAATGAGGTAGAAGGCTCTGTTACTGAGCAACGTGCTGAACGCTTTTTAGCATATATGGCTGATGCCATGAAGGTCAGACAACGTGTAATGGAAGAATTATTATTAGAACATGTTAGACGATATTATAGTTATCGAATGGATGAACTTATTGTTAGTTATTTGATTCAAGCATATATAACGACACATAAAAATGTTACGCAAGCGCTTATTAATAATGTTACTAACTATATTAAAGCGATGCAAAGTACTGATTATGAAGGTAAGTCATTGTTTAGAATAGTCAAGGTTATTGAACAAGGTTGCAGTGGATGGACTAAAGATTTATATGAAGAATGGCGCACGACTTTGCATTATGTTGGTATAGGCCGTCCTAATTATTATAGATTTAAAATGGAAATACTACCTCATAAAGCAAAATTTAGAGGCAAGTTGAAATTAAAGAAAATATTAAAAAGATAAAAATTATATACTTTTATATATTAGTATTAGTAAAAATTGTATGCTATAATTTTTACTAATATGGCTAGACATATAATAATTTTAGGGAGTATTTATAATGAAAAGAGTAATTACTTATGGTACTTATGATTTATTACATTACGGGCATATAGAATTATTAAGAAGAGCTCGAGAAATGGGTGATTATCTAATTGTTGCGTTGTCTTCAGATGAATTCAACCGTATCAAAGATAAGAAATCATATTATAACTTTGAACAACGAAAAGTTATGCTTGAAGCTATTCGCTATGTTGATCTCGTAATTGCTGAAGAAGACTGGGGACAAAAAGAAAAAGATGTAGAACGATTTGAAGTAGATACTTTTGTAATGGGTCATGATTGGGAAGGCGAGTTTGACTTCCTAACAGATAAGTGTGAAGTCGTATATTTAAAACGTACAGAAGGTATTTCAACTACTCAAATTAAAAAAGAATTATATGGTGACGAAGCAAATTAAAATGAATTCTGGGGTGTTCATCTCAGTAAAGAAGTCATTCGATTAAAATTATTGAATGGCTTCTTTTATTTTATGATTAGTATTGTTCTGCTTTATGTTAAAGCATGTCTTGAGACTAAATGCTTAAGCTAGCTTATTTTTTATGGCGGATTTTTATTCTATTGTCGTGTTATATCATTTGATTAAAAGGTAACTTGAATTTATAGTCTTCAACTTTTCTCAATTTCTTAAAAGTTTGTCGAATATAATACCTAAAAATTTATATTTACTTTTAAGTCGATTAAAAATTGCTGTCCATAATTTAATGAATATCACTAAATCATAGTAACTAAAATTATAGAGATATATGTGTATGAAACGTAACAAGCATCATAGATTTTAAGATATAAAAAATGACAATTTCTATTGAATAAGATAGAAATTGTCATTTTGCATTTAATGGAGATAATAATGTCTCGGAAATTTAGATGTTATTTGGATTTATTTGATTTGCGTCTAATAAAGTCGATTAATAAATAAATGAGTATAGCGCAAGCTGCAATGATAAGTATAAGACCTAATAATGTTAATACAGGATGACCGTCCCATGTAGTTTTAACGATTGTCGTAGCCTGATGTACTAATGGTTTCTTAACTTTGACCGAAGGAGGTCCATACTTGTCAGAAATAAATTGACGATTATACTCAATATGAACTTTTTTATCTTTAACTACAAATTTATAATCTTTAGTCGTAGCATTTTTAGGTAATACATCATACAAATCCTTTTCTACAAAGTATTTTTTGCCATTAATTTTATGTTCGCCTTTGCTCAATATTTTTACATATTTATATTGGTCAAATGACTTGTTCATCATAGCATTACCCATCATATTACGTTGTTTTTCGCCACCAAATTTATTGTAATTACCAGCACCCATGATTGTTTGTGTAATTCTAAAGTCGTTTCTTTTCGTAGTTATCGTGTGATTGTAATTGGCTAAATCACTTGAACCAGTTTTTAAACCATCAGTACCTTGTAAGCTCATATCGGCGCCTTCTAACGAATGGTTGTATGTGTAATATGTAACACCGTGTTGTGTTGGAGCGATTTTTTTAGTGAAATCAATAATAGATGGTGTATCTTGAATCGCACGTTGAGATAATATTTCAAAATCTCTAGTAGTAGACATCGTACTATCTTCATTTTTATAACGTTTAGGAACGAAGTCTTTAAGTTGTTTATTTTCGGCCCCAGTTGGATTTACAAAGTGTGTATGCGTCATACCAATTTCTTTAGCTTTTTTATTCATTAAATCTGTGAAGTCTGAAGTATTGCCAGAAACTTTATCGGCTAAAATTAATGCTGCCGCATTACTCGACGCAGACACCGTAATTTGAAGTAACTCTTTAATTGTGTATGTTTCGCCAGGATATAATTTTGTATTACTTAATTCTGGTAATGTAGACATTCTATAATGATCATTAGTTATTTTAACTTTGTCATTTAATGATAAATCACCTTTTTTAATTTTTAATAATGTTAAATACATTGTCATTTCTTTAGCCATTGAAGCTGTATACCATTTTTGGTCTATATTATATTGATATAAGATTTGACCAGTTTGTGCAATATTTGCAGCCCCTTTAGGTTGATAAGCATCAGAAACTTTGTAGCCGTATTGATTAGCTATATTTGTCGGCGTTTCACTTTCGGCATTAGCAAATGGTGATGTTATTGTAGATATAAAGAATAGCATTACCATCATTAGAATTAACTTTCTCATAAATTACAAACCCTCTTAACATATTCTCTTTTTTTGATAATAGAAGTATTTTAGCATATTGCATAGAATTAATAAACGAATATAGGTAAAGACAACGACAAAGTTTAGAACATAAATATTGTTGGCAATATTTAATATTTTTCTAATAAAAAATGTTATCATGAAATTAAATGGAGTTAATTATTTAAGTCCTAGCATAAAATTAATACTAGAAAAAGAGGTACAAATCGTTATGCAAGCTAATCCATTGTTCTATTTATTTAAAAAAATTAACTGGCCAACATTGTTAATAATCGTTGCCGTTATTATTTCTTCTTTAGGTAGTATTACAGGCTTGGTTGTCCCAGCGTTTACAGGAAAATTAGTAGATAATTTTTCTTTTGACAGTATGAATTGGAATTTCATTATGTTGTTTATTGGTGTGTTTATACTTAACGCAATTTTAAGTGGGGTTGGTCTTTACCTATTAAGCAAAATTGGCGAAAAAATAATTTATGCCATTCGTTCACTGTTATGGCAACATATTATTCATTTGAAAATGCCATTTTTTGATCAAAATGAAAGTGGTCAATTAATGAGCCGTTTAACGGATGACACCAAAGTAATTAATGAATTTATTTCTCAAAAATTACCTAACCTGTTACCCTCAGCAATTACGATTATCGGTTCTTTTATTATGTTATTTATTATGGATTGGAAGATGACATTGTTGACGTTTATAACAATTCCAGTATTTGTCATAATTATGATTCCATTAGGTAAAGTAATGCAAAATGTTTCCAAAAAAACACAAACAGAGATTGCCAATTTTAGTGGGTTACTAGGACGTGTGTTGACTGAGATGCGTTTAGTTAAAGTTTCAAATACTGAAGAGGCTGAATTAGATAATGCACATCGAAATCTAAATAGAATTTATGATTTAGGTTTGAAGCAGGCAAAAATTACTGCGATTATCCAACCATTATCTGGGCTAATCATGCTATTGACGATTGCGATTATTTTAGGTTTTGGTGCCTTACGTATTGCTTCAGGTGCTATATCGGCTGGTACATTGATCGCGATGATATTTTACGTCGTTCAGCTATCCTCGCCATTAGTGAATTTATCTACATTAGTTACTGATTACAAAAAGGCGGTCGGTGCGAGTGCCAGAATATATGAAATCATGCAAGAGCCACTAGAAGTTATGCATGTCGAAAATGCTAACATTATTGCAGGTAGTACATTGGAATTTAATCAGGTTGATTTTAAGTATGATGTTAAATCTATTTTAGATGATGTAAATTTTGAAATTCCATCAGGCAAAGTTACAGCTTTTGTTGGTCCTTCAGGTTCGGGGAAAAGTACGATTTTTAATATTATAGAACGTATGTATGATATTGATTCAGGTAGAGTTGCATATGGAGATGACTCAATTTATGATATGCCATTGGCTGAATGGCGCAATAAAATTGGTTATGTAATGCAATCTAATGCGATGATGAATGGTACTATTAAAGACAATATATTATATGGAATTAATCGTGAAGTCTCTACAGCAGAATTAGTTAAATATGCCAAATTAGCCAACTGTGATGATTTTATTATGAATTTAGAGCAAGGGTATGACACGTTGGTAGGAGAACGGGGCGTGAAACTTTCAGGTGGTCAACGACAAAGGATAGATATTGCACGAAGTTTTGTTAAAAATCCGGATATCTTATTGTTAGATGAAGCGACCGCGAACTTGGATAGTGAAAGTGAAAGTAAGATTCAAGAGGCATTAGAAGAATTAATGACTAATAGAACTACCGTTGTTATTGCACACCGCCTTTCTACTATAAGAAAAGCTGATCAAATTGTTTTTATAGATAAGGGGCGCGTGACAGGTGTAGGTAACCATGAAACATTAATTAATACCCATGAAAAATACCAGCAATTTGTAACGACTCAAAATCTAAATAGTAATTAAAAACAAAAGTGAATCGTTATATTAAGGTTATAAATATCATAAAATATTTATTTTAACGCAAGTATTAGCATGCTATAATTAACTTGCTATCAAAGATGACGATTAAGTAAGTGAAACGTTTAATGGTGACTTTGTAAGCGAATACATATAAAGTGGCAAGGTGTTTGATTTTAGAAGGATTTGGTCACATTGTCACATATTTTCTTAAATATTAGCATGATAATAAGTTAGTCAAATTATTGGGAGTTTAGTAACTAAAAGACAGACAAATGAAACGGTGGGGGTTCAATGTTTTTAGTAATTAATATAATTGGATTGCTAGTATTTTTAGCAATTGCAGTAATTTTTTCTAGAAATCGTAAAGATATACAGTGGAAATCAATTATTATTTTAGTTATCGTCAATGTCATTTTGGCATGGTTCTTTATTTATTTCCCGTGGGGGAAGGCGGTCGTCCAAAGTTTAGCTAATGCCATTGCTTGGGTTATACAATCCGCTCATGCGGGAACAGGTTTTGCTTTTGCAAGCTGGGTGGGTCAAAAAAATATGGATATGGCAGTAAGTGCTTTATTCCCTATTTTACTTATAGTACCACTATTTGATGTTCTAATGTATTTTAATATCTTACCACGTGTGATTGGTTGGATAGGTTGGCTATTGGCTAAAATTACTAGACAGCCTAAATTTGAATCATTCTTCGGTATCGAAATGATGTTTTTAGGTAACACAGAAGCCTTAGCGGTTTCTAGTGAACAATTGAAAAGAATGAACGAGGCGCGTGTACTTACAGTAGCCATGATGTCTATGAGTTCAGTATCTGGTGCTATCGTAGGGGCGTATGTAGCGATGGTACCCGGAGATTTAGTGCTTACGGCTATACCGCTAAATATAATAAATGCGATTATAGTGTCAGCCATATTAAATCCGGTACGTATTGAGGAACAAAATGACGTCATTTATAGTATTAAAAATAATGAGCTTGAAAAACAACCATTTTTCTCATTCTTAGGTGATTCCGTTTTAAATGCAGGTAAATTGATTTTAATCATAATTGCATTCGTAATTAGTTTTGTGGCATTGTCAGATTTAATCGACCGTTTAATTAACGCGTTGACAGGCGTTATCAGTACATGGGTAGGATTGAAGGGTAGTTTTGGTCTGGATCAGATATTAGGCGTCTTCATGTATCCATTTGCCTTACTACTTGGCTTGCCTTTTGATGAAGCATGGATTGTAGCACAACAAATGGCTAAGAAAATTGTGACAAATGAGTTCGTAGTTATGGGACAAATTAAAGATGTTATCGGTTCTTACTCGCCACATAGACGTGCAGTGATTACGACTTTCTTAATATCATTTGCCAACTTCTCAACAATTGGTATGATTGTTGGTACGTTAAAAGGCATTGTAGACAAAAAGACTTCAGACTTTGTCTCTCAATACGTACCAATGTTACTGTTAGCAGGTATTTTAGTATCGCTAATGACAGCAGGATTTGTCGGATTATTTGCTTGGTAATTAACATATAAAAACTCGCCGTTAAATTTAAAAACGGCGAGTTTTTGTATGTTAAATTATAAATAAAGAACGGCATAATAAAAGCCAAGTAATCTGATAATGTTACTTGGCTTTTACGGGAAATGAATTAAACGTATGTTAAAAGCAAGGACTAGGTACTTATAACATACTTCGAGCAAAAATTTGTTTTTGTTTGTTACTATAAACAACACAAAGGAGATGGCTTCTTATTGGGTTTCAATAAGAAGATAAATAACATTATAGCAAGATATAAAAGATAAGTAAATAGAAAATTCAGAATTTTTAAAATTATAAATGCTTTATAGTATTAGTTAGCGTTGTTGAGGTATTAAGTTTAATTTGCTACTATTTTATTGATAGGAATATTAATTCGGGAGGATGAAAATGTGAACAAAACTTTAAGAGATATTAGTTTAGTTGTCATAGGATCATTTATATTTGCTGCGGGTGTAAATACTTTTATTATCTCTGCAAACCTTGGTGAGGGTGGCGTAACTGGTTTGGCCATTGTATTGTATTATGGTTTCCATATATCGCCTGGACTTACAAACTTTGTACTTAATGCCATCTTGATAGGTTTAGGTTATAAATTTCTAAGTAAACGTAGTATGTATCTCACTATTATAGCTACGGTATTAATTTCAATATTTTTATCATTAACTCATAGTTGGCGTGTAGAAACTGACAACATATTAGTTAATGCTATATTTGGTGGTACATGTGTTGGTATTGGTATTGGTGTAATCGTTCTTGCTGGAGGTACAACTGCAGGTACTACGATACTTGCTAAAATAGCGACTAAGTATTTAGATGTAAGTACGCCATACGCGTTACTATTCTTTGATTTACTTGTCGTATTAATTTCATTAACTCAAATTGCATTATCTAGTGCCTTAGTAACAGTGATTTCATTATATATAGGAACGAAAGTGATGGAATTTGTAATTGAGGGTCTCAATACGAAAAAAGCAATGACTATTATCTCAAGTCATCCCGATGAAGTTGCCAAAGTTATTGATGAAAAGGTAGGCAGAGGATTAACTATTTTAAATGGTAGAGGTTATTTCTCGAAAGAAGAAAAAGATGTTTTATACGTTGTAATTTCTAAAACACAAGTTACAAGAGCGAAACGTTTAATTCGTAAAATAGATGAAAATGCCTTCCTCGTAATACATGACGTACGTGACGTATATGGAAATGGTTTTTTAATAGATGAACATTAAACGATAATATAAAGGATTATGCCAGTTAACAGGTAATTGGCATAATCCTTTTTTGTTAATATTAAGAGCATTATGCTTAAAATTGTTGTTGTTCTGTAATAGTCAATGTATCTAAAAGATGGTATAATGTTTAACATGATAATGATTATCATTTACTACTAAACGAATAAAAATTACGATTTTAGTTTTTATATATAAAGTTCTGATATAGAAATACCGAATTTATTTATGCTTATTATTTAGGAAGAAGGGTATGTATGACGCGTTTAAATGGAAATCAAGTTACCATTAGTTACGGCGAAAATGTTATTGTCGATAATTTAGATGTTACTATACCAGATGGTCAAATTACTTCTATTATTGGACCTAATGGTTGTGGGAAATCAACGTTACTTAAAGCACTATCAAGATTATTAGCTATCTCGAACGGAGATATTATTTTAGACGGTAAAAGTATTCATTCTCAATCTACAAAAGATATTGCGAAAAAGATTGCTATTTTACCTCAATCTCCCGAAGTTGCAGACGGACTTACTGTAGGTGAGCTTGTTTCATATGGTCGTTTTCCTCATCAAAAAGGCTTTGGACGTTTATCCGCAGAAGATAAAAAAGAAATAGATTGGGCATTAAATGTTACTGGCACATACGATTTTAAAGATCGTTCGATTAATGATTTAAGTGGTGGTCAAAGACAACGTGTATGGATAGCTATGGCATTAGCACAAAGAACAGACATAATCTTTTTAGACGAACCAACTACTTATTTAGATATTTCACATCAATTAGAAATTTTAGAACTTATAACTCAATTAAATCAAGAGCAAGGCTGTACGATTGTGATGGTATTACATGATATTAATCAAGCCGTACGTTTTTCAGATCATCTTATTACTATGAAGGATGGAGACATCGTAGCAGATGGCACAACTGAGAACGTTTTAACTAAAGATATACTAGAAAAAGTATTCAATATCGATGTAGAGATTAGTGAAGATCCACGTACTGGTAAACCAATGCTAGTCACATACGATTTATGTCGTCGTAGCTATTCTCAAGTATAGGGGTATAATCATGACTACACATAACAGAAAAAAATATAGTTTTACGACAACGTTTGTGATTGCCATAATATTGTTAGTGGTTATGTTATTCGTATCCATTTTACTAGGGGAAGCTAAAATTAATATCGGAACGATTTTTCAAGCAGTTTTCAATTATGACTCAAGTAATCAACAACATAATATTATTAGTGAAATACGTATACCTCGAGATGTAGGCGCTGTATTAGTAGGTATGGCACTTGCTACTGCTGGTGCAGTTATTCAAGGTGTGACGAAAAACGGCTTAGCAGATCCGAGTTTAATCGGTTTAAATTCAGGTGCATCTTTCATGTTGGCTTTAACTTACGCCATAGTACCGAAAGCACCGTTTTTACTATTAATGGTTGCCGGTTTTGTTGGAGCTTTACTAGGTGGTTTTATCGTATTAATGATTGGTCGTTCACGAAGTGACGGTTTCAATCCGATGCGTATTATTTTGGCAGGAGCTGCAGTAAGCGCTTTATTAACGGCGCTAAGTCAAGGTATCGCTTTGATGTTTAGATTAAATCAAAGTTTAACTTTTTGGAGCGCCGGTGGTGTTTCAGGGACGACGTGGCCACAATTATTTTGGGCTGCGCCATTTATCTTGGTATCACTTGTTATACTAATTTCTATTAGTAAGCAATTAACTATTTTGAACTTAGGAGAGACTTTGGCAAAAGGTTTAGGACAAAATGTTACCGCAATCCGTGGTACTACTTTAGTGCTTTCAATGATTTTAGCAGGTATAGCAGTTGCTATGGTAGGACAAATCGCATTTGTAGGATTGATGGTGCCACATATTGTTCGCTATATAGTGGGAACGGATTATGCGCGTGTCATCCCTTTAACGGCAGTAATTGGCGGTTTACTCGTCTTAGGTGCCGACACTTTAGCGAGAATGCTTGGTGAAGCGCCTGTAGGTTCAATAATTTCTTTCATTGGTGTACCTTACTTTTTATATTTAGTTAAAAAAGGAGGTCGCTTTTCATGATTAATCCTAAATTAAGACATAAGCAGTGGCTGACAATGATTATATTATTAATATTATTATTGTTAGCATGTGCTTGGAGCATGACCTCTGGCGAATATAAAATGACGATGGCAGAATTCTTTAAAACTCTATTTGGGCAAGGGAACTATACAGACTCATTAATATTACTTGATTTCAGATTACCAAGAATGCTAATTACAATATTGGCTGGTGTTGCCTTAGCAATAAGCGGTGGAGTTATTCAAAGTGTTACACGCAATCCATTAGCTGAGCCAGGGATTTTAGGTATCAATGCTGGCAGTGGTTTCGCTATTGCTTTATTTATTGTTATAGGGCAAGTTAGCGCAGATAATTTTGTCTACGTATTACCAATTATTAGTATGATTGGTGGAGTTGTTACTGCATTATTAATCTTCAGCTTTAGTTACAACAAAGGAGAAGGGATTACACCTGCCAGTATGGTACTTGTCGGTGTAGGACTTGCTACTGCTCTAAGTGGTGGTTCGTTGACACTAATGTCTAAGTTTGATAAAGATCAGTCGGAGTTTATAGCGTCTTGGTTAGCTGGGAATATATGGGGAGATGAATGGTCTTTCGTTATAGCCTTTGTACCATGGTTAATCATTATAATTCCTTATTTATTGATGAAATCTAATGTATTAAATTTACTAAATGTACATGAAAACATTGCACAAGGTGTAGGAGTCACAGTAAGTAGAGAACGTATTGTATTGTTAGTATTAGCAGTAATTTTATCTTCTGCGGCAGTATCGGTCGCAGGTGCTATAGGTTTTATTGGATTGATGGGACCACATATTGCTAAATCTATTGTTGGTCCACGGCATCAATTATTTTTACCTATATCAATTGTTATCGGTGCATTGTTATTAGTAGTTTCAGACACTGTAGGGCAAGTAATACTACAACCAAGCGGTATACCGGCCGGCATAATTGTCGCAATTATTGGTGCACCTTATTTCTTATACTTAATGTACAAATCAAAAACAGTATAATTTGAATCGAATTAAGTCTTTGTTACTTAATTCGATTTTTAATTTACAAATGATAGCGTTTGCAAATGATAGTTGGGTATACTATAAAGTGAGTAATGATATTTAGGGAGGTTACAAAAATGAAAAAGTTAGTGAAAGACAAAACACAATATTTACAAGATATGCTAGCAGGTTTACAAGTATCTTCAAAGAATATCGAAATTATATCGGATACAGTCGTAGTTAAAAAAGAAAAAAAACGACAAGGTCCAACTTTGATATCAGGCGGAGGAAGTGGTCATGAACCGGCTCACGCAGGTTTCGTTGCCAATGGTATGTTAGATGCTGCGGTTTGTGGTGAAATTTTCACTTCACCTACGCCAGATAAAATTTTAAATGCCATTAAAGCAGTTGATAATGGGGATGGTGTATTACTAATAGTAAAAAACTATGCCGGAGATGTAATGAACTTTGAAATGGCACAAGATATGGCGAAAATGGAAGATATAAATGTCGCTATGGTGGTAGTCAAAGATGATATATCCGTTGATGACGTTGCGCAAAGACGCGGTGTAGCTGGTACAGTATTGGTGCACAAATATGCTGGGTACCTAGCTGAACAAGGTGACAATCTTGAGAGCATTGCACAAAAAGTGCAACAGTTTGTAGATGGTATTAAAACAATAGGCATGGCTTTGACAGCGCCGTTAGTTCCAACTACTGGTAAATATGGGTTCGATATCGACGATGATGAAATTGAAATTGGTATTGGTATCCATGGCGAAAGAGGTATATCAAAAGAAAAAATAGCACCAGTTGATGAGATTGTAGATAGATTAATAAGCGAATTAGATAAAGAAATCAAGGAAAAAGAAGTAATTGTTATGGTAAATGGTATGGGAGGCACACCACTTTCTGAATTAGACATTGTTACGAAATATGTATGTGAAAATCTAGCCAACCGTGATTTAAACGTCAAACATTGGTTAGTCGGTGAGTATATGACTTCATTAGATATGCAAGGATTTTCAATCACAGTAGTGCCACATACTGATGAACTTGAAACAGCATTAGAGGCTCATACAGATAGTCGTTATTTTGGATAGATAATTAAAGGAGGAACAATGATGGACGTACAAACTTTAGCGCAAAATTTATTGAATTTAGTCGATACATTTACACAGCAAGAAGATAACTTAACAGAATTAGATAGAGCAATCGGTGATGGTGATCATGGTGTAAACATGTTGCGAGGATTCAAAGCATTACCGGATAAAATTGATACACAATCTGTAGGTTCAATACTAAAATCAACAGGTATGACATTGATGTCTAATATTGGTGGCGCATCAGGACCATTATATGGATTTAGTTTTGTTAAAATGTCTCAAGTAGCTGAAGAAGAAATAACTTCTGAAAATTTAAAACAATTACTGATTGCTTTTTCAGATGCTATTGCTGAAAGAGGTAAAGTGACTTTAAACGAAAAAACTATGTTCGATGTGATTGAACGTACAAGACAGGCCGTTGAAAATGAAGAAGCAGTCACATTGGAAATGTTACAAGGTTTTGCTGACGATACAAGAGATATGGTTGCTACTAAAGGAAGAGCAGCTTATTTTAAAGAAGAATCAAAAGGACACATCGATCCAGGTGCACAAAGCAGTGTGTATATTTTAAATGCTTTAATAGGAGATGAATAATATGACAGCAATTGTAATAGTTAGTCATAGTGAAGATATTGCACAAGGTACCAAAGCATTGTTAGCTCAAATGGCGCAAAGTGTAACTGTAATCGCTCAAGGAGGTACTAACGGAGGTATTGGTACATCTTTTGACGATATCGAACAAACGCTAAATTCATTAGAAGAAGACGCCATTTGTTTTTATGATATTGGTTCAGCAGAAATGAACTTAGATATGGCAATTGAAATGTATGAAGGGGGGTATAGACTAGAAAAAGCAACTGCGCCTATAGTTGAAGGTAGCTTTACTGCGGCAGTTAAATTATCAATTGATGGTTCAATTGATGAAACGTTAGAAGAATTAAAAAATAATTTCACTAAATAAATCATTTCGCTAAATAAAACAATAATTCGTTCGATATATAAAATTATTTACTAAAATTAACATAAATTAAAGTATTACAAATGATTAAATTTTAAAAATGTGCTAAAATATAGACTAAATGCACAAGGAATCTGGACTATAGGAGGACATTGCCATGCAAGATTTAATAAAGAAACATGTCTTAAACGGCGAATTTGAGTCAGTTAAAAGTTTAATGTCCGAAGCAGATTTTATGGAATTTGAAGAAGCTTATATTTCTAGCGCACACGAAGTCGAAAGTATGATGTTTTACACATGTATATTGGATATGCTCAAAAAAGAAGAAACATCTGAAATGCATGACTTAGCATTTTTACTTTTAGTTTATCCTTTGAGTGATACACAAGGCGCTTTAGACTCTGCTTACTATCATGCTGAATCATCCATAAAGCTCACTGACGGTAAAGAAGTTAAAAGTTTGTTACAGATGTTATTATTACATGCTGTGCCAGAACCAGTAATTTCAGATAAAAAAGCCTTTGATATATCTAGACAAATATTAAAGCTAGACCCATCTAATAGTGTCGCACGTAATGTGTTGAAAGAGACAGCTAAACGTATGGATGATGTAGTCGTAGACTTTAATGAACTTAATCGTGGTAAAACTGCTGATTAATTGTTATTTACATGCATTTCGGTATTTATAATTTAATAAATGTGAAAATTTGAAAGTAACTATTGTGTTTTAAAAATACAATAGTTACTTTTTTGATTTAATATGTACATTAGTGGGCGAAATATTCTTTGATTGTAATAAAAAGTTATTTGCGATTTAAATATAACTTTTCTAAGGTGAAAAATACTCGTTAATTTAAAAAATTGATTAATAATAATTCCTTATAAATTGTACATTAGAATTTACAAATATGGTACAATGCTCCCGAAAGGAAAGGTAAGTCATGAATAAAAAAAAGAAATGGATTATTATTACAATCGTAGTAATTGTAGTCGTTGCCACCGTGGTTGGCTTATTGTTAAAGAGGCATTTTGACCAACAACATACACAACAAGTGAAGGAAAGAGTTCAAATCAACAACAAAAATGTTAATGCCTTTACTAACATTACATATAGTAAAGGTTGGACGAATAGTCGTTTAGATATTTTAACACCTACGGACCTTGATAAGGACAATAAATTACCTGTTATTTTTTGGATGCATGGCGGTGGTTATATTGCAGGAGATAAACAGTATAAAAACCCGCTATTAGCTAAAATTGCAGAACAAGGCTATATCGTTGTTAATATCAATTATGCCTTAGCACCTGATTTTAAATATCCAAGTCAATTACATCAAATTGATCAAGCCGTGCAATTTATTAAACAAAATAAGCATGAGTTACCGATTGATTTTGACCAAGTTATTTTCGGTGGAGATTCTGCTGGAGCCCAAATGTCGAGTCAATACACAGCAATACAGACTAATCAATCTTTACGAGATGAGATGAACTTTAAACAACGATTTGATAATAATCAAATTAAAGCGGCGATATTTTTCGGTGGCTTTTATGATATGAAAACGGTAAGACAAACAGAATTTCCAAGGATACAAATGTTCATGCAAAGTTATACAGGTGAAAGAAATTGGGAGCAACAATTTAAAAATATCTCGCAAATGTCGACTATAAATCAGGTGAATAATCATTATCCACCGACCTATCTATCGGTAGGAGATGCGGACCCATTTTATAGTCAAAATATTGCATTTAAGAAAAAGTTAGAAGAAGAGGATGTGCCGGTAGATGACCTTTTCTATGACGGGACTCATCGTTTAAGGCATCAATATCAATTCCATTTAGAATTACCTGAATCAAAGCAAAACATGAAAGATGTTTTAAGATTCTTAAGTCGTAATACAAGTTCTTCTGGTGTGGAAACAAAAGTGAATAACGAAGACAGTAATCCTAATGGTGTAGATTTAAATCCATATTAATCTGAAAGGGCATAAAAACCGTGAGTTTTTATGCCCTTTCAACATGTTATAATTAGGTTAATAATTTAGACATTACATATTCATTATAATATTTATTGTCTATAAATAGTTTGTCTCTAAGCTCTCCTTCGATTTGGTAGCCTGAAGCTTTGAACATATCAACTGCTGCTATGTTTTCAGTGACTACGGTTACTTCGATGCGTCGGATTGTATGGTTTAAACACCAAGCTTCAATTGAGTTAATAAGTGATTGTCCAAGACCTTTTTCTCTATAAAATTTAACGACACCCATTGAAAATTTTGCTTCGTGTTTTGCGCGTTCATAGTCTTTAGTAGTGACTGTAGCAAAACCTACGAGTTCATTATTATATTCTGCTACATAGATAGCATTTGTAGGAGAAGTAATAAAATGTTCTAATTTATTTAAAGCAACAGTGATTGATGGTGCATATTCACCCGGATTATATATCATAAAATCAGACTCATCATAAATAGCTTTTAATAATTTTATGAAAGACTGTACGTCATTTATACCAATTTCACGTATTTGATGGACCATGGTTTTAAACACCTCGTTTCTGAGCAATTTATATTAAGTATAATATAAATTGCAAATATAATCTTTAGTTTTCGTAAAACAATATAAATTATTAACAAAAAGGAGTGGCGTTAATGAAGCCTAAAGTTCTGCTTGCCGGTGTTACAGGATATATAGGTAAAAATTTAATTGCTTCTATCAAGACTGAAGCACAGCTATATACATTGTCTAAATATCCAAAAGAGAAAGAAGTGCAAGAAGTCGTATGGTTGAAGAAAGATATTTATAATTATCAAGAGGTCGTTAGCGCAATGGAAGGAATGGACATTGCTATTTATTATCTAGACCCTACTAAACACTCAGCCAAACTTACAGATGCAACGGCGAGAGATTTAAATATTATTGCTGCGGATAATTTTGGGCGTGCCGCTGCGATTAACAAGGTAGCTAAAATTATTTATATAGGTGGAAGTCGTTTTGATCGTGAAACAGTAGAAAGATTATCGGCATATGATGTTAAAGTAGAAGAAACTGAAAATAAAATATTCCGTCCTAATGTATCTGTTGAATTACAAGTTTCTAAATATGATGATGTACGTACCGCAATGAATATGCAATTGCCAGTTAATTGGTCATTGGAACACATGATAAATGAATATATGTCATGGTTAAATGAAACGAAAGGTACGGTGATCCATAGTTACATCCAAGGAGATAATTTTTTAATATATCTAAAGCGTAAAGAAAAACCATTATTAGTATTACATAAAGTACAAACTACCGACGATATTATAACTATGCATTTAGTAGGTGGTAGCTTGACGAAGCCTAATATCCAAAAGCAAGGTAAGTTAGAATTTAGATTGTTGAAAGGTACTTCGAAAGTAATGGTGCATCTCTATGATTACATTCCGAAAGTGATATGGCCTATTTACTATATGTCACAAGCACCATTCCAAAAATTAATGCTACGTGGCTTTGACGTCAATTGTCGCATTAAAAACTTTCAAGAACATATACGTTTAGGAGAAAATATGAAATACACTAAATAATTATTGGAGGCATGTAGTGTGAAGATATTATTAGTAGAAGATGATAAAACGTTATTCAATGAATTGAGTAAAGAGCTAGAACAATGGGATTTTGAAGTTGAAGGTGTGGAAGATTTTTCAGATGTAGTGGCATCATTTAACAATGTTATGCCTAAAATTATCATAATGGATATCCAATTACCTAAATATGATGGCTTTCATTGGACAAGAAAAATCCGACAATCATCCAATGTTCCTATATTATTCTTATCTTCCAGAGATAGCCCAATGGACCAAGTGATGGGGATGGAACTTGGTGCGGATGACTATGTTCAAAAACCATTCAATACAAATGTGCTTATTGCTAAGTTACAAGCTATTTATCGTAGAGTTTACGAATTTAATACGGAAGAAAAAAGAAATTTAGACTGGCAAGCAGCCACTTTGGACCTAACGAAAGATGTTATTAGTAAAGATAATCAAGATATAATGTTATCTAAAACAGAAATGATTATTTTGGAAATGCTTGTACGAAAACAAAATCAAATAGTAACGAGAGATACAATTATTACAGCATTATGGGACGATGAAGCGTTTGTAAGTGATAATACATTAACCGTCAATGTAAATCGTTTACGCAAGAAATTAAAAGATATAAACATGGATAATGAAATAGAAACTAAAGTTGGTCGAGGATATTTAGCGCATGGGTAATGTGAAGCTATTTTGGATGTATCTTATTACTCGACTTCGTTGGATTTTATGGATCATTTTTATTAATGTCATTATTCTTGTTATAGCAGGCTTAGATTATGATATAGATGTCGGCAGTGTGCTATATATCGTAATCTTAAATTTAGGCTTAACGGCTGTATATATCATTTTTTCATTTATTAAAGAAACACAATTTATACGACATCTTATTAATAATAAAGAAATAGAAGAAATTAAACATAAAAATTTAGCTGACACTCCTTTTCAAAGGGAGGTTGTAACTTTTCTTTATAATAATATTGCTAATCAAAAAGCTATTTTAAATCAACAGCGGCAACAAATTAATTCATATGAGCAATCACTAACAGCTTTTGTACATGATATAAAAACGCCTGTTACATCATTAAAATTATTAATAGATAAAGAGGAAGATAGTAAGCGCAAAAAGTCCTTAATGTATGAATGGTCACGAATTAACGAGATGTTAGATATGCAATTATATTTAACGCGTATGCAATCTCAAAATAAAGATTTATATTTCGAGTATGTTTCTTTAAGAAAGTTAGTAATAGAAGAAATTCAGTTAACTCGCTTCCTCAGTCAAGATAGAGGCATAGGCTTTGATTTATTAGTTGGTAAAGAAGCCCAAATTTATACAGATACAAAACTATGTCGTATGATGATTAGGCAAGCATTATCAAATGCCGTGAAATATAGCGAGAATAGTACAATTGTTGTAGAGTCATTGCTAGTAGACAATCATGTTACTTTGAATATTAAAGACGAAGGTAGAGGGATCAGTGCGAAAGATTTACCACGTATCTTTGATCGAGGTTTTACATCTACTTCATTCCACAATGATTCTGCCTCATCGGGTATTGGGTTGTATTTAGTTAATGAATTGAAAAATGCATTAAGAGTAACAGTGAATATCCAATCAAAAATAGGTGAAGGCACGGCTGTTACTTTCACCTTTCCTAAACAAAATGATGTTATAAAACGGTTATCACATCAAACTGATGAGTAGAAGATGCCTTATAGTAATAGCAAAATCATAAAAGTAGATACTTTTAAGTTGAATTAAAATAAATGTAATAGAGTATCATCGTTTTATTTAAGTTGCATATTAAATTAATAATATGAATGTTAAGAATTTGTAAATTCAATTGTAGTATTGTAAATTTTGTGCTATTTTCAAATAAGGCAAAACTAGTTCTATAAGTTAGTTGTGGTAGGAAGTGAGCAATATTTATCATTTATTGTATTAATTTTTATTAAAAATTAATTAAGAACTTATGTTTAGCTATTATCGTTTTAAATTATTAAATTTATTGATGGTGATTATTAACAATCGCTGTAAATGGAGGATTTTATTGAATGTTTAATAAGAAAAAAGACAAATTCATGGTACAACTAGAGGAAATGGTATTTAACCTAGACCGCGCTGCTATTGAATTTGGAAAAATGGATTTTAATACACACTTGGATTTAAAAGCTTATTCAGACAATATTAAGACATATGAATCACATGGTGATGAATTGATGCATCAAGTGATATCAGATTTGAATCAAACATTCATTACACCGATTGAACGTGAAGATATATTGTCTTTATGTAACGCAATTGATGATGTGCTTGATGCAATCGAAGAAACATCTGGCATGTTTGAAATGTACTCAATAGAATATACTGATGAGTATATGGCAGAGTTTGTTGATAATATCCAAAAAGCAGTGGCTGAGATGAAATTAGCTGTGGGATTACTTGTAGACAAAAAATTATCTCATATGCGTATTCATTCTATAAACATTAAAGAATTTGAAACTAACTGTGATGGTGTTTTACGTCAATCAATTAAACATATTTTTAACAGTGAAACAGACCCTATTACATTAATTAAAATTAAGGAAATATATGAAAGTTTAGAAGATATTGCCGATAAATGCCAGGTAGTGGCAAATAATTTTGAAACAATTATTATGAAAAATAGCTAAGGAGTCCTAATTTATGGAATATATTTTAATCGTCACTATAGCTATTGTAATATTTTCACTGTTATTTGACTTTATCAATGGCTTTCATGATACTGCCAATGCTGTAGCGACTGCCGTTTCTACTAGAGCACTAACGCCAAAAACTGCAATATTTTTAGCCGCAATTATGAACTTTGTTGGTGCATTGACCTTTACAGGTGTTGCAGGTACTATCACTAAAGATATCGTAGACCCATTCAAACTTGAAAATGGGCTTGTCGTTGTGTTATCTGCTATTATAGCTGCAATTATATGGAACTTAGTAACATGGCTTTATGGTATTCCAAGTTCCTCATCACATGCTTTAATTGGTTCTATAGCAGGTGCGGCTATCGCATCCCAAGGATCTTTTGCGGTGTTGCACTACGAAGGATTCACTAAAATTATCGTGGTTTTATTACTATCACCAGTTATTGCATTTATAGTTGGGTTTGTTATTTATTCAATGGTTAAAATTATTTTTAAAAATGCAAATTTAACAAAAACAAATCGTAACTTCAGATTTTTCCAAATATTTACTGCGTCATTACAATCATTTTCACATGGTACAAACGATGCTCAGAAATCTATGGGGATTATTACGTTAGCACTTATCGTTGCAAATATTCAAAATGGTTCTAGCGTAGAGCCACATTTATGGGTGAAGATTGCCTGTGCGACTGCAATGGGATTAGGTACAGCAGTAGGTGGTTGGAAAATCATCAAAACCGTTGGTGGTAATATTATGAAAATTCGCCCAGCAAACGGGGCGGCAGCAGATTTATCTTCTGCTTTAACTATATTTGTAGCTTCATCATTACATTTCCCACTATCAACTACACACGTTGTATCATCTTCAATACTAGGTGTTGGTTCATCTAATCGTATTAAAGGTGTAAAATGGAAAACTGCACAGCGTATGATTATAACTTGGGTTATAACATTGCCAATTTCTGCAATATTAGCAGCACTTATTTTCTACGTTGTTAATTTTATTATATAATTAATAAACATCAATACACATATAAAAAATATGAGTTTGGGAAATAATTCCTAACTCAAGAAATAACATCTCATTCCACTGATTTATTCAGTTAGAAATGAGATGTTATTTTTTATGGTATAAAAAGGTATCAGTAATTAATTATATAATCATTATAAAGAAAAAAGGTTAGTTTCGTTAAATTCCTAATAATAGTAATTATAAATTTTTATAGCGGATCAGATAATGAATTTTGTTTTATGATTAAAAATTTCACATCCATAGTGAGTAAATGATGAACGATGGAGATTGTTATAACCTTTTTAAAAAATTAGATTGGAATGCCCTAAAAACTATTTCAAACTACTATACAGTATTTTTCATGCAGAATGAATATATCAAAGAATTTGGTATTAAAGATTTGTATCTAGCAATAACAGTAAATAAAATGGTGGATTTATTTAAAGACAATCCAGATATAATAGTGGCAATTTATGAGTGAAAAGCATTAGCACATTCAATAGCGGTTGGATTGCTACTTTCTTAGTTCAATATAGGTTTGTTATCGTATTTGTTCAGGTATGTTTTGTGGTCATAGTCACTCACATTTTATATATAGGCATCGGTAATTTACAATGATGGTTATGAATATCGATTTTATACAAAAAGATTTGTGTATAATTTAATTTTAAAAAAAAAACTAAAATTAACAAGGTACTTTAAGTATAAAAATTACAACTTATACTAAATAACACAGTCACTATCAACTGAAGTATAAATTTTTGAAAATAACGTTGCTTATTTTGTAGAAATATAAAATCGGAGGATATAAAAGTACAGGAATATTATATACTGATCATTTTTAATAAAAATACTCAAGCACAATTATTAAATGATGTGCTTGAGTATTTAAATATAAAATATTTACGATTTAGTGAATGTAGTTATAGCTTGAAACTTGAGAAGCTGGAATAGTGCGGTATCCAACTGTACCAGGTGGCGTGTTGTAATTCATTTCTGAAACCATAATGCTACCATCTGGATTAACACGTTCAACATAAGCTACGTGACCTACAGGTCCTTCGTAACTTTGTAAAATAGAACCAACACTTGGGCTGTTATTTACCGTGTAACCATCGTTAGAAGCGTTGTTAACCCAATCTTGTGCGTTGTACCAATATGTACTGATTGGTTTACCTGCTTCTGCACGACGATTAAATACGTGCCAAGTACATTGTCCCCAGTCATATAAGTTTGAACTGTTTGCAGATTGACTTGGTGCCGGGCTTGTAGATGTATCTCCACCGCCTGCACCGCCGCCAGCAGTACCAGCGCCAGGGATTTTTAAAGTTTGATTAGGTTGAATAATATAATTGTTTAAGTTATTTGCTGACATTAGTTCATCAACAGACACACCATACTTATTAGCGATTACTGCTAATGTTTCTCCTGATTGAACAGTATGTGTTGAACCATTAGATGCCTCAGAAGTAGTATTTGAAGTAGTGTTAGAGCTTGAGTCTTGTGATCCACTTCCACCAATTTCAATGACTTGCCCAGGGAATACAATATTATTACTAATATTATTATTTTTTTTGATTTCATCTACTGATGTGTTATATTTTTGAGCGATTGACCAAAGTGACTCACCTGATTTTACAGTGTGTTGCGTAGATGCTTGTGCATCATGATTTGCTAAAATAGCGGCTGTCCCCGATGCAGCAGTAACTGCAAATGCTAACTTTTTCAAAATTACTCCTCCTCAATGTGCTATGAATAGTAGTTTAGCTAAAATAATTCATAGAACGTTCATATATTGTTAATTCACAATCCATACTAACAGAAAAGTAGTTATTTTTGTTTGTTGTTATAAACTTGTAATATTAGCAATATTTAATTATAAAATTACACTTTTGTTTGATTGCGCCTATTAACGCCTTTTATGTAACATTTATTATTGTATTGTATTTGTTAATTTTAAAATTTGTAACATTAAGTAATACAAATTTTGTTAATTCAAAGTACACATATATCATTATGTGTTATTTTATATATATGTTAACTTGAAAATAATAATAAATTAAAAAGGTAGGGAAGAACATGGCAGAAGCTTCACAACAATCAAAGAATTATAATTTGAAGCAAAATAAAGACCAAGCTAAAGCATACGGTAAAGTATGGTTATTCTTTGTTTATTATTGGATAATCTTTGGTATAGGTTGTTATTTTGGACAATTTTTACCTATGTCATGGCGTAAACCATTATCCTTTGCTTTATTAGCGTTAGTACTATTTACTCTATTCACTAATCGTGCGCGTAAATCTGGATTGATAATATCTCATATCTATACTGTGGTAGTTGGTTTACTAGCATATGCAACTTTTACCATCTACTTACAAAATTTAGGTGAGGAAGTATTTTACAAAAACATTATTTTGGCAATAGCCGCATTTATTGTATTCGGTTTAATAGGTTACTTCTTAATTGGTGATGCCTCTAGTATGGGGAAATATTTGTTTGTAACGTTAATAGCTTTAGTTATAGCTGGTATGGTAGGTATGTTTATCCATAATCCAATATTTCATACAATTATTACGGTTGTAGGTTTATTGCTGTTCTTATTATATACATTATATGATTTTAACCGCATGAAACGTGGCAAATTCTCGCCTAGAGAAATGGGTTTTAACTTATTTATAAACTTACTGCATATTATCAAATATGTTTTAAATCTAGCAATGCGAATGAATAAAAAGTAATGTGTCATTGAAAAACATAATAGTATAGAAAAGGCGAGTATGGTTTCATTTAAGGCTAATGTACTCGTCTTTTTTATGTTCACATAGTCAAGTGAATTTGTTATAAATAAAATTACAGCTTTTCAACTATGTAATGAACGTAATTTACGCTATAATATAAATGTTACAATTAGAGGATTTAGAAAGTGAGATGAAATTATGGGTCGTAAATGGAATAATATAAAAGAGAAAAAAGCCCAAAAAGATAAAAATACCAGTCGTATATATGCTAAATTTGGTAAAGAGATTTATGTTGCTGCGAAATCAGGAGAACCTAACCCAGAGTCAAATCAAAATTTACGTTTAACTTTAGAGCGCGCAAAAACTTATTCTGTGCCAAATCATATCATTGAAAAAGCAATCGAAAAGGCTAAGGGCGCTGGAGAAGAAAATTACGATCATTTAAGGTATGAAGGATTTGGACCTAGTGGATCTATGATTATTGTCGATGCTCTTACTAACAATGTTAATAGAACTGCCTCTGACGTTCGAGCTGCCTTTGGTAAAAACGGTGGGAACATGGGAGTTTCTGGTTCAGTTGCTTACATGTTTGATCACACAGCAGTATTCGGTATAGAAGGTTATACAGTAGATGACATATTAGAACAATTAATGGAAAATGACATTGATGTACGTGATGTTGCCGATGAGGAAGGTTTAACGATTGTGTATGCTGAACCTGACCAATTTGCACAAGTTCAAGATACTTTAAAAGAATTTGGTGTTAATGAATTTAAAGTTGCCGAATTTGAAATGTTGCCTCAAAGTGATGTGGCGTTATCTGATGAGGACCAAGAAGTATTTGAAAAACTTGTCGATGCATTAGAAGATTTAGAAGACGTGCAAAATGTCTTCCACAATGTGGAGTTAAATTAATGTGTTCAAACATTGAAAAGTTGATAGATCAATTACAGTTGAAACCCCACCCAGAAGGTGGCTATTTCAGGGAAGTTATTAAGGATAATAGTAGTGAATTAGCACGTGCGCCATATTCTAGTATTTATTTCTTATTGTCACATGATAATATATCGCACTTTCACCGTATAGATGCTGATGAAATATGGTATCACCATAAGGGGAATTCATTATTAGTGCATATGATTAGTCCAGAAGGTCAGTATGAATGCATTAGTTTGGGTAAGGAAATTACTAAAGGCGATGTGTTACAATATGTAGTGCCAAAAGGGACGATATTTGCTTCGTCAATAGCTAATGAAGAAGGCTATGCTTTAGTAGGTTGTATGTGCCAACCTGCGTTTGACTTTAATAACTTCAAAATATTTACTCAGAATGAACTAAAACAACGCTTTCCACATTTAAATAACATTATAGAACGGTATGCGATAGCAGAAATTTAGTATTTAAATTAAAAACAGTTTAACAACGGTTAAAAACGTTGTTAAACTGTTTTTTTACATATCAAAACATCAAGTAACTATTATTTTGCAGTGTTGAAGACATCATTAGCAACTTCTACTACATAAGCTAATTTGTTCCATTGTTCCTCTTCTGTTAATTGATTACCTTCTTCAGTTGAAGCGAAACCACATTGAGGACTTAAACATATTTGGTCTTCACTAATATATTTTTTTGCTTCCTCAATACGCGCTAAAATTGATGCTTTATTTTCTAGTTCTCCACTTTTTGAAGTGAATAAACCTAGTACGGCTGCACTATTTTCTGGGAAATAGCGTAAAGGTTCGAAATCGCCTGAGCGGTCATCATCGTATTCTAAGAAAAAGCCACCAAGTTGTTCTTTAAATAGATATGGCGCTATAGGTTCATAACCACCAGAAATTGCCCATGTAGATTTATAATTACCACGACAGATATGCGTTGTGATTAATAAATCCTCAGGTAATCCTTGGATCGCTTCGTTAATAACTGAATAAGCTAATTGTCTAGCGTGTTCTTTTTCTTCTTCTGAACGATCACGACCTCTTGTTTTTTGTGTACCTGAAGTTAAGTTCGCCCAATATACGTCGTCTAATTGAATGTAGCGTGCGCCTAAATCATAAAATGTTTGTAAAGATTGGTGATAAGCTTGAGCTACGTCATGCGCATAGTCTCGAATATCTGGGTATATTTCATCATTTAAAATGTCTGGATGGAATAATTGATTAGGGCTTGGAATAGATACTTTTGCAATGCCACGATCTCCGACTTTATTAAATAAAAATTTAAAGTGATCAAAATGAGGATGGTCTTTGTTAAATCGAACTTTATCTACAATGCGTACATTATGACTACGTGTTTCAACTCCTTCAAACGATAGCCCATGTTCTGGTGTGTATCCTTGAACACCGTCTAAATTTTCTAAGAAGTCAAAATGCCACCAACTTCTTCTAAATTCACCGTCTGTAATACTATGTAATCCTACTTCTAATTGTTTTTCTATGATACGTTCAATTTCTTCATCTTCTACTTTCTGCAAATCTGTAGCTGAAATTTCATTGTTTTGAAACTGTGTTCTAGCTTCTTTTAATCTTTTTGGCCTAAGTAAGCTACCTACATGGTCGGCGCGAAATGGTCTGTTTAAAACTGTCATTCATCTTCCCCCAATAGTTGTATAGAATTTTCTGAAAATATACTTTAATTTAACAAAATAGCTAAAGGTTGTCAATTTAGCTTTATTACTATGAAATATAGTACAATAGTTACAATTAAAAATTACCGCTCAATTATTCATACTATGGATGACATTATGAAATCAGTTTTATATAATAGGAGCAAGGAGTTGGTGACAGTGAAAGTAAAATATATCGATAAACGTCACTGGCGTCGAATCGTAGATAGAGACTATGTAGAGGTAAAGGTCAATAATAATAAATTTAAAGGTATTATTGGCTTAGTAACTATGAAAAAGGTACGTGAGCCACTAGAGGTTTCAGTAGTTGGTCAACAAATCACTGTAGCAGATGATAATTATCAGTGGTTACAAATATTACCTGAAAAGAAGCGTTATAGTATTACCGTTATGATTGATAATGAAGGTAATCCATTAGAGTATTATTTTGACATAAATATTAAAAATATTACGCAAAAAGGTAATGCAAGAACTTTGGATTTGTTTTTAGATGTATTAGTACTACCTAATGGTGAATATGAGTTGGTTGATGAAGAAGATTTGCAACGTGCGTTATCTCAAGGTCAAATAACTAAGAAGCAATATCACGAAGCATATGTTATTGCACATCAGTTAATGATTAAAATTGATAAAGATTTTCCACAAATGCAAGAAAAAATCATGTATTGTTTCCACAAAATTAAGCACAAAACGTCTGGGCATAAACAAAATAAATTTAATAAAGGTAAGACACATCATAAAAAACATACACATCCGCGTCACAAAGAAAATCAGCAAAATGAAAACTAGACTTTTGCTCTGTTTAACGAATATAAAATTTATAGTGTTGAATAATGAATTATTCATATTTTTAGTGAGTTATTTTAGTGAAAGCAATAATTTGAAAATAATTAATGTTAGGAATAAGTTTTAATGTTAATATCAGCAAATAGTTAATGAATCAAAACTAATTGATACACGTCATCTAAAGACAAAAACTAATTTAGAAAAGCTTTAGGGGGTTATTATGAAGGTTGACGATTATCGTTTAATTACGACTTTAGATGAGACCAAAACGTTAAGAAAGGCTGCAGAGATTTTATATATTTCTCAACCGGCAGTTACACAAAGGTTAAAAGCAATCGAAAATGCATTCGGTGTAGACATTTTTATTCGTACGAAAAAGCAATTGATAACAACAACAGAAGGGTCAATGATTATTGAACACGCGAAAGAAATGTTGAAAAAAGAAAGGCTATTTTTAGATAAGATGCAAGCGCATATAGGTGAAGTTAATGGTACGATATCTATAGGATGTTCATCACTTATAGGACAAACTTTATTGCCAGAGGTGCTTAACTTATATACGCGACAATTTCCTAACGTTGAAATACAAGTACAAGTAGGTTCGAGTGAACAAATTAAAGCAAATCATAGAGACTATCACGTCATGATAATAAGAGGCAATAAGTTGATGAATTTAAATAATACACATTTATTTAATGATCAACATTATTTTATACATCCACATAATAGACGCGACGAAGTAAGTAAATTACCTTTTATTGAGTTTCAAGCCGATCCAGTATATATAAATCAAATCAAAGAATGGTATAGCAATCATTTAGGACAAGATTACCATGCTATGATAACTGTGGACCAAGTTGCCACCTGTAAAGAAATGCTACTAAACGGCGTAGGGGTAACTATTTTACCTGAAATTATGATGAAGAATATGGATAAAGAACAGTTTGATTTTAAACGTGTTGATATTGAATCTCATCCGTTAATTCGTTCTACATATTTGAGTTATGATGGTAGCATGGTACAACTACCACAAGTAGAATCATTTATTAACTTGGTGATGGAATACGTCAAATAATGCTGAACGGGATTGAGGGTAAATAAATGTTTATACAACTGTTACACATTAAAAATTATAAATTATTTGTATTCAATATGATGTTACTAGGTATGGGCATTGCAATCACTATCCCTTATCTTGTGCTTTTTGCGACAAATGATTTAGGTATGACGACGACACAATATGGTTTGTTGTTGGCTTTAGCGGCAATCAGTCAGTTTACTGTTAATTCAATCGTTGCCAGGTTCTCAGATACGAAAAATATTAATCGTAAGTTTTTAATTATCGCGGCACTATTAATGGGTGCTATGAGTTTCGGCATTTATTTCTACATAAGAGAGATATGGATTTTTATAGCAATGTACGCAATATTTCAAGGTTTGTTTGCCCCAGCCATGCCGCAAATGTATGCTTCTGCAAGAGAATCTATTAATGCTTCTGCATCAAAAGATAGAGCAAAATTTGCGAATGCTGTCTTGAGGTCCATGTTTTCTTTTGGATTCTTATTTGGACCTTTAATAGGCAATGGCTTATTAGCACTTAAAGGGTACGCCGGATTATTCGGCGGTACAGTTGGTATTATTTTATTCACTTTAGTTCTACAAGTGTTGTTCTTTAAAGATATTAAATCAGCACCTAATACAACTGATATGAATTATGTCGAAACGGCGGCACCTAATATGCTTAAAGACAAAACTTTAATTATACCTTTTTTAGCATTTATTTTATTGCATATTGGACAGTGGATGTACACGTTAAATATGCCATTATTTGTAACGAAATATTTGGGTGAAAGTGAAAAGTATGTGGGTTACTTAGCTAGTTTATGTGCGGCACTTGAAGTACCATTTATGGTGTTATTAGGTATTTTATCTGCTAAATTACAAACGAGAACTTTATTAATATTTGGCGGGCTTTTTGGTGGGCTATTTTTCTTAAGCATTGGCTTCTTTGATAGTGTGAAGATGATGCTAGTCGGACAAGTATTTCTTGCTCTTTTTTTAGCTATCTTATTGGGATTAGGTATTAGTTATTTCCAAGATATTTTACCGGCTTTTCCAGGTTATGCGTCTACACTTTTTGCCAATGCAATGGTTATAGGTCAATTATGTGGTAATTTATTAGGTGGTGCCATGAGTTATTGGGTAGGATTAGGTAATGTATTCTATGTGTCTGCAACATCGCTACTTGTAGGAATGGTACTTATTTTCTTTACTAAAGATCACAAATATACAGAAGAAGTTACGGAGTAGATATAATGTCAGTTCTAGTATGGTTATTTATTATTATAGCATTTGCTCTAGCATTTATTGGTTTAATCAAACCTATTATCCCATCGGTACTTATGTTATGGATAGGTTTTCTAATCTATCAATTTGGAATACATAATGGACAGCTTTCTTGGGTGTTTTATGTTTCAATGTTGTTGTTTACAATATTTATATTGATAGCCGACTTTATTATGAATAAGTATTTTGTTAACAGATTTGGTGGCTCTAAAACAAGTGAATATGTTGCATTAGTTGGTGTGTTGGTAGGTTGCTTTGTCTTTCCACCATTTGGTATTATTATCATCCCATTTATTGCGGTTCTTGTAGTAGAGTTCATATTAGAATCTAACTTTAAAACAGCCTTAAGTGCTAGTTTTGGATCGGTAATCGCATTTTTAGCTAGTTCTGTTGCACAAGCGATTATTATGATTATTATGGTTATTTGGTTTTTCATTGAAGTGTTAATATAAAAATAAAAACAAACGAAGACAGTAAAAAGTAGTCGAAAATAACATGATTTTGACTACTTTTTTATTTTATTAGATATTTTATATAAAAGATGATAATTAAGATAAAATTTCATGAAAATATTTAAGCAATACACTTGTTTCTTTTACTTTATTTTTAGTATAATCTCAATCATGTGCAAAAAGTGAAATGGGAGGTATTGTAAATGAAATATCCAATAGCAATATGGATGTTAGCAATTGGTGCTTTTGCTATAGGCATGACTGAATTTGTAATCATGGGTCTATTACCAAACGTTGCCAGAGATTTTGGCGTTTCTGTTAGTCAAGCTGGACAATTAATTACCGGTTATGCGCTAGGAGTTGCAATAGGTGGACCTATATTAGTAATGTTAACAATTAAATGGAATAGAAAAATGTTACTACTAGTTTTGATGGCAATATTTGTTCTTGGTAATATTGCCGCGTCACTTAGCCCAAGCTATGGTGTTATGTTGACAAGTAGAATAATTACATCGCTAGCGCATGGTTCATTTTTCGGTATTGGTTCAATCTTAGCCGCAAGTATGGTTAAACCAGCCTACAGAGCAAGTGCTATGGCGTTAATGTTTATGGGACTAAGCTTAAGTAATATTTTAGGCGTGCCATTTGGTACGTTAATCGGACAAAATTTTGGTTGGCAAATGACCTTTGTTGTTATTGCAATTATTGGTGTGCTTGCATTTATAGGGATTATTTTCTTTGTACCGAAGACGGAAACTAATAAAGACGCATCAGTAATTAATGAACTAAAAATATTGAAAGAAAAGCGTTTATGGTTAACGTTAGCAGTAACACTATTTGGTTTTAGTAGTGTATTTGCATATTTTACTTACATTTCCTCTGTTCTAATAGATGTTTCACACGTGGCAGAAAATTTAATTTCTTATATATTAATTATCTTTGGTGTCGGTGTAACGTTAGGCAATATTGTTGGAGGTAAATTAGCAGATTGGAATTTAAATAGAGCATTGAAGATTATTTTTGTAACGTTTATTCTTTACTTTATATTATTATACTTTATTCAAATGAATAGCATTTTAATGGTAGCAGGAGTCTTTTTCTTCGGCTTAATAGGCTTTAGTATGAGTCCATCTCTACAATTTAAAAGTACGTTGATTTCACAAGACGCTCCGACACTTGCAAGCACGTTGAATCAATCAGCATTTAATTTAGGTAATGCTTTAGGCGCATTTTTAGGTGGTGTGGTAGTAACACAACTGCCAATTGCTTCTTTAAGTTTAATAGCGCCGATTCTAACGTTTATAGGTTTAATATTTTTATTGATTAGTACTCAAGTAGAAAAAAGAGACAATAAAACAGTTTAAAAAGAGTTTGGAACATAAATATCTCTGACTTATAAATAAACGTCAGTTGCTATCGAAATGAGATAGTAATTGACGTTTTCTTTGTTGTTATGAAGTTTTATTGCGCATTGCTAATTTAGTTTAATCGTATTTATTAAATGATATAAACCGTCTTATTTTCGGAGCATACTTACATGAAAGTTAATCGTTTGCATTGATTGTGATACGCCTGCAAGCATATTATGTGTATTGATTCTGCCCACGACAAGTGAGATGATTAAAATAAAAAAGTATTATTATTGGCAAAACTGAAAATCCTGAGGTGAAGTGACGAACTAAAGCCGAAACCTAGGAAACTGAGCTATATAATATAAAATACTAAAACAAAAGCAGCCCTTAAATCATTTAAGGGCTATTAGTTTGAATTTTGTCTTAGAATTATTTTTTATAATGTAGTATCTGAATTTTTATTTGTAATATGGTGGTCAATATATAATGATATTGGAATAATAATTAAGGACATTATAATAAACACCCAATTACCGATAAATATATGTGGTCCAAACGCTAAATATGATTGAGGTATGAAAAAAACATAAAATATGGCAAATATAAGGGTAATGATAACAAAATAAGTAATTAACCAATTTAGTTGAGATCTACTAAAACACTGCATTTGTATTGCTTTGAAGATGACCCAAATAAATAAGAACATGATGAAAATACCAACAATTAAAATGATAGGGAAGGTATATAAATAGATATTTTTGGCACCTATAAAAAATCCTATAAAACCTTTTAAAAAACAAAACATGCCTACAAATAAAATGAAATGCTCCACAATATATTTGAAAATATTAGTGACCGTTTCATTAGGCAGCGCTTTTAGTTCTTTTTTTGCATGATTTTTTGGATCGTGACCAAAGAAATCCATCGCATGTATACCACGTTCTTCTGCGTTGAGTAATTGCTTCAGTATGCGATTCAACATTCTTTCTGAATCATGTGGATTTACACTTAAATCAGCGCGTACGTATGTCATATAATTTTCAAAAATCTCTCTATCTGTATTATTTAATCGTAAAGATTTAACATTGTTTTCGCGTGTTAACTTATCAGTAGATTTCATTTGAATTTAGATTCCTTTTATTAGAGTATTGATTTCTACACAATTATGACTAATATTAGTAGAGAAATCAATATTATGTAAAGAGGCTATTATGAGAAAATTAAAGTTAGAAGATAAACAAATTATTAATCAAATTGCTTA
Organism: Staphylococcus durrellii; assembly: GCF_015594545.1. Lineage (NCBI taxonomy): Bacteria > Bacillati > Bacillota > Bacilli > Caryophanales > Staphylococcaceae > Staphylococcus > Staphylococcus durrellii. The sequence continues at coordinate 2,001,628 of NZ_JADIIO010000001.1, read as the reverse complement.
TATTCATGAACGTGAGCTAGCAGAACAAAATAATGCGCCACGACCTACAAATTTTGCGGTGAGTTTACGAGAAGAAATGATTATAAGACGTATAAATTATATGAGTGACGCAATTTATATAAACCTTATCGATGGCAACCTTGCCGGATTTATTTGGGGACATTTTCAAAAAGAAAATAAAGTAGTAGTGATTGAAATGTTATATGTAGCACATAACTACAGAAAACAACATATAGCGAGCTTACTAAAAACTACTATAGAAAATTGGGCAATAGACAATCATGCACACAAAATCATCGGTACTATTCACAAAAACAATACTGCCATGTTTGAATTGAATAATAAGTTGGGTTATGCTACGGAAAAATTAATAATGACAAAAGATCTTACGACTTTGGATGAACAACTTAAAGAATAATGGTAAAATAAAGTATGATAGTTTAATGATAAGGAGCTCACGTATGAAAAAGTGGTTTATTCTAATTCTCGCATCAACCATTGCTCTATCAGGTTGTGGCAAAAGCGCAGAGAAAGAGTCATTACAAAAAGACATTAGTAAATTAGAAAAAGAAAACAAAGAATTGAAAGAGCAAAAAGATAAATTATCAAAACAACAAGATAAATTGAAAAATCAAGCAGACCAACTAGAAAAAGATATCGATGATGGTTCAAGTATTGATGATAGTAGTGATAAAGAGAAGTCCTCTCATAAAAAGAAAGATAAGTAAATGAATGAAAATAAGTCCTTGAAGATATATATCTGTATAACTAATAGAAAAATTATTTAATTATTATTAATAATTATGTTACAATATTTTCTATAAAATAATTTGTAAGGGTTTTATTTTCAATAGTAACGGGTATTTATTTGTCATAAAATATAAATTGTTGGAAAACTTGTGTACTTTATGAGTAATCATAATAAATTTGTAAATCATAACATTAGACTTTTTAAATGAAATCGTAATATAAAGCAATATTTTGAGGACTGGTGGAGAAAGCGAGGGAGTATTTATGCATGAACAAGATTTTGATATCTTAGAAGGTCGTTCAATTACTTTACCTGAACTAGGTAAGGAATTAGAAAATATTACTGGCAGACAAATTAAAGATTCAACTGGCGAAATTAAGCGTGTCGTTGCACATTTACCTAATTTTGAATCAGATACTGATACATTTGTAGCTACATATAGATTGGATCATCAAAATGATTTAATAGATGCTACATTTACAGCACCAAAAAGTGAAAGAAATAGATTGAAAGAAATTGCAGTTAACATACAATTAATTAGTTATATTACTAAAGCATAATGGTAATCTCACTTATAAAATTCATTACGTAGCGCGATATGATTAATCATAACGCGTTATTTTTTATAGCAATATAAATATATTAGCATTAGTAATAAAGAGGTGTGAAATATGACAGTTTATATCGAAACTGAACGTCTTATTTTAAGAGATTGGCATGAAGAAGATTTATTACCATTTCAACAAATGAATGCAAATCAACAAGTGAGACGATTCTTTCCTAGTTTATTGAGTTACCGTCGCTCTGAACTAGATATGAAAATGATAGACGAAATTATTAAAGAACGCGGTATTGGACTCTTTGCCGTTGAATTAAAAGAAACGGGGGGATGGCTAGGGTTTATTGGCGTGAATTATATAGCCACTGAGAGTAAATATAGTTTTGATGAATTGCCTTTTTATGAAATAGGATGGCGATTAATCCCAGAAGTATGGGGAAATGGTTTTGCCTCAGAGGGTGCAGAAGCAGTATTAGAATTTGCCGCTAAACAAGGTATAGAAGAAGTTTATGCCTTAACTGCAGAACAGAATATTAGTTCTATTAAAGTGATGGAAAAAATTAATATGCATTTCTATGATTATTTTGAATATCCTGATTTAAGTAATTACGATCCATTAAAAAAACATGTAAGGTATTATAAAAAGTTAGTAAGATAAAAAGCAATGTAGCACATGATAGTTGGATATGTGCTACATTGCTTTTTATTAATCATAAGTACGAACACCGAGCGGTGTATAGTTTTCTAATGTAGATAAAAGGTCTTCTTTCGTATTACATAAAGGTGCTAATTGTTTATATTTGTCATCTATAAATCCCTCGGTAATCATGTGTAATAATAAATCTGCTAGAGGATTAAAAAAGTTATTAATATTAAACATTGCGATTGGTTTCTGGTGAATACCAATCTGAGACCAACTATACATTTCGAAAAATTCTTCTAACGAACCAGCGCCACCTGGCGCCATAACAAAAGCATCAGCAAGTTCAGCCATTTTATTTTTACGTTCATGCATAGAATCTACAAGAATAAGTTCGCTGACTTTTTGACTTGTAATTTCTCGTTCATCGAGCATTTTAGGAATTACGCCTGTCACTTTACCTCCAGCATCTAACACACCATCTTGTATCGCTCCCATAATACCTACTGATCCGGCACCGAATATTAGTTCATAGCCATTTTCCGCCATGTGTTGTCCTAATTTATAAGCTTCTTTGACGTAAATAGGGTTGTTCCCCTTACTTGCACCACAATAAACTGCTATCTTTTTCATTCTTATTGCTCCTCATCTATGTAATCATTCAAAATTTGAGTTAATATGGTTTCAAACTGTGATTGGTCATCTGCAGTGAATTTAGATGGGCCTTTTGTTCTACCACCACTTTTTCTAAATTGAGCGTTTGCATGTCTCTGGGCGAGTAAAGTATCGATATTATCGTTTGTATAGATACGGCCTGAATGATGTAACACCATTGCTACCTTATTTAATAATAGGCTAGCTAGGCCATAATCTTGAGTAATAACGATATCTTCGGAATTTGAAAGTTGTACTATTTTATAATCAACTGCTTCTGGATTATTATCGACATAAACTGTACGTACGTGTTCCGGCTGGATAGTCGTAGAGTAGTGACTAAAACTGCGTACAACGATAACAAAAATGCCTGTCCCTGTAGTCAATTCAATAACTGAATGAGTTACAGGACAAGCATCTCCATCTATGATAATTCGAGTCACAAGTAGCCTACTTGCCTTGCTCTTTATTTTGTTTTACGACGCTTTTCGCGTCATAATTTTTATACTTTTTAAACTCAGCAAGGCGTGCTTTTTTGCTTTTTTCCAGCTCTTTTTCTTCTTCTTTATGTCGTTTGGCGATGCGTTTTTGTAAAATTTTATCTAACTTACTAATTTCTTTACGGTTTTCTTTGGCAAGTTTGGCACCTTTTTTCTCAGTTTCTTTATCAACTTTGCCTGGTGTTAAACCAACATTATCCATATATTTATTGCTTTTTTTCATATTTTTAATGCGCTCTGATTGGTTCTCTGATCTTAATTTTTCTTCTTCTTTATGACGCTGTTCAATACGTTTTTGTAATTTTTTATCTAACTTTTCAGCTTCTTTACGGTCTTCTTTGGCTGCTTTATCTTCTTGTTTTTCGATATAAGATGGGTCGCTTTCTTTTGCGATACGTTTTAGCTGACGTTTTTCATTCAAATGCTGTTTCTTTTCAACAACATAATCTTTTGCATCACCTGATTTATCTACAACAGCATCTTTGAACTGAACAGATTTATGTGCTACTGTCTTTGAAGCTTTAACGGTAGCATCAGTTGCTTTTTTAACATCTGGTTGTTCATTAATACGTTTACGTTCTAAAACAAGTGGAACTAGAAAGATTGGTAAAACGTTGATTAATGTTTTCACTAAATACTTTTTGTCCATAACGTTGCCTCCATATAAATATACTAAATAGTATTTACCCTTTGATTGACTAAAATAAACGCTACAAATGAATTAACGACAATTCATTTAGGTTAAGATATTATATTAACATTTCTAAAGAAAAAGGGACATTAATCATAACAATTAATGTTAAAAATAATGTCCGTAATAATTATGCGCTTGTAATATGATGACCTATACCAAAACCGAAATAAAGAATGGCAATAATTATAACTAAAATGATTCTATATATGGCAAATGGTAAGAGTTTCACTCTACTAATTAAATGTAGGAATAATTTAATAGTGATTAAGCCAAAAACAAATGCTGCTAAAAATCCAAGAATGTAAAAAGGTAATTGATTTAAATGAATAAATTCAATGTTTTTTAATAATGACAAACCACTAGCTCCTAGCATAATAGGAACAGACATCATAAATGTAAAGTCCGAAGCAGCTTTATGGTTCATTTTCATAAGTACGCCGGTAGATATTGTAGAACCAGATCTGCTGAAACCTGGCCACATTGCAATTGCTTGAGATAAACCGATAATAAAAGCTTGTAAATAATTTATTTGATCTACTGTCTTAGGATTAGGGACTTTTTTACTGTAAATATCTGCCAAGATCATATAAACTGCACCAATCAGTAAGCCAATCATTACAGTAGGTACACTAAACAAATAATTTTCGATTAAATCATCAAATAGTAATCCCAGTACTCCAGCGGGAATCATGCCAACCAAAATATGTAATAGATTTAAACGCTTAGGTTTACTTCTGAGGCCATCGATAGGTTGAGATTTGTATTTACCTATATGAAGCATTTCGAAATAACGCTCTCTAAAGACCCATGCGGCTGCAAATACAGAGCCAAGTTGAATAACTACTTTAAAAGTGAACGCCGATTCAGAACCTAAAAAAGTTCTAGATTTCAACCACATGTCGTCAACTAAAATCATATGTCCTGTAGATGAAACTGGTGCGAATTCTGTTAAGCCTTCGACAATACCTAAAATAATTCCTTTAATTAATTCTAGTATTAACATAATTTACCTACTTTCATATTAATTGTTAATTTTTTTCATTTTTCATTTTCTTATAATATCATGAAATCAGGTAAAGTTATATCAATAACGAGTAATTTAATGTCGCTTTAAGAAAGCTATGAAACTGGGTTTTATTAATTAGATAACTCGTAAAATACATAAAGATTGTGACAAAAATATGTAATACAAAAATAATTTGATGTGAAATGCAAAGCTTATTCATTTAAAAATAAAACAAAGAGATTATAATATAATTTAGGTGATATTTGTGAAAAGATTAACAAAGATTGCATTGAAATATAAAATATATCCAATAGGTATGGCGATTGTAAGCATGCTTCTAGCATTAACAGTAGTGATACAAAATATCGCTATTGGTAAAGTTTTGAACGAGGTTTTAATAAATAAAAATTTTCAAATATATGTATTAATTATAATAACTGGTCTAGTTTTGTTACTTAGAGCTATATTTAATATGTTAAATATATCATTAGGTAACCAAATGGCTTTTAAAGTAGCGCAATATTTTCGACAACAGGCAATTGATAAAAATTCGAACGTGCCTATAGGTAGTCAAGTTAATATAGTTACAGAAACTATTGATGGCATATTACCATTTTTTAACGGTTATTTACCACAGGTATTTAAATCAATGATGATACCGTTTTTTATTATTATTGCAATGCTTTTTATTCATTTAAATACAGCTTTAATTATGTTGGTAACTGCACCTTTTATTCCGCTATTTTACATCATCTTTGGCTTGAAAACTCGTGACGAGGCAAAAGATAAAATGACATATTTGAATCAATTTAGTCAACAATTTTTGAATAAAGTAAAAGGTTTAATTACGTTGAAATTATTCAATCGTACAGCTCAAACTGAACGAGAATTATATAAAGAAAGTACACATTTCAGAACGTTGACTATGATCATTTTACGTAGTGCATTTTTGTCTGGTCTAATGTTAGAGTTCATTACGATGTTAGGTATCGGTCTCGTCGCATTAGAAGTAGGACTAGGACTCGTGTTATTTCACAATGTGAACTTTGAAACTGCAGCGATAGCGATTATTTTAGCTCCTGAGTTTTATAATGCGATTAAAGACTTAGGTCAATCATTCCATACAGGAAAACAAAGCGAAGGCTCTAGCGATGTCTTATTCGACTTTTTAGACGGTGCTGAGACTAACGTAGTTGCGCAGCCACATGTTACAGATTCAGAGCATATTATAGAGTTAAAAAATTTATGGCTTAAATATAATGACTCATCAGATTATGTGCTCCAAAATATTAATATAACAATTGAAAATGGCGACAAAATTGCATTAATTGGTCCAAGTGGTGCTGGGAAATCGACGTTAGCTAAAATAATCAGTCAGCAACTACAACCATCGAGTGGTGAAGTGCAAATGAATTCACAACATATTAATTTTGGTGTTTTAAGTCAGGCGCCTTATATTTTTAATACATCAATTAGAAATAACGTGACGATGTTTGATAACGATATTGATGAAGAGAGAATAGTAAATGTTCTAAAAGAAGTGAATTTGCATCAAAAAATTAATTTATTAGATGATGGTATAGATACACATATCGGTGAAGGTGGCGAGATGTTATCAGGTGGAGAGATGAGAAGAATTGAGTTGGCAAGGGTGCTATTATTGCAACCTGACGTGTTGATTTTTGATGAGCCAACGACTGGTTTAGATATTGCAACAGAAAAAATTATACAAGAAGCCATAGAGCACCATTTCCAGCGACAAACAATTGTATTTATAGCTCATAGAATTAGTACAATTCGACAAGCAAACAAATGTATAGAACTAAAAAACGGTCAAATTCAACGTATTGATAACCAAATGGCAGTATCAAAGTTAGAAGGTGATGATTCATTATGAAACCACGTATTCATTTTAAAATAGATAAAGATTTAGTACTAGCTGTGGTAGTGGGTGTACTGGGTAGCCTTGTAGCATTGGCGATGTTTTTCTTAAGTGGTTATATGGTGACTCAAAGTGCACTTGGTGCGCCATTATACGCATTAATGGTCTTAATTGTATCTGTGAAAATGTTTGGTTTTTTACGTGCAATATTTAGATACATTGAACGTTTATTATCACACCGTACAACGTTTACAATGTTAAGGGATGTAAGGGTTCAATTTTTCAAAGGCTTAATTCCAGTAGTGCCAGATATATACAGAAAGTTTAAATCTACAGAATTACTTTCTAACATGATTGGCCGGATTGAAGCCTTACAAAATATTTATTTGCGTGTTTACTACCCGCCAATTGTCATAGGATTAACGTCAATTGTATCTATTATAGTGTTATTTATTTTTTCTTATGTACATGCGTTAGTCATCTTTGTGAGTATGCTGATTACATTAGGGATAGTGCCTTGGATAAGTGCCAAAAAATCTAGCAAAATAAAACACATTAAACGCGATGCTCAAAATAATTTTATGGAGCAATATTATGATTATAAATCTGGTTATGAAGAATTAAATCGCTTTAATAAAGTTGAAGATTTTAAATATAAAGTGCATGATTCGTTGCAACGATACAGCCAAGCTCAAGCTAAAGAACATCATTTTTTAACACTGTATGATTTCTTACTAAATATTATTGCTATGGTATCGCTCTTTTTAACGTTATTGTTAGGTGTGCTTCAAGTGCATAACGGAAATTTAGACGTGGTTTATTTAACAAGTATCGTCTTAATGATGTTGACGCTATTTGAACAAGCAGTGCCAATGAGTAACGTTGCTTATTATAAAGCGGATACTGATGATGCTTTAAGCAGTGTTAATGATATAATGGCGCATCCTGTCCAACAGGGAACAAATGATCTAATTACAAATACGTCTCATAATAATCCGATTATAGAATTTAACGATGTTACTTTTAAATATTGGCAACAGTACTTACCCGTGATTAGTAATGTAAATTTACAAATTAATCAAGGCTCACATGTAGCTATTATTGGACCTTCTGGTTCGGGTAAAAGCACATTGTTAAATTTAATGTTAGGTCTATACGAAACTAATACTGGTAATGTTAAGTATCATCAACAAGACATTCATCGTATTGATAATGAACAAAAATATGCTTCGATAAATGCATTGTTGCAATCTCAACAAGTATTTGATGGTACGTTAAGGGATAATCTCTTTACAACTCGTAGTGATGTAGAAATTAGAAAAGTGTTAGATTTACTCGGTTTATCAGATATGTCGCTCGATAAAGAATTAGATCTGAGTGGTAATAATGTCTCAGGAGGCGAACTCCAACGTATCAGTATTGCTAGATTGTTATTAAAAGAAAGTGATTTATGGATAATGGACGAGCCAACGACTGCATTAGATATTATTAATACCGATAAAATAATGTCTTTAATCCATGACCATGCACAAACACTTATCGTTGCGACTCATGATTTAAGATTATTACTACATTTTGATGAAATCATTGTGATGGTTGAAGGAGAAATTATAGAACGAGGCACATACGAAACGTTGTTAGCACAACAAGGATATTTATATGATGTTTTAAAATTAAATGATGTGCAATAATTAATTGCTGATATACAAATAAAGAGGTTAAACAATTTATTGTTTAACCTCTTTATTTAAATTTATTGATGTCAATTTTAATAACTTCTACGATATTTTAGCATGTATCCATGTTACTCATTTTCGTATTCAGTAAAGGCATTTATAACTTTGCCAAGTAATCTATTTAGTTCAGCGGCTTCATTTGAATCAAGTGAAGATGCTACTGCAACGTCTTGACATGCAGTTTCCAATTCAGGACGAATTCCTTCACTTTTATCTGTCAAATGAATAAACACTTCGCGTTGATCGACTTCTGATCTTTCTCGCTTAATTAAATCGACCTGTTCCATACGTTTTAATAATGGTGAAACAGTCCCTGTATCTAATGCTAATTCGGTAACAACCTTTTTAACATTAACTGGTGATTCTGCCCACAAGATAGTTAAAACTAAAAATTGTGGATAAGTAAGTTTATACTTTTTAAAGACATTATTTGAATAGTAGCGATTTACTAGTCTTTGTGCATTGTATAAACTGAAACATAATTGCTCCTTTAAATTTAGTTGCTCAGACATTAAGTTCTCCTCCAGACATCCTAATCCGTATTTTCTCTGTGCATCGGAATTATATCCGTCTATGTTGTATAGATTCCATTTGCAAACACACTTTTGTACTTTGCCATGCTAAAATATTAAGTGTGATTAAAGTGTAGAAGATATTTAATATTTTATCAAGTAAAAGGTTAATTATAGTTTTAAATTATTTTTTATGCAAACAATAAATTTTGAAATGAGTGATTTTTATGAATTATTTTAAGGAACAAAAGCTTGCGGTAACTATTGTGACTGGTTTTCTTGGCAGCGGAAAAACAACATTTCTTAATAATTATATACAAAATTTATTAAAAAGGGAGGAAAATCCTCAAATTGTTGTTAATGAAGTTGGTAATTTCGATGTGAATAATCAATTTTCAAAAGAAGTACCAGTCATTCCAATGCTGAATGGTTGCGTATGTTGTGATCTAAAACAAGATTTATTGGTACAATTAAAACAAGTCATTGCTAAAAACGAATATGATCACATTGTTATAGAAGCTACTGGTATCGCACATCCAATTGAAATTATAGCCGCTTGCCAAGACCCCGAAATTATCGATGAAGTTGCTCAACCGTTTATTATTGGTGTAGTTGACGCAACTACTTTTATAGATAGAGAGCGCTACACACCTCAGACTAAGAAACTTATGGAAGAACAATTAAGTGTATGCAGTTTATTGTTAGTGAATAAAATGGACTTAATAACTGAAGGGGAGCGAGAAAAGTTAACGGAATTAAATATTATAAACGATAAAGCGACTATTTTTTATACTACATATGGGCGTGTTTCTAATGACCAAATAAGATCGGTTAATCAAAAGGATTTGCAACTAGAACATTCTCATGGAGACCACCATAATATTAATTCGTTAAATTATACCTTTACCTCCGCAATCGATAGACGTCTGTTTTATCAATTTATTTTACGACTGCCAGAAAATGTTTTAAGACTGAAAGGATATGTAATGTTTCGCGATGAGCCGAATGTCATTTATGAATTTCAATATGCTCACGGTATGCCAAACTATCAACCAGTAGAATGTGATAAAAATTTAACAATTGTTATTATTGGTGAACATTTAGATGTTGAGAGAATAAAAAATAAGTTAGACATGTTACAATTTACGTAATCAACAAAACGTTATTAAGGATGTGTTATAGATGGACAAGGTTACAATTAATCAGCACGTTTCTTTTTCAAAAATGATACAAGGATTTTGGCGCACCCACACATGGGAATGGTCATCACAACAACTAAATAAATATTTACATGAATTAGTTGATAGAGGTATTACTACTATGGATCACGCAGATATTTATGGTGACTACACATGTGAGGGAATATTCGGTGAAGCATTAAAACTATCTCCCAAACTTAGAGAAAAGTTGGAAATAGTGTCTAAATGTGGCATTGTGTTACCTTCTGACGAACTGTCATGGACGAATGGACATCGCTATGATCATACGAAAGCACATATTGAACGGTCAGTTAATAGATCGTTGACAGAGTTAAATGTCGACTATCTTGATTCTTTACTTATCCATCGCCCATCTCCATTAATGGATCCTAATGAAATCACTGAAGCATTGAAAGAATTAGTGACAGCTGGAAAAGTTAAGTCATTTGGAGTGTCTAATTTTAATAAATCTCAATATGATTTATTGAATAATAATTTGGTATGTGACAAATTACATATCACGTTAAATCAATTAGAATTATCACCATATACGCTTGATGCACTTGATGATGGTACTATTAATCATATGTATAAAGATGAGGTCAAAGTCATGGCATGGAGTCCACTTGCTGGAGGCAAACTATTTAGCTCAGAAGATGCAAAGGCACAAAGAATTATGAATATAATTGAGCCTTTAGCACAAAAATACCAAGTTACGGCTTCTGGAATCATTATGGCATGGCTTAATAAGCACCCTGCTCAAGTTATGCCTGTGTTAGGTACGCATCAAATTAGCCGTATTGATGATGCGTTGGCAGGATTTAATATTACACTTACAGATCAAGAATGGTTTGATATTTATACTGCATCACTTGGTCATGATATTCCATAATTAAAAGGAGAAATAGCAAATGAGTCAAAAGAACGATCAACATCAAGAGAAAGAAGCAAGATTCCAACGAAACCTAATAAATTTTCCCTTTTTAGGTTTCGCTATAGTGATATTGTTATTAAATATTGCATATCCCGATATTAATGTATTTCTAGCATTATTTGGTTTGTTTTTCTTATATAATGGCGGATTGTTATTCGTGTCATTCGTTAAACATTACAAACGGACAATGTTGCAGTCATTAATTTTAACAATATTAACAGGCGGTATATTTGGTACGCTAATATACCTATATGGTTCAGTTAATAATTTATTCTAAAAAATTAGTTATTAGGAGAAAATGAATGGAAAAATGGATTATTCATTTTATGGAACAATATGGTTACTTTGGTATTGCGTGGTTAATATTTTTAGAAAATATTTTCCCGCCTATACCGTCTGAAATTATTTTAACCTTTGGCGGATTTATGACAACGAAATCTGATATAAATTTCATTGGTGTCGTTATAACGTCTACAATCGGTTCGGTTATTGGCGCGATTGTATTATATGGTATAGGTGTTTGGATAGGGGAAGATAAATTATTTAAGTTAGTACAAAAGTACGGTAAATTTTTACGTGTAAATGCGGAAGATTTAGCTAAAACTTTTAATTGGTTTGAGCGTTACGGATATTGGACTATTTTCTTTTGTAGGTTTATTCCTTTGATACGTAGTCTTATTTCTATTCCCGCTGGCATTACAAAAATGAATATATGGCTTTTTATTTTATTTACGACACTTGGTACACTGATATGGAATATCATTTTGATATATCTTGGGCAAACTGTAGGTGGGAATTGGCACCTAATTGTAAACTACATGGATATTTATTCTAAAATTATTTATGTTTTATTATTGATTCTTGTTATATATATACTATTCAAATGGTTAAAAAGAATACGACAAAAGTAATTATAGCGTCATTAAAATATTAAATTTAGTGTGAAGTTAAAATCAACTTTGTGACTTAAAATATCTTTGACTAATGTATAGACGTCAATTGCTATCGAAATAATATAGCAATTGACGTTTGCTTTGTTCTTATAAAATTATGCAACTCGTTGAATTTTTTGATTTAGGACCATTAAGAAGTATACGAATTCTAGCTAGATTTAATTTAATGCTTGAACCGTCACGCGAGTATAAAGCGAAATACTGTCGTGATTGTTACAAAAGCAAACCATACAATACGTAATTTTGAATATAAAAAATTAACCCTTAATGATTTTAAATCATTAAGGGTTATTAGTTTGAGACCGATGTCCCAAAACTGTTTTATTATTTAAAATAAGCAAATGTAAACGGCTACATATTCAAAGAAAGTAATAATATACATATACTTCAATCTTAATTTAACTTTTAAAGGTACTGACCATTCTGGGTAGCGCTGTTCATAATAAAACAACTGTAGAAAAAATAGGGCAATGCCTAATGGAAAAACCATTAAAATTATGCTATGAAATATTGAAAAACCTACTTCATGTAGAAAATGGCCAATAATGAGTTGGAGTAAGATAATGATAGTTATTAAAATAATAATTTTTGTGATCATTTCGCGATACGAACTCCTTTCATAAACAGCACAAGTAATAATTGCAAGGCCACCATCAACAATACAAATATAATAGTATCAATATTAAAGATAGCCACAAATACTTCTCTAAATATACGTAATGGTTCATTGATTAAATAAACAGAATGGACACGTAAAAATCTACCCATATAAATGCCTAGGCCATTTAAAAACATCATAATTAGGATAATGACACGATTTAACCACATATAATGCGTGAAAGTGCTCATTTCGAGGAATATGAGCAATAAACAATATAAGGAGAAAAACACTGCTGCTACTAGGTACGCAAAGTATTTCCACTCAACAATATTTAGTCCAGCGTAAAAGTTAAATGCAAATTGATTTAAATGAATTAAATCTGTAATCATATAAAATGTATTGGGAACCATAAAGACAAAAATAAGCGAAAAAATTATAAATAATGGCCATTCAAATTTTCGTTTGGGCTTAAATAATTTAAGTAATAGGCATAGTTCTAAAGGTATATATGCCAAAAAGAGGTTTAGTGTCATAAAACCATATACATTATTTTTTAAGATAGAAATTACAATAAGCAACAGAAATACAATACGTGCTATATATCTTACTTTATATTTAAAGTTCATAAGACTTACCTTCCTTATTAAAACTGCTATTTTATACTCATAATAATACAAAGTGAATTTGAGAATATGAGGTTTAATAATACACGTTTTGATTTTTATAATCAATAGAAAAGGAATGAAAATAGGAAGCTTCCTTTATCTTACCACGATGAACACGTATTTATTATGCACATGAACTCATCGATAAAAAAGTTTAGCGTTTTTTCTATGGCATATTATTACTGTTAGTAATGACCTAGAAAATCAAAACATACTAAAACAGGAGTGAAACCTAGTAGTTTCATGATTTCACCCCTGTAAAAGTGCAAAGTAATGACTTATCATTTAGTTGATAAATCTAATAAATTCAAACCAATTTGGCTACTGTGTTTGCGATTGATATCTAATTCTGTCATAGTAATCACAATTTCAGCTGTGGCGGATACGACGGCCTTGGTCAAATGACCACTTAACGTTTGGTATTGATTGGTACCAAACGTGGCATGAAGATGCGCGAATGGCGTATCGTCAATATGCGAGATGTTACCGAGTAAGCTAATTAATTCAAGTGGCTCTTGGACTGCTCTTTTTTCGTATGTTTGAGTTTCAAGATTATAAAAATTTAGTTCTACGCCTTGGCAAGCACCAATGCCACTTACAGTACCAAATTTACCATTTTGTTGTTGTGCGATTATTGTAACTTGTTCAACAATATCTTCACCTTGTTCTAAAACTAATACAATAGTTTGTCCGTAAACTTTATAGTTCATATAACTCCCACCTATTTGTATATTTCTGTATAATTACTAAATACCCCGAGTTGATTTGTTCATAACGCTAAAAAAGTTTATTTTAACTATTGTGTTCATTATGGAAGTTGTAATAGAATGTTGTAATATTGTACAAATTAATCATTTTAATTCTTTTGTGAATTAACCAGTTAAGTGACTTTATATTTTATAGTGGGGAGAGTGAATTATGAATAAACAGTTTTATGTCTTATATTTTAATATTTTTCTTGTTTTTTTAGGTATAGGCTTAATAGTTCCTGTATTACCTGTATATTTGAAGGATTTAGGTTTAAAAGGTAGCGATTTAGGAATTTTAGTAGCTGTCTTTGCTTTAGCACAAATGTTTATATCACCTTTTGGTGGAACATTAGCTGATAAACTTGGTAAGAAGTTAATAATATGCATTGGGCTGTTACTCTTCGCTATTTCAGAATTTTTATTCGCAATTAGTCATTCTTTTACTTTATTAATAGTGTCGAGAATTTTAGGTGGTTTCAGTGCTGGTATGGTAATGCCAGGTGTTACAGGATTAATAGCAGATATATCTCCATCTGGTGATAAGGCCAAAAACTTTGGCTACATGTCCGCAATTATTAATTCAGGCTTTATTTTAGGACCGGGATTAGGTGGATTTTTAGCTGAATTCTCACATAGATTACCGTTCTTCGTTGCAGGATTTAGTGGTATCCTCGCCCTAATTTTATCTATTATACTTATTCATAATCCTAAAAAGACGACAACGGCTGGTTTTACGAACTATCAACCAGAGATGTTAAGCAAAATAAACTGGAAAGTATTTTTAACGCCAATCATACTTACGCTTGTATTGGCATTTGGATTGTCTTCATTTGAGACGCTGTTTCCATTATACACTGCAGACAAAGCACATTATTCACCTTTAGATATTTCAATAGCAATTACAGGTGGTGGTATTGCAGGCGCAGTATTCCAAGTCTTTTTCTTCGATAAATTTATGAAATATTTCAGCGAACTAAATTTCATAACTTATGCGCTGATATATTCAGCAGTAATTTTAATTGGTTTGACGATAACGCAAAGTTATTGGGGAATCATGATAGTGAGTTTTATCGTTTTTATAGGATTTGATATGATTCGTCCAGCAATTACGAATTATTTTTCTAATATTGCGGGTGATCGCCAAGGATTTGCTGGTGGTTTAAACTCTACTTTTACGAGTATGGGAAACTTTGTAGGTCCGTTAGTGGCAGGCTCGTTATTTGATGTTAATTTTGAGTTCCCATTATATATGTCTATAGTTGTAATGATACTAGGTGTACTTGTAATTTTCATCGAAAAAACTTTGAGAAGGAAACGAAAAAACGCTTAATCTTAAAGTCTAAAAATAACTTTAAACCTGTGAGTAAACCACACTTTTATCTAAAAAAAGTGTGGTTTATTGGTTATTAAAGTATTTAAAATCGTGGTTTTGTGACAATTTTGTTATAGTAATTTTTTGGATTCGTAATAAATATGTTATATACATTACATTCTTTTTAAATTGCGCTACACTTAACCTTTTTACGCTATTATTTATGTTACTATTTATTAAAGTAATAGAGTAATTGGGGAGGTAATTTATGAAAAACATAATGCTAGGGCTGGTAACATTTTTACTAGCATGCTTTTTAGCCTTCCTATTATTTATTGCTACTAATCAATACGCACTAATTAAAGTACATGAATTTATATGTAGTAAACCCCATGTCAAAAATATTGTTGTTAATAAAGTGGAAAGTATGTTTTCAAACTACAATACAATTGATGCTGCCATTCAACCTAAAGGTCTAAATAATCCTAGAAATGGGAAGCGGTCTATTGCAATTGCGCAAAATACTACTAATATTTCTAATAACGATGAAGTAGCAAACAAACATTTGCCTCAATTTACTTCTGCTATAGGCTCAGCCCAATCAATGGTAAATAGTAATAATCAAAGTCATAATCGATACCATGACTATGCTATAGACAAAAGTTTTAATGGTAAATATTATTATATTTTTACGTTTGAAAATGCAAAACAAAAAGGCACATATTGTAGAGTCACAGTTAATTCTAATAATAGTCCTAAAATTTTTGATATGGATTTCAAACCAGTTAAAACTAAAAAGCAGAATATCAATGTTACTAATCAAGAAAAGTCTGTCATTGCTCAAATGTATGCCCGAGACCAATTATCTTCACATGCAAGATTGCAAAATGAAAGACATACTACTAGAGGTATAATATATTCATTTATCGATTCATTAAATAATAAACAACTCAAAGTAAACGTGACTAATTCAGGTAATGTAGTTAATTTACCAACGCGAGAATAGCCCAATAACTTTAAAAAATGTTACGATTCACATAAATCTAAGTAGATTTGTGTGAATTTCTTTATACTAATAAATAAGTAATTAATGTTAAGCTATGTTTAATAATGTATATATAATGAAAAGGGTGAACTTTGTGAAAAAGATAAAAAAAGCAATCATACCTGCTGCGGGTTTAGGTACAAGATTTCTACCAGCAACAAAAGCGATGCCAAAAGAAATGTTGCCTATATTAGATAAACCAACAATTCAATACATAGTAGAAGAAGCTGCTAAAGCTGGAATCGAAGACATAATTATTGTTACAGGTAAGCATAAGAGAGCTATAGAAGATCATTTTGATAATCAAAAAGAATTAGAAATGATTTTAGAGGAAAAAGGCAAAGATGATTTGTTAGAACGCGTGAAATATTCAACTGAGTTGGCGAATATTTTTTACGTGAGACAGAAAGAACAAAAAGGTTTAGGTCATGCCATTTATTCTGCCCGTCAATTTATAGGCGATGAACCATTTGCAGTACTATTAGGCGATGATATCGTCGAATCAGATACACCAGCAATTAAACAACTTATAGATATATATGAACAAACAGAAAAGTCGGTCATTGGCGTACAGGAAGTGCCAGAAAATGAAACGCATAGATATGGCATTATAGATCCTGTTGCTCACCAAGAGCGCCGTTACGAAGTTAAAGAATTTGTAGAAAAACCAGCTGAAGGGACTGCACCATCTAACTTAGCTATTATGGGACGTTACGTGCTTACACCCGAAATCTTTGATTATTTAGAAACTCAAGGTGAGGGTGCTGGAGGTGAAATACAGTTAACAGATGCTATAGAGCGCTTAAACAAAGATAATCAAGTTTTTGCGTATGATTTTGAAGGCAATCGTTTCGATGTTGGAGAGAAATTAGGTTTTGTTAAAACTACGATTGAATTTGCGCTAAAAGATCAAACAATGAGTGAAGAACTAAAATCGTTTATTAAGACGCTTGATATTGATTAATTGACAATGTGAATTGCACGGCTAGTTGTATGGCTGCAAAACTTTGAACTATAATATCAATAATGACAATAGAAGGTATGATTGATGAAACATAAAAAAACAAATGCGATGCGCATATTAGAAAAAGCTAACATCGAATATGAGGTGAATCGTTACGAAGTTACTCATAAACATATGGATGGTATTACTGTGGCACAAACAGTTGGGGTAGACGTTAAGTATGTCTATAAAACTTTAGTGTTAGAAAACGCTCGACATGAATGTTTTGTATTCATTATTCCTGTAAAAGCATCATTGAATTTGAAGCAAGCAGCAAATTGTGTGCATCAAAAGAAATTAATGCTATTACCGGTTGAACGTCTGAAACAAGTGACGGGTTATATAAGAGGTGGTTGTTCCCCTATAGGTATGAAAAAACATTTTCTGACTTACATAGACGAAAGTGCGCTAACATTTGAGTCGATTTATGTGAGTGGTGGAGAACGAGGTGTGCAAATTAAAATTAATGTCAATGATTTAATAAACATCGTAGAAGCGGACGTTGTAGATATTATAGAATAATAATAAATGAAATCGTAAACTATTCAGTTTACGATTTTTTTGGCTATTGGCTGTTTTTGATTGAATTCATTCAAAAACAGCTATAATTTTGATTGTTTATGAGTGGAAATGATGAAAAATGATTGCTTTAAGAAAACGTATACATTATAATAATCGTGAGATGAGGTGGGAAGATGATTACGGAAAAACGGCATGAATTAATTTTAAATGAACTTGCAAAAAAAGATTTTTTATCACTGCAAGAATTGATCGACAATATCGGTTGTAGTGCATCAACGATACGTAGAGATTTGTCTAAGCTGCAACAATTAGGTAAATTAACGCGTCTACATGGCGGCGCTACACTGAATCAATCAGTTGTCATAGAACCTAATCTTATTGATAAACGTAGTCAAAACCTACAAGAGAAAAAAGAAATTGCCCAAGTTGCTTCAGGGTTAATTGAAGATAACGATTGTGTGTTTTTAGACGCTGGTTCATCTACTTTAGAAATGATTCCGTTTATTACAAGTAATCAAGTCACTGTAGTGACGAATGGTCTTACCCACGTTGAAGAATTAATCAAAAATGGCATAAAGACGATAACGATAGGTGGACAAGTTAAATCTAATACTTTTGCTACTGTTGGTCCTAGTGCAATAGAAACACTTGGTCGCTAT
Source organism: Staphylococcus durrellii (assembly GCF_015594545.1). NCBI lineage: Bacteria > Bacillati > Bacillota > Bacilli > Caryophanales > Staphylococcaceae > Staphylococcus > Staphylococcus durrellii. The sequence goes on along the minus strand of NZ_JADIIO010000001.1, from coordinate 1,983,052 downwards.
CGCTTTGATAAAGCGTTTATTGGTATTAATGGCATCGATGTGAAATATGGTTTAACTACACCTGATGATCAAGAGGCTTTTGTTAAAAAATATGCATTGAAACAAGCATTAAATAAATTTGTAGTAGCAGATACTTCTAAATTTAATAAAGTGTTTTTTACCAATGTATCTATTGACCAAGATGTATCAATCATCTCTTCAGAGCAAGTTGAGCAAGTGGAAAACTATGAATTATTTAATCAACAATATAACGTTATAGGAGGAAAACGATGATTTATACAGTTACTTTTAATCCATCAATTGACTATATTATGGTCTCTAGGGATTTTCAAATAGATGGTTTAAATCGCGCTTCATCAACACAGAAATTTGCTGGGGGCAAAGGAATTAATGTTTCGAGAGTACTTCAAACATTAAATATTACATCGACAGCTTTGGGGTTTGTTGGTGGATTTCCGGGTGACTTTATCAAAGCTATACTTTCAAGTAGTAATATTGTTGACGATTTCATCGTTGTTGATGAGGACACGCGTATCAATGTGAAATTAAAAACTGAGAACGAAACTGAAATCAATGCGCCAGGTCCTCATATTACTGAAGAACAATTAGATGCTTTACTTGGGAAAATCAAAAAGACAACCGAACAGGATATAGTAATCGTCGCTGGCAGTGTACCGACAAGCATTGGGAATGATATTTATGAAAATATTGCAAAAATAACTAATGAAACAGGCGCACAATTAGTTGTAGACGCTGAGAAACATCTTGTTGAAAGCGTACTATCTTATGGCCCTTTATTTATTAAACCTAATAAAGATGAGCTAGAAGCAATGTTTAATGTCTCTATTAATAGTGATGCAGAAGTGGTTAAGTATGGTCGTGAGATATTAGCACAAGGAGCAAAATCAGTTATCGTTTCACTTGGGGGAGCAGGAGCAATCTATATAGATAATCAACAAAGTTTCAAAGCTACTGTTCCTAAAGGCAAAGTAATTAATACGGTAGGTTCAGGTGATAGTACAGTCGCTGGTATGGTTGCTGGTTTAACATCTGGTTACTCAATAGAATCAGCCTTTAAATTAGCAGTTGCTGCGGGAACGGCAACGGCATTCAACGATGACTTAGCTCAAAATGAAGCAATTAAAAATATAGAATCACAAGTTGAAATTAGTAAACTTGATGGGAGTGATTAATATGAGAATAACTGAATTATTAACAAAAGATACGATAGCAATGGATATAAATGCCACAGAGAAAAATGGAGTTATAGAAGAACTTGTAGCTCAACTAAATCAAGCGGGTATATTGAATGATGATGATGCTTTTAAAAATGCAATATTTGATAGAGAATCACAAAGTACTACGGGCATCGGCGAAGGAATAGCAATACCGCACGCTAAAGTAGCGGCTGTCAATAAGCCTGCTATTGCTTTCGGTAAATCACAAAGCGGCGTTGACTATCAAAGTCTTGATATGCAACCGGCGCATTTATTTTTCATGATTGCCGCACCTGAAGGCGGGGCTCAAACACACTTAGATGCCTTAGCAAAATTATCAGGCATATTAATGGATGATAAGGTCAGAGCCGATTTATTAGCAGCTCAATCTCCTGAAGAAGTACAACAGATTATCGACCGTGCTGACGATGAGGCTACTGAAGAAGAAAATGAAGAGCAACAAGGTGCTCAAACGGCTACTTCAAATGATGTGACAGGTGATGAGCCTTATATATTAGCCGTAACGGCTTGTCCTACGGGGATAGCTCATACTTACATGGCTCGTGATGCGTTGAAAAAGCAAGCTAAACAAATGGGCATTCAAATTAAAGTTGAAACAAACGGCTCGGGTGGCGTAAAAAACGCGCTTACCGATGAAGACATTGCTAAAGCTACTGGTATTATTGTAGCCGCTGACGTACATGTTGAAACTGACCGCTTTAACGGTAAAAATGTAGTAGAAGTACCTGTAGCCGATGGAATAAAACGTCCAGAAACGTTAATTAATTTAGCACAAGACACATCTAGAAAACCATTTGTTGCTTCAGGGGAACAACGTAGTAAATCAACTGAGGACAACGATCAAGGTATAGGCAAAACGATATATAAACATCTTATGAGCGGTGTATCTAATATGCTACCTTTAGTTATTTCTGGTGGAATATTAATGGCAATTGTGTTTTTATTTGGCGCGAACTCATTTGATCCAAAAAGTTCTGAACATAATGCCTTCGCAGAACAATTATGGAATATTGGTAAAAATAGTGCCTTCGCATTAATTATTCCAATTTTAGCAGGTTACATTGCAAGAAGTATTGCTGATAAACCAGGTTTCGCCGCTGGTTTAGTAGGTGGTATGTTAGCAGTATCAGGCGACGCAGGATTTATTGGTGGTATTTTAGCTGGTTTCTTAGCAGGTTATTTAACGCAAGGCGTTAAACGTTTAGTAAATGGTTTACCTCAATCTTTAGAAGGCTTGAAACCAACTTTAATTTATCCGGTATTATCGGTTACTATAACTGGTTTGTTAATGATTTATGTTATTAACCCGCCAGCTTCATGGTTAAATAATTTACTATTAAATGGATTGAATGGTTTGTCAGGTGCCAATATTGTATTACTTGGATTAGTAGTTGGAGCAATGATGGCAATTGACATGGGTGGTCCTTTCAACAAAGCTGCATATGTATTTGCGACGGCTGCACTAACTGAAGGAAATAGCGCACCAATCACGGCAGCCATGATTGGTGGTATGGTGCCTCCAATCGCAATCGCACTCGCTATGTTGATTTTCCGTAAAAAATTCACAAAAGAACAAAAAGGTTCAGTTATTCCTAACTTTGTTATGGGATTATCATTTATAACTGAAGGTGCGATACCATTTGCAGCAGCCGATCCATTACGAGTTATTCCGTCAATGATGGTAGGATCAGGCGTAGCCGGTGCAATTGCTTTAGGATTAGGTTCAGCAATACAGGCGCCGCATGGTGGTATTATCGTAATTTTTGCAACTGACATTGGTCATGCATTGCAATCATTAATTGCAATTATTATAGGAGCTCTGGTTGCAGCGATAATTTACGGCTTGTTAAAACCAAAAGTAACAGAAGTAGAGGCAGAAGCTTCAGAAGCTATGAATGAATAATAATCAACTGATGTGATTTATAATAAATTTAAATAGACTATTGTCAAAACGTTACCATTTAAAAAGTATTAGATGGTAACGTTTTATTATATAATTGTGAATATATTAAGCGTCTATGTAGATGAATTAATTTAACAGGTAAGCAGATAAATACTGTTATTTATATTGATTATTAAATTAATACGCAATGTTACAACTTACAGTTGTAATATGATAGAATGAAATTCATACGTCAATTTTTTTGGGAGGTGTTACAATGGGAAGGATTTAGTCTTAATCACTAATAATCATATAGATTCAAAACAAAGACGGTCACCTGTTGTGACACGTAAAATTTGGAGGTGAATCCCTAGTAATAGGGAGTTAATTGGAAACAATACCCATAATGAACTTAGTAATATTTTTTCTTTTAATTGCATTGACCACGGTATTCGTAGGATCGGAATTTGCGTTAGTTAAAGTGAGAGCTACAAGAATCGAACAATTAGCAGCAGAAGGCAACGGAAGCGCTAAAGTTGTAAAAAAAATGATAGGTAATTTAGATTATTACTTGTCTGCTTGTCAACTTGGTATCACTGTGACATCACTTGGATTAGGTTGGTTAGGAGAACCGACTTTTGATAAATTGTTGCATCCTTTATTTGAATTATTACATTTACCCGAACCCTTAACTACGACAATTTCATTTATTATTGCATTTATCATCGTGACATATTTGCACGTTGTATTAGGTGAGTTGGCGCCTAAGACATTAGCTATACAATATACTGAAAATTTAGCGCTTGTATATTCACGCCCACTGTACTATTTTGGTGTAGTAATGAAACCTCTAATTTGGTTAATGAATGGCTCTGCACGAGTAATTATACGTATGTTTGGTGTGAATCCAGATGCAAATAATGATGCGATGTCTGAAGAAGAAATCAAAATTATTATAAATAATAGTTACAACGGTGGAGAAATAAACCAAACAGAATTGGCTTATATGCAAAATATATTCTCATTCGATGAGCGCCATGCGAAAGATATTATGGTGCCAAGAACCCAAATGATTACAATGAATGAACCTTTCAATGTAGATGAATTATTAGAAACAATAAAAGAATATCAGTTCACACGTTATCCAATTACAGATGACGGTGATAAGGACCATGTCAAAGGCTTTATTAATGTTAAAGAGTTTTTAACTGAATACGCTTCAGGGAAACCAATTAAAATAAGTAACTTCGTACATGAATTACCAATGATTTCAGAGACAACTCGTATTAGTGATGCTTTAGTTAGAATGCAACGCGAACATGTTCATATCAGTCTAATTATTGATGAATATGGCGGTACTGCAGGCATTCTAACCATGGAAGATATCTTAGAAGAAATCGTCGGAGAAATACGTGATGAATTTGATGATGATGAAGTAAATGATATCGTAAAAAAAGACGATAAGACGTATCAAATTAATGGGCGTGTGTTATTAGATGACTTAAATGAACAATTCGGCATAGAATTTAAAGATTCTGAAGATATTGATACGATTGGTGGTTGGTTACAAGCACATAATACTAATTTACAACAAAAAGATTATGTCGATACTGAATTTGACCGTTGGATCATTTCAGAAATTGAAAACCATCAAATTATCTCAGTCATATTAAAAATTGAATATAATAAAGAACGCATTGACGTCGCCGATAATGACGATGATTCAGAAGTAGATTAATGTAAATGTGGCTCAGTTATAAATTGTTTGTCTGAGTCCTAGATCAAAGGAAACGCAGCGGCTGACTAAATTAAAAATGCGCTCATAAAAACGCTTTTCAATTCTAGTCATCTATGCGGGGGTGGGACTACGAAATCATTATGATTTCTGTCCCACTCCCTTCTTTGTATTCAAATAGTAATGATTAAATTCATGAAAATTGGAAATATAGTTAATGTATTAATTTTTATTATTTTTATCGCTATGAGAGGAGAATAACTATGGACAATGATGTATATTATTTAAATAATGGTTACCCAATGCCTAAAATTGGTTTAGGCGTTTATAAAATAACAAATGATGAGATGGAGATAGCTGTCCATAGTGCATTAGAAGCCGGGTATAGAGCTTTTGATACGGCATATTTTTATGGGAATGAGCAAGCTTTAGGTAATGCTTTACGTAATTCAGATATAGATAGAGAAGACTTATTTATTACATCTAAATTGTGGAATGATTTCCAAGGTTATGAAAATACGAAAGCATATTTTTATAAAACTTTAGAAAATCTAGGTACAGATTATTTAGATTTATATTTAATTCATTGGCCTTGTGAAGCGGATGGACTATTTATAGAAAGTTATAGAGCCATGGAAGAATTATATGATGAAGGTAAAATACGTGCTATCGGCGTTTGCAACTTTGAACAACATCATTTAGAAACGCTCATGAAGGAAACTAAAATTGTTCCTGCAGTGAATCAAATTGAAGTACATCCTTATTTTGATCAACATGAGTTGCAAGCTTATTGTGATGAAAAAGATATCGCCGTAACAGCTTGGATGCCTCTAATGAGAAATAAAGGTTTGTTAGATCACCCAACAATAGTTAATATTGCAAAAGAATATAATAAAACCCCTGCTCAAATTGTGTTGAGGTGGCATCTAGCGCATAACAGGTTGGTTATTCCAAAGTCTAAAACACCATCGCGAATTGAAGAAAATTATAATATTTTAGATTTTAATTTAGAATTAACTGACATAGCCGAAATCGATAGTTTAAATAAAAACCAACGTCAAGGCAACAACCCCGATAAGGTTCATATAGGTTCTTTAAAATAAATTTATAATTTGAAAGCTTTTATTTAAATACAGAATGGATTATTAGTGTAACTTGATTTAGCAGTAGTCCTTATTTTTGTTAAAATAATTATACTTTTGTAAAAACTATAATTATTGATGTGAAGCCTAAAATGAACAAACATAATATTTGGTTTCGTTTAAATAATTTATTATAACGCTGGTATATATTGTGATTACGTAATTAAAAAAGAATGAGGGTGGCACATTTATGAACATTAGAGTCATTGTACCTTGTTATAATGAAGGTGAAGTTATTCTAAAAACTTATGAGCGATTAACCGAAGTATTATCTCAAGATAGTGAGAGTCGACAATATGATTATGAAATACTTTTTGTCGACGATGGTAGTAGAGATTCTACTATAAATTATATACAGGATGTTGCGAATAAAGATTACCATATTAAATTTGTTTCATTTAGTAGAAACTTTGGAAAAGAGTCTGCCATGCTCGCTGGTTATCAATATAGTACAGACTGTGATGCAGTAATAATGATTGATGCAGATTTACAACATCCACCTGAATTTATACCTAAAATGATAGAAGGCTATTTGGATGGGTATGATCAAGTCATTGCTAAGCGAAATCGTGAAGGTGAGAAAAAGCCTCGAAAATTACTAACAAGAAGTTATTATAAATTAATTAATTACTTTGTAGATATTAATCTAGAAGATGGTGTCGGTGATTTTAGATTGTTAAGTAATCGAGCTGTTAAGTCTATTGCTTCACTTGAGGAGTACAATCGTTTCTCTAAAGGATTATATGAGTGGATTGGCTATAATACACAAGTCTTCACATACGATAATGTTGAGAGAGAAGAAGGCGAATCGAAATGGTCGTTTAGTAACTTGTTAAATTATGCTATTGACGGGCTTATATCTTTTAACAATAAACCTTTAAGAGCATTAATATATTTAGGTTTGTTCGTGTCTTTTGTTAGTATGTTGTATATAATATATATCTTTTGTGGCATTTTACTTGAAGGTGTCGATACACCAGGTTATTTTTCAACAATAGCGGCGATCCTTCTGTTAGGGGGTATTCAGCTTATCTCAATTGGCATTATTGGTGAATATATTGGACGTATTTATTATGAAGTCAAACAAAGACCTAAATACATTGTGTTAGCGACTAATATTCATGAACAAACTAAAGACAATGGAGAAATAGGAACAGACTATGTTCCAAACTTTGAAGATCATGCTCAACATCAAACAGATAAAACGCCAATTGATAATAAATGAGTTTGAGATACAACCTTAACAAAGAAGAGTCAAGGGCATAAATAGCTCTGACTAAAAATAAACGCCAATTTCTATTGAAATAATATAGAAATTGGCGTTTTATTTGATTTTATGAAATTTTGCAGCTCGTTGCGCTACTATCTTCTTATATTCAGTAGTATTAAGAAAAAATAATTATTGTTTAACTTGGGTTATGCCTCGAATCGACGTTCGAGTAAAACTTCATACATTGATTTTTCAATGGGGAATACGAACAATCTTCGCATTCATATTCATATAACTTAAAGTCCCGTTTGAATCCATATCTATCATTCCGATAAGCGCACTTTTTAAAGCTTATTCGTTTGTGGTTCTTACAAATAAGTTCATCATTAACTTAGTTGTACTGTCGGTGTAGCGTCATAATCCGTTTTAGGATTTACTCTAAAGTAATTGATTTCGAGAAAGACACATCATTTTAGAATGATAAGGTGTGTGGCTGCCAAGATAATTGTTTGTATTCATTGCGTTCACATTTAGGTATTGTTTCGACAATGCCATTTAAAAATTGTGCTATGCCATTCATAGGAATTAACAGTAAAGTTTCCGGGGGAGTGCAAAAGATGAGTCATGCTATAAATTTTTCGAATAAAGTTCAAAAAAAACGGCACATTCTATCTTGTTTCAATAGAATGTGCCATTTTTACATTAGTTAAAGATATTTTAACTCTCATCGTAATTATTTTTTACGTAATTTACCTAGGATAAATGATACAACCGCCACTAGAATAATTGTACCAATTAGTGCTGGGAAGATAGCAATGCCACCTAAGTGCCAACCCCAATCTCCTAGTAACCATGAACCTAGTGCAGAACCTACGATACCAGCAATGATATTACCTAAAATACCTCCAGGAATATCTTTGCCTAAAATCCCGCCAGCAATCCAACCAATTAAACCACCAACGATTAACATAAGTATAAAGCCCATACAAATCGGCCTCCTTTTTAAAAAATTAATTATGATTATATATACCACTAAAGTAATTTATATAATCATTTTAATTTTTAAATACTTTTTGCCATAAAATAAATAAAAGGAAAATGATATATATTAATATGAAGGCATACCAATAAGGTGTTAAAAGCATCATAACTACGAACGATAATATATAAAGTACGTGACCAACTAGTATTGGATTTTTAACGCGTTTTATAAAGCGGAATTGTGCTTGTTCATTAGGTTTAAAAGTGCTGTAGAATAACAATATAGCTGCAATTAAAGAGATGGCAGGTGCTAGATATGGTACTGACATATAATAGGAGTCGTGACTCGTATCATAAGTAAGGATAGTAGATGTGCTTAAAATAATTGTAAGTACAACTGCTATAAATTTTTGATCTTCAATAAATAAGACTCGAACTTTATTATTTATGTAAAGTTGTAGTAGTGTCCATATGATTAATGACAATACAAATGTGAATGTAATGTAATCATATTCACCACTTATAAATAAATTGATAAGACCATTAACAGTAATTGCAATGAGAATAGAGCTATACTTAAGTTGTTTTAAATTCTGGCGATACAGGTCAAATCCTAATATGACGACTGTAACTATTATGTTGATGATAATAGATATTAGCATTTTGGTCTCCTTACATTAATAGTTCATTGCAGTATTATATCAATATATGCCTTGTTAAGCATTTAATAACAATAAATAATGTAAACTTTTATTTTTGTTAAATATTGTGATGTTAAAAAAATGTTTGATTTAAACAATTTATAATTAAGATTTCTTAATTACATTCGTACAAATATGACTAAATATTGCTTGAAACTTTAGTCAAAAACACATTTTATATGCAAGCACGCACTGTTGCTATGTCGTAAAAAGACGATGTAAATCTATGGTGAAGTGGCTTACTTCTTCAGTGTCCAGTACCTTACATTAGGCATTATACTCCTTTTTTATTACTCCACAACAATGTATGCAGTTGTGGTAATACATAGACATTGTTCATATCACTACTTTCCATGACACGAGTGACAAGACTTTCATATAATGATAATAATTTTTCTGTATGATGAGATACATGTTCACCGTCTAAATAAGGGTTACCGACTTGTAAATAAAATGGTATAGAAGGATAACGATGATGAATCATTTTAGCAAACGCATAATCTTCATTATCAAATATGACTACTTTTAAATTTAAAGTGTCGTGTTTACATTGTTTGATAACTTCATCTAGTATGAATAAATTAGGCTTCATTTTTGAACTTGGTGGTTTAGGGCTAATAGTTAAATCATCAATTTGTGTCATCCAAGGTTGGAATTTACTACCTTGTGTTTCTAACGCACTATAAATATTTTTCCCTTCAAATAAATCAACAAGTTCTTGAATACCTTTTATTAGGGCAGGATTACCACCCGATATAGTTACATGATTAAACATTTCACCACCAATTTGATAAAGTTCGTCATATATTTCTTCAGCAGTCATCATACGAATATCTTCTTTAGCGCTACCGTCCCAAGTGAAGCTTGAATCACACCAGCTACAACGATAATCACAGCCAGCCGTTCTAACAAACATGGTTTTGCGGCCGATTACTCTGCCTTCGCCTTGAATCGTGGGTCCAAATATTTCTAAAACTGGAATTTTAGCCATTGTTATGCTCCTTCGGACGATATATAACATAACTTGTTGGCGTTTCACGAACATAAACTTGTAGACATTGTGGCTCATTTAAACGACTATCTAAACTATTTTGTACCATTTCATAAATTGTTTGTGCCACGATTTCTGTTGATGGACTTTTATCTTTAAACATAGGTAATTCATTTAACAATTGATGGTCAAATGAACCATGGATAAGTTTTTTTAAATCACTGAAATTTACTAAAAAGCCATTATGATCAAGTGTGTCGCCTGCTATAGTTAAATTGACAAAATATGTGTGACCATGCGTGCGCATACATTTTCCAGCGTCTTCACTTGGAATATAATGCGCAGCTGAAAAATTAAAATCTTTATTTAATTCAAACAAGTAGTTATGATTTACTTGAGGATAGTTTTGTTGAAACATTATTTATTCGCTCCTTTATCGGCCAAATAGTTGTTCAAACCACGCGCGCGTAATTTACAGGATGGGCATGTGCCACATCCATCTCCAATAATCCCGTTATAGCATGTTAATGTACGCTCTCTTACGTAATCTAATACACCTAAATCATCACTTAATGCCCATGTCTCTTTTTTATCTAGCCACATTAATGGTGTATGAATTACAAAGGTTTTATCCATTGATAAATTCAAAGTAACATTTATTGATTTAACAAAGCTATCACGACAATCTGGATAACCAGAAAAATCAGTTTCACATACACCTGTAATTATATTTTTAGCATTAAGTTGATAAGCTAAAGCACCAGCAAAAGATAAAAATAATAAATTCCGGGCAGGTACAAAAGTATTGGGTACATCGTCACCATTTGCTTCAATAGCCATCGTTGAGTCAGTTAATGCATTAGGTGTTAATTGAGATAATAATGACATATCTAGCACATGGTGTTTAAGTTGTTGTTCATTAGCTATAGTTTGTGCCACTTCAATTTCTTGAGCATGCCTTTGTCCATATTTAAAAGTTACTAATTCAACTTCGTTAAAATGTTGTTTTGCCCAAAATAAACATGTCGTACTATCTTGACCTCCGCTAAACACTACAATCGCTTTATTTTTATCTAATAATTGCTCTGTCATTTAAAATTTCGCTCTCCTTAAAGGTAACTACTGTTGTAAGACATAAAAGACGTCTATCCCTATAAAAAAGATAGACGTCTTAATGTCTAGTTTTTTATAGAGGGTGTCAGCTAGAAACCTCTGTTTATTCATTTACATGATGAATAGAATAATATATTTAAGCTGTAAAATCAAGTTGATATTTGGCATAATAACACTAATCAACTCATAATAGTGAGGCATGAAAGAGGTAGTAATATGATTATCGTCATCGACAATAAAGATTCATTCACATATAATCTCGTGGATTATGTTGAAAATATTTCTAAACTTCCAGTTAAAGTCATTGACGTGGAGGAAGTTGTCATAACTGAATTACAATTATTAAAACCAGAAGCAATTATTATCTCACCCGGCCCTGGTCAACCAAGTGACTATCCAATATTAGGTCGCCTAATAGAGCATTTTGAAGAGACCACACCTATCTTAGGTGTATGTTTAGGTTTTCAATTAATTGTTGATTATTATGGAGGCATTATCTTTAAAAGTGGTAAACCAGTACATGGTCATGTAACAACATTAACGCATACTAATAGTGGTATTTTCGAAGGTTTAAACCAAAACTTTAAAGTAATGCGTTATCATTCTTTAATTGCTCAACGGTATACGCTACCATCTAAGTTAAATATTACAGCTTATAATGACGAAGAGATCATTATGGCAGTTGAACATAGGGAACTGCCAATTTATGGTGTGCAATATCACCCAGAGTCAATTTTGAGTCAATATGGTCATAAACAATTACAATTATTTTTAATGAAAGCAGGTGAACACTGTGCATATCCAATTTAATTATCGTTATATGAATAATGAAGATGATTATGAAACCTACAATATTATATGCACAGATTTTATCGCTCAAAATCTTGCGTGGCGTATAGATGAAGTGGGCCAAGTCGTAGCATATGCGGAAAAAAAGCAAAGACAAGGTAAGTATGTGGTGTTATATTTACCATATGAAGCGGCTAAATATTACAATAATGATATGGCTGTCGTTAATATAAATGAACCTTATATATATGCAGCTGCTTATGTGTTTGATTCGGTAACGCCATCAAATACATATGGGGCGTCTATGAATAGTAAATATCATAACTTTCAATTTACCGAATCTAATGAAATAATGAGGGCGAATATTGAAAGTATTCAACAGGAAATAATTAACGGCAATACCTACCAAGTAAATTATACAACAAGGTTAATAGAAAATATTCGTCGTCCTATTTTTGAATTGTATCAACAATTGCAACTATCTAATAATGGCCATTATGCAGCATTAATAGATACTGATGAATTAAAAATTGCTTCAGCTTCACCGGAACTATTTTTCCAGCAAGGACCTTTTAAAAATAATAGCAATATCATTTTAAGCAAACCAATGAAAGGCACAATATCTCGTGGTGCTACTGAAGAAGAAGATAAATTGCAATACGCTACTTTAGAGCATTCAGAAAAAGATAAGGCTGAGAATGTAATGATTGTAGACCTACTAAGAAATGATATTGCGCGTATTACGAAAACGAATAGTGTGAAAGTATATAAGCTATTTAACATAGAAAAGTATGCTACTGTATTTCAGATGACATCTATGGTTACAGGAGAGCTAGCTAAGGGAACGACGTTGAATGAAATTTTGTCATCATTATTTCCATGTGGTTCAATCACAGGTGCGCCAAAAATAAATACAATGAAATTTATTAAATCATTAGAAAAAGTGCCGCGACATATATATTGTGGCACTATTGGATTGTTAATGCCTAATGGCAAATCCATATTTAATGTGCCGATACGTACGATTCAATATATAGACGGTAAAGCTGTATATGGCGTAGGAGCAGGTATTACAATTGACTCTGAAGTCGATAAAGAGATACAAGAATTTAAAGACAAAGCAAAAATATTGGAGCGTTTATAATGAAGTTATTTGAAACGATGAGACTCGAAAACAACGAAATTAAAAGATTACAGTTACATAAAGAAAGGATTAATCATTCTTGTCATGCATTAGGTATTGATTTTGATGAACGGCAATGGAATGATGCCATTACACATATTTTAGAAAATTACCCTAATCAACTTAAAAGACTTAAGCTGATGTTCGATAAGGAAGGTAATTTAACATTTGAAGTTGCAGAACTACCAGATAAACAATATTTTACTGCACGATTGGTGAAATTAGATAATGCAGTCAATGATAAATACCTCATTCATAAAACGACACAGCGCAATCATCTACAACACGATCACTCTACAGACTTAATCTTATTATATGATGACAAAGGGAAAGTATTAGAATTTGATATTGGTAATATAATGGTAGAGGAAGATAATCAATGTTATACACCTGAATATGAACAAGATTTTTTACGTGGCACAATGAGAAGAGCTTTGCTAGAAGAAGGTTCACTTGAAATTAAAAATTATGACGTGGCTACATTTGTACGAAAACTAAAAAATAATGAAATTAAAGTTTTTCTATTAAATAGTTTACGTGAGGTTGCCGATGTAGAAATTTATCTATAGAATGTATAAAGTAAAAAGAAAAAGTGTATCAATATACAGATTAATTATAAATATAATAACTAAAGCTAACTAACAACCTGAACGGAGAAAATAATGATAATTTTATGGCTGTTATTAATTATTGGAGTAACGTTAATTGCTAAGTGGATTATTAATCACAATCGAAATAATAATACTGCAATATTAAACTTTGGCGTGCTTATGGCTCTTTGTTTAATTCAATTTGTACTAATATACTTTTTGATTGGTGAAATGATTCAACTTTTAGTCAAAGGATTAAACGTTTTTTATCATTAAGAAATTATGATGAGGTGCAAGTATGAAAATTTATAGTCAAGGGGATCAAGCTATAGTAGTTTCTATAGAGAAAAAGGTATCAAAAGATTTAACAGAAGATTTACTTGCGTTAAAGGCATATCTTTTAGAACGTAATTATTCTTTTATAAAGGAAATCGTGCCAACTGAGTCGGACATGATGATCTGTTACGACGCTCGAAGTATGATTAAACATCACCATATTCAATCACCTTTTCAATATATGAAAGATTTAGTTTATTCTATTAGATTAGAAATTGTTCACGATGATACACCTGAAGGAATTACTTATATTCCAGTAATATATGGTGCTAAATATGGCCCGGATTTACAGCAATTATTGAAATATTATGATATTGATTTAGAAACTTTTATTGAACGACATACAAATTGCACATATTTCGTATCAACGATGGGATATTCGCCAGGATTTCCATATTTAACGGGCATGGATGAACGTTTATTTGTAAATCATACTGGCAAAAAGAAATCCTTTATTCCAGCGGGTGCTGTTATTATTGAAGGCAAAAAAACTGGCATAAATACGACGGATACATATGGAGATTGGCTCGTTATCGGCTATACGCCGATGCAATTGTTTAATCCTCAAAAAGATGATTTTACTAAGCTTACATTGGGAGATAACGTGAGATTTACACCTTGTAAGAAAAATGAGATAGATTTAGGGGGCTTCAAACCATGTCAATCATAATAGAGGACGAAGGATTATTCTCAAGTTTCCAAGACTTTGGCAGGCAAGGTTATGAAGATCGTGGCATAATTCCCGGTGGTGCATTAGATACATTGTCTCACGAGATTGCCAATCGCCTTGTGGCAAATGACAAACATGAAGCGACGCTTGAAATGACTAATAAAATGGCACGTATACGTTTTACAGAACCTACCCTCATTGCACTAAGTGGAGGGACGTTTAAAGCGTCAACAGATGATTTAACAGTATTGCCAAACAAACTATATTTAATGTTAAAAGGTGATGTATTACGGTTTGTTGAAACACAACGAACTTCAAGAGTTTATTTAGCAGTTGGTGGTGGATTTGAATTAGACGAATGGTTGGGTTCAACTTCAACAGACTTCAAAGCTAAAATTGGCGGATTTCATGGTCGAAGCCTAAAAAAAGGTGACGAGATAAATATGAAACGTAATTACTCTAAGCGACATCAAAAGTTGTTTGAGAATTTAGAACAAACTAGACAAACGAATTGGGGCATAGACGGCTATGCATTGTCATTTAACTATATGTCTGATGTCTTTCATGTGATTAAAAATAAAGGTACTGAAGATTTCGATCAGGAAACATTAGGTCGTTTTACTTTAAGTGAATATAAGGTCACGAGTAAAGCCAACAGAGTAGGCATGATCGTAGAAGGCCAATCTGTCAAGGCATACTATGAAGATATGCCACTTCATCAGTCAGTTAAACGTGGCACAATTCAAGTTAAAAGAGACGGTACGCCTATTATATTGTTAAATGATCATTATACTTTAGGGAGTTATCCGCAATTAGGTACGATAGCTACATATCACCTAACAAAATTAGGACAAAAACATCAAGGAGAAAAGCTAAAATTCCAATTTATTGATGTTGCAACAGCAGAAGAGAATTTAATTAAGTTTAACAACTGGTTGAATCAATTGTTTCATGGCATAGAATATAGAATGCAAATTGAAATGCAACGATAAAATTCAATTATTATAAATGCTTGTTATGTAAAAGTAGATGAAGGCTTTATTGAAGAACTTCATCTGTTTTTATATTATAAAGTATTGTGCTTTTTGGAATTGCTATCAATATTTTAGATAAATTCACACAACAGTTATGTTAATTGTTAATAATAATTGCTACGGTTAGATAACAGATAAGAAACTAGCGTTACACCTAAATTCTAAAAGGCAGTCCATAAATTTTTTGTAACAGTAGAGTATTGATATAATGATTATTAGCGTTAATATGTGTTTGTCTAAGACTATGGCCTGATTATTTAAAAACAAAACTTAAGTATAATTCACCAATGAATTTAAATTTGAATACGTCATAAACGGTAAAAGGTAATATAAATTTTATGTTTAAGTCACCCTAACACTTGATATTTGTTTACTATTACTATATATTTATAAATTGAATTATGTGCGTTTTTTACAATATGGTTACAAAATGCAATAAATGTTAATGTATTTTTACAACAATTGACATTAATCTAAGAAAACCATTAATGAAAGTTAAAAATTTATTATTTTAAATCAAATTATGAGTTTAAATTGAACTCGATAACTACCTTTATTAGGTAGTATTGAGCGTACTATTAAACGCATCGAATGTAACTCAAGCCAACAGTAATACATAACTTTTTCAATAAGTTATCATTTAGTCTAATTATTCATTGAAGCAATATTTATTTGTATTATAAGGATAGGAAGTATAAACTCCGTCCTTTAAATTGATAATATCGGGGGAAACGATCATGAGTTTACACAAAAAGAAATTAACGCTATTTGCGTTTTTTATTCTAACGGTGTTAACTGTTACTTTAAAAACGTATTTTTCTTATTATGTTGATTTTTCTTTAGGTGTTAAAGGATTAGTCCAAAATTTAATTCTTTTAATGAATCCATATAGTTTAATAGCACTTATACTAAGTTTGTTCTTATTCTTTAAAGGTAAAAAAGCTTTTTGGTTTATCTTTATTGGTGGATTTTTACTTAGTTTCTTACTTTACGCAAATGTTGTATATTTCAGATTCTTCTCTGATTTTTTAACATTTAGTACGTTAAATCAAGTAGGAAACGTTGATTCTATGGGTGGCGCAGTTACTGCATCATTCAAATGGTATGACTTTGTATACTTTATTGATACGATTATTTACCTGTTCGTATTAATATTTAAACAAAAATGGATAGATAAACGTGTATTTAGTAAAAAGTTTGTTCCGGTAGTAATGGCAGCGTCGGTAGCATTATTTTTCTTAAATTTAGCATTTGCTGAATCTGATCGTCCTCAATTATTATCACGTACATTTGACCATAAATACTTAGTAAAATATTTAGGGCCTTATAACTTTACAGTTTATGACGGAGTTAAAACAATTCAAAACAGCCAACAAAAAGCATTGGCAAACGAAGATGATTTAACTAAAGTCTTGAACTATACTAAACAGAAGCGTACGACACCAAACAAAGAGTACTATGGTGCAGCTAAGAAGAAAAACATTATTAAAATTCACTTAGAAAGTTTCCAAACGTTCTTAATTAATAAGAGAGTGAATGGACAAGAGGTAACACCATTCTTAAATAAATTATCTTCTGGGAAACAAGATTTCAGATATTATCCAAACTTCTTCCATCAAACTGGACAAGGTAAGACATCTGACTCAGAGTTTATGATGGATAATAGTTTATACGGCTTACCACAAGGATCAGCCTATTCTCTTAAAGGTAATAATACGTTCCAATCATTACCAGCTATTTTAGACCAACAACAAGGTTATACATCTAGCGTAATGCACGGTGACTATAAAACGTTCTGGAACCGTGACCAAATTTATAGACACTTTGGTATTGATAAGTTCTATGACGCAACATACTATGATATGTCACAAAAGAATATTCAAAACTTAGGTCTTAAAGACAAAGAATTCTTTAAAGAATCGGTAAACTATCTATCAAAAGAAAAACAACCGTTCTATAATCATATGATTACTTTAACGAACCACTATCCATTCACATTATCACCACAAGATGCTTCAATTGAAAAGCCAAACACAGGTGATTCAACTGTTGATGGATACGTTCAAACGGCAAATTATTTGGACCAATCGTTAGAAGAATTTGTTGGCGAACTTAAGAAAAAAGGTCTATATAAAGATTCTGTTATTATGATTTATGGTGACCACTATGGTATTTCAGAAAATCATAACAAAGCTATGGAAAAACTATTAGGCGAAAAAATCGATTCAGCCAAATTTACAGACTTAAACCGTACTGGATTCTGGTTGAAAATACCTGGTAAAAAAGGAACAATCGATAAAACTTATGCCGGTCAACAAGACGTTATGCCTACAGTATTACACTTATTAGGTATTGATTCTAAAAACTACTTGATGATGGGTACAGACTTATTATCTAAAGATCACAATGATACAGTACCATTCAGAAATGGTGACTTTGTGACTAAAGATTACAAATATGTAAATGGTAGAATCTACTCAAACAAAGATAACAAACCAATGACTACTAAACCGAAAGACTTTGAAAAACGCAAACAACAAACAGATAAAGACTTAGAAATGAGTGACAATGTCTTAAACGGTGATTTATTCAGATTCTACAAGAACCCAGATTTCAAAAAAGTAAACCCAGCAAAATATGAATATAAAGCAGGTCCTAAAGGACAAGAGAAAAAATAATAAAGTTTTTAACCAAGACGACATTAGTTGTCTTGGTTTTTTTATAACTGAAAAATGATAGGGTTTTCATTTAATGACGAATAATTATCAACATAAAGATAGTTACTTAACTGGAAAATCTAATATATATCACCGCGAGAGTATCATTTAGCTATTAAAAGGTGTATAATATATAGAACTGAAAATTAATTAAATAGAGATAATCAGAATATTCGATGTTAAAAGGATGTTGCATGTTGGAAGCATATAAAATTGAACATTTACATAAATCTTATGCCGACAAAATAATTTTTGATGACTTACACTTATCAATCTCTAGTGGCGAAAAGATTGGATTAGTTGGTATTAATGGTACAGGAAAAAGTACTTTATTAAAGGTAATGGCTGGGATAGACGAAGATTTTGAAGCGGATATCAATCATCCTAACGATTATCGCATTCGTTATTCATCTCAGAAACAGTCATTTGATGAAGATGTGTCTGTTTTTGAAGCCGTATTAAACTCCGACACTACAACATTAAAAGTAATACAACGCTATGAACTAGCAGTTAAACAATATAGCGAAACGCAAAGCGATACAGATTTTCAACGTATGATGCAAGCGCAAGAAGCTATGGATGCAAATGACGCTTGGGACTACAATGCTGAAATTAAAACGATTTTATCAAAATTGGGTATTGTAGATACGACAAAAAAAGTAAATGAGTTATCTGGTGGCCAACAAAAGCGCGTAGGTTTAGCTAAAACATTAATAGAACAACCTGATTTATTATTACTAGATGAACCGACGAACCATTTAGACTTTGAATCAATTAATTGGCTAATCAATTATGTAAAACAATATCCACATACTGTATTGTTTGTAACCCATGATAGATACTTTTTAAATGAAGTCTCAACACGAATTATTGAATTAGACCGTGGTCGTCTCACGTCGTATCCAGGTAATTATGAAAGTTATATTGCGATGAGGGCTGAGAATGAACTGATAGAACAAAAGCAACAACAAAAGCAAAAGGCTTTATATAAGCAAGAATTAGCTTGGATGCGTGCCGGCGCGAAGGCAAGATCGACGAAACAACAAGCGCGCATTAATCGTTTTAATGATTTAGAACAAGACGTAAAAGAGCAACATCAACAAGATAAAGGGTCTCTGAACTTAGCTTATTCTAGGTTAGGTAAACAGGTGTTTGAACTTGAACATTTAACTAAACAAATTAATAAACATACTTTATTTGCTGATGTGACAGAGATTATTCAAAATGGGCAACGAATTGGTATTGTAGGTGCCAATGGCGTAGGTAAAACAACATTGCTGAACATTTTAAATAATGAAGACCAACAATATGAGGGTACATTGAAGATAGGACAAACAGTCAAAGTAGCTTACTTTAAACAGACAGATGAAAGATTAGATAGAGATATAAGAATGATTGATTATTTAAGAGAAGAAAGTGAAATGGCACGTGAACAAGATGGGACAACGGTGTCAGTTACACAGCTATTAGAGCGCTTCTTATTTCCAAGTGCTACACATGGTAAAAAATTATTTAAACTTTCTGGTGGCGAGCAGAAACGTTTATATTTATTAAAATTACTTGTACATCAACCTAATGTATTATTATTAGATGAACCGACAAATGATTTAGATACTGAAACATTAACAATTTTAGAGGATTACATTAGCTCTTTTGGGGGTACAGTAATCACTGTTAGTCATGATCGTTACTTTTTAAATAAAGTTGCACAAGAATATTGGTATATTCATGACGGTGAGATAGAACGTATAATTGGTAGTTTTGAAGATTATGAAGCACATAAAAAAGCACAAGATAAATCGAGTGCTAGCAATAAAGTGCAACATAAACAAAAGTCATCACAACCGACGAAACGTAAAAAAGGTTTATCTTATAAAGAACAAAAAGAATTCGACACGATTATCGATAGAATAGATCAAACTGAAGAACGGTTAAATAATATTGAACAAGAAATGATAGATGCCAGTTCTGATTATGGTAGAATCAAAGAATTAAACGAGGAACAACAACAACTTCAGCAGCTATATGATGAAGATATTACTAGATGGGCAGAGCTTGAAGAATTAAAAGAACAATGAGGGATTTTATAACATGGAAGCAACTTTATCACATTATTTTGGTTACGACACCTTCCGTCCTGGCCAAAAAGAAATCATAAGTAAAATTATATCTCATCGTAATGTGTTAGGTGTATTACCTACAGGTGGGGGAAAATCAATTTGTTATCAAGTACCAGGTTTAATGCTGGGCGGGACGACGATTGTTATCAGTCCGTTAATTTCATTAATGAAAGACCAAGTAGACCAATTAAAAGCGTCAGGCATTAGCGCCGCCTTTTTAAATAGTAGTTTGACTCAAAAACAACAACAAGCAATTGAACGACAATTGTTAAATGGAGAAATACAATTTTTATATGTAGCACCAGAACGTTTTGATAATGATTACTTTATCAGTTTGTTACAACAGCTCTCGATTCGTCTAGTTGCTTTTGATGAAGCACATTGTATTTCTAAGTGGGGGCATGACTTTAGACCAAGTTATCAAGATGTTATTCATAAAGTCTTCGCTTTGCCACAAGATTTTGCAATCGTGGCATTAACCGCAACGGCAACGACAGAAGTTCAAAAAGATATTATGTCACGCTTGAATATTAATAAGTCTGATGAAGTAAAAACAAGTACTAAGCGACGAAATTTAGTATTTAAAGTAAACCCAACATATCAACGACAAAAGTTTGTGATTGATTATGTAAGTCATCATAAACAAGAAGCGGGTATTATTTATTGTTCGACGCGTAAACAAGTAGAAGAGTTACATGAAGCACTTGAAGATAATAATGTTAGTAGCACTATATATCATGCTGGTTTAACAAATAAAGATAGAGAACTTGCTCAAAATGATTTTGTTTATGATCGCGTAAGAGTGGTAGTGGCGACAAATGCGTTTGGAATGGGGATAGATAAATCAAATGTACGTTTTGTTATTCATTATAATATGCCCGGAGATATGGAGTCATATTACCAAGAAGCTGGACGTGCAGGGCGTGATGGCTTGAAGAGCGATTGTATTTTACTATTTAGCGAACGTGATATTGGATTACATCAATACTTTATTTCGTCATCAAAAGGTGACGATGATTATAAAGATAAGATGGGCGAAAAGTTAACTAAAATGATTCAATACACTAAGACTAAAAAGTGTTTAGAAGCAACACTAGTTCACTATTTTGAACCTAATGAAAAGCTAGAAGAGTGTCAACAATGTAGTAATTGTGTACGTGAGAATAAAACATATGATATGACACATGAAGCGAAGATGATTATTAGCTGTATTGCACGTATGAAACAACAAGAAAGTTATAGTGTCATAATCCAAGTATTACGTGGAGAAATAACTGATTATATTCGATATTGTGAATATGATAAACTATCGACGCATGGCATCATGAAAGATTATACGACATCAGATTTAAGCCATCTAATAGATGAATTACGTTTCAAAGGGTATTTAAATGAAAATGATGAGATATTGACTTGCGACAGTAATGTAAAATCACTATTAAATGCCCAAAATGTTGTGTTTACTACACCATTTAAGCGTAAATCTAAAGAAAAAGTAAGTATTAATACAGTTGAAGGTGTAGATAAAGCATTATTTGATGAATTGAAAGAGGTACGTCAAAAATTAAGTGAACAATTGGATATTGCGCCAGTAAGTGTATTTTCTGATTATACGTTAGAAGAATTTGCTAAACGAAAACCAGAATCCAAGCAAGATATGATTTCTATAGATGGTGTGGGTAGCTATAAGTTAAAACACTACTGTCCTAAGTTTTTAGAAACAATTCAGTCATACAAAGCACAAATATAATATGAAATTAACTTACTTTTGAAAACTAAATAACAATTAATGAAACGTTTGCGTAGTTAGACAAGAATTGTTTAGCTATGCAAACGTTTTTTATAAAAAGAAATATAGAAAAGTAAATTTTTATATTTAACACTTTTTTATACGGGTATATGTAGAACGATATAAATATATATTGTATGGAATTGTACTTTAGGAAATAAAAATTGAAGGTGACGATATGATTAAATTTAACAACGTGTCAAAACGTTATGGGGATAAGTTAGCTGTAGAAGATATAAGTTTTAACATAGAGCAAGGGGAATTTTTTGTTTTAATTGGTCCATCAGGATGTGGGAAGACGACGACCTTAAAAATGATTAATCGCTTGATTGCCCTAACGGGTGGTTATATATATTTTAACGACAAGCCAATTAGTGATTATCCGGTCTACGAAATGCGTTGGGATATAGGGTATGTACTGCAACAAATTGCGTTGTTTCCGCATATGACAATAAAAGAAAATATAGCACAAGTGCCCCAAATGAAAAAGTGGAAACAAAAAGACATCGATAGCCGTGTAGATGAATTATTGAATATGGTTAATATGGAACCCGAACAGTTTAAAAATCGTAAACCAGATGAATTGTCAGGGGGACAACGCCAAAGAATAGGGGTTATTCGTGCTTTAGCGGCTGACCCGCCGGTGATTTTAATGGATGAACCATTTAGTGCACTGGATCCAATTAGTAGGGAGAAGTTACAAGACGACTTAATAGAATTACAGCAAAAAATTAAAAAAACTATTGTATTCGTTACACATGACATTGAAGAAGCAATGAAATTAGGGGATAGAATTTGTTTAATGAATGAAGGGAAAGTTGAACAAATAGATACGCCAGAAGGATTTATGACCAATCAACAAAGTGACTTTGTAAAACAATTTATGGGTAGCCATTTAGAACGCGATACACGCAATATTAAATTACGTGATGTTATTAACCATGATGATGGACAAGTGGATGATCTGAATTATGAATATCCAAAACTTGATAGTGAAGCTACCATTAAAGATGCGTATTCATATCTTGCGCAACATTCTGCAGTCATTGTCACTGATGAACAAGATAACAAACAACATATTTTAAAACGAGAAGATATGTTTAATTATTTAGCAGAAGCTAAAGGAGGGAGCAACTAATGCATGAGTTCATTCAAACGCTCTCTGACCGTAAAGGGCAACTTGTAACGACAATATTTGAACATATACAACTGTCATTTATTGCCTTACTGATTGCTGCTTTAATAGGTGTGCCACTTGGGATATTATTAACAAAAACAAAAAAATTATCAGAAATTGTCATGAATATCGCTGCTGTGTTACAGACTATACCATCCTTAGCATTATTAGGATTGATGATTCCATTATTTGGTATAGGTAAAATACCAGCAGTCATTGCGCTTGTCGTATATGCATTATTACCAATATTACGTAATACATATACTGGTATTGATGAGGTGGAGCCTTCTTTAGTAGAAGCAGCAAAAGGTATAGGGATGAAACCAGGTCGCAGACTAGCTAAAGTTGAACTACCTATAGCTATGCCTGTTATTATGGCTGGTATTAGAACGGCAATGGTACTTATCATTGGTACGGCGACATTGGCAGCATTAATAGGTGCCGGTGGTCTTGGTGACCTTATTTTACTAGGTATTGACCGTAACAATTCATCACTCATATTAATTGGTGCCATTCCGGCAGCATTACTTGCTATACTATTTGATTTAGTATTGCGTTTTATGCAAAGATTATCATACAAAAAACTAATTATTTCTTTAGTTTCTATAGCGGTAATCTTACTACTTGTCATTATTGGCCCTATGTTAGCCAATAAAGGTGATAAAGTAACTATAGCGGGTAAATTAGGTTCTGAACCATCAGTTATCACAAATATGTATAAGATTCTTATAGAAGAAAATACGAATGACACTGTCGATGTGAAAGATGGAATGGGCAAAACGTCATTCCTATTCAACGCTTTAAAATCAGATGATATAGATGGTTATTTAGAGTTTACTGGTACCGTATTAGGTGAATTAACAAAAGAGAAATTAACATCTAAAGAAGAACCAAAAGTATATAATCAAGCTAAAACAAGCTTAGAACATAAATATAATATGACGATGTTAAAACCAATGAAATATAATAATACTTATACATTGGCTGTGAAGGAAGACTTCGCGAAGAAAAATAATATTAAAACAATTGATGATTTAAACAAAGTTAAAGATAAAATTAAACCTGGTTTTACTTTAGAATTTAATGACCGTGGAGATGGTTATCCAGCGGTTAAAAAAGCTTATGGCTTAGATCTAGGTAAGGTTAGAACGATGGAACCTAAATTGAGATATCAAGCCGTCGAAAAAGGGGACATTAATCTGATTGATGCATACTCTACAGATGCTGAATTAAAACAGTATCATATGGTTGCATTAAAAGATAATAAACACGTTTTCCCACCTTATCAGGGCGCGCCAATGTTTAAACAGTCATACTTGAAAGAGCATCCTGAAATAAAGGCACCATTGAATAAATTAGCAGGTAAAATTTCTGATGAAGATATGCAAGAAATGAATTATCAAGTAACTGTTAAAAATAAAGATCCATATACCGTAGCCAAAAATTATTTGAAAAAGCATCATTTAATTAAATAACTAGAGATGAGTTGAGCGATCGCAATATGATTGTTCAACTCATTTTTTATGTTTAATTGCTGATGTTATTGCTTTTCATTCTGTTAAAGCGTTATAATAACGGATAAGTTTTTATTATAAAAGATCTAAAGGGGGACCAACAACAAGATGAAAAAACAAATAGAACAACTATCAGCTTATCAACCAGGTTTGTCGCCACGTGCGCTAAAAGAGGCTTATGGCATTGAAGGAGAATTGTATAAATTAGCGTCAAATGAAAATTTACATGGGCCTTCACCAAAAGTAAAAGAAGCGATTACTGCGCATTTAGATGAATTATATTACTATCCTGAAACAGGGTCTCCGTTATTAAGAGAAGCAATAAGTAATGAATTAAATATTGATGAAAGTCGTATTTTATTTGGCGCAGGTCTAGATGAAGTAATTTTAATGATTTCAAGAGCGGTGCTAACTCCCGGAGATAATGTTGTAACGAGTGAAATGACATTCGGCCAATATACACATAATGCCGTTGTCGAAGCGGCGGAGGTAAAACAAGTGCCTTTAAATAATGGTCATTTTGACTTAGAAGGTATTTTGAATGCCGTGGATGAACATACAAAATTAATATGGTTATGTAATCCTAACAATCCAACGGGTACATATTTTACACATGAAGAGTTAAAACATTTCTTGAATGAAGCACCAAGTAATATACCGGTACTTATTGATGAAGCATACGCTGAATTTGTAACAGCTGATGATTTTCCAAATTCTTTAGCATTACAACAAGAACATGATAATGCCTTTTTACTCAGAACATTTTCAAAAGCTTATGGTTTGGCTGGCTTACGAGTAGGTTATGTGATTGCAGCTAAAGAAGCTATAGAAAAATGGAATATTATAAGACCTCCTTTTAACGTAGGTCGTTTATCAGAATATGCAGCAATAGCCGCATTTGAAGATCAAGCTTATCTCAAATCTATAACTGACGATAATGCTAAAGAGAGAGAAAAGTTCTTTGCTATTCCTCAGAGCGAGCATTTCTATCCAAGCCAAACGAACTTTGTGTTCGTAAATACTAATCGTCCAGATGCTTTATATGAAGAACTTCTTAAAGTAGGATGTATCACTAGACCATTCCCAAATGGTGTTAGAATAACGATTGGTTTTCCTGAACAAAATGATAAAATGATAGAAGTATTAAAATCTTTCGATTACTAAGTGTGATTGATACTAGTAATAATGGCACAGAGAGAATAGCTTATAAAAGGGAGTAGAATGATTAATGACTAGAGAATCAATTGCAATTGATATGGATGAAGTACTAGCAGACACTGTAGGTGCGTTAATTAAACATGTAAATAATCGTATGGATTTAAGTATTACTTATGATATGTTAGAAGGTAAGAAATTACGTCACGCGATGCCTGAACATGATGGATTACTTACTGAAATTTTACGAGAACCTGGCTTTTTCAAACAATTAGAAGTAATGTCTGGGGCACAAGAAGTGGTTAAAAAACTTACTGCTCATTATGATGTATATATTGCGACTGCAGCGATGGATGTACCTACGTCATTCCACGATAAGTATGAATGGCTTAGACAATACTTTCCATTTTTAGATCCACAGCATTTTGTTTTTTGTGGGCGCAAAAATATTGTTAAAGCCGATTATTTAATCGATGATAATCCTCGACAATTAAGTATTTTTACAGGCAAACCTATTATGTACACAGCATCTCATAATGTTGATGATAATAGATTTGCACGTGTTAACAACTGGGAAGATGTAGAAGATTATTTCTTGGGAAATAAATAATAAAAGACTGGAGCGTTGCATAAGCAGCGCTTCAGTCTTTTTAATTATTTGTTGTTTCCTCAACAAGCGTTAATATTTTAATGGCTTGAGGAATAATTTGAATATTTAATGGTGTCGTTAAGGCAATTTCACCATCGATATCCACTTTATGTGTATCGTCTGTTTCTATAGTAATTTCTTTTGCAGGTAAATGTGTTATACCTTTTGTCATATTGTTCCAATTTAAACTATCACGTTGTTTAAATACATCCGTAAATATATTAAATTTTTGGTCATCAAAAATAAAAGTATTTAAATAGCCATCGTCTGGAGCTAAATCCGTTAATGGAATGCGGTTACCGCCAATAAAAGGTCCATTTGCCACTAATATCATTGATGATTCATCGCTTAGTTCTTTACCGTCTACTTTCACTTTGTAATTAAATTTCACAGGATCTACAAGTGTTTTCATAGTTGAACTAACATAACTTAATTTGCCGAATAAGTCTTTGTTACCGTCTTGAACATTTAAAGCGTTTTGTACGATTAATCCTAAACCTACGAAATTCAAGGCGTATTGATCATTAACTTTCATAACATCATATGGTTTCAATGTAGTTTCTGTTAATTGTTGACTAGCAACTCTAAAGTCATTATTTAAATTCAATGTTTTAGTAAAATCGTTAAACGTGCCACCTGGAATGATGCCAATAGGGATGTTTAATTCATGCTGCATCACACCATTGATTAATTCATTAACGGTACCGTCACCACCAAGAATGAAAATAATATCTACATCGGCACTATATTGCTTTGTTTTGATTGATTTACAAAATTCAACGATATTACCTTCATCTTCGCTTAATTGTATTGATAAATGTTTACACATTGCGGTTAAAGATTTGGATACTTCACCTAAACCATCATATATATCTTTAATACCGGAATGCTCATGGTAAAATAGTACACCATGATTGTATTTTTGAGTCATTGTCGTTCCTCCTAGGTAGTGCGTAATGCGTAAAATCATTATACTACATATTGCAGAATATAATAAAACACCACGATTATTTTAAATAATCGTGGTGGAGTATACTCTATATTTTGTTAGTATATTATCTAACGCCACGCATGCCTTTAACAATTCTTGGAATAAAGGCAATAACAACGAGACTTATTACAACAGTAATGACACCTAAAAATAGGAAGTAATTATTGTCACCTAATGGGGCTCTTAATTTTACCAAAGTACCGTTGATTGCTTGAGCAGTTGCGTTTGTGAGCAACCATAAACTCATCATTTGAGAATTAAATGCTTTTGGTGCTAATTTAACGGCAGCGCTGTTACCAGTAGGAGACAGACACAATTCGCCGATAACGCAGATTATATATGATAAGACTATCCAGTTTACACTAAATTGTGCTCCACCAGAGGCATGTCCAACACCTGCAACCAGTAAGTAAGATACGCCAGCTAATATTGCACCTAATACGAATTTAGTAGGCAAGGTTGGTTGTTTAGTCCCGAGTTTCTTCCAAATTGCTGAAACGACTGGTGCAAACAATAAAATAAACAATGGATTAATTGATTGGAATATAGCCATTCCGAATGGTATATGCCAGCCGAAGATATTTAATGACATGTCAGAATGTTTAATGGCATAAATATTTAGCACATTTGAACCTTGCTCTTGTATTGACCAAAATAGTACACCCAACACAAATAGTGGAATAAATGCAAATACTCTTGAACGTTCATCATCAGATACTTCTTTGCTTCTTGTCATAATTATAAAATAAGCAATTGGTAATGCTATTCCTAAAATTAAAACGGTAACACTTACTAAGTTAAATGATAATGTATGCGTTAAGCTAGCAACAATAATGACAATAATAATAAGTGCGATCATACCAGCAAATATGCTTATGTATTTTTTACGTTCATCTTTAGTTAATGGATTTGATGGTGCCATTCCAACTTGACCTAAATTTTTGCGATTAAATAATACATACCAGATAAGACCTAATAACATACCAAATGCTGCAATAGAGAAACCTATATGGAAATTACCACCATCTATAAATTGGTTAAGAATAGCAGGGGCAACTAATGCACCGCTATTAACAGCCATATAGAAAATTACAAACCCGGCATCCATTCTTTTATCATCTTTAGGATAAAGACGTCCCACAATATTAGAAATGTTAGGTTTCATTAAGCCTGAACCAACGATAATAAAGAACATCGATAAAAACAGACCAGAAATACCTAAAGGCAGACTTAAACATACATGCCCGACTATGATTAAAACGGCACCTATGATAGTAGCACCACGTGTTCCAGTGATACGATCGGCAACCCAACCGCCAAGCACTGAGGTCATAAATATTAGTGAACCATAAATGGACATTATAGATTGAGCAGTCGTTTCATCTATGCCTAGTCCACCTTTTGTAACCGTAAAGTACATATAAAATATTAGTAGCGCACGCATCCCGTAATAACTAAAACGCTCCCAAAATTCAACGAAGAATAGTACGCCTAATCCTCTAGGATGCCCAAAGAAACCTTTCTGTGGAATCCCATCAAGCTGTTGTTTGTATGTGCTATCGTTGTGCATAAACATCAAACCTTTCTACAACAATTATGTATAAAGGGGATTTTACGCTTAAATAAAATCAATTGCAATAATATTCTAATAATAATAATATTCAAAAAATTCAGTTTATTTTAATAAAAAATTTTTAAATAAACTAATCAAAAATTGTTAATTAGTACACAATTGAAAAGCGGCTAACCATTTGGTTAGCCGCTAAAATTAATATTAGTAAACGCCTTTCATTGCTCGTTTCACGCTTGGAGAAATTATTAATAAGATGACACCAATTACTACTGCGAACAAACCTGAATATAAGAAGTAATCACTTTGATTTATTTTAGTGTAAACGACAACGAGTTGTGCATTTATTCCTTGAGCCGTTGCATTACTTAACATCCATAAGCTCATCATTCGAGCTGTGAAGCTTAATGGTGCTAATTTTGTAGTAGTTGATAGTCCAACTGGCGAGATACAAAGTTCACCTACTGTAATTAAGAAAAAGCTTAATGCTAGCCACAAAGGATTGATTAATTCGACACCTGCAGCTAATGGAATAATCATTACTAAATAAGATAAACCAGCGATGATTGTACCATAAGCAAATTTATGTACTGTAGGTGGGTTATGTTTTCCTAATTTTACCCACAGTGTAGCAAATACTGGAGCTAAAACTACTATGAAAATGGGATTAAGCGATTGTGCCCATGATGCAGGTATAGAAAAATCAATTAAACCATTAGTGAGTGCGGACATTTCTAATTGCGTCTTTTTATCGGCAAAGTTTGCTAAAACAGTAGAACCTTGTTCTTGAATCATCCAAAACGCAACAGACGCTATATATAGTGGAATGTAACTAAATACGCGAGATTTTTCATCCTTAGTAACATCTTTACTTACTATCATATTTATAACAATGAAAACAGGTAACACGATACCAATAATAGTAACGAGTAAACTAAAGTTTTCTAATGTTAATGCGTTATTTAACTTTAGAACAAGTAAATAAATTAGGAATAAGACGATAACTGTACTAGTTAATAAAACAAAACGTTTAATTTCAGGTTTTGTCAAAGGATTAGGAACATTTAATCCAGCTAAACCTAATGTATTTTTACGTCTTAAGGCAAAGACGATTAATCCACAAAACATTCCAATAGCCGCGACTAAAAATCCAGCATGGAAACCGACTCTTGTTTGTAAAAAGCCAGTGATTAAAGGTGCTAGTAGCCCCCCTAAGTTGATACCCATATAAAATATTGTGAATGCCGAATCTGTGCGTATGTCATTGCGATCGTATAATTCACCAACAGTCGTAGAGATATTAGGTTTTAATAGACCAGTACCTAAAATGATTAATAGTAAAGCAACCATGACAAGCGTTAAATTATTTGGTAATGATAATAAAATATGACCCATCATGATCAATATACCACCGTAGAATAGGGCGTGTTGAGTACCTGTAATACGGTCCGCAATCCATCCACCTATGACACCTGACATATAAATCAATGCACCATAAATAGCAACGATTTGTAGCGCTACACCTTCATCTAATCCAAAACCACCCTTTGCAACACTATAGTATAAATAATAAACCAATATTGCTTTCATACCATAGTAACTAAATCTCTCCCAAAACTCAGTGAAGAACAAAGTGCTTAGTCCTTTCGGATGGCCGAAGAATCCTGTTCTTGGTGTACTTTTCATTATTTCTTCATGTGAATAACTAATTTTCCTCATTTGTTCACTCCCCTTAAATAGTTGAATTTATTTTATACTGTTTTTATATTAAAAACAAGTGTTCTTTTTGTATAAACAAATTAATGATTAATTATATAAAATTTGCTGAAAATAAAAAATCCGTAATAAACCAAAGTTTATTACGGAAAAATTACCTCTTAACGGTTGTCTATGTTTTCTGGATATAAATCATGATTCATCATTCGATGTTCGGCCATTTGTACATATTTAGAATCGGGTCTACCATAATTCGTGTAAGGATCAATTGAAATACCACCACGAGGAGTGAATTTTCCCCAAACTTCTATATAATGTGGATCCATTAAATCAATTAAATCATTCATTATTATATTCATACAGTCTTCGTGGAAATCACCATGATTTCTAAAACTAAATAAATAAAGTTTTAATGATTTAGATTCTACCATTTTAATATTTGGTATATATGATATATAGATTGTCGCAAAATCTGGTTGACCTGTGATAGGGCATAAAGAAGTAAATTCAGGACAATTAAATTTTACGAAATAATCACGACCTTGATGTTTGTTATCAAATGATTGAAGTACATCAGGTCTGTAATCAAAGTCATATTTGTTATTTTGATTACCTAAGAGTGTTATATCTTGTAATTCTTCATTTTTTCGACCTTGTGTCAATTTGACTATCTCCTTTAAAATGATTTACTTACGTTGATTCTCTTTAATAGTGGCAACGTTTTGTCGACGTGCCTTTTCAAACATGTAGTAACTTGCACCAATAATGATAATGTAACCCAAAATTGCATATAAGTCTGGAGATTCTCCAAACATAACTAAACCGAAAAATGCAGTGAAAATTATAGATGCGTAAGTAAAGATTGAAATATCTTTTGCTGGGGCATAACTATATGCAAGTGTAATACCTATTTGACCTACAGCAGCTGAGCATCCTGCGCCTATTAAATAAAGTATTTGGATCCAAGTCATTGGTTCGTATGTGAAAAGTGTAAAAGGTATTAATACAACTACAGAGAACAATGAAAAGTAAAATACAATCGTATAAGGCGCTTCACGTGTACTTAAAGCACGTACACACGTATAAGCACTGGCAGCAAATATACCTGACATTAAACCACCCAAACCAGGAATCATGTCAGATGAAAACTCAGGTTTGACCACAAATAGCATGCCGCCTATTGCAACGATCATCGCAATGATTTGATAATTTCGAATTCTTTCATTTAGGAAAATTAGACTAAGTAAAATCGTCCAGAATGGATTTAATTTCATTAATGTGTCCGCATCACTCAGTACCATATGGTCGATAGCGAAAATGTTTAACAACACACCAACTAAGCCAAGTGTAGAACGAGAAATTAACAGTGGTTGACTACTTAATTTACCAAATAGAGGTTGCTTGTATTTAATTATGAAAAATAAAGGTATAAATAATGATACTAAATTTCTGGCAAGGGACTTTTGGAACACAGGTAAGTCTCCAGCAAGTCTGAAAAATACGGACATAAAACTAAAGCCTATGGCAGAAATTAATATAGCAATGATACCTTTTACTTTTGGATTCACTGTATATCGCCTCGTTCATAATATTTTAACGTATTTATATTAGCATACATACTCTTAATATGTACACATGTCTTGCAAAAAATGGAAAAGTATATTAATATATTTATACGAACAAATGTTCCCTTTCGCAAAATTAATTTATTAAAATATTTAGTAATCTAATTATATAATAAAATATGAGAAGAAATTCGAAATGCGCAAACCGTTATGTACCAACGATTTACAAATATTTTGGAAAAATCAACTAATACCCCTTAGAATTTTAGAAAAAAATTTTTTTGGTATATTAACGTTGGAATGGTGCCATTTCTAGTGTTTAGCTTAAAATTTATAACTTCTTGAGCCTTTAAAAGTAATTGCGAGTTATGTATAATTAAACACATAATATAGTACTGGTTAAAAAACAATAATACTATATGTTGTGTTTTTCGACAGTACAATTAATTGTAAAAATACAAAAATACAAACTATTTATTATGAAAAATTAATGTAAACATGACAAATTAAGGTTTTCAATAGACCTTAATCGTTATATATATACGTTTTTTATTTTAGTACACTATATATTGTGTTTGCCATAATAATTTTGTGTTTAAAAACGTCAATTCAAAAATTTACATTTTGCTTTTAATGTGCAATGTTGATTTAGAAAGAAGGTGTACCGATGAAAGTCGTATTTTTTTCATTTTCAGGGAATGTCAGAAGATTTATCAACAAAGCAGAATTACCGAATACGATGGAAATTACACAAGCGAATTGTTCAGAACGCATTGATGAACCTTTCATTTTGGTCACTGGGACAATAGGGTTTGGCGAAGTACCTCAACCAGTACAAGCATTTTTAGATACAAATGGTGATTTATTAAAAGCAGTAGCCGCAAGCGGAAATCGTAATTGGGGCCAAAATTTTGCCAAGGCCGGACGTAGTGTTGCAGAACACTATCAAGTACCGTTATTAATAAAGTTTGAAGTACAAGGT
The DNA here is from genome assembly GCF_015594545.1 of Staphylococcus durrellii. Lineage (NCBI taxonomy): Bacteria > Bacillati > Bacillota > Bacilli > Caryophanales > Staphylococcaceae > Staphylococcus > Staphylococcus durrellii. The sequence continues at coordinate 1,949,512 of NZ_JADIIO010000001.1, read as the reverse complement.
ACATCAAATGATGTAGAACAATTTAAGGATAAGGTGGGGCAATTTTATGAAGACTATAGACGAAAAGAAATACAATCATATTGAATTAAACAATGAAGTAACTAAACGGAAAGACAATGGCTTTTTTAATTTAGAGAAAGATCAAGAAGCCTTAGCCGTTTATTTAGAAGAAATACAGGATAAAACTATATACTTCGATACAGAAATTGAACGCCTTCATTATTTAGTTGATAATGATTTTTATTTTGATGTATTTGAAAAATATTCAGAAGCAGACTTAGAAGAAGTTTCAGAATATGCACGTAGCTTTGATTTCAAGTTTGCTAGTTATATGTCTGCTAGTAAATTTTTTAAAGACTATGCATTAAAGACAAATGATAAGCAACAATATTTGGAAGATTATAATCAACATGTAGCAATCGTGTCACTTTATTTAGCTAACGGTGACAAAAAGACAGCTAAACAATTTATATCTGCAATGATCGAACAACGTTATCAACCAGCAACACCTACATTTTTAAATGCTGGACGCGCACGTCGTGGTGAACTGGTTTCTTGTTTCTTACTTGAAGTGGATGACAGCTTGAACTCTATCAACTTCATCGATGCTACAGCTAAACAATTAAGTAAAATTGGCGGGGGTGTGGCGATTAACTTATCTAAGTTACGTGCACGTGGCGAAGCGATAAAAGGAATTAAAGGCGTAGCTAAAGGCGTTTTACCAGTTGCCAAATCATTAGAGGGTGGCTTTAGTTATGCTGACCAACTTGGTCAACGTCCAGGTGCTGGTGCAGTATACTTAAACATTTTCCACTATGATGTTGAAGAATTTTTAGATACTAAAAAAGTAAATGCTGATGAAGACTTACGTTTATCTACTATTTCAACTGGTTTAATTGTGCCAGCGAAATTCTTTGAATTAGCTAAAGAAGGTAAAGATTTCTGCATGTTTGCGCCACATACTATTTATAATGAATATGGTGTGACATTGGATGATATAGACTTAGATGCTTATTATGATGAACTTGTAGCAAACCCTAATGTAGACAAGAAGAAAAAAGATGCGCGTGAGATGTTAAATACTATTGCTCAAACACAATTGCAATCAGGATACCCGTATTTAATGTTCAAAGACAACGCTAATAAAGTACACGCTAACTCTAATATTGGCCAAATCAAAATGAGTAATTTATGTACTGAAATTTTCCAATTACAAGAAACTTCTATAATAAATGATTATGGTACAGAAGATGAAATTAAACGTGATATTTCATGTAATCTAGGATCATTAAATATTGTTAACGTTATGGAATCTGGTAAATTTAAAGATTCTGTACACACAGGTATGGATGCATTGACAGTAGTAAGTGACGAGGCAAATATCAAAAATGCGCCAGGAGTAAGAAAAGCCAACAGTGAATTACATTCTGTGGGTCTCGGTGTTATGAATTTACATGGCTACTTAGCTAAAAATAAAATTAATTACGAATCAGAAGAAGCAAAAGATTTTGCTAATACGTTCTTTATGATTATGAATTATTACTCCATCGAACGTTCAATGGAAATAGCGAAAGAACGTGGGGAAGTTTATAAAGATTTTGATCAATCAGATTACGCAAATGGGAAGTACTTTGACTTCTATACTTCTCAAACATTTGCACCAAAATATGATAAAGTAAGCAAGTTATTTGATGGCTTAGAAATACCAACAACTGAAGATTGGAAAGCTTTACAAGAAAAAGTTGAAACATACGGCTTATTCCACGCATATCGTTTAGCAATCGCACCAACACAAAGTATTTCGTATGTACAAAACGCGACTAGCTCTGTAATGCCAATCGTTGACCAAATCGAACGTCGTACTTATGGTAATGCTGAAACATTTTACCCAATGCCTTTCTTATCACCAGAAACTATGTGGTATTACAAATCAGCATTCAATACAGACCAAATGAAACTTATTGATTTAGTTTCTACCATTCAAACTCACGTAGACCAAGGTATTTCTACAATTTTATATGTGAATTCTGAAATTTCTACGCGTGACCTTTCTAGATTATATGTATACGCACATCATAAAGGACTTAAATCACTTTATTATACGCGTAATAAATTATTAAGTGTTGAAGAATGTACAAGTTGTGCAATTTAATTTAGGACTATGAAACGGCAAAGACAATGTTGCAGGGATTAGAGTTTACACTAATCTCTGCATATCGTTGTATATTATAAAAATAGATTGGAGCATTAAACTTATGAAAGCAGTCAATTGGAATACGCAAGAAGATATGACGAATATGTTTTGGCGCCAAAATATCTCACAAATGTGGGTTGAAACTGAATTTAAAGTATCAAAAGATATTGCAAGTTGGAAAACATTAACTGACGCAGAAAAAGATGTTTTTAAAAAGGCCCTAGCAGGTTTAACAGGTTTGGATACACATCAAGCTGACGATGGTATGCCATTAATTATGCTACATACGACTGACTTACGTAAGAAAGCTGTTTATTCTTTTATGGCTATGATGGAACAAATTCATGCTAAGAGCTATTCACATATTTTTACGACGTTGCTACCATCTAGCGAAACGAACTATTTATTAGATAAATGGGTTATAGAAGAACCACATTTAAAATTTAAATCAGATAAAATTATTGCTAACTATCACAAATTATGGGGTAAAGAAGCTTCAATTTTTGATCAATATATGGCACGTGTTTCAAGTGTCTTCCTAGAAACATTTTTATTCTATTCCGGCTTCTATTATCCGCTATATTTGGCTGGACAAGGGCGCATGACAACTTCTGGTGAAATCATTCGTAAAATTTTATTAGATGAATCAATTCACGGTGTATTTACAGGTATGGATGCACAAAGTTTACGTAATGAGTTGTCAGAAAGTGAAAAACAACAAGCAGACCAAGAAATGTATAAATTACTAGATGAATTATATAAAAATGAAGTATCGTATACTCATGGACTTTATGATGAAATTGGTATCGCAGAAGACGTACTAAATTACGTAAGATATAACGGGAACAAAGCGTTGTCCAATCTAGGTTTTGAGCCATATTTTGAAGAGCGTGAATTTAACCCAATTATTGAAAATGCGCTCGATACTTCAACGAAAAACCATGACTTTTTCTCAGTTAAAGGCGATGGTTATACATTAGCATTAAATGTAGAAGCATTAAGAGATGAAGACTTTATATTTGAAGATTAAATTAGCTATAAATAAACCAGATACGTCAGTGCCAATAGGTGTGATGTTTCTGGTTTTTGTATAAGAAGGCGAAAAAGTATTTTAATAGGTTTAATTAAATGATTTAAAAAAAGATTAGGTAATGTTTGTACACATTACCTAATCTTTTTTATCTTTAAATAACAAAATAGAGATGATAGTGGAATTTACAACGATTGTTAAAATGAGCGTTACATTTAGGACAAGTTTCGGTCATCATGTATTCGTTAATCGTAAGTTCGTAATTACAAACACCACATAATATCGCACGTTGGTTAAACTCATTTGATTCCCAACGTTTAATCTGATGTGATTCATGTTCGTTATGGCACTTATAACAAGGATAGTATTTGTCACAGCATTTAAACTTAATAGCAATAATGTCTAATGGTGTTTGATAATGTATACATCTCGTTTCATTGTCTACTGTAGAACCATATACTTTAACCATGTAATGCCTCCTCTTAATTTATCGGGTGTTCACCGATAATTTTTACTTCAGGGTTTAGTTCGATATCGAAATTAGCTTTTACGATTTTTTGTACATAGTGAATTAAATCTTCATAATCAGTAGCAGTTCCATTATCTACGTTAACCATAAAACCGGCATGTTTAGTCGAAATTTCTACACCACCGATACGATGACCTTGTAGATTTGAATCTTGAATTAATTTCCCGGCGAAATGACCAGGAGGTCTTTGGAAAACACTGCCACATGACGGATATTCTAACGGTTGTTTAGACTCTCGACGCTCTGTTAAATCATCCATTTTACTTTGAATTTCATTTTTATTACCAGGTGTTAGTGAAAATGAGGCCTCAAGTACTACTAAATTTTGTTTTTGAACAATACTGTTACGATAATCTAACTCTAATTCGTTAGTAGTTAATGTAATAAGATCACCTTGTTCATTAACACACAAAGCGTAGTCTATACAATCTTTTACTTCACCACCATAAGCACCAGCATTCATAAATACAGCGCCACCGATTGATCCGGGTATACCACACGCAAATTCTAAACCAGTTAGCGCGTTATCTCTAGCTTTACGTGATACATCGATAATTGCTGCACCACTACCTGTAATTATGACATTATCTGAAACTTCGATATGGTCTAAAGATAATAAGCTGATTACGATGCCCCTAATACCACCTTCTCTAATAATAATATTAGAACCATTACCTAAATAAGTAACCGGTATATCATTTTTATATGCGTAACGTAAAATTGCTTGTACATGTTCATTAGAAGTCGGAGATAAATAATAATCTGCTTTACCGCCAGTTTCTGTATATGTATAGCGTTTTAGTGGTTCATCAACTTTGATAATACTGTCAGGAACAATCGCTTCTAGTTCTTTTAAGATAGTATCTTTATGCACTACTAGAACATCCTTTCTGAATGAATTCATTTGTTTATTATATCAACTATTAGCTAAATATGCTAAATTGTAAGGCATTAATTTATTATAATTATTAAATAATAAGTTAAACAGAAATAAGTTTAGGTTGAAATTACTTTGAAATAATTTGTTTATTTAATGTTGTGAAGATTTTTGCCTTTGATTGTTATAAGCGCATATAGAATTAACATTATTTAATACTTCTTGTCTATGTTGGCAAAATAATTTAGGGGAGTCGAATTATTAGATAGTTGACTATTCACCATTAAATATTGTTCAAACATGTCACTATCTTTTTGCACTATATGAAGATGAACTGTTTTAAATCAATTAAATTATTAAATTTTGCCATAATCAATTTCTCTTTATGAGCATGATGCAATTTATAAAACCTTCATAATTTAGACGTTTTTCATCTAAAGTGGTAATAGCATATAAATTATCTACACCGACTGAAATATCTAAGACGGGTCAGTTTCATAGTTACAATGATGGGTGACACCGATATGATAAGTTGATTTAACCGGTGAATCTAATAAATTATACAATACAGCTTGAATCTCTTTATATTGTTGGTTAAAATCTTGATTGGTAGATGAAGAAATAAATGGTTGGACGTCGTTATACATATGTAATCCTAGCCCCACTATGTGATAATAAGGAATTAATAAATTCTGAAATAATATAACACATATCATTTTCAAGTTAAATATGTTTATGTATAATACGAATAATAAGGAGTACAAAGATGAAAAAATTTATAAGTTTAATCTTATTTGCCTGTCTGATTTGTGTATTGAGCGGCTGTGGGAGTAGTAGTACTGCTGATTTTAAAAAATTTCAAGCGTCGTTGAGCGATTCTAAAAGTAAAGAACACGATGTCAAGAAAACACTTAATAAAATACACATCGATAGATTAGATTCATTGAGTAAGACCGATACAACCGATAAAAACAAAAAAGAAATTAATGATATTCAAAATAAGATTAATAGTGAATTAGTGCCTCAAATTAAGGCTTATGAAGACTCAACTAAAAATCTTAAAGCGAAAACAAGTGAATTAAAAAGCTTGAAGAAAACATATGTTAAGAATGTAAAGCAACAAACAAATGCACTAAACGAACTTAAGAAATTTGTTGATTTATGTAATCAATCTATCAAGGCTAATGAAGATATATTAGATTATACGAAACTATTTGAAAAAAATAGATCGATTGTCGAAAATAATATGAAGACTGCTGAAAAGTCAGGTAATAGTACTGAAGTAGCGACAATTACAAAAAAAATAGAAGATAATAATAAAGAATTAAAACAAACTGCTGAGAAAAGTACACAAACTTCTGATCCTAAAGAAATTAAAGCAGCCATTAATAATGATATAATGCCACTTATAAACAAACAGATTAAAGATTTAAATCAAACGAATATTAGTGATGAGCATGTTAATGCAGCACGCAAACACACGATTGAAATGTATTATAGTTTACAAAATTATTATGAGACTAGAGAAGAAACTTTAAATATAGGTCAAAAATTGGAGAAAATTGATTATAAGCAATTACCTAAAGAAGGTAAGGATCTAGATAAATATCAACAAGATTTCGATGAAGAATTTAAAAAAATTAAGTCCAAAAACAATTAAATAACATTTAAATAGGCGGTTAACAACAAAATGTTATTTGTGTATAATGGGAAGCATTGATATGAAAATATCTTATAACTTACACATTATTATTTAGTAATAGTACGTTAAATCTTTTTAGAGGTGAATAGAATGGCTATAAAGCTGAGTTCGATTGACCAGTTTGAACAAGTCGTCAATGAAAACAAATATGTTTTTGTGTTTAAGCATAGTGAAACATGCCCAATATCAGCAAATGCATATGATCAATTTAATAAATTTTTATATGAAAGAGATATGGATGGATATTATTTAGTTGTTCAAGAAGAACGAAAATTATCTGATTATATTGAAGAACAAACTCAAGTGAAACATGAATCACCACAAGCGTTTTATTTCGTAGATGGAAAAGCAATGTGGAGTGCTAGTCATGAACAAATAAATGTTTCATCATTAGCAAAAGCAGAAGAATAAAATCACATAAGAACTAAACTTTGCTTGTTATGCTTACTAATTTAGTTAGTGGCTAACAAGCTTTTTCTTTTGATGTGAAATATTTTGATACTACATGTATAATATAATAATGAACTTATCAATATATACAACTTTAATATCAAAAATGAGTAACATAAAAAAGTGAACAATTTCTGAGTCAAGAAATGGACAATATGTTAATAAAGATAGAAATTATTATACATTTATGGAAAATATGAGGTGACGAAGATGAAAGTATTAGTAGCTATGGATGAATTTAATGGAATAATATCTAGTTATCAAGCCAATAGATATGTGGAAGAAGCAATTGCTAATAAAATACCTAAAGCCGACACGGTTCAAGTTCCATTGTTTAATGGTCGTCATGAGTTAATGGATTCGGTATTTTTATGGCAATCAGGAATTAAATATAAAGTCACAACGCATGATGCAGATATGAACGAAGTAGAGGCAGTATACGGTATAACTGACAATAATATGGCTGTTATAGAAGGGAACTTATTCCTTAAAGGACATAAGCCTACGCGTGAGCGTTCTAGTTATGGTATGGGAGAAGTTATTGCCGATGCATTGGATAATCAAACAGAGCACATAGTCATTTCTTTAGGTGGTATTGATAGTTTTGATGGTGGTGCAGGAATGCTACAAGCATTAGGTGTTAAATTTTATGATGATGAAGCTGTAGAAGTTGATACGCGCCAAGGCACACATATATTAAAACAAATACGTAGCGTTGATTTTTCAATGTTGCATCCACGTTTGAAAGATGTGAAGTTTCAATTAATGTCAGATTTCGATAGCAAATTATATGGCAAAAAAAGTGAAATCATGCAAATATATGAAGCGAAAAATATGAGCCGTGAAGAAGCTGTAGAAATCGATAATTTAATTTGGTATTTCAGCGAAATTTTAAAAGGAGAATTACATAGTGCTATCGGACTAGTTGAACGTGGTGGCGCCGGGGGTGGTATAGCTTCTCTTTTAAGTCATTTATATAATGCCGAAATTTTAACAAGCCATGAATTAGTAGACCAGCTCACTCATTTAGAATCATTAATTGAACAAGCTGACTTAATCATCTTTGGTGAAGGTGTTAATGAAGATGATCAATTATTAGAAACGACGACGATTCGTATTGCAGAATTAGCGACTAAACACGCAAAACCTGCTATTGCCATATGTGCAACGAGCGATAAATTTGATCAATTTGAAACAATGGGCGTTACGGCAATGTTTAACACATTTATTGAAATGCCAGAAAATTATACAGATTTTAAAATGGGAATTCAAATTAGACATTATACAATTCAAGCACTAAAGCTATTACAAACCCCGTTTAGTGTAGAATAGAAAATTTAAATAATAAACATAAAAAGAGTGAGCGCACATATCGTTGTGCGCTCACTCTTTTTATGTTTATTATTATTGTTCATCGTAGTAATTAACGACTTCCTCAGCAATATTCACAATTACAGATACTGCTTGTTCCATAACGTCAATCGAAGCATATTCGAAAGGACCATGGAAGTTTGCACAACCAGTAAAAATATTTGGTGTAGGCAAGCCTTTATAAGAAAGTTGAGAGCCATCTGTGCCTCCACGTATTGGTTCGGTATTCGGTTCGATATTTAATTTTTCGAATACTCTTTTTGGAATATCTATAACGTGTGGATTGGGTTCGATTTTTTCGCCCATATTATAATACTGATCATTTATTGAGACTTGCACAGGATCATCTTCATAATGCACATTAATATTGTCACTAATTTCAATCATTTGTTTTTTACGGAGTTCAAATTGATGTCGATCGTGGTCACGAATAATATATTGCAATGTTGCTTGTTCTACATCACCATTAAATTGCATTAAATGATAAAATCCTTCATAACCTTCGGTTCTTTCTGGAACTTCATTTTGTGGTAACAGCGCATTAAATTGATTACCGAGTAAAATTGCGTTAATCATTGCATTTTTCGCTGAACCGGGATGTACATTTACGCCATGTGTAGTCACAACTGCTGAAGCAGCGTTGAAACTTTCATATTGCAATTCACCTAATTCACTGCCATCCATCGTATAAGCAAAGTCTGCATTAAATTTGTCGACATTAAATTTATGAGGTCCACGACCAATTTCCTCGTCAGGCGTAAATCCAACACGAATGCGACCATGATTTATTTCGGGATGCGAGATTAAATACTTTAAAGCTTCCATTATTTCGACGACGCCCGCTTTATCGTCTGCACCTAATAAAGACGTTCCATCAGTTACCATTAATGTATGGCCTTCAACTTTACTCATGTTAGGGAATACATCTTGGCTTAATACACGATTAGTTTCACCTAACTTAATTGGTTGACCGTCATATTTTTCAATGATTTGAGGATTTACATTTGTTGCATTAAAATCAGGTGACGTATCAACATGTGCTAAAAATCCAACTGTTGGTAAGTCTTGAGCTACATTACTTTCTAATGTAGCGAATAAGTAGCCATTGTTGTCTAAATCAGTAGCAAGTCCCAAGTCTTTTAATTCTTGCTCTAATAAATATAATAAATCCCATTGTTTATCGCTGGAAGGTGTACTTTCTGACTCTGGGTTTGACTGAGTATCAATTTGTACGTAACGTTTTAATCTTTCAATTATTTCTGATTTCATTTTCTGCACCCCTTAAGCTCTATTATTTATATCATAAGATTTTCTGTATGTTTTGCCTTTCATTTTACCATAATATTGTTTAATCCGCGTATATATGTAATACAATATTTCAGCACACAATATACCGAAAGCAATGGCACCAGAAATAAGTGTTACCTCTAAAAAGGTATTTACGGCATGTGTGTAATCGTTTGAAACAAGTAATCGTGTAGCTTCATAAGCAAGGCCTCCAGGAACAAGTGGTATAAGCCCAGGCACGATAAATATAATAACTGGTCGTTTATATCGACGACTCATAGTATGGCTCATAACGCCTAATATTAAACTACCTAAAAATGCAGCCATAACTTTACCGAGATCGGCATCAATTGTGAATTTATAAATAATCCAACCCATAGCACCAACGAACCCACAAGCTAAAAGTAAACGTCGTGGCGCATTAAAGATAATGGAGAAGAGCGTCGTGGCTATGAAACTAATAAAAAACTGACTTACATAATATAACAAGACCATTTATCTTTCCTCCTTAAAATATCAATAACACGATTGCTACACCTGCACCAATTGCAAATGCGGTAAGCGCCGCTTCAACGCCACGTGACATACCGGCTAATAATTCACCAGCCAATAGATCACGTATCGCATTTGTAATTAAAATACCTGGAACTAGTGGCATAACGCCCGCGATGGTTATGGTATCTTGATTTAGAGCTAATCCTGATTTCGTACATATTGCGCCAAACGTAATTACAACTGCGGCACTTATAAATTCAGAGAAAAATTTTATTTGTATAAACTTTTGAACAAAGCCAAAAGTTAAAAAAGCTAAAGCGCCAGCTATGGCAGCAAAAATGAAGTCGTGCGCAACGCCCCCGAACATAAAGAGAAAGAAGCCACAAGCAACCATCGCGGCAAAAAGCTGAGTATAAAATGAATATTGTAGCGATGAACGATGTAATTCAACAAGTTCGTTTTTAGCTTCATCAATCGTTATTTCATTGTTTGAAATTTTACGAGATAAACTATTTGTTAATGCTATTTTTTCTAAATCTGTAGTACGTTCTCGTATACGAATTAATCTTGTGTTTGTACGATTATTTAAGGAAAAAATAATTGCAGTGGACGTTACAAAGCTATATGTATCCTCGAGGCCGTAACTTGCAGCCATACGATTCATTGTATCTTCGACGCGATAAGTTTCAGCGCCGCTTTCAAGTAGTATCCTACCTGCAATAAGTACTACGTCAATCACTTTATTTTCATCAATAATTGTGATTGATTCGGACATTGAAGCCACCTCCAAAATGGATAATAGAACAATTGAAGTTTACAACCTAAGGACTTAACTTTCAATAGTAAGGCTTAAGGTTACATTTCTTTAATTTGTTGTCTAAATATAAGCACTATTTATATTGTACCTTAAAAAACAGCAATCCATATAATAAATAATGAATTGCTGCTTCGAGAATTATAATTTGACGATAGGATTAAACATGACTTGGTTTCGTCCTTCGTTTTTAGCTACATGTAACATATCATCTGCATCTTTAAATACTTTTCGTTGAGATTTATAATCTTCTTTTGTTAAAAATCCAACACCGATAGATACTGATAATTTAATTACTGCTTTGTTAGGTAAGTGGAAGGATGATTGCTCAACGCCAGTACGAATGGATTCGCTTAATTTTACACATTGATCTAGAGTATAATCTCTTAATACAATTGAAAATTCTTCGCCACCATTGCGGTAAATCTTGAAATGTTGTGGGACGTAATTAATTAATAATTGTGCCATTTGTCTTAGTACTGCGTCCCCAGCTTTATGTGAATATTGATCGTTAACATCTTTAAAACCATCAATATCAATTAGTAATAGTCCTAAACTTTCGTTGTTTTGTTCAGCTATGCTTGAAACTTCATTTAAATGTCTATCAAATTCTTTAACGTTACCTAAACCAGTTAAATAATCAATGCTATCTTCGTGTTCGTAACGATTCACTAAAGAGAAGAAATGCCAAATATCAACAAATGTAATAGAAGAAGTTAACGTTAAAATAAATGAGATAGGAATTAAGAACAATACTTCTATTAATTCTACATAAGGACTTATTAAAGCTAGTATTAAATAAATGATTAAACTTATACCATTAAGTGTTTGTACAGCAATAATATCACTTTGCTTAAGAAATGGACCTACTGTACTTACAATAATGGCGATGACTATTAAAATGATGCCACTAATAAAAGAATGATCAAAAATAAATATATTTACTAATGACACAATAGCCGCTGCAGCGACTGTATATATAGCATTCGTATATCTACCTATAAATAGTAACGGTACGAAAGTTAATTCAAGGTAATAGGTATTAAATAAAGGAATAGGGTAGGCTGAAAGTAATAACGCCAAAATTGTCATTAATACTGACACATATTCTTTTGAAAATACCATAATTTTATTTTCAGAGTATTGTAGCCGGTGAAATAAGTAAATACCAGCTACTGTAACTGCAATATTATAAACAATAGCTTCGAACATTAATTTTTTACGCTCCTTTAAAAAGACACTTTGTCATTGTAAGTGAAAACTTACAATTTGTCATCAATATTCCTGTAATTTCATAACTTGAGCAATATTTTGTGTTAAATGAACTTTGTGAATGATATAATAAAATAAACTAAAAATTATATGATAATAGTTATTAAGAATAATTTTATTTTTCTAGATACATAACTATTTGTGTTCATAAATACATATAAGTTATATTAAGTAAGTGAGTATTTAGATACTACTAGTATATACGAAAACATTAAAACAATGTTGACGAGTTAAAATAAGACGATCTTACGACGCAGTATTTTAGTATAATAGATCGGTACTAAGATTTGAAAATATTCAGAATTAAAATAATGAAGGTGAACTGATGTATACATTATTATTAATCATTTTCTCAATGATTGTCAGTTTAATACTTACACCAATAATTATAAAAGTATCGCAAAAAATGGATATTGTAGATAAACCCAATTATAGAAAAGTCCATACCAAACCAGTATCCGTATTAGGTGGTACTGTTATTTTGTTTTCTTTTCTGTTGGGCATCTGGTTAGGGCATCCGATTGAAACGGAGGTTAAGCCACTAGTTATTGGCTCTGTATTAATTTATCTTGTCGGTTTAATTGATGACATATATGATTTGAAACCAATAATTAAATTAATTGGTCAGATTGTCGCTGCTCTAGTAGTTGTCTATTATGGCGTGACTATTGATTTTATTTCATTACCTATAGGTCCGACAATTCATTTTGGAATATTAAGTGTTCCAATTACGATTACATGGATAGTAGCTATTACAAACGCTATTAACTTGATAGATGGGCTAGATGGTCTTGCTTCTGGCGTTTCAGCTATCGCTTTAGCAACAATTGGTTTTATTGCCATTTTACAAGCTAACATATTTATAATTATGATTTGTAGTGTGTTAATTGGTGCATTGTTAGGATTTTTATTCTTTAACTTTCATCCAGCAAAAATATTCTTGGGTGATAGTGGGGCGCTACTTATAGGGTTTATAGTAGGCTTTTTATCTCTACTTGGTTTTAAAAATATTACATTTGTGTCATTGTTTTTCCCAATCGTAATTTTAGCAGTTCCTTTTATCGATACTCTTTTTGCAATGATAAGGCGTGTGAAAAAGGGACAACATATTATGCAAGCGGATAAGTCGCATTTGCACCATAAATTATTAGATTTGGGGTATTCTCATAGACAAACTGTATTATTAATTTATTCAATCGCGATATTATTTAGTCTCTCAAGTATCATACTGTATTTATCTCAGTCATGGGGCGTGATTATGATGCTGATTCTAATAATTATCACAATTGAATTAATTGTAGAATTTACCGGTTTAATTGATGATGAATATAGGCCGTTATTAAAATTAATAGAGAAAAAAGAACATCAAGATTAATTAACAAATAAATTCTGAGATTAATATATGTAAGTGTGAGATTTTCTGTGTGGAAAAGCTTTTACATATTAATCTCAGAATTTTTTATGGTGTTTCGATATCGAACGGAAGTCGTTTAATCTCTTCCTCGGTCAACTCGTAATTGCTTGCTGTTGTTCGGTTTAAGAATTCAATGAAGGAATCGTATTCAGTAGAGATAACGTCTATTAAATAACTTACTTTGTCCGTGTATTCTGTGTCTCGATGAATAAATGATGTAGAAGCGAGTTCGTGTTCAAATTTACCTGTTAAATCATAAGCGATTATTACTTTAGTGGGAATCGCCGGTAATAATCGAACGCGTCCTAGGTCGTGGATTACATCTCTGACTGCACCACTATAGGCACGAATCAAACCACCGCCCCCTAATTTTATACCTCCAAAATATCTCGTTACAACCACGCATACATTATGTATTTCTAATTTTTTTAATGTTTCAAGCATAGGGACACCAGCAGTGCCACTAGGTTCTCCATCATCATTGGCTTTTTGAATATTCATATTATCTCCAATAGTATATGCCGAGCAATTATGCGTAGCTTCTTTATGATTGTGTTTGATTTCAGAGATAAATTGTTTTGCTTCTTCTTCTGACTCAACAGGTTTAATTTGTGCTATAAAGCGTGATTTACTGATAACATTTTCTATTGAGTGCGCTTTTTTAATAGTGATTATTGATTGTTGTTCCATTGTACGACCACCTATAGTTTATTTAAATATGATAATTATGCAGTGTAATATACTAGTCTTTATCACTAACAATATGTGTAAGTGATAAACAATGCAATTTTTAGCTATATAGTGAAGATTTTTGTCTATTTATTATACACTGTTTACAATAACAAAATAAATGCAAAATCAATTTTAAATTAAAAGAAATTAAGGTATGATTGTGTTAAGTATAATTACATAAGGAGGTTTGACATGAAGATAGCTGTAATGACAGATTCAACAAGTTACTTAAGTGAGTCAATTATAAAGAAACATAACATACTTATAGCCCCTCTAAGTGTTACATTCGACAATGGTGATAACTATATAGAAAATGAAACGATTTTTGCACCTGAATTTCAGGAACGCATGAAAAAATCTAAAACCATACCTACTACAAGTCAACCGGCAATTGGTGAATTTCTCAAAAAATATGAACAATTGAGAGATCATGGATATACAGATATTATAGGTGTATTTCTGTCATCAGGGATAAGTGGGAGTTATCAAACTGCTACGCAGGCTGCTGATTTAGTTGAAGGCGTAAATGTACATACTTTTGACTCAAAGTTAGCCGCCATGGTAGAAGGATCATATGTGTTAAGAGCAATTGAACTGATTAATAGTGGGCTAGAACCAAGCGAAATAATTGCTGACTTAACTGATATGCGTGAAAATACTGGTGCATTTTTAATGGTAGATGATTTGAAAAATTTACAAAAAAGTGGCCGGATTACTGGTGCCCAGGCATGGATTGGTACGATGTTAAAAATGAAGCCAGTACTCAAATTTGAAGATGGTAAAATCGTTCCAGAAGAAAAAGTACGTACAAAGAAAAAAGCATTCCTTGCACTTGAAAATAAAGTAATAGAGAAGGTCAAGACATTAGACACTTTTACAATTTTTGTTATTGGTGGAGATAAGAAAGAAGACTCCGAATGGCTATATAATGATTTAAAGAAAAAATATCCAGATTATAAAATCATTTACTCAGAATTTGGGCCCGTCATTCTAGCGCATTTAGGTTCAGGTGGTATTGGCTTAGGGTATGTTAGTAGAGATATTATCGAAGAATAAAATATAAAATTATGACTAGAACTAATACTTATGAGCAATTATAGACGCATAATGTTAATTAGAACTAGTCTTTTTTTAGGAGTGATAAACATAAAATTATATGGAAAATTAATTACTGATAAGCAACAATTAACAACTGAACTTATTATAAAAAATGGTTATGGTGTATATAAAAAGAAAGGGTTATGGCATTGCATGCAATGTGGTAGCACGAGTGTACATGATTTTTATATCTACGAGTCAAAGTACACTGAAGTACCCATTACTTATTGTAGAAAATGTGTGTGTTTAGGTCGTATGGACAATAATAATTCAGTGATGATTACTAAAAGCGTTAGGCATGTTTCGAGTGCTCAATATGAATTGAAATTCCCTTTAACTGACCAACAAAATTATGCTTCCGAAAAGATTGTTAAAGCCATAATAGAACGTCAGAATTTATTACTTCACGCCGTTACAGGAGCGGGAAAGACGGAAATGATATTCAACGGTATACATTATGCTAGGAATCAAGGTATGAACGTAGCAGTCATCTCACCTAGAGTTGATGTTGTGATAGAAGTTAGTCTAAGGTTAAAAGAAGTATTCAAAAATGAAGAGGTTGACATTATTTATCAAGAACAGCCACAACAATTTAATGGTCATTTTGTTGTGTCGACAGTACAACAATTATTTCGGTTTAAACAACATTTTGATGTTATATTTATTGATGAAGTAGATGCTTTTCCGTTGTCTATGGATGTTACACTAATGAAAGCTATCAAGCTTGCCTCTACTTATAGCTATAGTCATATTTTTATGACCGCGACTCCCCCCAAAATTTTACTCAAAACTATTGCTAAAGAGAATCATATATTGTTACCTGCAAGGTATCATCAACGCCCCTTACCCATTCCAACTTTTAAATATTTAAAAATCAACCCAAACAAAATGCAACTCACTTTCTTACGAATACTCAAGCAACAAACTCAGTCAAATCGTATCACCCTTATATTTGTAAATAATATTTCTTTTATGGAAAAAATATATTCCATATATAAAGAGCATATAGCTGAATTAACATACGTTTACAGTGATGATGTTTATCGTTTTGAGAAAATAACGCAACTAAGAGCAGGACAATATAAAGTGGTTTTTACTACGACAATACTAGAGAGGGGATTTACGATGGCACATCTAGATGTCATTGTTTTAAATAGTCAATTATTCGAAACAGCTACGCTAATTCAAATTGCTGGCAGGGTAGGAAGAAAGGCTGATTCACCTAATGGATTGGTGTTGTTTTGTCACCAAGGTGTTTCTTTTTCAATGTTATCGGCACGTAAAAAAATTAAACACATGAATAATTTAGCAATGAAGAAGGGATGGATTAATGACTGAATGTATGCAATGTGGTAAAACTTTTATAGAGCAACTGAATATTACTAATTTATTACGCCAACCTAATAATATTTGTGAAGAATGCTTATCACAATGGCACAATGCTAAAATTAATAATACTAATCATTGCAAACGTTGTTTGAAATCAATGATTAATAAAGAAGTAATATGCAAAGATTGTTTATATTTAATGGGACGTTATACATTAATGAATCAGTTGTATTGCCAGTACAACTATAGTGGCGTGGCTAAAGAGATCATACAACGTTACAAATTTATGAAAGATTATGCGCTAAAACATGTCATTGCACAAAGATTATCATTACCCGAGTATCGATATGACTATATCATACCGATTCCTTCTCCCATTGAAAGAGATAAAGCAAGAACCTTTAATACAGTGACAACTATACTCGATGAAATGAACGTGACATACTTTTCATGTGTTGAAGTTAAAAATAAATTAAGACAATCAACGTTAACTAAAAAAGAAAGAGCACAGCAACCTAATCCTTTTGAAATAAACACGACTGTTAATTTATCAGATAAGTACATTTTACTCGTTGATGATGTTTATACTACTGGAATCACCGTGCATCAAGTAGCTTGCAAATTTTTTGTGAGAAAAATCAGAAAGTTTGATGTGTTTACGTTTGCACGCTAGGAGAAAAGTGGTATTATAAAGATAAGCAACATTACCAATACAGGGGTTTTAAAGGAGTCGATTACTATGATCAGATTTGAAATTCACGGAGAGAACCTCACTATTACTGATGCAATTCGAAACTATATTGAGGATAAGATTGGTAAACTAGAACGGTATTTTAATGATGTACCAGATGCTACTGCACATGTGAAAGTGAAGACGTATACTAATTCAACTAGTAAAATTGAAGTTACTATTCCACTTAAAAATGTGTCGTTAAGAGCAGAAGAACGAAATGATGATTTATATGCTGGAATCGATTTAATTAACAGTAAGTTAGAACGACAAGTTCGAAAATATAAAACGAGAGTCAATCGCAAACATAGAGACCGCGGTGAACCAGATGTTTTTGCTGAAATTACAGAAACAAATAATAACGAAGTGAACGAAGATAAAACTGAAGATGCAGATTTCGAAATTATACGTTCTAAACAGTTCAGTTTAAAACCGATGGATTCAGAAGAAGCAGTGTTACAGATGGATTTATTAGGGCATGATTTCTTTATTTTTACAGATCGCGAGACAGATGGTACGAGTATCGTCTATAAGCGTAAAGATGGTAAATACGGGTTAATTGAAACATCTGAATAATAATTTTTAATTTTAGTTTCTAGCGTCCAAGATATGTTAAATCTTGGACGCTTAATTTTTGTTATGTTATTATGTAATAATTTGAAAGTGAAAACTGCTTTCATAAACTTAATTAATAAAAAGAATTTAAAGCTATTTAAAAAATATAAAAACAAAGCATAACTATTTTTGACTAACGGTGATATAAGTGTAAATTTAAGCTTATAAATGGTAATATAAATTGTTGTAAGGAAAAGAGTTAATAAGCTAAAGGAGCGAACAGAATGGGTTTTTTATCAAAGATTGCTGATGGCAATAGTAAAGAAATAAAACGCCTTGGTAAATTAGCAGACAAAGTGCTCTCATTAGAAGAGGAAATAGCAATACTAACTGATGAAGAGATTCGAAATAAAACTGCAGAATTTCAAGAGAAATTGCAAGCAGAAGAAGATATTAAAAAACAAGAAAAATTATTAGAAGATATTTTACCGGAAGCCTTTGCTTTAGTACGTGAAGGTTCTAAACGTGTTTTCAATATGGTGCCTTATCGCGTCCAAGTTATGGGTGGTATTGCTATCCATAAAGGGGATATTGCAGAAATGCGTACAGGTGAAGGTAAAACACTTACGGCAACTATGCCTACTTATTTAAATGCTTTGGCAGGACATGGTGTCCATGTCATTACAGTCAATGAATATTTAGCTAGTTCACAAAGTGAAGAAATGGCTGAATTATATAACTTTTTAGGCTTATCTGTAGGTTTAAACTTAAACAATAAGTCAACCGAAGAAAAGCGTGCCGCATACGCAGATGATATTACGTATAGTACGAATAATGAACTAGGCTTCGATTATTTACGTGATAATATGGTTAACTATGCCGAAGAACGCGTAATGCGCCCGTTAAATTTCGCAATTATTGACGAAGTCGATTCAATTTTAATTGATGAAGCACGTACACCATTAATTATTTCAGGTGAAGCTGAAAAATCTACTTCTTTATATACTCAAGCTAACGTATTCGCCAAAATGTTAAAAACTGAAGATGATTATAATTATGATGAAAAAACAAAAGCAGTTCAATTAACTGAACAAGGTATCGATAAAGCAGAACGTATGTTTAAGATTGATAACTTATATGACGTTAAGAATGTTGAAATCAATAGTCATATTAATACGGCTCTACGTGCCCATGTAACGTTACAACGTGACGTAGACTATATGATTAATGATGGTGAGATCTTAATCGTTGATCAATTTACTGGACGTACTATGCCAGGACGTCGTTTCTCTGAAGGTTTACACCAAGCTATTGAAGCTAAAGAAGGCGTGAAAATTCAAAACGAATCTAAAACGATGGCTTCTATTACATTCCAAAACTTCTTTAGAATGTATAACAAGTTATCCGGTATGACTGGTACAGCCAAAACGGAAGAAGAAGAATTTAGAAATATTTACAATATGACAGTTACTCAAATACCAACTAACAAACCGGTACAACGTGCCGATAAACCAGATTTAATTTATATTAGTCAACAAGGTAAATTTGATGCAGTTGTTGAAGATGTGATTGAAAAACATAAATTAGGACAACCCGTACTGCTTGGTACGGTAGCAGTTGAGACAAGTGAATATATTTCTAATTTGTTAAAAAAACGTGGCATACGCCATGATATACTAAATGCTAAAAACCACGAACGTGAAGCGGAAATCATTGCCAATGCAGGTCAACGTGGTGCTGTAACTATCGCGACAAACATGGCTGGTCGTGGTACTGATATTAAACTTGGTGCTGGTGTCGAAGAATTAGGCGGTTTAGCAGTTATCGGAACAGAACGACATGAATCTAGACGTATTGATGACCAATTAAGAGGACGTTCTGGACGTCAAGGTGACCGTGGTGACAGTCGCTTCTATTTATCATTACAAGACGAATTAATGGTACGTTTCGGTTCAGAAAGATTACAAAAAATGATGGACCGTTTAGGTATGGATGATTCAACACCTATAGAATCTAAGATGGTATCTCGTGCTGTTGAGTCTGCGCAAAAACGTGTTGAAGGGAACAACTTTGATACACGTAAACGTATTCTTGAATACGATGATGTACTACGTAAACAACGTGAAATTATTTATGGTGAACGTAACAGTATTATCGACAGTGAAAATAGTAGTGAGCTTGTAGAATCAATGCTGCAATCAACTTTAGAACGTAGTGTTGCGCACTATATCAATGATGATGAAGAAAATCCAGATTACGAGCCATTCGTTAACTACATTGATGATGTATTCTTAAATGAGAATGAGTTAACTACATCTGAAATTAAAGGTAAGGACAGCGAAGATATTTACCAACTAGTATGGGAAAAAGTTGAAAAAGCTTTAGCACAGCAAAAAGAAGAAATAGGTGAACAATTCGATGAATTTGAGCGTATGATTTTATTACGTTCTATTGATACGCATTGGACTGATCATATTGATACGATGGATCAACTTAGAGAAGGTATCCATTTACGTTCTTATGGGCAACAAAACCCATTACGTGATTACCAAAATGAAGGACATCAACTATTCGATACAATGATGCAACAAATAGAAGAAGACGTTAGTAAATATATTTTGAAATCTGTTGTAACCGTTGAAGACGACATAGAAAGAGATAAATCTACAAGCTTTGGTAAAGCTGAGCATGTCTCAGCTGAAGACGGCAAAGAAAAAACTAAAGCGCAACCTTATGTTAAAGATGAACATATTGGAAGAAACGACCCATGTCCTTGTGGTAGCGGTAAAAAATATAAAAATTGCCACGGCGCATAAAATTACTTAACTGGAGTATGTTAAAATGTTTAACATGCTTCAGTTTTTTACTACGTAATAATAACAGTTTGAAAAATGGTATATAATGATATACTTTAACAATGATTAGGTTATTAAAAATTGAACAATTGAACCTTAAACAAACGTTAATAGGAGCGATGTAAAGTGGAATTATCAGAAATGAAAAGGAATTTAGAAAGTTATACATCAAAATTAGAACAACTTAGGGGGTCTCTTTGACTTAGAAGAGAAAGAGACTAATATACAAGAGTATGAAGAAATGATGGCAGATCCAACATTTTGGGACGATCAAAATAAAGCACAAGAAATTATCGATAAAAATAATGCATTAAAATCTGTCGTTAATGATTTTAATACTTTG
Source organism: Staphylococcus durrellii (assembly GCF_015594545.1). Taxonomy (NCBI): domain Bacteria; kingdom Bacillati; phylum Bacillota; class Bacilli; order Caryophanales; family Staphylococcaceae; genus Staphylococcus; species Staphylococcus durrellii. The sequence goes on along the minus strand of NZ_JADIIO010000001.1, from coordinate 1,928,435 downwards.
ACTGATGAGTTAGATGATATGTCAGCTACGCATGAATTGTTAATAGATGAAAATGATCAGGATATGAAGGATGCATTAGAAATTCAAATAAATGAACTTAACGGCAAAATTGACCAATTTGAATTACAATTGTTATTAGACGGGCCATACGACGCAAACAACGCTATATTAGAACTGCACCCGGGGGCAGGTGGTACCGAATCACAAGATTGGACAAGTATGTTATTAAGAATGTACCAACGTTATTGTGAACAACAAGGATATAAAGTTGAAACGGCTGACTACCAACCGGGTGATGAGGCTGGTGTGAAGAGTGTGACGATAATTGTAAAAGGTCACAATGCCTACGGTCACTTAAAGGCTGAAAAAGGCGTCCATAGATTAGTGCGTATATCACCATTTGATTCATCAGGGAGACGTCATACCTCTTTTGCTTCTTGTGACGTTATACCTGAATTTAATAATAATGAGATTGAAATTGAAATTAATCCAGACGATATTACAATTGATACGTTCAGAGCTTCAGGTGCCGGCGGTCAACACATTAATAAAACTGAATCCGCAATTCGTATTACCCACCACCCAACAGGTATTGTAGTAAATAACCAAAACGAACGTTCTCAAATTAAAAACCGTGAAGCAGCGTTGAAAATGTTAAAAGCTAAATTGTATCAACTAGAATTAGAAGAACAAGAAAAACAAATGGCTGAAATACGTGGTGAACAAAAAGAAATCGGTTGGGGCAGTCAAATTAGATCCTATGTCTTCCACCCATATTCTATGGTAAAAGATCATAGAACTAATGAAGAAACTGGAAAAGTTGATGCTGTAATGGATGGAGAGATCGGTCCATTTATGGAAGCTTATCTACGTAATCAAATGGCAAATGCCGAAAAATAATAATTAAGTAAACAATAATATGATTAAGTCGTACCAAGTTGCTAGTGATATGCCGTTGATAGGCATTTGCGTGTTAAGTAACGTTGGTGCGATTTTTTAGTTATAAGAGGAGTAGTTAATAAATTAAAGTTTTGAAATTGTATATATTTATATAATCATATGTAATTTTCAAGCAGATTTATTAATAAACAGAATTAATAGATTTTGAGAACGTTGATTTTATGCATGATTGCATCGTTTGTTAATGAAGCATTATTTTAATAAATAACGCTTTTATTACAGCTTGATAACAGAAGCACTAGTGCTTAATAATTATGCTATATTGAAATCACAAAATTGTTAAAAAAGGATTGAACATACATCATGAAAAAAACGATCACGAGTTCTATTTTTTCTTTATCATTAATTGGTTTACTAGGTCATTCAGCTTCTGCAAGCCAAAGTCATACAGTTTCAGGAGAAGAAACACAGATTAGTATATTAGCAGAAAAATATGCATCAACGACATCCGACATCATTAAATTAAATGCATTCGCACCAAATACAACATATGTAGTTGAAGGGACGACTATATTATTGCCTAATGAAGATATTGTAGAAGTTAAAACGGGCGATACATTATATAAAATTAGCACCAAATATAAAGTGTCTTTAGAAAGAATATATGAATTAAACCCAAATCTAACCGAAAGTATTCAAGAAGGACAACTTATCGCAATTACTGAAAAGGGATCAGCACATTTATCGCCATTTGATAATAACTCAAACGCAAATACTCAGCAGGAGCAGTTCAAGCCATCTACGGATGCAGCACAACAACAAACTTATCCAACTGTACAAACTTATCAATACACGTATAAATATAATAACAAACCTTCAAATCATTACTATATGAATACACATGCACCTAATTATGAATTAAATCATTCTAAATATACACAACAGCCTTCATCTATATCACAAAGGTATAATGTAACTGGTCATAATAATTACTATGACTGGGGCCAATGTACGTATTATGCATTTGATCGCCGCCAACAATTAGGTAAATCAATTGGCACTTTATGGGGAGATGCTAATAATTGGGCTTCTGCAGCTCAAAATCAAGGTTTCAAAGTGAATAATCAACCTTCTGTAGGTGCAGTATTTCAAACAACGGCTGGACCATTTGGCCATGTAGGTGTGGTCGAAAAGACGAATCAAGATGGTTCAATTGTCGTGTCCGAGATGAATTGGCAAGGCTTAGGTAAAAAATCTTATCGTACGATTACTAACACATCAGCGTATCAATATATTCACTAAATTATTAAAAGTTAGCGACTATAACTATGACACAACACGTATTACCACCAGTGGTTATTATTTATACCATTAAAAGGTAAGTATGATTGTAAACATTTTAGTTATGGTCGTTTTATTTTTGAAAATTACACCTAAACATTGCATAATTTAATTAAAGCAAACATGATAAATCGTCTTGTAATAATAATCACATTTGCTTCAATTAATAGAAACAAGTATAATCTTTATTTAAATATACGAGGAGGCATGTGTCATGGGTGTACATCAATATTTTAAACGTTTATCTGACTTAGAAACTTTAATAAGACTACCTGGGAAATTTAAATATTTTGAACATAACGTGGCTGCACATTCGTTCAAAGTAACGAAAATCGCACAATATTTGGGCACTGTTGAAGAGTATGGTGGTAGCACTGTAGATTGGAAAAGCTTATATGAAAAGGCACTAAACCATGACTTTGCTGAAATATTTACTGGGGATATCAAAACGCCCGTGAAATATGCAAGTGGAGAAATAAAAAAATTGTTCTCACAAGTAGAAGAAGAAATGGTAGAAACGTTTATAAGTGAAGAAATACCAGAACGTTTTCAAAATATTTATCGTGAAAGGCTTCAAGAGGGAAAAGACGATTCTTTAGAGGGCCAAATCTTATCAGTTGCCGATAAGATTGACTTATTGTATGAAACGTTAGGTGAAATACAAAAGCGTAACCCTGAACCATTGTTTTTTGAAATTTATGAAATGTCTTTAGAAACAATTATGCAATTTGACCACTTATATTCAGTGCAAGATTTTATTAAAAATATAATTCCTGAAATGTTACAAGAAAAATATATTCCAAAATCTGAGTTATATGATACAACAATGAATTTAATCAATAATAGAAATGAGTGAATAGTATGATATGGTACATACTTGCAGCATTTTTTCCATGCGTATTAGTCATTTTATTTAGTGTGCTAACTAGAAGTAAATGGGTAGGGACAATATTAACACTTATCTTAATAGGTGTATCTGTTCAAAAAGGATTCTTTCATGATGAATGGATAATCTTCATTGATGTAGTTTCTATTCTTGCAGGTTATATCATTATTGATACTTTAAAGTTTCATCAGAAAGACGATGATTATGATTAAATTACTTAATAAACAATAAAATTGATTGTTAAGTCTATATACATTTATACTATATACATTCTCAAACAAACATAGAGCACAACCTATGTTTGTTTTTTATTTGGGGAAATAATAATTTTAAAAACGAACAAATGTTTGTATAAAAAACACTAAATCTGTTAAAATAGTGTATAACTAATACAGAATTATGTAAAATAACATGTTATATACGAACAAGTTGAAATTTAAAAAAGACTTGTAGCGCGATAATAAATAGGAGGCATGTATCACTTATGGAACATTACTCATTTAAATTAGCTTCTGATTATAAACCTGAGGGTGATCAACCCCAAGCTATAGAGAAAATTGTAGATGGTATAAATGAAGGGAAAAGACATCAAACACTACTAGGAGCGACTGGTACAGGTAAAACGTTTACTATGAGTAACGTTATTAAAGAAGTTGGTAAACCAACACTAATTATCGCTCACAACAAAACATTAGCAGGACAATTATACAGTGAGTTTAAAGAGTTTTTTCCAGAAAATAGAGTAGAATATTTTGTTAGTTATTATGATTACTATCAACCAGAAGCATATGTGCCTTCCACAGATACCTTCATTGAAAAAGATGCTTCAATTAACGATGAGATAGACCAATTACGTCACTCTGCCACTAGTGCTTTATTTGAACGAGATGACGTCATTATTATTGCTAGTGTAAGTTGTATTTATGGTTTGGGTAATCCAGATGAATACCGGGACTTAGTTGTTAGTGTAAGAGTTGGAATGGAAATGGATAGGAGTGAATTATTACGTCAGTTAGTAGACGTACAATACATGCGTAACGATATTGATTTTCGACGCGGTACATTTAGAGTACGTGGTGATGTAGTGGAAATTTTCCCCGCTTCTCGTGAAGAGATGTGTATCCGTGTGGAGTTTTTCGGTGACGAAATAGATAGAATAAGAGAAGTAAATTATTTAACCGGCGAAGTGATACGTGAACGCGAACACTTTGCAATTTTCCCTGCCTCTCACTTCGTAACACGTGAAGAAAAAATGAAATCAGCTATCCAACGTATAGAAGATGAACTAGAAGAACGATTAGAAGAATTAAAATCCGAAAATAAATTATTAGAAGCACAAAGACTCGAACAACGTACAAACTATGATTTAGAGATGATGCGTGAAATGGGTTTTTGTTCTGGTATTGAAAACTATTCAGTCCATTTAACTTTAAGACCATTAGGTTCAACACCTTATACATTATTAGATTACTTTGGTGATGATTGGTTAATCATGGTCGATGAATCACACGTAACGTTACCACAAGTGCGAGGCATGTATAATGGTGACAGAGCACGTAAACAGGTGTTAGTAGATCACGGTTTTAGATTGCCAAGCGCCTTAGATAATAGACCATTAAAATTTGAGGAATTTGAAGAAAAAACCAATCAGCTTGTATATGTGTCTGCAACGCCAGGACCGTATGAAATTGAACACACAGACGAAATGGTAGAACAAATTATTCGTCCTACTGGCCTGCTCGATCCTAAAATCGAAGTACGCGCAACTGAAAACCAAATTGATGATCTATTAGGGGAAATTCAAGACCGCATAGATAAAAATGAACGTGTACTCGTTACCACATTAACGAAAAAAATGAGTGAAGATTTAACGACTTACTTAAAAGAAGCGGGAATCAAAGTCAATTATCTGCACTCCGAAATAAAAACACTAGAACGTATTGAAATTATTAGAGATTTACGTATGGGAACTTATGATGTTGTTGTCGGAATTAACTTATTAAGAGAGGGTATAGATATTCCAGAAGTTTCATTAGTAGTTATTTTAGACGCTGATAAAGAAGGATTTTTACGTTCAGAACGTTCTTTAGTACAAACGATCGGTCGTGCGGCACGTAACAGTGAAGGTGAAGTCATAATGTATGGTGACAAAATAACTGACTCTATGCGTTATGCTATCGATGAAACTGAGCGTCGTCGAGAAATACAAATGGCTTACAATGAAAAATATGATATAACACCTACGACAATAAATAAAAAAATTCATGATGTTATTAGCGCTACAGTTGAAAGTGATGACACTAATGAGCAAAAACAAAAAGAAGTACCTAAAAAAATGACTAAGAAAGAACGCGAAAAAACAATTCAAAATATAGAAAAAGAAATGAAGCAAGCAGCTAAAGACTTAGACTTTGAAAAAGCGACTGAACTTAGAGATATGTTATTTGAATTAAAAGCAGAAGGGTGACATTGATATATGAAAGAACCATCTATTGTAGTTAAAGGGGCGCGCGCCCATAATTTAAAAAGTGTTGATATAGAAATCCCTAAAAATAAATTGATTGTCATGACTGGTCTTTCTGGTTCAGGTAAATCTTCTCTTGCCTTTGATACGATATACGCGGAAGGACAAAGACGTTACGTTGAGTCGTTAAGTGCCTATGCACGTCAATTTTTAGGGCAAATGGATAAACCTGATGTCGATACGATTGAAGGTTTGTCACCTGCAATTTCAATAGACCAAAAAACAACAAGTAAAAATCCAAGATCAATTGTAGCGACAGTTACTGAAATATATGATTATATACGCTTATTATATGCGCGTGTAGGTAAAGCATATTGTCCGAACCACCATATTGAAATAGAGTCACAAACGGTACAGCAAATGACGGATAGAATATTGAATTTAGAAGAGCGCACTAAAATTCAACTACTTGCACCTGTAGTATCACATCGCAAGGGATCACACGAAAAATTAATCGACGACATTAGTAAAAAAGGATACGTTCGTGTACGTGTCGATGATGAAATTACAGATATTAACGAAGTACCAGAGCTTGATAAAAATAAAAATCATACTATTGAAGTTGTAGTAGATAGACTCGTTGTTAAAGAAGGTATTGAAACACGTTTAGCAGACTCTATAGAAACTGCTTTACGTTTAGCAGAGGGAAATTTAGTTGTCGATGTTATCGGTGACGAAGAATTAAAATTTTCGGAAAATCATGCATGTCCAATTTGTGGGTTTTCAATCGGTGAGTTAGAACCAAGAATGTTTAGTTTTAATAGTCCGTTTGGTGCATGTCCAACGTGTGATGGTCTAGGTCAAAAACTGACTGTTGATATGGACTTAGTTGTGCCTGACAAAAACTTAACGCTAAATGAAGGTGCGATCGTACCTTGGGAACCAACAAGTTCAGATTTTTATCCAACACTATTAAAACGCGTATGTGAAGTATATAAAATAAATATGGATAAACCATACAAAAAATTAACTGACAGACAAAAAGATATTATAATGCATGGTTCACAGGGTAAAGAAATAGAATTTACTTTTAAACAACGTAACGGTCAAACTAGAACACGTACGATGGAATTTGAAGGCGTAATTAATAATATCAATCGTCGTTACCATGATTCCCCATCAGAATATGTACGTGAAATGATGAGTAAATATATGACAGAATTACCTTGTGAAACTTGTCATGGACAACGTTTAAGTAGAGAGGCATTGTCTGTTTACGTATCAAAACTAAATATTGGTGAAGTAATTAATAAATCTATTAAAGAAGCACTTGATTACTATGAAAATATTGAACTATCTAATCAAGATAGAACAATAGCAAACCAAATATTAAAAGAAATTATTTCACGTTTGAAATTTTTATTTAATGTTGGTTTAGAGTATCTAACGTTAAATCGTTCATCAGGTACACTTTCAGGTGGAGAAGCACAACGTATTAGATTAGCGACTCAAATAGGTTCAAGACTGTCAGGTGTACTTTATGTTTTAGATGAGCCTTCTATCGGCTTACATCAACGAGATAATGATCGTCTTATCGAGACGCTAAAAGAAATGAGAGATTTAGGTAATACACTTATAGTAGTTGAACATGATGATGATACGATGCGTGCTGCGGATTATTTAGTCGATGTCGGACCAGGTGCTGGTGATCATGGTGGCGAAATTGTTGCTAGTGGTACACCAAAACAAGTTATGAAAAGTAAAGGTTCATTAACAGGTCAATATTTAAGTGGCAAAAAGAGAATAGATGTACCTGAACAAAGACGAGAAATTACTGATAGAAAAATAAGTGTTAAAGGTGCACGTAGCAATAATCTAAAAAATGTTGATGTTGATTTCCCATTATCAACGATGACAGTTGTTACAGGCGTTTCTGGTTCTGGTAAAAGTTCTCTTGTAAACCAAGTGTTGTATAAATCCCTAGCAAAAGAAATAAACAAATCTAAAGTGAAACCAGGGGATTGTGATGCGGTCGAAGGCATAGACCAATTGGAACGCATAATTGATATTGATCAATCACCAATAGGGCGTACACCTCGTTCTAACCCTGCAACTTATACAGGTGTTTTTGACGATATTAGAGATATATTCGCTCAAACTAATGAAGCAAAAGTAAGAGGTTACTCCAAAGGTAGATTTAGTTTTAACGTTAAAGGTGGACGCTGTGAAGCTTGTAAAGGTGATGGCATTATTAAAATAGAAATGCATTTTTTACCTGATGTTTATGTACCTTGTGAAGTATGTGATGGGTCACGCTATAATCGCGAAACGCTTGAAGTGACTTATAAAGGCAAAAATATTGCAGACATATTAAACATGACTGCTGAGGAAGCAACATACTTCTTCGAGAATGTACCTAAAATTCATCGCAAATTAAAAACGTTAGTCGATGTAGGATTAGGCTATGTGACACTGGGACAACCTGCTACAACTTTATCTGGCGGGGAAGCACAACGTGTTAAGCTAGCCTCAGAATTACACAAACGTTCAACTGGGAAGTCTATTTATATTTTGGATGAACCAACTACAGGGTTACATGTGGATGATATAGGACGCTTATTAAATGTATTAAATACATTAGTTGAAAATGGAGATACGGTCGTTATCATTGAACATAATTTAGACGTTATAAAGACGGCCGACCATATTATTGACTTAGGTCCGGAAGGCGGCGATGGTGGTGGTACGATTATCGCTACTGGTACACCTGAAGCAATTGCGCAAGTAGAATCTAGTTATACAGGTCAATATTTAAAACACGTATTAGAACGAGATAGCGTTCATAGTTAACTTAAATATGGATACATGAGTCTCTGAGACATAAGTGTCTTTGACTAAAACACAAACGTCAATTTCTATTGAAACAATGTAGAAGTTGACGTTTTCTTTGCTTTTATGAAATTTTGTAGCTCTTTGCGCTACAGACTTTCTTATGTTTAATGTCATTCAGAAACAGCCAAGTTCATTTTTGATTTTATTTATTTCTCGAGACGACGTTCGAGTAAAATTCTAAAAAACATCATCTTGTTAGGAAAGAGAGCCATATAATACGTAGTATGTTTATAAATGTGGCCTATAAATTATTTTTATCTTTGCAATCATGTATAGGGTGCTCTTTTAGTATTCATATCCCAGAGTCATTTAATTATAAAATTTATAAATGATTGTACTGTGGTGTTCTAATACTGAATTACGTATGAGTTAAAATAATAATCTCATTATAAAAAATAAATAAATTTCGACGTTATTGTGGCTAATCGTATATAATTAATAAATAAATGCCTTATATACGTAAGTGGTCATACAAATTACACGTTATTTGATTATGTTTACTAGTAACTTTTTGATATGATATGAACATAATACGTATAGGAAAATATTAGTGAGGTGAACCTATGTTAACTACTAAAGATTTAGTGGAGCGGTTTGAACTTGAACTTATAGCTGGTGAAGCCGGCTTAAATAAACAAATTAAGAATACAGATATTTCTAGACCTGGGTTAGAAATGGCAGGTTATTTTTCTCACTATGCATCTGACCGTATTCAATTATTAGGTACTACTGAATTATCTTTTTACAATTTACTACCGGATGAAGAAAGACAAGGTAGAATGAGAAAACTCTGTCGTCCCGAAACGCCGGCAATTATTGTTACGAGAGATTTAGAACCGCCAGAAGAATTAATCGAAGCTGCCAAAGAATTAGAAACGCCTTTAATTATGTCGACGGTTGCTACGACACAATTAATGAGTCGTTTGACTACATTTTTAGAACATGAACTTGCACGTACAACTTCATTACATGGTGTACTCGTCGATGTTTACGGTGTTGGAGTAATGATTACTGGCGATTCAGGAATTGGTAAAAGTGAAACGGCCTTAGAACTTGTTAAACGTGGACATAGGCTTGTAGCGGATGACAATGTTGAGATTCGTGAGGTCAGTAAAGATGAATTAATTGGTAAGCCACCTAAACTAATCGAGCATCTATTAGAGATTCGTGGATTAGGTATTATTAATGTTATGACTTTATTTGGTGCAGGTTCGATTTTGACTGAAAAAAGAATTCGCTTAAATATTCATTTAGAAAATTGGCATAAAGATAAACTATATGATCGAGTAGGACTAAATGAAGAAACGTTACGCATTTTAGATAATGAAATTACTAAAAAGACTATCCCAGTCAGACCTGGACGTAACGTTGCGGTCATTTTAGAAGTGGCGGCAATGAACTATCGACTTAATATTATGGGTATTAATACAGCGGAAGAATTTAATGATAGACTGAATGCAGAAATATTGCGCAATAGTACTAAAAACAACGAAGGAGATTTACCTCAATGATTTTAAGTTATATAGATCCAGTTGCCATACAATTAGGTCCACTTTCAATTAGATGGTATGGCATCATTATTGCAACTGGTATTTTACTTGGTTACTTTATTGCTCAAGCCGGCGTTAAACGTATCGGACACGATAAAGATACTTTAGTAGATATTATTTTTTGGAGTGCCATATTTGGCTTTGTTGTTGCGCGTATATACTTCGTAATCTTCCAATTACCTTATTATATACAAAACCCAATAGAAATACCTATGATTTGGCATGGTGGTATCGCTATTCATGGTGGTTTGATAGGTGGTTTTGTTACAGGTATTATTCTTTGTAAAATGAAAAACTATCATCCGTTCCAAATTGGAGACGTTATCGCACCTAGTATCATTTTAGGTCAGGGTATTGGCAGATGGGGAAATTTTATGAACCATGAAGCGCATGGCGGTCCGGTTTCCCGTGCTGCACTTGAACATCTACATATTCCAGAATTTATTATAAAAAATATGTACATAGATGGTCAGTACTACCAACCTACATTTTTATATGAATCTGTATGGGATATTTTAGGATTTATTATTTTAATTACGTTGCGTAAACATTTAAAAGTTGGAGAAACATTCTGTTTATACTTGATTTGGTATTCTATTGGCAGATTTTTTGTTGAAGGTATGCGTACTGATAGTTTAATGTTGACTGAACATATTAGGGTGGCTCAAGTTATGTCAGTAGTTCTTATAATTATCGGCATAGCTATTATTATTTATAGAAGATTAAAATATAATCCACTGCAATATAAAAATGCTGGGCCATTAACTTGGCCGAATAAAAAAGCGAAGTGATTGAAGTGAGAAATATTAAAAAGCAACGTGTTGCCAACATAAATCCTTTATGGTCAATGTATCGGCACGTAGATAGGTTCAAAATATTAAAACAAACGATAATTATAGAAATAAGTCGCTATCTACCTAGCCTGAAATTAAAAAGATGGCTTTATCGTCACTTATTAAAAATGAATATCGGTGAGCACACTGCTTTTGCATTTAAAGTCATGCCTGATATTATGTATCCTGAACACATTCACATAGGTCATAATAGTATTATTGGATATAACACGGTGTTGTTAACACATGAATTTTTAGTTGATGAGTTTAGAACTGGAAAGATTTATATCGGAGATAATACGATGATTGGAGCTAATGTGACGATTTTACCAGGCATCAGTATTGGTTCAAATGTGAAAGTCGGTGCTGGAAGTGTCGTAACGAAAGACATACCGGATAATGCATTGGCATATGGCAATCCAATACAAATTGTTAACCACACAGATAAATAAAAAGGAGGTGTACATGGATGGCACATAATAATAAAGTAATCCCCATGAATTTTGATGCTGACTTTTATAAAAAAATGGGAGAACAAAAATTACAGCAACAAGACTACAAAAAAGCTATTGAATATTTCGGTAAAGTGCTAGAAATGTCACCTCAAGATTTTGATGTGAAAGTCAATTACGCATTATGCTTGTCGAAAATTGGTGCAGACCAACGCGCAGAAACGCTTTTTTATGAAACTATAGTTAAAGATGAATGCGTTGCAGAAAGTTTCTTTCAATTAAGTCAGTTAAACATTGAATTGAATGAACCAAACAAGGCTTTCTTGTTTGGTATTAATTATGTATTAATATCTGAAGATGAAGATTATTACGATGAATTAGAGCAAATGTTTGAAGTATCTTATGATTCTGGTCATGACATTAACTTAGAAAGCCAACTATTCGCAGTACAACTAATTTTTCAATATTTGTTCTCTCAAGGTAGACTGCCTGAAGCAAGGGATTATATTAAACGCCAAACTGAAGAAGTACAACAACATAGAATCGTACGTAATTTATTAGCCATGTGCTATTTATATTTAAGTGAATATGATATTGCTAAAGAAATGTTTGAAACTTTACTTACTGAAGATAAATCAGATATGCACGCCCTGTGTCATTACACTTTACTGTTGTATAACACTAATGAAAAAGAAAAATATCAAAAATACATTCAATTATTAAGCAAAGTAATGCCTATGAATGAAGACGAAACGTTTAAATTAGGTATTGTATTAAGCTACTTGAAAGAATATGAGGCTTCTCAGAGATTGCTAGTACCATTGTATAAAAAGGGCAAGTTTATATCTTTGCAGATGTTTAATGCTTTAAGTTTTAATTACTATTATTTGGATCAACCAGAAGAAAGCGAGTTTTTCTGGTCGAAACTGCAAGAAATTTCAAAGGTTGACGTGGGTTACGCGCCGTGGAAAATAGAAGAAAGCAAAAACTTTTTTAACCAACATATCCTACCTTTATTATTAAATGATGATAGTCACCGCCGCATTTATGGCATATTTTTACTTAATCAATTAAAAGGACGAGAAGTTCTGTTAACAGAAGAAATATGGTCTGTTTTAGAAGGTATGAATGACTATGAAAAACTTTATTTAACTTATCTAATCCAAGATTTAAAATTAAATAAATTAGATTTCGTTCATAGAGGTTTATTACAACTTTATAATATTGATAACTTGAAAGATGACGAGGAATTGTTTATTGTATGGATTGATCAAGCAGAAGCGATTATAGCTGAAGGTATAGATTTAACGCATGTAACACATTATGTTGCTGCTTTTGTATATAATTATTATCAAAATAGTGACAGTAAAATTTCAAAACAACAAGTGATGGATTGGTTTGATGTTACGCTTTATCGCTTGAATCAAGCGATAGATTATTTGGTAAGCATATAGTTTTGAGAAATATATTAAATGCTGTATAATTCGCATAATGAATTAATAAATAGGAGGCTATGAAATGACTGAACAAGTGGATTATGACGTTGCTATTATAGGTGCTGGACCTGCAGGTATGACGGCCGCAGTTTACGCATCTAGAGCGAATTTAAGCACTGTTATGATTGAAAGAGGTATGCCAGGCGGACAAATGGCTAATACAGAAGAAGTAGAAAATTTCCCAGGATTTGAAATGGTAACGGGTCCGGATTTATCTACAAAAATGTTTGAGCATGCGAAGAAATTTGGCGCAAAATATCAATACGGTGATATTAAATCAGTCGAAGACAAAGGTGACTACAAAGTAATCGACCTAGGAAATAGTCAAATCACTGCACATGCTGTCATCATTACAACGGGTGCGGAATACAAAAAAATCGGCGTACCTGGAGAACAAGAACTAGGCGGTAGAGGCGTTAGTTATTGTGCGGTATGTGATGGTGCATTCTTTAAAGGTAAAAAATTATTCGTAATTGGTGGCGGTGACTCAGCAGTTGAAGAAGGAACATTCTTAACAAAATTTGCTGACAGCGTAACAGTAGTTCACAGAAGAGACGAATTACGTGCTCAAAAAATATTACAAGATCGTGCTTTCAAAAATGACAAAATTGACTTTATTTGGAATCATACGCTTAAAACAATCAATGAAAAAGATGGTAAAGTCGGTTCAGTAACCTTAGCTTCTACTATTGATGGTACGGAAGAAACTTTAGATGCTGACGGTGTTTTCATATATATCGGTATGAAACCTTTAACAGCACCATTTGAAAATCTTGGTATTACTAACGAAGTAGGTTATATCTTGACAGATGAAGACATGAAAACTTCAGTTCCTGGTATATATGCTGCTGGCGATGTTAGAGAAAAAGGACTACGTCAAATAGTTACAGCAACAGGTGATGGTAGTATTGCGGCACAGAGTGTGCAAGCTTATATCGAAGAATTAAAAGATAAAATGGAAGTATAATCTAATATCAATAAAATAGCAGCTAGGATAATTGACTTACATGTTGGTAGGTTAATCTATCTTAGCTGTTTATTTTTTTAAAATTATAATACTATGATGAAGATGGCTTTTAATGTAAAATGTATCATAACAGTATAAGTATATATAATTTAAAATACAACTTGTAACGTACAGGAATTTAAATTTAAGTGGATGGTGTAGTAGAAGATGCAAAAAAGTGAAAAAGAAAATGTTAATAGTGAATTATTGTTAATTACTGGTATGTCAGGTGCCGGGAAATCACTTGTTATTCAAAGTCTAGAAGATATTGGTTACTTTTGTGTTGATAACCTACCACCTATTTTATTGCCTAAGTTTGTCGAATTAATGGAACAGGACAACCCTTCTTTAAGAAAGGTTGCTATTGCAATTGATTTGAGAGGTAAAGAATTATTTAAATCTTTTGTAAAAGAAGTCGATGCTATTAAAAGTAGAACTGACGTTATTGTAGAGCTTATATTTTTAGAAGCGAGTGAAGAACGATTAATTTCAAGATATAAAGAGACGCGTAGGGCACATCCCTTGAATGAGAATGGTCAACGTTCTTTAATAGAATCTATTGAAGAAGAGAGACATTTACTAACAGAAATAAGAAGTTGTGCAAATTATATTATTGATACGTCCTTTTTCACACCAAAAGAATTAAAAAAACGTATGAATGATTACTTTAACAATAGAAACTATGAATTATTTAGTGTCAATGTAACAAGTTTTGGATTTAAACATGGTATTCAAATGGACGCAGATATAGTATTTGATGTTAGATTTTTACCTAATCCTTATTACGTTAAGGAATTAAGACCTTTAACTGGAGAAGATAAACTAGTGTATGATTATGTAATGAAATGGCAAGAAACTGAAATTTTTTACGAAAAATTAATAGATTTATTAAAATACATGATACCCGGTTACAAAAAAGAAGGGAAAACACAATTGGTTATTGCCATGGGTTGTACAGGAGGTCAACATCGCTCTGTAGCTTTGGCTAAAAGAATTGGTGAAGAATTAAGAGAAAGCTTTGACTATAATGTATATGTACATCACCGAGATGCACATATTGAAAGTGGCGAGAAAAATGGAGAAAATTAAACTTGTACTTATCGGCGGTGGCACTGGTTTATCAGTTTTAGCACGTGGATTAAGAGACTATAATATTGATATTACTACTATCGTTACAGTTGCGGATGATGGTGGTAGTACTGGCAAGATTCGTAATGAAATGAATATTCCGGCACCAGGAGATATTAGAAACGTAATTTCTGCTTTAAGTGAAGCTGAACCTATATTGGAAGAGTTGTTTAAATATCGGTTTCAAGAAAATCAAATTGAAGGCCATTCATTAGGTAATCTATTAATCGCGGCGTTAACTAACATTACCAATGATTTTGGACATGCCGTTAAAGAACTAAGTAAAATTTTAAATATTAAAGGCAAAGTCATACCATCTACTAATACGAGTGTACAATTGAATGCAGTTATGGAAGATGGAGAAATAGTATACGGTGAATCAAATATACCTAAAAAAAACAAAAAAATTAAACATGTCTTTTTGGAACCCAAAAATGTACAACCAATGGCAGAAGCTTTAGAAGCTTTATCAGAAGCGGATTTAATTGTCTTAGGACCAGGGTCTCTTTATACAAGTGTAATATCAAACCTTTGTGTTGAAGGGATTGCAGAAGCGGTTATAAATAGTGAAGCGCCTAAATTATATGTTACCAATGTCATGACTCAACCTGGTGAAACAAATAATTATACTGCGTATGAACACATTAATGCCATTCATGATCATGTAGGTAAGCAATTTATTGATTATGCGATATGTAACGAACAATCATTTAGTCAGAACGTGTTAGATAGATATAAAAACGAAAATGCTAGTCCGGTAGTTAACGATAGAGATGTATTAGACCAAGCAAATATCAAAGTATTTTCGCATGATAATCTAGTTGAAATATCATCAGAGCATTACGTTCGTCATAATAACAAAGTGCTCTCAAAGATGATCTATGAGATTGCATTAGATACTACTGATACAATTAAATTTAAACGTAAGTAGTTTAAAAATTGGGAACTAATTTGTAGTAAAGAAAAGGAATGAGTACATATGAGCTTTGCATCAGAAATGAAAAATGAATTAACAAGAATCGAAGTTGATATAGACAACGCAAAAGCAGAGCTCAGTGCCTTGATAAGAATGAATGGTGCACTTAGTTTAGCAAATCAACAATTTGTAATTAATGTACAAACAGAGAATGCTACAACGGCGAGAAGAATCTATTCATTAATTAAAAAAATATTTAACGTTGAAGTTGAAATTTTAGTGCGTAAAAAAATGAAATTAAAGAAAAATAATATTTATATATGTAGAGTTAAGATGAGATCTAAAGAGATTTTGGATGAATTAGGTATATTGAAAAACGGTATATTTACGCATGAAATTGATGAAGCAATCATCGAAGACGATGAAATGCGACGTAGTTATTTAAGAGGGGCTTTTTTGGCTGGCGGTTCAGTCAATAATCCAGAAACTTCATCTTATCATTTAGAAATATTTTCTTTATATGAAAACCATTCAGAAGGGCTGACAAAATTAATGAATGGTTATGATTTGAACGCCAAACATTTAGAACGTAAAAAGGGAAGCATTGTGTATTTAAAAGAAGCTGAAAAAATATCCGATTTCTTAAGTTTAATCGGAGGTTATCAAGCATTACTTAAATTTGAAGATGTCAGAATCGTACGAGACATGAGAAATTCAGTTAATAGACTTGTCAATTGTGAAACAGCAAATTTAAATAAAACAGTCAGCGCCGCTATGAAACAAGTTGAAAGTATACAATTGATAGACAAAGAAATAGGTTTAGATAACTTACCAGATCGTTTAAGAGAAATTGCAAAATTACGTGTTGAGCATCAAGAAATTTCATTAAAAGAGCTAGGTGAAATGGTTTCGACAGGTACAATTTCAAAATCTGGCGTCAATCATCGTCTTAGAAAATTAAACGAAATGGCTGACAAAATAAGAAGCGGAGAAAATATTGATTCATTGTAATTATATTCAGAATTATAATGTTAATAAAATGGCTAGCTATAGGCAAATTGCTACTTAGCTAGTTTTTTATTTGAATTTAGAAGAAAATAAGTAGTATAAAATTGTAAAAGTTTATATTGCGGTATTTAATTTTACAGAGCATAATGATTTATGCTTCAAATTAATTAAACGCGCGAAGGAAGTAAAAATATATGAGTGTTTTGTTTATGTATTTAGCATTTATTCTATTTATCGTCATCATAGTTTTATTGGTATTAAGTGGTGTGATGAATTTTGGCAAGAAGAAAAACATGCTATTTTTAGTAACTATAGTAGTATTAATAATTGGAGTCGTTATGCTGTATAAAAAAGGATCGGATATGCGCAAACATGAAATTGATCCATTGGAATATAAAGCTAGTAAAATTTAAAAATGATGTAAGTCTTCAAAATGATTTGAAGGCTTATTTTTTTCGGAAATATATTTACAATATAAAATCAAAGAACTATAATATAAATTATATAATAGATAATAAAATTATGTAACTTGGCTTAGCGATTAGATTAGTGTTTAGTTTAGTTAATATAGAAAAATATACTTCATAAGCCTTAATCATTATAAATTATGAAGAGGTGTTAAATATGAAAAAATTTATATTTTCGAGTGATATTTTAAGTGCCAGTATATGCGGTTTAGGTTACTTTAGTTTTTCGAATGCTCAAAATCATATATTAGGTGGAGAAGAAAATTTAGATAATTATAGTGGTATAAAGCAATCTAAAACTACTGATAATATTTATACACGTGCAATTACATCGGGATATGCAAGTGGAGGCTTTTGGATTAGAGGGACTAGAGGTAATCTAGCTATTTCAGAATATAAGCATTATAAAAGACAAGGTAAAGCATCTGTAATTAATAAAAGAGGTAAATTTAATGATGGAGGATGGAGAAATAAAGGAGTTTTTTCAAAAGCACGTGTTAAGAAGACTTTGACTGGAAATAAAGCTTTCTATGATTATAGGTAAAATATTTTTTAATTATAATCATAAGAGGTGAAGCATGAAGAAGTTGCTTACAGTATTAGTAATAGCTTTTTTAATATCTATAAATTTTATATTTATCCACCAATTAAAAGAGTTAGCATATTTTAAAATTGTTGATAATGGTAGTACAGGAATTTATTTTAGTTTTACAGATGAAGAAAAGAAGTTCACCAAACAAGATAGAAAGTATTTTCACTATTTGCATAAAAAATATAACGTTGAATTTACACAAGAAACATTTATTAATGATAACAAAGTACTTTTACATACTACAGACAAGTCGTTATTAAAACATACTTCTAATAAACACACCTTAAAAACTTTTAATAGTAAAATTAATATTAAAGTCTATGAGTTCTTTGACACTAAGTTAGCCACAGATGGCAAATATTATTTAAAAGGGAATCAAAGTGATATAGAAACAGTTATTAATTTAATTAATAAAAATGTAGGGATAGTTAAAAAAGATGCAAAGCATTTATCGGTTTGGAACTATAATCTAGATTCATTCTCTATACTAATGATAATAATGTTTGTATTACTTAATAGTATTATCTATTTGCATTATTTAAGAAATAATAAAAAGCAATATAAGGTTCTTTATGACTTAGGTTACTCTAAAGGGCAGATTATGCTATTTATCATGAAATTATTTAAAAAGCATATTGTTGTTGCAATTTTATTTTCTTTGATAACAGTATTATTCGTTTATTATATCGTATATAAAGATTTGCATTATTTAACTGTGCTAGTGGTGTTTGGAGCGTTTGTCATAATAATTTCGAGTATTTATATTGCTTTAACAACGATAACAATACATATATATTATAAAGCGTTTAATAATAATAATGCTCAAAATAGCAAGTATGTGTTAACTATTGCTTATATGATTTTAACGCTTGTGATTATGTATATTATAGGAAATGCCACACAAAATTTATTAATAAATTATACAAATTATCATAAACAACAAGTTTCATTAAAACATTGGCAAAACACTAAAAATATCTATCGTACGATTGCAACTTATATTGGCCAGCTTAAAGATGAAGAACTAGAAAAAACTGAAAACAAGAAATATAAAGCGTATTATAATAGCAAATTTAACAAAGGATTTATTGCTAGCTTCAATAATTTCTTAATCTCTGAGGAAAAAGAACAAGAAGTATACAACGCCAAAGGTGAATTAACGTTGCCTATTGATAGTCGTTATGTCATCATTGATAAAAATTATTTACAACGACATAGCATCTTAACTGAGAAGGGCGAAAATGTAATCACCCAATTAAAATATAATGATAAGGTTCAAAACTTATTAGTGCCAAGCGTATTGAAAAAGTATGAAGAAAAAATAAAGCAAATTTATTTAGATAAATTCTATTTTTACAAATACTTTAATAAAGATAACGAAAGCTATAATAAAGGATTATCACTAAATATTATATATACTTCAAGCAATAAAGGTTATTTCTCATATGATCCTATTATTGGAGATATGAACAATGAAGTTATCGATCCAATTGCTATCGTCGAAATGGGGAATAGCGACATTGCTCATTTTAGTCACTATTTAACTTCTAGCTATTATTTCACTTCTAATTTAGATAAACCTTACGACACAATAGTTAAAGGTATAAAACATTTTAATATGGATAATACGATTAAAAATGTGGAATCTGTTTATAATACTAAAGTAAGTCTTATTAATGAATATAAAAAAGATACATTGAAATATGTAACATTAGTAATTATAACTATTGGTTCTTTAGTTCTTACTATCGTGACATTGTTGAACGTTTATTTTAAATCATTTCAATTTAATATTAGTTTAAAGCGTCATTTAGGTTATAGCTATTGGCAAATTCATAGGTGGTTAATTTGTTTTTTAGTTATCGCCAATACGTTTTTATTTATATTGCTTTTTGGTAAATATTGGGTTACTACGTTATTAATATACTTAATTATATTATTAATACAAGCAGTAGTAATATATGAGTTGATTAATAGATTAAATAAATCAAATGCTAATTTAATATTAAAGGGGCAAGACGATGATTAAACTAATAAATATTAGTAAGTCCTATAAATCAAAAAAGATTATTGATGCTTTTAACTACCATATTGAAGATGAAGATTTTATTGTGATAACTGGTCAAAGTGGAAAAGGTAAAACAACCTTACTAAATATGATTGGATTATTAGAAAAACCCGATTCCGGTAAAATTAGCTATAAAAACCAAATATTAAGTAAACAAAAAGATATATTACATGTAGTGAGAGAAGATATTGCATATGTTTATCAAAATTACGGTTTATTGGTAAATGAAACAGTATATACAAATTTGACATTACCTTTAAATATAACGAAAAAAGATAAAGACAAAATAACTTCCGTAATAGCCAATGTTGGTTTAGACAAAAAGATATTAAAAGCTAAAGTTTATACATGTAGTGGCGGTGAACAACAAAGAATTGCTATAGCAAGAGCTATCTTAAAACGACCTAAAGTCTTGATAGCAGATGAACCTACGGGTAATTTAGATGAAAGTAATA
Organism: Staphylococcus durrellii; assembly: GCF_015594545.1. NCBI lineage: Bacteria > Bacillati > Bacillota > Bacilli > Caryophanales > Staphylococcaceae > Staphylococcus > Staphylococcus durrellii. The sequence continues at coordinate 1,907,981 of NZ_JADIIO010000001.1, read as the reverse complement.
GTGATGAAGTCATGAAATTATTTAAACAATTAAATAACGAAGGTGTCACGATTATTATGGCAACACATAATACAAAATATTTTAATTTAGGAAATAAAATAATAGACTTAGATAGCTTGATAAATTCGTAAAGAGGTGTCTAGGACATAAACCTGTTCTCAAAATAAGAGAGTTAATTCATTATGTGAACTGACCTCTGTTAAATAGCAGTAAAAAACAAAACGTTTATGGCTACCTTATACTTTTGATATAAGGTAGCCATTTTTAATGGAAGTGTGAATACTATATAGTTTTTGATCCTAAATATAGGATGAAAATTATTTTTGAGACAGTTATGTCCTGGCAAGGATGGATAGACTTGAAAAAGATTAATAAAAGCGTACTCTTAATTCAGACATCTACTGTCATTATAAAACTAGAGACTAGAGATAATATTATATACGAGGCTTTTGGTGCGATTCATAAATAGCTATAAATATTAAATGTTCTGATTATCTTTATTTATAGAGTTTATTACTAACGTTGACAGGCGATTTGTCATTTGAGTAGGAAATGATTATATTACTTAACTACTTTTATATACTATATTGCCTTGTTATGAAATACATTAAATGCAGAGAATATATCAAATTTATGTTCAATTTATATATTTAACATATTCTTTTCCACCCTTCGAGGTGGCTGGTTAGCTTTTTAGTAATAATATTTTAAAGGTTTGTTTCCTAAAATTTTTAGGAAACAAACCTTTAAATTTTAATTTAATTCCTTCATTATTATAAAAAATTATATACTTTTGAATAGCTTGTTGCAGTTGATGAAAACTTGTTGTTGACGCATTTTCAATTTCTAAAAATATATAATTATACATCATTAATCCCCTCGAAGGGAATCGAACCCCTATTCTAAGAACCGGAATCTTATGTGTTATCCATTACACTACGAGGGGTAAAATATACAATATCAATAGTTTACAAATGTTTAAAGTATTGGTCAATAATGAGTTTGAAAAGAATAAAAAAAAGGTGAGTTTATGTTTTGACCATTTTTGACTTTTGGGTTAAAATAAATTCAACAGTTATAATTAAGGAGGAAACAGAATGAATTTAATTCCTACAGTAATAGAAACAACAAACCGTGGTGAACGTGCTTATGACATTTACTCACGTTTATTAAAAGACCGTATTATCATGTTAGGTTCTCAAATTGATGACAATGTAGCAAATTCAATTGTATCTCAATTGTTATTTTTACAAGCACAAGATGCTGAAAAAGATATTTATCTTTATATTAATTCACCAGGAGGCAGTGTAACGGCTGGTTTTGCTATTTACGATACAATTCAACATATTAAACCAGATGTACAAACTATTTGTATAGGTATGGCTGCATCTATGGGATCATTCTTATTAGCAGCAGGAGCTAAAGGTAAACGTTTTGCTTTACCAAACGCTGAAGTAATGATTCACCAACCTCTAGGTGGTGCTCAAGGTCAAGCAACTGAAATTGAAATTGCAGCAAATCATATCTTAAAAACTCGTGCTAAATTAAATCAAATTTTAGCTGAACGTACAGGTCAATCAATTGAACAAATTGAAAAAGATACAGACCGTGATAATTTCTTATCAGCTTCTGAAGCAAAAGAATACGGCCTAGTAGACCAAGTTATGGAACCAGAATCATAATAAAAAACAGTCCTATATAGGACTGTTTTTTATTTAGTATTCTAAATTTTCAAGTGCTACTTTTAAATTATTAAATTTGAAATTGAAGCCTAGAGATTCTAATTTATTAGGAATAACTTTTTGAGTGTCTAGTACTACCGTAGACATTTGTCCTAATACGAGGCGGATCAATGTAGATGGCACCCAAGTGTAATGTGGTTTATCCATAATACGGCCAAGTGTATAACCAAATAAATTTTGACGTTCGGCAATAGGTGTAGTGAAATTAAATACACCTCGTGCTTTGTTATTACTAATTACAAATAAGATAGCGCGGGTAAGATCTTCTAGGTGAATCCACGAATACCATTGACGACCAGAACCAATTTTGCCACCAGCATATAAGTTGTATGGTAGTTTCATTAATGGTAATGCGCCACCTTCGTTAGACAATACCATACCAAATCTACCAATCACTACTCGTGTACCTAATGTTTCAAATTGTTTCGCCATACGTTCCCATTGATAGACAACTTCTGATAAAAAGTCAAAAGGTAACGTTCGATACAGTTCTGTATATGTTTGATGTAAATCTGGTTTATAATATCCTACAGCACTAGCGTTAAAAAGGACTTCGGGTTTATAACTTCTATCTTTGAACAACTCATATAGCGCTTGGGTAGATTGTAGTCTACTTAGCATGATTGTTTGTTTGTATTTTGGGGTCCAACGCTTATTTAAACTCGCTCCAGCCAAATTGATGACAATATCTATGTCTGGCACCAATGACTGCCATCCTGATTTGGACCAATTAACATAGCTGATTTTGGGATGACTACTTGATTTATCTTGACGTGTTAATATAATTATATGTGCATCGCTCTCTTTAATTGCATCAATTAACTGGTTTCCCACCATACCAGTGCCACCAGTTATTAAATAATTTTTCATTGTATCACCTCATGTATATAGTTTCGGTAATCTTAGTAATATGTTAAGTATATAAATTAGTATAGCGTATTTAACAATGAAGACGTTAAAAATTTGTTTTATAAAATATATAGCTTGCAATTATAAAGCTATAAAATTTATATGATAAACATACCTACAACAAATATTAAAATTAGTAACGTTATGATAAAAATCCCAAATGATAACTTGTTGTGTCTCCTTAGATTATGATGATCATTTTCTAACATCATTTGTTTAATCGTTTGTCCTTTAGCGTTGTTATTGTCGTCGAGTTCTTCAAAAGGGTCATGTTTTGTCATCAAGTTATACTCCTTAAACTATAAATAATATAAAATGTAACCTATTAAATGTTGAAACATTTCCTCTATTTAGATTACTATAAGTAGAGTAATAACATAAGTATAAACTTAAAGTGTAAATGTATAAAAATGACTTATTTTGTTATATGTTCAATAATTAATTCAACTTTTGTAGTAAATAAGTTAAAATATAATGTCATAATGTAATAAGATAGTAGTAAGTTTAATTAAATTAGAGAGATTTTAAAGTGAGGGAAGTTTATGTCTAATCAAAATAATAATTTTGATGATAACGAAAATAAAAAAATGAGTGGTTTGGCTAAAGTAATTAGTGCTGTAATAATTTTATTATTAATAGGTGGGCTAGCTTTTGCTATTTTTGCATTTGTTGATCACTCAAATAAATCCAATGAACGACTTCAACATCAAAAAGAAGAAGAGAAAGCGAAGAAAGATCAAGAAAAGAAAGAGCAAAAAGATAAAGAGAAAAAAGAGAAAGAAAAATCTGACGAACAAACACAAGAATCACAACAAACACAACAGACTCAACAAACACAGCAAACACAACAGACTCAACAAACTCAACAGACAGAACAAACACAACAACAAACGACTCAAAATAGAGCGCGTAAGTCTACTCAACAAACAAAAGAGCAACCTACTAAAGAGGAAAAGACAACTGAAGAAAAAACAGAAGAACCAAAGACAGAGGAACCAAAGACTGAAGAGCCAAAGACTGAAGAACCAAAAACAGAAGAGCCAAAGACTGAAGAGCCAAAGACTGAAGAACCAAAAACAGAAGAGCCAAAGACAGAAGAGCCAAAGACAGAGGAACCAAAAACAGAGGAACCAAAAACAGAAGAACCCAAAACCGAGCAACCTAAGAGTAACTCAAATTCCTCTCAAGACAAGCAACAATCAGATGAAGACGAATAGTACAGTAAATAGTGAGTGAGACAGAAATCTCATTTGAATAAAAAGATTTACTAGTACCGCTTTGGAAAGAGTGACTAGAGTTGAAAAAGCTTGATAGAAGTGCATTTTTAATTCAGTTATCTACTGCCAATATATATAGAGCCTGGGACACTATATTATGTCCCAGGCTCTAAAATATTTGTCTGGGAGTTTTAAAAGAGTAAAGAAAATAAATAAGTTAGAAAGTGAAATACTGATATCATTATTATGATCAAACCAAGACATCCTATACTTAATGGAAAACATCCACAATTAAAAAATCTTATGTTTCCTTTTTTGTTGTAATTATTAGGTTGGTTTGAAAAATGGTCTTTATCTTTATAGTTTTTGTCTCCAGGCTCTAAAATTTCTTGTTTATATTGTTGGTTCATTAGTCTCCCACCTTTGAAATATACTGGTGTAGTATTAAAGCTAGTTTAACTCAAACTGCTTAACTAAACTATAACATTGAATTGATGATTAATTTTTTGCATTCAGGGTATAATTTAATAATGTAGTCGTTAAGTTGTAAGTACAAGATAAAATCAAATTGTGGTCTGCTAACGGAGCTTATACTTGCATTTTTTTATATATAGTAGTACTATTGCAAATGTAGAGGTTATATTTTTTTGTCCCGCAAGGGACGTAAAACGTCAACCTATGGTTGTTAGTTGACCCTTTGAACAAGAAACGGAGGAGGTTAGTAGTGAAAGAATTGATAAAAATTCAACAGAAGTTAGTTCCTGAAATTGTTGAAAAGTTATATCGTCGTTTTTCGATTCTTTCTACTATTGCTAAAACTCAACCTGTAGGTCGACGCAGTTTAAGCGAACATATGGATTTGACTGAACGCGTACTAAGATCTGAAACAGACATGCTAAAAAAGCAAGAATTGATTAAAGTAAAACCAACCGGTATGGAGATAACTAATGACGGTGAGATTCTACTTCAACAATTAAATAGCTATTTCAACGTTTTTGCGGATGATCAACACTTAGCTCAACTTATTAAAGAACGCTACGGTATTCAAGATGTTTTTGTTATTCCTGGCGATTCTGATGCTAAAAGATCTGTTAAAATTGAAATTGCACGTCAAGCTGGTCAATTACTTGAAAACAGTCTCTATGAAAACTCAATTGTTTCTGTTACGGGTGGCTCGACTATGGCTTACGTAAGTGAGTCGATGCATAAGCAACCTTATCAAGTGTTCTTTGTTCCAGCGCGTGGAGGACTGGGAGAAAATGTTGTATATCAAGCAAACACGATTGCGGCAAGTATGGCGCAACAAACAAATGGAGATTATACTACACTGTACGTCCCAGACAATGTAAGTGAAACAACTTATAACACATTGTTAAATGAACCTTCAGTCATTCATACGTTAGAGAAAATTAAAGAATCAAATATTACAGTTCACGGCATAGGTGATGCGCTGAAGATGGCACGGAGAAGACAATCTCCCCAAGAAACAGTTGCAAAACTTCAACATCATAATGCTGTTGGAGAAGCATTTGGGTATTATTTCGACGCACAAGGCGATGTAGTCCATAGAGTGAAAACAATAGGACTACAGTTAGAAGATCTTGAGTCGAAACGATTTATTTATGCTGTCGCAGGGGGGAAATCTAAAGGTGAAGCGATTAAAGCTTATCTTTCTATAGCCCCTAAGAACACAGTTTTAATAACTGATGAAGGCGCGGCACAAGTTATTGCAAATAATAGTAATAAAAAGTAATTTAGCTTTTTAAATATTTATTTTAAAGGAGGCCATTATAATGGCAGTTAAAGTAGCAATTAATGGTTTTGGTAGAATTGGTCGTTTAGCATTTAGAAGAATTCAAAACGTTGACGGAATCGATGTAGTTGCAGTAAACGACTTAACAGATGACGAAATGTTAGCACACTTATTAAAATATGACACAATGCAAGGTCGTTTCACAGGAGAAGTTGAAGTAGAAAAAGACGGTTTCCGTGTTAATGGTCAAGAAGTTAAATCATTCTCAGAACCTGACCCAACTAAATTACCTTGGGGTGATTTAGACATCGATGTTGTTTTAGAATGTACTGGTTTATTCGCTGATAAAGATAAAGCTTCGGCTCATATTGATGCAGGCGCTAAAAAAGTATTAATCTCAGCTCCAGCTACAGGCGACTTAAAAACAATCGTTTACAACACTAACCATAACGAACTAGATGGATCAGAATCTGTAGTATCTGGTGCTTCATGTACTACTAACTCATTAGCTCCAGTTGCTAAAGTTTTAAATGATCAATTTGGTTTAGTTGAAGGTTTAATGACAACTATTCACGCTTACACTGGTGACCAAAGCACACAAGATGCGCCTCACAGAAAAGGTGACAAACGTCGTGCTCGTGCTGCAGCAGAAAACATTATCCCTAACTCAACAGGTGCTGCGAAAGCAATCGGTTTAGTTATTCCTGAAATTGATGGAAAATTAGACGGTGGCGCTCAACGTGTTCCAGTTGCAACAGGTTCATTAACTGAATTAACAGTTGTATTAGAAAAAGACGTAAGTGTTGAAGATGTTAACAACGCAATGAAAAATGCTTCAAACGAATCATTTGGTTACACTGAAGACGAAATCGTTTCTTCTGACGTAATCGGTATGACTTACGGTTCATTATTCGATGCTACTCAAACTCGTGTAATGACTGTTGGCGACCGTCAATTAGTTAAAGTTGCAGCTTGGTATGACAATGAAATGTCTTATACTTCTCAATTAGTTCGTACTTTAGAACACTTAGCATCACAAGCTAAATAAGTTAAAATAGTTTAATTTAGCAAGGCCGATGTGCTGTTAAATTTTTATTAATAAGCTTAGGAGTAAGCGGGGAGCACAAACGCTTCTCCGCTTATTTTTACTTTATTGTCCCACAAAGAGGAGGAAGTTTAGATGACTAAAAAAATTGTATCTGACTTAGATTTGAAAGGTAAAACTGTACTAGTGCGTGCCGATTTTAACGTACCAATGAAAGATGGAGAAATTACTGACGACAACAGAATAGTTCAAGCTTTACCAACTATTAAATATATTGCTGAACAAGGCGGTAAAGTCGTGTTATTTTCTCACTTAGGTAAAGTTAAAGAAGAAAGTGATAAAGCATCATTGAGCTTGAAACCAGTAGCTGCTGACTTATCTAAGAAATTAAGCAAAGAGGTAGTATTTGTTCCGACAACTCGTGGCGAACAATTAGAAACTGCTATCAAAGGTTTAGACGAAGGAGAAATTCTATTAGTAGAAAATACGCGTTTCGAAGATGTTGATGGTAAAAAAGAATCTAAAAATGATTCAGAATTAGGTGAATACTGGGCTTCATTAGGCGATCTATTTGTTAATGATGCTTTTGGTACAGCACACCGTGAACATGCTTCAAATGTAGGAATCGCTTCTCATCTTGAAACTGCAGCTGGTTATTTAATGGATAAAGAAATTAAATATATCGGTGGCGTAGTTGAAAATCCTGATAAACCTGTAGTAGCTATTCTAGGTGGAGCAAAAGTATCAGATAAAATTGGTGTTATCACTAATTTACTTAAAATCGCTGATAAAGTACTTATCGGTGGTGGTATGTCATACACATTCTTTAAAGCACAAGGTAAGGAAATCGGTCAATCTCTACTAGAGGAAGATAAAGTTGACTTTGCTAAAGATTTACTTGACCGCGCTGGTGATCAAATCGTGTTACCTGTAGATTGTAAAGTTGCGAAAGAATTTTCTAATGACGCTGAAATTTCAGTTGTTTCTGTTGATGACATTCCAGCTGATCAAGAAGCTATGGATGTTGGTCCTAAAACTGTTGAATTATTCAAAGAACAATTACAAGGTGCCCATACAGTGGTATGGAATGGACCTATGGGCGTATTTGAATTAAGTAATTTTGCTAAAGGTACTATCGGTATTTGTGAAGCAATCGCTGAATTAAAAGATGCTAATACAATTATCGGTGGTGGTGATTCAGCTGCAGCTGCAATATCATTAGGTTACGCTGATGACTTCAGCCATATTTCAACAGGTGGCGGTGCTTCATTAGAGTACTTAGAAGGAAAAACACTACCAGGTGTAGAATCAATCTCTGATAAATAAATTGATAATACAACAAGAATTAACTATGCTTATGATAAGAACATAAACAAACTTATAGGAGTGTAATATAATGAGAAAACCTATTATTGCTGGTAACTGGAAAATGAATAAAACAGTTCAAGAAGCTAAAGATTTTGTTAATGCATTACCTGCATTACCAGATACAAACGAAGTAGAATCAGTTATTTGTGCACCAACAATCCAATTAGATGCATTAGTAACATTAGTAAAAGATGGCAAAGCACAAGGTTTAAAAATCGGTGCGCAAAATGCTTTCTATGAAGACAATGGTGCGTTCACTGGTGAGACATCTCCAGTAGCATTAGCTGATTTAGGCATTCAATATGTAGTAATTGGACATTCAGAACGTCGTGACATCTTCCATGAAACAGATGAAGAGATTAATAAAAAAGCACACGCAGTATTTAATCATGGTATGACACCAATTATTTGTGTGGGTGAAACAGACGAAGAACGTGAAAGTGGTAAAGCTAACGAAGTTGTTGGCAACCAAGTTAAAAAAGCAATCGAAGGTTTATCTGACGATCAACTTAAACAAGTAATCATTGCTTATGAACCAGTTTGGGCAATCGGTACTGGTAAATCATCAACTGCTAAAGATGCTAACGAAATGTGTGCATTTGTTAGAACAACAGTTGCAGACACTACTAGCCAAGAAGTTGCTGACGCTACACGTATTCAATACGGTGGAAGTGTTAAACCAAATAATATTAAAGAGTACATGGCAGAATCAGATATCGACGGCGCATTAGTAGGTGGCGCATCACTTAAAGTCGATGATTTTGTACAATTGTTAGAAGGTGCGAAATAGTATGGCAAAACAACCAACTGCATTAATCATTTTAGATGGTTTTGCAAATAGAGAAAGTGAACATGGTAACGCAGTTAAATTAGCGCATAAGCCTAATTTTGACCGTTATTATTCTAAATACCCAACGACTCAAATTGAAGCCAGTGGTTTAGATGTAGGCTTACCAGAAGGTCAAATGGGTAACTCAGAAGTTGGTCATATGAATATTGGTGCTGGACGTATTGTTTATCAAAGTTTGACACGTATTAATAAATCAATTGAAGACGGAGATTTCTTTGATAATGAAGTGCTTATTAATGCCATTAAACATGTTAAAGATAATAACTCTGCATTACATGTATTTGGTTTATTATCTGATGGCGGCGTACACAGTCATTATAAACATTTATTTGCAATCTTAGAATTAGCTAAAACACAAGGGCTAGAAGAAGTATATGTTCATGCATTTTTAGATGGTCGTGACGTAGATCAAAAATCTGCATTGAAATATATCGAAGAAACGGAACAAAAATTCCAAGAAATAGGCATTGGTAAATTTGCCTCAGTTTCTGGTCGTTATTATGCAATGGATAGAGACAAACGTTGGGATCGTGAAGAAAAAGCTTATAATGCTATTCGTAACTTTGAAGGACCTAAATATAGTTCTGCCAAAGAAGGCGTTGAAGCAAACTATGAAAATGGCTTGACTGATGAATTCGTTGAACCATTTATCGTAGAAGATCAAAATAATGGTGTTAATGATAATGATGCCGTAATTTTCTACAATTTCCGTCCTGACAGAGCTGCTCAACTTTCTGAAGTTTTCACAAATAAAGTATTTGATGGCTTCAAAGTTGAACAAGTTAATAATTTATTCTATGCAACATTTACAAAATACAATGACAATGTCAATGCTGAAATTGTCTTTGAAAAAGTTGATTTAAACAATACAATTGGTGAAGTCATTCAAGATAATGGTTTAAAACAACTACGTATTGCTGAAACAGAAAAATACCCTCACGTAACATACTTCATGAGTGGTGGACGTAATGATGAGTTCGATGGTGAACGTCGTCGTTTAATTGATTCACCTAAAGTAGCAACTTATGACTTAAAACCTGAAATGAGTGCTTATGAGGTTAAAGATGCTTTAATTGAAGAGTTAAACCAAGGTGATTTAGATTTAATCTTACTCAACTTTGCTAACCCTGATATGGTTGGTCACAGTGGTATGCTCGAACCAACTATTAAAGCGATTGAAGCTGTAGATGAGTGTCTAGGAGAAGTTATTGATAAAATCATCGATATGGGTGGTAATGCAATAATTACAGCTGACCATGGTAACTCAGACATGGTATTGACTGACAGTGATGAACCGATGACTACACACACTACAAATCCAGTGCCAGTAATTGTAACTAAAGAAGGAGTTACATTGCGTGAAACTGGTCGTTTAGGTGACTTAGCGCCAACATTATTAGATTTATTAAACGTTAAACAACCAGAAGACATGACTGGAGAATCATTAATTAAAAACTAAGTTTTTAATTAATGATGAAAGTAACTATATTAAAAGTAATTGTTAATTTATAATATTAACTAGGTACGTATCATTATATGAAAATGATAAAGGCACAAATAACTTAATCATTTTATATTTGGACTAAATCAAGCTATAATGAAAGTGAAAAATTAAAAATTCTAAACTACATTAGGAAAAAGGAGATTAAAACATGCCAATTATTACAGATGTTTATGCTCGCGAAGTCTTAGACTCACGTGGTAACCCAACTGTTGAGGTTGAAGTATTAACTGAAAGTGGCGCATTTGGACGCGCGTTAGTACCTTCAGGTGCATCAACAGGTGAACATGAAGCAGTAGAATTACGCGACGGTGATAAAGACCGTTATTTAGGAAAAGGTGTTACTAAAGCAGTAGAAAACGTTAACGAAATTATCGCACCTGAAATCGTTGAAGGTGAATTTTCAGCTTTAGATCAAGTATCTATCGACAAAATGATGATTCAATTGGACGGTACAGAAAATAAAGGTAAATTAGGCGCTAACGCTATTCTTGGTGTATCAATCGCCGTAGCTCGTGCTGCAGCTGATTTACTTGGACAACCACTTTACAAATATTTAGGTGGCTTCAATGGTACTGAATTACCAGTTCCAATGATGAACATCGTTAATGGTGGTTCTCACTCAGACGCACCAATCGCATTCCAAGAATTTATGATTTTACCTGTAGGTGCTGAGTCATTTAAAGAATCATTACGTTGGGGCGCTGAAATTTTCCATAACTTAAAATCAATCCTTAAAAAACGTGGTTTAGAAACAGCTGTAGGTGACGAAGGTGGTTTCGCTCCTAAATTTGAAGGTACTGAAGATGCAGTAGAAACTATCCAAGAGGCTATCAAAGCTGTAGGTTTAGAACCAGGTAAAGACGTATTCTTAGGCTTTGACTGTGCATCATCAGAATTCTATGAAAATGGTGTTTATGACTACGCTAAATTCGAAGGTCCAAATGGTGCTAAACGTTCAGCTGAAGAGCAAGTTGATTTCTTAGAACAATTAGTAAACAAATATCCTATTATCTCTATCGAAGATGGTATGGATGAAAATGATTGGGATGGTTGGAAAGTTTTAACTGAACGTATCGGTGACCGTGTACAATTAGTCGGTGATGATTTATTCGTAACTAACACAGTTAAATTAGCTGAAGGTATCGAAAAAGGTATTGGTAACTCAATCTTAATTAAAGTTAACCAAATTGGTACTTTAACAGAAACTTTTGACGCTATTGAAATGGCTCAAAAAGCTGGTTATACAGCAGTAGTTTCTCACCGTTCTGGTGAAACTGAAGATACAACAATTGCTGACATTGCCGTAGCTACTAATGCTGGTCAAATCAAAACTGGTTCATTATCAAGAACTGACCGTATAGCTAAATATAATCAATTATTACGTATCGAAGATGAATTATATGAAACAGCTAAATTTAAAGGATTAAAAGCATTCTACAATTTATCTAAATAACCTAGTTTAAAAAAGTTCACGCAAAAAGTTCACGCTTAAAAGCACGTAAGTCATTCAAACTTACGTGCTTTTTTATTTAAGAAAATATTTAGCTTGAATTAGAGCTAAAAGTTCATCTTTCAAGATGAAACTGATATAATGAAATGTGTAAATATTTTAAGGAGCACTTGGTTACTATGGATGATAAGCAAAACTCAAGAGTTATAAAAACGGGGCATTTAATTGCGTATAGTTCATTGTTTCTTGCTATCTTGTTAGCAATTCACTTGTTTGTTATATTAGACGACCATGTGGTAAAACAATTACTAGTAAGTAATGGACAAAAACCAACAACTAATGCTATTGGTACTATTCGTAACAGCTTTCAATTTACAGGTACTATGTATGTATTTGCCTATCTTGCAGGGATTGTAGCGATTTGGAATCGACATACTTATTTATGGTGGTTTATGTTTGCGACATACACTTCTCATGTTTTATATAATTTAGTAAATATTTCTGCATTATTTAAAGCAATTATTGATGAAAAATCTATAATAGATATATTACCATTATCAATCGTTATGGTTGCTTCAACATTATTAGCAATTTATATGTTAGTAGTATCAATCAAACGCAAGAGTACGTTTAATAGATAGAAATTTGATAAAGTAAACGATCGTATGGTATAATGCGTTTCGTATATAATGAATGGAGGACAATTATTATGCACACGTTAATGATAATACTTTTAGTAATAGATTGTATTGCATTAATAACTGTTGTATTACTCCAAGAAGGTAAAAGTAATGGACTTTCAGGCGCTATTAGTGGTGGTGCTGAGCAGTTATTTGGAAAGCAAAAACAACGTGGTATCGACTTATTTTTGCATAGATTAACAATTGTATTGTCTGTCATTTTCTTCTTGTTAATGTTAGGCATAAGTTATTTTGGTGTATAAGGTCCGACAATGTTATCGTCGGGCTTTTTTATTTATAATAGTCGGTGTGAATATTATAAATGTTTAGTAATATCAAGCTTAAAACAACAAGCGTGTATCATAAGCAAGTGAAAGGATTGAAACATTATGCAAATTAAACTACCAGAGCCATTTTTCTTTGAAGGAAGTAATCGAGCGGTGTTGCTGTTACATGGTTTCACAGGAAATTCAGCCGATGTAAGACAGCTAGGGAGATTCCTACAGAAAAAAGGCTATACTTGTTATGCACCTCAATATGAAGGACACGCGGCGCCACCAGAGGAAATTCTAGAATCAAGTCCTCACGTTTGGTTTAAAGATGCCTTAGATGGTTATGATTTCCTCGTTGATAAAGGGTACGATGAAATTGTAGTAGCAGGTATTTCACTGGGGGGCTGTTATGCTTTAAATATAAGCTTAAATCGAGATGTAAAGGGTATTATAACCATGTGTTCTCCTATGTATATTAAGACTGAAGGTTCAATGTTCAAAGGTGTACTTGAATATGCACGTAAATTTAAACAATATGAAGGCAAAGATGAATCAACGATTGAAAAGGAAATGTCTGCATTTAAACCGACAGATACTTTAAAAGAACTACAAGGTCAAATACAGAATATACGCGAACACGTTGATGAAGTAATAGATCCATTGTTTGTCGTACAAGGTGAACTGGATGAAATGATAAATACAGATTCAGCAAATATTATATACAACGAAAGTGACTCAGATGAAAAATCAATAAAATGGTATAAAAATTCAGGTCATGTCATTACAATTGACAAAGAAAAAGAACTATTATTTGAAGACATTTATGATTACTTAGAATCATTAAATTGGTCTGAATAATGTGACTACAAATATACAATGAGAAAGGAGGGGCATGATGAATTTAAAACAATCCATTGAAGAAATAATTAAACAACCAGATTATGAACCGATGTCGGTGTCCGATTTTCAAGATGCCTTAGGTTTAAACAGTGCCGACTCATTTAGAGATTTAATAAAGGTGCTCGTAGAACTAGAACAAACTGGTTTAATAGAAAGAACTAAAACGGATAGATATCAACGAAAAGAAAATAACAAAACTAAACAAGGTTCACTTATTAAAGGAAAGTTAAGTCAAAACAAAAAAGGTTTTGCTTTTTTACGTCCGGAAGATAGTGACATGGATGATATCTTTATTCCCCCAACAAAAATTAACAGGGCGTTAGATGGCGATACTGTATTAGTAGAGCTTCACAATTCAAGAGGCGACCATAAAGGTAAGACTGAAGGTGAAGTGAAATCTATCGAAACACATTCAGTAACTCAAGTTGTAGGTACTTATAGCGAAGCGCGACACTTTGGCTTTGTTATACCGGATGATAAACGTATTATGCAAGACGTCTTTATTCCTAAAGGTCAAAATTTAGGAGCAGTAGATGGGCATAAAGTATTAGTACAAATAACAAAATACGCTGATGAAAACGCTAATCCTGAAGGTCATATTTCTGCGATTCTAGGTCATAAAAATGATCCTGGCGTCGATATATTATCAATCATTTATCAACATGGCATTGAAATCGAATTCCCTGATAGTGTGTTAGAAGAAGCAGAACAAGTACCAGATGAGATTGCACCAGACGAAATTAAAGGCAGAAAAGACTTGCGTGAAGAACTTACTATAACGATTGATGGTGCAGATGCTAAAGATTTAGACGATGCTATTAGCGTTAAGAAACTAAACAATGGTCATACAGAACTCACAGTAAGTATTGCCGATGTAAGTTATTATGTGAGTGAAGATTCAGTTTTAGACAAAGAAGCATATGATAGGGCTACAAGTGTTTATTTAGTAGACCGTGTAATTCCAATGATTCCACACCGCTTGAGTAATGGTATATGTTCATTAAATCCTAATGTAGATAGATTAACTTTAAGTTGTCGAATGGAACTTGATGAACGTGGAGACATTGTGAGTCATGAAATATTTGATAGTGTTATTCATTCAGATTACAGAATGACTTACGACGAAGTAAATGAAATTATTACTGATAAAAATGAAGCAACACGTCAAAAATATAGTGAAATCACGCCAATGCTTGATCTAGCACAAGATTTATCTCAACGTTTAATCTCAATGAGAAAGCGTCGTGGTGAAATCGACTTTGATATTAACGAAGCTAAAGTACTTGTTGATTCAGATGGTATTCCAACAGATGTACAAGTGCGTAGTCGTGGCGAAGGTGAACGCTTAATTGAATCGTTTATGTTAGCCGCTAATGAAACAGTTGCAGAACATTTTGATAAATTAGAAATACCTTTTATTTATCGTGTGCATGAACAACCAAAATCAGATCGTTTGCGTCAATTCTTTGATTTTATTACTAACTTTGGCTTAATGATTAAAGGAACTGGAGAAGAAATTCATCCAGCGACATTACAAAAAATACAACAAGAAGTAGAAGGTTTACCGGAGCAAATGGTAATTTCTACGATGATGCTTCGTTCTATGCAACAAGCTCGCTATGACGATACAAACTTAGGTCACTTTGGTTTATCTGCTGAGTATTACACTCACTTTACTTCACCAATAAGAAGATATCCTGATTTAATTGTGCATAGATTAATACGTAAGTATTTAGTCGACAAGACGATGGATAGTAGAGAAGAACATAAATGGGAAGAGAAGTTACCAGAAATCGCTGAACACACTTCTCAAAGAGAACGTAGAGCGATAGAAGCAGAACGTGATACTGATGAACTTAAGAAAGCCGAATATATGGTTCAACATATCGGTGAAGAATTTGAAGGTATTATTAGTTCTGTAGCAAACTTTGGTATGTTTATTGAATTACCAAACACTATCGAAGGAATGGTACATGTAGCTAATCTAACAGATGACTACTATTACTTTGACGAGCGTCAAATGGCAATGATTGGTGAACGCCAAGCTAAAGTATTCCGCATCGGAGATACCGTTAAAATAAAGGTTATCAATGTAGATGTCGACGAACGAATGATTGATTTCCAAATCGTAGGTATGCCGTTACCTAAGACAGAACGTAGTCAACGTCCTGCACGTGGCAAAACGATTCAAGCCAAAACACGCGACAAGTCTTCAGATAAAAACAAAGACAATGACGACAAAGGCAATAAAAAGAAAAAAACACGAAAAGGTAAAAATCAGCGAAACCGCGATAACCAAAGTAATGGCAACACGAAACACAAACCTTTTTACAAAGACAAAAAAGTAAAGAAACAAGCACGTAAAAAGAAAAAATAATCAAGCAAAGAGGTGAAACTCAATGCCAAAGAAAAAATCACCAGGTACGTTAGCTGAAAATCGTAAGGCCAGACATGATTTTAATATTGAAGATACGATTGAAGCGGGCATTGTGTTACAAGGAACTGAGATTAAGTCAATACGACGTGGCAGTGCCAACTTAAAAGATAGTTATGCTCAGGTGAAACGTGGAGAAATATACTTGCAAAACATGCATATAGCACCATATGAAGAAGGCAACCGCTTTAACCACGATCCTAGACGTTCACGTAAGCTATTATTGCATAAACGGGAAATCGGTAAGTTAGGAGAAAGAACGAGAGAAGTTGGTTATTCGATTGTTCCTTTAAAACTCTATTTAAAACATGGTAACTGCAAAGTCTTATTAGGTATTGCACGTGGTAAGAAAAAATACGATAAACGTCAAGCTTTAAAAGAAAAAGCGGTGAAACGTGATGTAGATAGAGAAATGAAAGCCCGTTATTAAGCGGATTTGTTGCGCTAACTGCGATTATTTGATATTATTATATGTGCTTTCTGAAAATGATTAACTTTAAAGTCACCAGAAAGTACATTATTTCCTATTGAGGGGACGTTCTTGGATTCGACAGGGGTCCCCAGAGCTAATTAAGCGTGTCGGAGGGTTGTCTCCGCAACAACACACTCAGTTTATAATAACTGGCAAATCAAACAATAACTTAGCAGTAGCTGCGTAATAGCACTCTGCATCGCCTAACAGTGTTTCCTATGCACTGTTAACGCGATTCAACTTTAGTAGGATACGCTAGGCACTGCAGTTTGAAGTCTGCCTAGAAGAGATTAAACAAACTAGCATAATGTTGGTCGTCTATCACCTCTCATTATGCGAAACTTAATGATAGACTACACACGTAGAAAGATTTGTATCAGGACCTCTGGACGCGGGTTCGACTCCCGCCGTCTCCATATATGAAAAGCCTATGACTTAATGGTCATAGGCTGTTTATTTTTTGATACAAAATCGTAAAAACCACTAAAATAATTTAAAAGAAAGAGACTAAAGATGGTAAACAAAAATAAGAGAAGTTTAATTATTTTGTTTTTAGGCTTTGAAACAAGTTTCCTCTTGTCTTAATATATATTAAACCACCGACACATGTCACTGGGTGGTTGTTTTTTGCAATGACAAAAGCAACAAAAAAACAGTTACTTAATATAGCGATGAAATTTATTCAATATTAAAATCGCTTTGTTTTTTCTTAATGAAATCTTCCACAGCTTTGTTAAAATCTATTTCACTTTTATCAGATATAACGGACAACCACCACACAACTTCACCAATTTTATATTCTAAGTTATTAGTTTCATCTTTTTTAGCAGGCCATATATTAGCTTCATCCATTATAAGTCTACTAATTAAACCTACATCTGTTGACATAGCCAGAGCATCTTCTTGGATATCCCATTTTCTTCCATGGTATTTTTCTTCTAGAGCATGATACGCTTCACGGATCTTCATACTTTCTTCTACTATTTTATTTAATTCCATTACAATCTCCTCCTAAAGAATTTTACTAAACTATACATTATATTTATTTAGGGAACAAACGTTTTGTTTTGCATTTCGATTATTTATACAACAGAACAAAAGTTCTGTTGTGTTCATAAGATGATACTATAAAATAATAAATCCGAAGGCATCAGATGTACGAAACAGATTACCGCAAGATACCTAGAGAATATATTCATCCACGTATACCAAAAGGGCGTGTATGGTTAAGTGGCAAGCGTTTAAGACACTACCCGAACAATATGAACAACTAGAGTAATACATACAAGACCAAAATAAAATTGATAAGCCATCATTAAGTGATGATCAATTAAATGATTTGAACGATAAGTTAATATTCAAAATTTATCATAACCCTACAATTGAGATACGTTATTTTGTAGATGGCTATATTAAAAAGATAAATGGATTCATACACAAAACAGA
Source organism: Staphylococcus durrellii (assembly GCF_015594545.1). Lineage (NCBI taxonomy): Bacteria > Bacillati > Bacillota > Bacilli > Caryophanales > Staphylococcaceae > Staphylococcus > Staphylococcus durrellii. The sequence continues at coordinate 1,889,939 of NZ_JADIIO010000001.1, read as the reverse complement.
TACTTATGCACAATGTTTACATCTATATATCGTATATAACAATATGACATATAAGAATACTGGTAATCTTATTACTGAATATTCAAAAGTATGCGAAGATTAAAAAACCCACCTAAATGAATAGGTGGGCTTTTGCGTATTATTAATATAAATGAAATAACAATAATGCAAAATAATTGAGCTTATTAGAGCGGCTGATATCGAAAAATTTAAAAACTTAGGTCCAAAATGTGGTGGAAATTTATATCCTAATGCAGCAGCAATACAACTTGCAATCACACTTCCGAGGACGCTTGCCGGTACTTTATAGTCTGAAATTTTCCAATCAGTGCTCCTATAAAACCGCAAATTAAGATTATAGCTATAAAATTCAATTGATCACTCTTAATAATAAATTATACAAAATCACATTGGATTATAATTTTTCTTGAACTGTTTGAAAGTTATGAAGTATTTATGTTTTTCATCATATAATTTATATTTTAATGATGCAAAGCTTTCTATTAGTGTTATTGTAGTAGCGTGATGCAATGGAACAACAGTCGTGTGCGTCTTTTCTAATTGATAATTAGGAATTTTAGGATTTAGATGGTGCACATGATGATATCCTATGTTTCCAGTAATCCATTGTAATAATTTAGGTAGTTTGTAAAATGAACTACCTTCTATAGATGCTTTAACAAAATTCCATTTAGAAGCGTCTTCAAAATATGAGTCTTCAAATGTATGTTGTATATAAAACAACCATATTCCAATTACACCGGCAATGAAAACCATTGGTACGAATACAGTGATAAAAATGATTAGACCTAAGAAATATAAAAGCATTCCATATATTAAAATTAAGCTCAAATTATTTAACCAAGTATTATAACGTTCTTTTGATTTTATGTCTTTAGAGTTTAGACGATTTGATATAAAAACTAAGAATATAGGGCCTAAGAAAAACATTACAAAAGGATTCCTATAAATACGGTATTTTAAACGTTCAAAAGTTGACGCGTTTTGGTATTCTTCTATAGTCATTACCCATATATCACCTATGCCTCGTTTTTCCAAATTCCCACTACCAGCATGGTGTAGTAAATGCTCTCTGCGCCATTTTTGATACGGGAAAAAGGTTAAAAAGCCAGTTATATTACCAAGGAAGGCATTGTGCTTTTGTTTTTTAAAAAAAGATCCGTGACAACAATCGTGAAATATAATAAAAGTTCTAACCAAAAAGCAAGATGCGATTATACTAATTAACATAGCTAAAGACCAGTGTATTTGAAAGGTAACAATACTTAATATGATAAGTATGAAGAGTGGTGGTAAAGTATTTATAATTTGTATTGTACTCTTTTTTTTATTATTGCGTTCAAAAGGTTTAACTGATTTGCGAAGTTTTTGTAGTAGATTTCTATTTTCTTTATTCATTAAATAACGTCCCCCCTTTTTATTATTATTGATAAAGACGTAACATCCATTATAGGTGTATATTTACAACGCGTCAATTTATATGAACTTTTCATACAAAAATGAGTGATTTCAGAAGGTCAATGAAGTGATTATAATTGTTTTTGGACACACACAGAAAGAAGAAAAGACAGCAATAATCAGCGTTATAAATTTTAAATTAGCTCATATAAGTATTTTGTAATAAATAAAAATAAATGCTATTGTTTTAATTCTAGGATGTAAATAGTCTATTTAACTAATGTTACTAGCGGAGGAGTATAAAAATGATTAAAGAACAATTTCAAGCTTCATATAATTTATTAAGAAAGCATATAAGAGATATTGACGAAAAGCAAGCTACAATTCAACCAGACAATGCTAATAATAATATTAAATGGCAATTAGGACATTTAATATTACTAAATGACTTTTTAGTATTTGAAACTATTAATGGAGAACATGTTTTAGAGCAAACTGCTGCAAAATATTTTCTTTGGGGAACATCGCCAAAAAACTTTGATGGAAACGAACCTTCTTTTAATGAATTAAAATTATTATTAGATGATCAACTCGATAGAATATTCATTGCTTTAGAAAAGCAATTAAAGAAGGATAGGAATGAACCAATTGTACTTAAAGATGTAGACATAGTTATGGAAAATTTCAATCAATCTATTCATTTTGCTATTATTCATACTAATCGACACTTTGGTCAAATTGTATTATTAAAGTCTATGATTAATAAGTAGAATAAAAATCACTGTCCAATTAGGACAGTGATGATAAATATTTAATGATTTTTTGCAATAGGATACAAATTTCCTTATCTACACATTTTAATAAACTCCTGTCATTTTCATACATGAGTCTCTCGTCACTATAGTTGTAGTTTTTTAGTTTGTTTCTATATTTATTTTTCATATAAGTAAGCCAGCGTTATTTAATTAGCAATATATTAAAAATGATATTGATTATCATTATCGACCAAGTGTATACTTGTATTAGTGAGGTGTTAGATATGAAAAAATTTATGTTTCTGATATTGAGTCTACTTGTAATTACAGCAGCATGTGGGAACAAAGACAGTCAAGAAAAGGGTACTAAAGATAAAAAAACTTATACAACTACGGATGGAAAGAAAATTCAAATACCTAAAAATCCTAAGAGGGTAGTACTACTAACGGCCAATTATGGTAATTTGAAAAAATTAGGTGTTAAACCAGTCGCAATAACGAATGCTTTTCCTAATTCGAAATACATAGGTAATGATAAGGTCAAAAAAGTAGACCCTGAAAATGTTGAGGAAGTTACTAAGTTGAAACCAGATTTAATTATTACATATAAAGAGAATAAAAATAATAAAAAATTCTCTAAAATTGCACCAACCGTACCTATCAAAGTTCAAAAATTTGATTACAAGCAAACACATGTAGAGTACGGTAAATTGGTTAATAAAGAGAAAAAAGCTAAACAACAAGCAGAAGAAGTATCAAAAAAATTAGAACAAGATGGTAAAGAAATTAAAAAGCATATTGGAAATGATGCTACATTTTCAATCATGGATATTCAGCAAAAAGATATATACCAGTTTGGTGCTCGTTTTGGTCGAGGCAGCGATACGTTATACGATGGTTTTAAATTAAAAGAAGATCCTGAAGCCAAAAAAGCGATGCCAGCTGAAAGATTTATGAAAGTGCCAAAAGAGAAATTTAATGATTATACTGGTGATTTCCTGATGGTACCAACAGTCGATGGTAAGAAACCTAATACAGATTTCACTAAATCATCTATATGGAAAAATAATAAAGCGGTTAAAAATAATAAAGTGATTTATTACCCTGCTGACGAAGCTATTTATGGGGATTTAATTACCGTAGAGAAGCAAGGAGAACAATTCAAAAAAGAAATAATGGAAAGATAAGGCACATCATTAGCTTAGCTTTTTAATATATGACTGCAATTATTAACAACTCATCGTATATGATGAGTTGTTTTTTTGTTTTTAAATGGATGAGTAATAAATAAAATTGAAAAAGTTAAATATTAATATATAAAACAATTGGCTAATAATATCAAAGCTAAAAATATTCTTGACCTATAAAAAATAATTTCACTAGTCACTTACGATAATATTTATCCGAAGCTAAAGTAGTATTTAATTGAAAATAAATATTTATATAGCACACGGTAATGATTTTCACTTAATGAGCATTATTGAACACACGATACCAATTTTAGTTCGTATATTTTTAAATAGAAAACAACAATAACAGTCCTAATGTTGCAATAAGTAAATAAACCCATTTCTCAAAATCAGCTGCTGGAGTTTTTATAGTTAAATATCTACCAATAAATGTGGCTAAAAGTAACAATGGTAAGGACATTAAATAAATAGGTACAGTCTTATCTGTCCATACATTACCAGATGCTTGACCGATAACCACGAAAATTGCGGTAAGTAGGAAATGCGCTTGCAAGGTACTTTTAAATGTTTTAATAGGCCACTTGCTTAGTGTTGCATAGATGACTATAGGGACGCCATGAGAATTGTATAAGCTACCTAAAATGCCTGAAATAATACCCGCAATTGTACTCCAATAAGGCGAATGTAGCGTGAGTTTTCGATTGTTTTTAAAGCATTGTCTTTTGCAAAAAGCATAAGAACCATATAAAAATAACAAGAGTGCTAATATGACTTGTATTATTGCTGTATTAAAATGATGCAAGATATATATACCAATAGGGATACCGATTATACTACTGCATAACATTAAACTTAAAATTTTGTACTTTATATGTTTTAATTCAGATAAAATATTAAATATTGCAACGGTTAAACCGGCTAAACCTATAATCGATATAGAACTATTAATATCTAAACCAATTAATGCTAATAAAGGCATACTAATTAGAGCTTCGCCAAAGCCAAAATAAGTACGTATAAATGCCCCTAAAAAGATAGCTAGTAATATAAATGTAATTAAAGTTATAGACATAGAAGACCTCTGTAAGTGTAATTTATAAATGCTTATTATTGTTTAAATATATTATCTCATTAATTTGTTTGTGATTACATCAATGAATGAAGGAATTTAATTAAAAATATAGAGCACTAATACGTTTAGAACAATAATGCTTTACATTAATAATTAATTTACGTACAATGATTTTGCATGCCTTAGGGCATGTGGGTTTAAGGATAAAAGTAACTTGTGCGTGCCCTTTGGCATGCATAGGTACACTTCCTTTAAACCGACAGCCCCCTTAATTGGGGGTCTTTTTATGCCAATTTTTAACAAGGAAAATCTACTATTCCACCTATTGTTGTGATAATAGCTTTTATATTTTCATCAAGAAATGCATCCACTAAATCTTTTGCTCAACGTTTTAGATGATTATAGATAAATTCCTTATCGCAGAAAGTATGAGGCATTATTTTAATTATAAATCCCATACTTTCTAATCTATTCTTAACTACATCGACTCTCCGGATAATATCTTTTTTACCAGCTAAATCCGATATAATGAAACGAAGGCAATAGTATCACCATAAATTAGCTTTTTAGGTACTTAGAAATATTCATAATGGATCACCTCGTAAATATATGAAAGTAAGAGAAATATTTATAAAATCTTATACATTTCATGCAACATTATTTAAAATATAATTATTTCTATATGCACTTTACAAATGCGAACGTTTGTTCTATTATAGTTTTGAGGTGAGTTTGATGGAACTAAATATAAATTGGAATAAGGATTTTCAAGAGTTTCAAGAAATATTAAATAGTGGTATTGACCCTGAATGGTTATACAATGCTAAAGCAAATATGATTCTTAATCCTGCCTATACTGGTGAGGGTAAGCAATTTTTTTATACTAAAGATATTCTTAAAGCTAGCAAAATTATTCCGTTTTTTTAAGTCATGTCATAAATTTCCAACTATATATAGATAAGCCAAGTGTTGTGTCTCATTGTTACATAGGGAGTAAAGCTTTTGTTTCGTATTATAAAAATAATGTTATTGCAAGATAAGGTAAGTTATCACCTTAATAAACATCCGAATTTACTTTTTATAGATATATCTATAAAATTTTTCTAATCTTGCCTGAGCGGAACTATGCATTGTCTTTTAACAGTATTTGCTTTATTTTTTCTATAATTGCTGAGACAGCTTTGGCTTCTATACATCTTGTTAAAGAATACTCTTCCAAATGCAATATTTTATTCTTGCTCTATAGTTCTAGTGTAAGCGACATTTTTGGCACAATCTTTATAGTAGGCGCATTTGGTGTTTTTGTAAGCTATATCAACTTTAGATATGGGGCATTATTTGGAGAAGCCATTGTAATAACTCATAGTGATTTAATAACAAGGTAGATTATAGGACAGGGGGAGCTTATAAAGCATACAATTCACGTCGCTATTTGCAGACACCTTGTATATATAATTAAAAAAATATGCGATTGAAATGACTGAGTTACTTAGGCCAGAATTACAACAGACAAGGATGCCAATGTAATATGATTTACCGGCAAATCGATTATTACCGATAGTCACTCGACAACAAATCATTGATTAAATACGCAACTCGCATTTCAAAGTAAGGAACTATTGAGTGAAAAATGCTTTGTTATTAGAACATGTATGAGTTAATCAACAGAAAAAGAAAGTTTTGAAAAATTAAATAATGTCATTGAATAGTACAATATTACCTGCTCGCTGATTAAACGCATTTTTAAAAAGCGTATAAAGGCTGCTATGTTTTTATGGAAAGGTGATAACATTAAGATGCTAAAAAGCTTGAATTCTTTGATATAACTAGGTTTTAGATAATGATGTAAGGGTAAGATATATATGGAAATACCATACACAACATTTATTTAGGAGGATTTAAGTTATGGGCTTTATAATTATGATTATAGTTGGAGGTATCATCGGCTGGTTAGCTGGTGTAATCCTTGGTAAAGATATACCAGGAGGGATTTTAGGTAATATTATTGCCGGTTTAATTGGTTCGGCTCTTGGTAGTAAGATTTTAGGTACATGGGGACCTGTATTAGGCGGCGTTCCAATTATTCCAGCATTAATCGGTGCAATTATATTAATATTAATTGTTTCATTTATATTAAAAGCACTAAGAAAATAATTTATTTTGAATCTATAACAATGAATTCTCATTGTTATAGATTTTTTTATAGTAATGTAATTAATATAGTCACATAGATGAGGAGTTAACTAAGGAGTAACATGAATATAGACTATGAAAAACCATAAAGGTGTTATTTAAAAATAAAAAAGCCCTCAATTAGAAGGCAGTTGAAAATATATAGACTTTTAACTTAGTTAAAATTGATCATCAGTGCGATCTTCTTCTTCACCATCATGATGGTCATGATCATTTGACGTTGACGCATGTCTAGTAGCGTTAGCGTTTAAAAATTTAAAACTTAAAATACTTAGTGTAGCTATAAAAATATATAATAAAAATTTTCTCATAATTTTGCCACCTCTGTGTGTCTCTAAATTTAGACATAAAACATTAACATGATTTGACGTTAAAGCTATTATTGAAATTAAACAATATGATAAAAAACTAAGTATGTGCCTCTTCAGTTAAAGTGTTTAAGTCAGTCTAATTAAATCAATAGTAAAACTGTTATAACAAAACAATGAGTTTTACTAAAAATTTGCATAACTCCATACTATTTAACATATTCCACTTTGCGATTATCTTAAAACATTTATCAAAGTAAAATCACACTAAATGGCATGATATTTATTAAATTAATTTTACTATTTTATCGTTAAATATACAATGAAAATTAGTATTAATTAGTTATCTATTGGCATTATTATTCCTGCTATAAATAAAAGCATAAGTTCTTAATCGTAAATAAGTATTAAAATAGAATACAGATTACGTTATACAATGGAGTAGAATGTAAGTAATGAAGTTGCTAGATTAAAAATTTGAGGTGTAATGACTACAGCACTATTTTCATATATCGCATTTGATAGCACTAAAGAAACTATAGTGTCTTATGAAGAGGTTTAGTTCGTCTAATATAAAACACTCGCCAACGAAACTACTACTGGCTAGTCAATGTTATTTGTTAGAAGATGCAAAACTTGATAGATACATTCGGGTCTTAAAATTGTAAGCATATCGATTTTAGCGTCGTATTTATTAGTGAACGATCCGCAATAAACAAACCTATATCGATTTTAATTGATAGATATATTATTAATGAGGCGGATAGCAAATAAGTAGGAGTATTATATAATTGAGTAAAAGTTTATGGAGATACCAAAGATAGATGTCATTATGAGAACAATTTTAGCATGGAATAACGGGCCCATTTACAGATAAATATAAATTAAGAGGAGGTTAACGAATAAGGTTATTCTAAATTATAATTAAGGCTTTAATAAAAGGAGGGGAGATATCTTAAGATAAGTATATTCCCCTTTAATGTATTATTTTATAAGTTTAGGTATGACTCGGATATAAATAACTTCAAATATTAACTCTATGATTGTTTGAGTAACTACAATGGAGGTAACCACAGTAGATAAATCGTGCGGTAATGTTAAGGCGATAGGTAATACTACAAGTGAATTTCTCGTGGTAGCACTAAAAGCGATAGTACGTCTTAACTCGATGTTTAATTTAAAAAATTTGGCACTTAAATTACCAATAATTGGTGCAATAATAGCAAAACATACATATATCGGAATGATTTGGTATATAATTATTAAATCATTAGTTATTAGGTATAATTTGGAAGCAATCACTGACATAAGTACTAATGCCATCATAGGAACGGGTAACCAGCTAGTAGTGTCATTAAGTTTCTTTAAGAAGTTAATGCTATCAAACTTTTGCAATAGTAATGCGATGATTAAAGGTATCAAAATAAAGGTCATAAATGCATAGAAAAACAATTTTAAATTCAAATAATCATTCATTGTATGCCCTAGAAATAAAGTGAAATAAAGCGGTAATAAAATGATTTGGACAATTAAAAGTAGCGGAGTATGTATTAATAAAGTAGTAGCATCACCCTTGCCCAAGCTTGTAAAAACGATGACATAATCGATACAAGGCATGAGTAAAACCAAATAAAGTCCTAACTGTATCGGTTCGGATTGTACATTAAATACTGTTATCAACGCCCATACTAATAACGGTATAAAAATAAAATTGGATAGTAGCAACACCATTATAAATTTAAATTTGGGATATTGATCTTTAATGTTACGAAAGGGCAGTTGGGAGAACATACTAATCATTAAAATAATAATTGTAGGGATTGTAATAATTTTGAAAAATTCTACGGCAGTTGTTGAAGTAAATCCCAGAATTATACCTAATACAACTGCAATAAAATAAATATAAGCTTGTTTTGTCTCCATTATATTTTTAAATTTATGCATGTTATCAACTCATTAAAGTTTTTTTCTAATTTTAACACAAAAACACTAAAGCAATTTACTTTAGTGTTTTGCTTCTATTTTAACTTTATTTTCTACTTTATCGTCACTAGTTTCATTCACATTTAACAACAACGCGCGTACTATAAATATGCCAGTTATGAGTAATAGTATTTTTTTAACATAGTTCATTTTTACCACACCCGATCAATAAAATAAATAATACTATATTATTTATTACCCGAATTTAAAATGAATAGACATAAATGAAAATTACTGTATCAAATAAAAAGCCCAACAATCTTATTAAAGATGTTGGGCTGTGTAACATTGTAAAAATTTTAAGTAAATATAAACGCTAGATATTAAGAGTTATTATATATAAAGGAATAAAGTTTAAAAGATATCTATAATTGCTTTAATAGCATTTAGCACGCCATCTACAATTTGAGTCCAATCCATATACAATTACCTCCTTATAGGTTATACGCAATTATTTAATGCTATCGATGATCGTTTTAACAACTTTGATGATACCACCTACGATTTCTGTCCAATCCATAGTGTTACCTCCTTCTTTGTTTTAACTTATCTTCATTATATCGGTAACAATTTAATAGTGGGCAATTTTTCGTAAGTCACAATATTTATAGCTTAAGTGTTAAATTTATTTCTAAGGAGGACAGTTAGGATGCATAACTGTAGCGCAAAATTAAATTAATATTAATTTTTATTGTTAATAGTAATGGTAGAATTGTCTTTATCAATGACAATATCCAACTCATCACTATTGTTTTCAATAGTTACATCAACAATTTTATCGTCTATAACTTTAAAAAATATTTGGTTCAATATGGCATAGGCGTAGTTATTAATAGGACTTACTATAGATAAGCTTTGCTGCTCTTCTTGCATAGCGAATTGTTTGGTACTATTATTAATTACTTGCCAACTAGAAAAGTTTTGTAAATGCATAGGTACCACCTCTAAAATATATTAAAAATAAGAATTAGATGTTATTAACTGAATATAAGGCTGAATAAAATACCTACTATACCAAAGATAAGTAACATTACTGTTACTCCGAGCAAAGAATCTTTACCCTCTGAAGGCTTTTTTAGTTTATACAGTATAAAGGTAATAATACCTGCAATTAAAAAGATAAATGATAGCCAAAATACAATAGCGAAATGTAAGCTCATAAATATAACCTCCCTTAAGAAATAATTTAAATTTAATGGGTTGGAGGACCTAAAAATAAATTATAATCGAATGTTTATTGTATTCATCTTATCATTTATTATACGTATTCAATAGGTAAATGAATTAACTTTTTAGTTACATTATTTACTAAAAATTATTATTATGATTTGAAGTGAAGATATTTAACTTTTCTAAGTAACTAATATAAATATTGAGTAATATATACTATCATAGAGAGAAAATAAACATTTAATGATAAATATAACTAATTTTATTATTAAGTTATTAGCAATTTATGATAAATCCATATAAAATATAAATATATCTTATTTTTAATCATAATTACGGAGGTGATAAATTATGAATGAAGTGAATAAAGTTTTATATATCGTTTTAGCTGTCTTTTTAGGTAGCTTTGGTGTCCATAAATTTTATGCAGGTAAACCAGTAGTTGGTTTAATATTTTTAGTATTTTGTTGGACTGCAATTCCACATATTTTAGCTATTATTGGTGCTATTATTACGTTATTTAAACCAGCAGATGAAAATGGTAATGTATTAGTTTAAAAATAGAAAAAACATGGCGACTTTATATTAAAAGTTGCCATGTTTTTTATTAATACAATATTTAAAAATTTTTAATAAAGTTTACGTAAACCTATGAACGTTGTCATATCTACATTTGTTTCCTAATTATTACAAAATCAGTAAGGTATAGATATAGACAAAAATTTTAAATTTGATATGATTAAATAAAGGTTGTCTCATTGAGAATGTAAGCGCTAATAAAATAAATAAAATTGGGGTAGATGCTAATGACATTTTATGATTTTGTAATAACTTTTATAGAAGATGATACACCACTTGGCAACTTGGCACACAACGTGCGAAGCGATAAAGATTTTCCCAAAAATGAAACGTGTCATTCAACATTGCGTAAATATTTTCATAATCATTACTTAGATCATGAGATGTTAGAGTCTGCCAATAGAGCGCTTAGTTTATATCGAGTTAACTATAAATAAAATTAATCATAATACCAATTATGTTCAATTAATGCATGCCATACGTCTTTAGTTTTAAAGTTAATTTCATTGTTTCTCACTGAGAACGGTTCAATAATGTCTTGATCTAACCAAGTATTAATCAATTCACTTGGCAAACCATCTAATAGCATTTCACTTTTACTAATAATGAAGCATTCCCAATCAAGTGAAATCGCAATAGGATTGACAAAATTGCAATCATAAGTTTGATTCATAATTAATACACTCCTTAATATTGTAAATCCGACTTTAACTTTTACCCATGTACAATTAAAATAAAACGAAAATATATACAAATTAATGAAAAAATACTTGTTATTCAACTACAGTATACTGACCATTGATGTTTAGCAGTTTATGTTAATCGGTTTAAGAAAGGTATTAAAAAAGGTTGAACAATATATAAAATCGACAAAGTTATAAAACTTTGTCGATTTTTTTATTTTTACAATTTTAATCAGTAAAAGGTTTAATAATAGAAAAGGTTATGTAATATTGTCGTTGAGGTGATTTGATAGATTCGGAGTGTAATAATAAAAGATATAAATAGGCTAGTGTTTTATATTCTCAAATATCTTAACCACTTCAATTAAAATATTATTTTTGTGATTTTTTACTTAATATTTACCAAGGAATGATGCCTAATATTAATGCTATAAATATCATGAATAAACTTGAGCCTATAGCCCATTTGATTACGATACGTTGATTGCGTCCGTATTCGATATCTAACATACCAACTAAAAGATAACCGGCTGCGTAAAGTGGACTTAAAACGTGTAACGGTTGACCTAACACTGAAGCTCTTGCCATTGCGACTTTCGAAATACCGAATTGATGCGCAGATTCAGCAAGTATTGGTAATACACCATAATAAAATGGATCATTTGCCATAAAGTAAGTAAATGGACCGCTTAATATAGCCGTTATTACAGCAAAGTGACTACCTAAAGCCTCAGGTATAATTTGCACTAACGTGTGTGCCATTTCGTCTACCATTTTTGTACCATCCATAATACCTGTAAAAATACCAGATGCAAAAACTAAACTTATTACGGCTAATACGTCTCCAGCGTGTTTTTTTACTACTGAATTCTGGATGCTTAAATTTGGATAATTTAATAACAAAGCTACGCCGAACCAAACCATAAATAAGATTGGAATAGGTAGTAATTCTATTAATAAACATACAATTAAAGAAATAGTTAATATTGCATTAGGAATAATCATTTTTGGACGTTTTAATAATGACTCTTCTTTAGAATCAACCATCTGCAAGTCATTGGTATCGATATCCGTTGCAGAGTGTATATATTTTTTAGAACGATTTCCTAATATAACTGCAACAGCTAAGGCAAAAATGATACCTGCAATCATAGCTGGAATAATAGGGATAAAAACATCTTCAGTTTGTAAATGTAAAGAAGAAATAGCACGGGCTGTTGGGCCTCCCCATGGCAACATATTCATAACACCTATGGATAGCAACGCGAGCGTCGATAGTATGTAATAACTCATCCCTATTTTTTTATAAAGTGGCATCATAGCAGTCACCGTGATAATAAAAGTCGTTGTTCCGTCTCCATCCAATGCGACCATCGAAGCTAAAAGTACTGTTCCTATAGCTATTTTTACTGGATCACCTTTGACTACTTTGACAATTAGTTTGATAACAGGTTCAAATAACCCTGCGTCAATCATTACACCGAAGTAGAGAATCGCAAACGTCAACATAATACCAGTAGGTGCTACAGTACCAATACCGTCTAACATAAATTTGCCAATGCCGGCATAAAAACCTCCGATTAAAGCAAATATTGTTGGAATCACTATTAAAGCAATTAATGCAGACATTTTCCGTGTCATAATTAATATCATAAATACTGCAATCATCATAAAGCCTAATATTGCTAAATACATAAGTTCTCCCCCCTTATTTTGTTATTATAGCGCTTTCATTAAAATTTTGATATTAATATTCACATAATTCTTAATTTTTTTCATGATTGTATATGCAAAAAAATAGTTAATCATAAACAATAAAATTTCGTTAATGTTTATGATTAACTATAATAAATTTCTTATGTATTTATTATATGATTGGTTTTCAAAAGGGATATAAAATAATAATGATAGACAATAATGTAACGACTATAGCAAAAGTATTAGCAATTTTATCGCCATTTATTAGGGCAGAAATATTAAAAATAAGTACGCCAGCAACGAATAGTAAACCAACGATTAGTGTCATATTACCGCCTAATACGTTGATAATCACAACAAGAGGAACAGCTAACGTAATCAAAGACAAAAATAGCGATAATAAAGTACTCAAATGGTTCAATCTAAACACCCTCTCTTAATACATTAATTATTTTTAACATTGTTGCACATAGTAAAATAATATGTTTTTGCAATTTTTATTGCAAGTTAAATAGTCATATTTAACTAGAAGATGTAAAATACTTTTTAATAAATCACGCATTGACGTTTAGGATGAAAGGATGAAATTATGTAACATCATTGATTATATTTATGTTAAGAAGGGATTTCTTTTATATGATAAACCAACCAATGTTGATCTACATAATGGCTATTATACTTTCGTGCGTGTTGTTCTAATGCTAATACTTCGAAATCTAAATCACTGAAGAATACTTTTGCAGTGATGTTATTAGAGGCAACAGAAGCTAATAAAATTTCTATATCTTGTTTTTGGCAATACTGAAACACTTGATTTAATAATGCTGTGGCAATTTCTTTTCGAGTATCATTATCATTAGCAATAATTCCCATATTTTCTAAAAATATTTTATGGGCTAATCCATGAATCTTAATATTGTATAAGGTCGTTGCACCAATTAGTTGACCATCTATAAATGCACCGATGATAGTGCAATTATTATTATCTTGAGATAAATTGTGTGTTAAATTATCTTCTGATGCTATTTCATAGTCATAAATCCCCCATGTAAACACATCATCACTTTTATTTAATATATTTAACAATAATTGTTGATACGTTATTAAATCGTTATTAGTTAAAATACGAAAATGGGTCATGGTAACCCTCCTTTAAACAGGTATTATAGTAGGGGTTAAACGATTTTTACTTAATATTATTTTTATAATAAAGGATAAATTATTCAATAGCAATCTTTTATATACATTAAACTTAATAATATTTGACGAAATATATTTAATTTAAATTAATCTGTCAACTAGTGTGTTTTTTTGTGATTATAATTGAAAAACAAACTTTAAAAACAAAAAAACTATAAAAGGCAATTATGCCTTTTATAGTTTTTAAAAGTAGTATTCAGTTTATATTTAAATTATTAGCTTACTACTTCAACATTTAAATTCACATCGATATTGCCACGAGTTGCTTTTGAATATGGGCAAAAATCATGTGCATCTTGCAAATATTTTTCAGCGTCAGCTTGTGATAATACGTCTTTAACTTTTGCATCGATATCAACGCTTAGTTTCGGACTTTCAGCATCTGGATCATCTTCAAGTCTAACTGTTAAAGTAACTTCAGGCTCAGCGCCACGTACTTTATTTTGTTTTAAAATTAAGTCAAAAGCACCGTTGAAGCATGAAGCATAACCAGCCGCGAATAATTGTTCAGGATTTGTACCTTTATCTGCATCTGCTTGATCTGGAGGGATGACTGCAACGTCTATTGCTTTATCATCAGTTTGAACGTGACCATTACGTCCACCTGTATTTGTAGCTTTAGTTTCATATTTAACTGCCATTATAATTCCTCCTCATTTCTATTATATATAATGTGTACCCCAAAGTTTAAAGATTAAATCATGACTATATAATCCGATTATTATTAATTTTTTTAATGAAGCGATGGCGTTTGTTGTAATTAATGGATGAATTAGGCTAAAATATGGCTTATTATACTATTAATTTAGAAGGTGAAAATCGTGACACATGTAGATATTGCTGTAACTATAGCACCAGAAAATAAATTAGATGAAGAGACGCTCAACAATTTAAAAAAATTTAAGGATGATATAGATTTATTTGAATTAAGAATTGATCAGTGGGATGTAATTGATCTAAAAACGATTGAAGCAATTCAGCATCAACTAAAAGATTTGAAAAAGAAGTTATTAATTACTTATCGAACAAACAGTCAAGGGGGCTGTGGTGGGTTAAATGGAGAAACTTATTATACAATGCTCAACACTTTAATTGAAGCTAAAAATTACGACTTAATAGACATTGAATTTAATAAATCTACAGATAAAGAACAGCTGACTACCTTAATTACAGCGGCTCAAAATAAAGATATAGAAGTCATACTATCTTATCATGATTTTGAAAAAACACCGCATTTAGATGATTTAAAGCATCTATATTATAAAATGCAGTCATTAAAGCCGGATTATATTAAGGTTGCAGTAATGCCTAAAAATAAACAAGATGTAACGAATTTGTTAACGGCAATGTCTTATTCTGCAGATTCAGTTAATCCTCGAGTGATAGGCATTGCGATGTCGAAATTAGGTTTAGTAACTAGAACGGCACAAGGGGTCTTTGGGGGGACAGTTTCATATGGCTGTATTGATACACCTAAGGCACCTGGCCAAATACATGTTAGCGTTTTAAGAGAACAGTTAAAATTATACGAGTAATTTGAAAATAGCACGATTGTATCTTATAATTGAAAATAGTTATCATTAACGAAAGGGCGATATAGAATGGAACTACAAGATGCAATCGCTAATAGAAGAAGTAGCAAAATTTTTAAGAGAGACATGTTTATCGATGATGAAGCATTGTATCAAGCTATAAAACAGTCATCAGATGCTCCAAACCATGGATTAAGAGAGCCTTGGCGCGTTGTGCATATCGCTAAAAACAGATTAGGTGACATGAGTAAAGCTATCTCAGATAAGGCATTTCCTCACCAACGGGATAAACAGCAAGATCATTATAATACAGTAACCAAATTAGGTGGCATGCTAGCGTTAATCGTTAAAGATGACCCAAGACAAAAAGAAAATTTGGAGAACTATTTGGCATTTGGTACTTTTGCACAAAACTTAATGTTATTACTTCATGAAGCGCATATTGGTACATGCTGGAAAACACCTCCATATATTTTTATGCCACAAGTTAGAAAAGCATTAGGTGTAGAAGATGACGAAAGTTTAGTAGGCTTTTTATATTTAACAGATATGCAAGATGATATGCCACATGCGCGACGTCACATGCATAATATCATTACTGAATTCTAATCTTACGTCATTTAACTAATTGCAAATAAACTACCTTTAAATGAAGGAGTTTTATAATAAGTAGCTTTCAAAAATCCACTAGTTTATCTCTAGTGGGTTTTTTGTTTCTATAGTTAGACGCTATAACTTAGTTTTATGCATAAACTTTGCGCTAACAACTTAAGTGAAGATTTTTTAATAACATGATTTAATTTGTAGTTTAAATAATTGGACAGTTAAAAAATAATGAAATTGATTATTAATTCTAAGTATTGTTAGCTTAGTTAAAGTTTAACAAAATTAATTTGAAGCATTTAATATTATAAATTTGTTTTGTAAAAATAATAAAAACCTTTATAATTGATAATGAATATCAATTAAAGGAAGAGGTATAATATGAAAAAGTTAATATTATCAGTTCTATCGTTAGTATTTGTACTTACAGCATGTAGTAATAGTGCGAAAAATGAATCATCTAAATCGCAAAAACAATACGTTTTAGATTCTGGTAAAAAAATTAAAGTTCCAAAACAACCTAAGCGTATAGTTGTTATAGCTGATACATATGCGGGAGGTGTAAAATATTTAGGTGGCCATATAGTGGGCGTTAATAAAGATGTGGAACAGAGCGATATATTAAAGGGAAAATTTAGCAAGGTAAAGAAAATTGATCCAGAAAATGTTGAAAAGATAACTAAGTTAAAGCCAGACCTCATTATTGCAGATACAGATGATAAAAATTTAAAAAAATTTAATAAAATAACCACTACTATTCCAATGAAATACGGTAAAAGAAATTATTTAGAAACACAAATTCAATTAGGTAAATTATTAGGAAAAGAAAAGCAAGCTCAAAAGTGGGTTAATGACTGGAAACAACAAACTTCTAAAGACGCGAAAGAAATTCACGAGCATATTGGTAACAAGGCGTCAGTCTCAATTTTCGATGACTTTGATAAAGAATATTATGCTTTTGGCAAAAGTTGGGGAAGAGGCGGAGAAATATTATATCAATCTTTTAATTTAAGAATGCCTGAAGCTTTGGAAAAAGCAGTCGGTAAAGACGGATACAAGGCTTTATCATTAGAAGCTATGCCCAAGTATGCTGGAGATTACATTATTACAATGAGCGAGGGTAAGTCGTCTCCAGAATTTGAAAAAACTAATGTCTGGAAAAATATACCCTCAGTAAAACAGGGTAATGTAATTCATGTTAAAGCAGAGAATTATTGGTATAACGACCCTTATTCATTGGAAACAAATAGAAAAAATTTAAAATCACATTTAATTAATATGGCAAAATAATACTATAATGATATTAAATTAAAGCAAGAGTTATAATAGAGCAACATAAAATTTTTACAAGATACACTTTCGCATAATTTTATTTTTATTATAAAGCCAGAGAAAATGTCTTGTTTTGTAGTGAAAATCTATGACAATTATACAAAGGTCATGTTGTTTATAAAAGTAACCCTCAAATGATTTTTGCTTTAAGCATCACTTGAGGGTTATTTGTTTAGATATAGATACTCTAAAACCTTTTTTACAAAGTCTTTAATAAAGTTTATTGATTATTCAAATGTTTCAGCTAAGAATGACTCAACTTGTTCAGGAGATTTAGCATTTGCAGAATGTAGATGAGCTAATTTTTCTCCGTTTTTAAAAACTAATAAACTTGGTATGCCCATAACATCATTGTTAGCAGCTACATCTTCAAGCTCATCTCTATTAACTGTATACCAATTATAATCATTGTATTTTTCTTGGATTGGGTCAATCCACATATCCATTGCCTTACAATCAGGACACCAGCCTGCTTCGAATTTAACAATTACTGGATTGTCGCTATTTATTGTAGCGTTGAAATCTTCATTAGATTTAATAGATTGCATAGTAACGCTCCCTTTTTAGTTTATTAACTCATATTATAACGAATAATTATAACGAATTAAAAACTTTAAGCTTAAAAGTTAGAGCGTTTTTTATATAATTCTGCTATATTAGTGATAATAATGTATAGGAGGTACAGAAATATGATCAAATTTTACCAATATCCTAATTGTACGACTTGTAAAAAAGCAGCTAAATTTTTACAAGCATATGGTGTAAGCTATGAACCAATTGATATCGTCCAACATACACCAACCAAAAGTGAATTCAAAGAAATTATTGAGCGTACTGGCTTAGAGGTCAACAAGTTATTTAATACGCATGGGGCTAAATATCGCGAGTTAGGGTTGAAAGATAAGTTGAACGCAATGTCAGACAATGATAAATTAGATTTATTAGCTCAAAACGGCATGCTTGTTAAACGCCCATTAGCTATATCTGGAGATAAGGCTACAGTTGGT
The DNA here is from genome assembly GCF_015594545.1 of Staphylococcus durrellii. Lineage (NCBI taxonomy): Bacteria > Bacillati > Bacillota > Bacilli > Caryophanales > Staphylococcaceae > Staphylococcus > Staphylococcus durrellii. Next base: position 1,871,215 of record NZ_JADIIO010000001.1, on the reverse strand, counting down.
TTTAATGAGGATGTTTATAAAGAAACTTGGTTGTAATAAAGAGATATAGCGAAACATATTGCTTAACTTAAGCCATCATATGTTAATGCTACATGTCATTTATTGTTTTATTTATTACTATAAACAGTTGCCTTTATGCTTAGTCATATGGCATCATAAAAGTGTAAAATCATATAGGAGGGGATACTTGTGGCAGTACCGAGTGAGTTAAAATATTCTAAGGATCATGAATGGGTTAAAATTGAAGATAATACAGCAACAATTGGTATTACTGAATACGCACAAAACGAACTAGGAGATATCGTTTTTGTTGAATTACCTGAAGTAAACGATGAAATTAATGAAGGAGATACTTTTGGTAGTGTTGAATCTGTTAAAACTGTATCAGAACTATATGCACCTCTTTCAGGCAAAGTCTTGGAATCTAATGAAGAATTAGAAGATAGCCCTGAATTTGTTAATGAATCTCCATACGAAAAAGCATGGATGGTTAAAATAGAAATTACTGACGAAAGTCAATTAGACAACTTATTATCTGCTGAGCAATATTCAGAAATGATAGGTGAATAATTAAAATGATTAACTCCATGATATTTATATCTTGGAGTTTTTATTATCTATTAGATAGAGAATAGTTAATTAAATATAGTTTTAGTCACTTGATAAACATAAATGTTTAATGAATTAATAAACCGTGGAATAGTATAATAGAATATAGACAATCGACTTTAAGAAGGTGGATATCATGACCATATTAAATAAAGTAATTGTTGTCGAAGGTAAAACCGATAAAGTACAAGTGAAAAAAGTGATTGATGAACCAGTACAAATCATTTGTACTAATGGTACGATGAGTATTGATAAAATTGATAATATGCTAGAAACACTTTATGATGAACAAGTATTTATCCTTGTAGACTCAGACGATGAGGGCGAGAAAATTCGGGGTTGGTTTAAAAGGTATTTAAGCGAAAGTAAACATATTCGTGTAGATAAACAATACTGTGAAGTAGCACGCTGTCCAAAACATTATTTATCTAGACTGCTTGAGAAAAATGGATTTTTAGTTAAAGATGAAGAGCAAATAGATAAAGAACAATTAGATAATATAGCTGAAAGGGTAAGTTTGATAACATGAACGTAACAAGAGAAGAACGAGCAAATGTAGAAGAACATTTCAATGAGGAAAAACATTTAATATTTGGTTATACGCCTACATGTGGGACGTGTAAGGTTTCTGAAAGAATGCTAGATATAGCAAATGACATTTTAAAATTACCAATAACTAAACTTGACTTGAATTTGCATCCTGATTTTAGTCAGCAACATGAAATACAATCTGTACCTGTTTTGATGGTCATGTCTAAAAGTACTGAACAAAAAAGACTATATGCATTTCAGTCTGTTCCTTATTTGTTAGAAAATTTAAAATAATAATTGACGAATCATTAGTGTAATGGTAGGATAAAAAATAATTAAATCATGTAACTCTTATCGAGAGAGGTGGAGGGATGTGCCCTATGAAGCCCGGCAACCGTCTAATTAATAGAAATGGTGCCAATTCACATAAAGTTTAACCAACTTTAAAAGATGAGAGAGGGTATATATTGCTTTCTCTATTCTGGATAAGATAGGGGAAGCATTTTTTAGTTTATTGAGCAATACAAGGAGGCAATCACAATGATTGAGTTAAATCAAATCGTCAAACGTTATAAGACGAAAAAGCAAGAAGTCCTTGCTGTCGATCATGTTGATTTAAACATAGAAACTGGCTCAATTTTTGGCGTGATTGGTTTTTCAGGAGCTGGAAAAAGTACTTTAGTGAGACTTTTAAACAATTTAGAACAACCTACGTCAGGTGATGTCATTATTGATGGAGACAACATTGGACAGTTGTCTAAGTCGGCATTACGTCAAAAGCGCCAAAAAGTAAGCATGATATTTCAACACTTCAATTTATTATGGTCTAGGACTGTATTAAATAATATTACGTTCCCGTTAGAAATTGCTGGTGTATCGCGGCAGCAAGCTAAGGAAAGAGCGTTAGAACTTATTGAACTTGTAGGTTTACAAGGAAGAGAAAATGCGTATCCTTCACAGCTGTCTGGAGGACAAAAGCAACGTGTTGGTATTGCGCGAGCCCTTGCAAACGAACCAACAGTGTTACTTTGTGATGAGGCAACAAGTGCATTAGACCCTCAAACGACAGACGAAATTCTTGATCTTTTGTTAAAAATAAAAGAACAAAGCAATATAACTATTGTAATAATCACTCACGAAATGCATGTCATACGCCGGATTTGTGATGAGGTTGCAGTGATGGAAAGCGGTCGAGTGATTGAGCAAGGTACTGTTAATGATGTATTTGAACATCCTAAACACCAAGTAACAAAACGCTTTGTAAAAGACGATTTGAATGATGACTTTGATGAGTCTATCGAAGATTTGGATGCTTTGAAACCAGGTGACTACATAGTTAGATTGAATTTTGTTGGCAATAACACGACTGAGCCAATAGTTTCATATATAACTAAGACACATAACATTGATGTGAATATTTTAGAAGCCAATATTAAAAATAGTAAAAATGGGTCAATTGGATTTCTAGTATTACACTTACCTAATATTGGTAATGAACAATTCGACGCTTTCAAAGATAACTTAGAGTCTCAACAAGTGTCAGTGGAGGTGTTAAAACATGGGTAAGTCATTTGGAGAAATTTTGCAAGAAATGGTAACCATGCCAAATATCCAATGGCCTGAAGTTTGGCAAGCAACATATGAAACACTTTATATGACGGTGATTTCGACAATTTTCGCCTTTGTTTTCGGTATTATATTAGGTGTATTATTGTTTCTAACTGCAAGAAGCAAATCTAAGGTCGCGCATGTTTTTTATTCAATAGTATCATTTGTTGTGAATCTATTTAGAGCTATTCCATTTATTATCTTGATTTTGTTATTGATTCCGTTCACAAGCATAGTTTTAGGTACGATAAGTGGTCCGACCGGTGCACTGCCAGCACTAATTATAGGCTCCGCACCTTTCTATGCTAGATTAGTAGAAATAGCATTTAAAGAAATTGATAAAGGAGTTATTGAAGCGTCATGGTCTATGGGTGCTAACACTTGGACCATTGTAAGAAAGGTATTACTACCAGAAGCAATGCCTGCTCTAGTTTCAGGTATTACAGTTACTGCAATTGCTTTAGTTGGTTCTACTGCAATAGCAGGTGTTATAGGTGCTGGTGGTTTAGGAAACCTAGCATACTTGACAGGATTCACACGTAACCAAAATGATGTCATCTTAGTTTCGACAATCTTAATTTTAATTATAGTATTTATTATCCAATACATTGGTGATTGGGCTACAAATAAAATTGATAAAAGATAAAATGAAAGGGGACTTAACATGAAAAAAATTTTAAGTTTAGTATTAGTTTCACTATTAGCAGTTGTTTTAGCCGCCTGTGGCAAAGGCGGAGACGACAAAAAAATAACAGTAGGGGCTTCACCTTCACCACATGCTGAAATTTTAGAAAAAGCTAAGCCGTTATTAAAAGATAAAGGTTACGATTTACAAATCAAAACCATTAATGATTACACGACGCCTAATAAATTGTTAGATAAAGGCGAAATTGATGCTAACTATTTCCAACACACACCATATTTAAATACTGAGAAAAAAGATAAACATTATAAAATTGAATCAGCAGGTGATGTTCATTTGGAACCAATGGCTGTATATTCTAAAAAATATAAGAGTTTAAAAGATTTACCTAAAGGTGCAACAGTTTACGTATCAAACAACCCAGCTGAAGAAGGACGTTTTATCAAATTCTTCCAAGATGCCGGTTTAGTAAAAGTTAAAAAAGGCGTTAAAATTGAAGACGCAAAATTTAGTGATATCGTAGAAAATAAAAAAGATATTAAATTCAACAATAAGCAATCAGCTGAATATTTACCTAAGATTTATCAAAACCAAAAAGCAGATGCCGTAATTATCAACTCTAACTTTGCTATAGACCAAAAATTAAATCCGCGTGAAGATTCAGTTGCTTTAGAAAAAGCTGAAGATAATCCATACGCTAACTTAATTGCGGTTAAAGATGGGCATAAAGATGATAAGAAAGTGAAAGCTTTAATGGAAGTACTGCACTCTAAGAAAATTAAAGAGTACATTAACAAAAAATATGATGGTGCAGTAGTACCATCTAAATAACAAAGTCGTAAACACTCCCTTATTTGTGAAATTGGGAGTGTTTTATAATAATTTAAGCTAGGAAAAAATCGAAAATTGAAATTGAATAAGAAATATAAAGTGACTCTTGTTATTTGATTTTCATACGTGAAAGATAGAAAAAATATAAAGTATAGTCATTGAGAACAGGTGTAAAAACATTATCAGTTACTTTCAGTAAAGTAAGGCTTAATAAAAATCGTTGTATTATAATAATTATTATAAAATACTACGTCGAAAGGTTTATATTAGCTAGTAAGTACGTTATAATTAGATGATGTAATGCGTTTGCAGTTTTTTGACTGTAGATTAAAATTATTATAAACTAGTAAGGAAAACATATTATTTATTACGGAGGGAATATGTATGCCATCAACATTAGAGATCAAAGACCTACATGTGTCTATTGAAGATAAAGAAATTTTAAAAGGTGTTAATTTAACAATTAATACTGGTGAGATTCATGCCATCATGGGACCAAATGGTACTGGTAAATCAACATTATCATCTGCAATTATGGGCCATCCAAGTTTTGAAGTAACTAAAGGTGAAGTTATTTTAGACGGCGTGAACATTTTAGAACTTGAAGTTGACGAACGTGCAAAAGCTGGTTTGTTCTTAGCTATGCAATATCCTTCAGAAATTACAGGTGTTACTAATGCTGACTTCATGCGTTCTGCTATTAATGCTAAACGAGAAGAAGGACAAGAAATCAACTTAATGCAATTTATTAAACAATTAGATAAAGAAATGGATTTGTTAGATATTGAGCAAGATATGGCTCAACGTTATTTAAACGAAGGTTTCTCTGGCGGGGAGAAAAAGCGTAACGAAATACTTCAATTATTAATGTTAGAACCTAAATTTGCAATCCTAGACGAAATCGACTCTGGTTTAGATATCGATGCGTTGAAAGTTGTTTCTAAAGGTATTAATGAAATGCGTGGAGATGAGTTTGGTTCATTAATCATTACTCACTATCAACGTCTATTAAACTACATTACACCAGATAAAGTACACGTTATGTATGGTGGTAAGGTTGTGAAATCAGGCGGACCTGAATTAGCTAAACGTTTAGAAGAAGAGGGTTACGAATGGGTTAAAGAAGAGTTCGGTGCTACAGAATAAGTCTCAACTCATATTAATTTGTATGAATGAGCTAATGAATAGCTGGTTTATCCAAATAAAGGCAACAATTAATCATCTTAATGGGAGGAAAATAGTATGACGACTGAAACTTTAAACATTTCTGAAGCGCAACTTGTTGAATATTCACAAGCCCATAATGAACCTTCTTGGATGACGGAATTACGTAGAGAAGCGTTAAAATTAACAGAAACTTTAGAAATGCCAAAACCAGACAAAACTAAAATAAATAGATGGGATTTTGACTCATTTAAACAACTTGAAACAACAGGTAACGTATACGATGACTTAGATACATTACCTCAAGAAGTAAAAGCAATTATTGACGTCGATAAATCAGAAAATTTGATTATTCAACACAATAACTCTTTAGCTTTTACACGTGTTTCTCAATCAGCTAAAAAGGATGGCGTAATTATAGAAGGCTTATCAGAAGCTTTAATTAACCACCCGGACTTAGTACAAAAATATTATATGAAAGATGCGGTTTCTGTTGATGAACACCGTATAACTGCATTACACACTGCATTAATGAATGGCGGCGTGTTCGTTTATGTTCCTAAAAACGTAGTCGTAGAACACCCTGTTCAATATGTAGTATTACATGACGATGAGAACACTAGTTTTTATAATCATGTAATTATAGCTGCTGAGCAAAGCGCAGAAGTAACTTACGTTGAAAACTATCTTTCAAATGCAAATGGTGAAGGAAATCAACTTAATATTGTGTCAGAAGTAATTGCTGGACCTAATTCAAATATTACTTATGGGTCAGTTGACTATTTAGATAAAGGATTTACTGGACATATTATTCGCAGAGGTACTGCAGATGCAGATGCTACAATCAACTGGGCGTTAGGGTTAATGAATGAAGGTAGTCAGATCATTGATAATACCACTAACTTAGTAGGTGATCGTTCTACTAGTGAATTGAAATCCGTTGTAGTAGGAACTGGTGATCAGAAAGTAAACCTAACATCTAAAATTGTTCAATACGGCAAAGAAACAGACGGTTACATTTTGAAACATGGTGTTATGCTTGAAAGTGCATCATCAGTATTTAATGGTATTGGCTACATCAAGCATGGTGGAACGAAATCAAATGCTAACCAAGAATCACGTGTCTTAATGTTGTCTGAAAATGCACGTGGAGATGCCAATCCAATCTTACTAATCGATGAAGATGATGTTGAAGCAGGACATGCTGCATCTGTTGGTCGTGTTGACCCAGAACAACTTTATTATCTGATGAGCCGTGGCATCTCACAAAGAGAAGCTGAACGACTAGTTATTCATGGTTTCTTAGATCCTGTTGTAAGAGAATTACCTATTGAAGATGTTAAACGTCAGTTACGTGAAGTAATCGAACTTAAAGTAAACAAGTAATAAGCCTTAGCACAGTCACCTTATGATAAAGTGATTGATATAGAAGTATGAAGTACAATAAAGTAACTTCAACTAAGGTCTAATCAGAGATTCTTAATTTAGAAAGGTCTGTGGGTAATATGACCGAATCATTAAATGTACAAGAAATTATTAAAGACTTTCCTATTTTAAACCAACAAGTTAATGGGAAGCGTCTTGCTTATTTAGATACTACAGCGACAAGTCAAACCCCTGTACAAGTATTAAACGTACTTGACGAGTACTATAAAAAATATAATTCTAATGTTCATCGTGGCGTGCACACATTAGGCTCATTGGCAACTGACGCATATGAAGGCGCACGCGAAACTGTTAGGCGTTTTATTAATGCACGTTATTTTGAAGAAATTATTTTCACTCGTGGTACTACTTCATCAATTAATGTGGTAGCTCGTAGCTACGGTGATGCTAATATACAACCAGGAGAGGAAATTGTTGTTACCGAAATGGAACATCATGCCAACATCGTCCCTTGGCAACAGTTAGCAAAACGTAAAAATGCTAAGCTTAAATTTATTCCAATGACATCTGAAGGCGAATTGGATATAGAAGATATCAAAGCGACAATCAATGATAATACAAAAATTGTGGCAATCGCTCACGTATCTAACGTGTTAGGTACAATTAACGATGTAAAAGCAATAACTGAGGTAGCACATGAACATGGTGCTGTGATAAGTGTTGATGGCGCACAAGCTGCACCACATTCTGCTTTAGATATGCAAGACCTGGATGTAGATTTTTATAGTTTTAGTGGCCATAAAATGCTTGGGCCAACAGGTATAGGCGTTTTATATGGTAAACGAAAATTACTACAAGAAATGGAACCTGTTGAATTTGGTGGTGACATGATTGACTTTGTAAGTAATTACGATGCAACATGGGCGGATTTACCAACTAAATTTGAAGCGGGTACACCATTAATTGCACAAGCTATTGGTCTTGGAGAAGCGATTAAATATCTCGAAGATTTAGGTTTCGATGCGATTCATGAGTATGAAAAAAATTTAACAGAATATGCTTATGAACAAATGTCTACTGTCGATGGTATTGAAATATATGGACCGCCAAAAGATCGTCGCGCAGGTATAATTACTTTTAATATTAAAGATATTCACCCTCACGATGTAGCTACAGCTGTCGATACCGAAGGCGTGGCTGTACGTGCAGGTCATCATTGTGCGCAACCATTGATGAAGTGGTTAAATCAGTCGTCAACTGCGCGTGCTAGTTTTTATATTTACAATACGACTGAAGATATTGACCAATTAGTTGAAGCGTTAAAGCAAACGAAGGAGTTTTTCTCATATGAATTTTAATAATTTAGATCAATTGTATCGTTCAGTTATTATGGATCATTATAAAAACCCTAGAAATAAAGGGAAATTAGATAATGGTACGATGACTGTAGATATGAACAATCCAACATGTGGGGATCGTATCAATTTAACGTTTGATATCGAAGATAATGTTATTAAAGACGCTAAATTCGATGGAGAAGGCTGTTCAATTTCTATGTCTAGTGCTTCAATGATGACAGAATCAATTAAAGGTCATACTTTAGCTGAGGCTATGGAAATGAGCCAAGAATTCACGAAAATGATGCTTGGAGAAGATTACGAAATCACTGAAGATATGGGCGATATTGAAGCACTACAAGGTGTGTCACAATTCCCAGCGCGTATTAAATGTGCGACGCTAGCATGGAAAGCATTAGAAAAAGGTACAGTTGAAAAAGAAGGTAAAGCAGAAGATTAATTATTGTAATGCGTTGACAAAGTGTAATATGCCATTCAAACTAGAATAAACAACAAGAATAATCTAAGGTGATTAAACTAGCTAATGTTTAATGTAGCTTGGTAGTGGCATTAATGAAGATACGATGCAACTTGTTACCAACTTAATAGATATAACTCGCACGGATGAGGCTTTAAATATATAAAAGGAGTGATTAACATGGCTAAGAAAGCACCTGATGTTGGAGATTACAAATATGGTTTCCACGAAGAAGATGTTTCCATTTTTAGATCAGAACGAGGTTTAACAGAAAACATCGTTAAAGAAATTTCTAATATGAAAGAAGAGCCAGAATGGATGCTTGATTTCAGACTTAAAGCATTAAAGCATTTCTATAAAATGCCAATGCCACAGTGGGGTGGAGATTTATCAGAATTAGATTTTGATGATATTACGTATTATGTAAAACCATCTGAACACGCTGAACGCTCATGGGATGAAGTTCCAGAAGAAATTAAACGTACTTTTGATAAATTAGGTATTCCAGAAGCAGAACAAAAATATCTTGCAGGCGTATCTGCTCAATATGAATCAGAAGTTGTTTATCATAATATGGAAAAAGAACTTGAAGATAAAGGTATTATCTTTAAAGATACAGATAGTGCATTAAGAGAAAATGAAGAATTATTCAAAGAATACTTTGCATCTGTAGTACCTGCAGCAGATAATAAATTCTCTGCACTAAACTCAGCTGTATGGTCTGGTGGTTCATTTATTTATGTACCTAAAAACATTAAATTAGATACACCATTACAAGCATACTTCCGTATCAACTCTGAAAATATGGGTCAATTCGAACGTACTTTAATCATTGCTGATGAAGGTGCTTCAGTAAACTATGTAGAAGGTTGTACTGCACCAGTTTACACAACAAGTTCACTACACTCAGCAGTCGTTGAAATTATCGTTCATAAAGACGCTCATGTTCGTTATACTACAATTCAAAACTGGGCTAACAATGTTTATAACTTAGTTACTAAACGTACACTAGTTTATGAAAATGGTAATATGGAATGGGTAGATGGAAACTTAGGTTCTAAACTAACAATGAAATACCCTAACTGTGTACTTCTAGGTGAAGGAGCCAAAGGTAGTACTTTATCAATTGCTTTTGCTGGTAAAGGACAAGTACAAGACGCTGGCGCGAAAATGATTCATAAAGCACCAAACACGTCTTCAACAATTGTATCTAAATCTATTTCTAAAGACGGCGGTAAAGTTGTTTATCGTGGTATTGTTCACTTCGGACGTAAAGCGAAAGGTGCACGTTCAAATATTGAATGTGATACGTTGATTTTAGACAATGAATCAACTTCTGACACTATTCCTTACAATGAAGTATTTAACGACAATATCTCATTAGAACACGAAGCGAAAGTTTCTAAAGTTTCTGAAGAACAATTATTCTATCTAATGAGCCGTGGTATTTCAGAAGAAGAAGCGACAGAAATGATTGTTATGGGCTTCATTGAACCATTTACAAAAGAATTACCAATGGAATACGCTGTAGAAATGAACCGACTAATTAAATTTGAAATGGAAGGTAGTATCGGTTAGTAATTTTATTCGATTGTGTAATGATTATATAGAGAGGTGTCCCTAGGGCGCCTCTTTTTTTATTGTTAAATCTAGGAATTTTATAAAGTTAATTGCACAAACGAATCATTAATTTATAATTGTAAGGTTGTTAAAAGTAACATTATGACAAACTATCGTGTTAAACTATTAGGTATACAAATGCAAGGTTATAAATATGCTTTTAAATCGATTTATTTCATGAATAAAGTTGTTTTTTTAAAATAGCACAGGGAATAATTATTGCAACAGCAAATAATATTTAATGAAGGGGATATGCTTTTTGGTTATATCGATAATCATATTATTGTTAGCCTCATTTTTCTTTTCAAGTAGTGAAACAGCATTAACTGCTATAAACAAAATAAAACTAAGTGAGGAAACGCAACAAGGAGATAAAAAAGCAGAAAAATTACTTAATTTTTTACAAAAGCCAAGTGTTTTTATTACAACAATTCTAGTATGTAATACGATAGCTAACTTGTTGATTTTAACGTTCGTAACAGTTTTTGCTATAAAATATCATTATAGTCTTATTGGATCGATTATAGTGTCGATTATCATAGTTATTTTAGTAGGTGAGGTTATTCCAAAGTCTATTGCAGCTTCAATACCTAACAAATTAGCTCGTTTTGTTTATGGACCACTAAAACTGATTACTATGATTTTTAAACCAGTAACAATGATATTAAATGGTTTAACTGATAGCATTCATCATGCGCTAACTAAAAATCAAGAAGATGAGCAAAAATATTCTAAAGAAGAAATACGTCAATTAGTTACTATTGCTGGAAGTGAAGGCGCATTTAATGAAATGGAAAGCAAACGTATCCAAGGTGTTATTGATTTTGAGAAATTAAAAATCAACGATGTTAATACGACACCAAGAATTAATGTCACTGCATTTTCAGATGACACAAGTTATGAAGAAGTATATGAAACGGTAAAGTCTAATCCATATACGCGTTATCCTGTCTATGAAGGTGATATTGATAATATAGTAGGGGTTTTTCATTCTAAATACTTATTGGCATGGAATCATGAGCAAGATAAATCGATTATCGACTATACTTCCGTACCATTATTCGTAAATGAGCACAATAAGGCTGAATGGGTTTTAAGAAAAATGACTGTTACACGTAAACATTTAGCTATCGTGCTAGATGAATATGGTGGAACTGATGGTATTGTTTCTCATGAGGATCTTATCGAAGAAATGTTAGGCATGGAAATTGAAGATGAAATGGACGAAGAAGAAGAAGAAAAATTAACTTCGAATATAAAGCAATAATAACAAACCATTAATCAAGGAGTGTTTTAGATGCAATTATCATCTCCTCTTACAAAGCAATTAAATATAGATTATCCAATCATTCAAGCAGGTATGGCTGGAAGTACAACGCCAGAATTGGTCGCAGCAGTTTGTAATGCTGGTGGTTTAGGTATGATAGGCGCTGGATATTTCGATGGCGAAAAGCTTGAAAATGAGATTGATGAAGTAAATCAACTAACTAATAAGCCGTTTGCAGTTAATTTATTCGTACCGAGCAATAATGAAGTTGATAATGGTTTAGTCGAACATATGAAAGAATGGCTTAAACCTTATCGTAAAGCTTTCAACTTAGAAGAACCAGTAGTTAATATAACCGAACAACAACAATTTGATCGTGCAATCGATATAATAATTGAGAAAAAAGTATCTATTGTTACATTTACTTTTGGCATTCCAAATAAAGAAACGATATCTAAATTAAAAGCACACGATATAACTTTAATAGGAACTGCTACTTCAGTAGACGAGGCTCAAGCAAATGAAGAAGCAGGCATGGATATTGTTGTTGCTCAAGGTAGTGAAGCAGGAGGCCATAGGGGTTCCTTTTTAAATACGAGTAATGATAACGCGTTGGTGGGGGTAATGTCACTAGTACCTCAAATTGTTGATAACATAGCTATACCTGTAGTTGCTGCCGGTGGAATTATGGATGGTAGAGGATTAGTTGCTAGTATGGTTTTAGGTGCGCAAGCAGTACAAATGGGTACGGCATTTTTAACTACTCTCGAGAGTGGTGCGAATAATGTGTTACGTAATGCTATTTTAAATAGTAAAGAAACTGATACCGTCGTTACGCCTGTATTTAGTGGGAAACCGGCGCGTGGCATAGATAATGAATTTATTCATGAAATGGGTAAATATGATGATATTATTCCAAGTTATCCTATACAAAATCAGCTTACCAATGGTATACGTAAAGCTGCAGTTCAAAAAGGTGATGCAAATATGACGCACTTATGGAGTGGTCAAAGTCCAAGACTCGCTCAATCTGTCAGTGTCGATGAATTAATACAACAAATCATTGCACAATCGACAAACGTGTTACAAAATTAAAAAGTTAAAGCAACAATACTTCAAAATGTAGTGTTATATAAAAAACTACTCGTTTAAAATGTGTTGATGCTTCTTTCATGTTAAGAAAAGGGTTTTATTAAGCTTAATCAAGTGAATGAATTATTATATGTATGGTAATATGAAATCGGTGATATGAATGATAAATATTGGACTCACAGGTTGGGGAGACCATGATACTATATATGAAGATCTGCAACGAAAATCAGATAAACTTAAAACGTATGCTAGTCATTTCCCAATAGTAGAACTTGATGCATCGTATTATGCAATTCAACCAGAAAGAAACATTTTAAAATGGATTAAAGAAACACCTGAGAAATTTAAATTCATAGTTAAAATACATCAAGCGTTAACTTTACATGCCGATTACAAAGCATTTGCAGATAGTAGACAATCATTAATCGACCAATTTAAGCTCATGCTTGGTCCATTAGTAAAGGAACATAAATTGGCGATGGTGTTAGTTCAATTTCCGCCATGGTTTGATTGTACTGCTCAAAATATTACATATATTAGATATATAAGAGAACAATTAAAAGAATTTCCTGTTTGTGTTGAATTTCGGCACCAGTCTTGGTTTTCGGAACATTTTAAGGAACAAACTTTATCTTTCTTAACAGGACAAAATATTATTCATTCTGTGTGTGATGAACCCCAAGTAGGTCAAGGCTCAATACCATTAGTAAACAGAATTACTAATAGTGTAGCTTTTGTGAGATATCACGGTCGTAATACTCATGGATGGACCAAGCAAGATATGACAGATGAAAAATGGCGTGACGTGCGTTATTTATATGATTATAGTAAAGAAGAGCTAACACATTTAGCGAATAAAGTAAAAGTGCTAGACCAAAAAGCAAGTGAAGTTTATGTTGTGTTTAACAACAATTCTGGAGGTCATGCAGCTAATAATGCAAAAACTTATCAAACAATATTAGGTGTAGATTACGATGGATTAGCACCACAACAATTACGCTTGTTTTAATATTTAATAAAAATGAATTATTTATATTATAAATATATATAACATTGAAAGTTATCAGGAGAGGATATAGATGCGATTAACTATTTATCATACAAATGATATACATAGTCATCTACACGAATATTCAAGAATTGCAGCTTATTTAGCTAAAGTACGTCCACAATTAACTCATCCCTCTCTTTATTTAGATATTGGAGACCATGTTGATTTATCTGCACCGGTTACTGAAGCAACGATGGGGGCTAAAAACGTAGATTTATTAAATGAGGCACATTGTGACATTGTAACAATAGGTAACAACGAAGGTATGACTATCTCGCATGAGGCACTAAATAAACTGTATAATAATGCTGCTTTTGAAGTTACATGTGCCAACGTTTTTGATGAGCATGGAAATTTACCTCATAATATTTCATCATCTCATATTAAATCGATAAATGGTGTTCGTATTTTATTTGTAGCAGCAACGGCCCCATTTACGCCATTTTATAGAGCTTTAGACTGGGTGGTAACAAACCCTTTAGAAGCTATTAAAGACGAGGTTTCAGCGAATGAAGGTCAATATGATGTATTGATCATTATGAGCCACGTAGGTGTCTTTTTTGATGAAAAATTATGCCAAGAAATTCCGGAAATAGATGTCATTTTAGGGAGTCATACGCATCATTATTTCGAAAATGGAGAAATAAATAATGGTGTACTTATGGCAGCCGCAGGTAAATATGGGAATTATGTCGGTGAGGTAACTTTAGATATCATAGATAAAAAAGTAATTTCTAAAAAGGCTATTATTCATTCATTAGCATCATTACCAGAAACCAAAACTCATTTTGTAGAAGAAGGTCGAGCGTTAATGGATGAAGCCGTTACGGATAAACCGATTACTTTGCCTAGAGAAACAAGCTATATTAGTAAAACGACATACTTATTAGCAGAAAGTTTGCAATATTTTACTGGGGCTGATTGTACGATAATTAACGCTGGTTTAATCGTTAATGCAATTAAAGACAAAATCGTCACAGAATATGATATTCATCAAATGTTGCCTCATCCAATTAATGCAGTTAGAATTAAACTATCAGGTAAGCTATTAAAAGAAGTAGTGGATAAAAGTCAAAAGCAAGAATATATTAATGCACAAGCACAAGGTTTAGGTTTCAGAGGCAATATTTTTGGTGGATATATCTTATACAATATTGGCTTTATAGAATCCGAAAATCGTTACTTTATAGATGGAAAAGAAATCAAAGACGATCAAACGTATACATTAGGAACAGTTGATATGTATACATTTGGTAGATATTTCCCGATGTTAAAAGATCAACAAATAGAGTACTTGATGCCAGACTTTTTAAGAGACATATTTAAGAAGAAATTATTACAATATTAATTTATGACTTAATTACGTTTTAATTTGTCGTAAAGTTAGTTATAATAGTTAGAGATATTTAAACAGGAGGGTAAGCGTTGTTATGGCTACTAAAAATGAAGAAATATTACGTAAACCAGATTGGTTAAAAATAAAGCTTAACACGAATGAAAATTACACTGGCCTCAAGAAAATGATGCGTGAAAAGAACTTACATACAGTTTGTGAAGAAGCAAAGTGTCCAAATATACACGAATGTTGGGGTGAACGCCGAACTGCAACATTTATGATTTTAGGTGCAGTTTGTACACGTGCATGTAGATTCTGTGCCGTTAAAACTGGACTACCAAATGAATTAGATTTAGGCGAACCAGAAAGAGTTGCCGAATCAGTAGAATTAATGAACTTGAAACACGTAGTTATTACAGCAGTAGCAAGAGACGATCTCAGAGATGCTGGTTCAAACGTTTATGCCGAAACAGTACGTAAAGTACGTGCTCGTAACCCTTACACAACAATTGAAATTTTACCCTCAGACATGGGCGGTGATTATGAAGCTTTAGAAACTTTAATGGCTTCAAAACCAGACATTTTAAACCATAATATAGAAACAGTTCGTAGATTAACACCTAGAGTTCGTGCACGTGCTACTTATGACAGAACTTTAGAATTCTTACGACGTTCAAAAGAATTACAACCTGAAATCCCAACTAAGTCTAGCTTTATGGTTGGTTTAGGTGAAACTTACGAAGAAATTTACGAAACAATGGATGATTTGCGTGCTAATGATGTCGATATTTTAACTATTGGTCAATATCTACAACCATCACGTAAACATTTAAAAGTTGAAAAATACTATACTCCTTTAGAGTTTGGTAAATTACGTAAAATTGCTATGGACAAAGGCTTTAAACATTGTCAAGCTGGGCCATTAGTAAGAAGTTCATATCACGCAGATGAACAAGTCAATGAAGCGGCTAAAGAAAAACAACGCCAAGGTGAAGCTCAACTAAACGCTGAACAATAATTAAATAAAGTTTTTAATTTTAGACTTAGTTTACTTGTATGCATGTTTTGCATATAGTGGACTAAGTCTTTATAGTAATTATAAAGATAGTTATAGGGCTTAATTTATAAAGCAACAGTGACATTTCAAAAATTATTAGCAATTAAAAGCTAAACATTTTTGTTACGAATAATTAATCCATCGAGAGTAAGATTTAAGGTGTTATGATTAATCAACAAAGTGGGATATAGTATAATTGATCCAATATAAGATTAAGGTGAAAACAAATGATAAAAGTAAATAATCAGTTTTTTGAATTACTAGAAGAATATAGAGAATGTTTTGATGAAGAACAATTTGTTGGTCGCTATTCTGATATTTTAGACAAATACGATTATGTAGTGGGTGATTATGGATATGATCAGTTACGTTTAAAAGGTTTTTATAATGATACTAATAAAAAAGCTGAATTAAGCAAACGTTTCTCGACGATTCAAGATTATTTGCTAGAGTATTGTAATTTTGGTTGTCCCTATTTTATTGTTAAAAATGTGACAACTGAAGCACAAAAAAATCAGGCCCAAGATCAAAGCCATACTGAAGAAGCTCCAGAAGATAAGTTGAAAGATGTAAAGATTCAACCAACAATTCAAAATACTGAAGATTAATCAATATTATCCGCATCAGATTAAAGTTGTAGAAGTAAAAAGCTCAATCGCTTAGCGATTGAGCTTTTTTTTACTTGAAATCATTGAATTTTCTCTGACAAGAAGGCATTTAATTCATCACCTTCTTTTTCATTCACACCAAGTATGTATGCCACATAACCTACTTCTTCTAAATCATCAGTGCCTATAATTCCAAATTTATTCGTTTGCATATTTAAAACTATAGTTTTACCAAAATGACGATCCGTTTGTACAAGCATTAAATCATATCTGCTCTCTTCACCAACAAAACCAACAAATTGTACCTGTGCTGATTCATCATCATCGTATAAATACATATCTATCATAAAACGACCTTCTTCCTTTTTTACTAAGCGTAAAATAATTAATTTTTGGTGGAAATCTTTAGTTCTCAGTATAACCACTAATGAATTTAACTTCAAAGTTATGATATGATTAAGTTATTGAGAGGTGACGATAATGTACTTTGTAAATAAAGAACAGCTAAATACAAAATTAAATTATATTCAGCAATTAACAGAAGACTATGAAGATAATAAAGCCAATACATATGCTTTTGAACGCATTGGCCAAATGCTAATTGAATCCTCTGTAGATATTGGCAACATGATTATTGATGGATTCATTTTAAGAGATCCAGGTAATTATAAAGATGTGATTGATATTTTAGCATTAGAAAAAGTGATTTCTACTCAAACTCAAGATTACATCAATCAAACAATTGATGTAAGAAAGCAATTTGTTTTCTTGTATGACCAACTAGAAGATAGTAATTTAATTCCATTATTTGATCAAGCGATACCTTATTATCAACAGTTTGTTGCTGAGGTAGTGAAATTTTTAAAAAGTGAAAATGTACCTGTTACGGCATTTGGAGAAAAAGGAGAATAAGTTTAATGAAGCAGTATAGCGCATATTTATTAGATTTAGATGGCACGATGTATAAAGGAGATGACATTATAGATGGTGCGGTCGAATTTATAGACTATTTAAGTGCACAGAACATCCCTTATTTATTTGTTACAAATAATTCATCTAAAGAACCTGCAGAAGTAGCTGAAAGATTAAATAGGTTAGGCATCAAAGCTACTTCAAATGACATTATTACTTCAGCAATTGCGACGGCGGATTACATTGCAAATGAACAACAAGATGCGACAGTGTACATGATAGGTGGCAACGGTTTAAAAACTGCACTAAACGGCAAAGGCTTACAACTTAAAAATGATGAATTTGTTGACTACGTTGTCATAGGTCTTGATGAAGCGGTAACGTATGAAAAATTAGCCACAGCGACGTTAGGGGTACGCAATGGTGCTAAATTTATTTCTACAAATAAAGATGTTTCTATACCAAAGGAACGAGGATTTATGCCTGGTAATGGTGCATTAACAAGTGTAGTATCTGTATCAACAGGACAAGAGCCAGTATTTATCGGAAAACCTGAACCGGTGATTATGAATATAGCATTGTCAGTGTTAAATTTACCGAAAGAAGAAGTAGCTATGGTAGGCGATTTATATGATACGGATATATTATCTGGCATTAATGTAAATATCGATACAATTCATGTACAAACTGGGGTAACATCATTAGAAGAAATTCAACAAAAAGAAACGCCACCAACATACTCATTTAAAGATTTAAACGAAGTTATAGCCGAATTAGAAGGGTAGGTCGATTGGGATGGGAAAAATTGTTGTAACTAGAAAGATACCAGCTAAATTTATAGAACAATTAGAAGCAATTGATAAAGTGGAACTTTGGGATGACGCACATACGCCAATGCCTAGAGAGAAATTTTTAAATGCACTATCAGATGCAACTGCTTGTTTTATAACTTTGTCTGAGCAAATTGATGAAGAAGCATTAAATGCTGCACCAAATTTAAAAATCATAGCTAATATGGCAGTTGGATTCGATAATATCGATGTCCAATTAGCGCATGACCATAATATTGTTGTTACAAATACACCAGATGTATTAACGGAAACGACTGCTGAATTAGGTGTGTCTTTAACATTAAGCGTGGCACGCCGTATTGTTGAAGCGGAGCGTTATGTACAAGATGGACAATGGCAAAGTTGGAGTCCTTATTTACTAGCAGGTAAAGATTTATATAGAGCTAAAGTAGGTATTTTTGGTATGGGTGATATCGGTAAAGCGGTAGCACGAAGATTAAAAGGCTTTGAAGCAAATATTATGTATCATAACCGTTCAAGACAAAATGACGCTGAAGAAGAACTAGGTGCATTGTATGTGTCATTTGATACATTGTTGGAAAACAGTGACTTTATTATTTGTACTGCGCCTCTTACTGAAGAAACAAAAGACAAATTCGATAAGCAAGCCTTTGCCAAAATGAAAGAACATGCAATTTTTATTAACATTGGTAGGGGGGCAGTCGTGGATGAAGAAGCACTCGTCAATGCTTTGAAAGAAGGACAAATATGGGCATGTGGGCTAGATGTTTTAAGAGAAGAACCTATTGATATGTCCCATCCTTTACTCAACATGAAAAATGCCGTAATTGTACCACATATAGGTAGTGCTTCTGTTGTTACAAGAGATCGAATGATTCAACTATGTGTAGATAATATTAAATTAGTGTTGGATGACCAATCACCATTAACTCCGGTTAAAGGTTAAAAGATATAATCATACTAATACAAATACACACATAAATATAACAAAATATAACAAAAAGGTAGCTCAACTATAAATAGTTGGGTTATTTTTTTGCTAAAATTTAATGCCATTAAGACAACCTAAGTTTACGTTTTAATTTATATTTTTCGCAAATCAACATTTGATTGGAATACCCAATAATTTTCATATAGTAGTTTAAGCGAGCCCTACGCTAATTTTTACATAAGATAGCACGTTAAGTTAGTATTTTTTCTTAAATTATACGGAGTGCTTAGTTTTAACAGATAAATAAAAATGGATTAGGATTAAGCAATTCCTGTGGCAGGGTGCAATCAAATTATTTAAATGTTAATAGTGAAATGTCAAAAATAACAGTATAAGTTAAAGTATACAGGCTAAGCTATCACCTATGAAGGTGAGGTAACTATTACTCAGTGTTGACTAAAAAATAACGCTTAAGTTATTACAAAGCATTAATTATATAACGGCTATTAATTAGCACTGTGTGTCCTAGAATTTATTGTTACTTCATGCCCAAATTTTACAAACTCCACAAGAATGTTACAACTCTAGACCGAGTGATTACTCGTAAAAATTCTATATAATAAAATAATAAAAAATGTATTTTAAGTTGAGTCATATAAGATATATTATAAATTAACTATTCAGAAGTAAAATTTATTGTAATATAAAGCGTTTTTCTATATAAATTTTGGAACTTTTGGGTAATTATAAGTAGTATCAATAATGAAAAAAATTTATATAATTGTAAATACATAAGAAAAAATGTATAATGAATTTGTAAAATATGATGATTGACAGCGATTATAAATTCTTATCGTTTAAGTTGTAAGGATTAAATTATCGATTTTATTATGAGGTGGAAAATGTCAAAATTTAAACTAAACTCTATGCAATATAGCGCTGTGAAGACAGTAGGACTAACTATATTGTATTTTGTAATATTAATCGCGCTATATTTAATTTACGGGTCAGGCGATACCCACAATAACTTTATATATAATGAATTTTAATAAGGAGCAGCTGAGATGGATATCATAAACTTAGTTAAACAACACGCAACATTTCACCCTGATCAAGACGCAGTTAAATATAACGATAATGTATTAACATATAAAGATATAGAGCAATATTCAAACACCCTAGCTAAGAGTATAGAAAATACAGACAAACCACTTTTGCTTTATGGCCACATGTCGCCATTTATGATTGTTGGCATGTTAGCAAGTATTAAAGCTGGCTGTGGCTATGTACCGGTAGATACTTCGTTGCCAGAAGACAGGGTGGCATCTATTGTTAAAAAAATAGAGCCGCAATATATTTTTAATACGACTACAGAATCTATAAATCTAAATCTAGGTACAGAAATTTTTATTGAAGTGCTGCGCGAACAGCAGCCGATAGATAACTATCAATCACAAATTGCAAGTGACGATATAGCATATACAATTTTCACTAGTGGTTCTACTGGGGAACCTAAGGGGGTGCAAATCAAGTATAGCAGCTTGAATGAATTTGCCGAGTGGATAATTGAGTTAAACCAAGCTGGAGAGCATCAACAGTGGCTAAATCAAGCACCATTCTCATTTGATTTATCTGTAATGGCCATTTATCCATGTTTAATATCAGCAGGTACATTAAATCTAGTGGATAAAACAATGATTAATAAACCTAAACTGTTAAATGATTTACTTGAGAATAATGACATTAATATATGGGTGTCAACGCCATCGTTTTTAGAGATGTGTTTATTATTACCTCATTTTGATCAACAGAAATATCCAAAACTTAAGCAATTTTATTTCTGTGGTGAGATTTTAGCGCATAAAACAGCTTCAATATTAAATACTAAGTTCCCACAAGCCATAATCTATAATACTTATGGACCTACGGAGGCAACGGTAGCTATTACAAGTATTCAAATTACAAAAGATGTTATTGACCGGTATAATCCACTTCCAGTTGGTGTACCGAAGAATGGCACAGCATTAGATGTAACTGAAGAAGGAGAACTCGTTATTACTGGCAACTGCGTTAGCGTAGGTTATTTTAAAGATGAAGTTAGAAGTATGAAAGCCTTTAAAGATAAAGGTGATAATAGAAGTTATTATACTGGTGACAAAGCAATTGAAAAAGATGGTCTTTGGTTTGTTCAGGGACGTATCGACTATCAAATTAAATTGAATGGATATCGAATAGAATTAGAAGAAATAGAATTTCAATTAAGACATTTAGATGCTATAAGAGAAGCGATTGTTGTACCTATTTATAACAAAGATAAAGTTTCAAGAATTGTTGGAGTTATTACTTTAAATCAAGAGATACAAGAAGATTACAGTGTTAATGAGTTATCTCATGAAATCAAAGAACAATTGAAGCACCATATACCTGCATATATGATTCCAAGTAAATTCAAAGTCATCGATCTAATGCCAATGACAGTGAATGGCAAAGTAGATAGAAGGCAGATTGCTGAGGTTATCACATGATACCTTACGGAACATTAACGTTTTTCTTAATAGCATTCATAGTACTATTACCAGTCATCGTATTAGGGCTTATGGGTAGGAGAAGTTACATATATAATGGTCTATCTACGTGTTTCATGATTGTACTTATATTCTCGTCTCATAAGCATAACCTATTTGGTATTAGTTATTTTAGTACCCAACTTGTGAGTTTTATTATCTATACTATTTGGCAAGTTTTTATTATTATTTTTTATTGGAAAGCAAATGCGAAAAATAATACATTCGCAAAGTTTATAGTAGCCATCATTTTATCTATATTACCATTAACTATTGCGAAAATTATTCAAAGTTCATGGCTAGGACCTTATCAAATAATATTACACGAAAGTAAAATCGTTTCATTTATCGGATTCTTAGGTATTTCTTATGTGACATTTAAAAGTGTCCAATTACTTATGGAAATACGGGATGGTTCAATTAAAGAAATTAAATTATGGAAGTTAATTCAGTTTATTTCTTTCTTTCCAACCATCTCATCGGGTCCGATTGATAGATATAAGCGCTTTATTAAAGATGACAAAAAGGTACCTACAGGTAAGGATTATAATGAGTTACTAATTAAAGCAATTCATTACACCATGATGGGCTTTTTATATAAATATATTATTGCATATTTAATTCAAACCTATGCAATTACACCACTAACACTCGAATTAACTACTTTCACCGGTAAATGGTTGTATATGTATGCCTATAGTATGTATCTTTTCTTTGATTTTGCAGGTTATAGTTTATTCGCTATTGCATTTAGTTACTTGTATGGCGTAAAAACACCAGAGAACTTTAATCAGCCATTCAAAGCAAAAAATATTAAAGATTTTTGGAATAGGTGGCATATGACATTATCGTTTTGGTTTAGGGATTGTATTTATATGCGTGCACTATTCTATATGTCTAAAAAGAAAATGTTTAAAAGTCAACTGTTAATGTCGAACATCGCTTTTTTTCTAAATTTCTTTATTATGGGTGTTTGGCATGGTTTAGAGGTGCATTTTATCGTTTACGGTTTGTATCATGCATTTATGTTTATTGGTTACGGCTACTATGAAAGATGGAAAAAAACAACATCCGCCTAAATGGCAAAATAAATTTACTCAAGCACTGAGTATTATTGTGACATTCCACTTTGTAACTTTTGGTTTTCTTATCTTTTCAGGCAAACTGTTTTAATAATAGGAGGAAATTTATATGGAATTTAGACAACAAGTTTTAGATTTATTGGCCGATGTAGCAGAAAATAACATCGTGAAAGAGCAACCAGATATTGAGATATTTGAAGAGGGAATTATTGATTCGTTTAAAACTGTAGAATTATTATTAGAGATTCAAAATAAATTAGATATTGAAGTTTCAATTATGGATTTTGATAGAGATGAATGGGCAACGCCAAATAAAATTATTGCAGTACTTGAACAACAAAAATGAAGTTAAAACCTTATATACCAATATTGGCTAGTCTTTTGTTGTTTGGGCTTTTCCTATTGTTGCCAGCAAGTTGGTTCACTGGTTTAATCTCAAACAAGGCGGTAGCTGATCAAAGATTGTCACTGAATGAACAAGTGTTAAAAGGAACGCTCATTCAAAATAAATTATTTGAATCGAATCATTATTATCCTATTTATGGGTCGAGTGAACTAGCTAAAGACGATCCATTTAATCCCGGAATTGTGATGCATAATCATAAGCACGTACCAAAACTACCATTTCTTATTGGTACGGGAGGTTCGACTGATTTAATTAATGCAGTTGGACTAGCTTCTCAATACGATAATCTAAAAGGAAAAAAATTAGCTTTTATTATTTCGCCGCAATGGTTTACTAATCATGGGTTAACCAACTCGAATTTTAATGCTAGAATATCCCAAACTCAAATTGATAAATTATTTGAACAGCCCAATTTGAGCCCTGAACTTAAACAACGCTACGCCAAACGGTTGCTGCAATTTAAACATGTGGCTAACAAACCTTTTTTAAGACAGGTAGCTAAAAATCCTGATAATATAGAACATTCTTATGTATCTCCATTTAAAGAAAATCAATTATTAAAAATAGAGGCTATTAAATCAGCGTATCCGTTAGCACCTTCACCACTCGAACACGTTAAGCCAATTAACAATGATAATGGATCATGGCAAACAATGAAGGTTGACGCTGAAGAATATGGTGGTCAACATACTAAGTCTAATAGATTTGGCATTCGAGATAAATATTGGGAATTAATTAAATCACATAAGCGAAAGATTAACAGGAATTATGAATTTAATAAAAATTCCCCAGAATTTAATGATTTAGCGTTATTAGTAGATACGATGCGTGCCGCTGGTGCAGATGTACAATATGTTAGTATTCCATCTAATGGAAAATGGTATGATCATATCGGTATAGATTCTGAACGTCGTAGAGCTGTCTATAAAAAAATAAAACACACAGTTACCTCTCGTGATGGTAAATTGTATGATATGACGCATAAAGACTATGAACCTTATGTTATTAGTGATGCTGTTCACATTGGTTGGAAAGGTTGGGTATATATTAATCAACGTATCAATCATCATATGCATGAAAAACCACTAAATACACAAAAAGAGCGCTCTACATAAAAGAGCGCTCTAAGTATATTTAATGGCTATTAGAATACTTGTTCTACTTCTATAACGCCTGGTACTTCTTCGTGTAAAGCACGTTCAATACCAGCTTTTAAAGTAATAGTAGAACTTGGACAAGTACCACATGCACCGTGTAATTGTAATTTCACAATTCCATCTTCTACGTCTATTAGGGAACAATCTCCACCGTCACGTAATAAGAATGGACGTAATCTCTCTATGACTTCAGCTACTTGATCAAACATAGTTGCGTTCTCAGTTGGCATACATATGCCTCCTTTCAAGTAAAAAATTTCAACTTGTACTCATTTATTTATTATAATAGAAAATGAAAGAAAAATCTATGATTGAAACCAAAGGAGGATTTAACTTGGGAAAGGTGAGTGTAGTAGTATATGGTGCTGAAAATGTGTGTGCTAGTTGTGTAAACGCACCGACACCGAGAAATACATATGAGTGGATACAACCATTATTATGTAGGAAATACCCGGACATACAATTTGAATACACATATATTGATATAGAAAAAGATAATGACAACTTATCGGATCATGATCAACATTTTATTGAACAAATTCAAGAAGATGAGTTGTTTTATCCGCTTATAACGATGAATGATGAATATGTGGCTGATGGATATATACAATTGAAAGACTTAACGCATTTCTTAAATAAACTGAAAGAACAATAAAAGACTGCTCTTATTTGAGCAGCCTTTTTATTAACCATTATGATATTTATACATCCAAAGGACACCAGATTTTAAGATTGAAGCTAAACGGCCAGTAACTGTTCTGTCCATAACATAAGCAAATCCTTTTTTATCACCCAATGAACCTAAGAAGCCTTGTACTTTTATTTCAGGCATTTTTTCAGGTAATTTTTTATTTTGCCAGTGCATTTTCATTACATCAGCAATTTGATCGCCTTGATATTCAGCTAATTGAGCACTTGGAGCATGTGGCAATTCGGCACAATCGCCTACTACATAAACATTAGTGTGAGTCGGTACTTGATGATATTGGTTTAAAATAACTCTACCACTTTTACTAATGTCGATTGGTAGATTTCTTACGATTTCAACTGGTTGAATACCAGCTGTCCATACGATTAAGTCTAAATCTTCTGGTACATCGCAGTTATATATACGACCAGGTTCTACTTTGTTAATATCTGAATTAGGTACAACGTTGACATTGTTTTTCTTAAACCATTTTTCTATATAATTACTTAATTTTTCAGGGAAACGAGACAAAATTCGTTCACCACGATCATACAGATAAATATCTAAGTCTTCACGACTTTCTCTCAACTCGCTCGCCAATTCAATACCGCTTAGTCCTGCCCCTACGATACCTACTTTTGCGCCATTAGGTAATTCACTAATATGGTGGAAAGTTTCACGAGATTTAGATAATGTTTGAATACTATGTGTATATTCTTCTGCACCAGGTACATTATGATATTTATCTTCACAACCTAATCCGATAACTAATTCATCATAATCAACTTTAGTTTGTCCAGCTGTAACTATCTGATCTTCTAGATTAATATCATTAATTTCTCCGTAAACGATGTTAACTCGTTCAGAATTCGGGAAATTCATACGTACTTCTTTATCAGATTTTGTACCTGCAGCCAGTTCGTAAAACTCAGGTTTCAAACTATGATATGGCATACGGTCGATTAATGTAAGTGAATAATTGTCAGGTAACGCATTTGGTAATATGTGAGACATAATACGCATGTTGCCGTAGCCGCCGCCTAATAAAACTAAATTCTTCATTTTGATACCCCTCTAATAATAAATGTGTTTACAGATTTCTACAAAAGACATAGTATTTGATTTCAGCCCGTTTGAATAAAATACTTTAAAGTCTTTAAGTTTCAATCTATTTTGTTAATATGAAAAATGATTGAATATCAGTTATCAACTCAATTTTCAAAATAAATGACTCGCCTATATTATATGCTTTTTTAATATGTTCTACAAATAACTTAGACACATTTAAGACAGAAAATATATAATTGTAGTAATTAAAAACTTTAAAATATCGATGAGTATTGACTCAAAAAATTTGATAAATATCCATTTGAAGGATAAAAATTATTAATAAAAATCACTAGAAAAAGTTAGTTTAATATTTTTTTAAAAAAGAACTAAGGCAAGAACATAGTCATAAGTAACGAAAGTTGTTATAATGTTAGGACTGATTATTAATAAGAAGGTGTATTATGAATCCAATAGTAGAATTCTGCATTTCGAACATGGCGAAAGGTGGAGATTATGTATATAACCAACTTGATAATGATCCTGGTGTAGATGTTCTAGAATATGGGTGTCTTCAAAACTGTGGATTATGTTCAAGTACCTTGTATGCATTAGTAAATGGTGATATCGTTGAAGGTGAATCACCAGACGATTTATTACAAAAAATATATGCTCACATAGAAGAAACTTGGATATTTTAGGAGGGAAACATTATGGCAGTGATAAATTTAACTGAAGCGGCTGCTTATGAAGTGAAAGACATGCTTAAACAAAATGACCTATCTGATGGTTATTTGAAAATTAAAGTTAACGGTGGTGGTTGCACAGGCTTAACTTATGGTATGTCTGCAGAAGAATCAATAGGTGACAACGATGAAGTATACGAATTTTTTGGTTTAAAAGTATTAATTGATAAAGATGATAAACCAGTCTTGGATGGAACTACAGTTGATTTCAAACAATCGCTAATGGGTGGCGGTTTCCAAATAGATAACCCAAATGCGATTGCATCTTGTGGTTGTGGTAGTTCATTTAAAACAGCTAAAGTCGCTGGTTCACCAGAAGATTGTTAATTTAATAAGTTGGAACACTAACACTTTGTGATGGTCACATATTCAATAAATAACAAGCTATTTGTTGGAGTTAAGGTTATAGTTGACTATAAGTGTGTGGCTGTTCCAACTTTTTATATATTGATTTGTGAAAAAATAAACAATATGCATGTAAGTGCTTGAAAATATAACTTAAAAACTATAAAATTATGAATGGATGGAAGATTGTCTTTAATGAGTAGCATTACTCTAAATAGGTATTAATAAAGACGTTTGCAAGAAAAAATTATGAAAGCTTAGGTGAATAAAATGGCACAAAATCGTAAAAAAGTTCTAGTTTTAGGTGCTGGTTATGCTGGCTTACAAACTGTTACTAAATTGCAAAAACAAATTTCAGCTGATGAAGCAGAAATTACTTTAATCAATAAAAATGATTACCATTATGAAGCTACATGGTTGCATGAAGCATCAGCAGGTACGATTAGCTATGAAGATTTACTTTATCCAGTTAAAAGTGTTATTAATGAAGATAAAGTTAACTTTGTAAAAGCAGAAGTAACAAAAATAGATCGTAATGCTAAAAAAGTAGAAACTGATGCAGGTATTTTTGATTTCGATATTTTAGTAGTTGGTTTAGGTTTTGAAAGTGAAACTTTTGGTATCAAAGGTATGAAAGACCACGCTTTCCAAATCGAAAATGTATTAACTTCACGTAACTTAGCGCGCCATATTGAAGATAAATTTGCTAATTATGCTGCATCTAAAGAAAAAGATGACCGTGATTTAGCTATTTTAGTAGGTGGCGCTGGTTTCACTGGAATTGAATTCTTAGGTGAATTAACAGACCGCATACCTGAATTATGTAACAAATATGGTGTTGATCAAAGTAAAGTTAAAATAACTTGTGTTGAAGCTGCGCCAAAAATGTTACCAATGTTCTCGGATGACCTTGTTAATCATGCTGTTAATTATCTTGAAAATAAAGGTGTCGAATTCAAAATTGCTACTCCAATCGTAGCTTGTAATGAAAATGGTTTCGTTGTTAAAGTGAATGATGAAGAACAACAATTAGAAGCAAATACATCTGTATGGGCTGCTGGTGTACGTGGTAGTCAGTTAATGGAAGCATCATTCGACGGCGTTAAACGTGGTAGAATCGTTAACGAACAAGACTTAACTATTGCTGGTCATGATGACATCTTTGTAATTGGTGACTGTGCAGCATTTATTCCAGCTGGAGAAGAACGTCCATTACCAACAACAGCTCAAATCGCTATGCAACAAGGTGAACATGTTGCTAAAAATATCAAACATATTCTAGAAGGCCAACCAACACAAGAATTTGATTATGTGGATAGAGGTACTGTATGTTCATTAGGATCTAATGATGGTGTAGGTATCGTTTATGGTAGAGATATTATAGGTAAAAAAGCTGCTTTCATGAAAAAAGTCATCGATACGCGTGCTGTATTTAAATTAGGCGGTATCGGTCTTGCATTCAAAAAAGGTAAATTTTAATAGATAATTCAATATAAAACAGTAGTATCTAGTTAGGATATGCTGTTGTATTACTCAAAGCCTATCTTATTAAGATAGGCTTTTTATCATAATTAGAGAGGAATGATATAAATGAATATTCGAGTAAACGCAGAAGACAAACCAGTTGAACAAAATCTTGTAATAGGCGTAGCAGGACATTTAAATCAACTAGGCAAACCTATTATTATAGATGGTGTTGATATTACTGAAGATTTATCACAGTTAAAACACAACCATATTATCGGAAGTCAAGTAGGTAAAATATATCAAACACAGTTACAAATAAATAATAAAAAACATAGACTTATTACGGTTGGATTAGCTAATTTAAAAGAATTAAAGCCAAAAGATATGGCAATGGTTTTTGGCAATGTATTTCAATTTCTTAAGGCTGAAAATGTTAAGGTAGCCTCATTACTGTTTGATAGTTTTGAAACTAAAAGTTTGCCAATTGAGAGAGTTGCAGAAATACTTGGACAACAGAGCCTACGTTCAATTTATGAATTTGATAATTATAAAACAAATAAAAAGGCACCTTATGAATTACTGATTAACTTACATAGTGATGATCAACACATTATAGATTCCGTAGAACAAGGGCAATCAATAGGCCAAGCGATAAACTTAGCAAGAGATTTTAGCAACATGCCACCTAATATTTTAACGCCCAGTTATTATGCAGAGTTGTTAATAGATCATTTCAAAAATACTGAAGTACAACTTGATGTAAAAAACGAGAAGCAATTACAAGACGAAGGGTTCGGTTTAATACACGCCGTAAGTAAAGGTTCTAGTCATCCTGCACGGCTGATAACGTTAACTTATAATGGTGCATCTAAAGATGAGGATCCTATCGCGTTAGTTGGTAAGGGCATAACTTACGATTCTGGCGGCTATTCTATTAAATCTAAACTAGGTATGCAGACGATGAAATATGATATGTGTGGCTCTGCAAACGTGATAGGTATGATTGAAGCAGCACGTTTACTAAAATTAAAAATTAATATTATAGGTGTAATCGTGGCTTCAGAAAATATGATTAATGGTGAAGCAATGAAACCAGATGATGTATTCACAGCATTAAGTGGTGAAACTGTTGAAGTGTTAAATACTGATGCTGAAGGTAGGCTTGTGCTAGGAGATGCAGTGTTTTATGCGAATCAATTTAAACCAAAAATGATATTAGACTTTGCAACTTTAACCGGTGCAGCAGTAGCTGCATTAGGTGAAGATAAAGCAGCAGTTTTTAAAAACAACGATCAAACGTCATTAGAAGTAATTCTTGAAAAGGCACGTGATACTGATGAAATGGTCTTTGAATTACCAATGACGGCAACAGAGCAACGATTAATTAGACAAACAGACGTAGCCGATTTAGTTAATCATACAAACGGGCAAGGTAAAGCATTATTTGCAGCAACTTTTATTAGTCACTTTGCTGGCGAAACGCCGCATTTACATTTTGATATTGCAGGCCCTGCTACGATAAACAAAGTATCATATAACGGTCCAAAAGGCCCTACAGGCTATATGATCCCAACTATTGTACAATGGTTAAGAACTTTATAAATTAATGATATTTAGTTGAACTAAATCTGACTTATGAAAATATTGATGATTATTTTAAATTAAGAAGTAAAATGGTTATTAATATAAAGATAAGTGAAAAGATATTAGTTCAACTTTTTTAATAGATACAATTTGTTTAATTTTTGTTGACAAAGGTAACACAGCTTGATAATATAAATTTTGTTATGCTTTAGTTCGATAATGTGGTAAAGGGGTTTTGAATTGTGTTTAATGCGGTCGTAATAGCTGTCGTATTAATGATTATTCTATGTTTATGCAGATTGAATGTAGTTATTAGTTTATTCATTAGTGCGTTGGTAGGTGGCTTGATTGCCGGAATGAGTGTCACAGAAATAGTGACTGTATTCAGTAAAAATATTGTAGATGGAGCCGAAGTTGCTCTAAGTTATGCCTTATTGGGTGGTTTTGCTGCTTTAATATCTTATAGCGGCATAACGGATTATCTTGTTCTTAAAATTATTAAAGCAATCAGAGCTGAGAATTCAAGAATGTCTCGAGTCAAAGTTAAAGTTATAATTATGATTGCATTATTAGTATTAAGTATTATGAGTCAAAATGTAATACCAGTACACATTGCATTTATTCCAATAGTTATACCACCATTAATTAGTTTATTTAATGAATTAAATATAGATAGACGACAAATAGCTTTAATCATTGGTTTTGGGTTATGTTTCCCATATGTGTTACTGCCTTTTGGATTTGGTCAAATATTCCATCAAATTATTTTGAAAGGTTTTACCAAGGCACATCACCCAATTGAAATGAGTATGATTTGGAAAGCTATGATTATACCTTCGATGGGTTATATAGTCGGATTAATTGCTGGGCTTATACATTATCGCAAACCGAGAAAATATATTGACCATAAAAATGAAAGTGAAATGTCAGAAGTAACATTAAAACCATATGTTATTGTCATAACAGTTATTTCGATTATCGCAACTTTTACTGTTCAAACCCTTACTGATTCAATGATCTTTGGTGCATTGGCTGGTGTATTAACATTCTTTGTATCGGGAGTTTATAATTGGAAAGATTTAGATCAAAAATTTATTGATGGTATTCAAATTATGGCATATATCGGTGTTGTAATTTTGACAGCAAATGGCTTTGCAGGTGTTATGAATAAGACAGGCGACATTAGTCAATTAGTGCAAAGTTTAAGTACCATAACTGGCGACAATAAATTACTAAGTATAATTTTAATGTACGCTATTGGATTAGTAGTAACACTTGGTATAGGTTCTTCATTTGCTACAATTCCAATTATCGCTACCCTATTTATTCCTTTAGGAGAATCATTAGGTTTAAGTACTATGGCATTAATAGCATTAATAGGAACAGCAAGTGCGCTAGGTGATTCAGGTTCACCTGCAAGTGATTCAACTTTAGGTCCAACAGCTGGGTTAAATGTTGATGGTCAACATGACCATGTGCGAGATACTTGTGTACCTAACTTTATATTTTATAATGTACCGTTAATCATTTTCGGAACGCTTGCGGCTATGATATTATAATTAATAAGTTAACAAAAGAGGTGGTGCGTTATGAGTACGATGTTAGATGCTTTGGAAATGAAAATTGAAAAACAAGAGCATGGTTTGATGGTCGTTTCAATGCCAGTAACTGATAAAGTTAAACAACCATTTGGTTATTTACATGGTGGCGCAAGTTTAGCATTAGGTGAAACAGCTTGCTCGATGGGGGCCGCTTATATTATAGATACAGACCGCTACACACCTTTAGGTTTGGAAATGAATGCAAATCACATTGGTTCGACTGTAAAAGGTATGATTTATGCAACTGCGACGATTATTCATGAAGGTAAAACAACTCAAGTATGGAATATCGAAATTAAAGATGATACCGACCGATTAATTTGTATCATGCGAGGTACGATGGCGATAAAAGAACGTAAAAGATAAATTACACAAAAGGGATGAAGGATTGAATTATACAATCTTCATCCCTTTTTTTGATAGTAAAGGCTAGTTAAATACATTTGAATATCCTTTGTTATTTAAAAGTGCCGTCATTTCGTATACGACGTAGCATTAAACGCGCTTCCTATGCGTTTAGCAGCTTCTCTTCCACCAGCAATATTACGTGCAAATGGTCCTAATTTTAGATCGGCTAGTGCACCACTTACATATAAATTGGGTAACCAAGATAGTTGATCAGTTAATAAAGGTAAACCACAATTAGCCATAGGTGCTTAATAGTGTAAAATCAAATTTTTAATAAGGGGTAGTTGATATAGACTATTACTAAAACCTGTTGCAAGTATAATATTGTCGTAATATGTTTCGTTGTTATCAGTAATGATATGATGGTGACGAATATCATTAATTTTATCATGATGAATCATTAAGCGACCTTGTTCTTGATAATGTTTTAATTTTAAATATAGCTCTCTCGGTAAAGAACCTTTATGACGTTCTTTGTTAAGTAATAACAGACGTTGTTGTGAATCTTCTATAGCCTCAAAGTAGGTCATATTTTTCGGACCTAGCCATCCTGGATCTGCATCGAAATCGTGAACTTCTAAATATTTATTTAACCATAAGTGAACTATACGCTCATCTTGCTTTAACAATTTATTAATTAAATGCGCTGCTGAAATGCCACTGCCGACTACATGTGAAGATGAGCAGAAATTTATCGTGTCATCATCTTGGAAGATATGTTGCACATCTGGTTGTTGCTGAAATATCTGAGGTACATTTGTATGGTGATAACTTCCAAAAGCTAACACTACATTTTTGGTTTTAATAATTTCATTATTATCCAATAATACCGACCATTGATTATCTGTTGGGAATAATTCAATTGCCGAAGCAGAAATGTGAGAATGGTTTAAATCAAATTGATGAATTAACATATGTATATGATCCATAAACATGTTTGTTTGAGGACGTTGATATTTACCTAAGGTACAATTAGTATATTGGTTTACTTTAGCAAACTGCTTTAAATGAAATGGGTCCGGATGTACGTGATGCACACCAGGTGAACGTAAGAAAGGCATACTGATTTTACTTGTGCGTCGTGCAAATTGTTCACATAAATCATTATGTGGGTCTATAATGGTTAATTGTTGTTGTGCTAAACCTAAGTTTATTAACTTTAATGCGATGGTAACTGCATGAATGCCGCCACCAATAATCGTCCATTGTTGCATAAAAATCTCCTTTATCATAAAACGTAATTATTACGATTTATGATAAAGGAAATTAAATACTAAATCAACAGTAAAAGAGTCCAAAAAGTTTAGTTAAAGTACTAATTTTTTGGACTCTTATTTATAGTTATATTTTTTTATCTTTCAATGTCTCTGAAATATCATCTTGTTTGATGCGTTTTGATGAGGGTGTTTCTAAATTATAAGCGGCTTTAATAATTAAATGGCTGGCTAATGGTCCGGTAATTAGTATGAAAAAAATACCGACGATTAATTGCATATTTGCATAGCCTTCTTTACCGATAAAGAATAAGAAAACACCAGCTAACAAGAATATTGAACCTAACGTTGCTGCTTTACCTGCCGCATGAGCTCTAGAATAAACATCTTCTAGACGCAAGATGCCGATTGCGGCCAGTGCACTAATTAATGCGCCCAAAATTACGAGTATAAGTGAAATACTAATGATTATTGTTGCTGTCATGTTCGATCACCTTACCTTTATCCATATATTTAGCGAATACAGCAGTACCTAAAAAGGCTATGATACCTATTAGTAATATAGCAACTATCATATAAGTTGTCCCTAGAAAAATGCTGAACAAAGCGATGATTGCCATAAGTTGAATACCCATAGCATCTAAGGCTACAACTCTGTCAGCGAGAGAAGGACCTTTAATAACGCGAATAAGCATTGCTAACATGGATAACGACACAATTATTAGTGCAATGATTATAATGATTGAGTAGTTCATGTCGTTTCGCCTACCTCTCTTACCACTTTTTCAAGTGACGATTTTATACTTTCAGTTTCTTCTTCTGTAGTGCTGAAATCAATACAGTGGACGAAAATCTTTTTGCGATCATCACTAACGCCTAGTACTATAGTACCGGGAGTCAAAGTAATGAGTGTAGACAATAGCACAATTTGCCAGTCCGCTTTTAAATCTGTGTTATAAGTAAAGAAAGCTGGTTCATTTGCTATTTTACGTTTTGTGACAATCTTGATGACATCTAGATTGGCTTTGATTAATTCTATAAAAAATACTACTAATAGTTTGATGATTTTATATATTGTTAAGATATAAAGTCTGCCTGGGAAAACACTGCGTAAAAGAACTACGAGTATTAGTCCGAATATATAGCCTAAAATAAAATTATTTAACGTATAACTACCTGTTAAGAAGAACCATAAAACGGCTAGCAATAAGTTTACTAATATTTGAATTGCCATATTATTTACCTCCTAACACGTTAGATACATATTCGCTTGGATTATAGAAAGTTGAGGCCGCATCTTTAATGATTGGTTGTAAAACGTCGGCTGATAATCCAAATATTATTGTCAGCACCACAGTAAAGACTGAAATAGTTAATACACTTTGATATTGTAATTTAGGATTATATTTATATCCAAAAGCAGGGCCAAAGAAACCTTTTAAGAATATACGAATAACTGAATATAGTACGACTAAACTAGAAAGTAAGACTACTATACCGCTCACGTAAAATCCTTTTTGGAAAGTTGCTTCAATTATATAATATTTACCGTAAAAACCACTGAATGGTGGAATACCAGCTAAGCTTAAAGCTGCAATAAAGAATGTCCAACCTAAAATGGGATAATGTTTAATTAGACCGCCAAATGATTTTAAATCATACGAGCCTGTAATTTTATAAATAACGCCTATTAAAAAGAATAGACCTGCTTTAATTAGCATATCATGAAGCGTATAATAAATTGCACCCATTATGCCGGCTTGATTCATCATTGCAACACCGATTAAGATGACACCAATAGCAATCATAATATTATACAGTATAATCTTTTTAATGTCGCTGTAACTTATGGCACCTAAGCAGCCAAAGACAATAGTCAGTATAGCTAAGAACAATAATAAATAATACGGTAGTGAAGACGTATCACGGAAAAAAAGACTAATTGTTCTAGCTATGGCATAAACACCAACTTTTGTAAGTAAAGCCCCGAAAAAGGCAATAATCGCCGTCGGAGGCGCATAATATGCACCAGGTAACCATATATACATTGGAAATACACCGGCCTTTGTAGCAAAAACAAAAATGAATACAACAAAAATAATTGTCACTACATTGCTGTCTTTAGGTGATAACTGGCTTAGCTTGTTACTAATATCTGCTAAATTTAATGTACCAACTACAGAGTAAAGCATTCCAACAGCAATAACGAAAAATGCTGAA
This sequence comes from Staphylococcus durrellii, assembly GCF_015594545.1. Lineage (NCBI taxonomy): Bacteria > Bacillati > Bacillota > Bacilli > Caryophanales > Staphylococcaceae > Staphylococcus > Staphylococcus durrellii. Next base: position 1,835,413 of record NZ_JADIIO010000001.1, on the reverse strand, counting down.
GAAGTTACATTAATTAATACATATTTAATTGTTTCACTTAATTGTATTTGTGTGCCACCAATAACCAATAAAATATATGAAGATATTAAAAACACTTCAAAAAATACGAATAAGTTGAAAATATCACCAGTCATAAATGCACCATTGATGCCAGTAATCATAAACATAATAGCAAAATAATAATAGAATCTTTCTCGTTCGATACCAACAGTTTTATAAGAATATAAAATTATTAGAGCCGTAATAATTAAGCTTGTAACTATAAGTAGGGCACTGAAAAGGTCTAATACAAAAACAATACTATACGGTGCCTTCCAAGAACCAAGTTCAAGTTTAATAGGTCCATCTTTATAGACATTGTATAGATTAATTAAACTAAAGCATAAAGTGATTAATGTACCGCCTAATGCAATATAGCGTTTGATGATAGGACGTTTACCTAAAAAGATTAATAAAATACTGGTTAATAAAGGCAGTACTAATGCTGACATAAGTAAGTTACTCGCTATCATTTTCAAGCACTCCTCTCATCTGTTCGACATTGTCTGTTCCGAGCTCTTTATAACTTCTAAACGCAAGAACTAAGAAGAATGCTGTGACAGAAAATGAAATTACTATTGCCGTTAAAATAAGGGCTTGTGGGATAGGATCAACATAATGCGTTACTCCTTTTTCGTATATAGGTACGCCTCCATTTTTTAAGCCACCCATTGTAATTAAAAACAAGTTTGCCGTATGCGTTTGTAGCGTTGTCCCTAAAATAATACGTATTAAACTTTTAGAGAGAATGAGATAGACGCTCATTGAAGTGAGGAAGCCACAAACTAATATCATTAATATTTCCATTAGTCATTCTCTCCAATCGATAATATGATAGTCATTACTGTACCAATTACTGCCAACATGACGCCTAAATCAAAAAATGTAGCAGTATGCATATGCATTGGCTTTAAAATGATAAGTGGTATTTCAAACGGCTTATGAGTAAAGAAATTTTTGTCATAAAACCAACTGGCCATAGGCGTAGCTACACAAAATAATAATCCGATGCCTATTAAAATTTTGAAATCCCAAGGAAAAATTTTACGCATTGTTTTAATGTCAAATGCAACTGCAATAATAACAAGTGCACTTGAAAGTAAGAGGCCCCCTACGAAACCACCACCAGGAGTATAATGCCCAGCTAGGAATAGTGAAAGACCAAACATTACTATTAAAAAGAAGATAACAATAGCTGAATATTGAAAAATTAAATTATTTTTCTGTCTGTTCATTATTATTACCTCCTTCAACTTTAGTGTTTTTTTTAGAGCGCAATTTAATCATTGTATATACACCCAAACCTGCTATACCTAATACAGACGATTCGAATAAAGTATCGGTACCACGGAAGTCAACAAGTATAACGTTAACCATGTTTTTGCCGTGAGCTAGGTCATGAACATGTGCTTTATAATAATTAGCTATAGAAGCGAAGTGTCTATTGCCATAAGCAATTAAACCAATAATAGTTACCACTAAACCTGCGCCAATTGAAATTAACATATTAACCGCTTTAAAACTTTTAGTTTCGTTATGACGATTTAAATTTGGTAAATGATAGAAACATAGTAAGAATAAAGCTGTTGAAATTGTTTCTATTACAAATTGTGTTAGCGCTAAGTCAGGTGCGCCAAAATAAATAAAGAATACGGCAACAGCATAACCTATAGCACTAGCCATTAAGATACTGAACAATCTAGAATGTGCTAACACCATCATGGTTGCAGCAACACATATTAAAATAACGATTACGACTTCGAATGCCCTTATATTACTCACGTCTTTAAAATTAATTGAAACTGGTGTAACTATTAACACGATTGCCGACATCACTATTAACGTTAAGAAAATAATAACTAAGTTATTACGCGTAAATCCTGTAACGTACGTATCTGTAAATTTACTAGAATAAAGTTGTACAGATTTGCCACTATTGTTATACCAATAATTAATTGTTAACTTGTCTGGTTGTGCTTTTAGCAAATGCACCCAATAGCTAAACGTAAAAATTAGTATGATACCAATTAAATAAATCAGTAATGTAGAGAAAAGCGCTGGCGTAAAACCATGGAAGAAATGAAATTCTGCAGGTTTACTCACAGATTTACTGATTGAATTAACTGCAGGGTCTATAATTGAACTTGTAATTAAATTAGGAAAAAGGCCAAATACTATAACTAATAAAGCTAAAATAATAGGTGATATTAGCATTAACAATGAAGATTCGTGTGCTTTCTTAGGCAGTTTATCTTCATGGTAACTTCCTAGGAAGATTTGACCAATAAATCTTATAGAATAGACGAAGGTAAAAATACTACCAATAATAGCAACGATTGGTAATAAAACACCTATAGAACTTAAGTTATATAAATCAACATGAGTTATTTCAATAACACTTTCTAAAAATGATTCTTTTGATAAAAAACCGTTAAAAGGCGGAACGCCAGCCATACTTAGCGCTGTTATTAAAGTGATTGTAAACGAAATAGGCATTACAGTCACCAGACCACCTAGTTTTTTTACATCACGTGTTCCAGTACTATGATCCACAGCGCCGGTAATCATAAAGAGCGCACCTTTAAATGTAGCATGATTTATTAAATGAAATATAGCCGCTGTAAATGCTGCGCTATATAACTGGCTTTCTGAGCCTTCGAAATGATAACTGACTGCACCAATGCCTAACATTGCCATTATCATCCCTAACTGTGACACGGTAGAAAAGGCAAGGATACCTTTCAAATCTTGTTGCTTTGTGGCATTTAACGATGCCCAGAAAAGTGTTACAAGGCCAACAACCGTAACTGCCCATACCCAACCTTGTGTAACCGCAAAAATTGGAGTCATTCGTGCCACTAAGTATAAACCCGCTTTAACCATAGTCGCTGAATGTAGGTAAGCACTTACAGGTGTTGGTGCTTCCATTGCATCTGGTAACCAAACATAAAATGGGAATTGGGCTGACTTTGTCATTGCACCAATCAGAACGAGTACCATTGAAAGTATGAAATATGGACTAGTCTGAATATTGTCTGCATTAGCAATCATTTCATGAATACTTGTTGAATGAGTAGCAATTGATAATAAAATTAAACCACCTAATAAACATAGTCCACCTAATACAGTAACAAGCATCGATTTTTGAGCGCCATAAATAGATGCTGAATTTTCTCTCCAAAATGAGATAAGCAAAAAACTAGAAAATGATGTTAATTCCCAAAATAAGTATAAAACAATTATATTGTCAGATAAGACAACACCTAACATTGCGCCCATAAATAATAGTAGATAACAGTAAAAATTCCCCAATTGCTCTTTTCGACTTAAATAACTGATTGAGTATAGTACGACTAATGTACCAATACCAGTGATAAGCAGACTAAACAATAGACTTAAACCATCTATATATAAATCATAATTCATGCCAAATTTTGGCATCCAGTCTGCTTCTAGTAAAACGGCATCATCTGACATGGTTGTTGGTATGTATGAGATGAAGTAAATAAATAAGACTAACGGGACTGGTAATACAAACCAGCCTAAATGAAGCCGTTTATGAAGTCGATACACAAAAGGAATAATGAGTGCAAAAATTAACGGTATTAACACCGCTATATGCAACAAGCTCATTAAGTATGCCTCCCTTTAAAAAGTATATAAAAACATTATACATGATTAATACTATTCTGAAAAACGTCAATCGCTTATATATAAAGGATTGTAATGCACTATTAAATAAGAAGAAAGTGTGTATTTTTATTTAAATTTTTCTTTATATTGAATGAAATAATCATTTTTTAAGATTTGTAAATTTTCTAGAGAACGACGGGCATGTTCATCTTGCTTTTGTTGCAAGCGTTCTTCTAAATTATTAATAGCAAGTTGTAATGATTCAACGTAAGGTAAGGGTTCTACATCTAATTCTTTCAATTGTGAGCTAGTCGTATAACGCTTTTCAAATTGACTTAAAGCTTTACGTTCGTGGAAGAATACATTATCTGTTGCTTTAGGATTATGTAAATCACCTTGTTTTGGATGTTTAATCACTTGTTCGATTTGAACCAAAACTTGATTATCTTGTTCTTCGACGATACTAACGCCATATACTCCAGTTTTATGAGCGAAACGGTATAACATATTCAATACTTCCTTTCATTTATGTTAAAATACTAATATCATATTAACATGAAATGGAGAATTAAAATGACAAACTATCCTCAATTAGATAACAAAGTAAAAGACAATGAAATTAAATTAGTTATGCATACAAATAAAGGAGATATGACTTTTAAGCTATTACCTGACGTAGCACCTAAAACAGTTGAAAATTTCGTAACACATGCAAAAAATGGCTATTACGATGGCATCACATTCCACCGTGTAATAAATGATTTTATGGTTCAAGGTGGAGATCCAACTGCAACAGGCATGGGCGGCGAAAGTATTTATGGTAAGCCTTTTGAAGACGAATTTTCTTTAGAAGCTTTTAATATTTATGGTGCATTATCAATGGCAAATTCAGGGCCTAATACAAATGGCTCTCAATTTTTTATTGTACAAATGAATGAAGTCCCTGAATCAATGTTAAATCAATTAGCAGATGGTGGTTGGCCACAACCTATAGTAGATAAATATGCTGAAAAGGGTGGTACGCCTTGGTTAGACCAAAAGCATACGGTATTTGGTCAATTAATTGATGGTGAGTCTACATTAGAAGATATTGCTAGTACAAAAGTAGGCCCACAAGACAAGCCATTACACGATATTACTATTGATTCAATTGATATTGAGGATAAATAAAGTTAGAAATTGCTAAAATGGGAAACAAAGATGTTAATATTCAATGCTACAAATTATTAGCAGAATGTAATCCTATCAACTTTAAAGATCATTCTCAAGGTGATGCAGAAGATTACGTTATAATGAATAATGTTTATCAACAAGGTGGCTTAAACAAATAGCCAACAGTATCAAAATATTTAGCACTTTAACTTTGAAACAGAAATGCCAATTCAAAACGTTTAACTAAGGTGCAAGAGGCATTGATATTACAAGCACAATATTCACTATAATAAATTTGGTCGAGAACATAGCGTTTTCGACCTTTTTAAACCAATTTAATTCATTGAATGTGCTAATTTTTTTTACGAAATGATGTGTTTTTTTAACTTAACGTTAGTCCCTCAATATTATTTATGCTATTATAAGATTGTTAAGTATAACGATATAAGGGGTTATCAAGTTGAATCATCATTACAAAATTGGTCAACACATTAAAGTACGTGTGACTGGTATTCAACCGTATGGCGCATTTGTTGAAACCCCTGATAATACTGAAGGCTTGATCCATATATCTGAAATCATGGATGATTATGTACATAATTTAAAAAAATTTTTATCAGAAGGGCAAATTGTTAGAGCAAAAGTTATTTCTATAGATAATGAAGGCAAATTAAACTTGTCTTTAAAAGATAACGATTATTTTAAAAATTATGAACGTAAAAAGGAAAAGCAATCAGTGTTGGATGAAATCAAAGAAACTGAAAAATATGGGTTTCAAACAATCAAAGAACGCTTGCCGGTTTGGATAAAACAGTCTAAAGACGATATGTAACAAGATTGAGAGTCTTGTGAAACTAACACTTTATTAGAGTGTTAGTTTTTTTAATTCCTAATATGTATGCGCAAGCATATAATTTAACCTTATTAACACATTGAGTTATTATGAATGAGCAGTTAAATAGTAACGTTATTTTTAGCGTGATATAGTAATGGAATTATTAAGGAGGAATAGTAATATGAATGAAAAATTTGGCCCTTTATTTGAAAGTGTAACCTTACCTAATCAAGTAGTTTTGAAAAATAAATTTGTTTTAGCTCCATTAACACATGTTTCTTCAAACGATGATGGTACTGCATCAGAAGATGAAATTAATTATATGGAACAACGCTCACAAGATGTAGGCTTAGCTATTTCTGCAGCAAGCAATGTGACTGATTTAGGTAAGGCTTTTCCAGGTCAACCTTCAGTAGCACATGATACAGATTTAGATGGTTTGAAAAAATTAGCGCATGTAATGAAGAAAAATGGTGCAAAAGCAGTTGTGCAAATTCATCATGGTGGCGCACAAGCATTACCTAATTTAACACCAGGTGGAGATGTAGCTGCCCCTACACCTATTTCTCTTAAAAGTTTTGGTCAACAAGAAGCACATGATGCACGTGAAATAACTGAAGATGAAATACAAGAAACAATTAAAGCTTTTGGTGAAGCGGTAAGAAGAGTTGCAGAAGCTGGCTTTGATGGTGTAGAAATACACGGTGCAAATCATTATTTAATTCATCAATTCGTATCACCATATTATAATAAACGAACTGATGAATGGGGAACTGATAAATTAAAATTCCCAACAGCTGTTGTAGACGAAGTATTAAAAGCAAAAAAACAATATGCCGATGATTCATTTATCGTTGGATATAGATTCTCGCCTGAAGAAGCAGAATCACCAGGAATCAGTATGGAAATTACTGAGTCATTAATTAAAACACTTATACAAAAACCGTTAGATTATTTACATGTCTCACTTATGGATGTACATTCTAAAACACGAGACGGTAAATATGCTGGAGAAGAAAGAATTAAATTATTGCATCAATGGATTGATGGACGTATGCCATTAATCGGTATTGGTTCAATCTTCACAGCAGAACAAGCATTAGAAGCTATTCAATCAGGCAATATTGAAATGATTGCTTTAGGTAGAGAAATATTATTAGATTATCAATTTGTCGATAAAATTCAAAATGATCAAGTAGACGATATTATTTCGTATTTTGACCCAGATAGAACTGACAATCATGAGTTGCCACCAAAATTATGGGAGCAATTTAACAGAGGATTTTATCCATTACCTAGAAAAGATGAACAATAATTAATATAAAAAAAGAGTAACTTGCGATTAACGCAAAGTTACTCTTTTTTAATTTTAAAAAATGACATAAAAAAGGTGCTGTGTTATGTTCGTCGATACATAAATAGAAATTGAATTGGGAATGCTGTATAGAAAATCACTATTATTATAATTTTTTTATAATAATAACTTATGAATAAAAATAAGCATAGACTGTGCCAAGATGATTGTTTCTTAGATAATTATACAAATTATTATGTTGTTTATTCAAAGTGAGAAAGATTCTTTTGAAATACTATTAATCAACCTTAAGATTTACTTAGGAAAATAGTTTCAGTTATACTTTAAATACGTTATGCTAAGAATATGATTAATTGTGGCTTTATTGCCCATAATAACTATAAAGGGGAGATATCATGACAAGATCAGAAGAAATTATCGAGGTTACAAATCATTATGGAGCACATAACTATGTCCCATTACCAATTGTTATCTCGGAAGCTGAAGGGGTTTGGGTGCAGGATCCTGAAGGAAATAAATACATGGATATGCTGGCTGCATATTCTGCTGTAAATCAAGGACACCGTCATCCTAAAATAGTTCAAGCGTTGAAAGACCAAGCTGATAAGGTAACGCTTGTATCTAGAGCTTTTCACAGCGACAACTTAGGTACATGGTATGAAAAAATATGTAAACTTGCAGATAAAGAGAAAGCACTGCCAATGAACACTGGTGCTGAAGCGGTTGAAACTGCGCTTAAAGCTGCAAGACGTTGGGCTTATGAAGTGAAAAATATAGAACCAAATAAAGCAGAAATAGTGGCATTTAATGGCAATTTCCATGGTCGTACAATGGCACCAGTTTCACTTTCATCTGAAGCTGAATATCAACGTGGCTATGGGCCATTATTAGAAGGATTCCGTAAAGTTGATTTTGGTGATATTGAAGCATTAAAGTCTGCTATTAATGAAAATACTGCCGCTGTACTTATTGAACCAATTCAAGGTGAAGCCGGCATTAACGTACCTCCTGAAGGTTACTTAAAAGAAATTAGAGAATTATGTGATGAACATAATATTTTATTTATCGCCGATGAAATTCAAGCCGGTTTGGGTCGTTCAGGAAAATTATTTGCGACAGATTGGGATAACATTAAAGCTGATGTTTATATTCTAGGTAAAGCATTAGGCGGAGGCGTATTACCAATTTCAGCAGTATTAGCTGATGAAGAAGTATTAGGTGTATTCACTCCTGGTTCTCATGGATCAACATTTGGAGGAAACCCATTAGCGTGTGCTGCTTCTATCGCTGCATTAGATGTTATTATCGACGAAGATTTACCTGGCCGTTCATTAGAACTAGGCAATTATTTCAAAGAAGAATTGCAAAAAATTGACCATCCTGCCATCAAAGAAGTAAGAGGTCGTGGTTTATTCATAGGTATAGAATTGAACGAAAATGCTAGACCATATTGTGAAGCATTAAAAGAGCAAGGTATTTTATGTAAAGAAACACACGATACGGTTATTCGTTTTGCACCACCATTAATTATTACTAAAGAAGAAATTGACTACGCATTAGACAAAGTGAAAGCAGTTTTTGAATAGCATTAAAGTTCATCAATCTAGTATAGGAATTACACTTTAAAAAGCAAAAAGTTATGTTACAATTACTATGAAAGCGAAATCATTAGTTACGAAAAAGAGGCGAAATGAATCATGACTGAGAATAATAATTTGGTTACTTCTACACAAGATATTATTAAGGAAGCTTTGCACAAATTGGGTTTTGATGATGGAATGTACGACTTAATCAAAGAACCATTAAGATTTTTACAAGTGAGAATACCAGTAAGAATGGATGATGGGACTGTTAAAACTTTTACTGGTTATCGCGCACAGCATAATGATGCTGTTGGACCAACTAAAGGTGGAGTTAGATTTCACCCAGATGTTGATGAAGAGGAAGTAAAAGCATTGTCAATGTGGATGTCATTAAAATGTGGAATTGTTAACTTACCATATGGTGGCGGTAAAGGTGGAATCGTCTGCGATCCACGTCAAATGAGTATTCATGAGGTAGAACGTTTATCGCGTGGATACGTTAGAGCAATATCTCAATTTGTGGGACCTACTAAAGATATTCCTGCACCGGATGTTTTTACCAATTCTCAAATTATGGCATGGATGATGGATGAATATAGTTCTCTAGATAAATTTAACTCACCAGGCTTTATTACAGGTAAGCCAATTGTTTTAGGTGGTTCACAAGGACGTGATCGTTCTACAGCATTAGGTGTTGTTATTGCTATTGAAGAAGCTGCTAAAAGAAGAAATAAACAAGTAGAAGGAGCTCGTGTAGTTATTCAAGGATTTGGTAACGCAGGGAGTTTCTTAGCTAAATTCCTATATGACATGGGTGCTAAAATTGTTGGTATTTCAGATGCTTATGGGGCATTACATGATCCTGAAGGTTTAGATATTGATTACTTATTAGATCGTAGAGACAGTTTCGGTACAGTTACTAATTTATTTGAAGAAACGATTTCAAACAAAGCATTATTTGAAATCGATTGTGATATTTTAGTTCCTGCAGCGATTGCTAACCAAATTACTGCTGACAATGCACATGATATTAAAGCAGACGTAGTAGTAGAAGCTGCGAATGGACCTACAACTCCAGAAGGTACTAGAATTTTAACAGAGCGTGGCAAATTATTAGTCCCAGACGTACTTGCAAGTGCCGGTGGCGTAACAGTTTCCTACTTCGAATGGGTTCAAAATAACCAAGGTTACTATTGGACGGAAGAGGAAGTTAACGAAAAATTACGTGAAAAATTAGTTACTGCATTCGATACGATATACGAGTTAGCTCAAAATCGTAAAATTGATATGCGCTTAGCTGCATATATCGTAGGTATTAAACGTACTGCAGAAGCTGCTCGTTACCGCGGTTGGGCTTAAAAAGCTTAAAAATTTCTCAAAATCGTAAAACTATCAATAAATAAAGTAGCCATAGAAGTTATAACTTCTATGGCTACTATTTATTTTAGTTGATTTTTAATCATTTCAAGTTGATATTTTACTGCATCTTGACCAGTCGAACCATGGCTAATTCTACGACTTACACAATTTTCAGGCTTTAAAAATGAATAAATGTCATCTTCGATTGAAGGATGTGCTTCTTGGTAACGTGTAAGAGGTACATCTAATAAATATTTATTATTTTGAATGCACCACAATACAATGTTACCGACTATTTCATGTGCTGTTCTAAATGGAACATTTTTAGTCACTAAATAATCAGCGAGTTCTGTAGCATTTGAAAAATCATTGTGTATAGTATCTTTTAAATGGTCAACATTTATCGTCATGGAATCAATCATGCCTTCAAATATACGTAATGAACCTTTAATCGTATGAATTGCATCGAATAGACCTTCCTTATCTTCTTGCATATCTTTGTTATAGGCTAGTGGCAATCCTTTTAAAGTCATTAACATGCTCGTTAAATGACCAGCAGTTCTACCAACTTTACCTCTTATCAATTCAGCCATATCGGGATTTTTCTTTTGAGGCATAATTGATGAACCTGTAGAAAATGCATCTGATAAAGTAACAAAATTAGCTTCTGTAGAAGACCAGAAAATAATCTCTTCGGCAAAACGAGATAAATGGACCATAGTTAAAGAAATATTGTGTAACGTTTCTACGATATAATCACGGTCGCTTACCGCATCCATACTATTTTCGTAGAGTGCATCAAACCCTAATAATTCTTGCGTCATTCGACGATCTATTGGGTAAGTAGTACCACTTAAAGCAGCGGCGCCAAGTGGTGAAATATCAATTCGTTTTAAACTATCATTAAATCTACCTTTATCCCTCTCTAACATCCAATAATAAGTTAAAAGGTGATGAGACAAAGAGATTGGTTGGGCTCTTTGTAAATGCGTATATCCAGGCATTATAGTGTTAACGTGCTGCTCTGCTACGTTAACAATAGTTTTTTGAAATGACGTAATTAATTCGATGATTGTTGAAACCTGTTCCTTTGTATATAGGTGCATATCGGTTGCAACTTGGTCATTTCTACTACGTCCAGTGTGAAGTTTACCACCTGTATCACCAATACGTTTGATTAATTCATGTTCAATATTTAAATGAATATCCTCTAATGAAACATCAAATGCAATATTACCTTCTTTAAAGTCTGACAATATTTGCTTTAATCCTGTAATAATATCATCACTCTCTTTTTGAGAAATGATATTTTGCTGGGCTAACATTTGGGCGTGCGCAATACTACCTTCGATATCTTGTTTAATCAAAGTTTTGTCGAAATATATAGATGCGTTAAATTCATCCACCCAGTCTTCGGGTTTTTCTTTGAATCTACCTCCCCATGCTTTCTCACTCATTGTGATAACCTCCGTGTAACATAGAGTTTACTTGAGTTGGTAAGCCATAGATTTCTATGAATCCTACTGCAGATTCTTGGTTAAAGGCATCTTCTTTAGTATAAGTAGCTAATTTTTCATTGTATAAAGTGTAAGGTGATTTTCTACCATTTACTACAGCATTACCTTTATAAAGTTTAATTTTTACTTCACCTGTAACATGGTTTTGTGTACTATCTATGAATGTTTTTAAGCTATCTGTTAAAGGTGAGAACCACAATGCATTATATACTTGTTCTGAAAGTTGTTTTTCAATAACAGGTTTAAAATGTGCCACGTCTTTAGTTAAGGTAATTGTTTCAAGTGCTTTATGTGCTTTTACAATAACTTCCGCAGCGGGTGTTTCGTATACTTCTCTAGATTTTATACCTACAAGTCTGTTTTCTACATGGTCAATTCTACCAATACCATGTTTACCTGCAATTTTATTTAATTTTAAGATTAATTTAGTTAGAGATAGTGTTTCACCATTTAAAGCGGTTGGCAAACCATGTTCAAAAGATAATACTAATTCTTCTGCTTGGTCTGGTGTATTTTCTAATGCATTTGTTAAATCATATGCATCCTCTGGCGGTGTTGCATATGGATCTTCTAAAATGCCACATTCATTACTTCTCCCCCAAAGGTTTTGGTCAATAGAATATGGAGAGTCATGTTGAATTGGTACAGGGATATTATGTTTGAGTGCATAATCGATCTCTTCTTCACGGCTCCATGCCCATTCTCTGACTGGAGCAAAAACTTTTAAATCTGGATTTAAAGCTTTAATTGATACTTCGAAACGTACTTGGTCGTTACCTTTACCAGTACAACCATGTGCGATGCCTACAGCGTCAGTTTTGTCTGCAATTTCAACTAGTTTTTTAGAGATTAGTGGTCTTGAAAGAGCAGATACTAATGGATATGCACCTTCATACATTAAATTACCTTTTATTGCATAAGCAACATAATCAGCACTAAACTCTTCAGTAGCATCTATAATGTGACATTCAACTGCTCCCATATCTAATGCTTTTTGATGTACAATATCTAAATCTTTACCTTCGCCAACATCTAAACAACAGGCTACAACATCATAGCCTTTCTCTATCAACCAATGTACTGCCACGCTCGTATCTAAACCGCCTGAATATGCTAAAACTATTTTTTGTTTCATATAGGACACCTCATTCATAATTTTTAAGTTGTAAGTTAATAAAACTAGAATAACAAAAAGTGAATGAAAATAAAACCATTATTTTACATAAATATACAAATATTTTATTTTTACGAAATTTATCGTTCTTCTATTTCAATAATATGTAGTTATATTAACGCTTTTTACAGATAAATAAAAATGTATATTTTTATGCATATGATATAGAAATATGATATAAATTTAACTAACTAGTTTTTTCTGCAATTTAAGTGAGGCGATAGGCTAGTTGTTTGAATACTAATTTCAAAGTTAGTAAAATAATATGTGAACCCAATATACAGGAGGCAATTTACATGACTCATATACAGTTAGATTATGGTAAAACTTTAGAATTTTTTAACGAACATGAATTAGAACAACAAAAAGATATCGTTAAATCAATACATCATACGATTCACGAAGGTACAGGAGCTGGCAATGATTTCTTAGGCTGGATAGATCTTCCTGTTGATTATGATAAAGAAGAATTTTCACGTATTTTAGAGGCTTCTAAACGCGTTAAAGAACATTCAGATGTTTTTGTAGTTATTGGTATCGGTGGCTCTTATTTAGGTGCACGCGCAGCAATTGAAATGCTAACTTCATCATTTAGAAATATTGATGAATATCCTGAAATTGTATTTGTAGGTAATCATTTATCTTCATCTTATACACAAGAATTAATAGACTATTTAGATGATAAAGATTTCTCAGTAAATGTTATTTCAAAATCAGGTACAACTACAGAACCTGCTGTAGCGTTTAGATTATTTAAACAATTAGTAGAAGACAAATATGGTAAAGAAGAAGCGAAAAAACGTATCTTTGCTACAACTGATAAAGAAAAAGGTGCTTTAAAACAATTAGCTACTAATGAAGGCTATGAAACTTTCGTCGTTCCTGATGATGTTGGTGGACGTTACTCTGTATTGACTGCAGTAGGTTTATTACCAATCGCAGTAGCAGGCATCGACATTGAAACAATGATGCAAGGTGCTGCTAAAGCAAGAGAAGAACTTTCTTCTGAAAACTTAGAAGATAATATTGCATATCAATATGCGACAATCCGTAATATTTTATATGCAAAAGGTTATACAACTGAAATGCTTATTAACTATGAACCTTCTATGCAATACTTTAATGAATGGTGGAAACAATTATTTGGTGAATCTGAAGGTAAAGACTATAAAGGTGTATATCCTTCAAGCGCTAACTACACTACTGACTTACACTCATTAGGACAATATGTTCAAGAAGGTAGACGTTTCTTGTTTGAAACGGTAGTTAAAGTTAATAATCCTAAACATAACATTACTATTGAAAAAGACAAAGAAGACTTAGACGGTTTAAATTATTTAGCTGGCAAAACTATCGATGAAGTTAATACTAAAGCCTTCGAAGGCACTTTATTAGCTCATACAGATGGTGGCGTTCCTAATTTAGTTGTTAATATTCCTAAATTAGATGAAGAAACATTTGGTTATGTTGTTTACTTCTTTGAACTTGCATGTGCAATGAGTGGTTACCAATTAGGTGTTAATCCATTTAACCAACCTGGTGTTGAAGCATATAAACAAAATATGTTTGCATTATTAGGTAAACCAGGCTTCGAAGATAAAAAACAAGAATTAGAACAACGTCTATAATTTAACGATTATATTAAGCGCAAGATAAATTAATTAATAAGAGCGGTGATAGAATCTACACAAGTTAGATGATGTCATCGCTTTTTTAATTGTCTTTACTCAATTTAATAGATCCTATATAAGAAAGACAGCTACTACTGCAAAAATGAATTATCGAGATAAAAAGGGTTTAGCATTTAAAATCTATGCAAAACAACTTATAATATATATCAATAGCGAGGATGAGGATTGATTTAATGTCGACAGTACAAGTTAAAGAGTGGTTTGATGCATTTGGGAGCGTAGGGTATCTCGTTGGATTTTTGCTGCCATTTATAGAAGCTTTTGTACCTATCTTACCGTTAATCGTATTTGTAATCGTAAATGTTAATGTTTATGGATTTGTGGTAGGCATGATATTAGCATGGTTAGGAACTGTGCTCGGTAGTTTTATTATGTTCTTAATCTTTAGGAAATTGTCTAATTCAAAATATATGAAGCGACTTAAGAAACGTAAATCAGCAGAAAGATTGATTAAATATATTGATGATCATAGCTTTATACCTATATTTATACTGTTTTGTTTCCCTTTTACGCCTAGTGCTTTAGTAAATTTAATTGCTAGCGTATCTAACATTAAATCTGTGCACTATTTATGGGTGCTTACTTTGTCTAAATTAGTCATGATTAGTCTTGTAGGATGGTTAGGCAAAGATATTTCTACTCTGTTTACAAATCCATTACGCATTACTATCGTTGCGATAATTGTAATAGTCGTTTGGTTTGGAGGAAGAAAACTGGAAAAGCACTTTATGCATTCAACTGAGGAGTGACTACATGAGAAAAATGATAAATCATTTGATTTCTATTATTTTTGCGATTATTATAGTTTTATTGCTGCAAGCATTTGTAATTACTGGTACAGTTATGCACAATAGTAGTATGTCTCCAATGTTGAAGAATGGGGACCGTTTAATCGTTAATAAAATAACTACGACTTTTAACCTATTGAAAAACAATGACATAATTATGTATCATCATAATGGACGTACATATGTTGCTCGTGTAATTGGTAAGCCCGGACAATCTATCACTTTTAAAAACGGAAAGTTGTTAAGAGATGATAGGCAAGTAGAAGAACCCTATGTTCAAGGTAATAGCATCCATAATTTGACATTGCGTCAAATTAAAGGTTCTGAAAGTGATATCGTACCTACTAATAATTATTTTGTATTGAATGATTATCGCCAAAATCAGCAAGATTCAAGGAATTTTGGTTATATTAATAAAAAAGATATAATTGGTGAGGTGTCTTTACGATATTACCCATTTAAGAAGTTCACTTTAGATTTTAAATAAATAGATGAGGTGTGAAACGTGAAAAAAGAAATAACTGAATGGATCATATCAATTGTTGTAGCAGTGGCATTGGTATTGTTCATTGTCAATTTTGTCGCAAAAGCTTATACCGTTAAAGGGGACTCGATGGATCCTACTTTGAAAGATGGTGAGCGTGTTATCGTAAATTTATTTGATTATAGATTTAACGATATTAAAAAAGGTAACGTTATCGTCTTCCATGCAACTAAAAAAGATGACTACGTTAAACGTGTAATTGGGACACCGGGAGATAATATCGAATATAAAAAAGACCAATTATATGTTAATGGTAATAAAGTAAAAGAGCCATACCTAGATTATAATGAAAAGCATAAACAGTACGAATACATTACAGGTAACCTCAAACTTAAAGATTTGCCAAACGCTAATGGTCAAAATAAAATACCTAAAGGTAAATTACTAGTGCTAGGTGATAATCGTGAAGTAAGTAAAGATAGTCGTTCATTTGGTCTAATTGACAAAGATACAGTTGTAGGTAAAGTGTCATTTAGATTCTGGCCATTCAGTGATTTTAAATTTGGCTTTGATCCCGATACGAATTACAATAAATAAAAAAGAAGAATTAGTTGACGAGTACAAAGTTAACTAATTCTTCTTTTTTATGCTAATAGAGCACAATTAATTTTGAACTTTATGTGTTAAAATATGACTCAAAGGAGTGGAGCTAGATCATGGAATTGAATGCATATATTGGTAGAGCAGGAACTGGTAAATCTTATAAAATGATAGAAAATATTAAAGCCGATATGAAAAAAGATCCTTTAGGTGATCCAATAGTCTTAATCGCGCCAACACAAAATACGTTCCAATTAGAACAGGCATTTGTTGATGATCCAGAATTAAATGGTAGTTTAAGGACCGAAGTTTTACACTTTGAGCGATTGAGTTATCGTATCTTCCAAGAAGTTGGGGGATTAATGGAAGAGCAATTATCAAAAGCTGCTACACAAATGATGATTTATGATATTATTCAACATCATAAAAATGACTTGAAACTATATCAATCACAAGTTAAATATTATGGTTTCAGTGAGAAATTGTATGAACAAATTCAAGATTTTAAAAAGTATGCAGTTTCTCCACAACAGTTAGAAGATTATATTGCTGAAAACAACTTACAAACGAGAACACGACATAAATTACAAGATATTGCATTAGTATACAAACAACTTGAACAGCGAGTTAATGGGCAATATGTTTCTACCGAAGATACTTTACAACGTTTTGTTACTATGATGGAGCAATCAGAGTGGCTTAGTCGTGCTCAAATATACATAGATGGGTTTCATAATTTCTCTACCTTAGAATATGACATGATTAAAGGTTTGGTAAAACAATGCCGCCAAGTCACTATACTTTTAACGACAGATGGTGATAAAGATCCATTCAGTTTATATAGAAAACCTTCAGAATCTTTAAGCCATATTGAAGGTATTGCTGAAGATTTGAATATTCCATTAAACATACAAAGTTTCACAGAACAACAGCGATTTAATAATATCGATCTACAACATTTGGAACTAAATTTTAATGCATTACAATTTGAACCCCAAAAATCACAACATCATATTAATATCTATGAATCATCAAACATGCGTGAAGAAATAAACGAGGTTGCTCGTCAAATATTGCGTGAAAATAGGACGTTTGGTCGTAGATTTCAAGATATAGCTATTTTATATAGAGATGAGTCTTATGCTTATTTAATGGAATCTATTTTTCCACAATATGATATCCCTTACCATATAGATTTGAAAAAACCTATGACTCATCATCCCGTCATGGAAATGTTCCGTTCGCTTATCGAAGTGTTACAAACGAATTGGAATTTTGAGCCATTGATGCGCCTGTTTAAAACAGATGTATTAACGCAATCTGTAGAAAACAGTGATTATCTCATCAATATATTAGAAAATTTCGTGCTCGAACGTGGTATTTACGGTAAGCGTTGGTTAGATGACAAATATTTTGAAATTGAACGTTTTAATAAGATGGGGATTAAGCGACAACCACTTACTGATGAAGAACGACAAACTTTTGAACGCGTTGTTAAATTAAAAGATAACGTAGTAAATAAAATTATGGCTTTCGAGGAACGTATGAGTAATGCTCAAACTGCTGTTGAATTTGCTAGTGCATTTTATGAAGCAATTGAATCGTTTGAGTTACCAAGTCAACTTATGGCAGAAAGAGACAGGTTAGATGCATCACAATCACATACTGAAGCAGAAGAATTAGATCAAGTGTGGAATGGTTTTATTCAAACCTTAGACGATTTAGTTTTAGTATTTAAAGAACAATCAATAACAAAAACTAGATTTTTAGAATTATTAGATATTGGATTAGAGCAACTTGAATTTAGCATGATACCTCAAATGCTAGATCAAGTGAATGTAGGTACAATGGATTTAGCTAAAGTTGATAATAAAGCGAAAGTTTACCTTGTCGGCGTTAATGACGGTGTTATACCACAACCAGTACAATCATCTGGATTAATGACTGACGAGGAGAAAAAATATTTCCAAGATCAGTCACAATTAGAACTAAGCCCTACTGCGGATATACTACAAATGGATGAAGCTTTTGTGTGTTATATAGCAATGACTAGGGCGACGACTGATATCACATTTTCTTATAGTTTAATGGGAACTAATGGTGATGAGAAAGAACTGAGCCCTTTTATTAGTCAAATCAAAGCATTATATACGGATTTGGAAATTCAGAATATTCATCATTTGCACCAGTTAAATCCTTTAACTTTAATGGAACATCCACATCAAGCTAAGATTGCGTTATTTGAGGCTTTGAAAGCGTGGTTGGATGAAGAAATCGTTGCCGAAACTTGGTTAGACACTTATTTAGTAATGCAAGATGATAAAAGATTAAACCAAGGGCTAGATTATCTCCTAACGGCATTGACGTATGACAATGAAACAGTTCAATTGAGTGAATCATTGTCGAAATCATTATACGGAGAGAAAATAAATGCTAGTGTTTCTCGTTTTGAAGGCTATTTATCTTGTCCGTTTAAACATTTTGCATCGCATGGGTTGAGGTTAAATGAAAGAACTAAATATAAACTTGAAAATTTTGATTTAGGTGATATTTTCCACCAAGTCTTGAAATATATTTCCGAGCAAGTTAATGGTCAATTTAACAAATTAACACATAAAGTGATACATGAGTTAACAACAAAAGCGTTAGAAGAAATATTACCAGAAGTACAATTTAATGTCTTAAACTCAACTGCTTATTATCGTTATTTATCGCAACGTATTGGCGCAATTGTAGAAACGACGTTAACTGCGCTGCAATATCAAGGGAGCCATTCTAAATTTAAACCTACTAGATTTGAAGCTAGTTTTAGAAAAAGTCCGAAAAATAATGAAGAACTGTATGCGCAACCTTTAATTACAAAACAAGGTGTACCAATTAATATTAGAGGTCAAATTGATCGCATTGATACTTATAATAAAAATGATGAAAGTTTTGTTAATATTATAGATTACAAATCATCAAAATATAGTGGAACATTAGATTTAACAAAAGTATATTATGGTATGCAGATGCAAATGATGACTTATATGGATATCGTGCTACAAAATAAAACCAGATTAGGATTAAATAAAGTTACAAAACCCGGGGGCTTATTATATTTCCATGTACATGAACCACGTATTAAATTAGCATGGAAAGAATTACAAGAAGAAAAACGTACCTCAGAATTTTTAAATGCTTTCAAACTAAATGGCTTATTAAACAATGATACTAATGTGTTGGATGCTTTAGATGATAGAATTGAACCAAGTTTTACTTCAGATATTGTGCCGGTTGGCTTAAAAAAAGACGGTACTGTAAAAAGTAATAGTAAAGTAGCAGATGAAGCGACTATATATAAATTTATTGCACATAATAAACAAAATTTTATCGAAACTGCAAATAATATTATGGACGGCCATACAGAGGTGGCGCCATTAAAATATAATCAAACGTTACCGTGTCAGTATTGTAACTATAAATCTGTATGTCACGTTGATGGTATGATAGACCAAAAACGTTACCGCCAAGTAGATGAAACGATTAATCCTCTTGAAGCGATACAACAAGTGGAGATAGAAAGTGAGGAAGACGTGCAAAATGACTGAAATTCCTAAAAAACCCAGTTATGCACAATGGACTGATAATCAATGGAAAAGTATTTACGCTAAAAATCAAGACATTTTAGTAGCTGCAGCTGCTGGTTCAGGGAAAACTGCGGTACTGGTAGAAAGAATCATTCAACGAATATTGCGCGATGAAGTAGATGTCGACCGATTGCTCGTCGTTACCTTCACTAACGCTAGTGCACGAGAAATGAAACACCGAGTCGAGAATCGTATTAATGAAGCATCGCTTATAGATCCCACGAATGAACATCTAAAAAACCAACGTGTTAAAATACATCAAGCACAAATTTCTACATTACATAGTTTTTGTTTGAAATTAATTCAACAACATTATGACGTTTTAGATGTAGACCCTAACTTTAGAACGAGTAGTGAAGCAGAAAATATTTTATTGTTAGAACAAACAATAGATGAAGTGTTAGAACAACATTACGATAAGCTAGACTCAGACTTCGTAGATTTAACAGAGCAATTATCATCAGACAGAAATGATGAACAGCTTAGAAATATTATTAAGCAAATGTACAATTTTAGTGTCGCTAACCCTTACCCTTTTGCATGGTTGAACTCACTTGCCGAACCCTATAATCATGAATCACAACAAGATAATTTATTACAATTGCTTAGTGACTTGGCTACAATATTTTTAACTTCTGCTGAAGAAGCATTAAATAAAAGTTACGATTTATTTATGATGTTAGAAGAGGTTGATAAACAAGTTGATATTGTAGAAAGAGAACGTCAATTTTTAACTCAAGCAATGGAAGATGGCATATTAAACACTGAATTAATTGCGAATCATCAATTTGAACCACGTTTTCCTGCTAAAAATAAAAAAATAAAAGAAGCTAATGAATTAAACATAGATATATATGATAGTGCGAAAAGCCATTATGATAATTACAAATTGCTAGTCACAAAGGTACAAGATGATTACTTTTCAAGAGAAGCGGAAAGCTTAAAAAATGATATGCAACAACTTAAACCTAGAGTAAGTTATTTAGCTCAAATCACAGCGGATGTCATTGCACAATTTAATAGTAAAAAGCGTAGTAGAAACCTTATTGATTTTGCTGATTATGAACATTTTGCGTTAAAAATATTAACAAATGATGATGGTACGCCTTCGGAAATAGCGCAACAGTTATCAACGCAAATTGACGAAATACTTGTAGATGAATACCAAGATACGAATAGAGTACAAGAGCAAATTTTATCTTGTATTAAAAGAGGGCAAGACAGTGATGGTAATTTGTTTATGGTAGGAGACGTTAAACAATCGATTTATAAGTTTAGACAAGCAGATCCGAGTTTATTTATCGAAAAGTATAATCGATTTAATGTAGACGGCCAAAATAGTGGTTTACGCATTGATTTATCACAAAATTTTAGATCGCGGAAAGAAGTATTAAGCACAACTAATTATTTATTTAAGCATATGATGGATAGCCAAGTAGGTGAAATAGAGTATGATGAAGCGGCGCAATTATATTACGGTGCTGATTTTGATGATACCAATATACCGTTGCATTTAGATGTATTAATTGAAGACAGTGAATCAGACTTAACAGGTGTCGAACAAGAAGCTGAGTATATAGTGCAACATGTTCAACAGATCATGAATGAACGTGAAGTGTATGATATAAAGTTAGGTAAATATCGACAACCTACATATAAAGATATTGTTATTTTGGAAAGGTCATATAGTCAAGCAAGACGTATACAACAAGCATTTAAAGATCACGA
Organism: Staphylococcus durrellii; assembly: GCF_015594545.1. Lineage (NCBI taxonomy): Bacteria > Bacillati > Bacillota > Bacilli > Caryophanales > Staphylococcaceae > Staphylococcus > Staphylococcus durrellii. Next base: position 1,813,886 of record NZ_JADIIO010000001.1, on the reverse strand, counting down.
CATTCCATTCCACGTCAATAGTAAAGAAGGGTATTTTGAACAAACTGAAGTACGTTTAATATTGTCCTTCTTAAGAACAGTAGATAATCCATTACAAGATATTTATTTAGTTGGATTAATGCGTTCAGTAGTTTACCAATTTACAGAAGATGAATTATCTAATATTAGAGTGTTTAGTCCGAGCGACGACTATTTCTATCAATCGATTAACAACTATATGAATAATGAAGTAGCTAATAAAAAGCTTGTAAAAAAATTACAATACTTTATGGATGATTTAGCCATGTATCAAAAGTATAGTCAACATCACCCAGTTTATAAGTTAATTGATAAGTTTTATAATGATCACTTTGTTATTCAATATTTTAGTGGGTTAATTGGTGGCAAAGGTAGAAGAGCTAATTTATATGGCTTATTTAATAAAGCTATCGAATTTGAAAATTCTAGTTTCAGAGGATTATATCAATTTATAAGATTTATAGACGAATTAATTGAGCGTGGTAAAGATTTTGGTGAAGAAAATGTTATCGGACCTAATGATGACGTTGTTCGAATGATGACCGTCCATAGTAGTAAAGGATTAGAATTTCCATTTGTAATTTACTCCGGTTTGTCAAGAAAGTTCCGAAGGGATGATTTGAATAAATCTGTTATTTTAAATCAACAATATGGTCTAGGTATGAATTATTTTGATGTAGCACACAATGTAAGTTATCCTTCGTTAGCCTCTGTGACCTTAAAAGCCATAGCAGAAAAAGAATTGATTTCAGAAGAGATGAGACTTATCTATGTTGCTTTAACTAGAGCAAAAGAGCAGTTGTTTTTAGTTGGTAGGATTAAAGATAATAAAGAATTAGAACAATGGGAACAAGTACCTATTTCTAATGACTATTTACCTGTTAGTTATAGATTGACAGCACAACGCCCTATAGATCTCATTTATCCGATATTAACAAAACACCAATCGACTTCAATACCATCTGATTTACAGTTTGAAAAGGATATTGACGCTTTAGATAGCAATGTTAGACCAGTCGTGATAATTCATACAGACAACTACGAAGATATCGCGAGTGAATATGTTTCTGACGTTGTATCACAACGTACCGTTCAAGATATTAAAAATGAAGCTACTAACGATAGTGAATTGCAGGCTCAAATACACAAACAATTAAGTTATGAATATCCTTATCAAAATGATGTGCACAAAGCATCTAAACAATCAGTCTCAGAATTGAAACGTCAATTAGAGACTGAAGAAGCGGGCACAGATTATAACCGAGTAAGACAATATCGCGTAGGTTCGACTACTTATGAACGACCAAGCTTTTTAAATCACTACACAAAACGTAAAGCAAATGAAATAGGAACGTTGATGCATACTGTTATGCAACATTTGCCGTTCAAAGTAGAACGATTGAGTACAGAAGAAGTAAACGTATATATCGACGACTTAATCAATAAAAATATCATTGCTTCTGATGCTAAAGCGGATATCAATATTTCGGAAATAGAACAATTTATAAAAAGTGATCTTTATTTAGATATTGCAAAAAGTGATGCTGTTTATAGGGAATTACCTTTTATAGTTAATCAAGGAAAAGTAGACCATGTATCTGAAATTGAAGAAGACATTTCAATAATTCAAGGTATGATAGATTTAATTTTCGTTAAAGATGGTTTGTATTATTTTGTCGATTATAAAACAGATGTCTTTAATAGACGACGTGGTATGACTGATGACGAAATAGGTAAACAATTAAGAGATCGATATAAAATCCAAATGACTTATTATAAAAACACATTAGAAACTATCTTAAATACTGAAGTAAAAGGTTATCTATATTTCTTTAAATATGGCCAATTATCAATTGAAGAATAAAGTTTAGTATTATGTAGTCGTTGCTAATCATTGTAAACACTGTAAAGTTAATAGTTTAGCTTGCTTAATTAACTCTATTAGTCAAAAATTGATGTGTAAATAGAATAACATAGGGAATTATCAATAATAATGTAATGATATTCGGTTACACAGCGAACTAAATTTATTGTGAATTTTAACAAAGTCAACCTATTCATTTATTTGTTATTTAATGAGAATTATAGTTATAATATGAAGTAAGATAAAATTTGAGGAGCTGATAGTGAATGAAATTTTTATCATTCAGACATGAAGGTCAAACATCCTACGGTGTTAAAGTTAAACGTGAAGAGGCTGCATGGGATTTAAAACGTGTATTTGCAGACTTTGCTGAAGGTGAATTTCATCCGAAGACGTTGTTAAATGGTTTACAACAAAATCAATTAGTTGATTTCCAAGAACAAGTGAGAAAAGCTGTTGTAGCTGCCGAAGACAGTGGTAAAGGTGAAGATTATAAAGTGCAATTTTCAGACATAGAATTTTTACCACCGGTAACACCGACTAATAATGTAATTGCTTTTGGACGTAATTATCAAGATCATGCAAATGAATTAAATAATGAAGTTCAACGGTTATATGTCTTTACTAAAGCGGCATCTTCATTAACTGGTGATAATAGTATAATTCCAAATCATAAAGATATTACTGATAAATTAGATTATGAAGGTGAATTAGGTATTGTTATTGGTAAAGATGGAGAGAAGATACCTAAAGGTTTAGCTTTAGACTATGTATATGGTTATACTATAATTAATGACGTGACTGACCGTAATGCTCAAAAATCACATGACCAAGCCTTTTTATCTAAGAGTTTAACTGGTGGTTGTCCGATTGGACCTTACATCGTAACTAAAGATGAGTTACCTACACCTGAAGACGTTAATATCGTTACTAAGGTTAATAATGAAATTCGTCAAGATGGTAATACAGGCCAAATGATTTTAAAAATAGATGAATTAATAGAAGAAATTTCTAAATACGTTGCGCTACACCCTGGAGATATTATTGCTACTGGTACTCCTGCTGGTGTAGGTGCAGGTATGAACCCACCTAAGTTTTTGCAACCAGGTGATGAAGTTAAAGTAACAATTGATAATATCGGTACGTTAACAAACTACATTGCTAAAGATGAATAATTAGTATAATTTGTGACAGGGTAACTGCGAATATGCGGTTATCCTGTTTTTATTATATTTATATAAAAGAAAAGACTGATTGAGTAATAAGTGATATATGATAAAATAGTTGTAGAAATATAAAGTTGTGTGGAGGGATAGCATGATACACATGCATATATTGAGTTGGGTATTAGCGATTATTTTATTTTTCGCAGCATACTTTAACTTATCAAAAACGCAAGGACCAACGCCTTTCTACAAATCAGTACATATGTTATTGAGATTATTTATGCTATTGGTTTTATTTTCAGGTTTATGGACGCTTATTCAAGAATTTTCAGCAGGTAGCAATGGTGGAAGTCACATGTTACTGACATTTAAAATGGTAGGGGGATTTGCTGCAATTGCTTTAATGGAAACTACATTAATTAAACGAAAGAAAGCTCAGCCTACTAATGGATTACTATGGTGGACAATTATTGTTATTGTTATTACGATGGTTTTAGGTGTTATGTTACCGTGGGGTCCAATTTCAAAACTATTCGGTATGTAATCAAAAATTTTTGTGATGTAAAGATTTTAAAAAGGCAATCAACGTGTATATATTTTAAACGCGTTGATTGCTTTTTTGTATAGTAAAGTATGCTCGCTTTCCTAAAGTGAGCAGTTTTAGTGTATAGTCTTCAATCATCTTGCATCACCAGGAGTTTCGCATAAATACATTTTATAGCTCTGTAATTTTACATATCTGTGTTAGTTGTTAAATAAGTATTGTTGAGTTAATAATAAAACATAATATGGCAAATTCTATGTTACTTCAATAGAATTTGCCATGTGCATTAGTCAAAGATAATTATGTCTTACACTTTTTATTGGTTACGAGCGGAATAACCAATAATGTTAATTAAATCTTTAGGATGGCTATAAGGGGGAGCATAAGCTGTCTCTACTTCAGTTAGCTCATCAATGGTTAATTCATTCATCATGGCCATTGAAAGGATGTCTATGCGCTTATCTACGTCTGCTATACCGACTGCTGCGGCACGTATTATTTTTCTTGTACGTTTATCAAAATAGACGCGTAAGTGAATTTTGCTATTTCCTGGGTAATAGTTCGCATGTTTGGAAGCGTTAATTTCGAGCATTTCATAATCGAAGTTAGATAGTTCTTCTGTATTAATACCAGAACTGGCTAATGTATAGTCGAAAAATTTTACTATATTTGCACCTAGATATCCTTTAAAGTGAATGTCTTTGTCACCAGCTATTTGTTCGGCAATAATGCTTGCACCGCGATGTGCACCCCATGCAAGTGGAACGTGTGCACGTAAATCTACATGTCTATAATGAGACGTAACAATATCGCCTAATGCATATATATTATTAATATTAGTTTCAAATCTATCATTAACTGGGATATATCCCTTGTCATCTAGTTGGATGTTTGATGATTTAATAAAATTAGAATTTGGTGTAATACCCACACCAGTGATAATCATGTCATACACTTCTTCTTTGCCAGATTTAAAAATAACTTTATTGCCTTCGACTTGGCTAATCTCTTCATTTAATCGATAATTAATATTTCTTTTATCTAATTCATCAAATATAGGTTGATTCATATCTTGATCCATTAGTTTATTTATTTTATTCGAGCGATGGATTAGCGTTGTATTTATGCCTCTATGATATAAATTATCCAATACTTCTAAACTTATATAACCCGCACCAACGACGAGTGCTTGTTGAACATTGTTGTTGATGATGAAATTTTCAATAGCATCCGTATCTTCCATATTGCGTAGGGTGAAGACAATATTACTATCTAAAGGAAGTGTATTAGCACTACAGCCTGGACTTAAGATTAATTTATCATAAGAAAATGATGTGCTTTCGTTATTTAGGTGATTATAAACTGCAACCGTTTGATTGACATCATCAATAGCCGTAACCTCATGATATGTTTTAACGTTAATGTTTTTCTTTTTGTAGAAAGCTTCAGGTGTTGTAGCGAGTAGTTTATCTCTGGAATCAACGACATTGCCGAGATAGTAAGGTAGACCACAATTGGCAAAACTCATATCTCTATCTTTTTCGAAAACAGTAATGTTACTTTCTGCGTCTAGTCTGCGTATTTGACTAGCGACAGTTGCACCTCCTGCTACAGCGCCTACGACAATTATTTCGGTCATATAAAAACCTCCTACGTATAGTGAAATTGAATTTAGTGATTATTAGATATTAACTGCAATTTTAAACATTAGTATTAATGTATTGTGCTTGTTTAATGTTTAAGTTAAAGAAATCATTCAGGTAATGCGCAACGCCATCATCATTGTTAGAGAATGTAGTAGCATTTGCTATATTTTTTAATTCAGATAAACCATTACCCATAGCTATACCATGCTCGGCATACTTTATCATTTCTAAATCATTATCTTCATCACCAAAAGCTATAATATTCTTTTGCTCGATGTCTAAATATGATTTAGATGTTTCTATTCCACGTGCTTTGTTGATATTTTTCCCTACAATTTCAATTACAGGGAAAGGTGACCCCCAACGACGGTGTTCAATGCTTTCCATATAAAAACTTGATAACATTTGTTTGATTCTAGGAATCATGATTTCTTCTGCTTCAACTAATATAGAAGTAGGTGAAGTGTTTAAGTTGTGCAGTAAATTTCCAGTTTCAATTTTGGGATTACCCATTGAAAAACCATCAAACAATTTTTGATCAAAATTTTCTATAAAAACATGATCTTTAATTTCTGCGATCATATTGCTCACGCCGTAATCTTTTAAAGATTGAATAATACTCGTAGCTAAATTCAGGTCTAAAACTTCATGTTTTTCCTTGAAAGTACTATTTTTAGGATGATGAACATAAGCACCATTAAAGTTGACGATTGGTGTGTCCATGTTTAATTCGTGATAATATATTTGGCTTGCACGATATGGTCGACCTGTAGCAATCATTAATTTATGACCTTCTGCTTGAAGAACATTTAATACTTTTTTTGTGTATGGTGTAATGACTTTTTCGTCATTTAATAACGTACCGTCTAAATCTAGACAAATTAAATAGGGTTGCATAACTTTCTCCTTGGAATAAGTATATTAAAACGTAACAATATCATAGCATTTTATTGGCGTTTTGTAAGATATTTGATATATTGATAAGTGAGATTAAATACAAAGAGGTGAGACAAATGGACGAAGGATTAAAAGATAATATTTTAAATGCCTTAGAAATGGTAATTGACCCTGAGTTAGGTATCGATATTGTTAACTTAGGTTTAGTATATAAAGTAGATGTAGATGATGAAGGGATATGTACTGTAGAAATGACATTAACTTCTATGGGCTGTCCGCTTGGGCCACAAATTATTAATCAAATTAAAATGGTATTAGCCGAATTACCTGAAATTCAAGACACAGAAGTAAATATCGTATGGAATCCACCATGGGATAAAGATATGATGTCTCGCTATGCAAAAATTGCATTAGGTATTGGATAATTATTTAATTGATACACGACTAAGCTTAGATGGTCATTGCGTTTAAACGTAATGGCCATCTACTTTTTTGTGAAAAAATATATAGTATATTTTTAGTTGTGCAAATCATTAAAATAATTGCAATTTCATTACAAAAGTATTACAATTTATAAATCCCTGACATTGAAAAAATTGTAAGGAAAGATGTTTATAAATGAAAACGAACAATACTACTAAAAACCGTAACCATTATCCTAAACGCTATTTGCCTGGTTTAGATGGATTGAGAGCCATTGCAGTATTAGGTATTATTATTTATCACTTAAATAAACAGTGGTTAAGCGGTGGCTTTTTGGGTGTAGACACTTTTTTTGTCATTTCAGGTTATTTAATAACTAGTTTATTGCTAAGTGAATATGAAGAAACTGGAACGATTAAAATAAAGCAGTTTTGGCTTAGACGAATTAAGCGGCTACTTCCGGCTGTGTTAATATTAATTTTCACAGTTACCATTACTACGCTAATTTTCAAACCATCTCACATTGTCCAAGTTAAACACGACGCAATTGCAGCCCTCTTATATATGTCAAACTGGTGGTACATAGCAACAAATGTAAATTATTTTGAACAATTTGCATTTATGCCATTAAAACATTTATGGTCCTTAGCCATAGAAGAACAGTTTTATTTATTTTTCCCATTTGTGCTTATTTTGTTATTACTAAAATTTAAAAGCTATAAAAAAGTGACGCTAATATTATGGATTATTTCGTTAATATCACTAATTTTAATGATAGCTATTTTTCCAATAACATTTGGAAACTCACGGGTATATTTCGGTACAGATACGCGTTTACAAACATTATTACTTGGTGTGATTTTAGCTTTTGCTTGGCCACCATTTAAGTTAAAGGCAAACCCACCGAAAATACTTCAAAACAGTATTAGTACTACAGGAATTATCGCATTAATCACTCTAATTATTTTATTTTTTACTGTGGAAGATGACAATAAATGGATTTATAGTGGTGGGTTTTACATAATCTCGACTTTGACGCTGTTAATTATTGCTAGTGCCGTACATCCAACAAATACATTTGCTAAATTATTAGGGAATAAAGTATTTATCTACATAGGAAAAAGATCTTATAGTCTATACCTTTGGCATTTTCCAATAATAAGTTTTATTCATTCTTATTATGTAGCAGGTCAATATCCTGTATACGTATATATGATAGATATCATTTTAACAATCATTTTAGCTGAATCATCATATAGATATATTGAATTACCATTTAGGGAACATGGTTTTAGTGTATTTAATTTTGCTAAATTATTAAAAGCTTCTCTAATTAGAACTATCGTTACGTTAGGCTTTTGTATACCTATGCTACTCGTCTTTTTAGGTGCATTCGACAGATTGGGAGAAGATGATATTATTCACAAGAAAACAACGTTTCATTCTACAAATAATGAGAAAAAAACAACTCAGTCTAAACGAGTTGATCATAATAAAGACACAGATAAACAAGTCGAGACAAAAGATGATGATAAAAAAGATTTAGCACCTTTGCTATTAGGTGATTCTGTCATGGTAGATATTGGTAACACATTTAAAGACAAAGTACCAAATGCTGATATAGATGGTAAGGTAGGAAGAAATCTATATGAAGCATTGCCATTAGTTAATAATCAGTACAAAGATAAAACTCAAAAAGGCGACCAAGTTGTGCTCGAATTAGGTACTAATGGTGATTTTAGTAAAAGTCAATTAGATGAATTAATTAATAGACTAGGAGAGGCAGACATCTATTTAATTAACGTCAGGGTCCCAAGACCGTACGAACAACATGTGAATGATTTGCTCGCTCAAGCCGCTAAAGAGCATTCAAATGTTAAATTAATAAATTGGTATGAAGCTTCAGAAGGCCATACTGAATACTTTGCACCAGACGGCATCCATTTGGAACAAAAAGGGGTAGAAGCGTTAACCGATCAAATCATTAATGCATTAAAAAAATAACAGTAAACCGGTAACCATTCACATTGGACGTTACCGGTTTTTTTATGCAGTAATGAGGAAATTAATATAATAAAAATGATGTATTTTTTTATGCTTTCGAGTTGATTCTTTAAGTAAAAGAGTCTATAATAAAATTAAGGTCAAAGAAAGTCAAAGTCAAAATAGATTTGACCTAACGCTAATTGTATAGGGGTGAAAATATTGGATATAAATCAAATGACCTACAAAGTGCAAAGCGTATTACAAAATGCGGTTGAGCAAGCTCAAACATATGAATTACAAAACGTTGAAATTGAAGCGATTTTAATATCAGCATTGTCTGAAACTGATAGTTTGTATCACAATGTTTTAGAAAGAGCAAATATTGATACAGAGCAATTAAAAACACAATATGAAAATAAATTAAAAGATTATCCTTTAGTTCAAGGGGATAACGTTCAATATGGACAGTATATTAGTCCCAAAGCAAATGAACTTTTGACTAAAGCCGATTCATATATGAAAGACTATGATGATGAATATATATCTATGGAGCATATACTATTAGCTGCGATAGCAATAGATGAAACAACAAAGCAAGCAGTAGCAAATAAAGCAGAAGTAGTAACAGAAATTATTAAAAAAATTAGAGGAGGGAATCACGTGACATCACAAAATCCAGAAGTGAACTATGAAACTTTAGAGAAATATGGACGTGATTTAGTTGAAGAGGTCCGACAAGGTAATATGGACCCGGTCATAGGAAGAGATGAAGAAATTCGAAACTCTATAAGAATTTTAAGTAGAAAAACAAAAAATAACCCAGTGCTTATCGGTGAACCGGGTGTAGGGAAAACAGCGATAGTTGAAGGCTTAGCACAAAGAATCGTGCGTAAAGATGTGCCTGAATCATTACTGGATAAAACGATATTCGAATTAGATTTAAGTGCACTTGTAGCCGGTGCCAAATATCGTGGAGAATTTGAAGAACGTTTAAAAGCAGTACTTAAAGAAGTTAAAGATTCAGACGGTAGAATAATTTTATTTATCGATGAAATACACATGTTAGTTGGTGCTGGTAAAACAGAAGGTGCTATGGACGCGGGTAACATGTTGAAACCAATGTTAGCAAGAGGTGAACTACACTGTATTGGTGCTACGACGTTAAATGAGTATAGAGAATATATCGAAAAAGATTCTGCATTAGAGCGTCGCTTCCAAAAAGTTAACGTATCAGAGCCTGATGTCGAAGATACGATCTCAATTTTAAGAGGATTAAAAGAACGCTACGAAGTATATCACGGAGTAAGAATTCAAGACCGTGCCTTAGTAGCTGCGGCAGAATTATCAGATCGTTATATAACTGATCGCTTTCTACCTGATAAAGCGATTGATTTAGTGGATCAAGCATGTGCCACAATTCGTACTGAAATGGGCTCTAATCCTACAGAATTAGACCAAGTCAATCGCCGTGTAATGCAATTAGAAATTGAAGAAAGTGCATTAAAAAATGAATCAGATAATGCAAGTAAGCAACGTTTACATGAGTTACAGGAAGAATTAGCAAATGAAAAAGAAAAACAATCTGAAATTTCATCTCGTGTAGAACAAGAAAAAGAGAAAATTGCAAAACTTCAAGAAAAGAGAACAGAACTTGATGAAAGTAGAAAAGCACTAGAAGATGCTGAAAATAATTATAACTTAGAACGTGCTGCCGAATTGCAACATGGTAAAATTCCTGAATTAGAAAAAGAATTAAGCGCATTAGAAGCTGCGTTCCAAGACGAACAAAATGAAGATAACGATCGAATTATTAGAGAGATTGTTTCTGATGAAGAAATTGGCGATATAGTAAGTTCTTGGACTGGTATTCCAGTTTCTAAACTTGTTGAAACCGAACGTGAAAAACTATTGAATTTAGCTGATATTTTACATGAGAGAGTAGTCGGACAAGACAAAGCAGTAGATTTAGTCTCAGATGCAGTTGTAAGAGCGCGTGCAGGTATCAAAGACCCTCAAAGACCTATTGGCAGTTTTTTATTTTTAGGACCAACAGGTGTAGGTAAAACGGAATTGGCTAAATCATTAGCTTCCACTCTCTTCGATTCAGAAAAACATATGATTCGTATCGATATGAGTGAATATATGGAAAAACATTCTGTGTCACGTTTAATCGGGGCTCCTCCAGGATATGTTGGCCATGATGAAGGTGGTCAATTAACTGAATCAGTACGTAGAAATCCATACTCTGTCATACTATTAGATGAAATAGAAAAAGCACATAGCGATGTTTTCAATGTGTTACTCCAGATTTTAGATGAAGGTCGTTTAACTGATTCAAAAGGTAGAAACGTTGATTTCAAAAATACTATTATAATTATGACTAGTAATATAGGTTCACAAGTGTTACTTGAAAATGTAAAAGAAACTGGTGTCATTACTAAAGCTACAGAAAAAGCAGTAATGGAAAGTTTAAATCAATACTTTAAACCAGAAATCTTAAACCGTATGGACGATATTGTACTATTTAAACCATTGTCAGTGGACGATATGGGTATGATAGTAGAAAAACTATTGACTCAATTAAATATTAGACTATTAGAACAACGTATAACAATCGAAGTTTCAAATAAAGCTAAAGAATGGTTAGGTAAAGAAGCATATGAACCTCAATTTGGTGCGAGACCACTTAAACGCTTTATTCAAAGACAAATTGAAACACCTTTAGCTAGAAAAATGATTAGAGAAAACTTACCTGAAGGCACTGTCGTTCATATTGATTTAACTGATGACGGTTTAACATTCGATTTAGAAAATAATGATACAGCTAATGTTTAAGAAAGCATATAAAAGACACCAACATGTCAAACATGTTGGTGTCTTTTAGTGTTCATTTTTGGTTTGTTTGTTGGGCTTGATTACCAAATCAAATAATACTATAAAAATTGTGAAAATAACGGCAATTATAATAGGTGTCACAAAGTTTAAAGCTCCGCCACCTTCTAAACTATTTAAGACAAAATTAACCATTTCTAATAATACGATTGCCCAAACCAATACAGCGAGGTATTTCATTAGTAATGCCTCCAATATATTATATATAGTTACATTATAATTAAAAGCGCAATGTTTGTATAGTATTAATCGCTTACATCTATACTTTTGTTTTGAGTTACAACGTCGTGTAATTTATAATGTATAAAGCATAATTACTTTTATATCGCGATAAGTTCTTGTGTTTAGATTAAAATTTATGTTAAATTAATACCTGGTATTAAAATTGAAAATAAGAAGGTGTACGACCATGAATGTGGGTATTAAAGGTTTTGGGGCTTATGCACCTGAAAATGTTGTAGACAATGCCTATTTTGAATCATTTTTAGAAACTTCAGATGAATGGATTTCTAAAATGACAGGTATAAAAGAAAGAAGATGGGCGAATGAAGATGAAGATACATCAGATTTAGCTTATAAAGCAAGTTTAAAAGCAATTGAAGACGCTGGAATTGAAGCGACAGATATAGATATGATTATGGTTGCAACCTCCACAGGAGATTATGCTTTCCCAACAGTAGCTAATATGTTGCAAAATAAATTAGGTATAGGTAAAGTTCCTTCTATGGACCAATTGGCAGCATGTAGTGGATTTATGTACGCTATAATTAATGCGCAACAATTTATTAAATCAGGCGATTATAAAAATATTTTAGTTGTTGGTGCTGATAAATTATCTAAAATTACAGATATGACAGATCGTTCAACAGCAATTCTTTTCGGTGATGGCGCCGGAGCTGCTATCATTGGAGAAGTATCTGAAGGTAGAGGAATATTAAGTTATGAACTTGGTTCAGATGGATCTGGAGGGGAATATTTATATTTAAATCCAGATAATGGTAAAATTTTCATGAACGGTCGTGAAGTATTTAAATTTGCTGTTAGAGTTATGGGAGAAGCTTCAAACAAAGCCGTTGCTAAAGCAGGCTTACAACCTGAAGATGTTGATATGTTTATTCCTCACCAAGCTAACATACGTATAATGGAATCTGCACGTGAACGTTTAGGACTAGATAAAGAGAAAATGAGCGTTTCCGTTAATAAATACGGAAATACATCTGCAGCATCAATACCATTAAGTATGGCTCAAGAATTAGAAAATAACAAAATTAAAGATGATGATATCCTTGTTTTTGTAGGATTTGGCGGTGGCCTTACTTGGGGTGCCATTACATTAAAATGGGGTAAATAGGAGGTAAATTTATGAGTAAAGCACAACGTGTTGTAATTACTGGTGTTGGTGTATTATCACCAATTGGTAATGATGCCAAAACTTCTTGGGAAAATGCTTTAAAAGGCGTTAATGGCATAGATAAAATAACTCGAATTGATACAGATCCTTATAATGTACATTTAGCTGGTGAGTTAAAGGATTTCAATATTGAAGACTTTATAGAAAAAAAAGAAGCGAGACGTATGGATCGTTTCACTCAATATGCATTAGTTGCTGCCAGGGAAGCTGTGAAAGATGCTAAATTAAACATTAATGAAGATAATGCAAACAATATCGGTGTTTGGATTGGTGCTGGTATTGGTGGTATGGAAACTTTCGAAAACGCACATAATACGTTATTAAATAAAGGACCTAGACGTGTTAGTCCATTCTTCGTACCAATGTTAATTCCAGATATGGCTACGGGACAAGTATCTATAGATTTAGGGGCTAAAGGACCTAATGGATCTACTGTTACAGCTTGTGCCACTGGAACAAACTCAATTGGTGAAGCATTTAAAATAATTCAACGTGGCGATGCTGATGCAATGGTTACTGGTGGTACCGAAGCACCTATTACTGATATGGCTATAGCTGGATTTAGTGCTAGTAGAGCGCTATCTACTAATGACGATTCTGAAACTGCTTGCAGACCTTTCCAAATTGGACGTGATGGATTTGTTATGGGTGAAGGTGCAGGTATAGTAGTTCTTGAATCATTAGAATCTGCACAAGCTAGAGGCGCTGAAATCTATGCAGAAATCGTAGGTTATGGCTCAACAGGAGATGCTTATCATATAACTGCACCTGCGCCGGAAGGTGAAGGCGGTTCACGTGCAATGCAAGCAGCGATTGACGATGCTGGTATTGAAGCTAAAGATATACAATATCTAAACGCTCATGGTACTAGTACTCCAGTAGGCGACTTAACAGAAGTACAAGCAATTAAAAATACATTTGGTGATGCTGCTAAATCACTTAAAGTTAGTTCAACTAAATCAATGACTGGTCACTTATTAGGTGCAACTGGTGGAATTGAAGCAATCTTCTCAGCATTATCTATTAGAGATAGTCGTGTTGCGCCAACAATTCACGTTGAATCACCTGACCCAGAATGTGATTTAGACTTTGTACCTAACACAGCACAAGATTTAGATATTACTTATGCAATGAGTAACAGTCTTGGTTTTGGCGGACATAATGCGGTATTAGTATTTAAAAAGTTTAGTGAATAAACCTATATTATTTAAGCTTTCCATTTATTTGGAAAGCTTTTTTATTATGCAGAATTAAAGTGATAATTAAGCACTTGGTAATAGATTGCGTAATATTATCATATTTTCATAGCTAATAATTAATGATAAGATAAGCTAACTACTGGGGTGAGAATTGGGGGGTATATACTTCATGGGGAGATTTTTTACATTATCTACAACTTTAAAAACGAGATTGCTTGCTGAATTTATACTTATCATAGCGAGTCAGGCTATTATGCCCTTTATTGCACTCTATTTAACAAGTAAAATTAACGCGGTTTTTGCTGGGGCATTTTTAATTATCAATATTATTGTTAGTTTTTTGGTTACTTTTGTTGGTGGTTATATAGGAGATAATTTATCGCGGAAGAAGGTATTAAATTGGGCGCATATTTTGTATGCAGTGAGCTTAATTATTCTTAGTATAACTGTAACGATGGATGGTATTGGGCTGGTTATATTTTGTATTGCGATTTTTATTTTCGAATTATTATTCGCAGCTAGTGAACCTATTTTCGAAGCGGCCATTATGGACGCCATTTACGAGGAAGTAAGAGAATATGTTTACCAATTAATGTATTGGATGTTTAATATTGGCACGGCTATCGGTATGATGTTAGGCGCATTGTTATATTTAAGTCATAAACGTCTTTTATTTATATTATTTTTAGTAGCTATGCTAATAAGTTGGTATTTATTTGCTAAATTTTATAAAGTAACACAAAATTTCAAAACTAAAGAAGCTTTTACTTCAAACTTAAAACACTTTTTACAAAGCTATTATGTAGTAATTAAAGATAAGTATTACATGATATTAACGTTAGGCTATTTAATGGTTATGATGGCGGAATTAAGTTTGAATTCATATGTTGTCGTGAGATTAAAAAAGCAATTCGAAGCATTTCATTTATTTGGATTTACGATCGATGGAGTAAGAATGTTTACACTAATTATGATTATCAATACAGTTGTAGTGGCAACTTTAACTTTTACAGTTAATAAAATGATAGCAAGTACTTCTAAAAAAGACGTTTTTAAAATTGGTATCGTATTGTATACCCTTGGTTATGCTATTATGACGTCTTCGAATAATGTATGGGTACTATGTTTATTTGCAGTAATAGCAACGTTAGGTGAATTAATTTATTCTCCTATTCAAAACGCACGTCGATTCTTAATGATTCCAAACGATCAAAGAAGCACATACGCTACTTTTAATATGGTTTCTAACAATGGGGCTCAAATTTTAGCTAGATTTGGTTTAATTCTTGGCGCATTTTTAGCGCCTTGGATGATGTCCATCTATGTTGCAGCAGTAGTATTAATAGGCTTTATTTTGCTATACTATGCCTTGTTTATGAATCCTAATATAAATGATCTGAACTAATAATTATAAAAATTGAAGATATAACTAAAAAATGGAGTGACGATATCAATACGATGTCGTTACCCCATTTTTTATATTAAGAAACTAATAATAATAGTAACAGCAAAATATATTAAATTGATTAAAAATGCATATTTGACCCATGATGTGACGACATAATTGTCTTTTTTAACTTGTTGGGGATTAAAAAAGTCATCATTTGACATAGATGCACGCTGTTTTTTTGTAGAAAATTGATATTTTAATTTACGGAAACCATAACTTGTTACATCAAACACACCATCTTGTACTATTATGAGAACGAAAGTAATGATACTTAATACGGCTGAGGTATAAAATAATATATTCAAAAAATCTATAAAAGATTTTTCGCTAAAAATCCATATTAAGCAAGAACATAGTGGTGCTAATAAAATCCAAATTATTAACTTACGAAATAACTGCATAAAAATCCTCCCAAACCTTATTATATTTATTGTAACTGAATCCAAATTAAAACTGAATAGATTTTTATGTGAAGGATAAAATAAGCTTATAACTCAAAAATATTTCATTGATATAAGTTATTTACTTTAATAATGTGAAGCAAAACTATATTGATTAATACGCAAAAGAAATATATAATTATGTTAATATTTCTGAAAATTTTGAAAGGAATGTTAATTTTGAAAAGTTAAGGGGGATGGATTTATGCTTAAATATGTTTTGAAACGATTAGGTTATATGGTGTTGTCATTGTTTATTATTATGACTATCACATTCTTTTTGATGAAACTTATGCCTGGTTCACCGTTTAATGATCAAAAGCTAAGTGAAGATCAAAAACACATATTGAATGAAAAATATGGATTGAATGATCCTGTACCTGTTCAGTACGCAAATTATATGAAAAATGTTGTAACAGGTGATTTTGGGAATTCATTTCAATATAATAACCAACCGGTTTGGGATTTAATTAGTCCACGACTTATTCCATCTATGGAAATGGGAATTACAGCTATGATTATTGGAATCATAGTAGGGGTGGTTTTAGGAGTTGCAGCTGCAGTCCGGCAGAATACCTCGGTCGATTATATCGCAACAATAATTTCAGTAATAGCTGTATCTGTACCTTCATTCGTTTTAGCTGTATTACTACAATATGCTTTCTCAGTTAAATTGAATTGGTTCCCAGTTGCAGGTTGGGAAGGTATTTCTACTGCAGTACTGCCGTCGTTATCTTTATCAGCAGTTGTAATTGCTACAGTAGCTAGATACATAAGAGCGGAAATGATAGAAGTTTTGAGCTCCGATTACATTTTAATGGCTAGAGCTAAAGGGAACTCTACAATGAGAGTAATATTCGGACATGCTTTACGTAATGCTTTAATTCCTGTCATTACTATACTTGTACCGATGTTAGCTAGTATATTAACTGGGACATTAACTATCGAAAATATTTTTGGTGTGCCTGGATTAGGGGACCAATTCGTAAGATCGATTCAAACAAATGATTTCTCTGTCATTATGGCTACAACACTACTATTTAGTACATTTTTTATAGTCTCAATATTTATTGTAGACATATTATATGGCGTTATTGACCCTAGAATAAGAATACAAGGAGGGAAAAAATAATGTCTGAAAATAAAAAATTTATAAATAACAATGAACCTTCAAATGCTGTTATGACCAATACATCAACTGGTTTGATGGCAGAAGATTTTGTGCGAAGTAACGCAGATATTGAAAAAGAACCAGAAATGCAAAGAGAGAGTAAAAACTTTTGGCAAGATGCTTGGACTCAATTAAGACGAAACAAATTAGCAGTAGTAGGAATGATTGGTCTTGTAATAATTATATTATTTGCAGTACTTGGACCACTAATCAGTAAACATGACTATGCTGAACAACATGTTAAACAGAGAAATTTACCACCTAAAATTGCTTTATTGGATAAAGTTCCTTTTTTACCATTTGATGGGCAAGGTGCAAACGGACAAGATGTGTATAAAGAAACTGGCGCGAAAGACAACTATTGGTTTGGGACAGATCAATTAGGTAGAGATTTATGGTCAAGAACTTGGCAAGGTGCTCAAGTTTCGTTATTTATCGGTGTCGTGGCAGCTTTATTAGATATTTTTATCGGTGTTGTCTATGGTGCGGTTTCTGGATTTTTTGGTGGAAGAATTGATAATATCATGCAACGTATCATTGAAATCGTGGCATCAATACCTAACTTAATCGTCGTAATTTTATTCGTATTGATATTTGAACCGTCAATTTGGACGATTATTTTAGCGATGTCGATAACTGGATGGATAGGTATGAGTCGTGTCGTACGTGGAGAATTTTTAAAATTAAAAACACAAGAATTTGTACTGGCGTCTAGAACTTTGGGAGCGTCAAAGACGAAATTAATTTTTAAACATATTCTACCAAATACACTAGGACCTATTGTAGTAACTTCAATGTTTACTGTGCCAAGTGCGATTTTCTTCGAAGCATTTTTAAGTTTCATCGGTATTGGGGTGCCAGCACCTAGAACTTCACTTGGTTCACTCGTCAATGATGGACGTGCAATGTTACTCATTAATCCACACGAGTTATTTATACCAGCAATTATTTTAAGTTTATTAATTTTATTTTTCTATCTATTTAGTGACGGCTTACGCGATGCGTTTGACCCTAAAATGCGTAAATAACAAAGGAGGAATATATTATGTCAGAAAGAATATTAGAAGTGAGCGACTTGCATGTTTCCTTTGACATTGACGCAGGGGAAGTGCAAGCAGTAAGAGGTGTCGATTTTTATTTAGACAAAGGGGAGACTTTAGCTATCGTTGGTGAATCTGGTTCTGGGAAATCAGTAACAACAAAGGCGATAACTAAATTATTCCAAGGAGACGCAGGAAGAATTAAAAAAGGTAAGATAGATTTTCTTGGCGAAGACTTAGCTCAAAAAAGCGAACAAGAGCTTATCAAACTACGTGGTAAAGATATTTCGATGATTTTCCAAGATCCTATGACTTCATTAAATCCAACGATGAAAATAGGTAAGCAAGTCATGGAACCACTTATGAAACATAGAAATTATACGAAATCCAAAGCTAGAACAAGAGCACTTGAAATTTTAAATTTAGTAGGTTTACCTAATGCAGAACAACGATTTGGTGCTTATCCGCACCAATTCTCTGGTGGTCAACGACAAAGAATTGTTATTGCAACAGCATTAGCATGTGAACCTAAAGTCCTTATTGCAGACGAGCCGACGACTGCATTAGACGTAACGATGCAGGCGCAAATTTTAGATTTGATGAAAGAATTACAAGATAAAATTGATACTTCTATCATCTTTATTACACATGACTTAGGTGTAGTAGCAAATATTGCTGATAGAGTAGCAGTTATGTATGGTGGACAGATGGTCGAAACAGGCGATGCGAGTGAAATATTTTATGATCCTAAGCATCCTTATACATGGGGGCTATTATCATCAATGCCTGATTTAACGACTGGTTCTGACACAGAATTATTAGCTATACCAGGAACACCACCGGATTTATTACATCCACCAAAAGGAGATGCATTCGCTCAACGTAGTATTTATGCGTTAAATGCTGACTTTAAAGAGTCACCTCCGTGGTTTAAGGTATCACCTACACACTTTGTTAAATCTTGGCTTTTAGATGAACGTGCGCTACATGTAGAACCTCCATTGATGGTACAGCAACGAAAACGTGATATGCCTAATAATTACGATAAACCGCAACAGGTAGAAAGGGTGTCGTTCGATGGTCAATAATAAAGAAACTTTATTAGAAGTTAAAAATCTAAAACAGTATTTCAATGAAGGAAAGAAAAGCGAAGTTCGTGCTATTGAAAATATTTCGTTCGATATATACAAAGGGGAAACATTTGGTTTAGTTGGCGAATCAGGTTGTGGTAAATCAACTACCGGTAAAGCAATAATAAAGTTAGATGATATTACTGGTGGCGAAATTCTATACGAAGGCGTCGACATTCAAAAGATTAAAAATAGAAAAGATCTATTAAAATTTAATAAAAAGATTCAAATGATTTTCCAAGATCCGTATGCATCGTTAAATCCGAGATTAAAGGTTATGGATATCGTTGGAGAAGGTATAGATATTCACAAATTAGCTTCATCTACGAGAGAAAGAAAAAAGCGTGTTTATGACATGTTAGAAACAGTAGGCTTAAGTAAAGAACATGCCAATAGATACCCACATGAATTCTCAGGTGGTCAACGACAAAGAATTGGCATTGCCCGTGCATTAGCAGTAGAACCAGAATTTATTATTGCAGATGAACCTATTTCGGCTTTAGACGTATCAATCCAAGCTCAGGTTGTGAATTTATTATTAAAACTACAGCGAGAACATGGGATTACATTTTTATTCATTGCCCATGACCTATCTATGGTGAAATATATTTCAGATAGAATTGCTGTGATGCACTTTGGAAAAATAGTTGAATTAGGACCTTCGGATGATATATATCATAATCCATTACATCCGTATACGAAATCTCTATTATCAGCGATTCCACAACCAGATCCAGATTCTGAAAAAGAACGTAAAAGAATCGTTTATAAAGAAGATGCATCAAAAAATAACGAACGTTCATTACAAGAAATTACACCAGAACATTATGTTTTTGTTACTAACGACGAAGCGAAAAATTTAACAGCGGAATACACGCAAACTCAACAATAAAGGGGAAGGGGGATGAACATGAAATATAAATTTACTAAAATAGTTGCATTTTTAATCGCGATTCTCATGGTATTAACAGCATGTGGTAATGGTAAATCAAGTACATATAATGGAGACGGACAAGTATTACGTAAAGTTCTAACGCAAGACATGACAACTTTTGATACAGCACATGCTACAGATAATGTTACATTTGATGTGTTTAATCAAGTTTATGAAGGATTATATACTTTGGATAAAAATGATCAAGCAAAACCAGCCATAGCTGAAGGTGAACCTAAAAAAAGTGATGGTGGTAAAACTTTAACTATTAAACTTCGTAAAGATGCCAAATGGTCTAATGGAGACCAAGTAACTGCAAATGACTTTGTATACGCATGGAAAAGAGTGTTAAATCCTAAAACTGCATCTGAATATGCATACATAATGTACGATATTAAAAATGCAGAGGATATTAATATGGGTAAGAAAAAAATGAATGATTTAGGTGTAAAAGCAGTAAATAATCATACATTAAAAATACAGTTAGAGAAACCTATACCATATATAAATGAATTATTAGCTTTTGGAACTTTTTTACCTCAAAATCCAAAAGCAGTAAAAAAATATGGTGATAAATATGGAACAACACCTGAAAAAACTGTATTTAATGGGCCATTTAAAGTGAAACAGTGGTCACCAGAAGATAAACTATTAATGGTTAAAAACAATGATTATTGGGATAATAAAAAAGTTCATCTAAATAAAGTGAATTATAAGATTATAAAAGATAGTCAATCAGGAGCGTCGTTATATGATACTGGTTCGGTAGATGATACAGCAATTACTTCTGAACAAGTAGATAAATATAAAGATAGCCCCGCACTGAAAAAACGTTTACTTGCATTTACTTGGTTTATTAAAATGAACCAAGATAAAGTTCCAGAATTTAAAAATAAAGATTTCAGATTAGCAATATCACAAGCAATTAATAAAAAGGAATATGTTGATGATGTATTGAATAATGGTTCTCAAACTATGGATAAATTCACAGCAAGAAAGACATTCTTATCTCCTGATGGTAAGGATTATTCTGATGGAGTTAAGTCTAAATTACAATATAATCCACAGCAGGCAAGAGAACACCTTGATAAAGCTAAAAAAGCTCTAGGTAAAGATAAATTTGTATTTACTTTAAATACGAATGAAACACCATCTGACAAAGTTGGTTCTGAATATTTAAAAAGCCAAATTCAAAAAAATCTACCTGGTGTAACTGTAAAAATTAAGCAAATGCCTGGTAAACAAAGAATTAGTGCTGAATTATCAGGTAATTATGAAACAACACTGTCGGGTTGGGGACCTGACTATGCAGATCCACTAACTTTCCTAAATATTATGACTACTGGTAATTCACAAAATAATACCGGATGGGGCAGTAAAAAATACGATAAAATGATTAAAGATGCCAATGGAAAATTATTGAAAAAACCAGATGAAAGAGATAAAACGTTAAAAGAAGCTGAAACTTATTATTTAAGTGAAGCTCCTGTAGCGCCTATTTTCCAACAAGGACAAGCGCACTTAACTAATCCTCAAGTTAAAGGTATTATTTATCATAAAATAGGTGGAGATACTTCACTAAAAGGTGCTTACATTGATAGAAGCATCGATAGAAAAACAGGTAAAAAGAAAAAAGATAAATAATTAAAATGACCCTTCGAGAAATTCTCGAAGGGTTTTTAAATTAAAAAAGAGGCAAACTTTAAAAATTGTTTGCCTCTTAGTATTTGTTATCTTTTGCGCCCTAAGCCCATTGCTTTTTCCATTTTCTTTAATGTTTTGAATGAAGCTTTATGCGCTTTGTCTCTACCACCATCTAATATGTTATCCAATTCATCTGAATTATAGAAGTCGTTATATTTTGCTTGAAAATCTGTAAGGAAATCTTTAACGACCTGTGCTAAATCAGCTTTGAATGTACCATAATTTGAATCTTTATATTTTGACACTAAATCTTCTATGGATTCATCAGTTAAACTGGAGTATATAGATAATAAATTCGTAATTCCAGGTTTTTCTTCACGATCAAATTTAATCACACCATCAGAGTCAGTCACTGCGCTCTTAATTTTTTTTGCCGCAACATTTGGTTCATCTAATAATGAAATAAAGTTCTTTTGGTTGTCGTCACTTTTACTCATTTTTTTAGTTGGGTCTTGTAAGCTCATTACGCGACCACCAACTTTCGGCATGCGAATTTCAGGTTTTACAAGAATATCATTATAACGACTATTAAAGCGGTCTACTAAATTACGTGTTAATTCTATATGTTGTTTTTGGTCTTCACCAACTGGAACAATATTAGTATTGTAAATAACAATGTCTGCAGCCATAAGGGGTGGATATGTAAGTAATCCTGCAGAGACACCATCGACTTGTTTTTGAGATTTATCTTTAAACTGAGTCATGCGTTCTAATTCACCTATAGATGCTATTGTTGTTAGCATCCAACTTGCTTGCACATGTGCAGGCACTTCAGATTGAATAAATAGCGTTGATTTTTCAGGGTCAATACCTGATGCTAAATAGATTGCTGCGAGTTGTCGAATTTGCTTACGTAGTTTCAAACGATCTTGAGGTACCGTAATGGCATGCTGATCAACGATACAAAAATAACAATTGAAGTCCTCTTGAACTTCACTAAATTGTTTTAATGCACCGATATAATTTCCTATTGTTGGTATACCACTAGGTTGGATACCTGAAAAAAGAGTTTCCATTAATGATGCCCACTTTCTATTTTTTTCTAATTTAATATACATTATAACAGTATTTCAATCATTTGTAAGTTATGTTACACTTAATACATAGCGTTTCTATGTGTAAATTAAGTAAAGAAATTTTACTAAGTTCTAAAAAAAATTAGAATTTAAAGAATTTCTCATTTAATTTTAATCTTAGGGCAGTATAATATAGTTATGTAAGGTTAAGATATAAATTTTTAACGAGTTTTCAACTCATCTTAATCATATAAATAATTTAAACAATGAATTTTATTCATGATAATAGGAGAGTGAGATGTATGGTAACACTATTTACTTCACCAAGTTGCACATCTTGCCGTAAAGCGAAAGCATGGTTACAAGAACATGACATTCCGTATACGGAGCGTAACATTTTTTCTGAACACTTAACAATTGATGAAATTAAACAAATTTTAAAAATGACTGAAGATGGTACAGATGAAATTATCTCTACACGTTCTAAAACATACCAAAAATTAAACGTGGATATTGATGCACTTCCACTTCAAGATTTATATGCAATCATTCAAGATAACCCTGGATTATTACGTCGTCCAATTATTTTAGACGACAAACGTTTACAAGTTGGTTATAACGAAGACGAAATCAGAAGATTCTTGCCAAGAAAAGTCCGTACTTTCCAATTGCAAGAAGCGCAACGTATGGTTGATTAATTTTAATATATAATAAGAAGTCATAAGACAACGTTTGATGGTTATAATCTTTAATCCGTAGTTTTATGGCTTTTATTGTATAGTTTTAAATTTAAATCATCAATATAACGTAACTAATTGTAACAGCACCGGGATTATGAGTGCTGTTTTTTTGGTATATTTTGGGGTATATGTTAATATAAGGGATCGATAGAAAATAGTAAAAATTAATCAAACAAATTTATTGTAATTCTTACTACGTTCTACTACAATATGATTACTATTCATCGACTGTAAGGAGTGAGATGATATGAGAATAGAGCGTGTTGACGATACAACAGTTAAATTATTTATTACGTATAGCGATATAGAAGCTAGAGGTTTCCAACGCGAAGATTTATGGACTAATCGTAAGCGTGGAGAAGAATTTTTTTGGAATATGATGGAAGAAGTTAACGAAGAAGAAGACTTTGTTGTTGAGGGTCCTCTATGGATTCAAGTTCATGCTTTTGAAAAGGGCGTTGAAGTTACAATTTCTAAATCTAAAAATGAAGACTTAATGAATATGTCAGAAGAAGAAGCTAATGAACAAATGGACTATCAAGTTAGTGATATTTTATCACAAACCTTTGATCAAGAAGAAAGCTTAGAAGATTTATTAGAACAAAAAGGTGAAACTTCAAACGATACTAGTAAAAAACAAAATGAATCCAAACGACAAAATATTCGCACTGTTATTGTGAGATTTAACGACTTAGAAGAAGTTATTAGTTATGCTTACCATAACAATATTGGTGTTACTGAATTTGAAGACTTATTATTTAGTCTTAATAACGCATATTATTACGCAATGTACTTCGATAAATCAGTAGATCAAGAAGTTATTAACGATAGTTACAGTCAATTACTAGAGTTTGCTTATCCTACAGATAAATCTGAAGTCTATTTAAATGATTATGCTAAAGTAATTATGAGTCATAACGTTACTTCTCAAGTACGACGTTATTTCCCTGATTCAGTAGAATAAATAATATAAAAATTGAGAAGGGCCATGAAAGTGGCTCTTTTTTTGTTGCATAAAAAGTAATTTTGAATATTGCCACGCTTATTATTATGAGGTGGTAGTAGTGCTATATGGTAAAACAAAGTATGGAAATATTGTGAGTGCGGTCGATGCTTTTAAGGAATTGGATTACTATTGTCCGCTTTGTCGTCAAAAATTAACGTTAAAACAAGGTTTATATAAAAGTGCACACTTTGCTCATCGTGGTCAAAATTGCAATTATAAAGAAGAAACATATGCCCATTATCAAGCTAAATATGCACTAGGACAACAACTAAAAGAATTAGGTTATTGTGTCCAAATTGAACCCTATCTAAAACAAAGCCATCAAATTCCTGACATACTAATAAATAATAAAATAATTCTAGAAATACAATGCTCACCAATAACGATAAAACTATTACAAAGAAGAACAAATACATATGAACGTTTAGGCTATATCGTAATATGGATTATTGAAGATGACATCAGGCATAATGAATTAATTACACTTAACGGTTTCCAATCTGCTTGCATTATACCCAATAAGCTAAAGTTGTTTTTATGGAATAATGAATTACAATCCTTGATTTGTTTGAAAAATTTAATAGCAATTGGTGGAAATCGATTCTTGGGTGAAAAAATAAAAGTAAACATTTCTGAATTCTTCGATGATGACAAAATGAAAAGTAAACATTATAAACTAACCAACAATAGCATCCAACAATTTTTAAAACAATGTAGAAGCAAGCGATCTGTAATAGAACCCAGTTTAAGTGTTATGTATAATTTAAAATTAAGTGACACGTGGGTCTTGCAAAATTTAGGTTTTATTTTTCCGGAACAAATATATTTAAAATCACATCCTATTTTTTGGCAATTGCAACTTTTAAAATTATTGATGCAAAAAAGTTATTCGCTATCACTATTTATGCAAGCTATTGATTTTAGGAAATTTGCTTACAGCCATATTCAATATGAACAAATTGTTAGTCAACTCGTACAGCAATTTGAGCGTCAGTTTTCAAATTTTAAAGGTAATAACGTGCAAAAATAGTAGTGTCGTGAGAAAATTAAGATAAATTAATATTAGGAGGTTTACTCAATGAGTCAACAATTAACAAGAGAAGAGCAAGAACGTAAATATCCTGAATATACGTGGGATTTAACTACAATATTTAAATCTGATGAAGCTTTTGAGGAAGCTTTTAAAGAAGTAGAATCTTATTTAGGACAAGAAGAACAATTCAAAGGCCATTTGGGAGATAATGCCGAAACACTTTATAGAGCATTGGCATTAGAAGACGAAGTAGGTTCTAAACTTGAAAAAGTATATGTATACGCACATCTAAAACAAGACCAAGATACAGCAAACGATAAATATACAGGTTTTGAATCTCGTGCACATCAATTAATAATTAAGTTTAGTTCAAGTTGGAGCTTTCTAGTACCAGAAATTTTACAAATCGATGAAGCAACGATAAAACAATTTATTAGTGAAAATGACAATTTAAAACGTTATGAATTTGATTTACAATTAATAAATGAAAATAGACCGCATGTATTAACTGCGGATAAAGAAAAAATGTTAACAGAAGCACAAGATGCTTTATCAACGCCAGATAATGTTTATGGTATGTTTAGCAATGCAGATTTAGAATTTGAAGATGCTATTGATAGTAAAGGTAATCGCCATCCACTAACTCAAGGTACATTTATAAAATGTTTAGAATCTGATGATCGCGTTTTAAGAAAATCAGCCTTTGAAAACTTCTATAAACAATATGCTGCATACAATAATACACTGAGTGCAACTTTAGCAGGTGAAGTTAAAAAAAATATCTTTAACGCCCGCACACATAATTATAAAACTGCAAGAGAAGCGGCGTTAAGTCGTAATCATATTCCAGAGCAAGTATATGATAACTTAGTAAAAACAGTTCATAAATATTTGCCGTTATTACATCGTTACACAGAATTAAGAAAAGAACTTTTAGATTTAGACGACATGAAGATGTACGACCTATATACACCACTTGTGAAAAATGTAAAATTTGAAATGCCATATGAAGAAGCTAAACAATGGATGTTAAAAGCACTTCAACCTATGGGCGAAACATATATGAACGTAGTAGAAGAAGGTTTAAATAATGGTTGGGTTGATGTATATGAAAATAAAGGCAAACGTTCGGGAGGCTACTCTTCAGGTGCCCACTTAACAAATCCATTCATTTTACTTAATTGGTCTGATACTGTTTCAGATTTATATACTTTGGTACATGAATTTGGTCATTCTGCGCATAGTTATTTCAGTCGCCAAAATCAACCATCAAATCACAGTGACTATACAATATTTGTAGCTGAAGTTGCCTCTACTTGTAACGAGGCATTATTAAGTGATTATATGGACAAACATTTAGATGATGAGCGCCGTTTATTATTATTAAATCAAGAGTTAGAACGTTTTAGAGCTACATTATTCCGTCAAACGATGTTTGCAGAATTCGAACATAAAATACATGCAATTGAAGAAGCAGGGGAGCCATTAACTGCAAATCGTATGAATGAAGAATACGCTAAATTAAACAAACAATATTTTGGTGATGCTGTTGAAACTGATGACAATATTAGTAAAGAGTGGTCAAGAATACCTCACTTCTATATGAATTACTATGTGTATCAATATGCAACAGGTTATAGTGCTGCTCAAAGTTTAAGCCATCAAATTTTGAATGAAGGACAACCAGCAGTTGATCGCTATATAAACGAATTCTTGAAAAAAGGTAGTTCCAATTACCCAATAGAAATATTAAAAAATGCAGGGGTAGACATGACAACTCCGGAACCAATCGAACAAGCATGTGAAGTTTTTGAACAGAAATTAGACGCTTTTGAAAAACTTATGAAAACTTAACATGAATGTATTCGTTTACAATTTGACGAGTTTATGACAAATGAAATTTATTGGCGTTTTTAGGTTGAAAAGCCCATATGAGCGTGTTATATTAAGAACATGAAATTAATCACATAACAAACATACCCCTTTGTTTGAAGTGAAAAATTTCTCCCATCCCCTTTGTTTAGCGCCGTGTAATCAGACACGGCGTTTTTTTATGTTCAAATACAAAAATAGCGGTAATCATTAATATTAATGATTACCGCTATTTATTTATACACTTTTACTTTTTCAATTTTTGGCTCTCCAAAAATTACCTTCAGGTGCACTTAATTTTTCAATTTTCTGTTGAATCACTAACTTTTTCAGTTCCTTATTCAATACCTTTTCAGGCCATTCATAAATAGTTAATAATTCTTCTTTAGTAACGAGTTGTTGTTGCTCAATATATGTTTCAAGGCTAGGCGGTAGTTCTTTTTCTATCGATTTGCCCATCAGTTCATTAATGATATAAGTGTAAATGTGATAAGGATATAAACCTTCAACTTTTAATCCTTCTTCGTGAACATCTTCATTAAAGAAAACTAATGAAGGAGCTTCTTGAATATCCATCTCTCTCGCAATATGCAAATCCACTTGTAAACTTTCTTTAATAGATGCGCTATGCAAGTCTTCTTTGAATACATCTTTATCTAATCCTGCGTTGCAAATACAATTATTTACCATAGATTCAGTGATGATATCTCTCTTAGGTATAATCTCATTTTGGAGTAAGTGAATAAATCGTTCAGCACGCAGTCTACCTTGTAATTCTGCCGCTTTATATGCTAAAGCAATATTGTCTATATCTGAAGTACTTTGCGCTTGGCATTTTGTTAATATACGTAAAGAAGGATTTAATATATGTCGGACTCTTATATATTGTTTATATTCTAAACGTAATTTAGAAAGTATTGCCGAAAGTTTAAAGCATTCTTGACTAAACGGGTCAAAGAAAGAATATATTTCTATTTTGCTTACAGGTGAAAGATTAGCATCTTCACGACTATTCGCTTGTATCAGTTTTAATTCTTGAGTCATGTAATTTCACCTACAATTAATTTTCAGAATTCACCATGTGATTGGCTGTTAAACGTAAACGTTCATATAAGTAATCACCGACGCCCGCTGGTAGTTGCACATCTATAATCGCTCGTTGCATATTTTCTAACCATGCATCACGTTCTAGGTGTGTAATGGTAAAATCTAAATGACGTCTTTTAAGCATAGGATGACCATGTTCTTCTGTGTACAAACTAGGACCTCCTAGAAATTGCGTTAGAAATTGCTTTTGTTTACGACTTGTTTCAGTTAAATCTTCAGGAAACAAATGATTGAGTCTTATGTCTTGTGACACAAGTGAATAAAAGTTATCTATAAGGTTGTACAATGCTTGGGCACCAATTACGTCATAAGGTGTTTGTGTCATTTTCCATCACCACACTCAATTTATATATATAATAATATAACACGAATGTTGACATTTGGAAGTAATTCGACTTTTGTATAAAGAGGGGCGTTATTTTAATATTTGTTCCTTACGATCAAAGAAACGTTGAACTTTATTTGCAGGCTGTTCATACTTTATATCAAAGTTATTTAACAGCGAATGGAACTTTGCTAACCCTGTATCATAATCAGTGACTTCAAATTCAAGTTCGTAGTCTTCAAAGTTTAAATAGGTGTTTTTATCTAAAACGATTAAATCTTCACCATCGGGTATTTCCATACGTTCAGTTGTTAATGCACCTAATATTACTAAAGCGTTTAAATCAATGTTCAATTTATTTAATTGATGAATAATGTCATTAGGTAAGTTATCTGAAGCCAGATGATCATTCATGACAGGTTTTATGTCTGTATCAAAATTGTATTCAAGAAGTCCTACATCTGCAGGTACTTTTAATGTCATTTCGTTACCACTGTCTTTAACTCGAATACGTAAAGCGCTTTTGTTAGCTTTTAGCTGATAATCAGGGGTATCTATATAGTAGTTCGTTTGCGTAAATGGTTCTGTATTAGGAAAGTAACGTTGTGCAAAATCATTATATTGTTTATCAGTTAATAGTTGTTTAAATTCTATCTCATTATTTGTAGCCACTTTGCTCACTCCTTTAGTTGTCATTATGCAAAAATTTTATTGAATTTAAAAGTAATACTCATTAAACACGATTAATTTATATACTAAATTTTTAGCTGAAAGATATAATATAGTATGGCCATGACACGTGTTATGTCGTGGTAAATTATGTTAAACTAGGAAAGAATAAGGAGGAACAAGCATGCGTATTTATGTTAATGAAATCAAGATAACAGAAGATAGTATAAAATGTTATACAGAAGAATCTACAGAAGGATTAGAAGAAGCAGGACAAATGCTTGTCGATAGTGATAACTTTGCCTTCGCATATATTTTAGATGATGGACAGTCATACTCATATTTAATATTTGTTAAAGAAACATGGTCTATGATACATGAAAATAAAAACAAGAAAGTTATTGTGAATGATGATTTAGAATTAAAAGAATTCGATAATGAACTAACTTACATATTAGATAACATAGAAGGAAATTCAAATTATGGTAAGGAGTTTGTTTCAAAAGTGGAAGAAATATTTGAATTATAGTGAAGCGGAGTGAATCACGATGAATCAATGGGACCAATTTTTATCTCCATACAAACAAGCCGTAGATGAATTGAAAATTAAATTAAAGGGGTTACGGAAACAATATGAAGTAGGAGAAAATGCTTCACCGATAGAGTTCGTAACAGGTAGAGTCAAACCTATGACGAGTATTATCGATAAGGCAAATAAACGTAACATTCCTTTTGATCGCTTACATGAAGAAATGTATGACATTGCTGGTCTTCGAATGATGTGTCAATTTGTAGATGACATTGATATAGTCGTTAATCTATTAAGACAAAGAGAAGACTTTAAAGTCATAGAAGAAAGAGACTATATAAGTAATACTAAACAAAGTGGGTATCGCTCTTATCACGTAATAATTGAATATCCTATAGAAGCATTAACTGGAAAGAAAAACATTTTGGCAGAAATTCAAATACGTACTTTAGCAATGAATTTTTGGGCAACTATAGAACATACATTAAGGTATAAATACGATGGAGATTATCCGCCAGAAATACAACATAGACTTGAAAGAGCTGCTGAAGCGGCATATTTATTGGATGAAGAAATGTCTGAAATAAAAGAAGAAATACAAGAAGCTCAAAAGTATTATTCGAAAAAAAGAGCTAAGAAGCACAATAATGACTAGTGGGGTGTAAGCATGCGTTATACAATTTTGTCTAAAGGTGATTCAAAATCGAACGCTTTAAAGCATAAAATGATTAATCATATGAAGGACTTTCAAATGATTGAGGATACAGAAAATCCAGAAATTGTTATCTCTGTAGGGGGAGATGGGACGCTGTTACAAGCATTCCATCAATACAGTCATATGTTATCACGATGTGCTTTTGTAGGTGTTCACACTGGTCATTTAGGATTTTATGCTGATTGGTTACCCCATGAAGTAGAAAAGTTAATCATTGAAATTAATAATTCTCAGTTCCAGGTTATCGAATACCCACTTTTAGAATTAATTGTACGCTATAATGATAACGGGTACGAAACACGTTATTTAGCTTTGAATGAAGCAACTATGAAAACTGAAAATGGTTCTACTCTCGTTGTAGACGTCAATATTAGAGGCAAACAATTTGAACGGTTTAGAGGCGACGGACTGTGCGTATCAACGCCATCAGGCTCTACTGCGTATAACAAAGCGCTAGGCGGTGCGTTAATACACCCATCACTGGAAGCAATGCAAATTGCAGAAATTGCGTCGATTAATAATAGAGTTTTTAGAACGGTTGGGTCACCACTCGTTTTACCAAAACACCATACATGTTTAATTACTCCAGTAAATCACGATACAATTTTAACTACAATTGATCACGTAAGCATTAAACATAAAAATGTAAATGCGATTCAATTTAGAGTAGCAAACGAAAGAGTGCGTTTTGCTAGGTTTAGACCGTTTCCTTTTTGGAAAAGGGTACACGATTCATTTATTTCGAGTGGAGACGATGAATAATGCACTTTGTTTATAACATTCAACGAGCTGAATCTGTTAAAACATTTTTACAAAGTCATTTATATTCAAAGAAAACAATTAGCGCCATTAAAAATAATGGCGCTTTACTTGTGAATGATAATCCAGTTACAGTTCGCGCAATAATGAATGTCGGTGATCAATTGCAAGTGCATTTACCCAAAGAAATCCCTAGTAAAAATATAACACCTTTTTACGCACCACTACAGATTTTATATGAAGATGATTATCTTATTGTTGTTGCTAAACCAACTCATCAAAATATAGCGCCTTCTAAAGAACATTTGCATGGAAGTTTGTTGGAGCAAGTTTATGCACATACTTGGCAACAAAATGGAACGATACCGCACGTTGTTACTAGATTAGATAGAAATACTTCAGGCATAGTAATCTTTACTAAGCATGGATTTATTCATCATTTAATGTCACAAACAACTATCGACAAACATTATTTGTGCATTTGCCATGGTTTGGTCAAGGATAAAGGTATGATTAAAGCACCTATAGCACGTGATCCAGCTAGTATTATTCAACGTCATGTTTCGCCGGAGGGGAAATACGCTTGCACAATATTTAATTCATTAAAACGAAAAAAAGGGTATAGTTTATGTGAAGTTAAATTAATTACAGGTAGGACACATCAAATTAGAGTTCATTTCCAACATATGGGACATCCACTCGTTGGTGATAACTTATATGGCAGCACGCATATCCGATACAGTCATCAATTGTTACAATGTTATAAAGTTACATTTATACATCCTATAACTAACGAACAAATTAATATTATTGATAATTACGAGTCGATGATAACAATTTTTGATATGCTATAATTTTAGATATAACTATGGAGGTGAGACATATGTATAATGAAAATGAGTCAGTTAAATTAGATGATGAAACAGTTTATGATCAAGAGTTACTTGATAAATTATTATTAGATAATGATATAGATGAATTTAGAACTGAATTTTTATCTATGCATACATATGAACAAAGTGAGTACTTTGAGGATAGTAACGATGATATAAGGCAGCGTATATTTGAAGTCTTATCTCCAGAAGAAGTTGCAGATTTCTTCGATCAACTTGAAATCGATGAAGAAGAATATGAAGAACTATTTGATACTATGAATGCAACTTATGCAAGCAAAGTACTGGAAGAAATGTCATATGATAACGCAGTAGATATAATGAATGAACTATCCAAACAAAAATTAGTTAGTTTATTGACTTTAATGAATAAAGAAGATGCAAAAGAAATTAAAGCTTTATTACATTATGATGAAGATACTGCCGGTGGTATTATGACCACTGAGTACATTTCTTTAAAGGCAACTATGCCAGTTAAAGAAGCACTTATTCATGTCAAAGATCAAGCACCGGATGCTGAAACAATTTATGTAATTTTTGCGGTGAATGATGACAAAAAATTAATTGGCGTCTTGTCATTAAGAGACTTAATCATCGCTGAAAATGATGCTTATATAGAAGATATAATGAGCGAACGTGTCATTAGTTCTAATGTTGCAGAGGACCAAGAAGATGTTGCACAAAGAATGAGAGATTATGACTTAATTGCTATGCCAGTTTTAGATTATCAAGATCATTTACTAGGGATTATCACAATTGATGATATTTTAGACGTAATGGATGAAGAAGCTAGTGAAGACTATTCACGTCTAGCAGGTGTTTCTGACGTCGATGCAACGAATGATTCAGTTTTAAAAACGGCGACCAAACGTTTGCCGTGGTTAATTATTTTAACTTTCCTAGGAATGATAACGGCATCAATATTAGGCTCATTTGAAGATACATTGTCACAAGTAGCATTATTAGCTGCGTTTATTCCAATCATTAGTGGCATGTCTGGTAACTCTGGTACACAGTCGCTTGCTGTTTCTGTACGTAATATTTCTACAGGAGAAATCGATGAAAAAAGTAAATTCAAGATTGCTTTGAGAGAAGCTGGAAGTGGCTTGTTGAGTGGCTTTGTATGTGCAATTATTTTAGTGATAATTATAATTATAATTTATAGACAACCATTTTTAGCAAGTATTGTCGGTGCTAGTTTAACTATTGCTATGACAGTAGGCACATTAGTTGGATCTGTTATACCACTAGTAATGAATAAATTGAAAATTGACCCAGCGGTAGCTAGTGGTCCATTTATCACAACGATAAATGATATTGTAAGTATGCTAATCTATTTCGGTTTAGCAACATCATTTATGTCTTATTTAACTTAAGGAGGCAACATGGAGTTTTTATCACTCGTTATCGTTGTATTAGCAGCATTTTTTACACCGATTCTTGTAAATCGACTTAGAATTAATTTTATACCTGTGGTAGTTGCCGAAATCGTCATGGGTATTATTATAGGTCACTCATTTTTGAATTTAGTTGAAAAGGATGCCATGTTAAACATTTTATCAACGTTAGGATTTATCTTTTTAATGTTTTTAAGCGGTTTAGAAATAGATTTTAAAGCTTTTAAAAAGAAATCAACGAATAATGACGGAAGTGACCATGAACAACCCAAAGTACCGGGTCATTTCCAATTGGCTATTACAGTTTTTATGTTAATCATGGTCGTATCAATTATTTTAGCTTATTTATTTAAATGGTTTGGACTTATCGATGATGTATTATTAATGGTTATTATTATTTCTACAATATCGTTAGGTGTTGTTGTACCTACGTTAAAAGAAATGAATATTATGCGAACGACAATTGGACAATTTATATTATTAGTTGCTGTCTTAGCAGATTTAGTAACGATGATATTATTAACTGCTTATGGAGCGATTCACGCTACAGGTAGTGGGTCATTATGGCTTTTAGGTATTTTACTTATATTTGCTATAATATTTTATTTCCTTGGTGGAATATTTAAGCGAGCAAAATTTTTACAAAAGTTAATGGACGGTACGACCCAAATTGGTATTAGAGCCGTTTTTGCCCTTATTATTTTATTAGTTGCGCTTGCAGAAGGCGTTGGAGCTGAAAATATTTTAGGTGCCTTTATCGCAGGTGTGATTGTTTCGCTACTCGGCCCTGATGAAGATTTAGTCGACAAACTAGACTCATTTGGATATGGTTTCTTTATTCCCATATTTTTCATTATGGTCGGTGTAGATCTTAATATTCCGTCGCTTATTAAAGAACCATCGATATTAATTATTATACCGATACTACTTATTGCATTTTTAGTATCAAAACTCATTCCTGTATTTTATATTCGACGTTGGTTTGATCAAAAGACGACGATTTCTTCAGCGTTCCTATTAACATCAACATTGTCGCTTGTAATTGCTTCGGCAAAAATTGCTGAACAACTACATACAATTACGCCCGAAATATCTGGTATCTTAATCTTAAGTGCAGTTATTGCTTGTTTAATTGTGCCAATTATCTTCAAAAAATTATTTCCTATACCTGATGAGGTGACCAAGCGTATTGAAGTAAGTATGATAGGGAAAAATCAATTGACGATACCCATTGCACAAAACCTTGCTTCCAATCTATATCAAGTATCACTTTATTATCGAACTGATTTAAGCGATCAACGCAAATTGGCAGATGAAATATCAATGATTGAAATTGCTGATTATGAATCTGAAATATTAGACAGACTTGGCTTGTTCAAACGAAATATCGTTGTTTGTTCTACAAATGATGATGAAATAAATAGAAAAGTCGCTTTAATGGCTAAAGAAAAAGGTGTTGAACGTGTAATATGTCGCTTAGAGGCTAGTTCAGAAGATGAAGAACTGCATAAACAAGGTATTGAAGTATTTAGTAGTTACATGAGTAATAAAATCTTACTTAAAGGTTTAATCGAAACACCAAATATGCTTAACTTACTCAGTAATGTAGAAACTTCATTATATGAAATAGCTATGTTGAACCATCAGTATGATCAAATACAATTACGTAATTTCCCATTCGATGGTGATATTATTTTCGTACGTATTATTAGAAATAATGAATCAATCGTGCCACATGGTGATACTCAATTACGTTATCGTGATAGATTGATTGTTACAGGTTCTAAAGAATATGTTGATGAATTGAAACGTGAGCTAGAATTATATTTTTAATACGTAATTTTAATTAATGAGTTAAAATAATTTGGATGTTTGTTATTTTTTAAAAGCATCCAAATTATTTTTATGTTTCTTTTAATAAAGAATTGTTCATTCTTTCATAGCAATGTTAAAATATAGAGTGTTATAATTAAGCATTTAATTATGAGTAATAGTAATGGCACATATTATAGAAATGATTGCCATACACAAATAATAATTAAAAGGAGTTAATCTCATGATTAGTTTAGAAAACAAAACTTTCGTCATTATGGGTATTGCAAATAAACGTAGTATTGGTTTTGGCGTAGCAAAAGTTTTAGACAATTTAGGTGCAAATTTAGTTTTTACTTACCGTAAAGAACGTAGTAAAAAAGAATTAGAAAAATTAGTCAATCAACTTAATCAAAAACAATTACATATGTACCAAGTTGACGTGCAAAATGACGAAGACGTTGTTAATGGCTTTGCTCAAATAGGTCAAAAAGTAGGCAACATCGATGGTGTTTATCACTCAATCGCTTTTGGTAATGTTGAAGACCTACGTGGACGTTTTTCAGATACATCTAGAGACGGCTTTCTTTTAGCTCAAGACATTAGTTCATATTCATTAACTATTGTTAGTAGAGAAGCTAAAAAATTAATGCCTGAAGGTGGTAGTATTGTGGCTACTACGTACATCGGTGGAGAATACGCAGTTCAAAACTATAACGTTATGGGTGTTGCAAAAGCAAGCTTAGAAGCCAACGTGCGTTACTTAGCTGCTGATTTAGGCGGCGACAATATTCGTGTTAATGCTATTTCTGCCGGTCCAATTCGTACATTAAGTGCGAAAGGTGTAGGTGGTTTTAATACAATACTAAAAGAAATTGAAGAACGTGCACCGTTAAAAAGAAATGTAGACCAAGAAGAAGTTGGTAAAACTGCAGCTTATTTATTAAGTGATTTCTCAAGTGGTGTAACTGGAGAAAATATTCATGTAGATAGTGGTTTCCACGCAATTAAATAATAATATTTTTATGAAACTATTAAAATAAACTAAATGCCTATGTTGGCATTTAGTTTATTTTTTTACAGAAGTAAATAAAATATATTGAAACGTCAAAGATTATTATCAACTCTATCGGAAACCAACCAAAGCCTTTAGTAGTAAATCAGAACCATCTACTGAACAACGAGGACTATTAAATCTTTGCAATGACATAGGCCTTATCAAATTAGTAAAAAAGCATCGTTACCAATGCAAAATGATTAGTATTGACTCCAATGGTAAAATCGCAAGTTGAATACGACAATCTTCGTGGAAATCGTGCATTAATTATAATAATTTTTATATATAAATAAGCAGACGAAATCTTAAACTTAAAAGAAATCATCTGCTTATATTTGAAAACACTATTAATCTGCTACATTACTATTCGCTTTATCGACAATTTTCTGACGATAGTTAAAGACATTTCTGACAATACATTTAATGACTGCGTATAAAG
Organism: Staphylococcus durrellii; assembly: GCF_015594545.1. Taxonomy (NCBI): domain Bacteria; kingdom Bacillati; phylum Bacillota; class Bacilli; order Caryophanales; family Staphylococcaceae; genus Staphylococcus; species Staphylococcus durrellii. The sequence continues at coordinate 1,776,602 of NZ_JADIIO010000001.1, read as the reverse complement.
GTACTGCTACTAATATGAGCGCAAAACCTCCAAGGTTACCCGCAGCAAGTATTACTACGATAATCGTTAACGGATGAATGTTTAGTGATTTACCCATAACATTTGGTGTAATAACATTACCTTCTAATTGTTGAGCGATTAAAGTGATAATACAAACCCATATAAATGAACTTGGTCCTTGAATAATAGAAATAATCGCAGCAGGCGTGAATGCCATCCAAGGTCCTAAGAAAGGTATCATATTAGCAACAATTGCAAACATTACAAGTAATAATGTGTAATTTAGCCCAACGATTGAATATCCAATATAAAGGATAAGTCCTAAGATTAAACTTACTGTTACTTGACCTTGTATATATGATTTTAAAGTCTCATTTAAGTCTTTTAGCAAGTTTACTACAAATACTTTTCTATCCCCTTTGAATAATCTACCGATAAAAGGAATAAAGCGTTCGTGGTCTTTCAACATATAAATTAAGAAAAAAGGAACCATAATAAGTAAGAATAAAGTTGAAATAAATGAAGTAATGTAACTTAAGGAATTTGATAAAATACCAGTTACATTATCACCCATCGATTTAACAACTTTGTTAATTCTATCTGTTACATCATTTGGTAATCGCTCCATTTGACTCAATGCATAATTGATAAGATTTTGTACCTCATGTTGTAGAGAAGGAATTTGTTGAATCAAGTTGTTGATTTGTTCAACGATAAGTGGTCCCACGATGCCAACGATGATACCAATTATAATGATAAGGCCTATGAAGATGATCGTTATACTGCCCCATCTAGGGACTTTATTTTTTTCCAAGATTTTTTGAAACGGTAAACAAATATAAAATAAAAAACCACTAAGTATAAATGGTATCAGTACGGATTGCATGATAATTAAGAAAGGTAGAAAAATGACATGCACTTCCATAATTAATTTGATGATTAGAAACAGAATGATTAGACCAATCCCCGTTCTAAACCACACCTTATTTAACATAAATGGTGCCTCCTATAATTTTACTATAGATAAGTATATCTTATATAGATTGTGAACAAAAGCCGAAAATGCATAAAGGTTCAAATAATATTATTAATTGAAAACACATCTCCATTTCTTGCTAATTGAGTTTGAAATCATGGCTCAGTTATAAATATTTAATTTTTAAAGTATATTAATTTAAAACATACAAATATTAAATGAATGAATTGCTGTAAGTCTATTTTTTATATAGTAAGTATCTTGCAAAATTATAAAAGAAAGAGATTACAAATTATAGAATTCATTATAAAAAATATAACTTTATAAATACATTGTGCGGATTATTATTTGTGTGTATAATAATATAAAATATATCACTTAGTGATATAACAAAGGGGATGAGGTCATGTTAGAAAATTTTGTTACCTGGTTAAACGATATCGTTTGGAGTAAAGCTCTTGTATATGGATTGTTAATTACAGGTATACTCTTTTCATTGATGATGCGTTTTTTTCAAGTCAGACATTTTAAAGAAATGATTCGCTTAATGTTTCAAGGGGAAAAATCGCCAACAGGTATTTCTAGTTTCCAAGCAATCGCTTTGTCATTAGCAGGTCGTGTAGGAACTGGTAATATCGTCGGCGTTTCTACAGCCATCTTTATAGGGGGGCCAGGGGCCATATTTTGGATGTGGGCAACGTCATTCCTTGGTGCAAGTAGTGCATTTATAGAGTCTACACTAGGTCAAATATACAAACGTGAAGAAAAAGGCGAATATCGTGGTGGACCTGCATTTTATATCGAGTATGGTATTAAAGGCAAAGTAGGTAAAATATACGGTTTGATTTTTGCTATTGTAACGGTAATTTCTGTAGGTTTATTACTGCCAGGCGTTCAATCAAATGCCATTGCTAGTTCAATGAAAAATGCTTTTGGCTTGAACCCATGGATTATCGCAGTAGTATTAGCAATAATTTTAGCTTTAATTATTTTCGGTGGTATTAAATGGATTGCTAATGCAGCTACAGCTATCGTACCTTTTATGGCAATCGCTTATATTTTAATGGCAGTTGTCATTATCTTCTTTAACATAGAACAAGTTCCGGCATTGTTCGCATTGATTTTCAAATCTGCTTTCGGTATGGAAGCGGCATTTGGTGGTATCGTTGGTGCAATGATAGAAATTGGTGTTAAACGAGGCCTTTACTCTAATGAAGCAGGACAAGGTACCGGTCCACATGCAGCTTCTGCTGCTGAGGTTTCTCACCCTGCTAAACAAGGTTTAGTTCAAGCATTTTCAGTCTATGTAGATACGCTATTTGTTTGTACGGCGACGGGGCTTATTATATTATTATCGGGTACATATAATGTTACTGATGGCGGGACTACGAGTAGTGGTGGGCCAAGATTAATTGAGAATAGAGGGATTTTCCAACCAATGAGTGATGGTGGGAAAGATTATTCAGGAACGGCAATGTATGCCCAAGCAGGTATCGACAAAGCATTCCAAGGTAGTGGTTTCCATTTTGACCCTAATTTCTCAGGTATCGGTTCATACTTTATTGCAATAGCATTGTTCTTCTTTGCATTTACAACTATATTAGCGTATTACTATATTGCTGAAACCAACATCACTTATCTCACGCGTAATAGGAAGGATTCAACCACATTATTATGGATAAATGTTACACGAATTGTCTTGATAGCTGCTACAGTGTTTGGAACGGTTAAAACGGCAGAGGCAGCATGGGGCATGGGGGATTTAGGTGTAGGTTTGATGGCATGGTTAAATATTATTGCAATTTGGATAATGCACAAACCAGCTACTAATGCACTCAAAGATTATGAACAGCAAATGAAAAAATTGGGTAGTGGTAAAAAAGCCATATACAAACCAGATCCCCAAAAATTACCAAATGCAGTATTTTGGCTTTATGATTATCCTAATCGCTTAAAAAAAGAAAGTAATCAAAAATAGAATATTTTAAATTATAGCGTCTCTTGATACAATAGCAATAAGATATCTAGGAGGCGCTATACTTATGACCGAATTTCAAGCAGGACATATAAATAAAATAGATTTTAGTAGTGAAATATTAGAAAGAGATGTTACATTATCTATTTACTTACCTAAGGACTATACACCGCTGTTTAAATACAAAGTAATATTTTGCTTTGATGGCAAGGATTTTTATAGTTTTGGTCAAATCCATAGAACTTATGAAAAGTTAAGAGAAGCCAACAAAGTTGAAAGGGCAATTATTGTAGGCTTTCATTATGAAACTGTAGATAAAAGAAGAGCAGAATTTCATCCACAAGGTGAAAGAACACCGTTGACTGTTAAAGCAATGGCAAAGGAAATACTACCTTATATCGATCAAAATTTCCCTACATTTAAAGTTGGAAACGGTCGTGTACTATTTGGAGATAGTCTAGCGGGTAGTGTAGCGTTAGTAACAGCACTGTCTTATCCAAGAATATTTAGCCAAGTGGGCGTATTAAGTCCTCAACACGATGAAGTTATTACCGAATTATTGGAGAGATGCCAACTTAAAGATAATCTATCAATTTGGCATGCTATAGGTTTAGAAGAAGAAGATTTTGAATTACCGACAAACGGTAAACGAGCTAATTTTTTAACTCCAAACAGAGAATTGAATGCGCTATTAAAAACTTATAATATTAGCTATCATTATGAAGAATTTGATGGGGGACACCGTTGGAAATCATGGAAGCCATTACTAAAAGATATGATGACTTATTTTTTATCAGATAATATTTCATTTTAATTATATATTAATTTTTAGACTAATTGATGTTTAAAGTAACGAAGTTTTCTAAAATTTGATATAATGATAATATGTTAAACAAAGGAGGAATTTCAATGATTTTAGGATTAGCATTAATTCCGTCAAAAACATTGCAAGATGAAGTAAACGCATACAGAAAGCGCTATGACTCTCATTATGCGACTATTATGCCACACATTACTGTAAAGGGACATTTTACTATCGATGATAGTGAATATGAAGCGGTAAAAGAGGACGTTAAAAAAAGAATTGAAGGTAGTCCAGCAATCGATGTACATGCGACTAAAGCATCTACTTTTGCGCCAACTACAAACGTAATTTACTTCAAAGTTGAAAAAACTGAGGCTTTACAACAATTGTTTGATAAATTTAATACTGAAGATTTTTATGGGGAAGCAGAGCATCCATTTGTGCCACATTTTACAATTGCACAAGGCTTAACTAGCCAAGAATTTGAAGACATATATGGCCAGTTAAAATTAGCTGGTATCGATTATAAAGAAACAATTGAAGAATTATCATTAGTTAAATACAATGACGCTGAAGAAAAATGGGAAGTCGAAGAAACATTTAATTTGGCTTAATTGTCATCATTATATTGAATAAAAACAGAGTTCAGGACATAAGTCCAGAACTTATAGCCCTTAATGATTTTTGATTTGAAATCCATTTAAGGGCTACTTTTATAATCAATACTATCTATATATCATTCACTTTCCTAGGAGATGGCTTGTGCTTCTAATCTTAAAGCAGAGAGCCTCTCCATTAATATTAAAATTTAAACCACATATAAAGGTTTAATTTAAATATGTTTTAGCCTCATTAAGTATAAAACAAATATTAGACATACGAGCTTCATAAATTTCATGAGCACAAAGAAAACGTCAATTTCTATATTATTGGATAGAAATTGACGTTTGTTTACGAGTAAAAGAGAGGTAAGTTCAAGTCCCTTTTTTAATATTGTTGTTTTTTCTTATTTATCATGAAGTAATAGCCATAAAAAATTGCCAGTAATAAAAAGACTGCGGCAGAGAAATAAAATGTATTATTAACACTTTTGGTAAATTCTTTAATTAGCCCACCAACAATAGGTCCTATCATAGAGCCAAAACCTTGAATACTATTGAACACGCCCCAAGTTTCTTCCTGTTCATCAGGATTAATGTGAGAAGCCATAAAAGTGTTCCATGCAGGTAGTAATAGACCATACATTAAGCCAATAAAGATAGCTAATCCCCATACAATATAAATATTAGTGATTAAAGAAAGTGCGAAAATCATGATGGCGTATAAGACAAAGCCACCAAAAATCATAGCATACATAAATACTTTTCCATTATTATCAATGATTTTAGATAAAAATAACATTGAAATCGCACAACCAATACCACCAATAACGATAGCTACAGTATATTCGACAGTAGAAACGCCAACAACTTTTGTAGCATAGATAGGTAAAATAGGAACCAAGGCAGTTATGGAAGCCCCTTGAAGTAAAATACCAGGAAATAAAATTAAATGCTTCTTCGTTACGTCGGCGATTTGTCCTAATTGTTGAGATATAGGCCGTGTATTGTAATTTGTAAGTCTTATTTTAACGAAATAATATAAAATCCATGCGATTAAGACGACAAAAGACATCATAAACGCAAAGTTTGTTGGATCAAATTTAAATATTAAATTCATAGTAATCATACCAACGAGTAAGCCTAACAACCATGAGAAATAAACATAACCCATTTGTTTACCGCGATTTTTTTCGTCCACGCTAGCTAGCATAATTACCCAAATAGGGCTAACAGCGATACCTAGTAACATTGCACTTACTATTAGGACGATTGGATTCGTAGGTAACCAGATAACTAAAAATAAACTAATAAAGGCTAATAAAAAGCCAGAGGTTAAGACAATTTTTGATCCAAACCTTTTTAATAAAAAGCCAATAACAAAATTAGTGGCGGCATCTGAAATAAAATGAATAGAAATAGCAGTAGATGTAATACCTACTGCTATAGTAGTTGCAGTGGGTAGCAATGATAAATAGCTTAATATATACATGCCACGTGCAAATTCCATTAAAAATAAGATAACGAGCATAATAATAAAATTGTTACTTTGTTTAAAATTATTTAACGAAGAATTTTGCATATAAAGGTACCTTTCCATACACTTCTTCATATTGTGTAGAATGATGTAATAAATCTAATAAATCACGGCATAATTTGTAAGTTGAATAACTCACACGTGACTCATCCATATGTTTAGACATTGAAGCTAATTGTTCTGGATGATTAGTTAAGTCAGCAACAATGTTAATTGCCTCATTTGGTGTGTAGGCGATTTTACCATAACCTTTGTCAGTAAAATAATGTGCGTTTTCAAGTTCTTGACCTGGTGCAGGATTTAAAAATACCATCGGAATCTGACGTGTCAATGCTTCAGAAATAGTGATACCACCCGGCTTAGTAATCATTAATTGACTGGATGCCATCCATTCATTCATATGTTGAGTGTATCCTAATATTAAAACATTATCATAATTTTTAAATTGCGCTGCAAGGTTACGCTTTAATTCTTTACTTTTACCACAAATCATAACGATTTGTGAATGAGGGCTCTGCTGCAACATTTCTCTAATCATTTGATCAAAACCTTTAGATACACCGAAAGCACCAGCAGACATTAAGATAGTCGGTTTAATTGGATCTAATCCATTTTGTGCTAACCATTGTTCTTTGTCGATAGATGATTCGAATTTGTCTGCAATAGGAATGCCAGTAACTTTTATATTATGCTTCGGAATACCGATAGAGGTAAATTCATCTTTTAAATCCTCAGTAGCCAAATAATATCTTTCTGAATGTGGTGTAATCCAATTTTTATGCATTCTGTAATCAGTCATTACAGTTGCAATAGGAATATTAATATTAAATTGTTCAGTTAACACTGACATAACAGGCGTCGGAAATGTTACTAAAATTAAATCAGGTTTTTCTTTTAATAATAAATTGATTAATTTATTTAAACCATAATATTTATAAAAACATTTATCTAATTCTTCCGGTCTACTGTAATAAAAGTTTTTATACATATTTCTGAAATACTTAAAACTATTAATATACCATTTTTTACATATAGAAGTTAATATCGGGTGAGCTTCTAAAAACAAATCATGTTCAATGACTGTTAAGTTTTCAAGCTTCATCGCATTTAGTTCATTGACAACACTTTGTGTAACTTGTAAATGGCCATTACCAAAGGAACCAGTAATTATTAACAATTTTTTCTTTTGAGTAACCATTTAAGTCACCCTCCATTAAATTTATTTAACTTATTATTATCTTATCTTAATTCATTACTATGAGAAAGAAATTAAGCACATTCATTCAAGATTATATCATTTTACAATATGAATTGAAATAATTCATAATATTAAGTGCTAATTGTAATAATTTAGTTATAGCGTACCATTAATGACAATAAAAGTATTGTTATATTAATATGTTACCCACAATTTACAAATTTAGTGACCCACAATTTACATTAAGTTAAACTAACATATTAATAGGAAATAATAAGAAACTTAAATCAATTTTACACATTAATTTTCATGCTAATAATTCATTATTATAAAATTATGTGAAAAAGTGTATAATAGCTGTAAGTGAATTAAAGGAGCGATTGATGGTGGATGCGAATGCATTGTTCGAAAAAATCAAAGTTAAACAAGTAATTGGAACGTTAAATAATAACGTTGACGATATTACAACAGATTCTAGAACTGCGACTGAAAATAGTATTTTTGTCGCTTCTGAAGGTTATACTGTAGATAGTCATGAATTTTGCCAAAATGTGGTGGATCAAGGCTGTAAAATCATAGTAGTTGATAGAAAAGTTACGGTGACTGGCAAGGTTACACAAGTAATTGTTCCAGATACATTAAGAGTTGCTAGTTTACTAGCAAATGAATTATTTAATTACCCAAGTCAGCAACTTATTACATATGGCGTGACTGGTACAAATGGTAAAACGTCGGTAGCTACTATGATTCATCATATATATAGAAAGTTAGACCAAGGCAGCGCGTATTTAGGTACGAATGGCTTTCAAATAAATGAAAAGAAAACAAAAGGAGCGAATACTACGCCCGAAACTGTTTCACTAACTAAGAAAATTAATGAAGCTGTAGAAGCTAAAGCGAAAGCTATGACACTAGAGGTGTCAAGTCATGGTTTGACTTTAGGACGATTACGTGGTGTAGAATTTGATGTCGCTGTATTTACCAATTTAACACAAGATCATTTAGATTTTCATGGAACAATGGAAGCATATGGTCATGCTAAGTCTTTATTATTTAGTCAATTGGGCGAAGATTTATCAAAAGATAAATACGCTGTTATAAATAACGATGATGAATTTTCCGAGTATTTACGTTCAGTGACACCATTTGAAATATTCACATATGGTATAGACAATGAAGCTCAATTTATGGCTAAGAACATAAACGAAACTCTACAAGGTGTAACATTTGACTTAGCAACGCCATTTGGAAATTATACGGTTAAATCACCTTATGTTGGTAAATTTAATATTGCTAATATAATGGCTGCTATTATTGCTGTATGGAGTAAAGGTGAAAGTTTAGAACGTGTCATTAATGCTGTCGAATATCTAGAACCTGTCGAAGGTAGATTAGAAGTATTAGATCCGTCTTTACCGATAGATTTAATCATTGATTACGCTCATACTGCAGATGGAATGGATAAATTAATTGATGCAGTTAAGCCGTTTGCACAACAAAAATTAATATTTTTATGCGGTATGGCAGGGGAACGTGATTTAACTAAGACACCAGAAATGGGTAGAGTTGCAAGTAGAGCAGATTATGTCATCTTTACACCAGATAATCCTGCTAATGATGATCCCAAAATGCTAACTGCAGAATTAGCTAAAGGAGCGACACATGATAATTATGTAGAATTTAATGATCGTGCAGAAGGAATTAAACATGCAATTGAAATAGCACAACCAGGTGACACAGTAGTACTTGCTTCTAAAGGTAGAGAACCTTATCAAATTATGCCGGGACATATTAAAGTGCCACATAGAGATGATTTAATTGGTTTAGAAGCAGCTTATGAAAAATTTGGCGGTGGTCATAGTGGCGATTAGATATTTAAAAGATGAAACGCGAGTTTATTTATATATTCATGAAGAAGATAATGTCTATTTTGTAGGTATACCAGATTATAATTGGTCGGTAGAAGTATCGACGTTATTAGATACCATTGGTATTAAAGAGGAATTTGTAATGAATTTATTCACTATTTTCGATGAACAGAAATCTACACAAATCGCTAATCAAATTATTGAATGGTTAGAAGTATTAAAGGAGCATATAAATGAGTATTAAAGATGAAATAGAAGCGAGAAAAACCTTTGCGATAATTTCTCACCCAGACGCCGGTAAAACGACGTTAACTGAAAAATTATTGCTATTTGGTGGAGCTATACGTGAAGCGGGTACCGTTAAAGGTAAAAAGAGTGGCAAATTTGCAACAAGTGACTGGATGAAAGTCGAACAAGAACGTGGAATTTCGGTTACAAGTTCAGTTATGCAATTTGATTATGATCATTATAAGATAAATATTTTGGACACACCTGGACACGAAGACTTCTCAGAAGACACTTATCGTACATTAATGGCAGTAGATAGCGCTGTAATGGTAATTGACTGTGCCAAAGGTATTGAACCTCAAACTTTAAAATTATTTAAAGTTTGTAAGATGAGAGGCATTCCAATCTTTACTTTTATTAATAAGTTAGATCGAGTAGGTAAAGAACCATTTGAATTACTAGATGAGATAGAAGAAACATTAGAGATTGAAACTTATCCTATGAACTGGCCAGTTGGTATGGGACAAAACTTTTTTGGCATCATAGATCGTCATGATAAGACAATTGAACCCTTTAGAGATGAAGGAAATGTTCTTCACTTAAATCATGATTATGATTTAGAAGAAGATCATGCAATTAAGAACGATAGTGCATATCAGCAAGCGATAGAAGAATTAATGTTAGTAGAAGAAGCGGGTGAAAATTTCGATGATGAAGCATTACTATCAGGTGATTTAACGCCAGTATTTTTCGGTTCTGCATTGGCTAATTTTGGCGTTGAAAACTTTTTAAATGCTTATGTTGATCACGCGCCGATGCCGAATGCACGTCAAACAAAAGAAAATGTTTCAGTATCACCATTTGATACTGATTTCTCAGGTTTTATATTTAAAATTCAAGCGAATATGGATCCTAAACACAGAGACAGAATCGCATTTATGAGAATTGTAAGTGGTGCATTTGAACGTGGTATGGATGTGTCTCTACAACGTACAAAGAAAAAACAAAAAATTACACGTTCAACTTCATTTATGGCTGACGATAAAGAAACTTTAAACCACGCTGTAGCTGGCGATATTATTGGCTTGTATGATACGGGTAATTATCAAATAGGTGACACATTAGTAGGTGGTAATCAAAAATATAGTTTCCAAGAGTTACCCCAATTTACACCAGAAATATTTATGAAAGTATCTGCTAAGAATGTTATGAAACAAAAGCATTTCCATAAAGGGATAGAGCAACTTGTGCAAGAAGGCGCAATTCAATACTATAAAACATTGCATACAAATCAAGTTATTTTAGGTGCGGTTGGTCAACTACAATTTGAAGTATTTGAGCATAGAATTAAAAATGAATATAACGTAGATGTTGTGATGGAACCCGTTGGTCGCAAAATCGCTCGTTGGATTGAAAATGAGGACGACATTCAAGATAAAATGAATTCTACGCGTTCAATTTTAGTTAAAGACCGTTATGATCAATATGTATTTTTATTTGAAAATGAATTTGCCACTAGATGGTTTGAAGATAAATTTCCAGAAATTAAACTATATAGTTTGTTATAATAATCAACATTGTGTATAATGAGCGTACAAAATTTAAGACCGATGACTGTATAGTCAGAGGGGAGTAACTTAACTTTTAATAAAATCAAGCGAATTAATAATCTTGAATTTATATAAGTCACTGTCATCGTCATTACGAAAGTATAACTTTCCGGTGAAGTGGGTGGATGAATATTCACAGAGTGAGACCTTTGCTATAGATATAAGTATGCTTTTCGGCATTTATGTCTATTTAGCTAAGGTCTCTATTTTTATGTACAAAAAATAAAGGAGTTGTAATTCATGGATCCAAGTTTGATTTTACCTTATTTGTGGGTACTTGTAGTTTTGGTATTCCTAGAAGGTCTTTTAGCTGCCGATAATGCTGTAGTTATGGCAGTTATGGTGAGACATTTACCGCCAGAACAACGTAAAAAAGCTTTATTTTATGGCTTATTAGGAGCGTTTATTTTTAGATTTATAGCGCTGTTTTTAATTAGCATCATTGCAAATTTCTGGTTTATTCAAGCTGCTGGGGCGCTTTATTTACTATATATGTCTTCGAAAAACCTGTATGAATTTTTTAAACATAAAGATAAAAAAGAACCAGAAGCCGGGGACGATCATCATTATGGCGAAGATGGTGAAGAAATTAAAGCAAGCCCTAAAGCTTTTTGGGGTACAGTATTTAAAGTCGAATTTGCAGATATAGCATTTGCTATTGATTCTATGTTAGCGGCGCTTGCTATAGCGATGACTATTCCAAAAGTTAATATCCATTTTGGAGGTATGGATCTAGGTCAGTTTGTTGTCATGTTCCTAGGTGGTATGATTGGCGTTATTATCATGCGTTTTGCTGCAACATGGTTTGTTGAGTTACTAAATAAATATCCCGGCTTAGAAGGTGCAGCCTTTGCCATTGTCGGCTGGGTAGGTATTAAATTGATAGTATTAGTCTTAGCGCATGAAGATATAGGCGTGTTACCTCATGAATTCCCTCATGGCGTATTGTGGCAATCTATATTCTGGTCAGTGATGATATTATTAGTAATTATTGGTTGGCTTACTTCAATAACACATAACAAAAAACATAATAAATAGTAATATAACATTTAACCCTAACAGAGTTTCAATCTGTTAGGGTTTTTAATTGATAACTAAAATAAAGTGTAAGTAACAAAAAAACGGCGGAAATTTGTTGATGATAATGATATTGTGCAATTTTATAAATATTTCGTATAGAATAATGCAGAAATTTTTGTCTTTATATGTCATAATATAAATTAATGAAGTGTGTTAGATAGGGGGAATTATGGTGGATAAAGATAAAAAACAGGTGATACCTAGAAGTAAGTATCGTCGCTCACGCCGCCAGTTTTTTCATAATGAAGAACGTGAACAACGTGTAAAATATGAACAACAGCTTCGTCAGCAACAAGCACAAAAAGATGCGACCTTAGCTCAAAATAATAAAGAACGTGTGAAAGAAAATCTACAAAAATCACGTATTGAAAAATTAACTCAAGAAGAAATACAGCATCAACAAGAAATTGCAGACAAGCGTAATAAAACATCAACAACAGATATAGATAAATCATCTGAAAGTACAAATACGCCTGACATTGATGAACAAAGTCAGACTCAGACAGAAAATACTAAAACAGCTGAGCACCATCAAGCATCATTAACTGAGAAAGATAATCAGGGTACACAAAACAATGAACATCAAGACAGTAATAGTTTTAAGAAAGACGAAGACATGTCTTCAAGTGATGTAACAAAAAACAACATATTATCAACTGGTGAAGCACAGAGTCATTCTTCAAGTAAAATAGACAAAAATAGTGATTCAGAGAAAGAAAAAAAGGATAATCATGAACAGCCATTTTATACAGAGGCATCACAACAATCGCGTGTGAACCAATTTATCTCTGATGATGAAGATATTGATGACCATACCTATAGTAGTGATAATGTAACAACATCTAATGTGAAAAGTTCAAGCAGCAATGAAGGTAGAACTAATAGTTTTTCAACTCGAACTAACAATTTCTTTGCTCAAAACTGGGCGAAAATTTTAATTGTCATAGGCGTTATTATCTTATTAACATTAATGAATTCTATATTTAATAATGTCGACCATAATGGTAATTCAAGCAATGCATTGTTTAAATCAAATAGTAAACACGATCATAAATATACGGCTACCATGAAAAGTGCCAATAGTGCAATTCGTTCAGTAGTAACTATTGAAAATGATACTAGCGATGATGCTTCTTCGGTTCAAAACGAAACTAAAGAAGCAAGAAAAGATAGTGAGTTAGGGTCTGGTGTCGTCTACAAGAAAGTGGGCGACTCTATTTTTATTATTACTAATGCACATGTAGTCGGAAATAAAGAACAACAAAAAGTTACATACGGAGACAATAAGGCCGTTACAGGCAAAGTGTTAGGTACCGATAAATGGTCAGATATCGCAGTGGTTAAAGCAAAACTCACGCAAGATTCTGATGTTAAAGCTATAAAAATGGGTGATTCTAAAAATTTAATTATAGGAGAACCACTTGTAGTAGTTGGTAATCCACTTGGTACTGAATTTAAGGGTTCAGTTTCTAAAGGAATTATTTCAGGTTTAAATAGACACGTACCAGTAGATATCGACAAAGATGATCATTATGATGTATTGATGGACGCTTTCCAGATGGATGCACCTGTAAATCCAGGTAACTCTGGCGGTGCGGTTGTAAATAGAGATGGTAAATTAATCGGGATAGCTTCGATGAAAATTAGCATGGACAATGTTGAAGGTATGGCATTTGCTGTACCAGTTAATCAAGTGCAATCAATCTCACAACAACTTGAGAAAAAAGGCAAAGTTAATTATCCTAATACAGGTGTTAAAATTATAAATACTAATGATTTAGATGATGTAGGTAAGCAATCACTTAATTTACCAAGCAAAGTAGATAATGGTGTAGTCGTAGGCGCAGTTAAGCCAAATGGACTTGCAGATAAATCAGGCTTGCAAAAAAATGATGTCATAGTAAAATTAGATGGAAAACAAGTAGAAGATACGCTTAGATATAGACAAATTATTTTCAGTCATAAAAACGATTTGAAGACATTATCTGCTCAAATTTACCGTGATGGAAAATTAAAAAATATCAAGCTCAAATTGAAGTAACATTGAGGTGAAGTAACGCTTTGTCCATTTTCAATGAATTATTTAAGAAATCCAGTCCTCAACAAGGGATAGTGATTTACTATTTAGTTGCAATTATCGTTTCGTTTTTATTATTAAACCTACCTTTTGTACATAAAGCAGGTGCCCATGTAAATCCTATAGACACACTTTTTGTTGCAGTTTCAGGCGTTAGTGTAACTGGACTTTCACCAGTTAATATCGCAGAGACTTATTCTACTTTTGGGCAGGTCATTATTATGATTATTCTAAACATTGGTGGAATTGGTGTTATGGCCATTGGTACATTATTATGGGTAGTTTTAGGTAAAAAAATTGGTATTCGTGAACGTCAATTAATAATGTTAGATAACAATAAAGATACGATGAGTGGCACGGTGAAGTTAATATTAGACATAGTTCGCACAATGCTTATTATTGAACTTGTTGGCGCCGTGTTACTAACTTTTTATTTCTATAGAGATACACCGAATATCGAATATGCGATTATGCAAGGACTTTTTGTATCGGTTTCAGCAACTACAAATGGTGGTTTAGATATTACTGGACAATCTTTAATACCTTACGCTAATGATTACTTTGTACAAACAATTGTTATGTTTTTAATTATATTAGGCTCTATTGGATTTCCAGTATTATTAGAAATCAAAGCTTATATTAAAAATAGAATTCCAAATTTTAGGTTTTCACTTTTTGCTAAAATAACAACTGTTACTTATTTGTTTCTATTTGTATTTGGTGTCATTTTTATATTACTCATCGAACATAATCATGCTTTTCAAAATATGTCATGGCATAAAAGTTTATTTTATGCACTATTTCAATCTGCAACAACAAGAAGTGCAGGGCTACAAACTATCGACGTTAGCCATTTTAGTGAAGGTACAAACTTAATCATGAGCTTCTTAATGTTTATTGGATCATCGCCAAGTTCTGTTGGTGGCGGTATACGTACTACGACTTTCGCGATATTAGTGTTATTTTTATTAAACTTTAATAACAATACGGAAAAATTATCAATTAAAGCATTTAATCGTGAAATACACACTACAGACATTCAACGTTCGTTTGCAGTTTTCACGATGGCTTCTTTTTTGACATTTATCAGTACCGTGTTAATTTTAATTATTGAACAAGGGAAAATCACATTTTTACAAGCACTCTTTGAAGTCATGTCATCATTCGGTACTTGTGGATTATCGCTTGGTGTTACAGATGATGTACACGGTACATCAAAGGTTATTTTAATGATCCTAATGTTTATAGGACGTGTAGGTTTAATCAGTTTCGTTATTATGATAGCTGGTAGAAGAGAACCGGATAAGTATCATTATCCGAAAGAACGTATTCAAATTGGTTAAGTTTATCGTCTATAATAATTAATTTAAAACTTAAACTAAAAGCCAACCAACGCTTTCCTTTATACGATAGCGTTGGTTGGCTTCTTATTATTTATAAGCTTCGAATTCTTCTGATCGGCTTCACAGAAGTCTTGTTAACAAAACTTATTTGATTACTTACTTACTACAAAAGTGACTTAATTTGATATGGACAATGCTACTCAGTTTTCTATAGCTTGTCCTCATAAGTTTAGTTGCAAATGCTTCATATACAAATTAATAGCGTAAAAAAAGATGGTCTTTTGTTTGCCATATATATATCATGAGAAACATTTCTACGTTGATTAAATAGAAAATAAATATTGAGCAGTATTACTAATAGTTGCTATTCAAAGTTTAATAAAACATGTTAAACTAGCATAGATAAAGGGGCGAGATATATGACACAGAGTGAAAAAATATCTATAGATATTATTGCGACTTCGGATATGCACAGTTATTTTTTAAATGGTCAACATGGTTCTAATATATACCGTGCTGGCACGTATGTTAATCAGATGAGACAACAAGGTAAAGAAGTACTGTTATTGGATAGTGGTGGCAGTTTGGCAGGTTCTTTAGCTGCATTTTATTATGCAGTAGTGGCACCTTATAAACGACATCCAATGATTAAATTAATGAATGCAATGAATTACGATGCCAGTGGTATAAGTCCCAATGAATTTAAATTTGGTTTATCGTTTTTCTCTAGAGCTGTGTCGCTCTCTAGATTTCCATGGTTGTCTGCAAACATAGAATATAAACAAACGAGAGAACCGTATTTCTCTACACCATATACGATTAAAGAAATTGGCGGTGTTAAGTTAGCCATCGTTGGTTTAACTTCTGATGGTTTAATGGATCGAGAATATTTCGAAATGGAGCAAGATGTGGCTATTGAAAAAACGTTATTATCTGCTAAAAGATGGATCCGTTATATTCATGAAGTCGAGGCACCAGACTTTTTAATTGTCATTTATCACGGTGGCATTAATCAATTAAATAAATCATCTAACGAACGGGAAAAAAATGTTAACCAAGCTGAAAAAATTATGCAACACGTTGGTGTGATAGATTTATTAATTACAGGACATCAACACCAAACATTTATCGGTAAAGATGAACAAACAGTTTATGTACAAGCTGGACAGAACGCCAAAAATCTAGTACATATTAATGTGGATTTTAAAAAACGTACAAGTTCATTCGAATTAGAAGATATCACTTCAGAAATTATAGATCTAAATGCATATGAAGAGGATGAAACGTTATTAACAGAAACTTATTATGATAGAAAAGCAGTCGAATTTTGGAGTGAAGAAGTAATTTCTGCACAAGATATTAATGCTAAAATCAATGGCTTGGAAGATGTTATCACTAAACCGCATCCATTTACTCAATTATTACATGACAGTATAAGGTTAATTTATGACTTTGAAATTTCATGTGTGCATTTGCCTAAAAGTGGGGAAGAGGGGCTTTCGGGTGAGATTGCTAATGTAGATTTATATAATGCTTATCCACACCCAGACATACCTATTAATTTAACGCTTAAGGGGCAACAAATTAAAGATATGTTGGAATATAGTTATTCACACATTGAATTTACTAATGGAACGTTGAGTGTGACAATTATTGATGAAACATTATGTACATTTTGGCAAGGAATAGATTATGAAATAGACATGTCTGCCGAGCCTTTTAATAGAGTTACTTTGTATAATATCAACTTGGATCATATGTATAGAGTAAGTATGACTGATTATTGTTATCGTAATTTCCGACAATATTTAGAAAATACTGTTGTCCATGGTACAGAAAATGTGACGATGAATGATTTAATAGCTCGTAACTTAAAAAATAAAAATTATAAAATACAAGATAAACAAAGTTTTAAAGTCAAAATGTAACCATAAGTAACTAAAATTAAAAATTTAGTAAATCAAGAAGATGAGAAAGCATTCTTAGTTATACATGATGTACGTGACGTCTTAGGTAGTACATTTATAAATAACATAACTTAAAAGTGAAATATAAAAAGCGTCTCAATTAGTTAATTAATTGAGACGCTTTTTATAATGTAAGTTATGTATTATCCATTAAAAATTAACAAGATAACAACTGCTACAATTTGTGCAATAATCGTTGTAGCAATTCTGCGTGTATATAAATAACTAACAGATAATATAAGTTGAATGACAAAAATGAACAATACTATCCATAAATTATCTAAGTAATAAAAAAGAGACGCAGAACAAAGTGCAGTTATGATGATACTAAGCCAATTTGGTATCTTTAAATTGATGAGTTCTTTTTGTAATACTGTACGCATATATAACTCATGACATGGAATTACAAAAATTAATGTAATAAGCATTTGCCATTTGTAATAAACACCAGTGTGAGCTAATTGTTTAACTAATTGAGCATAAGTCAAATCATAAGATAATGCGGCAAATATAAGTTGAATAACAATCAGCACTATACCACTTAAAATACCTACACCGATTGATGATAAAAGGCGTTTAGAGTTTATGTCTCTTTGATAGAAAACATAACTCACGCCTGCAATTAACATAATACCGGTATATAAATTCCAGTATTCTTGTTTTTCACCCCACATGAGGTACAAAATGATATGAAATACAATAAAACTAATAATATACCATAACAATGCATTTGAAATTCTTTTCATATTTTTTATCCTTCTTGATCAACAATTTTATATCTTTTATGATTAATAACAGTTTTTTCAGGTAAATCTAATTGAGCGAAATTTTCCATAATAGTTAAGTCAACAATGACCGAGTTATCATTTATTTTTTCCACTCTGCCTTTTAAGCCATCATAAAATTCTACAATATTACCTACTTCAGCGACAGTCATGTAAAATCCTCCCTAGAAATGTTTACTAGCATATATTGTACTAAAATTTTGAACACAAATAAACAAATAACTATTAAGACGCGTGAAATAAAATAACTTTAAAAAGAAATATTTAATTTGAGAGTATATAATTGGCATTTTTAATAAAAATAATGCATAAATAAGATAAGGGCAGTTAAGAGGTTAAGGAGTGGAGAAACAATGAAATTTGTTAGTAACAATAATATTACAGATCCAACGGTAAATTTAGCCATGGAAGAATATGTTTTAAAAAATATGCCTAATGATGATAGTTATTTTCTATTTTACGTGAACAGGCCTTCTATAATTATTGGTAAAAATCAAAATACAATCGAAGAAGTAAACCAAGAATATGTAGAAAAGCACAATATAGACGTGGTTAGACGTATTTCAGGTGGTGGCGCAGTATACCATGATACTGGTAATCTGAATTTTAGTTTTATTACTGATGACGATGGCAATAGTTTCCATAACTTTAAAAAATTTACGGAACCGATTGTAGAAGCTTTAAAGTCATTGGGTGTAGATGCAGAAATGAGTGGACGAAACGATATTCAAGTCGGGCAAGCCAAAATTTCAGGCAATGCAATGGTTAAAGTAAAATCACGAATGTTTAGCCATGGTACTTTGATATTAAACAGTGATTTAAATGAGATACAAAATGCACTGCGTGTCAATCCTGCTAAGATAAAATCTAAAGGAATTAAATCGGTACGTAGTCGTGTAGCAAATATTGTAGAATTTTTGGATGAACCAATTGATATTGATACATTTAAAAAAGTAATTTTAAAAACAATTTTTGGTGAAGCGGATCACGTAGAAGAATACAAACTAACTGATCACGACTGGGAAAAAATTGAACAATTAAGTAATGAAAAATATCGTACATGGGAATGGAATTATGGTAAAAATCCAAAATACAATTTCGTTAGAGAAGAAAAGTTTGAAAAAGGATTTGTTCAACTCAAGTTTGATGTAAAAAAAGGTAGAATTGAGCATGCTAAAATATTTGGGGATTTCTTTGGGGAAGGAGATATTACTGAACTAGAGCACGCACTAGAAGGAACGTTACACGAGTTTGATAGTATTGCTGAAGCACTATCACAATATGATATGCGACATTACTTTGGAGATATTGACCGTTATGAACTAATAAGACTGATGTCATAAGACAAAACAAAAAGTCTATTCACTTACTAATAAATTTAGTAGGGAATAGACTTTTTATAATAAATGTGAGCTATTTAACTTAAACAACTAGAAATTCCTCCAGATGTTTATATTCTTCTGTGTAGCGTTTGAAGTCTTGTTCGTTCTTATTCTGAAGCGC
Source organism: Staphylococcus durrellii (assembly GCF_015594545.1). Classification (NCBI taxonomy): domain Bacteria; kingdom Bacillati; phylum Bacillota; class Bacilli; order Caryophanales; family Staphylococcaceae; genus Staphylococcus; species Staphylococcus durrellii. The sequence continues at coordinate 1,757,051 of NZ_JADIIO010000001.1, read as the reverse complement.
TTTGTCGATTAATGTTTCTAACTGCTCTTTTCGAACATTTCGTAAAGATTCATCTATGATAAGTTCGATACCTAGGTCATTAATTGTAGAAACAAAAGATTCTAATGTATTATATTTTACATTTGTATTATGTTTCATCTCCAACACACCCCTTCTATATATTTAAGTTAATTATACAATTATTAAATTTTGAAATCAATGAATATTCTGACATTTTAGAAGAAAAAGGTGTAAAAGTAAACTGTAATTTATTATTTACTGTAAAAAGTTTTGCTCATTTATATAATAAATGATAAAAAAGAAAAATAATTAAATATATTATTGATTTTATAATTTTGTTGATATACGATGTAGTCAATAAAATCGAAGGAGGCGATTGCAATAATTAGTAAATACGTCATAAAGAAAGGAGACATGGTAGTCCAACCGTTTGATACAAAGGAACGAAAATATGGTGGTACAAGAATTTTAAAATATAAGCAAGCAACTAAAGAATTTAAAGAAAGGGCACACAAAATTATTGAACGCTCGTGTCGTTTTTATGGTAGCAGTTATCATTTTAAAAAAGAGGACACCATAAGAATCACAGGAATCATTAGTAAACCCCCAATTCTATTTACCCCTCTATTTCCCACATACTTTTTCCCAACACACTCTGATAGAAAAGATGAAAATACATGGATTAACATTCATTATGTGCAAAGTATTAAAACGCTAAAAGATAGAAAATGTAAAGTAACATTTGTTGATAACCAAAATGTAAATATTGATATATCAGCACATAGTATGAAACACCAATATTTAAATGCTATTTATTATTATTATATGATGGATAGAGAAGCTAGAATAACAACATTTGATCCAGATGCACCGATTGATTATACAAAACCTCAATTAAATATTTACGAGGCGCTAGCTAAGTATTCATTATTTGAACATAAATAAGATTTTAAAAATTTTTCATGTAAAAATGGAATATGCGGAATAATATAGTAAATTAGTGTAAATGTTCCGCATATTTTTTGTTCTTTCTACTTGAAAAATTGTTTGTAATTGATATAATAATATTTGTGCTTGATAAGAAGTACTGTTATTCCACAGTAGCTCAGTGGTAGAGCTATCGGCTGTTAACCGATCGGTCGTAGGTTCGAGTCCTACCTGTGGAGCTATTGGAAACGTACTCAAGTTGGCTGAAGAGGCGCCCCTGCTAAGGGTGTAGGTCGCGAGAGCGGCGCGAGGGTTCGAATCCCTCCGTTTCCGTAAAAATATAAAATACAAGAAAATTGTATTTGGTAATTAATGTAGAACGTTGTTAAATCAACGTTCTTTTTTTTATTTGCGTTAAACTCTGTGATTATTTGTTTGAAATATTTTGACTAAGTTATCCATTTATTTGGATAATTTATAACTTTTGTTTTAAATGGAACTATCATTAATGGTGAAAACGCAAGTCATTCATTTGTAAAACAGGCAATAAATCCCAATAAGATATTTATCATAATAAATAACATTAATAGTCTTAGTAGTAAATGGAAAAAGTAATAATAACTCCAAAATAAAATTACAAAGCGTATGAGATATAAACACTTCTGACGTTCAAGCAAATAATACGAATGAAGCATACAGGATAAAACTATACCTCAGGTAAGCATGCCTGGTAAAAATTGTTGGATTTTAAATACAAAAAAGGACTCATCCATTTAATATGGATGAGCCTTTTTATGAGAATGAGATTCATGATCTAGACTCTTTAAATGTACTTTAATTATTGTGATTTATCATTGTTATCATTGTTATCATCTTTCTTATTTTTGCTACTATTGCTACTTTTACTAATTAATCGTTTAATGCCTCTAACGATATAACCGACAGCAAGAGCACGTATTATTCTTTGTATTAGTTGTTGCATAAGCTACCTCCTAAGATATTGCAATTATATAGTTATCCTTACCCTTACCCCATAATCGTATCTTTAAGTCGTAACTTAATAAAAAAATCATAATTTTAGTGAAAAACAATCATGCCATCTGAGTCAGCTTTTTTGAAGAAAATAGTGATAATTCCGCTAATAATTGCCACAATATAAGGAATGCCAGTCCAAAAGAAAATGATGTGTAACACGCCTTGAAAAACTTGATTGGCGTAAAATTTATGGACGCCAATCCAGCCTAATAAAAATGCTAAAATAACATATATAACTTTGTTTACTTTCATAAAAAAATCCTTTCTAATGATTAATTTCATTTTATTGCTCAACATAAGAGAAGGTCAATAAATGTTCAATCTTACTTAAATTTCATAAATTTTAGGTTGTTGATTATTTCAAAATTTAGTTGATGTTATAATATAATATGAATGATAAAGCATATTAATTTAAAGGAGAAATAATATGATTAGAAAAGCAACAGCATCAGATAAAGAAGCAATTGCAGAGCTTTGTTATATCATATGGGAAGAATTAGATATTGATATGGTAAAACAAATTGAACGTGAAAGATTATTAAAGGTTATGCAAAAAAGTATAGTCGATATTCGTTATAGAGGCAATATCTCCAACATATGGATTTATGAAATTGACGGTAATGTCGCAGGGTGCTTAATTGCTTATCCAGGCAAAGATGAACTGGAATTGGAACGGGCATGGTTAGAGTTAGACGTCGATGATGATATTAAGGCATTAGGTACGCCGATGCCTATGAAGGAATCGAACGATGATGAATATTACATTGAAACAATCGCAACATTTCCTAATTATCGAGGCAGAGGTGTTGCTACGAAATTAATGCAACATGTAATAAATCAAGAACCGACTGCCAAATGGAGTTTGAATTGTGATTATCATAATGAACGTGCGTATTATGTTTACAATAAATTTGGCTTTAAGACACTTAGTGATATTAATTTATACGGACATAAACACAGACATATGGTTTACGACGGTAATAAGGCGACTTCAAAATAAAAAAAATCGACCTTATTCAAAGGTCGATTAAAACATTATTTAAATGCCACCTAATAAGGCGCTAATGTAAATACCTAAGGCATAGAGTATGCCGAAGAACGTATTCGTTTTACCAGTAGCTTCCATAGCAGCCATCATAGTTGCTGGTGTATCATACTTTTTAAATCTACGTACTGCTTTAATTGGCATTGGGAATGATAGCAATGCAAGTAGGAAGAATATAGAACCACCCGGTCTGAAGAAAGCTAAGAATATAACTAACGCAAATGCAATGATATACATTAAACCTAGGAAACGTACTGAATTATTCTTTCCTAAAAGAATTGGGAGCGTATAGCGTCCTTTTTCTTTATCATTTACACGATCTCTGATGTTATTTGCCATGTTAATCATCGCTATCGTTATGACTATAGGTAAGCTAATCCAAAAAGCATAAGCATGAAAATTACCTGTTTGAATAAAGAATGATAAAACGATAATAATCATTCCCATAAAGAAACCAGAGAATAGTTCTCCCAATGGTGTCCATGATATAGGTAAAGGGCCTCCTGTATAAAGATAACCAATAGCCATACAGACTAAACCAATAGGTATGATCCAAAATGAACTTTGTGCTGCTAAGAAAATACCGAGTAAGGCTGCAATAATATAAAATAAAATAGCTAGATTCAGGACGAGTTTAGGACTCATGCCATTACGTACGATTGCGCCACCTATACCTACAGAGTTATGATCATCTAAGCCTTTTTTGAAGTCGTAGTATTCATTAAACATGTTTGTCGCAGCTTGTATTAATAAACAAGCTATTAACATCGCTAAAAATAAGCTGAGTTTAAGATGATCTTCACTACCTAATAAAAAAATCTTTGCCGAAGCTGTACCTACTAATACGGGTACAATAGCAGCAGTTAAGGTATGAGGTCTCATAAGTAGCCAATATTTTCTGACAGTAGAATATTGTTGATATTGTGATGCCATATATAAATTACCTCGTATTCTAAAAAATATACTTTGATAGAGTTATTTTAATAGAAGTTACGCCTGAGGTCAACTTACGGTAGTTTAAAGGGTATAAATTTAAGCAAGATTTAGTACAGAGATTGTGAAAGATGGTACAATATAATAATGAGTGAAATTTGAAATATGAAAGAAGTGAACGAGATGAGTGTGGACGTCAGGGAAGATGAAATTGTCGCAGCGGTGCACGCAAGTGAACGTACTTGGGTTTCGGTTGAAGCTCAAATAGACTATGAACTTGACCCGACTATTTTATTTCAATTGACCGAAGAAAATGCTGGGGATCGCTTTTATTTTAAAAAGAATGATAGTACAGCCTCATATTTTGGTTACGGTACTATTAAACGTTTGAAAAACAATTTAGACAACAAACAATCTATCTTCCAAGAGTGGAAAAAAGATAAAAATGATATCGAATTAATACATCCTAATTCGACTTATCACCATTTAAGAATATGCGGTGGTTTCCAATTTTCATCACATAAAAATAGTGATGAATGGGATGAATTTGGTCTTAACCATTTTATACTCCCTGAAGTATTAGTAACAATAAGTAACGGAATGTCTTTTGTCACTTATACTGGTAAGCGACAAAACTTCGATATAAGTCATTTCAAAGCTATTATCGAACATTTAACGCAATCGGCAAAGAATGCGCATGCTGAAATGGGACAGGTTCAATCTATCGACGATATTTACAAGGAAGAGTGGCGTGATTTAGTAAAAGAAACTATTGATAAATTGAATGGTAATAACAAAGTAGTATTAGCTCGCAAAAGATTAATAGAGTTTAATAAACCTATTGATATTGCTTATATACTTAAGCAAGCAATGCAAGGTGAAAAAAATAGTTATTTAGTAGTTTTAGAATCAGCCAGTAGCATTTTCTTTTCACAAACGCCTGAACAATTAATGGAAGTTCAAGAGGATGTGCTTTATACCAAAGCAATAGCTGGTACGATTAGTCGCTCTCATAAAGAATCAGTTGACCAACAAAACATTGAAGCATTTTTGAATGACAATAAAAATTTAAGCGAACATCAATTTGTAGTTAAAAGTATCTTACATGATATAGAGCCCTATGTTAACACTGTAGAATACAACGATAGTCCTAAAATTTTAGCTAATGATCATTTGTATCATTTGTTAACTGAAATTAGAGGCGATTTAAAAAGCGAATCTTATATCGGACTATTAGATAATTTACATCCTACGCCAGCTTTAGGTGGGTTTCCTAAAGAAGCAGCAGTTAAATATATAGATGATAACGAATTTGGTACGAGAGGCTTGTATGGCGCTCCAGTGGGATATATCGATATGTATGATAACTGTGAGTTTGTAGTTGCCATTAGATCTATGCTGATAAAAGGGCAATATGCAACTTTATATGCAGGTTGTGGCATTGTAAATAATTCAAATCCTGACAGTGAAGTAGAAGAAACGGCAATAAAATTCACCCCAATGATGAAAGCTTTAGGAGTAGATAAAGATGATGAATCATAAAGAAGCCTTAACAAAACAAGTTTATACATTAGCATCTGAATTATATGCGTATGGAATAAGAGAGGTTGTTATTAGTCCAGGGTCACGTTCAACACCATTGGCAATTGCGATTGAAGCTCATCCAAAGTTAACTTCTTGGATACATCCAGATGAACGTAGTGCTGCATTTTTTGCATTAGGTTTAATGAAAGGTAGCGAAAAACCTGTTGCAATATTATGTACTTCAGGCACTGCAGCTGCTAATTACACGCCAGCAATAGCTGAAAGCCAAATAAGTAGATTACCATTAGTTGTATTAACAAGTGATAGACCACATGAGTTAAGGGGCATTGGTGCACCACAAGCAATTAATCAAACGCAAATGTTTGAAAACTATGTACAGTATCAGTTCGATTTTCCAATCGCTGACAGTGGTGAATATGAAGATAAAATGGCTGACACGATTGCTTTACAATTACAAAAGTCAAGCCAACATCTCTACGGACCACATAGAGGACCTATTCACTTTAATTTACCGTTTAGAGAGCCGTTAACACCTGATTTAGAAGAAAGAAGTATGTTAACTTCTAATGTTAAACCTATGCCACATTATCAAAAAACTGCAACTTTAAATGAAATCGCAACGATCATCAAGAAAAAAAGGGGCTTAATTATTGTTGGAGATGTGCAACACGAAGACGTAGATCAAATTTTAACTTTTGCTACAATTCATGATGTGCCGATATTAGCAGATCCATTAAGTCAATTACGTAAAGTGAAACACCCTAACGTTATTGCTACTTACGATTTATTATATAGAGCGGGTTTAGATACTGAAGTAGATTTTATCATTAGAGTTGGTAAGCCAGTCATATCAAAAGCTTTAAATCAATGGTTAAAACGAACTAAAGCCTACCAAATCTTAGTTCAGAATAACGATCGACCTGATGCCTTTCCAATTGCGCCGGACATTTCCTATGAAATATCGGCTAATGATTTCTTTAGACAATTAGCTGAAGTATCATCAGTTGATCGCTTAAAATGGCTACAATATTGGCAAGATTTAGAGAAAAGAGCAAAAGTAAAAATAAAAGAATACGTATATAATGCGAACGATGAAGCGGCTTATGTTGCACATTTACTAGATAAATTAACCGACGAAGACACATTATTTGTAAGCAATAGTATGCCAATTAGAGACGTAGATAATTTATTCATAGACTGTGAAGCGGAAATGTATGCGAACCGTGGAGCTAATGGTATTGACGGGGTTGTATCGACAGCTATTGGTATGGCTGCCCATAAAAAAGTGACTTTGCTAATTGGTGATTTAGCCTTTTATCATGATATGAATGGCTTACTGATGTCTAAATTAAATGATATCAATTTAAATATTATTTTATTAAATAATGATGGTGGTGGTATTTTCTCTTATTTACCACAAAAAAATAGTGCAGAGGAATATTTCGAACGTTTATTTGGTACGCCAACTGGCTTGAATTTTGAACATGCTGCCTTACTGTATAATTTTACCTACAAAAAAATAGATAATATTGAAGACTTTAAATATGAATCATTATCTCAAATAGGCGCCCATATTTATGAAGTAATCACTGATAGAGATGTAAATAAAGAACAACACACCATACTTTATAGTAAGCTAGGGGAAATAGTTAATGCTAAATTATAATTTTCACAAAGCAAAAAATGATAGTACTAAATTATTAGTTTTACTTCATGGGTTTATTAGTGATCATACAAGTTTTAATCATCTATTATCGTCATTTACAAGCAATGTAAATGTATTAACGATAGACTTACCGGGTCATGGTAGCGACGAGACTAACAGTGAAGAAGAATGGAACTTCAAAACGATTAGCCATTATTTAGATGAAACATTACGAAATTTCACAAATTATGATATTTATTTACATGGTTATTCTATGGGTGGCAGAGTTGCAATATATTATGCACTTAATGGTAAAATGGAAATGCATGGTTTGATACTTGAAAGTACGTCGGCGGGCATCGATTCTGAAGACAATCGTATAGAACGTCAACAGGTTGATAAAGCACGAGCGAAAGTATTGGATATCGCAGGTTTAGAAATATTCGTAAATGATTGGGAAAAATTACCATTATTTCAAACGCAATATGATTTAGATAAATCAATACAGCAACGGATTAGAACGATGCGAATGAATCAAAACCCTGCACGTTTGGCCCAAGCATTAAGAGAATACGGTACTGGTAACATGCCTAACTTATGGCATGATATTAAAAATATTCATATACCAACGTTAATCATAGTTGGCGAATTGGATCGGAAGTTTGGTGAAATTAGTCAGCGTTTAACTACTGAGATACCCAATACAGAAGTTATAAAAATTTCTAACGTTGGACATACTGTTCACGTGGAAGATGCTGAAGAATTTGATAAAATAGTATTAGGTTTTTTAAATAAGGAGGAGCAAAATGACTAGACAGTGGGAAACAATTAAAGAATATAGAGAGATAAAATATGAATTTTACAATGGTATAGCAAAGGTAACTATTAATAGACCTGAAGTACGCAATGCCTTTACGCCAGATACAGTGCAAGAAATGATAGATGCATTTAGTCGTGCAAGAGACGATCAACGTATTTCTGTAATTATTTTAACTGGCGAAGGTGACAAAGCATTTTGTTCCGGCGGTGATCAAAAGAAACGTGGCCACGGTGGCTATGTTGGAGAAGATCAAATTCCTCGTTTAAATGTTTTAGACTTGCAACGTTTAATCCGAGTAATCCCTAAACCAGTCATTGCAATGGTAAGAGGATATGCTATTGGTGGAGGAAACGTATTAAACGTAGTATGTGACCTTACAATTGCTGCTGATAATGCCATCTTCGGCCAAACAGGACCTAAAGTTGGTTCATTTGATGCAGGATATGGTTCTGGCTACTTAGCACGCATAGTTGGTCATAAAAAAGCACGCGAAATATGGTATTTATGTCGTCAATACAATGCGCAAGAAGCATTGGATATGGGCTTAGTTAATACAGTTGTTCCTTTAGCTGATATAGAAGACGAAACAGTTAAATGGTGTGAAGAAATTATGCAACATTCTCCAACTGCTTTAAGATTCTTAAAAGCTGCAATGAATGCTGATACAGATGGTTTAGCAGGATTGCAACAAATGGCTGGAGATGCAACATTATTGTATTACACTACAGACGAAGCTAAGGAAGGTCGAGATGCGTTTAAAGAAAAACGTGACCCTGACTTTGATCAATTCCCTAAATTCCCATAAAAATAAATCTAAACGTTTGGTACACAAATATCTCAAACTTCAACAAAACAAAAATAGCAATTTCTATTTAATATCAATAGAAATTGCTATTTTTATACCTCGTAATAATTAATAAAATTCAAACGAAAGTGATCTTTGTGAGTCCATATTGGTTTTATTTTAATTAGATAAATTTAATTATAATTAGCGGTCATAAATTTTTTTAATCGGCGCATACCTTCTTTAAGCACATCAAGTTCATATGCATAAGAAATTCTGACATGACCTTTGCCGTAATTAGTAAAGGAAGAACCAGGGACAATTGCTAAATGAGCTTCTTCAAGTAATTTCACACAAAAGGCGAAATCATCATTTGTGAATTTAGAAATATCAGGGAATATATAAAAAGCCCCTTCAGGTTGAGCATTTAAATCAAAACCTAATGCTTTAAGTTCTGAAATTAAATAATTTTTACGTTCAATATATGCTTCATTCATATATTGAGGTGCTTCCAAACCTTCATTTAACGCTGCGATACATGCTACTTGTGCAGGAACATTTGCACAGATACAATTATATGCATGCATAAATGTAAGTTTTTCAATTAGGTAAAATGGGCCTACTAAAAATCCTATGCGAATACCTGTTGCAGAATGAGACTTACTTAAGCCGCCAATTAATAGCAACTGATCTCTTAATAAAGAAAATTGTGCAAAAGATGTATGTTCACCATCAAAAGTATTTTCAGCATAAATTTCGTCACTAATAACAAAAATTTCATGTTTGCTTAAAGTGTAAGCTATTGCTTCAACTTCATCATAGGTTAATGTTACACCTGTAGGATTAGTAGGGTAATTTAGTAAAATAGCTTTTGTTTGTTGTGTCACATGTTGTTCTATAGCCTCGGGTGTTACTTTATAAGCTGTCGAAGTGGTATCTATATAAACTGGGACGCCACCAAGCGTTTCAATTAATGGAATATAACCAGCGTATATTGGGCCTGGAATAATTATTTCATCTCCGGGGTTTAATATACTTCTTAACGCTGTGTCTATAGCTTCACTTGCACCATTCGTAATGATAATTTCTTCTTCATCATAGAAAAAGCCATATTTATTATTAAAATATTTACTTACGGCCTGTCTTGTTTCACTTAAGCCTTTATTGTGAGAATAACTTGTCATATTTTCGTTGATAGCATTAATATAAGCATCCTTCACAACTTGTGGCATTGTAAAGTCGGGTTGTCCTATAGTCAAGTTTACGCAATCATCTATATCCTTCATACGATTAGAGAATTGACGAATACTTGGTGCTCTCAAAAATTGAGAATGGTCATTTAATGATAGTTGCATGATTTCACCTCAAAAAATAAAAAATTCCGAATTGTTATCAACAATCTAGAGAAGGTCATTTGAACAATTCAAATTACTTCTAGCATAACATAGATTGCAGTATAACAATTCGGTTAAATACTTAGTCCCGGTAATTTGCCGGTCGTTTTAAATGAATGACAGGATTTGTCCATTTTGCTACAAAATGCGTAGATAGCACATATACGATAATCGCCGCCATTAAAAGTAAGTATATAAAAGTAAATATTGATGTTGGTGATTTAAATGGATGAAAATCAAAAGCTTTTATAATGCCGATAAAAAGTCCGTGTAATAAATATACTTGCATAGTTCTTCTACCTATATAAGTAAAGAAATGTTTTCTTTTTGGTGTTAAATTGAAGAACGCAAACATCAAAGTAAAAATGCCACAATAAATGACAAGTCGTTTAATTGGGCTATATACACCTTCTTTGTCTTCTAACGAAATGTAACTAGCTCTTCCGAATAACCAATCAGATTTAATAGGGTGAATCGTGTAACCAAAGTAAAAAACTATAAATATAATAATGGATATCGGAATAAGCTTTTTGTTTCTAAATATAGCAGTGTGATGTTTATTGAATAGATAACCTAAATAGAATATAGGGAAAAATGTGATTGTTCTAGATAAGCTTAAATATTGTCCAATGTCATCAGAGAAGCCTGCTAATAACGCTATAATAACTACTAAAGGTAAGATGATGTATGGTTTATAGTCTTTCACTATAACTAATATAATATGGAAGAAGAATAGTGTTAGTAAGAACCATAACGCAAAAACTGGATCAAATGGATCGAATGTTAATTTACTTTCCTTACCTGTAAAGTAATAAAAAACTGAAAAGAAGGCAAAGAAAATAAAATATGGGATTAATAATTTTTTTGATACCTTTTCTATATAGCCAGCTTGGCCCGCTTTTTTCGCAAAGTATCCTGAAATAAATAAGAAACCTGGCATGTGAAAACTATAAATTGTTAAATATAATGATGTGATAAATCCACTAGAACTCCTATAAGGTTCTATTAAATGTCCAAATACGACAAGAAATATTAATAGGGCACGTGCATTATCAAAAAAGTAATCTCTTTCTTTAATTTGTGTCATGATTCTGCTCCTTTAGTAAATGCTCAATATATATAATTTATTATAAAAACTATCACTATTGCAACAAAATTGAGTAATAACCAGTTTATTGTTGTGAGATATTACAAACGATTTTATAATAAAAACAATATAAAAGTAGTGGAGATGATCAACTTTGTATAAACAACTAGAAAAATTATTAACACACACAAGCAATGAATTAAACTTAGTTAGTAGAAGACTTGGACAGTATACTGAATTATCTTCTGAACAAATTGAATTGTTGACTATTGTTTTTAACCACTCCAATTTATCACAATATGAATTAACGATGAAACTTAACAAGGAACAATCCATTGTATCACGTTGGATTAAGAAACTATGTAAACTAGGTTATCTGAAAAGTGTTCAAAATAAAACAGACTTAAGATGTAAAGACATCATATTGACTGAAAAATCTCGCATATTAATACAACAAATAATCAATAGTAGAGTAGAGTTGATTGAAGCACGATGTCAGGGATTAACTGATGAAGATATTCAGCGCTTTAAAACACTTTTAATGAAATTGGCTGGACGTTATCAATGCAATTAAATATTTTTGAGTAATGAGGCTAAAATTTAAAAGTATAAGATAACTCATATCAATAGAAATAAATAAAATATATTAATATTTAAAATTTGAGGCTGAGACGTTTTAACGACGTCCCAGCCTTTTAAATGTTGTTTAATAAATTTTGGCATTAAATATACGTATTAATATCGAAATATTTTCCTACTTGTCCCATTGAATCATAAAAACCTTTAATGCGTGTTGCGTTATGTTTCGCCCAATTAACGTCAGTAGCATATTGATGCGTTCCTGGGTTTGATGGATTCCAACGCATTTTGTATAGCGTGTTTTGACCTTGATGTATATATGAGTTTGCGATGAATTTAGCACCGCCGATAATTGCTTTTCTTACAGTGTTCCAACCTTCTTGTTTCGCACGGATAAAGCCTTGTCTTACTGCGTCACTATCATATGCACCGATACCAAACATATTGTAATACTTAGTAGGGGCTTTAGTGTTTACTTTATTATTTATCACATCGCCACCATTAGCTAATGTAGAAGTACCATTACCAGTTTCTAATAAGGCATGTGAAATAAGATAAACTTCATTAATGTTATAAGTTTTAGCTGCTTCCTTAAATGCGGCACCCTGACCTTGTAAAATACCTTTTCCTTGCAGTAGTTTATCTAAATCTGTTGCACTTATATCTTGAGATTTGTCTAAACGTAAGAATTGATATTTTTGTGTTTTGTCTTTAGATAATGTAGCAGTATTCATAGCATTTTTAATTTCACTTAAACTAGCATTATTCCAAGTTCCAGGCACGCGTTGAATTTGTGGTTTGAAAGGTAAACCATATTGTTTAGCAGCTGCTTGATCTAAAGTTTTTCCAGTACTGATATATTTGATAAGTTCTTTACGTAAATCTGACTCTTTAATCCATACCTTTTTGCCATTTTCTAATTTTCCATGGTACCAAGTAACACCATTAATTACTATTTTTTCATAACTTGCAAAAATAGTTGAATAGTATTGATTTAATGAACCAGCAGTCTTAGCAGTAGGTGAGTCATAGAAATAACCTGTTTTGTTATACACGACATAATCAAATTTTTGTTTTTGAGCTCTATTGTAATCAACTGGTTTAGCTTTAGTAATTGGCTTCTTCACAATCGGTGTTTTAGCTTTAATACCTAAGTCTTTTAAAGCAATCCATCCAGTTTTATTGTTTACCGTCCCGTATACATATTCATCTTTATCAACAAACACTGATTTCGAAGATGTGAACGTCTTGTTGCTAAGTTTTTTCGATTGCTCTAATACTTGAGATTTCGTGCCCCAAGGCATTGCATAAAGGCCACTATTAGTTGATTTAACAACATACTCACCTTTTTTAGCAGCTGCTTTACTTAAACTACGAGTATTAATATGTTTAGTATCGACCCAACCAATAGGTGTAGCATTTGTACTATTTTGGATTAAAACATATGTCGTATTACCTTGTTTACGTTGCTTAGTCACATTAAATGTTTTACCTGCATATTTTGAACCATCTTTTGTAGTTTTATCATAAACTGATGCTTTAATTCCTAGTTTTGAAGGACTCGTTTGTCCAACTTTACTTACGTTTTGAGTTTGATTTGTTTTAGGTTTAGCAGCTGCAACTGAACTAGTTTTAGCACTAGTCGCTTCTTTAACTGTAATATCACCAGTTTGTAACCAACCCAAATTGGTTTTGGATTTACTATCAGTAATGAGGTAGAAAGATTTACTACCCAAGTTCGCTTTTTTAGATAATTGATATGTTTTACCTGCATATTTTGAACCATCTTTTGTAGTTTTATCATATACAGTAGTGTAAACTCCATGGTTAGAAGATTTAACCGTACCTTGTGTATTTTTCAATGATTTTACCGTTAATTGGTTGTTAGTAGAAGCGGCAATTTTTTTAACCGTTACATCACCAGTTTGCATCCAACCTAAGTTAGTTTTTGATTTATTATCAGTAATGAGATAAAAAGATTTACTACCTAGTGTCGCTTTTTTAGATAATTGATATGTTTTACCGTTAATTGTTGAGTTCTTTTTACCTACTGTATCGTAAACAGAAGTATAAAGACCATTATTAGTAGCTTTAACCGTACCTTGTGTATTGGTTAAGTTACTTACTGTTAGTTTACCAGTTGGTGTAGCGTTTCCAGTATTGCTTCCGGAAGGTTTTGTGCTGCCACTTGAACTAGTTGTCCCCCATGCTGCTACTTTGCCAGTTTTAATCAAATATTTTTCATTAATTAAATCATACAGTTCATCATATGTGTAGCCGTGTGATTGTAAGTACCCGTGTGGGTCAGAGTGATCAGTACCGCCTAAATAATTACTTACTGCTTTATGTGTCCAAACTGTACCTTGACCATCATATTCCGAGCTATCAGGTTTTAAACCATAGTATTGTAAGTTAGTCGCTGCATAATCAGCATAATTATTAATTGACCGAGCAAAATCATCTGCAGTATGAGTATGCACTAATTCAACATGAATAAATCTATCATTAGCGGCTGGTCCAGCACCCCAAGCTAAATAATCTGTATTAGCTGTTTCGATAACTCTGTTTCCATCAACATAAGCATGCACAAAAGCTGAATTATAGTTATTCTTCATATAGTTAACTTCGCCTTGAATTGTTGAGTTATCATTAGCTGTATCATGCATTACGATACCTTCTGGTTTACCGTTTCTATAACTATATTTTGGTAAATAACTAGCGATGTCTTCTTCGTAATTTGGTACAGCGTAATTTTTACTACGGATGTAATCATTTATAGAAGACTTAACTTGTGGTGTGTACTTAGGTAAACTAGTTTTCGCTATTGTAGTTGCTTCTTTTTTAACGGCAGGTTTTTGAGTCGTATTTGTAGCTGTAAGTGTACGTAATTTCGGTGCCGCTGACGCTGACCTAAAAGTTGCAGTGCCTGTGGTAGCAGTTGTCTTGTCTTTTTGACTTACATTTGTTGGTTGTGTAGCAATTGGTTGTTTTTGAGTCGTATTAGGTGTAGCTGTTTTTATTTGTGCCGTAGCAACCGTATTTTGAATATCGTTGGTTTTAACAGTAACTTTCGGTTTAGACGTTGCTTGTTTAGTTAAAACAGCGTCAGAATTAACGACAGTTGATTGAGCAGTAGGTTGTTTTTGAGTACTGTCATCAGCAGTCGTAGAAGCTACTTGTTTAGACGTTGCTTGTTCAGTTGAACCAGCGTTAGAATTAACGTCAGTTGATTGAGCAGTAGGTTGTTTTTGAGCACT
Source organism: Staphylococcus durrellii (assembly GCF_015594545.1). Lineage (NCBI taxonomy): Bacteria > Bacillati > Bacillota > Bacilli > Caryophanales > Staphylococcaceae > Staphylococcus > Staphylococcus durrellii. The sequence continues at coordinate 1,742,000 of NZ_JADIIO010000001.1, read as the reverse complement.
GTCATCAGCAGTCGTAGAAGCTACTTGTTTAGATGTTGCTTGTTCAGTTGATTCAACGTCAGAATTAACGACAGTTGATTGAGCAGTAGGTTGTTTTTGAGCACTGTCATCAGCAGTCGTAGAAGCTACTTGTTTAGACGTTGCTTGTTCAGTTGAACCAGCGTCAGAATTAACGACAGTTGATTGAGCAGTAGGTTGTTTTTGAGCACTGTCATCAGCAGTCGTAGAAGCTACTTGTTTAGACGTTGCTTGTTCAGTTGAACCAGCGTTAGAATTATCGTCAGTTGATTGAGCAGTTTGTGTCGAACCAACCACATTATTCTCAATATTATTATTTTGTACGTTAAAGTTAAATGAATTTTGATTGTCAGTTTGCTTTTCTTCATTTGTCGAAGATTTTGTTTGGTCTACATTTTTATCATCTGGCTGAATGGCATTTGTGTCACTAGCAGTTTGCAACTTATTATCAAATTCATTAGTTTGGCTAGCTGTTTTATTTGATGCTTCTTGGCTAGTTTTATTTTCTTCAGTACTATTTGAATCATCAATTTGTTTTCGGCCAGTTTCTAGTTGATTATTTGCGCTTGAGCTGTCAGTTGAATCATTATTGTTATGTAGGTTATCTAATGTTGCTTCATAGTTTTGACTATCATTATTGACTTGTTCTTTAACAACAGTAGGATCTTGATAAATCTGTTTCCCAGAAATATTAGTAGTTGGATTACTTACGTCATTTTTGATTTGTTCACTTTGTTTTATTGTGCTGTCATCGTTTAAAACATTTTTGTTAGTTGCTTGATCTTGGGTTTTCTCAGAAGCATGCGCATGATGAGTTGTCAAAGCGGTTCCAGCTAAAGTTAGAGCGATAATTGAAGGTGCTTTGTAATTAAATTTTTTTGACATATTACTACCCCTTTACAATATAATGATTAATTTATCTAATTATAATACGCCGAAAACTATCTTGTTTGTTTTTCATTAATTTGTAATGAAATAGTAATGTACAAAATTTAAGAAAAATACCTTGAAAGCTTGGTAAATCTATATTTCATTTGAAAAATCATGTATTTAAATATTACAAATAAAAAAATAGATTGACTAAAAACTTAATAATAATATTAAAGTGACTTGGTCATTTTAATATGTTTAATATTTTCTTCCATAAAAATATCACCCTCAGGTTCGTAACCTAAGCGGTCATAAAAAGGTTGTGCGTGAATTTGAGCATTTAAAATTAATATATTATAACCTAAACTTTGTGCTGCTTGCTCAATAAACAGCATTAAAGATTTGCCAATGCCAGATTTTCTTTGATTACTTAACACTGCTACGCGTTCAACTTTAACGCCGTTATCATATGGGCGAAAACGGGCAGTAGCGATTGGTGTATTATTATCATTATAGCCTATAACATGTGTCGCAATTTGTTCATAGCTATCTATTTCATTTTCTGTTGGTACACCTTGTTCTTTGACAAAAATCTCTTTTCTAATCTCAAATGCTTGCTCCAATTCTTTATCGTTCTCAACTATTTTAAACATTGTATGTCCTCGTTTCATGTATAATATTTTGATTAAATAAAAACCCTATCGTCAACATACGATAGGGTAGATAGTATTTATTGTGCTTCTTTACGAATTATAGCAGTGTATTGCCAAAAAATCCGCATTTGTGCAATGTTCCAATTATTCATTCCCATTGTAAACCCAGTTGGCGTAAATAAGTTTACGTCTGTAACTTCTAAAGCTGCAGCAACTAAATATTGTATGGGTACACTAATTTGTTGCATTGTTTCTGTTATACCATTTTGGTCATAAACCCAAGAGAATGGCAACTCAGACTCAAAAACGTCAACTTTATCGAAAATTTCAGGCAAAGCGACTATATAGCAAGCACCATCAACGACTGGATTAGCATCACTATCTTTATAATAAATACGGAGAGCTTCGTAATTTTCACGATGTTCATGGTTTACATAGAAAAACTCATTTCTAAATAGTGCCATATCTTTGCTGTGAATAATTTGTTGTTCTAATACATTAAACATTCCATTTATATGAGCAAGTTTGTCATAAGTTTTTCGCGTCATATAGTGTGCTCCTCTCTAGTAAATTAATATTGGGCTTGTTGTTGATTTGGATCAGCGTTTGGTTGTTGACTTTGTTGTGGATCTTGTTGTTGATTTGGGTCAGCGTTTGGTTGTTGACTTTGTTGTGAATCTTGTTGTTGATTTGGGTCAGCGTTTGGTTGTTGACTTTGTTGTGGATCTTGTTGTTGATTTGGATCAGCATTTGGTTGTTGGCTTTGTTGAGGATCTTGTTGCTGATTTTGATCATAATTTTGTTGATTACTATCGCTATTATCGTCACTATTTGATTGATTGTTATTGTCATCAGTTGACGCATCATCATCAGTAGTATCGTTTTGATTTTTACGTAATAAACTTTTATCGATTTGAGTTTGTGGTACTAGATCACCATAATGATCAATAACACGTTGATTTAGAAAGTCATTTTTATTAGTAATTTTTGATAAATTTAAATCTTTTCTAAGTGTATTTGATGTATCTTGAATATTTTTAATATCAGGATTGTAATAATAAACACCACTTAAATAATCATCATTACCTTTAAGTTGTGTTGTTTTAATATTAACATCTTTTTTCAGATATACTGAGGCTAATGCTCGTATTTCTTTATAACTAAGGTTGTGTTTAGAATTTTTGCCAACAAGCTTAATAACATCATCTAATTTGTTAAATGAGTCAGACTTTTGTGCTTTAGCAAATAGAGCTTCTAATAATTGCATTTGACGTTGACCACGTTTTAAATCAGAGTCCTGGTGTCTTGTTCTTGCTACTGCTAAGGCTTCCTCACCATTTAATTTTTGGTAACCTTTTTTAACTTTTGTTTTACCTGTGTCGTTCATGTTTGGTTCACTAATTGAATATGGAACATCAAAATTAATGCCACCTAATTCATCGACCGCATCGACGAAAGCTTTCATATTAATTCTAGCATAGTAATCTACTGGAACATTCAATGTTGCCTCTACAGAGTCCATTGAAGCAGCAGGACCACCATAAGCATGTGCATGTGTCATTTTGTCGTAATATCCGACTTTTGGAATGTAACTAATTGTATCTCTTGGGATACTTAACATTCTAATTTGCTTTTTCTTAGTGTTTAAAGTAGATAGTATCATTGAATCTGTTCTAGAATGTTCTGTACTTTGACCATTCTTTTTTCTGTTATCATTTTCATCAATTCCTAAAAACAAAATTGAAATAGGTTCTTTTGATGCGTTTACTTTCGAATCTCTTAAATTTGATTTACGTGCCGAATCACTATTATTAAACGAATGTTCAAAAGCTCCTTGAGAAGTTTTAAACAAAATAATAGCGAATACTATCGGAACAACAACTAATAGAAATGAAAGGAAAATCAAAAAATATTTAAAGATTTTATTCATTATAGATGCTCCCACTTATTAAATTTTGTACATAATATTATATTTTAGGGAAAACTTAATGTAATTAGTAAGTTTATTAATATTTAGTAAATAAGAAAATGTACTATAAGGTAATATTTTATTACTCTAAAAGAAAAATATCAACTAAGTTTATATATCAGTTTATGTATACAAATTTAAAAAAGGTATAAACGACTTTTTAGTATCTATTCAAAAATGATTTATTAAATGAATTAAGATATAATACAATAAAGTAATAATGAGTATAAAACCTAAGAATAAAATTATTCTAAAGGTTACTGTTTTAGAAAATAAACTCATAAACTATTATAACTTAAATTATTACATATATCTAAACATTTAATTATGTTTAACAGTATGTGGGAGGAATATATTAAATGAAACAGGAATGGTTAAATAAATTAGACGAAAGCTTAGTGAAATCATTTTATCAGCAACAAACTGAAACTCAAATTGAAGAAGGCTTTAATCATATACTATCTTTTGGTACAGCAGGCATCCGTAGTACTTTTGGTATAGGTCCAGGGAGATTAAATGCCTTTACTATCAGAAAAGTAGCATTAGGCCTCGCAAAATATTTGAAAAATAATTGCATCACACCTAAAGTTGTTATTTATTTTGACACAAGACATCTTTCTAAAGCATTTTGTAACGAAATGGCTGCAGTTTTAGCTTCAAATGACATTCAAACAATAATATCGGACACATATAAATCAACGCCTGAATTATCTTTTGCGGTTAGACATCTTCATGCGAGTGCTGGAATTATGATTACTGCTAGTCATAACCCTAAAAATTACAATGGTATTAAAGTATACAATCATGAAGGTGGGCAATTACTACCAGATGATTCAGAAATATTGAGTACATACATTAATAACATCGATAATCCTTTAGATATAATGAAAGGTGACTTTGAGGAGTTAGTTAGACAAGGCACGATCGAATATTCGAATAAAGACGTCACTGAAAGTTATAAGCAAGCGGTTAAAAAGTTAGTAGATAAAATCGAACATAATAATGAGAAAGTCGTTCTTACTAGCTTGCATGGTACGAGCTTGCCATTGCTAAGTGAGATTTTAAATGAGTTGGAATACACCAACTATGTTATTGAAAAAGAGCAATCCATTCCGGACGGTGATTTCCCAAGTGTAACAAGCGCAAATCCAGAAGAAATTGAAGCTTTTGATAAAGGAAAAGCATTAGCTCAGCAAGTTGGTGCTAAGTTAGTTATCGCGACAGATCCAGACGCAGACCGACTTGGCTTTATTGAAATTGATGATGATCAAAATTGTCATTATTTTAATGGTAACGAAATTGGTTTGATTTTAATGAAGTTGAGGTTTCAAGATTTAATAGTAGAGGACTCAGATTTATATATAATTAAATCAATAGTCACGAGTGAAATGGCGCAAAGACTAGCGCAATCACTTGATGTAAAAGTTAATAATGTATTAACTGGGTTTAAATATATATCGGACCTATTATCACAAAAAGAAGAGACTTCAGAAAAGTTACTCTTGGCTTTTGAAGAAAGTCATGGTTATCTAGCGCAGTCTATATCTAGAGATAAAGATGCAATACAAATGGTGCCTTTAATTATTAAATATAAAAATTTATTAGCACAGAATGGATTGACATTTAAGGAAATATTAAATGATATTTATGATAATATCGGTCATTTTAAAGATCGAACATTGGCACCAGTGTTTGAAGGTCAAGAGGGCAATGCCAAGATTGAAAACATTATGCAACAATTTAGACAAGATACTAATGAAATGACTACTATATGTGGTTTAAACATACGCCAAATTGAAGATTATGAAAAAGGGTGTTTAATAGATAAAGAAAGTGATACCGAATTTCAATTAGAGTTACCTAAAACCAATTTAATAAGATTTGTTTTTGAAGAAGGCTTTATTGCGTTAAGACCCTCGGGTACCGAGCCCAAAATTAAATTATATTTTTCTTTAAACGTAGAAAATATAGATGAAATTTCACAAAATTTTGTTACAACATTTATAGAATAACATCAAAGAAGAAGGTAGAAGAAAATAAATATTGCTAAAACATTATATATAATTGTCACTTCAGCAATTGTGATTTTATTAATTATTATAGGGATATATGCTTTTAAACAATACATGTCAGTTATGCCTAAAGCAAATTTAATAAAGAAGCAACAACAAATAGCTAAAAATGAAAATAAGGCGAAGCAGTTATCAACGGTATTTGATGCTCAAAACTCACAAGATAAAGCAATAGAAGAATATTTGCAGCAAGTTAATTTTAATGGTACTGTGGCTATTTTTCACAATGGAAAGATTAAATTTAATAAAGGTTACGGCATGAAAAATTTCGAAAGTAAAGAGCCCAATACCGCTAATACGATGTACTTAATTGGCTCTTCGCAAAAGTTTCTAACTGGAGTGATGTTAAAGCAGTTAGAAGAAAATGGTAAAGTCAATATGAATAATCCTGTTTCAGATTATATTCCATGGTTTACAACTAACGCTCCCATATTATTAAACGATTTAATGATGCATAAGAGTGGGCTATTTAAGTATAAAGGTTCTACAAATTTTCATAGTTTAGATGATGCAGTTCATTCGATACAGCAAAAAGGTATTCAAGATGGTTTCTATAAACGTCATCGGTATAATGATGGTAATTATTTAGTGTTAGCTAAAGTTATTGAATCTGTATTGAACAAACCATACCAAATACTGCATTTTACGATGATCCAAAGGCACAAAGTGATATGGCGATAGGTTATAAGAATATTTCTAATCATCCTCAATTATCTAAGCCTTTATTTTTAGATCAATATTATGGTGCAGGTAATTTATATATGGCTCCATATGACATGGGTAAATTCATTGCAGATATACAGCACAATCGTTTATTTCCAGAAAGTATTACTACGCCTTATATTAAAGAGAGCAAGACAAAAAAATACCCTGGTGCGTATAGATATGGATTTTATTCTTATAAAGATAAAAATAGAATAAATGGTGGTTTTTATGGCCATGTATTTACTTCCTATTTTAACGATAAATATATTGTTGTAGTTGGTACAAACTATGAGAATCGAACAGTCAAAAATGAAACAGTAATTAAACATATATACGAAAATATATTGCACCAAGGTGGTAATTATAATCAGGTGGGTCATAATTATTAATATTTAATTAAAAACTTCCTAACGCGTTGTTGGCTAATCAACGCATTAGGAAGTTTTTAATTTATTTACAGTATGCTAGCGCTTCGAATAATAATTTTTCAAACTGATCTGTGTCTATCGATAGAACGACTGTACTATTTGGATATGATGACTTAAAGTCTGTAACACTCGCTCCTCGCGTAAATTCACTCTTTGTTTCTATTTCTACTAAAGCTTCTGCAACTTCGAAACTTTCCGGATGCAATAAATATAACATTGTATAGGCATCGTAAATATTTATACCATATTCAAAGTCGTCTCCACGATAATGAGAAAACAATTGATGTAACATAGCGCCGGTTTCATTAAGTGATTTTAACTTATCGATTTTAGCATGTTCTAAAGTTGAACTACGTGCGACATCAAGTCCAACCATTGTTAAAGGTAAACCCGAATTAAAGACGATGCGTGCAGCCTCAGGGTCACAGTAAAAGTTAAATTCAGCTATTGGTGTTACGTTGCCTCTACTTGCACTACCACCCATCATAACTATTTCTTTAATATTGTTTTTTACCTCAGGAAAAGTTTTAAGCAGTAAGGCAATATTTGTCAGCGGACCAATAGGTATAATACTTATAGGTTCCTCGCTATTTATTAATGTTTCATACATAGCAAGTACAGCATTATTTGATGCCAATGTATCTAAGCTTACCTCTGGAAAAAGGTATCCATCCATTCCAGATTCACCATGTACATCACTTGCGCTAACGATATCAGATATTAGAGGGTGTGATGCACCACGATGCACAGGAACGTCGCTATTAAAATAATTCGTTAATTTCAAAGCGTTAGCTGTTGTTTTTTCTACACCTACATTTCCATTAACAGTTGAAATCATTTTTACGTTGAATTGCGGATTGTTTAAGGCGATACTAATAGCTGCGGCATCGTCAATGCCTGGATCAGTATCTATAATTATAGGTTGTTTCATTTCTTTACCTCCTATATATAATAACGCTACAACTATTATTGTAATAGCTGTAACATTAATATGATAACAAAAGAGGGGGCAATAAACATAAAAAAGACTTCTCCATAAGGAGAAGTCTTTAATAGATTATAGGTGATGTGAGTGTCCACCTTGCATTACCCAATAAGTACCAATAATACTAATTAGAGTAATAATAATCGCGAATATTACTTTGAAACTTTGTAAGTTACCGTCTTTACCTTCAGTTAAGTGCATGAACATTAATAATTGAACTGCGGCTTGAATGAAAGCAAAGCCGAAAATAATAGTAATTTTTGCGTTTAACGTCAATGATGTGTATAGAGTTACGAAAACTGCTAAGATTGTCAGAACGATAGAAGCAATAAATCCTACTGTATGTTTAACTATTGTATTCATCCGCTATACACCATCCCTATCATATATACGGCAGTGAAGATGAAGATCCAAACAACATCTAAAAAGTGCCAGTATAAACTTACTATAAATAATTTTGGAGCATTATCTTTATTTAATCCGCGCATTGCTACTTGAATTAATAAACAAATAATCCAACAAATACCTAATGATACGTGGGCCCCGTGTGTGCCTAGCAAGATAAAGAAACTAGACCAGAATGAACCGATAGTTGGATTTACACCTTCATGAACATAGTGAGTGAACTCGTAAATTTCAAAACCTACGAAAACTGCACCGAGTAGAACAGTGATTATCATCCAAATCATCATTAGTTTTTGATTTTCTTTTCTCATATAGTAAATGGCGATACCACAAGTATATGAGCTGATTAACAATGCAAATGTCATAATGAGTACTAAAGGTAATTCAAACAATTCAGTAGTCATCTTATCAGCATAATCACCGCCATGTTGCAACGTTAACAATGCTGCAAATAACGTACCGAACAGTGAAAATTCAGCTGTAAGGAATATCCAAAAGCCAAGTTTATTCAGATTACCTTCATGCGAACGTGAATCAATAGTATTTGTATCATGACTCATGACTTACAGCCTCCCTTTCTCTTTTACGTGCCTCTCGAAGTCTAGTTTCAGTTTCTTCGATTTCAGATACATGGATATGGTAACCATGGTCGATTTGGAAACTTCTATAAATCATACAACCGAATAGGCCTAATAAGCATATGATGGCAGGTATGATTGTTTCGAAGATTAAGAAGAAACCTCCGATTAATAAGAAGATACCCATGAAGACACCAACATGTGTATTGTTAGGCATGTGAATTTCTGAATAATTGTGGTTGTCTAAGTAGTGACGACCGTGTTCTTTCATGTTTACAAACGTATCATAATCATTCCAGTCTGGAGTGACTGCAAAGTTATATTTAGGAGGCATAGCTGAAGCCGTTGACCACTCTAAAGTACGTCCTAATCCATACCAGTTATCACCAGTTGCTTCGCGTGGAGCAGTGAAGTGACTGTATACAATACTTGCTACTAGGAACATAAAGCCAAGCGCCATTAGTAATGCACCGATTGATGAAATTACGTTTAGTAACCACCAACCATCTTGTGGCATATAAGTGTATAAACGACGTGGCATACCATCTAAACCTAGTACGAATTGTGGTAAGAAACAAACGTTAAATCCAATCATGAACAACCAGAAACACCATTTGTTAAGCGTTTCGTTTAATTTATAACCTGTCATCTTAGGATACCAGTAAATTAAACCGCCTAGACAAGCGAATACAACACCTGTTACGAGTGTGTAGTGGAAGTGTGCCACTAAGAAATACGTATTATGGTATTGGTAATCGGCTGCTGCCATTGCTAGCATTACACCCGTAACACCACCTAATAAGAAGTTAGGGATGAAAGCTAATGCCCATAGCATTGGTGATTCGAATGAAATTCTACCTTGGTACAATGTGAATAACCAGTTAAATAATTTAACTCCGGTAGGAATACCAATCATCATTGTTGTAATTGAGAAGAATGAGTTAATTAATGCACCATTACCCATTGTAAAGAAATGGTGAACCCAAACTAAGAAACTTAAGAATGCGATACCTGCTGTTGCCCATACCATACTTTGATGGCCGAATAATCGTTTACGAGCAAACGTCGGTATAATTTCGGAATAAACACCAAATGCTGGCAAGATAACGATATAAACCTCAGGGTGCCCCCATACCCAGAAGAAGTTTGCCCATAGCATCGGCATACCGCCATTTGCAACTGAGAAGAATGCAGTGTCAAAGATTCTATCAGTTGTAAATAGTGCTAATGCAACTGTTAGTACCGGGAATGCCAAAATAACGATTAAAGCTGTGATAAAAGTTGTCACAGTAAACATAGGCATTTCCATGAATTTCATAGTAGGTGTTTTACATCTAAGTATAGTAACGAAGAAGTTAATCCCCGTCATTAGCGTACCGATACCAGATATCTGAATCGCTATTAGATAGTAGTTAACACCTGGTCCTGGACTGAACTCGCCAGCAAGCGGTGCATAGTTTGTCCAACCTGCTGCAGGAGAACCACCAACGATAAATGATAAGTTGAATAGTAACATTCCTACGAAGAACATCCAGAAACTTACGTTGTTTAGTACAGGGAAGGCAACGTCTCGAGCACCAATTTGTAATGGCACTACAACGTTCCATAATCCGAAAATAAATGGCATAGCCATAAAGATAATCATGATAACACCGTGTGTACTAAAGATTTCGTTGTAGTGGTTAGACTCTAAAAACTTATTGTCTGGCAAAGTTAATTGAGTACGTATTAATAGTGCATCAATACCACCACGTACAAACATTAGTACAGCACAAATGATATACATAGCGCCGATTTTTTTATGGTCAATAGATGTGAACCATTCTCTGTATAGATATTTCCATAATTTAAAGTACGTAATTACTGCGATCAAACCGATAATCATGAATGGGGCACCGATTTGTGCCATTGTAATCATCCAGTTACCGTGAACGAGTAATTGATCCCATGGAAAATTCATTAATGTCCACCTCCATGTTCATGGTCTTTTTTCTCTACTTCAGATGTTTTTTTATCTTTAGATCCTTCAGAGATTTTTTCCATTTCATCCATATTATGAGATTCTTCACCTTTGAACTCACTATTATATGGTTGTTTGTTGCTTAAAATCATTTTCTTCATTCCGTGACGTTCATAGTTAGCATTTGTAACTTGTGGCTTACGTTTTGGTTTGTCCGGTTTGCTTAAGACATCTTCTTTAATTTGTTTTTCACTATTAAAGTTAGGGTCTTTTTGTACGTAGTTATAGCGTTTGTAAGCATAAAATACATACTCAGGATCAGCAGCCGGGTCAACAAATGCCATGTGAGTACCACTGAAAGTTAGATTTTTATTTTCAGTCGTAGGTAAAAGTTGCTTATCGAAAGTATCTTGATCTAATACTTTTTTCTTCTTAGCATCTTTAACCCAGTCATTAAACTTACTTTGGCTAACAGAATTTACATTGAATGTTTGTCTAGCAAATCCTTCACCATTGAAGTTTGAGTTACGACCTCTAAACGTTCCAGTTTTGTCCGATGTTAACGTCCAATCCATAGTCATACCTGTCATAGCGTATTTTTGACCACCAAGTTGTGGAATCCAGAAACTTGTCATCATATCCATTGATTGAAGTTTGAATACTACAGGACGATTTTTAGGGATAGTTAAATGGTTTACAGTTTCTATTTTTTGATCTGGATAACTAAAGAACCATTTATAACCAGCACTTGTTGCATAAACTACAAGCGGATCATCCTTTTTCTCTGGTGGTTTTTCATATTGATACAATGATTTGACCGTAGGGATTGCTAAAGCAACAACAATTATAATTGGAACAATAAACCAAATTGCTTCGATTAATGAATTGTGATGCATCTTACCAGATTCTTTATTATTACCTAATCTATATTTGATTAAGAATAAAGCGAACATGATAAGTACAACAGCTACAATAACAAGCATGAAGATGATTGAATAAATAATCAAAAACTTCGAGTCACTTGCCATTGGCCCTTTTGGGTTTAAGACTTCTACATTAGAACAACCACTAAGTAAAATTAGTGAGCCAAACAGTAGAAGCAAAGACTTAAATTTTGACACTTTTTTTGACCTCCTAATACTACAATTGTAGGGCTTACCATCAATTTTAAGATATTCCGCAATATTTACAAGTGTTTCAAGCAAAAAAAATATTGTAAAATTAAAACAACCCCAACAGAATCAACGTCTGGTGGGGGATGAAAGATTTGTTAAAATTATGTGTACATTTTGTGAAAAACGTCAAAATTGAAAGAAAAGTGACAAATACGCTTAAGGCAGTGATAAACGTTATCATTTAAAACGTTTATTAAACATTATGTATATTATTTAACTTCAATATAACGTACAGATTTTTCTACTGCTCCATCTGAGTCTTGAACTTTATATTCTATTTTATATTTGCCTTTTGTATTTGTATCGATATGTCCATTGACTTTAATTTTATCTGTTAGGTCGCCATCTTCTTTATCAAATGCATGAACTCCATTTAATAAGTTATAGTCAATACCTTTTTTTACTATAGTATCTTTGGCACCCTTTATTTCAGGTATTGAATTATCAGTAGCTTCTGCATTTAAATTAGGCGTTACTAATGTAGCTGATACTCCTAAAGCTGATAGTGATTGTAATAATTTATTCATGACGTTTACCTCCGTATGAAAACTGACCTTATGTTTAGATTAACTATACCTTATAATTTGAATATATACATCGTACTATGGTCCTAAAATCATTTCAAACGGCTAAAATTCATTTTTTTCTTTGAAACAAGTAAATGCAGGCAATTAATTTTAATAAAAATGATAGGATCAATAAATTTTAATGAATTAGAGTCTAAACATTAATCCTAGATTAATAGCCCTTAAATGATTTCAAGTTTGAACGTTTTCCTAGGTGATAGCTTTACCCTGTATGTGTCAAAATGAATACGAAGTTTAAGTTTATATACGAGTGCCACCGTTTTTCCTTTAAAACATGTACGATTTAATAAAAGTTACTAATCTTAATTGCCAAGGTATTTCTATACGAAGAGCTATCTGGGGTTCACTTGAATATCCGTTTAAGCAATAAATAAAGCCAAGCATCAAGCATGAAATGGATTGTGTCTTAATGAGATGAATCATAAGTAAAATAGTAATTTAACTAAATACCAAATTTCATAAAAACAAAGAAAACGTCAGGTGCTATCCATATAAGATAGCACCTGACGATTATTTATGAGTCAATGACATTAATGCTACTAACACTTTGTTCTAATAGAAAGAGTTGAATTATTTAATTCCTCTACGCATTTTTTCTGCCAATAATGTGTTATTTAATACCATTGTAATTGTCATAGGGCCAACGCCACCTGGTACGGGTGTAATAGCACCAGCTATTTCTTTGACGTCCTCGTAATCTACGTCGCCCTTTAATTTACCATTTTCGTCAGGTGTATTACCTACATCAATTACTACGGCACCTTCTTTAACATCATCTTTTGATACGATACCTGGTCGTCCTACAGCACTTACGATAATATCAGCATTTTTAAGATGGCTATTCATATCTTTAGTTTTTGAATGCATTATTGTTACTGTAGCATTTTTTTGTAGTAATAGTTTGTAAACAGGTTGACCAACTATGTGACTACGGCCGATGATAACTGCTTCCTTACCTTCAATTTCAATGTCGGCATGACTTAATAATTCCATAATACCTAATGGCGTACATGGTACAAAAGTTTGTTCATCAATATATAGTTTACCAATATTTGTTGGATGGAAACCATCAACATCTTTTTCTGGATTAATTGACTCTATTATTTTTTGTTCACTAACTTGTTTTGGTAAAGGAACTTGGACTAAGATGCCACTTACGCTATCATCTTCATTTAAACGTTTCAGTTCGTTTAAAACTTCTTCTTCAGAAGTTGATTCATCTAAGTGAACGATTTCTGAAATCATACCAAGTTTTTCCGCGGCCTTCTTCTTGGAATTAACGTAACTTTGGCTTGCTCCATCATTACCTACTAAAATTACAGATAATTTGGGAGTATAACCTTGTTCTTTCAATGATTCAACTTGTTCTTTTAACTTCTGTCTATAGTCTTTCGCAATTTGCTTACCATCTAAAATTTTGGCAACCATTATATAATTCCTCCTTCGAATAACAAACTTTACCTTAACTTTATAACATAAAAATGTATTAATATTAAGCAAAAAACGTAAATTCAACTCAAAATTTAGGTTAAAGTTCGATTTTTGATTGAAAATACATTATTTTGTTGTTATGCTATATCTGTAATATACATCTACAAGTACTAATATTTCAAATTTTTGAAAGGGTGTTCAGTTTGAAAGTGGCAGTAATTATGGGTAGTTCATCTGACTGGGATATTATGCAAGAAAGTTGCAATATGCTTGATACTCTAGAAATACCGTACGATAAAAAGGTTGTTTCGGCACATCGTACGCCAAAGTTAATGTATGATTTCGCTAATAATGCACGTAATAATAATTATGACGTTATTATTGCTGGTGCTGGAGGTGCAGCTCATCTACCAGGGATGGTTGCTTCAATGACAACATTACCAGTGATAGGCGTTCCTATAGAATCTAAAAGTTTAAAAGGATTAGATTCATTATTGTCTATAGTACAAATGCCGGGTGGTATCCCTGTAGCAACTACGGCTATTGGAAAAGCAGGCGCAAAAAATGCAGGTATATTAGCTGCTCGAATTCTTAGTATCAATGATAAAAAAATTAAGCAAAACTTGGACAACTATAACCAATCTCTTGTAGAGAAAGTGGGGGAAATGCAGCGTGAACTTGACTAACTTACATTTCGGTTCAACGATAGGTATTATAGGAGGCGGCCAATTAGGTAAAATGATGGCACAATCAGCACAAAAAATGGGATTTAGGGTTATTGTCTTAGATCCGGATAAATCCTGTCCATGCCAGTATGTAGCGCACGATTTTATTAATGCTGATTATAACGATGTTGAGGCGTTAAACGAACTAGGTCGACGATCTGACGTCATTACATATGAATTTGAGAACATTTCTGCACCTCAATTAAGAGAGCTTGTCACAAAATATAATATACCTCAAGGATATGAAGCGATTGAGTTGTTGCAAGACCGTTTGACTGAAAAACAAACATTGCAACAAGCAAATACACAAATCGTTCCTTTTTTACGTGTATCTTCTACAGACGAACTTGATCATGCAATTGAAACGCTTGGTTATCCATTTATTCTTAAAACAAGATTTGGTGGTTACGATGGTAAGGGTCAAATATTAGTAAAAGATAAGTCTTACTTAGATGAAGCACGACAGCTTATATCACAACAAGAATGTGTTGCGGAACAATATTTACAGTTGAAACAAGAATTATCTTTAACTGTAACGATTGGTGACAATCAAAGTGTTACCTTTTTCCCATTACAAGAAAACGAACACAGAGAGCAAATTTTATTTAAAACTGTCGTACCCGCACGTTCTGATAAAGAACAAGAAGCAAGAAACGAAGTTAATAAAATAATAAGCGAAATACATTTTATAGGTACGTTTACAGTTGAGTTTTTTGTTGATCAACAGAACAATTTATTTGTAAATGAAATAGCACCACGTCCTCATAACTCAGGACATTATTCAATTGAAGCATGTGATTTCTCGCAATTTGATACCCATATATTAGCTATAACGGGGCAAGTTTTGCCAAAAGGTATCACACTTTTAAAACCTACTATTATGATGAATTTATTAGGAAAAGATTTGGATTTGCTTGAGTCTGAATTTAGTACAACGCCCGAATGGCACGTACATATTTATGGCAAAGCAGATAGAAAGCCAAATAGAAAAATGGGACATTTGACAGTGTTGACAAATAATATAGAAGAAACTGAATCAATGTTAATTAAACAGTTTGAAGGGAGAAGCAACTAATGTCATTGTTATATGAAGGAAAAGCTAAGAGAATTTACTCCACAGCAGAAGAAGGTATTTTAAGAGTAGAATACAAAGATGAAGTAACAGCAGGTAATGGAGCTAAAAAAGATGTAATCGAGGGTAAAGGGCGTTTAAATAATCAAATCACTTCGAATATTTTCAATTTTCTTAAATCTCAAAACCTCAATAGCCATTTTATAGAACAAATTTCAGAAACCGAACAACTTGTTACATCAGTCGAGATTATACCCTTAGAAGTTGTTGTTAGAAATATTGCAGCAGGTTCAATTACGAAACGGTTAGGATTTGAAAAGGGGCATATTTTTGAACAACCATTGGTCGAGTTTTTCTATAAAAACGATGACTTAAATGATCCTTTAATTACGGATGACCACGTAAAATTATTAAATATCGCAAACGATACTCAAATAAAGCAATTAAAAACTGAAGCTTTAGACATTAATAATAAGCTAATTCAATTAATGGACAAGATGGAACTGCGTCTAGTTGATTTCAAAATAGAATTTGGCATTACAAGTGATGGTGAAATTATTTTAGCTGATGAAATTTCGCCAGATACATGTCGCATTTGGGATAAATATAGTGATACAAATTTTGATAAAGATGTGTATCGAGAAGACAGAGGTTCAATCATTGAAACCTATCAAACATTTTTAAATAAATTGGAGGCATTATAATAATGAAAACTATTGAATTGCATATTACTTTACAACCACAAGTATTAGATACTCAGGGTCAAGCACTTAATCGTGCTGTACATGACTTAGGATATACTCAAGTAAATGATATTAGAGTAGGTAAATTGCTATACATGACAGTAGATGAAGCTACAGACGAAGCGGTGCATAATGTTGTCGTTACCTTAAGTGAAAAACTTTTTGCCAATACAGTCATTGAAGAATATAGCTATAAAGTGATTGAAGAAGGGGAGAAGGCCTAATGAAATTTGCAATATTGAAATTTCCGGGATCTAATTGCGATCGTGATATGTACAATGCAGCTGTGAAATCGGGTGTCGATGCTGAATATGTCGATTATCGTGAATCCTCTTTAGCGGGTTTTGATGGGATTTTAATACCTGGTGGTTTTTCATTTGGTGATTATCTAAGATCAGGTGCAATGGCAAGTGTAGCTCCGATTATTACAGAAGTAAAACGATTAGCTGATGAAGGCAAACCTGTGTTAGGTGTTTGTAATGGGTTTCAAATCTTAACTGAAATTGGTCTCTTACCAGGAGCATTATTACATAATGACGCACATTTATTTGTTAGTAGAAATGAAAAATTAAAAGTAGTTAATAATAAAACACGTTTTACAAATTTATATGAGCAAAATGAAGAAGTTGTGTATCCTGTTGCCCATGGAGAAGGTCATTATTATTGTACACAGTCTATGTATGAAAGCTTAAAAGAAAATAATCAGATTGTTCTGACTTATAGCGATAATCCTAACGGATCGTATAAAGATATAGCAGGTATTGTAAATGAACAAGGTAATATATGTGGAATGATGCCTCACCCTGAAAGAGCGTTAGAACGTATTTTAGGTACTGATAGTGGTGTTAAATTGTTTGAAGCAATGGTTAATAGTTGGAGGGAACAAAATGTCTAAATTTATCGAGCCAAGTGCAACTGAAATTAAAACTGAACAATTGTATAAGGATGTAGGTCTTAGCGAGCAAGAATACGCTAAAGTATGCGACATTTTGGAGAGAGAACCTAATTTCACTGAACTAGGTATTTTTTCAGTAATGTGGAGCGAGCATTGTTCTTATAAACACTCGAAACCATTTTTAAAGCAATTTCCAACGACTGGTGAGCATGTGTTAATGGGCCCTGGTGAAGGGGCGGGAGTAGTAGATATCGGCGACAACCAAGCAGTTGTTTTTAAAGTTGAGTCACATAACCATCCTTCAGCAGTAGAACCTTATCAAGGTGCAGCGACTGGTGTCGGTGGCATTATTAGAGACATTGTGTCTATAGGCGCAAGACCAATTAATCTTCTCAATAGTTTAAGATTTGGTGAATTATCAACGAAACAAAATCGACGTCTTTTAAGAGGTGTCGTAGCAGGTATCGGCGGTTACGGAAACTGCATTGGTATTCCTACTACTGCAGGAGAAATTGAATTTGATGATAGATATGACGGGAACCCATTAGTTAATGCTATGTGTGTAGGTATCATTGACCATGATATGGTACAAAAAGGTACGGCTAGGGGCGTTGGAAACTCTATTATCTATGTAGGACTAAAAACTGGTAGGGATGGTATTCATGGTGCCACATTTGCCTCTGAAGAATTAAGTGAAGATAGCGAAAGCAAAAGACCATCAGTACAAATTGGGGACCCATTCGTCGGAA
Organism: Staphylococcus durrellii; assembly: GCF_015594545.1. Lineage (NCBI taxonomy): Bacteria > Bacillati > Bacillota > Bacilli > Caryophanales > Staphylococcaceae > Staphylococcus > Staphylococcus durrellii. The sequence continues at coordinate 1,723,980 of NZ_JADIIO010000001.1, read as the reverse complement.
AAAAATTAATGGAAGCCACTTTAGAAGCGATTAAATACGATGAATTAGTCGGAATTCAAGATATGGGTGCTGCCGGGTTAACATCGTCTTCATCTGAAATGGCGGCTAAAGGTGGTAGTGGATTACATTTGAAACTAGAGCAGGTGCCTACACGTGAAAAAGGTATTTCGCCATATGAAATGATGTTATCAGAAACACAAGAACGTATGTTGTTAGTAGTTGAAAAAGGTACTGAACAAAAATTTTTAGACCTGTTTGATTATCACGAGCTAGATAGTGCAGTTATTGGTGAAGTAACAGATACCGATCGTTTTGTTTTAACATATGAAGATGAAGTATTCGCCGATATTCCAGTGCAACCACTTTCTGATGAAGCACCTGTTTATGTTCTAGAAGGTGAAGAACAAATTTATCATCAAAAGAAAAACAACTATGACAATATTAATGTAGAGCAAGTATTCAATGCCTTACTTAAACATCCAACAATAGCTTCCAAAAGATATTTGTATGAACAATATGACCAACAAGTTGGTGCTAACACAGTAGTAAAACCTGGATTACAATCATCTGTTGTGAGAGTCGAAGGCACAAATAAAGCGATTGCCTCAACTATTGATGGGGAAGCAAGATATGTCTATAACCAACCTTACCAAGGTGGCAAAATGGTTGTGGCAGAAGCATACAGAAATTTAATTGCGGTTGGCGCGACACCATTGGCTATGACAGATTGCCTGAATTATGGTTCGCCAGAAAAGAAAGAAATTTATCAACAATTAATAGAATCTACAAAAGGTATGTCAGAAGCTTGTGAAATATTAAATACGCCTGTCGTTTCAGGAAATGTGTCTCTATATAATGAAACGAAAGGTACTTCAATCTTCCCTACACCAGTAGTTGGTATGGTTGGTTTAATTGAAGAAATTGATTATTTAACTGATTTTCAACCTAAGCCAGGTCACAAATTATATTTAATTGGTAACACAAAAAATGATTTTGGTGGTAGCCAAATCGAAAAATTGCTATATAAAGATGTTAATCACGAATCAGAAGAAATTGATTTATCTGAAGAAGTACGTAAAGGCGAGGCCATTAAAAAATTAGTACGTGAAGGTAGAGCATCTCATGTACAAACTGTAGGTAAAGGTGGTCTAGCAATCACTTTAGCGCGTATAAGTGCGTTTTATGATTTAGGTATGAACGTTTCATTATACCTTACAAATGCGCAATTATTTAGTGAAACACAAGGACGTTATGTGGTGGCTGTAAAAGATGACCAACCTTTGGATATAGATGAAGCTACTGAAATAGGTTCATTTACTTACGATAATAACTTTGTCATTTCTAACGGTGATAGTTTATTGAAAAATGAAGTATCAAATTTAAAAGAAGTGTGGGAAGGAGCAATTGCTCAATGTATGACTACAAAGGATTAAATGAAGAGTGTGGACTATTCGGTATATGGAACCATAAAGAAGCGGCACATCTTACCTATATGGGATTGCAAAGTTTACAACATCGTGGTCAAGAAGGTGCTGGTATAGTTGTTTCAAATAATGAAGAACTAGTTGGTGAACGAGGATTAGGTCTTTTAACAGAGGCGATTTCAGAACAAAGTTTAGAATCACTCAAATCATTTGAACATGCAATTGGCCACGTTCGTTATGCTACTTCAGGTAACAAAGGTATCGAAAATATTCAGCCTTTTTTATATCATTTCTATGATATGAGTGTTGCCGTTTGTCACAACGGTAATATAATTAACGCTCAAAGTTTACGCCAAGAGTTGGAAGAGCAAGGTTCTATTTTCCACTCATCATCTGACACAGAAGTGATTATGCATTTAATACGTAAAAGCAAAGCCACTATGTTTGAAGATGCACTTAAAGAAAGTTTGCGTACAATTAAAGGCGGATTCACATTTGCATTGTTGACGAAAGATGCACTATATGGAGCAGTTGATCCTAATGCAATTCGACCTTTAGTAGTGGGACAATTAAAGTCAGGTGAATATGTGTTAGCAAGTGAAACGTGTGCTATCGATGTTTTAGGAGGAGAATTTGTTAGAGATATACATGCAGGAGAATATGTAGTGATTAATGATGAAGGTGTACGTGTTGAATCATATACTAATGAAACGACTACTGCAATTTCAGCAATGGAATATATTTATTTTGCAAGGCCAGATTCTACGATCGCGGGTAAGAATGTACACGCCGTGAGAAAAATTACTGGTAAAAGACTCGCCCAAGAAAGCCCAGCACAAAATGCAGATATGGTTATCGGGGTCCCTAATTCATCTTTGTCAGCTGCAACAGGTTATGCAGAAGAATTAAACTTGCCTTATGAAATGGGACTAGTTAAAAATCAATATGTAGCTCGTACATTTATACAACCTACACAAGCGCTACGCGAACAGGGTGTCAGAGTTAAATTATCCGCAGTAAAAGATATCGTACATGGTAAAAATATTGTTTTAGTCGATGATTCTATCGTTCGTGGTACAACGTGCAAACGTATAGTGAGATTATTAAAAGATGCGGGTGCAAATGAAGTTCACGTGAGAATAGCATCACCAGAATTTATGTTTCCGAGTTTTTATGGCATAGACGTTTCAACTACAGCTGAGTTGATTTCTGCACATAAATCACCTGATGAAATTAAAACATATATAGGTGCCGAATCATTATCTTATCTATCAGTTGATGGCTTAATTGAATCCATTGGTATAGATGAAGAAGAACCATACAGCGGTCTTTGTGTTGAAAGTTTTACTGGAGATTATCCAGCTGGATTATATGATTATGAAAAACGTTTTAATGCTAATTTAAGTGAACGTCAGCAAGCCTTTTTAACTCGCAATAAACAATTCTTTGATAGAAAGGGAAATCAATATGTCTAAAGCTTATGAAAATGCAGGCGTAAATATTAATGCAGGTTACGAAGCGATTGAAAGAATCTCTAGTCACGTTGAACGTACTATGCGTACAGAAGTTTTTGGTGGTTTAGGTGGTTTTGGCGCGACTTTTGACTTATCTCAATTAAATATGAAAGCGCCCTTACTCATTTCTGGAACAGATGGAGTAGGCACAAAGCTTAAATTAGCAATTGATAATAATAAACATGACACTATCGGTATTGACGTTGTAGCAATGTGTGTAAATGATATTTTAACTACTGGTGCACAGCCGTTATACTTTTTGGACTATATTGCGGCAAATAAAGTGATCCCTGAAGTTATTGAACAAATTGTTAAAGGTGTCAGCGATGGTTGTGAACAAACAAATACTGCTTTGATCGGTGGGGAAACGGCTGAAATGGGAGATATGTACCATGAAGGCGACTACGATTTAGCTGGTTTTGCAGTTGGAGCAGTAGAGAAAGATGATTATATTGATGGTTCACAAGTTAAAGCTGGCCATGTGCTTGTAGGATTAAGTTCAAGTGGTATTCATTCAAATGGGTATAGTCTTGTTAGAAAAATTATCGCTGATTCAGGTATTAATTTGAATGATAAATTTGATCAAGATCGTACTTATTTACAAACATTTTTAGAACCTACACGCTTGTATGTGAAGCCAGTCTTAGATATTATTAGTGAATTTAAGATATATGCTATGACTCATATTACAGGAGGCGGATTTTATGAAAATATTCCAAGAGCCTTACCTGAAGGCTTAACTGCTAAAATTAATGCTGAATCTTATAATGTGCCTGAAATATTTGATTGGTTACAACAACAAGGTAATGTGCCATTAAGTGAAATGTACAACATATTTAACATGGGTATCGGTTATACATTAGTAGTAGATAGAGAAAATAGCGATGCAATTATAAAAATTGCTAATCAGCACGATATAGACGCTTATGTTATAGGTGAAATTGTTGAAGGCAATGAGCCTATACAAATAACGGGGGTATCACAGTGACTAAAATAGCTATTTTCGCTTCTGGTTCCGGAAGCAACTTCGAAAATATTATGGCACAAATTGAACAAGGCTTGTTACCTAATATAGAAGTTACAGCATTATATACTGATCAATTAAACGCAAGTTGTATTGAACGTGCAAGACAATTTAAATTAGACGTACATATTAACGAGTTGAAAAACTTTGAGTCTAAAGAAGATTATGAGCGTAAAATTTTAGAATGGTTAACTTCTGAAAAGGTTGAATGGATTGTCTTAGCAGGTTATATGAAATTAATCGGCACGGAAATTCTTAATGCATATGACAGAAGGATTCTTAATATTCATCCATCGTTGTTACCTAAATATAAAGGCAAAGATGCAGTTGGCCAAGCTTTAAATAGTGGTGACGACATAACTGGTACAACAGTTCATTATGTAGATAGTGGCATGGATACAGGAGAAATAATTGCTCAACGTACTTGCTCTATTTATCCTGATGATAATAAAGAAAGTTTAGAAAAGCGTATCAAACAATTAGAACATAAACTATATCCCGAAGTAATCGCTGAAATTATTCAATAAGAGGTGCATAAAATGAAAAAAGCAATTTTAAGTGTTTCCGATAAAACTAGTATTGTAGATTTTGCTAAAGCTTTAACTGAACATGATTATGAACTTTATTCCACTGGTGGCACTATGCGTACGATAAAAGAAGCGGGAGTGGAAGTTCATTCAATTTCTGAATTAACACAGTTCGAAGAAATTTTAGATGGGCGTGTCAAAACATTACACCCAGCAGTGCACGGCGGTATTTTAGCTGATAGAGACAAAGCAGAACATTTAGCTCAATTAAAAGAACAGCATATTGAGTTGGTTGATATGGTTGTGGTTAACTTATATCCATTTAAAGAAACAGTTGCTAATCCTGACGTAACTGAAAGTGATGCTATTGAAAATATAGATATCGGTGGCCCAACAATGTTAAGAGCGGCTGCGAAGAACTTTAAACACGTAACTACTATTGTTCATCCATCGGATTACGATGAAGTGATAGCTAGAATAAAAAATAACACATTGGATTATGAATTTAAAAAATCTCTAATGATTAAAGTGTTTGAACATACGAATAGCTATGATGCGGCAATTGTAGATTTCTTCAACAATAATAAAGAAAGTTTACGGTATGGTGAGAACCCTCAACAAGAAGCATATTTTGTACGTACATCTACTGAAAAACATACTTTAGGTGGAGCAGTTCAATTACATGGCAAACAATTAAGCTATAACAACATTAAAGATGCAGATGCAGCATTGGGACTAGTGAAACAATTTGAGCAACCAGCAGCAGTAGCAGTAAAACATATGAACCCTTGTGGTGTTGGTATAGGTGAGGACATAGAAAGTGCATACCAACATGCTTTTGATGCAGATAACCAATCTATCTTCGGTGGTATTGTTGCTTTAAATAGAAAAATTGATGCAACACTTGCGAATAAATTACACGAAATCTTTTTAGAAGTCGTAATTGCGCCTGAATACAGTGAAGAAGCTTTAAACATTTTAAGACAAAAGAAAAATATTAGATTGTTAGAGATTGGTATGCATATCGATAGTGATGAACAAGAAATTGTATCTGTTTCAGGTGGTTACCTTGTGCAAGATAAAGATAATAAAAAAGTTCAGCGAGATGACATGACAGTTGTAACGGATGTAGCACCTACAGAGGCTCAGTGGGAAGCAATGTTACTCGGTTGGAAAGTAGTTGGTTCCGTGAAAAGTAATGCTGTTATATTAACTAATAATAAACAAACAGTAGGTATAGGTGCAGGTCAAATGAATCGTGTCGGTTCAGCAAAAATCGCAATCGAGAGAGCAATTGAAATCAACGACAATGTAGCACTTGTTTCTGATGGCTTTTTCCCAATGGGAGATACAGTAGAATTAGCTGCGCAATCAGGTATTAAAGCTATTATCCAACCAGGTGGTTCAATAAAAGATCAAGAATCGATTGATATGGCCAATAAATATGGTATTACCATGGTGACAACAGGTATACGTCACTTCAAACACTAAATGGAAGGTAGGTTGAAGAAAATGAAAGTACTAGTAATAGGTTCGGGTGGCAGAGAACATGCACTCACTTTTAAACTCAATCAATCTAGTCTAGTTAGCCATTTATATGCGATTCCTGGTAACGACGCTATGGTAAATATTGCTGAAGTTCATAAAGAAATTGCTGAAAATGATCATGCAGCAATCGTTGAATTTGCAGTAGCTCATAAAATAGATTGGGCTATTATTGGACCTGAACAACCTTTGACAGAAGGGTTAACAGACAAATTACAAGCTTTAGGTATTAAAGTATTCGGTCCTAATAAGGCTGCAGCTCAAATTGAAGGCTCAAAGTCATTTGCAAAACAAATAATGGAGAGACATAATATTCCAACAGCAGATTACAAAGAAATAAATAATAAAGACGATGCATTGTCCTATATTGAACAGTGTGACTATCCGATTGTCTTGAAAAAAGATGGTTTAGCTGCAGGTAAAGGAGTTATCATAGCGCAAAATTATGATGAAGCACTTGAAGCGGTAAATGAACTATATATATCTGGTAAGGAACTTGTAGTTTTTGAAACATTTTTAGAAGGTGAAGAATTTTCACTTATGACATTTGTTAATGGAGATTATGCTGTACCTTTTGATTGTATCGCCCAAGACCATAAACGTGCATTTGATAACGATAAAGGACCCAATACTGGTGGTATGGGGGCTTATTGTCCTGTTCCTCATATTGGAGAAGGCATTCTAAACCAAACAAATGAAACGATAGCACAACCCATAGCACAAGCAATGCATAAAGAGGGTTATCCATTTTTCGGCGTGTTATATATTGGTGCAATTGTTACTAAAGAAGGACCGAAAGTAATTGAATTTAACGCGCGATTTGGTGATCCTGAAGCACAAGTATTATTAAGTCGGATGGATAGTGATTTAATGCAACATATTGTTGATTTAGATAATAAAAAGCCTATTCAATTTGAATGGAAAGATGATTCTTTTGTAGGTGTGATGCTTGCTTCAAAAGGATATCCTGGGTCTTATGAAAAAGGCGAAAGTGTTTCAGGTTTTACTTTAGACGGTGATTATTTTGTTAGTGGACTTACTTTAAAAGATAATCAATATGTGATAAATGGTGGGAGAGTTATTTTAGCTGTGGGACAAGGAGAAAATATCGCAAGTGCCAAGCAACAAGCATATAATCTTGTAAGTAGTATTAAAAGTGATAATTTGTTTTATAGAAATGATATAAGTAATAAAGCAATCAAATAAATAAAAAAGCTGTCGTATTTATACGACAGCTTTTTGGTGAGTAAATCATTAATTAATAAATGTTATTTACTCTTACATCATTAATGTTTGTGATTGGTACGTAATGTGCAAGTGTAAAGGCTATGACAACTACTAAAATCATAATGATAACAAATACAATATCCTTATATGAAAAAGGCACATAGTAATAGTAAGTTCTAGGGCCGTCTTTAAAACCTTTCTTTTCCATAGCAACTGAAAGATGATGTGCCTTTCTAATATTTTGACTTAATAAAGGAATTAATAAATGTTTAAAACGATTGAGACCTTTGTAATTGTTTGAAGGTATCATTTGATAGCGCATTTTCAAAGTTCTTCTTAATTGTACAAATGAGCTCAACATAATTGGTACCATTCTTATAGCAGCCATAAATGCATAAGCAAATTTCGGTTTTATTTTTAAATGTTGCATTAAGCTATAGAAAATCATAACGATTTGTGAAGAAAAAACAACTAAAAGTCCAAAAAATGAAACGGTCATGGTTCTTAAAGAAAGGTGTAAACCTCTGACTAAGCTTTCTATGGAAATTTGTATAAAACCCAATTTGAATAGCATATGCGTTCCATTACCATAAAAAATCATAAATAGTGCTGACACTATGCTAAATGTCATCGTAAATATTACGAAAACTAATGTAACTCTAAGTTTGATACCGCTAAATAATATTAAAAATAAAACCATTAGTATAGACATGTAAATCATCAAATCAAATTTATGAATTAATATAACTAAGAAAAATAGCAATACGGATAGTGCAAGCTTAGTAATAATATTTACATCATCTAAAAAGGTACGTCTCGTTTTCCACAAATCAAACATGTGCTTCACCTAACATTTCGACAAGTTGTTTATTTTTTACGTGTATTCTTCGAGTAGAGTAGCGTTTAATAATTTCTGAATCATGTGTCACCATGATAATAGTTTGACCTTTATTTATACATTGTTGAAATAATTTAATTAAATTAAAGGTATTGTGACTATCTAAACCGAAAGTGGGTTCATCTAGTAAAATAATTTCGGCTTCAGAACTTAGAGCTGTTGCAACGCTTAAACGTCTTTTTTGTCCTACTGAAAGTTCGAAGGGGTGCTGATTTTTAACTTCAACTAAATTGAGTTCTTGTAGCATTGCTTCAGTTTTTTGTTGTGCTTCAATATCGCTATAGTTTGTGTACTGAACATATATTTCATCATATACAGAGTTAGTGATAAATTGTAATTCTGGATTTTGATAAACTAAAAATGCATGATGCGCGATATCTTTTATTTTTCGTATGAGCTTGTTATTAAAATACATTTGTCCGTCATATTTAATAAGTTGCATTAATGACTCTAACAGTGACGTCTTACCGCTACCATTGGCGCCAGTAATAGTAATCCATTCACCTTGATTAATCGTTAACTCCTGAATGTTAATTAAGTCTTTTTTGTCTCGTTTAACGATGCAATTTTGAAGTCGCAATTGATACTTCGAATTATCTGTATGATTATTTTTTTTCATCGAAATAGGTGCGTAATCCCATGCATTTGGATGCCAAACACCGTATTCAGTTAGTAAGTGTTCGTAACGCGCTAAAATAATTTCTGGTCGTTCATCGGCAATAATTTTAGCATCGTAATCAAAAAGAATTACTCTATCTATATATTCCCAGATGTGAGCCACTTTATGTTCAACTATTAATACGGTTTGATCAGACCACAATGACTTGATTTTCGACCATAATGCTTTCGTTGCCTCTACGTCTAACATTGCGGTTGGTTCATCTAGAAATAAAGTATTAGAATTTTGCAACAATGTTTCAGCTATTGCTAATTTTTGTTTCATACCACCACTTAATTGGTTAACGTATTGATCTTCGTCTACTGCCAAGCCTACTGATCTTAATGCTTGTGTAATTTGATTATCCATTTCTTGTCTAGGAACTTGTCTATTTTCTAAAATGAATGCCAATTCCTCATAAACTTTAGGCATACAAAATTGCGTATCAGGGTCTTGGAAAATAACACCACTATTAAAGTCTCTATCTAATTTGTCATATTTCAATGGTAGTTCTATTAAATCAGGTACAATACCACTCAACACATTTAATAAAGTGCTTTTCCCAGAACCTGAAGGGCCTAGTAATAGAACTTTTTCTTTATCTTTAATAGTTAGGTCTAATCCAGAAAAAATTTTTTTATTAGCGTTTGGGTATTTGAGGCGTAAGTTTTTTGCTACTAACACATGCAACGCTCCTTATAAATTATCATAATCTTCTTTAGATGATGGTCTAAATAATCTGGTTACACCCGTCTGATCGAGTGCTTTAACAATATAATATGAAAGTAAACCAGCGACTAATATGCCACCTAACAATCTAAAGAAGATATATAGTGTTAAATTCCAACTCGTTAGTGAAGCTAGATATCCATAGGCGAAGTCAATCGGGAATGTTGAAATAGCTGTTAATAAACCAGCTAAGATAGCGACAATCGCTTTTCTAGATTTATATTTAAAAATCGCAAATATAATTTCACAAGCTAACCCTTGTACAAAAGCGTAAATCATCGTAGCGATATCGAAGCGGCCCATAATTATTGTTTCTCCAGCACCTGCAGCAAATTCAGCTAATAAGGCAATACCTGCTTTAGGTATAATTAGATAGGCTACAATTGCTGCCATGAACCAGGCACCATAAGTGATTTCTTCAATGTGTAGTCCAGAAACTTGAAATGCTTTGTAGACAAAATTCCAGATATTATAAATAATTGCAAAAACGATAGCAATTAAAATTGTGACTAAAATTTCTGATAGTTTTAAACCTTTTGACATATAACATTCCTCCATAAAAAAACGCACAACCTCCCTAGAAGTTGTGCGTGATTATAGGCATATTCATACAAAAAATTAATAAATTAATTATTATAATTGTACACTTTCCTACGCTAGTCTCATCTAGATCAGGTTCAAAGGGTTTGAGGGTTACCTCATCTCAGTTATAAACACCCCTAGTGCGAATATTAAGTTTTAATTCATCCTTAATGTATGCTTTTAAACACTATTTGTCAAGGTTATAAATAGAAAACCGACTTATTTTCTAACTATTCGTATAAATCTTGGATATTTTTCATAGTTTCTTCGTGATTATCTGTACTATCTTCATTTTTACTTTTCAGTTCGTTTTCGGCATTTTTTGCTTGTTCAGCTACGTCTTTGTGTAAATCTTCATTAGTCATAAGTAACCACTCCTTATTTTAAGGTTTCGCTATATAAAGTTGTTATACAGATGTATTTACCTCCTCCACAAGATTTAAAACAAATAAATTATAATGCTATTGCAAGGAATCGTAAAAATAAGGTATTCTTAAGTAATTGAAGTTTGTTTAAATTGAAGCTAACTGTGGAAAGTTTAATGTGTGTATGTTGTATATCATACTATAGACTTATTTATCGGTTTTAATAAAGACAAGAATCATAAGTTCGTATATAATAACTTTGAGGTGAATGGTATGTCGTTTTTGAAAAAACACGCCGAAATATTATATAGCTATGTAATTGGTATAGTATCAATCTTAATTAGTGTCATTATATTACTTAATTTATCGCTAATTGATAAACTTAATGGCAAGGCTAAGATAGAATTACATATTCATAATGTTTGGGACTTTATTAATGCATTTTTTGGTGAAATTATCAGAGTTACGAGTAATTATATAGGTAGTTTCCCAATTATAAGTGCAATTTTGATTATTTTATTTGGAGCATTAGTAATTTGTTTAGGTTCTACATTATATCGTACGACTAAATATGATTATGATATTTCAATATTCTTTTTAGTAGTAGGTATTTTATATTTCTTAATTACAATTATTTTAATGACTCAAATTTATAGCTTTTTTGCTGTTTTATTTATAGTGCCATTCGCAATTCATATAGGATATATCGTCTACAAAGATGAATTGAATCCTAATCACCGTAAGTACCACTATCTTTGGATTATTTTTAGTTATGGCATTGTATATCTATTGACGCAAATTGTACTATATAGTCGTATAGACAGCGATCAAATTTTACCAATAGATATTTTAAGTATTAATACATTCTTTTTAATAATGTGGATATTAGGTCAAATGGCTATATGGAACTTCTTATTCTTAAGAAGATCTCTTCCATTAACTAAACAAGAGTTAGGTGAGGAAGAACCAGAACTTTCACGTATGAGTAAAGACTCTATGTCTAATCAAACGAAAGAACATTGGAAAAACTTACAAGATAGAACAACTGAATTCACACGTAAAACACGTAGAAGCGTAGATTTACAAAAAATGCGCGACAAGAAAGATAAATTTATTAACAAATGGAAAGAAATTATAGATATCCAAGAGGATGATGTTCCTAATTGGATGAAAAAACCCAAATGGTTAAAAACTGCATATGTTGAATTGCTATGTGGGGCGATACTCTTATTCTTCACATTAATAGAATTTAATAACAGAAATAGTCTGTTTTTATCAGGTGAATGGGAAATCTCTCAAACGCAATACGTGATAGAATGGATAACTTTATTATTATTAATGTTTGGAATTATTATATATATTTTAACTACACTTACTAACTTCTTACGAGATAAGTTTTATTACTTACAACTATTTATGATTAGTATTTTGTTCTTTAAATTATTAACAGAATTTGTAAATATTATGGTCCATGGATTGTTATTATCTATTTTTATTACTCCAATCTTATTTATAATGTTAATAGCGGTTATCGTCGCATTTGTAATAAAACTCAGACATTAAAATAACTTGATAAAATATACGAAATGCAACTTAATGGCTTTGAAATTGAGGCCATTAGGTTGTGTTTTTTTGTGGTTTTATAAAGCTTAGTAAAAATTTTTTTCGTGTTTAAGTATCGTTATCATGACAAAAAGAATTATATTTTGTAATGTGCTACAGTATAATCAACATGTTAAAATAAATAGCGCTATAAATTATATAAAGAGAAAGGTTGGCAAATTATGAAAACAGCCACTTTAAATAGAGGAAAAGAAACTAAATATAATAATCAGTACCCATTAATCGAGGAAGATGATATATATGCACAAGATCATTTAAAAGAAGGGGATTTATTTTATTTAGTAACAAATAGAGAAGAATATATCGCCACCTGTTATGTAGGTAGACAACATAAAGGAATAGGCTGGGTTTTAAGTTACGATAAAACGGAAGAAATAAATGCTGCTTTTTTTGAAAGATTATTCAAAATTGCTAATGAAGAAAGAGCGTATTTTTATAATTTAGAAGGTATTTCAGCCTTCAGGTTATTTAATAGTGAAGGTGATGGCATTGGCGGTTTAACCGTTGATAATTATGATGGTCATCTTTTAATACAATGGTATTCCAAGGGCATATACAAGTTTAGATATTTGATATTGAAAGCAATAGAAGCTGTGTTTGAATATACTTCTATATATGAAAAAATGCGTTTCAAAGATGAAACGTTGACTGGTGGTTATGTCGCTGGTAAGGCGCCAGAATTCCCAATTGTAATTGAAGAAAATCACACATTTTATAACGTGAATTTGGAAGATGGTTTAATGACTGGCATATTCTTAGATCAAAAAGAAGTACGTAAAAAGTTAAGAGACAAATTTTCGGAAGAACGAGACGTTTTGAACTTATTTAGTTACACTGGTGCTTTCTCAGTAGCGGCAGCAGATAAAGCAATTAGTACCACGAGCGTCGATTTAGCTAATCGCTCACGCAATCTTACGGAAGACAACTTTGGATTGAATGGCATTGACCCTAAATCTCAATATATCTATGTAATGGATACTTTTGATTTTTATAATTATGCCCGTCGTCACGACCATTTTTATGACACGATTGTAATAGACCCACCAAGTTTTGCAAGAAATAAAAAGAAAACATTTTCTGTCACAAAAGACTATGACAAATTAATTTTAGGAGCATTAGACATTTTAGGTCCTGATGGTAATTTACTATTGTGTACAAATAATAGTACGTTCTCATTAAAAGCATTTAAAAAAGTAATAAAAGATACATTATCTAATGCAGATGTAGATTATGAAATAATAGAAGTTATGGGGCTACCTAAAGATTTTAAAACTCATCCTCATTACAAACCGTCCAAATATTTAAAAGCTATCTTCTTGCAAATTAAATAATTAAATGAAAAAAGGGTATTTAAATTATTGAGTGCAAATAAGAAGGAGTAGATTAAAATGGGAATTAAAAATAAAGTTACAAATAAATTAACTAATAAATTTGGCAATAAAGTATTAAATATTGAAGAGGTTAATGCCAAAGATAATTTACCAACGACTAATGACGCGCTGGCCGACAGAAGAGAACGTGCTGAAGCTCTAATTAGAAAAAAAGCAATCTTATCATCTAGCGTGAGCGTCGTGCCAATTCCAGGATTAGATTTTGGCGTAGATATTAAACTTATGAGAGATATTATTGAAGATATTAACAAAATTTATGGAGTTGACCATAAACAAGTCAATAATCTTGGCGATGATATGAAAGAGAGAATCTATACTGCTGCAGCTATACAAGGTAGCCAATTTGTTGGTAGAAAAGTGTCAAGTGCGATATTAAAGGTAGTTATTAGAGATGTGGCAAAACGTACGGCTGCTAAACAAACTAAGTGGTTTCCTATAGTTGGACAAGCTATATCTGCATCTATTAGTTACTATTTTATGAAAAAAATAGGACAAGAGCACATTGAAAAATGCGAAAAAGTAATACGTTCAATAATATAAAAGACATTTTAAACCGTAGCGCTTTCAAAAAATATCAAAATAATCGTTGATTATTATCATATCTAGGGCTTAACGAATTGAATTTATCTAATTTTTTTGGTAATGTAAGCGTATAAAGCTATGTTAAGTTTTATAATAAACTAACAATTCTAACTATATGAAGGAGATTTACGCATATGGAACAAAAATCTTACGTAATAATTGATGAAACAGGCATTCACGCACGACCAGCAACAATGCTTGTACAAACAGCTTCAAAATTTGATTCAGATATTCAATTAGAATATAACAGCAAAAAGGTTAACTTAAAATCTATCATGGGTGTAATGAGTTTAGGTGTCGGTAAAGATGCTGAAATCACAATTTATGTAGATGGTAGCGATGAAGCAGAAGCAATCGAAGCAATTACAGATGTACTATCAAAAGAAGGATTAACTGAATAATTATGACTAATTATATTAAGGGGATTGCTGCTTCTGATGGTGTGGCAATAGCTAAGGCTTATTTACTAGTTGAGCCAGACTTATCATTTGAAAATGAGAAAACTGCTGATACAACAGCCGAAGTAGAAAAATTTCAAAATGCTATCAATACATCTAAAATTGAATTAACTAAAATTAGAAATAATGCTGAAACAAATTTAGGTGCTGACAAAGCAGCTATTTTTGATGCGCATTTATTAGTATTGGATGATCCAGAGTTAATTCAACCAATCGAGGATAAAATTAAAAATGATCAAGTTAATGCACCTACAGCTTTAACTGAAGTTACAGATCAATTTATTTCAATATTTGAAGGCATGGACAATGAATACATGAAAGAACGTGCTGCTGATATTCGCGATGTAAGAAAACGTATTTTAGCAAACTTATTAGGTGTTGAATTACCTAATCCTAGTATGATTGATGAAAGCGTTGTTATAATCGGTAATGATTTAACACCTTCAGATACTGCTCAATTAAATAAAGAATTTGTTCAAGGTTTTGTTACTAATATTGGTGGTAGAACATCTCATTCTGCAATTATGAGTCGTTCATTAGAAATTGCTGCTGTTGTGGGTACTAAATCAATAACAGACGAAGTTCAGCAAGGTGATATGATTGTTGTTGATGGTCTAACTGGCGAAGTAATTGTTAATCCTTCAGAGGATGAAGTTATTGCATATCAAAATAAACGTGAACGTTTCTTTGAAGATAAAAAAGATTTACAAAAGTTACGTGATGATGAATCGATGACGTTAGATGGGCACCATGTAGAACTAGCTGCAAACATTGGTACGCCTAATGATATTAAAGGTGTATTAGAAAATGGTGCTGAAGGTATCGGTTTATATCGTACTGAATTTTTATATATGGGTAGAGACCAATTACCAACTGAAGACGAACAATTTGAAGCTTATAAAGAAGTAATAGAGTCTATGGAAGGCAAAAGAGTAGTTGTGCGTACTTTAGATGTTGGCGGCGATAAAGAATTGCCGTATTTAAATTTACCTGACGAAATGAATCCTTTCTTAGGTTATAGAGCTATTCGCTTATGTTTGGATCAACCAGACATTTTTAGACCACAATTGCGTGCATTATTACGTGCTTCAGCATATGGTAAATTGAATATTATGTTCCCTATGGTAGCAACTATTCAAGAGTTTCGTGATGCTAAAGCATTATTAGAAGAAGAAAGAGCTAACTTAAAACAAGAAGGTGTTGAAGTTTCAGATGATATTGAATTAGGTATCATGGTTGAAATCCCTTCAACAGCCGCTTTAGCAGATGTCTTTGCTAAAGAAGTAGATTTCTTTAGTATTGGTACTAATGATTTAATCCAATATACAATGGCAGCAGATCGCATGTCAGAACGTGTTTCATACTTATATCAACCATACAACCCTGCGATTCTACGTTTAGTTAAACAAGTAATCGAGGCTTCTCATAAAGAAGGTAAATGGACTGGTATGTGCGGTGAAATGGCTGGAGATGAAATTGCTATTCCATTATTATTAGGTTTAGGTTTAGATGAATTTTCTATGAGTGCTACTTCAATTCTTAAGGCACGTCGTCAAATTAAAGAATTAAGTCAATCTGAAATGCAGGAATTGGCTAATCGTGCAATTAATGCTGCCACTTCAGAAGAAGTACAAACATTAGTAAAACAGTATGCCAAGTAGCAAATAAAAAGAAGTTTATTAAGTATGATTACTTAATAAACTTCTTTTTTATTTAATACTTAATTCATTATTAATTTTGTCCATATCAATTTGATACATCGGTTCATCATTTAAAAGAATAAATGGCGTAGCAAAAGCATCGTATTCTATCATTTCGTTACGATAAGTAGCGTTTGTAGAAATATTCTTTTCAGTGTATTCAACATCCTTATCAGCTAAATAATTTTTTATGAACGTGCAGGGTGGACAATCATTTTGTGAATAAATTATTATATTAGACAATTAAAACAAAATCCTTTCAAAGTGAAATACTATTTCATAATATAAGAGAAACAGCATAATAAATCAAGTTTGTGAATTGTCTGTGACACTTCATTAATTTGTCAATTTTCTTTTGAACCATAACAATTCCATCTAAGAAATCAGCGAGTTATAATAAAAATATATTGTGATTTTTGTCACAAAATCAGGAAAAAGGTGATTTTATGGATTCAGTAGAAATAGCGCGTTTCCTCACAGGAATGACACTAGCAGTTCATATAATTTTTGCGACTATTGGTGTAGGTATGCCTTTCATGTTTGCTATTGCAGAATTTTTAGGCATTAAAAAGAATGATCCAACTTATACCGCATTGGCGAAACGATGGTCTAAAGGCTACACGATTACCGTTGCAGTTGGCGTAGTGACAGGGACAATTATCGGTTTGCAACTGTCACTGCTTTGGCCGACATTTATGCAAATGGGAGGCCATGTCATAGCATTACCATTATTTATGGAAACATTTGCTTTCTTCTTTGAAGCTATATTTTTAAGTATTTATTTATATACTTGGAATAGATTTAAAGGTAAGTGGACACATGTAATTTTGAGTATTCCAGTGATTATAGGTGGTTCATTCTCAGCATTGTTTATTACTTCGGTAAACTCATTTATGAATACGCCAGCAGGTTTCCAAGTGAAGGATGGCAGAATGGTTAATGTTGAACCATGGGCTGCAATGTTTAATGCATCATTTTTTGTACGATCATTTCACGTAGTTGCCACTGCATTAATGACTATGGCATTTATTTTAGCTGCAATAGCAGCCTTTAAATTACTGAAAAATAAAGTGACTAAAGACGCAGAATATCATAAAAAGGCGTTAAAAGTTACTATGATTTTAGGTTTAGTCTTTACTTTAGGTTCAATGTTGGCTGGGGATTTATCAGCAAAATTTTTACATCAGGAACAACCTGAAAAATTAGCTGCATATGAATGGCATTTTGATACTAGTTCTAAAGCAGACTTAGTATTCTTTGGTACACTCGATGAACACACTCAAAAAGTCACAGGTGCAATCAAAATACCTGGAATATTAAGTTTTCTAGCAGATGATAACGTTAATACTAAAGTGAAAGGTCTTAACGATTTTCCAAAAGATGATTTACCACCGCTCATTGTGCATTATTTCTTTGATTTGATGGTATCGCTTGGCGTATTTTGCTTCATCGTTTCTGCAGCTTATGTAGCAACGCTTATGTTTAAAAAGCTAAGACGATTTATGCATGCGAAACCGATGCTCTATGCTATATTGCTAACAGGACCAGGAGCTATGTTAGCTATAGAATTTGGTTGGTTCTTAACGGAAATGGGACGTCAACCGTGGATTGTCAGAGGATATTTAAAAGTTAAAGAAGCTGCAACACAAGCTGGGGGATTAACATTCGTTACTATACTGTTTGCTTTGCTTTACATTGTACTCATTGTAACGGCAACGTATGTGTTAATCAGAATGTTTAAAAATAAACCAGCCCATAAAGAAATTGCTGCAGTTTATAATGAGAGAGGTGAGCAGTAATGATATTTTCTTATATTGGAATAATCGTATTATGGTTATTTTTATTCTGCTATATTATTATTGCATCAATTGACTTTGGCGCAGGATTCTTTGCACTACATGCTAAAATTACTAATCAAGATAAAAAATTAAATCATTTGATATCAAGATATTTGAATCCAGTATGGGAAGTTACAAATGTATTCTTTGTATTCTTCTTCGTAGGTATGGTTGGATTCTTTCCAGACTCGGCATTATATTTTGGTACGGTATTGTTAGTACCAGCATCAATCGCTTTAGTACTACTATCAATTAGAGGTGCATTCTATGCATTCGAAAATTATGGTCAAGATTCTAAATTACCATGGTTAATATTATATGGTTTAACTGGCTTATTTATTCCGGCATCATTAGCCACTGCTTTGACAATTTCAGAAGGTGGTTATATTGATAAACATGGTTCAAGTTTTGACTTAAACTGGACTGAATTACTACTCAGCCCATTTTCGTGGGCAGTAGTATTTTTAGCAGTCATATCGGTACTGTATATATCTTCAGGATTTTTAACATTTTATGCTGATAAAGCGAAAGATACTAGGGCATATAAATTATTAAGATATTGGTTCATATTCTGGGGCCCACCAATGATTGCAATTTCTTTATTTGTATTCTTATCATTAAGGATTCAAAATGAAAGTCATTTTATGTCTGCAGTGATAAACTATTGGTGGTTATTCTTACTAAGTCTTATTTGCTTTATAGTTGCGATGCTATTAACTTGGTTGAAAAAAGCACATGGTTGGGCGTTTGTTATGGTTATATTCCAAATGGGCTTTGCATTTTTCGGTTATGGTGCAAGTAAACTACCATATATTTTATATCCGGAAGTACAACTTAAACACGCAGTAGTAAATGATAATATGGCGATAGCATTAACAATTTCATTTATTTGTGGTTTACTTTTATTGATTCCATCGTTAATATTATTATTGAAATTATTTGTTTTCGATAAAGAATATGTAGAAGGCAAAAAGTCTCAATATTAACAATAGGGTGAGAAGGGATAGAAAATTGTGTAACAATTTACCCCTTTTCACGCCTTTACTTTTTAATGGAGGACGCATATGGATAAAGAGTATGTGGTTATAGGATTAGGTCGGTTTGGCGGAAGTATTGTTAGAGAGTTAAATGCTTTAGATATGGATGTTATGGCCATTGATAGCAATGAAGCACGTGTGAATGAATATAGTGAAATTGCTACACATGCCGTTGTAGCAGATACAACAGACGAGGCAGTAATGAAAAGTTTAGGTATTAGAAACTTTGATCATGTTATAGTAGCAATCGGTGAAAATATTCAATCTAGTACATTGACGACGCTTATCTTAAAAGAACTAGGTGTTAAAAAAGTAACTGCGAAAGCACAAAATGATTATCATGCGAAGATTTTAAATAAAATTGGTGCCGATACGGTCGTACATCCTGAGCGTGATATGGGGCGTCGAATTGCCCATAACGTAGCGAGTGCTAGCGTTTTAGATTACTTAGAATTAGCTGATGAACACTCAATTGTTGAAATTAAAGCGAGTGAAAAAATGGCGGGTAAAACGATTATTGAGTTAGATATAAGAGCGCAATTTGGCATTAGTATTATAGCTGTTAAGCGTGGGAGAAATATATTAGTTTCACCCGATCCTAATGAGAATATAGAAATAGGTGATATTTTGATTATGATTGGTCACGATAATGACTTAAATCGTTTTGAAATGAAAGTCGTTAGATAATTGACTTAGCTCTTCATGTAGTATTAGATTTTATAAAAAAGCATTCCAATCTACAATAGATTGGAATGCTTTTTTTATTTTATACTGAAACGAATACAGATCAAATCTTATTTTGGTTCAGTGTCGTTGTTTTGTTTTGATACTTTCACTTTGTTATCTTTTGATGGTTTCTTTGTATTAGATGGCTTACGTTCTTTTTGTGGTTTACTCGTAGAAGCTCTACCATCATTATCGTCTTCATTTACCTTCATAATTACTGGTAAAATCATTGGCTTTCTTGCTGTTTTTTCATATAAGTATGGTTGTAATGTTTCAATGATTGAAGATTTAATTTGATGCCATTGTATAGAACTATTTTGATTTAGTTTTGAAATAACGTCGGTTTTAATTCTACGTTGAGCATCATAAATTAATTGGCCTGATTCACGCATATAAACGAATCCGCGTGAAATAATATCTGGTCCAGATAGTAGCTTGTTTGTTTTGAAGTCAATACTAACTACTACGATAACTAAACCTTCCTCAGAAAGTAATTTACGGTCTCGAATGACTACGTTACCAATGTCACCAATACCGCTACCATCAACCAGTACATTACCTGAAGGAATTCGACCAACTTTACGAGCTGAATCATGTGTTAATGCTAAAACATCACCAATATCGAAAATGAATACATTCTCTGGATCAATGCCACACTCAATACCAGATTGACCGTGTGCTTTTAACATACGATATTCACCGTGAATCGGTAAGAAGTATTTTGGTCTAATTAAACGTAACATTAATTGTTGGTCACCTTGAGAACCATGACCTGAAGTATGAATGTTTGATACTTTATTGTGGATAACTTCTGCACCAGCTCGATATAATGAGTTAATAGTTCGATTAATACTTTTCGTATTTCCTGGAATAGGCGATGAACTAAAGACTACAGTATCTTCAGGGATGATTTTAATTTGTTTATGTGTACCGTTTGCTATACGAGATAATGCAGCCATTGGTTCACCTTGAGAACCTGTACATAAAATTAACAATTCATGCTTAGGAATGCTATTAATTTTATTTGCTTCCACGAAAGTTTCTGGTGGAGCT
This sequence comes from Staphylococcus durrellii, assembly GCF_015594545.1. Taxonomy (NCBI): domain Bacteria; kingdom Bacillati; phylum Bacillota; class Bacilli; order Caryophanales; family Staphylococcaceae; genus Staphylococcus; species Staphylococcus durrellii. The sequence continues at coordinate 1,703,079 of NZ_JADIIO010000001.1, read as the reverse complement.
TTGATATAACCCAGTTCCATACCAATTTTAATATTATTTTCCATAGAACGACCGAAAGTTACAATTTTACGATTGTACTTTATTGCTGCCTCAACTGCTTGCTGTACACGATAAATGTTAGAAGCAAAAGTTGCAAAAATAATACGACCTGTACAATTTCTGAAAATCTTCTCAACATTTTGACCCACTTCTCGTTCGCTTAAAGTGAAATCAGGTACTAATGCGTTTGTAGAGTCTGAAAGTAGACATAACACACCTTCATCGCCTAATTTAGCCATTTTACCTATACTAGCTGGTTCGCCAACAGGTGTGAAATCAAACTTGAAGTCACCGGTATGAACAATATTACCTTCTGGAGTATTAACAATGACGCCATAGGCTTCAGGGATACTGTGTGTTGTTAAATAAAACGAAACTTCGAAGTGTTTTGATTTAATTACACTTTGTTCATTTATTTCAATTAGCTCTGTCGTTCTTAATAAATGATGTTCTTCTAATTTATTTCTAATTAAACCTAAGGCTAACGGACCACCGTAAATAGGTACATTAATTTGTTTTAACAGGTAGGGCACACCACCTATATGGTCCTCATGTCCATGTGTAATAAATAAACCAACGATTTTATCTTGGTTTTGTTCTAAGTAGGTATAATCAGGAATAACATAGTCAATACCTAGTAAGTTATCGTCAGGGAATTTAATACCTGCATCAATAATTACTATCTCATCCTGATACTCGACGGCATAAGTATTTTTACCTACTTCACCTAGGCCACCAAGTGCGTATACTGCTACTTCGTTTTTATTGATTTGCTTCATTATTCAGCTTGCTCCACATTAAAGTGTTCTGACTGTTTTTCGTATTCTAAATGTGTGCCCTCTAATTTAGTAATAAATTCAATATTATAGTTACGGTCTTTTAAATAACGTCTTACTTGTTCTTCAGTTTGTGCTTCTACATACATCGTTTGTGTGTGTTCACGAACTACTACTTCTTCTTTATTGTGTTGATAAAATACTTTAAATACTGTCATTATCTATATTTCCTCCTAATGCTATCTCTTTATATTTAATATTATTTGAATAAAACCCCTAGTCGAATACACATATTAAAATGAAATAAATCATTCTAATAAAAATAGGCAAAGTTTCTGAATATAAAAGAACATACAAGCTTTCTGCCCAGTATGTTTCTAGGGAAGTTAATTTCGTTCAGTATAAGAATAGACTTACAAACTTTTAGTCTGATTCTAGTTATTTCTTATTTTACATGATGTTAATGAATAAATAAAGCAGTTTATCATGACGTAGCAACTATTATTATGATTTAAATAATTGAACTTTGATTACTTTAGACATACAATAATCTGAAATTTCAGTTGATTTTTAAAATTTGTCTTGAGTATAAGAAGAAATTTATTTAATATAAAATGATATAGTAAAAAGAGTAGTCTGAGTTTGTAGAGATTTTCGCGGAAGCGAACAATAACGAAATCAAGGTGATAAGTTTGAATCAGGTAAGTAGAATTATTGAAGATGTTAAACAAGAAAAAGAACGTAATGACAAAATTTTTAAAGGTATTACGTTTGAAGTGCGTACCGAACAGGTGATTATGTTTTTTAACTATGAGGAAATCGTTGATACACAAAATGAAAATCATTATTTTATTAAACATAACCATGACCCGGAATTTATAGATATACAAGAATTAAATGCAATTAAGAAAAGTTTAGATGAATTTCACGTTCTTTATAATGAAAGACGAGATGACTTTATGTGATTTTACTAAATAATTAATGAATATAAACAAAGAGAGAAATTTAATTGGTATAAATTTCTCTCTCTTTAAAATTTATAGATATAAATTTATTTCAAAGCAATATTTAGACCTCAACTGCATCTTGATGAGGTTGAAGTGGGTTGTTTTGATCGATATGATCATAGAACATTACACCATTTACGTGATCAATTTCATGTTGAACCACGATGGCAGGGTATCCTTTTAGTCTTAACTTTACCTCTTTACCATCTATATCTGTAGCTTTTACAGTGATTCTATATTTACGATGGACCAAACCAGGTATACTTTCATCAACGCTAAGACAACCTTCGCCAGTAGGTAAATAGGCTTCTTGGATACTGTGACTCATAATTTTAGGATTTACTAACATTAAATCGTATTCTTTGCCATTACCATCATCAGGCATATAAACGGCAATCATTTTTTTAGAAATATTAATTTGAGGAGCAGCTAATCCTACGCCTGAACGAAGACCATATTTATTGGCAATTTCTTCGTCTTGACTATTAATTAAAAATTCACGCATTGATTTTAATGTGGAACGGTCTTCATCTGATAGTGGTAAATCAACCTCTTTAGCTTTTTCACGCAATGTTGGATGACCGTCTCTAATTATATCTTTCATTGTTAACATTTACTTACACCTTCCTTATTTTCAACTATACCAAATTTGAATAATTAAAATACAGTATTCTATTTGATTTATAATATAGTATTATATAATATAACACACACGTAGAGGAGGAATTAGCTTAAAATGAAACTAAAACAAGGATTAGGTGTCGCTTTAGCTTCAACCATCTTATTAGCAGGTTGTACTACCGATAAAGGCGAAATGAAATCATACAATAAACAAATTCAAAAAGCTTTTGATGACGAAAAGTCAATCAACACGTCCAGTAAAAAATTAAATGAACTCGAACAAAAGAAAAACAAACTAGTACAAAGTTTAAAAGGTAAAGACCAAGATAAAGAACAAAAAGTAGCTAAAAAAGTTATAGACAATACTAAAGAAAGACAGCAAACTTTTAAAGAAGAAGAAAATGCAATGGACAAATCACATCAAGATTATAAAAAAGCAACCAAACATATTAAAAATATTGAAAATAGTAAGAAACAACGTGAGGTTAAACAATTAGATAGTGCGTTAAAAGATAAATATAAAGCACATGATAAATATGCTGAAGCATATAAAAACGTAATGAGTAAAGAAAAAGATATGTTTGAGTATGCTTCAAAAGGACAACCTTCTCAAGGCGAATTAGATAAAAAGTCGCATTCAATTTCAGATGCTTATAAAAATATGAATAAACAATTCAAAAATTATTCTAATGCTATGAAAAAAGTTAAAGATGAAAAACAAGATGTCGATAATTTAATGTAAAGATAACAGTATTTGTATTCAATAAATGGTTGCGCTTACATTTGTGGCGAGGAATGCCGCTATGTGACACATATTATCTACTAGTACAGTTCTATATAATTCATTGGTACAGTTCTAAAACTGTACCTTTTTGTAGTAGAACAGAACTTTTTTAAATTGTTTAACAGTGAAACAGTTTTGTGATACAATGTGATAGGATAAAATGAATTTCTATTATACGGGAAAGGTATGGTGAATTGAATGGCTCCGAAATTACAAGCCCAATTCGATGCAGAGAAAGTATTAAACGATACTCAATCTCAGTTTGAAATGATTCAAATTTTGGATGAAGACGGTAATGTTATTAATAACGATTTAGTACCAGATTTATCAGATGAACAATTCGTTGAATTGATGGAGAGAATGGTATGGACACGTATTCTTGACCAACGTTCTATTTCATTAAACAGACAAGGACGTTTAGGTTTCTACGCTCCTACAGCAGGACAGGAAGCTTCACAACTAGCTTCACAATATGCATTAGAGAAAGAAGACTACATTTTACCTGGTTACCGTGACGTACCACAATTAATTTGGCACGGTTTACCTTTAACTGAGGCTTTCTTATTCTCAAGAGGACACTTTAAAGGAAATCGTTTCCCAGAAGGTGTTAATGCACTTAGCCCTCAAATTATCATTGGTGCACAGTATGTTCAAACAGCTGGTGTAGCTTTAGGTATTAAAAAACGTGGTAAAAGCGCTGTAGCAATCACTTATACTGGTGATGGTGGTTCATCACAAGGTGACTTCTATGAAGGTATTAACTTTGCTTCTGCTTACAAAGCACCAGCAATTTTTGTTATCCAAAATAACAACTATGCAATTTCAACACCACGTAGTAAACAAACAGCAGCAACTTCACTTGCTCAAAAAGGTATTGCTGTTGGTATCCCAGGACTACAAGTAGATGGTATGGATGCATTAGCTGTATATCAAGCAACTAAAGAAGCTCGTGACCGTGCTGTAAACGGTGAAGGTCCTACGCTTATCGAAACTATGACATATCGTTATGGTCCACATACAATGGCTGGAGATGACCCAACTAAATATCGTACTTCTGATGAAGATTCTGAATGGGAGAAAAAGGATCCGTTAGTCCGTTTTAGAAAATTCTTGGAAAATAAAGGTTTATGGTCTGAAGATAAAGAAAACGAAGTTATCGAACGCGCTAAATCAGAAATTAAAGCAGCGATTAAAGAAGCAGATAACACACCTAAACAAACTGTTACAGATTTAATGGAAAACATGTACGAAGACATGCCTCAAAACTTAGCAGAGCAATATGAAATTTATAAAGAGAAGGAGTCGAAGTAACCCATGGCACAAATGACAATGGTTCAAGCGATTAACAATGCGCTTAAAACTGAATTACAAAACGATGAGAACGTTTTACTTTTCGGTGAAGATGTTGGTGTTAATGGTGGGGTTTTCCGTGTAACTGAAGGTTTACAAAAAGAATTCGGCGAAGACCGTGTTTTCGACACACCATTAGCAGAATCAGGTATCGGTGGTTTAGCTTTAGGTTTAACTTTAGAAGGTTACCGCCCTGTAATGGAAATTCAGTTCTTAGGTTTCGTATTCGAAGTCTTCGATGCTGTAGCGGGCCAAATTGCTCGTACTCGTTTCCGTTCAGGTAACTCTAAAAGTGCACCTGTAACAATCCGTGCCCCATTTGGTGGTGGTGTACATACGCCTGAATTGCACGCAGATAACTTAGAAGGTATTTTAGCGCAATCTCCTGGATTAACAGTTGTTATTCCTTCAAATCCATATGACGCTAAAGGATTGTTAGTTTCAGCAATTAGAAGCAACGATCCAGTAGTATATTTAGAACATATGAAATTATATCGTTCATTCCGTGATGAGGTACCTGAAGAAGAATACACAGTTGAAATTGGAAAAGCTAATGTAAAACAAGAAGGTACAGATTTAACAATCATTGCTTATGGTGCTATGGTTCAAGAGTCTCTTAAAGCTGCGGAAGAATTAGAAAAAGATGGACATTCAGTTGAAGTTATTGACTTACGAACTGTTCAACCAATCGACATCGAAACGTTAGTGACTTCAGTTGAAAAAACTGGTCGTGCAGTAGTTGTTCAAGAAGCGCAACGTCAAGCTGGTGTTGGTGCTACAGTTGCTTCTGAATTAGCAGAACGTGCTATCTTATCATTAGAAGCACCAATTGCTCGTGTTGCAGCAGCAGATACTGTATATCCGTTTACTCAAGCTGAAAATGTTTGGTTACCTAATAAAAACGATATTGTAGAAAAAGCTAAAGCAACATTAGAGTTTTAATTAATACACTAGTTAGAAGTAGTTAAATGTCTATTTATCTACTTCTCTCTAATGTTTTATAAATAAAATATGTTAAGCTATGTTTAGTACATAGTAAAATTCCACACAATAACTTAAATTGAAATCTTAGGAGGACAAAAACGTGGCATTTGAATTTAAATTACCCGACATTGGTGAAGGTATCCACGAAGGCGAAATCGTAAAATGGTTTGTTAAAGCTGGAGATCAAATCGAAGAAGACGATGTTTTAGCAGAAGTACAAAATGATAAATCAGTTGTTGAAATCCCATCACCTGTTAGTGGAACAATTGAAGAAGTGTTAGTTGATGAAGGTACAGTTGCAGTAGTTGGTGACACAATTGTTAAAATTGATGCACCTGACGCTGAAGAAATGACTTTCAAAGGTAGCGATAGTGACGAAAGTACTTCACAATCATCAGAAGCATCTGAAGATAGTAAAGCAGAGACAGCTACAGAAACTCAATCTGAATCTACCCAAGATGAAGACGTAGACGATAACAAACGTGTTAAAGCTATGCCATCAGTGCGCAAATATGCACGTGAAAAAGGCGTTAATATTAAAGCAGTTTCTGCTACTGGTAAAAATGGACGTATCATTAAAGAAGACATTGATGCGCACTTAAACGGCGGACAAACTACTGCTACTGAAAGCACTGATTCTCAAGGTACTGAAGAAACGGCAAGCACAGAACAATCAGCACCAACAGCTACAGAAGGCGAATTAGAAACTACCGAAAAAATTCCAGCTATGCGTAAAGCGATTGCGAAAGCAATGGTTAATTCTAAGCATACTGCACCACACGTAACATTAATGGATGAAATTGATGTTCAAGAATTATGGGATCACCGTAAAAAATTCAAAGAAATCGCTGCTGAACAAGGTACTAAATTAACTTTCTTACCTTATGTTGTTAAAGCACTAGTGTCTGCATTGAAAAAATATCCAGCATTAAATACTTCATTTAATGAAGAAGCTGGCGAAATTGTACACAAACATTATTGGAACATTGGTATTGCTGCTGACACTGACAGAGGATTATTAGTTCCTGTCGTTAAAAATGCTGACCGCAAATCTATTTTCCGAATTTCTGATGAAATTAACGAACTAGCTGTTAAAGCTCGTGATGGTAAATTAACTTCAGACGAAATGAAGGGTGCAACTTGTACAATTAGTAATATCGGTTCAGCTGGTGGACAATGGTTCACACCAGTTATTAATCACCCAGAAGTAGCTATCCTAGGTATCGGACGCATTGCACAAAAACCTATCGTTAAAGATGGTGAAATTGTGGCAGCACCAGTATTATCATTATCATTAAGCTTTGACCACAGACAAATTGATGGTGCTACTGGACAAAATGCGATGAACCATATTAAACGATTATTAAATAATCCAGAATTATTATTAATGGAGGGGTAAAACATGGTAGTTGGAGATTTCCCAATTGAAACTGATACTATTGTAATTGGAGCAGGACCAGGCGGTTATGTTGCAGCAATTCGTGCAGCACAATTAGGTCAAAAAGTAACAATCGTTGAAAAAGGAAATTTAGGTGGTGTATGTCTTAACGTTGGATGTATTCCTTCTAAAGCTTTATTACATGCTTCTCACCGTTATAGTGAAGTACAACACTCTGAAAATTTAGGTGTAATTGCTGAAAGCGTGTCACTTAAATTTGATAAAGTACAAGAATTCAAACAATCAGTTGTTAATAAATTAACTGGTGGTGTTGAAGGACTATTAAAAGGTAATAAAGTTGAAATTGTTAAAGGTGAAGCTTACTTCGTTGATAATAACAGTTTACGTGTTATGGACGATAAAAGTGCTCAGACTTACAATTTCAAAAATGCTATTATTGCTACTGGTTCTAGACCAATTGAAATTCCTAATTTCAAATTTGGTAACCGTGTTATCGACTCAACAGGCGCATTAAACTTACAAGAAGTTCCTGGCAAACTTGTTGTAGTTGGTGGCGGATATATCGGATCTGAACTTGGTACAGCATTCGCTAACTTTGGCTCTGAGGTTACAATTTTAGAAGGTGCTAAAGACATTTTAGGCGGTTTCGAAAAACAAATGACTCAACCTGTTAAAAAAGGCATGAAAGAAAAAGGTGTCGAAATCGTTACTGAAGCAATGGCTAAATCAGCTGACGAATCAGAAAATGGTGTAACAGTTACTTACGAAGTTAACGGTGAAGAACAAAGCATCGAAGCAGATTACGTATTAGTTACTGTCGGTCGTCGTCCAAATACTGACGAATTAGGCTTAGAAGAACTTGGATTAAACTTTGCTGATCGTGGTTTATTAGAAGTAGACAAGCAAAGCCGTACTTCTATCGATAATATCTTTGCAATTGGTGATATCGTACCTGGTTTACCATTAGCTCATAAAGCAAGCTATGAAGCTAAAGTTGCAGCTGAAGTAATTGCTGGAGAAGCTTCTGAAGTAGATTATATTGGTATGCCTGCAGTATGTTTCACTGAGCCTGAATTAGCTCAAGTAGGTTATACAGAAGACCAAGCTAAAGAAGAAGGATTACAAGTTAAAGCTTCTAAATTCCCATTCGCAGCTAATGGTCGTGCTTTATCATTAGATGATACTACTGGTTTTGTAAAATTATTAACGCTTAAAGAAGACAACACATTAGTAGGTGCACAAGTAGTTGGTACTGGTGCTTCTGACATTATTTCTGAATTAGGTTTAGCTATCGAATCAGGAATGAATGCTGAAGACTTAGCGTTAACTGTACATGCACACCCTACATTAGGCGAAATGTCTATGGAAGCTGCTGAAAAAGCGTTAGGTTTACCTATTCACACTATGTAATTACTAGCTTCCATTTTATTTTGATATAAAGCCACTAGTTATAGACTAGTGGCTTTTTTAATTAAAGGAGGATAAGAATGGAATACCATTATCCTATTGATTTAGATTGGACAAATGATGAAATGGTTACAGTCGTAACTTTTTTTAATGCTGTTGAGTCATTTTATGAGCAACAAGTTGAAAGATCTTACTTGTTAGAACAATACAATAAGTTTAAAAAAATAGTACCTGGTAAAGCAGAAGAAAAGAAAATCTTTAAAGAATTTGAAAAAGGTAGTGGCTATAATAGTTATAAAGCTGTAAAACATGCACAAGATAATCCAGATAAAAAATATTTATCTGGAAATTCAAAATAACTATTGTTATTTGAGCTATATTTTGATACTTTTATTAAGCATTAAACAAAAAGTTTAATAAAAGTAAACAAAATATAGCTCTTTTTAATTAGATAACTTTTAAAATACACTAGCAATATTATGGGTGAGAATAATGAATATTGGAATAAACCTTAAAAATTTAAGAAAAATTAAAAACTTAACTCAAGAAGAATTAGCCGAACGTACTGATTTATCTAAAGGCTATATCTCTCAAATCGAAAGCCAACATGCATCACCTAGTATGGAAACATTCCTTTCAATATTAGAGGTGTTAGGTACTTCACCTAGCGAGTTTTTCACACAAAAAAAAGAAAAAAAGATCTTGTATCCAAAAGATACGCAAGTGGTATATGACGAATATGATAAAGGTTATATTCTAAATTGGCTAGTTACGCAATCTAATGAATTTGATATGGAACCGTTAATGTTAACGTTAAAATCAAATGCTACATATAAAAATTTCAATCCATCTAATTCAGATACCTTTATTTATTGTATAGAAGGAGCTGTCACTTTAGCGCTTGGTGAAAAATTTTATCAAGCACAACAAGGAGATGCCTTATATTTTAAAGCAAATGACACACATAGATTATTTAATTGTAGTGAACAAACAGCGAAGGCAATCATCGTTGCTACTGCATCATATTTATAGGAGGACTAGAAATGAAGCCATTATTATCTTTTAAATCTGTAAGTAAAGGTTATAATGATGAACAAATTTTAAATGAGATAGATATAGATATAGAGTCAGGCTTTTTTTATACTTTATTAGGGCCTTCAGGTTGTGGAAAAACTACAATTCTTAAATTAATTGCAGGTTTTGAACAACCGGACAGTGGCGATATTATTTATCAAAATAAATCTATGACTAATATTCCAGCAAATAAACGTAAAGTAAATACAGTGTTTCAAGATTATGCTCTATTCCCTCATTTAAATGTCTATGACAATATTGCTTTTGGCTTAAAACTTAAAAAGTTGAGCAAAGCAAAAATTGAAACAAAAGTTAAAGAAGCTTTAAAACTAGTAAAGTTAAATGGGTATGAGAACAAACGTATTGATGATATGAGTGGGGGGCAAAAACAACGAGTTGCGATCGCTCGGGCAATAGTAAATGAACCTGAAATCCTATTATTAGATGAGTCATTATCTGCACTTGATTTAAAATTACGGACTGAAATGCAATATGAATTAAGAGAAATTCAATCACGTTTAGGTATTACTTTTATTTTTGTAACTCACGACCAAGAAGAAGCTTTAGCATTAAGTGACTACATATTTGTCATGAAAGATGGTAAAATTCAACAATTTGGAACTCCAATAGATATCTATGATGAGCCTGTTAACCGTTTTGTTGCTGACTTTATTGGCGAGTCAAACATCGTGAAAGGTACGATGCAACGTGATTATGTAGTTAATATTTATGGACAAGATTTTGATTGTGTAGATATGGGTATTCCTTCAGGTAAAAATGTCGAAGTTGTGATTAGACCAGAAGATATTTCTTTAATCAAAGCCGAAAAAGGTTTATTTGAAGTCACTGTTGATTCAATGCTTTTTAGAGGTGTACATTATGAAATTTGTTGTATAGATAGAAAGGGATACGAATGGGTTATACATACGACTAAAAAAGCAGAAATAGGTAGTAAAGTAGGCCTTTATTTTGATCCAGAAGCAATACATATAATGGTGCCAGGTGAAAGTGAAGAAGAGTTTGATAAACGTATTGAAAGTTATGAGGAGCAAGAGAATGCGTAAAATATCTAATTTTTTATTTATTCCATATATGTTATGGATGATTCTTTTCATCATCGTACCAGTAATATTGCTCATGTATTTTTCTTTTATAGATATTAATGGCCACTTTAGTTTCAGTAATTACAGACAGATTTTTTCTATGAAGTACTTATCTATGATTTGGGGCTCTGTTATTTATGCGCTTGCTATTACCGTGCTAACACTATTAATTAGTTATCCTGCTGCCTATTTTATTAAATCTTCTAAGTATCAAAATTTATGGTTACTTATTTTAATTATACCGACTTGGATAAATTTACTGCTTAAGACTTATGCATTTATTGGGCTTTTCAGTCATGATGGTATTATAAACCAAGTGTTAAATTTGATACATTTGCCTAAGGCGCATTTATTATTTACTGCTCCAGCATTTTTAATTGTAGCTACTTATATTTATATACCATTTATGATATTACCTATCTTTAATAGTATGAAAGATATACCGACTAATTTATTACAAGCATCCAAAGATTTAGGAGCTAGTCCTTTTACAACTTTCCGTAAAGTGATATTACCTTTAACTAAACAAGGTATTCTTACTGGAATTCAAGTGACATTTATTCCTGCTCTATCATTATTTATGATTACTAGATTAATTGCTGGTAATAAAGTGATTAATATTGGTACTTCTATTGAAGAACAATTTTTAGTTATTCAAAATTATGGTATGGGGTCCACAATTGCACTTTTCTTAATTGTGTTTATGGCCTTCATATTAATTATTACGAATTCTAAATCATCGAATGGAAAAGGGTGAATCAAATGAGATGGTATGGCAAGGTTTATATAGGGATTTTAGTTACATTATTATATGCTCCAATCATATTCCTGATGATTTATTCTTTTAATTCAGCAGGTAATATGATTCACTTCGATGATTTTACATTAGAACATTATAAGTCATTATTTCAAAATGACAGACTGATGTCGGTTATTTTCAATACGATAGCAGTTGCTTTAATTGCTGCGTCGGTATCTACTGTTATTGGCACAATGGGAGCCATAGCACTATATCATTTAAGAAATAAAAAGATGAAGGTTTCTTTATTAACGTTGAACAACGTGCTAATGGTGTCATCTGACGTAGTTATTGGGGCTTCGTTTTTAATTATGTTTACAGCTATAGGTCACTTTACTGGTTTAGGACTAGGATTTACGACTGTATTAGTATCACATATTGCGTTTTGTATTCCGATTGTGGTTATCATCGTTTTACCAAGACTTTATGAAATGAATGATAATATGTTAAGTGCCGCACGTGATTTAGGTGCAAATGAATATCAGGTGCTAAGTAATATTATGCTGCCACAATTATTACCAGGCATACTGGGTGGTTTCTTTATGGCTTTAACATATTCACTTGATGATTTTACAGTTAGCTTTTTCGTTACAGGTAATGGATTTAGCGTATTATCTGTTGAAGTCTATGCTATGGCAAGAAAAGGGATAAGCATGGAGATTAACGCTATTTCGACATTATTGTTTTTGGTTATTTTAATTGGCGTTGTTGGCTATTATGTTATTCAACACATGATTAAACGTAAACAACATAGCAAGCGAGGTGTACAATAATGAAACGCGTATTACAATTAGTTATTGTTGCTATTGTTATTGGCCTACTCTGTTTATATATTAGTCATAAATTCATTGCTAAAGATAAATCTAATCATGGAGAAAAAATTAATGTTTATAACTGGGGTGAATACATAGACCCGGCACTAATTAAAAAGTTTGAAAAAGAAACAGGTATTAAAGTAGTATATGAAACATTTGACTCAAATGAAGCTATGGAAGCAAAGATTCGTAATGGTGGTACAAATTATGATGTGGCATTTCCTAGTGAGTATACCGTTCAAAAAATGAAACGAGAAAATTTACTGTTACCATTAAATCATGAAAAGATACCCAATATGAAGAATTTAGACAAAAACTATTTAAATATGCCTTTTGATAGGGGAAATCAGTATTCGTTACCATACTTCTTTGGAACAGTAGGTATTGTGTATAACAAAAAAGTATACCCACATGAAGATTTTAGTTCTTGGCAAAGTCTGTACAGCAAAAAGTATGCAAACGATATACTATTGGTAGATGGAGCAAGAGAAGTAATGGGATTATCACTTAATAAGTTAGGTTATAGTTTAAATGACAAAAACCCACACCATTTAAAAGCAGCACAGCAAGATTTAACCCATTTAGCCCCTCAGATAAAAGGTATCGTAGGTGATGAAATAACAATGATGTTAGAACAACATGAAGCTAACATAGCAGTTGTTTGGAGTGGGGTAGCTGCACCAATAGTACAAGACAGTGATGAATTTGATTATGTTGTACCTAAAGAAGGATCTAATTTATGGTTTGACAATATGGTCATACCTAAGACTGCACAAAACAAAGAAGGCGCTTATAAATTTATGAATTTCTTATTGAATGAGCGCAATAACAGACAAAATACAGACTGGGTAGGATATGCAACACCGAATAAAGTAGCTAGGAATAAATTACCTAACGATATTAAAAATGATAAGCGATTCTATCCTACTAAGGAAGAACAACAAAAGTTAGAAGTTTATCAAGATTTGGGAAAGAAAACTTTAAGCGATTATAATGAAAGGTTTTTAAACTTTAAAATGTCATTAAAATAGATGACAGTTAGTAGTTATTTTTGTTATAGTTCGATATAATGGTTTGACTAGTAATGTAAGGAGTTGTAAATACATGTCAGGAGAGCAATTTACGCAAGTTAGACGTCCTGTAAGTCGATTAACTGAAAAAGTATTAGGATGGTTAAGTTGGATTTTTCTATTGCTATTAACCGTCGCTACTATGTTTATCGCGCTAGTATCATTTAGTAGTGATACTTCTATTCAAAAGCTTGAAAGTTCATTGAATGCTAATGAATTTGCACAGCAAATTTTTGCCAATAACAATTTAAACACAACACAAGCAGTTATTTGGCTGCAAAATGGAGTATGGGCGATTATTGTATATCTAATAATCTGTTTATTAATTTCATTTTTAGCCCTTATTTCAATGAATATTAGAATTTTATCAGGATTCTTATTCTTAATTGCTACCATTGTCACATTACCTTTAATGGTATTATTTGTGCCATTAATCATTCCTGTGTTATTCATCATAGTGGCTATTATGATGTTTGCTAGAAAAGATAGGGTCGAAACAATACCAGCATACTATGACGATGACTATTACGATAGAGATGCTCAATCTAGATATGGTTATGATAGAGAGCCTGTACAAAGAGACAATAAACGTAAGAGCGAACAAGAATCAACAAGTCAATATCAATCAGGCGATGAGACAACGACTATGCGCAGACAGTCTAATGATAGTACTTCAGATGAACAAGTAAGTACACAATCAGACGAAGAGGAAACTAAAGATTATAATTCGTTGCGTAGAGGTGGATATAGTTCTGAGGTAGCAAGACAAGTAAATGGTAATAGTAACGCTGAGGAAGAACCACAAGTTCTTTCTAGACAAGCTAAATACAATTATAAGAATAAAGCCAATGCAGAATATGAAGTGCCTCAGAATGATGACAGTGCTGAAGAGGATTATCAACGCGGACCTTCTCAAGAAGAATTAGAACGTCAAGAAGCCGAACGTCAACAGCAGGCAGAAGAAGAGGCTAGACGTAAACAAGAAGAAGCAGAAGAAAAAATGCGTCTTAAACAAGAGCGTGCCGAAGAACGATCAAGAATCAAGCAAGAGAAAAAAGAACTTAGAAAACGTATGAAAGAAAAGCGTAAACAACAACCAAGTGCAGTTAATCAACGTCGTATGAATTATGAAGAGCGTAAGAAAATGACATCTAATGATGATAATGCAATAGAAAAAGAAGCAACTGACCAAACTTCGGACAACCAAGATACTACAACTACTGATAACAAAGAGAAATAATAAATAAAGCGTTCAATTTAGTTATAATTCAACGCTCAAAACATAAACAAACCTTACGACAAAATGCCGTAAGGTTTGTTTATGTTTATTAACGTAATCTATGAGATAAATATTTTTCTTTTACTAACCACGATGTCATTAATTGTTTTTCAGATAAATAGTGTGCATAAAAAGCAGTCATTTTAAGTGACCATTTTGAAGAGGACAGACTACAAGACGTAAGATTAAGACATCGATTGCTAAATGCATGTAAAAAATACCAACAAACTTGAAGTCATTGTTGGTATTTTAAAATTATAATTCTTGGAACGTTTGGAAAATTAAGTAGACGTTAAGAATACTTAAGATAATGATTAAGCACCAACTAATAATATTTACCCAACGTTTATTTTTAAATATTCCCATCAAATTTTTGTCATTGGTCGCTAGTTGTAAAGGCACTAACGAGAACGGTAGAGCAATACTTAAAAATACTTGAGAGAAGACCAATAATTGTTCTACTTTTTCGATATTACTTTTGAAAACAATTAGACAAATGATAATAGGTAAAATAGCTATACCACGTGTTACTAATCTACGAGCCCAGTTTGGAATTTTTAAATTAATAAAGCCTTCCATTACTATTTGTCCGGCCATCGTACCTGTTATTGTAGAATTTTGGCCTGATGCTAACAAGGCTACCGCAAATAATGTACTCATTATGGCACCCATTGTAGCGCCTAATACAGGTTCAGTTTTTAAGGCATGGTATAAATCGAAGAAACCGCCTAATTGTTCAGTGTTAGCGCCATAAAATAATGCTGCACCTAAAACTAATAATAAACAATTAATTACGAAAGCAATGACAAGTTGTATATTAGAGTCGAGCGTTGCGAATTTTACAGCGCTTTTCTTGGCATTCACATCATTTCTATCATACATGCGAGATTGAACGATAGATGAATGTAAGTAAAGATTATGTGGCATAATAGTCGCTCCGATTATACCTAAAGCAATATATAACGCGCTATGATTTGTTATAATTTCTGTTTGTGGTATAAAACCATTTAGCATATGTGTTACAGAAGGCGAAGCGATATAAACCTCGAATAAAAATATAATCAGTACGGTAAAAATGAGTGTACCTACGATGGCTTCAATCTTTCTGAAACCAAAATGCATAATAAACAATAGTAAAAATACATCCAATACTGTAATAATTGATCCTATAAGTAAGGGAATATCAAAGAGCAGATATAATGCAATTGCACTACCTATAACCTCGGCTATATCAGTTGCTATTATTGCTAATTCTGTAATAATCCAAAATATATAGGTTAATGGTTTATTTATATAATGTTTTGTTGCTTGTGCTAAATCCATATTAGCAGCGATACCTAACCTAACGGCCATACTTTGCAATAACATGGCAGCTAAACTAGAAAGTAATATGACGAACAATAGCATATAGCCAAATTGTGCGCCACCTTGCATTGATGTAATCCAATTACCTGGGTCCATATAACCGACTGCAATGAGCAAGCCGGGGCCTAAAAATGATAATAACTTACGGCTAAACTTACCGTCAGTATTTACAGAAACTGTATTATTAATTTCACTTAGGCTTTTTTGTTTCTCTCTCTGTGTCATAATTTCACCACTTACTAATTTTTGTAATAGTTCAAGAATAATAAAAAATATTTATTAGGTCAACCTAAAAATATAATTTCATAGCTTTTCTAGTTGTTGTTATTGCTCTTTTGGTGATATAGTAATTTTGGTAAAATAATAATTATGGATAAAAAGGAGGTAAGCTATGAATAGAAAAACCGAAAAAATATTAGCGTGGATTGGCAATGGTTTAAGTATTTTATATTTATTTATCGTTTTATTAGGTGTACTATTATTAAATACCAATTCAGAAGAATTTAAAAAAGTGTTTAATGAAATGTCACAAGCTCAAGGTCAATCCCTTTCACCCGATATATTATTTATGAGCTACATGATTCAAATTATTATGTTAGCAATTGTTATTATACTAGCTATTATTGCAACATTAATCATGAAAAAGAACAGAGTATTGGCGGCCGTCCTATTTATTGTTGCCGCAGTAGCTAGTCTTTTTGTAACTAATTTAGTGGCGATGGTCTTATGGATTATTGTTGCAGTTAAACTATTTATTAAAAAAGATAATAGCAACACAATGAATCAAGCTAGTCCAATGACTACAACGCAAAACCGATGGAATCCAGAGCAAGATTTAAATAAAAAAAATGATGACCCGTATATATATTAGTAATAGCGACATAAGCGTTGTTCATTAGTATTACAATAATAAATTATAGGAAATTACATTTTAGACTACTAATTTCAATGAAATTAGTAGTCTTTTTTATAAAAAAGGATGAGATAGAAATCGACACGATTTCATAATCCCATCCTATAAAAATATCAAACAGAGTTTGGTATGAGCCCAAAAGTTTGAAATATTTATTCGAAATTGAAATGTTATTTATATGCTACTAATTTTTTATGATGATACGCTTAATACAAAAGGGCATTATGCATAAAATTTAAGTAATTGAGTAAACGTTTCTTCTAAAAATGCTATAAAAGCTTGATCACTTTTTAATGATTCTGCACCAGGTTGTAAAGTTCTAGCAACGAAAAATTCGCCTTTTTTAATTTTTTTTACACGGTCAATTGCTTTTTGTAAAGTTTCCTCGTCCATATCTTTTAATAATGTTTTTTCTTGGCTCATATGGTCTAAACTCACACTGTAATCAGCGGGAAGATTTTTGAGTTGAGTAAAATTATCTTCAAAAACTTTTACTTGCTGTGCTTTATCCTTTGCTTCATGCATTACGCCATACATAACAAATAATTGTTCTTCAAATAAGCCTATTTGGAAATGAGGTTGCATTTTATAACCACGCTTGTTTGTTGCAAATGCAACCCATGTGTCTTTAGGTGGGTTGACACTTCTACGTGCGTGTTTGGCAACGTGAGGGTAAAAAACTTCACCTGTAGCAGTTTCTAAATATTGAGCAAAATAATCACCTAAATTATTTAATTGTGGACGTACATGCGCTTCAAGTGCTGACATTCTAGCATCTAGTCCTGGGACTGTGAATGCTTTAAAATCTTTGGGTTTAAATATATATTTAGTCATATTAACCTCCAACATAATTATTACTATAGTTACTGATATTGTAGCATATTCATTTTATAGAAACAGCGTCTTAGGATTATATGCAACACAATTTGTATTTTAAATTAAGAAGAAAATATTTTATTTTACTATTTCTACGCATATGACATTTTTTATGTAACTTTTTAATGTATAATATAATTTACGCTAGGAGATGATTGTATGACTGTATATGAGTACGCGAAAGGTTTAATTTTGGAGGCAGGTAATAACGTTACCAAAATAATGCAACAAGACATTGAAATTGAAACTAAATCTAACCCAAATGATTTAGTTACAAATGTAGATAAAGCAACAGAAAAATTTCTGTTTGAAAATATAAAAAAAACATATCCAAATCATTTTGTTATAGGTGAAGAAGGACATGGTCATGACGTAACTCATACAAATGGTGTTGTATGGGTTGTTGATCCTATAGATGGTACATTGAACTTTGTCCATCAACAAGAAAATTTTGCAATTTCAATAGGTATTTTTAAAGATGGAGAACCGTATGCAGGTTTTGTGTATGATGTCATAAATAATAAGTTATATCATTGTAAAGTAGGCGAGGGCGCGTTTGAAAATGAGCACTTGTTGCAAAACTTGGCTCATCATACGTTAGAAAAAAGCATCATAGGTATTAATCCTAATTGGTTAACTAAACCTAAGTTAGGACCTATGTTACAACCCATTGTGGAAGATTCGAGAAGCGCAAGAGCTTATGGTTCAGCTGCGTTAGAAATTGTTTTTGTAGCAACTGGTAAGTTAGGTGCATACATAACACCTAGGTTACAGCCATGGGATTTTGCTGGAGGTATGATTATTTTAAGTGAAGTGAGGGGCAAAGCTACTAATATGTTAGGTGAACCGCTATCTATTTTACATCCTAATTCCGTTGTTGTAGCCAATGCTAATTTACATGATGACCTCATTAATAATTATTTGGGTAATTATAAGGATACTTTAATAAAATTACATGAAAGATTTAAATAGCAAATATCTTTAAGAATATGTAGGTGCGCTATTTTTCCGATTCTTAAAATGATGGATAATTAAAATTTACCACCTTGTTAGTAAATCTGTTTGAAAGTTAGAAATATATAATTTAAATAAAAAACTAATCCATGTAAATTACATGGATTAGTTTTTATCAAACGATATTTAATAGAATAGCCCAATAAACAAGCTTTTTACTACACAAAATTATAGCCAGTCATTTTCACGATATTTCTTTTTTAAAGTGAAACCGGCACCAAATGTTGCAATGAATAATATAAGTGTTAAAATCATCAATGGAACATTTGTAGCTGCTAAGCTAAAACTAAATAATATTAAGAATATGATGGCTACTACTGCGAGTACCCAAAATATAGCTTTTGATTTTTTTTGTTGCATCCCTACCACACCTTTTTGTTTTCTTTAATCAATTATATGATATAATAATTGAGTTGCAATTAAAAGTGGGAATTTACTCGAGAAAGGAAATTATTGAATGACTAAATTAAGAGAAGATGTTCGTAATATAGCAATCATCGCTCACGTTGACCATGGTAAAACGACTTTAGTAGATGAATTATTAAAGCAATCAGGCATGTTCCGTGAAAATGAACATGTAGATGAAAGAGCGATGGATTCAAATGACTTAGAGAGAGAACGTGGTATCACTATTTTAGCGAAAAATACTGCGGTTAATTACAAAGGCACAAGAATAAACATATTAGATACACCAGGGCACGCTGACTTTGGTGGAGAAGTAGAACGTATTATGAAAATGGTAGACGGTGTTGTACTTGTTGTAGACGCATATGAAGGTACTATGCCACAAACACGTTTCGTATTGAAAAAAGCACTAGAGCAAAATTTAAAACCAGTAGTAGTAGTAAATAAAATTGACAAACCTTCAGCTAGAGCAGAAGGGGTTGTTGATGAAGTCTTAGACTTATTTATCGAATTAGAAGCTTCTGATGAGCAATTAGACTTCCCAGTAGTTTATGCTTCAGCTGTTAATGGTACAGCAAGTTTAGATGCAGAACAACAAGACGATAATATGGAATCGTTATATAAATCTATTATCGAATATATTCCTGCTCCACTAGACAATCACGAAGAACCTTTACAATTCCAAGTAGCATTATTAGATTATAATGACTATGTAGGTCGTATCGGTGTTGGTCGAGTATTTAGAGGAACAATGCGCGTAGGCGACAATGTTTCATTAATTAAATTAGACGGTACAATTAAAAACTTCCGCGTGACTAAAATGTTTGGTTACTTTGGTTTAAATCGTGTAGAAATACAAGAAGCAAATGCTGGTGACTTAATTGCTGTATCAGGAATGGAAGACATCAACGTTGGTGAAACGGTAACGCCGCATGACCACCAAGATGCATTACCTGTATTGCGTATCGACGAACCAACGTTAGAAATGACATTTAAAGTTAATAATTCGCCATTTGCTGGTCGTGAAGGTGATTTTGTTACTGCACGTCAGATTCAAGAAAGATTAGATGAGCAGTTAGAAACAGATGTATCATTAAAAGTTACACAAACTAATTCTCCAGATACATGGATTGTAGCTGGACGTGGTGAATTACACTTATCTATCCTTATTGAAAATATGAGACGTGAAGGTTATGAATTACAAGTATCTAAACCTCAAGTTATTTTAAAAGACATTGATGGCGTAACATGTGAACCATTTGAAAGAGTTCAATGTGAAGTACCTCAAGAATACACAGGTGCAGTTATTGAATCTTTAGGACAACGTAAAGGTGAAATGTTAGATATGGTAACAACTGATAACGGTCTAACTCGTATTATCTTTATGGTGCCTGCACGTGGAATGATTGGTTATACTACAGAATTTATGTCTCAAACACGTGGTTATGGAATTATTAATCATACTTTTGAAGAATTTAAACCACGTATTAAAGGCCGTATTGGTGGAAGAAGAAATGGTGCATTAGTTTCTATGGATCAAGGTCAAGCAAGTTCATACGCGATTATGGGTCTTGAAGATCGTGGTACTAACTTTATGGAACCTGGTACTGAAGTTTATGAAGGTATGATTGTTGGTGAACATAACCGTGATAACGACTTAACGGTTAATATCACTAAAGTTAAACATCAAACTAACGTACGTTCCGCTACTAAAGACCAAACAGAGACAATGAAACGTCCAAGAGTCTTAACTCTAGAAGAAGCATTACAATTTATTAATGATGATGAATTAGTAGAAGTAACGCCAGAGAGCATTCGTTTAAGAAAGAAAGTACTCGAAAAATCTGCCCGTGAAAAAGAGGCTAAAAGAGTTAAACAAATGATGCAAGACGAAGCATAAATCAATAAAAAGCCAATCAACAAAATTGATTGGCTTTTTTTATATTGAGTGTTAGAGCGCTTGTTTTTGTGGATAGATTGACTCTTTAACTCGCACTGATTCTTTAAGGGGATCGACATAAATAATCTTTATTAATAGTAAAAGTGCTAATTCATTGGCTATATAGGTTTTATAGCATAGTAGTGAAACATATGAAGTTTTATACTTTGGTTGATAAAAGATTAGCACAGAATTTTGTATATAAAAAATAATTTCACTATGTACAAAACCACATAAAATAAGCAAAAAGCAATTTCTATAAAAAATAGAAATTGCTTTTTTAGTTTAATTTAAGAGACATTAAATATCGAATCTCATTATTATTATGAAATTAATTCTAATTTACATGTTGTTTGCGTTGCTTAGGAGAATCTAAACGACTTTTACATTCATCGCACATAAAAGTGTGCATAGGGTCGTTGCGTAGACGTTTAGCTTCTAATGTGTTTTTATCGATAAGTACCTTTGTATCACAAATTATACATTGTACTGTCATCATAATTAAATCACCTCTATGTATGTCACATAGTTAAATTGGTGTGAATATCCTTGTTCAGGAGAATAAATAAAACTGTCTACGGCGTTATCGTCGTATAGACGTTTTCCTTCTTTAGCAAATTGGAAAAATAAATATGGTAATAGTTCTATATCTATGTCAATAGCGTCATTATCATTAGATAAACGTATTAATTTAGCATCGCTAAGAGGTTCAGCATTTCTGAAAAATGTTGCCATATTTATTGCGAACGTACCATCAAGCATGGCACTTTTTTTATATTTAATTTCTGAATTTAATGTCGGTGGATTCGTTTGACCTTCAAGAATAGCACGATTCCACTCTCTATTATCTTCAAAGTTAATAGGCTTAGTACCTTCAAAAATTCCAGATTCTAAATCTTCAATTTTTACTTTGCGATCGTCGAAAATCCATGTTGTACTATCCAAAGTAATTGGAAATTTAACCGCACCTTTAATTTGAATCATTTTTCCCACTCCCTAATCAATTTATTAAGCGTAAAAATTTTATACCATCGACTGTAATCATTAAATAAAAATAAAAATTGTGACTTTTTTATGACATATTATATAATTTATTACTTACAATTTTACTTACATAAAAATAATGTAAAAAACCATAATAACAATGGTTTTAAAAATCACTAATTTAATTTACCAAATTTAATGGTAAAAAATTTCTCTCAATTATTTTAGCATATCTTAACTGATGAAGTATAATACATAAATTCACTTGCTTTTTAATTATTTGTAGGATAGAATTTTATTATAAAGTTACAGTTGTTAGGGGGAATATGTCATGGTAAAAAGCCAAAAACTAAATAATGCGGCATATGACCAGTTAAATAAAGATGCTGATAGGATTTTACAATTGATTAAAGTTCAAATGGACAATCTTACTTTACCTCAATGCCCATTATATGAAGAAGTCTTAGACACTCAAATGTTTGGATTACAAAAGGAAGTTGATTTTGCTATTCAGCTAGAGTTAATTGATAAAGAAGTAGGAAAAGATTTGATGCTTCGTTTAGAAAAAGAATTGTCTAAACTTCATGATGCTTTTACAAACGTATAATATGTATTAAGTATATTTGTTTAATGATATAAAAGTAAATCGTTTGTATTAAAACTACATAGAGACAAGTTAGTGGCTAAAGAATCAAATGTATGTTGATTTATTTTTAGTCACTTTTTTTATAAAGTAACAAAATATATTACAACTTTGTTCGAGAATTTACATTAAACTTGCTATAATAAAGTGTGCAAAGTTTATACTTAATAATAACTAGCTCAAATCTTTATACATAAATTAAGTATATCGAAAAATGATATTATTTAGAAGTGGATGAAATTTACAATGAAAATTATTAGGCAAATACTACGGCATGTAGGAAAATATGCAAAGTACATTGACTATCCATTAGTTGTTACATATATTTTGTTATGTATGGTCGGCTTAGTAATGGTCTATAGTGCGAGTATGGTTGCAGCTACGAAAGGCACATTAACTGGTGGAATACCGGTTTCAGGTACTTATTTTTATTCTAGACAATTACTATACGTTGTTATGAGTTTTGGAATCGTGTTCTTTATGGCATTTTTCCTAAATGTTAAATTTTTGGAGCAAACGAAATTTCAAAAATGGATGATGCTAATTATAGTAGGATTACTATGTGCAACGCTTGTTATAGGTAGCAATATCAATGGTTCTAAAAGTTGGATCAATTTAGGCTTTATGAATTTACAAGCCTCTGAACTTTTGAAAATCGCATTGATTCTTTACATACCTTATATGATTGAAAAGAAAAGACCACGTGTTTTTAAGCAACCTAAATTGTTAACTTCGCCGATAGTGCTAGCAGCATTTTGTATTGGTTTAGTATTGTTACAAAAAGATGTTGGTCAAACGCTACTTATCATTATCATTTTCTTTTCGATACTGTTTTACGCAGGTATTGGAGTTGAAAAAACTGTTAAATACTTACTTGTAGTTATTATAGGCGTGGTTGTAATCGGTGGATTAGCATTGATATTTGGCTTAGTCCCACATTATTTAACTGCACGTTTTAGTACATTAATAAGTCCATTTAGTAACGAATCTGGTACAGGCTATCATATTTCTAATTCATTACTCGCGATTGGTAATGGTGGGCTATTTGGCAGAGGATTAGGTAACAGTATTATGAAATTAGGTTATTTACCTGAACCACACACAGACTTTATATTCTCCATTATTTGCGAAGAATTAGGATTGTTAGGCGGATTATTCGTAATATGTTTATTATTCTTTATCGTATACAGAGCCTTCCAACTTGCTAATAAAACATCTTCATATTTCTATAAATTGGTATGTGTTGGTATCGCCAGTTATATTGGGAGCCAAACATTTGTCAATTTAGGTGGTGTCTCTGGTACTATTCCTCTTACAGGTGTACCGTTACCATTTATTAGTTTTGGTGGGTCTTCCATGATTAGTTTAAGTATTGCGATGGGCTTATTACTTATAACAGCAAAACAAATTAAAATCGATGAACAGTATAAAAAAGAATACAATAATATTCGATCAGTACAATCTAATAGACGTAGATAATTAAATAACAGACATTACATTTATAATGTGATGTCTGTTATTTTTATATACTTAAACATTGATTTGAAGTACATTAAAAGTATTTTTCCATTTATACATAGTAAAACAATATATAAATAAGTGCTATATCGGACTGTTTAAATTATAATATATAAATAGATATGATTAATTTATTGATGAATTAAGTATGTTTATCATTATGATACGAGTAATTATACAATTTAAAGCATAAAATAACACTGAGAATAATTTATTACTGTATACAAACATCGTAATTTGATATAATGTTATATATCTAACTATTTAGAAAATTCAAAAAAGTTTAAGGGGGACCATGATTTGAAAAACATAAATAAATTACTTGTAGCTAATCGTGGGGAAATCGCAATTAGAATTTTTAGGGCGGCTACTGAATTAGATATTAAAACAGTTGCTATATATTCCAATGAAGATAAAGGATCTTTACATAGATATAAAGCTGATGAATCATACTTAGTCGGAGAAGATTTAGGGCCGGCAGAAAGTTATTTAAATATAGAAAGAATTTTAGATGTAGCAAAACGTGCTGAAGTAGATGCAATCCATCCGGGTTATGGATTTTTGAGTGAAAATGAAACTTTTGCACGTCGTTGTAAAGAAGAAGGAATTAAATTTATTGGTCCACGTCTTGAACATTTAGATATGTTCGGTGACAAAGTTAAGGCAAGAGAAACGGCTATTAAAGCTGATTTGCCAGTGATTCCGGGAACAGATGGTCCGGTAGAAAGTTTTGAAGCAGCAAAATCATTTGCTGAAGAAGCGAACTACCCGCTTATGATTAAAGCTACTAGTGGTGGTGGCGGTAAAGGTATGCGTATAGTACGTAATTCGGATGAATTGGAAGATGCTTTCTATCGAGCTAAATCAGAAGCAGAAAAATCTTTTGGTAATAGTGAAGTTTATATTGAACGATATATTGATAATCCCAAGCATATCGAAGTACAAATTATTGGTGATGAACACGGAAATATCGTTCATTTATATGAACGTGATTGTTCAGTCCAAAGAAGACACCAAAAAGTAGTAGAGGTTGCACCATCTGTAGGTCTTACAAATGAAATGAGAGAACGAATATGCGATGCTGCGGTTGATTTGTCGAATAAGATCGACTATGTAAACGCAGGAACAGTAGAATTTTTAGTTTCTGATGATGAATTTTTCTTTATCGAGGTAAACCCTCGTGTCCAAGTTGAACATACAATTACTGAAATGATTACAGGTATTGATATCGTAAAGACTCAAATTTTAATAGCAGATGGCGAACTACTATTTGGCGAACGTGTAAATATGCCGCACCAAGAAGATATTAAAACACTAGGTTATGCAGTACAATGCCGTATTACTACTGAGGATCCATCAAATGACTTTATGCCAGATTCAGGACGTATCATCGCATACCGTTCCAGTGGTGGCTTTGGTGTACGTTTGGATGCTGGTGATGGATTCCAAGGTGCAGAAATTTCACCATATTACGATTCATTATTAGTTAAATTATCTACTCATGGTTTAAACTTTAAGCAAGCACAAGAAAAAATGGACCGTTCGTTACAAGAGATGCGTATTAGAGGCGTAAAAACAAACGTCCAATTTTTGAAAAATGTAATACGTAATCCTCAATTTATTTCCGGTGATTATACAACTAAATTTATAGAAAACACACCTGAGCTTTTTGAAATTAAGTCAAGTTTAGACAGAGGTACGAAGACTTTAGAATATATCGGTAATATTACGGTTAATGGTTTTCCAAATGTGGAGAAAAGACCTAAACCAGAATATGAGTTTACACCAACACCAAAAGTTAGTGAAAAGGAAATTGCGCAGTTGTCTGGTACAAAACAATTGTTAGATGAAAATGGTCCTAAAGCAGTAGCAGATTGGCTAAAACAGCAAGACGATATTTTAATTACAGATACTACGTTCAGAGATGCGCATCAGTCGTTATTAGCAACTAGAGTTCGTACCAATGATATGGTGAATATAGCCTCTAAAACTGCACAAGTAATGAAAGATAATTTTTCACTTGAAATGTGGGGAGGAGCTACATTCGATGTTGCCTATAACTTTTTGAAAGAAAATCCATGGGAACGTTTGGAAAGACTACGTAAAGCAATACCTAATGTATTGTTCCAAATGTTATTACGTGCTTCAAATGCTGTTGGTTATAAAAACTACCCAGACAATGTGATTAAAAAGTTTGTGAAAGAAAGCGCTAATGCTGGTATTGATGTATTCCGTATTTTCGATTCACTAAACTGGGTAGATCAAATGAAAGTAGCCAACGAAGCGGTTCAAGAAGCTGGTAAAATTTCAGAAGGTACAATTTGTTATACAGGAGATATTTTGAATCCAGAGCGTTCGAATATTTATACGCTGGAATACTATGTAAATATGGCTAAGACATTAGAACGTGAAGGGTTCCATATTTTAGCAATTAAAGACATGGCCGGTTTATTAAAACCAAAAGCAGCTTTTGAGCTTGTTTCTGAATTGAAATCTGTAGTGGATATTCCAATTCATTTGCATACACATGATACAAGTGGCAACGGTTTACTACTATATAAACAAGCTATTGATGCAGGCGTAGACGTTATAGATACTGCAGTAGCATCAATGAGTGGTTTAACAAGTCAACCAAGTGCTAACTCTTTATACTATGCACTTAATGGTTTCCCACGCGACATGCGTGCGGACATTGAAGGTATGGAAAGTTTATCTCAATATTGGGGCACAGTTAGACAATACTACAGTGATTTTGAGAGTGATATTAAATCACCTAATACTGAAATTTATAAACATGAGATGCCAGGTGGTCAATATTCTAACTTGCATCAACAAGCCAAAAGTTTAGGCTTAGGTAATAGATACAACGAAGTTAAAGACATGTATCGCAGAGTTAATTTCTTGTTCGGTGACATTGTTAAGGTTACGCCTTCATCCAAGATAGTCGGCGACATGGCATTGTACATGGTACAAAATGATTTAGATGAAGAAAAGGTTATTAAAGATGGACATAAATTAGATTTCCCAGCATCAGTAGTATCATTCTTTAAAGGAGATATCGGCCAACCCGTAGATGGATTTAATAAAGAATTACAAAAAGTGGTCTTAAAAGGTGAGGATCCTTTAGAAGATAGACCCGGTGAGTATTTAGATTCAGTCGACTTTGAAAGTGTCAGAGCCGAACTTGAAGAAAAGCAAGAAAAAGAAGTTACGGAACAAGATATTATAAGTTATGTCTTGTACCCAAAAGTTTATGAACAATATATGTTAACTCAAGAACAATATGGTAATGTATCATTATTGGACACACCAACATTCTTCTTTGGAATGCGCAATAATGAAACGGTTGAGATTGAAATAGACACTGGCAAGCGACTTATTATTACACTAAAAGCTATTACAGAACCTGATGAGAAAGGTGTACGTACGATTTTCTACGATATGAATGGTCAAGCTCGTAGAATTTATATTCAAGACGAAAATGTTAAAGCTAATGTGAGTGTTAAACCTAAAGCAGATAAATTAAATCCTAACCATATCGGAGCACAAATGCCGGGTTCTGTTACTGAGGTAAAAACTGCTGAAGGTGAAAATGTGAAGAGTGGACAAGCTTTATTAATTACTGAAGCTATGAAAATGGAAACGACAATTCAAGCGCCATTTGATGGCGTGGTCACTAAATTAACTGTACAAAGTGGAGATGCCATAGAAACTGGAGATTTATTAATCGAAATTGAAAAAGAACCAGTCGATTAAAAATATAATTTTTAATATCTAAATAGAAAAGTGTTGCACAAATTGCCGATTAACGGGTTGAATACAAACCCGTTAATCGTTTTTTTATTGTTTTTTTATTATATATTTTTTAGCCAATTTAAATCAGTAGCCTTTATCTAATATACTTACTTTAAGCAGATAGCCAAAATTATTTTGGATGTATATTGGGATTTATAGCTAATGAAGTAATTTAGAACATGTCATTTTCTTAATTGAGATAATTATTTCTATTCTTGGCATTCATATAAAAAACTCACTTAACGTTTACACGACTAAGTGAGTTTGTATTCGTTTGCGTTTATCATTACGTTAGCCACCACTACGTATTGTTCGTAACATTAATACGATAAAGTAGGTGATTAAGCCAAACAAGATAGTAATAATTAAAGCATGTAGTAAAGCAATGATTAAGTTTACATGTGTAATTACTGATAATGCACCAGTGGTTACTTGCAAAATAATTAGTATAAATGCAGTAGTATAACCGTAACGTATGGTTCTGTTTTTGTGATAATTGTTAAGTGCATGTATAAATGTTAATAATATCCAAATAAAAGTAATTAAGGCCATACCTCTATGGATGAAGTTAATCCAATCTCCCTCAGTATGAGGTATGATATCGTGAAATGGCAGTGGCCATTCACCATAGGCAAGGCTTGCTTTTTTATGTCTCACGAGCGCACCGGTATAAATTGTTAAATATACAATGCCTGTCATAATCCATGTTAAAGATCGTAATGGTTTTCTAATATATAATTCGTCGGCTTCGTATTTGCGATCAACTTCAAAGATAATTAAAGTCATGACGAAAACTGAAGAAAAACTAACCAATGAAATACCAAAGTGTAATGCTAAAATATAGCCGTTTTGTTGCCAAATTACAGCAGCAGCACCTATAAGGGCTTGAATTAATAAAAAACTGATACTAATCACAGCTAATGGTTTTATTTCTTTTATATAACCAATGTGTTTCCAAGCAATAATAGATAACCACACCACAACGATTAGGGATAATCCTGATATGGCGCGATGGC
Source organism: Staphylococcus durrellii (assembly GCF_015594545.1). Lineage (NCBI taxonomy): Bacteria > Bacillati > Bacillota > Bacilli > Caryophanales > Staphylococcaceae > Staphylococcus > Staphylococcus durrellii. Next base: position 1,674,104 of record NZ_JADIIO010000001.1, on the reverse strand, counting down.
TTAATTCAATTATTGTTTGTATTGGTAAATTTTGCGGCAGAAAAGCGCCGTGGCATAATGGCCAGTCAGAACCACAGCCGTTAGCAGAACCAGTCTTAGTAACGAGCGCTCCACCTAATTGTACTAGCGCCATTATAATAGTAGCTAGTACCGATAACCATTTTAGGTTTCGTTTCTTAAACAATGATAAACACCCCATCATAAAATTACCTTTATAAGATACTCTTTTCTACACAATATAATATTGTATTACAAAAATCTCAACTTAGTTTATAAGTAAGGTTATAAAAATCTTTATTATTATTATAGCAAGAATATAAGTAAAATTTGTGTCACAATAATGACGATTTTTAATGTCGTTAAAGTGTCACAAATAAATAGCTTTATATATGGAGTTTTAAATAATTTTGTTTTATCATATATATTGTATGAAAATATAAGGAGGGAAATTATGAACAAAGATCAAACTTTGTCACAATCTTCGAGCCGTGTAACTTATAAAGAGTTACAGCAAATTATAAAAATGGGGCTTGTACAGGGCAACTTAATTCCTGCATTTGCGGGTTCATGGCTTGCTATTGTATTGGCAAATCATTCCTTCCTCTCGTCAATACCTCAAATCATTATGATGCTATTAGGGTCAACTTTAATTATGGGCGGTGCATGTGCACTTAATAATTATTATGACCAAGATATTGACAGCATTATGCCTAGCAAACAAAAGAGACCAACTGTAAATGACAGAATTTCTGACAGAAGTCTATTGATCCTTAGTTTTGGGATGATGCTAATTGGAGAGGCATTATTGTTTGCACTTAATATACCTTCAGGTGTAATCGGATTATTAGGTATTGTTGGCTATGTATCTTTTTATTCTATTTGGGCAAAGCGCCATACAGTATGGAATACTGTAATTGGTAGTTTTCCTGGAGCTGTACCACCGTTAATTGGTTGGACTGCTATTGAAGGTCATTTAAGTTTAACAGCCATTGCATTATTTTTAGTTGTCTTTTGTTGGCAACCAGTACACTTTTATGCCTTAGCGATTAAACGTCAGGACGAATATTCACTAGCGAACATTCCTATGTTACCTTCAGTTAAAGGGTTTAATCGAACAAGAGTAAGTATGTTTATTTGGTTAGTATTTTTACTGCCTTTACCATTTTTATTTAGAGATTTAGGTATTACATTTATGATACTTGCTACACTATTAAACTTAGGTTGGTTATACATGGGGTTAACAAGTTTTAAAAAAGGAACTGATAATACTAAATGGGCAACTAAAATGTTTATTTATTCATTAAACTATTTAGTAGTATTTTTTGTATTAACAGTAATCGTTTCTCTAATCGAAATGTTTTAAATTTAATTATTAAGGATGGAACTTATGAATTTACCTATTTTACCTACAATTAGTACAACCTTTATTGTATTAAGTGCAATTTTAGTTGCTATAGGTTGGCGCAAAATTTGGAAACGAAACATCGAAGGGCACAAAAGAGTAATGTTGACTGCTGCAGTAGCAGCACTATTATTCTTTACTATTTACGCTTCCAGAACTGTATTTATTGGGAATACTGCTTTTGGTGGCCCAGACTCAATTAAAATTTATTATACGATATTTTTAGTGTTTCATATAAATTTGGCTACAATTGGCGGAATTCTCGGTTTAGTACAAATTATTACTGCGTTTAAAGATAAGTTTAATATTCATAGAAAAGTAGGCCCTATTGCTTCTATAATTTGGTTCTTCACTGCGATTACTGGAGTTGCAGTTTATGTATTACTTTATGTTTTATATCCAGGTGGAGAAACAACATCACTAATTAAAGCAACATTAGGTTTATAAAAGATACTGTTATTTTAATCTTAACAATGAAATGAGCCGATGAACATTTTTGAAATTCAAACATGTTCATCGGTTTTTTTAATACTAAGTATTGGCATGTTTTTTCTTAGTGAACAGCATTCACCTATAATCAGCGGATTAGCTATTTTAACTGAATAATAAGGCGAATTCGGTTAAACTTATAAGTATCTCTATATAGGGAATGGTAAATCAAAGGTTATATTATGATTCATCTCCTAAGAGAAAGGCATCAGCTCATCTTGTTACTTTAGATCATTGTCATAAGTACTACGTTTACTACAATAAATATTAAAATTCGACATAAAGGAGCAATAACTTATTTGTTTGATTTAAAATGTTATATCAATGAAGTTTTTATATAATTTTTTAAATGTTTAGCGGTTAAAGAATTTGATTGCGCAAGTAGATCTTTTGGTCTACCTTCAAATAGTAGGTTGCCACCTTGTTCGCCAGCATAAGGGCCAATATCTACAATCCAATCCGCTTGAGTTATTACTGTTAAATTATGTTCAATTAATATTATTGTATTGTTTGCAGCAATCAGCTTATCGAAACAATTCAATAATATATGGATGTCATTTTCATGCAAACCAGTAGTTGGTTCATCAAAAATAAAAATGTGATCTTCAACTTTTTCGATAAGGTGTTTACTTAATTTAGCACGTTGCGTCTCTCCGCCAGATAATGTACTCAGTGATTGACCTAATATCATATAATTCAATCCAGTGGATTTTAAAGCATTGAGTGCTCGCATGATATTATCATAGTCACTAAAATAGTCGACTGCTTCATCTACTGTTAAAGCAAGAATGTCTGCGATTGAATAATTATTAATAGTTGCTTCTAAAACTTTAGGGTTGTATCGAGTACCATTACATAAATCACAAACCTGTGTAAAATCAGGCATAAAAGCAAGTTCTGTTTTTAATACACCTTTACCATGACATTGTGGACAAGCACCTTCTGAATTATAACTAAACATGCTTTTTTTCAAGCCAGTATATTCACTAAAAAATGCGCGAACTTCATCAAAAATATTCATAAAAGTTAGTAAGTTGGATCTGCTAGAAGCATGTGCTGCTTTTTGGGTAATATAAGTGACATCTTTCCGTGACGCAAAACCAGAATTTATTAATGAACTTTTTCCAGAACCGGCCACTCCTGTAATTACTGACATAGCTTGTTTAGGAAAAGTGACAGTTATATCTTTTAAATTATTGCGAGTTAAATGAGATAATTCAATTGTTTCATATATAGGCCTCAGGCTACTTTTTAGATGCTTTGGAGTTCTTAGCGCTTCTCCCGTACTTGTATCGGAGGATAGTAATTCATCGTAACTACCAGTAAATGTTATATTGCCACCTTGTTTACCAGCTTTTGGTCCTAAATCGATGACATAATCAGCAGTCTGGATAACGTCTGGATCGTGTTCAACGACAAGGACGGTATTACCTTTAGACCTTAAAGATTGAATGAGTTCGTTTATACGTTGAATGTCTTCTGGATGTAAACCGATACTAGGCTCATCTATAATGTACACTAAATCACTCAGTGGGCTGTTCAAGTGTCTAATCAATTTTATACGTTGAGACTCTCCACCTGAGAGTGTTGGCGTAGGTCGTGATAATGTTAAATAATTTAATCCAATGTCTCTTAGAGCTTCAAGTTGCTCAATTAACGGTGCTTTGATAACCTTTGCTTTGTCATTATTAATGGTTTTAAGAAATTCAATTGCATCATTTATAGATAAATTAGTGAAATCTGCAATATCTAGGTTGTTTATTTTACAACGTAAAACTTCTTGATTTAGTCTTTTACCATGACAAGTAGGGCAGTTAGATTGCGTAACAACACGTTCCACGTCTTGTTTGAATTTATTTTTCTCGAAGTTGTCATTTAATAAAAAAGATCGTCTGAAACGATGGACCAAACCTTCAAATTTTGCGGTTTTTGGCCAATTATTTGGCGGATTTTTAAGCTTTTTTGGTTTTGTATATAGTAGTGTATCCATTTCATCTTTAGTATAATCTTTTAGTTTTTTGTCATTATCAAAAATTCCTGAATATAAATATCTTTTTCCACGCCAACTATCAGGTCTGAATGACGGAAAGTTTATAGCATCTTCATTTAAAGACTTGTCGTAATCTAGCAGTTCATTTAAATCTATATCTTCAACGTACCCCAATCCAGAGCATGTTTCACACATTCCTTTTGTATTATTAAAAGAAAAAATATCTGAATACCCTACAAAAGGCTCACCTATGCGTGACCACAGTAATCTTACGGAAGCATATATATCTGTAATAGTACCTACTGTCGATCTTGAATTGCCACCAAGCCTTTTTTGATTAATAATCATTGCGACTGGCAAGTTGGATATTAAATCTACTTTAGGTTTTTCATATTGAGTTAATTGATGCTGTATGTAAGAAGAATAAGTTTCATTTAATAATCTTTCGGATTCAGCAGCTAAAGTGTTAAACACAAGAGAAGATTTTCCTGAACCTGATCTCCCAGTAAAAACAGTTATTTTATGTTTGGGAATATCAACTGAAATATTTTTTAGATTATTTTGTCTTGCACCTTTAATGCTAATATGTTCCAATACGATCACCTCATTAGGTTGTATACCCTATAATTCCAGCATTAATAGTAAAATTAGTAAAGTTAAAAAACTGAATTATTTGTATAAATAAGATATCTTGATTGTATATTAACAAAACATGTACAATGTGTATAAGATAAATTAGGTGGGTGAAAAATGAACAAACTAATAATAAAAGTTATTGGTGTATTAGTATTAATTATATTTTTAATTTACTTATTTTATTCACCTAGGTTAAAATTTGACGTATTAGAAAATCCTAACAAAGATAGTAATAATACTACTTCAAATAAAGATTTCAAAACCCAAAATCAAAATACTGAAAATAAAATACCTAAAAAAGGTGTAGGGACATGGATGGGGAAAAATATTAATCACTTAACCAAAAAATTTGGACAAGCTGATCGTACATATCCATACCAAAAGGGTTTTAAAAATTACGTGTTCAAAGCGCATAATCAATATTATGTTGTGACTACGAAAAAAGGCATTATTAAATCAGTATATGCTACTGGTGAAGAAGCCGACGTCAGTCCTCTGAAAATAAAGGATCATGCATCGTCAGTTTTTGAACATTTAACGATAAATCCAGAACCCACTATTCATGTTAATGGTAAAAAATATGATTTAGAATTATCAGATGAAGATATGAAAACACAGACACTCGTTAAGTTTAGTAAAATGTATGCACAAGTATACATAGACCAACAATCTAATAAAATTGTTGGTGTTCGCTTTTTAGACAGCGATGCACTTAATACGTTTAAACCATATCAAACGATTAACTCAGATGAAGATACTAAAAAACCAAAAGAAGACGCATTGCCATATGAACAAAATCCGAATCAACTGATGACTTTATATGAAGTTACCAATGAAATGAGAAAACTTAAAGGCTTAAAACCTTTAAAAGTTAATAATCAATTGTCCAACATTGCTTCTTATAATTTATATGATGCCACTGGTTCAGATAGCGTAGAATTTACTGAAGATGCATTAAAGCAGCAATTAAATGCTAAGCAAGTCCCATTTGTATCAACAAGTCAAAATGTTGGTTACGAGTTTAATGACGTGCCGACTTTAATCCATAGTTGGATGAATTCAGATATTCATCGTTCAAGAATGTTAAACTCGAAATATAATCAAATGGGTGGAGACGTAATGGATAATTACTATACGTTGATTTTTATAAAAGATAAATAGTGTAAGGAGTGATAAAAATGATAACTGAAGAGACTGTATCAGTATTAGATGATATCGAAGGTTTAGGTGACAAGATTGTTAAATCCGATTTATACAAAGACTATAAAAATGCAGAAAAGCAATTAGCAAACGATGATGAAGCTCATTTATTATATCAAGCTTTCTTAAAATCAAAAGAGGCATATGATGAAGTAATGCGTTTTGGCAAATATCATCCAGACTATCAAAATGTTATGATGGATACGAGAAAACGAAAAAGAGCTTATGAAACTTTACCGGTGGTCGTTGATTTTAAGAAAAAAGAAATGGCCTTACAAACATTAGTAGATGAAGTCATAACTAAAATAGCTTTTGCTTTTTCTGAAAATGTGAAAATTGAAGCAGGGAACCCGTTTTTCCAAAAAGATGCAGGTGGATGTTCTACTGGTGGTTCTTGCAATTGTTCCTTATAATAAATTACAAAAAGCACTCAAACTAAGTTTGAGTGCTTTTTCTGTCCACGATATATTATTGTTAGCATGTATTATGGACATGTCTTTTAAAGGCTAACAAATTTGTACATTAATTAGTAGCTATAATAAGTTAAGATATTGCTTTTAAACGATCAGCCAATTCTGGGTTGTCTGTAACTATGGTGTGAGCCCCTTTAGTTATTAAGTCTTGCATTAAATCAATATTGTTAACATCGTAATAACCAGGGATAATATTACGTTGATTTAGCCATGAAATGAATTTTTTCGGTGCTAAGTTTATGCCTTTAAAGCTAGGAGGCATTTGGAATGTGTTGGCATTACCTCGATACGTATTACCAAGTCCAGTCATACACTTTATAAAACCATCAGCAACTTCATTTTGGCTTGCGCCTATAGCGACTACACCATTACTAATTTCGTTGAAACGTTTGATTTGTTGCTCATGAAAGCTCGTTACTAATACACGATCTTGAGCTTGATGTTTAATAATTTCTTGGAACATGATTTCCGGCGTACATTGACCTGCTTCGCTTTTTGGATCGTCTTTTAAATCAACATTAATTAGATGATTTGGATACATTGTTAGTAATTCAGCAAATGATAATATTTTAGCATCTTTATGATTACGATAAACAAATTGCTTATTTATATCAGAAAAATAATAACCAGCATCTAATTGTTTTAATTCTTTTAAAGTGTGTTCATTAACTTTGCCAGAACCATTTGTTGTACGGTCAACCGAAGCATCATGAAACACAACAAGCTGTTTGTCTTTTGTTAATCTTACGTCTGTTTCAAATCCAGCTATGCTATAATTTATTGCATTATCAAAAGCGAGTTTAGTTAGTTCGGGTCTTACGGCCATGCCACCTCTATGTGCAAAAATATAAGGCGCTTCATGCGTGAAAAAAGCAGGAATCGTTTTGTTTGTATGTTTCATCGTGTATTTAGAGATGAAGAATATACTGCTTACAATTCCGATAGTTGTGACGAATGCACCTTTTAATACTGTATTAAATTTAGACATTGTAGTCCTCCTTAATAGGGATATGTAATATCGTATCAAAACGTGTATAAGTATAAAAGTAAATATTATTTATAAATTTACGTAGACGTGATATTATGAAGTGGCTAATAAACGGAGTGATAAAGAGTATGAACATAATTTCAAGAACAAGTTTGATTGTATATCTTAAACATATGAAACATGAACGACAAATACGAAAATTTGGTCACATCGTTACTACAAATAGACAAAAGAAGTATGTCGTATTGTATGTTAATGAAACAGACGCAGACGATGTGGTTACCAAACTTATGAAGCTTAAATATGTGAGAAACATTGAAGCTTCCCCATATAAATATTTGAAAAAAGTTTATGAAAAAGAGAAGCATGAGTTATCATAAATTAAAATGAGCTACTAGTTATTATTGCAATGGTGGTATCCAATTTTGTAAGCGCAATACGCTTTTTAAGTAATTAAAATATAAATCTTTATCGTGAAATGTTTCCGGTGGTTGTACGTCTATACCTTTAATCGGTATGTTATATTTATTTGCGCTAGCAGTAATGATATCGTTTTTCTTGTTACTATTTGGATATGGATATTTAACTGCGTTTAACATAATGTAAATAGCTTGAAAGTGATTATCTGAGGTTGGGCGCATCACTAAGCCAACTGAACTAAGTTGTTTTTGTGATTTAGGAGTATGGAAAAATACTACAGCATCAACACGTTTATAGTTATATTCGATAAGTGTTGTAAATTCAAATAAATCAGTTAGCCCTTCTCCTAGATAAATAAATGACTGTTTCATAAGTAACCTCCTAATTAATATGCTTAATGCATTATATAAAAATTATTTTTGGATTGGAAGTGGGAATACCATGAGAGTGATTTCTGGTATACATAAGAGTAAGCCTTTAGAAAGTATGGAAGGTCGTAACACTCGACCTACAATGGATAAAGTTAAAGAAGGCATTTTTAATAGTTTGCATGAAATTAGTGGTATTGGTTTAGACCTTTTTGCTGGAAGTGGCGCATTAGGTATAGAGGCACTCTCTAGAGGTATGGAAAAAATGATTTTTGTAGACCAAAACTTTAAAGCAGTACAAGTGATAAAAGGAAACTTAAAAAGTTTAGATATCATGGATAAAGCAGAAGTTTATAAAAATAATGCAGACAGAGCACTCAAAGCATTAAATAAAAGAGAAATTCAATTTGATGTTATTTTTTTAGATCCTCCATATGAAAAAGGATTGATAGACGAGGCTTTAGTAGGAATTGATAAATTTGATTTATTAAAAGAAAATGGTATTATCGTTTGTGAGTTTAATCATAAAGAGGATATTGATTATACAGCTTTTGAAGTAATTAAACGTTATCATTATGGATTAACGGATACTTTGTTATTAGAAAAAGGAGTTTAATATGACTATTACAAAAGCAGTAATCCCAGGAAGTTTCGATCCAATTACATATGGTCATATCGACATAATCGAACGTAGTACGGATCGATTTGATGAGATACATATTTGTGTCTTAAAAAATAGTAGTAAGTCCGGTACATTTTCAGTGGATGAACGTATCGAGTTAATTAAAGAATCTGTTAAGCATTTAACAAATGTGGTTGTTCATGAATTTAGTGGATTATTAGTAGATTTTTGTGACGAAATTGGGGCTAAAACAATTATAAGAGGGCTTAGAGCGGTAAGTGACTTTGAATATGAATTACGCCTAACTTCTATGAATAAAAAATTAAATAGTGATGTTGAAACTTTTTATATGATGACTAGTACAAATTATTCGTTTATAAGTTCAAGTGTGGTTAAAGAAGTTGCTGCTTATAAAGCGAATGTATCTGATTTTGTACCCGAACATGTTGCTAAGGCATTGAATGAAAAGTTTAAAAAATAATGATTTGAAGTCTAACCAAGCAATGTATTTAACATGTATTGCTTGGTTTTTATTTATGGTTATATTTTATAATAAACTTAATTTGGCTCGCTTTTCTAAGAACATGCTTATTTTATTATGTTATAACATAAAAATGGCATTAACTAACTAGTTAATGCCATCTCATTTAAGAATTAGAATAAAAGGGGAGTCAATTTCTTATGATAACCGGGGTATTAAAGTCAGTTGCTGTATGATTAAAAACATTATTGTATACATCCGTAGCTTGAATTTCATGTTTAAAATGATGCGCATTTTGCTTATTAATATTTGTGACATAGTTGCGCTCAGGAAATTTAGTTTTTAAATGTTTAATATAAGCTTGTCCACGCTTGGTCATACCTAAAATACGTACGGCATCCAAAGTTTGTGGTTTGTCATGTTGTTGGAAATTTAATAACACGTTCATTAATACTCTTTGGATGTGCGTACGTGTATATCGTTTAGATTTTAAAGCGTCGATAAGTTGAGAGTATGAGGTCGTCGCTGAAATGACTTTTTTTAACCTTTGTTCCAAGCCTTCACTAACTGTGTGTAATTGCCTCAGTTGTTTGGCATCTTGAGTCAAAATTGTGTGTTTAATAAATGGAAAACAAGGTTCTGTATTGGCCTTAGGCTGTTGATATAATTGTACAATTTTAGAAGGTACTACTTTTTGCCAACCCTCTTGATTAGAAATCAATGCATTTCTTATAGAGGTACCACTTGCAAATGATTGATCTGTAATACCATCGTCATGATGTTGCGCTTGATGTCGTTGTATTGTCCATGGTTGAATTTGAGGCGCAAAGTTATTAATGGCTTGTATGTAAGATAAGCCTAACGTGTTGTTAGGTTCTTTTAGCAATGTGTTGTGCTCAAGAAGTTCACTTAATATACGTGGATAACTTTTGCCCTCTTTTAGTTTCTGTGCAAAGGCTTCCGATTGTTCAATTGCTTTCATCTCTTTAGCAATGGCATGAAATTGATCTATGTCACCGGATTCGCTACCGAAAGATAAATGATTTGCGTCAAGATAATCGGCAACTTGTATGGCGCTGTTAGCGAAATATTGGCCGGCAGATATAGAAGCATAGGCAGGTAGTTCCACTACGATATCAACAGCAGACAAAGCCATTTCAGTTCTAACAAATTTATTGAAAATTGCCGGCTCACCACGCATGACAAATTGGCCGCTCATTATAGCTATTGATACATCGGATTGGGTGATTGACTTTGATTGTTCGGCATGATATAAGTGACCATTGTGGAAGGGATTATACTCTGTAACTAACGCAACACTTTTCATTTGCATTTCTTCCTTTCAGTATTCATTATTAATATTATATCAGATACGTAAGTGTTAAGAAAAAATCTTGACAACTTATGTCTATAAAGTTAAAATAAATTTTGTGCTTGTTAGAGGTGAAGCCGTATGAAATGGTCGATAACACAGTTAAGAAAATATCAAGATAAGCCTTTTGAATTCCATCAAACGGTTAACTTTGATCATTTAAAAGAAACATTGGATTTAATAGATTTATCAGATATTACTATCGATGGCGAACTAATCATTAATTCGAACGAAGTCATTGCTAATATGCATATCACTGGCACCTACACGATGCCATGTGCGAGAACTTTAAAACCAGTTGAAGTAGCACTTGATACTTCTTCACAGGAAATATTTGATTTAGATGGTTATTATGCAGATAGTGAAGAGAATGAACATTATCATGACGCATCAGACGGAATGATAAATTTAAAAGATATTGCTGAGGAACTTGTCATCATTGAAAAACCAATGCGCGTATTTGCTGATGATAGTGAAGAGATGATGCGCGAAGGTAATGGTTGGGAAGTTTTAGACGAAGAACAAGCGGCTGAACATGCTAAAGAACAAGAAGAATCAGAGTCTAAGCAAATCGATCCAAGGCTTCAGAAATTACACCAATTATATGATGAAGAGCAATAGCAGATTTATGTATTCTATAGTATAATTGAATATTGAATCTGACATTAATGATTTTGTGTTTAAATATAAGGAGGATAAATCATGGCAGTACCAAAAAGAAGAACGTCAAAAACGAGAAAAAACAAACGTCGTACGCATTTTAAAATTTCAGTACCTGGAATGACAGAATGCTCAAGTTGTGGAGAATACAAATTATCTCACCGTGTATGTAAAAACTGTGGTTCTTACAATGGTGAAGAAGTTGTATCTAAATAATTAAATTATGAAAATGGCACATTAGTGGTCATATGAATCGTTCATTAATTATTATATCGATAATTTGTGAACGATTTTTTCATATGATTACGGATATCATATTAAATATAAAATAGGCGAGGATAAATTATGGAAAATATTACTTCGGCTCAAAATAGTAAAATAAAACAAGCAATTAAATTAGCAAAAAAGAGAGAACGTGACAAAACAGGTTACGCGCTTATTGAAGGATATCATTTGATTGAAGAAGCATACAAAAGTGATGTAACAATTAAGCAATTATTTATGGTTGAACCAGATAGAATAGATAATGAAATTATTAACTATGCGGAACTTACTTTTGAAATTAATTTAAAAGTAGCCGAAGCTTTATCTGAAACTGTTACGCCACAAGGTTTCTTTGCAGTGATTGAAAAACCTGATTATGAAAAAAATAACGCACAACAAGTATTACTTATCGATAGAATTCAAGATCCTGGTAATCTAGGTACTTTAATAAGAACGGCAGATGCAGCTGGTCTAGATTTAATTGTTTTAGAAAAAGGAACTGCAGACCCATATCAAGATAAAGTCTTAAGAGCAAGTCAGGGCAGTGTATTTCATTTGCCAATTATAACTGCGGAATTAATTGATTTTGTTAATAACTTTGAAGGTCCAATTTACGGAACGGCTCTTGAAAATGCAGCGTCATTTAAGTCAATAGAACAAAAAGAAAAATTTGGAATTTTGTTAGGTAATGAAGGCGAAGGTGTTAAACCTGAATTACTAGAAGCAGTTACAGATAATATTACAATACCTATATACGGTAAGGCAGAAAGTTTAAATGTTGCTATTGCTGGTAGTATATTAATGTATCATTTGAAAGGTTGACCCTATAAAGTATATTCGTATATAATTAATACAAATCACTACATTAATTTAATATAAACCGATAAAAAGACGTAAACTATTAAACGCTATTGTTTAGGGAGAATAAACAAAGACTGAAATTTATTCCAATAGCAAATAGTTTTTTTCACCTTTTTGGTTACTTAAAGAAATTTAAGTCGGAATGAGATTCCGTTATCAAGACGTTACAAGCGTATGCTAAGGCATAAATTTGGGTGGTACCACGGAAGACTTTCGTCCCTTTATTATAGGGGTGAAAGTCTTTTTTTATTGGTAAAAAAGTGAGCGAAATTAGGAGGAAAAAACATGGTTCAAACTGAAGAGATGTCACAGTTACAACAACAAGCATTAATTGATATCAATGAAGCTGCGAATGAAAAAGAATTACAAGATGTTAAAGTTAAATATTTAGGTAAAAAAGGTTCAGTTAGTGGATTGATGAAACATATGAAAGATTTACCTAATGAAGAAAAACCACAATATGGGCAACAAGTAAATGAAGTGAGACAAGCCATTGAAAATGAAATTGAATCACGCCAAGACCTATTAGCTAAAGAACAATTAGAACAACAGTTAGAAACTGAAAAAATTGATGTTACATTGCCTAGTCGAAAAATGGCAATCGGTGCAAAACACCCTTTAACGCGTACAATTGAAGAAATAGAGGATTTATTTTTAGGTTTAGGCTATGAGATTGTAGACGGTTATGAAGTAGAACAAGATTATTATAATTTTGAAGCATTAAATTTACCTAAATCACACCCTGCACGTGATATGCAAGATAGTTTCTATATCACTGAAGAAATATTAATGCGTACTCATACATCTCCAGTACAAGCAAGAACAATGGAACAAAGAAACGGAAAAGCACCAGTTAAAATCATTTGTCCTGGAAAAGTATATCGCCGTGATTCAGACGATGCGACACATAGTCATCAATTTACCCAAATTGAAGGTTTAGTAGTTGATGAAAATATTAAAATGAGTGACCTTAAAGGTACTTTAGAATTATTAGCGAAAAGTTTATTTGGTGACGAACGAGAAATTCGTTTAAGACCAAGTTATTTCCCATTTACTGAACCTTCTGTTGAAGTAGATATTTCTTGTTTTAAATGTCACGGCAAAGGTTGTAACGTTTGTAAACATACAGGTTGGATAGAAATTTTAGGTTCAGGAATGGTACATCCGAATGTTTTAGAAAAAGCTGGATATGATTCTACAATATATACAGGTTTTGCATTTGGTATGGGACCAGATCGAATTGCAATGTTGAAATATGGTATTGAAGATATTCGTCATTTCTATACAAATGATGTAAGATTCTTAAATCAATTTAAAGCAGTAGAAGATAGAGGTGAACAATAATGTTAATTTCAAAAGAATGGTTAGAATCTTACGTTAATGTCAATCAACCTGTTAACGTACTTGCCGAAAGAATAACGCGTACAGGTATTGAAGTTGACGATATTATTGACTATACAAAAGATATAAAAAATTTAGTTGTTGGTTATGTAATTTCAAAAACTTCACACCCTGATGCGGATAAGTTAAATATTTGTTCAGTAGATATTGGTGAAGAAGCACCAGTACAAATTGTTTGTGGCGCGCCGAACGTAGATGAAGGACAAACAGTCATTGTTGCCAAAGTAGGGGGAAGATTACCTGGCGGCATTAAGATAAAGAAAGCTAAATTACGTGGACAACAATCTGCAGGTATGATTTGCTCATTACAAGAAATTGGCATAGCTAGTAATTTAGTACCTAAACAATTTGAAGACGGTATATTTGTTTTCCCTGAGACTGTGGAACCTGGGACGGACGCATTGTCTGCATTATATTTGAATGATCAAGTAATGGAATTTGATCTAACACCGAATAGAGCAGATGCATTAAGTATGATAGGTACGTCATATGAAACTGCTGCACTTTATAATACTTCTATGGTAAAACCACAAACAGAAACTAAAGATGCTGATGAATCAATTCATGACAGTATGTCTGTAACAATAGAAAACTCTGATAAAACACCTTATTACAGTGTGAGAGGAGTTAAAAACGTTAAAATTACTCCTTCTCCAATTTGGATGCAATCACGTTTAATCAAAGCGGGAATTAGACCAATTAATAACGTTGTAGATATTTCAAACTATGTGTTATTAGAATATGGGCAACCATTGCATATGTTCGATAAAGACCAAATTGGTTCGGAACAAATTGTAGTAAGACAAGCACAAGAAAATGAAACAATAACAACGCTTGATGACCAACAACGTAGTTTAGTTTCAAGTGATATTATAATAACTAACGGACAAAAACCTGTCGCATTAGGTGGCGTCATGGGTGGAGCTTTTTCGGAAGTAACACCAAATACGACTAATGTGTTAGTCGAGGGGGCCATTTTTGACCCTGTATCAATTCGACATACGTCTCGTAGATTAAACTTACGTAGTGAATCTTCAAGTCGTTTTGAAAAAGGTATTGCAACTGAATTCGTAAACGAAGCCGTAGATAGAGCTTGTTATTTATTAGAAACTTATGCCGGTGGAACTGTGTTAAAAGACCGCTTGTCACAAGGCGACTTGGGCGAATTTGTTACGCCAATAAATATCACTGTAGATAAAGTGAACAATACTATTGGTTTCGACTTAAGTGCTGACGATATAATTAATATCTTTGTTCAATTAGGTTTTAAAACAGAAAATAATAGTGATACTTTAACTGTACATGTGCCATCAAGACGTAAAGATATAACTATACAAGAAGATTTAATTGAAGAAATAGCTAGAATATGTGGTTATGATGAAATTCCATCTACTTTACCAGTATTTGATAAGGTTACAAGCGGGAAATTAAATGATAGACAGGCTAAAACACGTATCGTTAAAGGATCATTAGAAGGTGCAGGTTTAAGCGAAGCAATTAATTATTCTTTAATTAATAAAGATAGAGCGCGACAATTTACATTAGTTGATAGAGGTACTACAGAGTTATTAATGCCTATGAGTGAAGCGCATTCGACATTACGTCAAAGTTTAATTCCGCATTTAATTGATGCTGTATCTTATAATGTTGCTCGTAAAAATAAAGACGTAAGATTATTTGAATTAGGACGAGTATTTTTCGATAATGGTAAAGGAAAATTACCGGATGAAGTTGAATATTTAAGTGGGATTTTAACTGGCGATTATGTAACAAATGATTGGCAAAATAAAAAAGAAGAAATTGATTTCTTTATCGCTAAAGGCGTTGTAGATAGAATTGCAGAAACTTTAGATATCACTTTTGACTATGCTAATGGTGAAATCGAAGGCATGCACCCAGGTAGAACTGCTATGATTTATTTAAACGATGAAGTTGTAGGATTTGTTGGAGAATTACATCCAACAGTCGAGCAGGCTTATGATTTAAATCGTACTTATATATTTGAATTAAACTATGAAAAATTAATGGCTGTTAAAGTTGGTTATATTAATTATGAACCGATTCCAAGATTCCCTGGTGCTGTTAGAGATATAGCATTATTAATTAATCGAGAAACACCGTCAGCAAAACTAATTCAAACAATTAAACAACATGGTGGCAATATTTTACAGGATACACAAGTGTTTGATGTTTATGAGGGTGAACATGTTGCTGAAGATGAGAAATCTGTAGCAATAAGATTATATTATTTAGATATAGAAGAAACATTAACTGATGATAAAGTTAATGCTGTCCATGATGATATTTTAGAAGCATTGCAA
Organism: Staphylococcus durrellii; assembly: GCF_015594545.1. Classification (NCBI taxonomy): domain Bacteria; kingdom Bacillati; phylum Bacillota; class Bacilli; order Caryophanales; family Staphylococcaceae; genus Staphylococcus; species Staphylococcus durrellii. The sequence continues at coordinate 1,658,156 of NZ_JADIIO010000001.1, read as the reverse complement.
AATAGTGGTGCTACAATCCGTTAATATTAAAATATTCAAAAGGCCGAGACAATGAATCGTCTCGGCCTTTAATGATGAATGGAATGTTGAATTTATTATTATTCAAAGGCTAATTATGTTTTTTGTTAACTAGTGCAAGTGCTTTATTGCGGTTTGCAAAGTGTTTTTTAGTAATATCATCTAGTACATTGACATTCCAACGTTCAATTATTTTTGCTGCGTTCAAGTCTACTTTGTTACTTGCCCCTTTGGGTAGAGTTGTATTAAATTTCTTTGACAGGTGATCCATATTTTTCACAAAAGCATAACGCGATATAATACTCGCCGCTGCGATAGCTAAAGATTTAGATTCTCCCTTAGTTTCAAAACACGTTCGTTCTTCAAAAGGAAGTTGAGTTAATGCGTATCTTTTATAAACTTTAGGTTCTGCGAATTGATCGATGACGATATAATCTAGAGCGTCAGTCTCTATTTTAGTAGTAACATTTTTTATAGCTTCATTATGCAATACAGCCTTCATCTTTACTTGAGACCAACCACTCGCCTGTTTAATATTATAATTTTTATTATCCAATGTTAATAGTGAGTGAGGGATGAACGTGACTAACTGTTCAGCAAGTTCAACGATTTTTGCATCAGTAAGTTTTTTTGAATCATCGACACCTAAGGTTTTTAGTACTTGGCAATGCTCTTTGGTAACATATGCGGCACAAACAGTTAATGGACCGAAATAATCACCGCTGCCAGCTTCATCACTGCCTATGCAATTTTGCATGTCAAAAAGCGGATGCGATGCTGGACCTTTGTTAGAGGATTTCGAAGACTTTAAAGTTTTTGCAGATTTCGTAGGTTTTATATTAGGTAAAAGTTCTTGTGCTGTACTTTCTGCATTGCTACCTTGAAACATAACTTTATTTGAGTTGTATATAGAGATGACTGTGCCTTTATATTTTATTTTGGCTTTCATACCTTGTGGTAGGTTGGATGTTTCAAAATCTAAACGACTTATTATTTTATTAATTTCTGATGCTGATAATTTATGTACGATATTGCTCATTTTTATTCACCACTTCGCAAATTTTCTTCGAAAACACTAGTAATTTTATCATAGAGTTATATGGTTAGCACTTAGGACATTTAGTTTTTTAAAATTATAAAATATTAAAGTGAATTTACTAATTAAATCACAGGTCTTACAAAATATTATACAGTATTGTATAATGACTGATGATAAATATTTTTAATATATGTAGTAGATACAGACGTTATTATGATTAAATAACTACGAACTATAATATAAAAGGTAGGAGCTATCATATGGGTGAGTTTAAGAATAGAATCAACGTAATCATAAATGATAAACATTATACTATTGTAGGAACCGATAATCCTGAGCATATTCGCTATGTTGCTAATCTAGTCGATGAAAAATTAAAAGAATTAGGGCGTAAAAATGCGGGATTAGATACTACGCGTAAAGCCGTACTTACTGCAGTCAATGTGATGCACGAAAAAGTACAATTAGAAGAAGAAAACTACAAATTGCAACAAGAATTACAGCAATATAAAAATAGAGAAGATAAATGATTATCGATTTAGTTGTATTACTTATTTTTCTGTATATCGGGGTAATAGGCTTTAGACGTGGTTTAGGTTTCAGCATCTTACATGGTGCATGTACGATTGTGGCCTTAATTATTAGTAATGCATACTATTTAGTTATAGCGCGACGTTTAGAGTTATTTGTACCATTTCCTAAAACGATAGCATATGATATGAAGTTCGCGATACCACTAGATCAATTACAACAACGTTTTTATCATATAACCGCATTTATTATAATTGCGATTATAACGAAGTTGATTCTCTATGCTATTATTGCTGCATTTGATAATATGACTAATCAATCAAACATTTTCATATGGAGTAGGATAATTGGCATCGTCATTAGTTTCATCACTTCATTACTTGTTGTGAATTTAGCTCTATACGTTTTGGCAATTTATCCTAATGAAATTTTACAATCACAGCTTTCATCATCTTTGATAGCTAAGCCATTAACTTTAAACATACCATTGTTATCAAACTTTATTTTAAAAATATAATAGCTTATTGAAACTGAGAAATTTATTATCCAGGAGGTCAAGACGCAAGGTTTATATTGTTGCATTAAAGCACATGTTAACTTGTCTTGCCCTTTTTTTATGAGGAGAATTGATATGACAAAAAAGGATGTTATCCAACTGTTAGAAAAAATTGCAACTTATATGGAATTAAAAGGTGAGAATACATTTAAAATATCAGCATATAGAAAAGCAGCACAAAGCCTAGAAATAGATGAACGTGCCTTAGACGAAATTGGTGACGTTACTGAATTAAAAGGTATTGGTAAAGGTGTAGGAGAGGTTATTAATGAATATCGACAGACTAATGAATCGACTACGCTCGCTAGTTTGGAACAAGAGGTGCCAGCTGGATTGGTACCATTACTAAAAATTCAAGGATTAGGTAGCAAAAAAATTGCTAAGTTATATAAAGAGTTAAATATCACGGATAAAGAATCATTACAAAATGCCTGTGAACAAGGTAAAGTAAGTGAATTAAGTGGTTTTGCTAAAAAAACAGAACAAAATATTTTAGAAGCAGCAAAAGCATTAGGTGCAAAAAAAGATTATTATCCGATCGATCAAATACGAGGGCTAAGCGCCGAGATAAATGATTATTTAGCAACTATTGATGGCATAGATAAATTTGAAGTAGCAGGTAGTTTTAGAAGATACAAAGAAGTGAGTAAAGATTTAGACTATATTATTAGCACTACAAAACCTCAAGCCGTGCAAGAGGCTTTAGTTAATATGCCTAATAAAGAAAAGGAAGTTGCAGTCGGTTCGACAAAAGTTTCGTTAGAAGTAAATTACGATGACGAGACTATAGGCGTAGATTTTCGTTTAATTGAACCAACAGCTTTTTATCACACTTTACAGCATTTTACTGGATCAAAAGACCATAATATAAGAATCCGCCAAATGGCAAAAGATAAAGACGAAAAAATTAGTGAGTATGGTATAGAACAAGCTGATGGTACTTTAGTACAATATCAAAGTGAGAAAGAAATTTATCAACATTTCGGTGTGGATTGGATAGCGCCATCGATGCGTGAAGATGGTAGTGAATTTGATAAAGATTTATCTAATATCATTACATTAGATGATATTAATGGTGATATTCATATGCATACGACGTATAGTGATGGTGCGTTTAGTATTAAAGATATGATAGAAGCAAATATAAAAAAAGGCTATCAGTTTATGGTAATCACTGACCATTCACAAAGCCTGAAAGTTGCTAACGTTTTGTCTGAAGAACGGTTATTACGTCAAAATGCAGAAATTAAACAACTTAATGAACAATATGATGAAATAGACATATATTCAGGTATAGAAATGGATATTTTGCCGGATGGTAGTTTAGATTATAGTGATAAAGTATTGTCAAAGTTAGACTATGTTATTGCTGCAATACATCAAAGTTTTAACCAAAGTGAAGAAGAAATTATGCAACGTTTAGAAAACGCTTGTCGCAATCCTTATGTTAGGCATATTGCACACCCAACAGGACGTATTATTGGTAGAAGAGCTGGTTACGAACCTAATATTGATAAACTTTGTACCTTAGCTGAAGAAACAAACACTATTTTAGAAATAAACGCTAATCCAAAGCGACTCGATTTAAACGCTCAAGTTGTTAAAAAACATCCGAATGTACAAATAACTATCAATACAGATGCTCACCATGTGGACCATTTGGAATTTATGAAATATGGTGTAGCAACTGCGCAAAAAGGTTTTGTGCATAAAGATAGAGTTATTAATACAATGACAAGAGAAGCATTTAAATCACTAATTGACAACAATATTAAATTGAAGAAATAGAGGGATTACATGAGACAGAAATCATTAGATGTCTTAGAATTCGATAAAATTAAAGCTTTAGTAGAGAAAGAAACCATTAGTGACTTAGGCCGTGAAAAAGCGCAGAGCATGTCGCCAGCAATAGATTTAGAAACGGTACAATTTCAAATTAATGAAACTGATGAATTGAACCAAATTTACAATAAACATAGATTGCCTAGTTTAAGCGGGCTTTCCAAAGTGTCTCAATTAGTTCACAGAGCAACAATTGGAGGTGTACTAAATGTTAGCGAATTAAATTTAATTAAACGTTTAATACAAGTACAAAATCAATTTAAAACTTTTTATAATCAATTGTTGGAAGAAGATGAAGAAATTTTATATCCAATTTTGCACGATAGAATGGATCAGTTGCCTATATTGACGGATTTATATCAAATAATCCACCAAAAATGTGATACGCATGACTTATATGATGACGCAAGCTATGAATTACAAGGAATTCGCAGCAAAATAGCTAGTACAACTCAAAAAATAAAACAGAACCTTGATAGAATAGTTAAAAGTCAAAGTAATCAAAAGAAATTGTCAGATGCTTTAGTCACAGTTAGAAATGATCGCAATGTTATTCCAGTTAAAGCAGAATATCGTCAAGACTTTAATGGCATAGTACATGATCAATCTGCATCAGGACAGACATTATATATCGAGCCTAATTCAGTTGTGGAAATGAATAATACGATTAGTAGACTAAAAAATGACGAAGCCGTTGAAAGAGAACGTATTTTAATAGAATTAACTGCTGAAGTGGCCACTGAAGCAGATGCTTGTTTAACTGCTGAAAGTGTTATGGGGCAGATCGACTTTTTAATTGCAAAAGCACGCTATGCAAGCTCAATTAAAGCAACTAAGCCTACATTTAATACAGAACGCACAATGTATTTACCAAAAGCGTTCCATCCATTATTAAATAAAGAAACGGTTGTTGCTAATACAATAGAATTTTCGGAAGACATATCAACGGTTATTATTACTGGACCTAATACAGGTGGTAAAACCGTTACTTTAAAAACACTTGGATTAATAGTTGTTATGGCACAGTCTGGCCTTTTAATACCAACTTTGGATGGTAGTCAGTTAAGCGTCTTCGAAAACGTATATTGTGATATTGGTGATGAACAATCAATTGAACAATCCTTATCAACTTTTTCATCTCATATGAAAAATATTGTCGAGATATTGCAAGAAGCAACTCAAGAAAGTTTAATTTTATTCGATGAGTTAGGTGCTGGTACAGACCCAAGTGAAGGTGCCGCACTTGCTATGAGTATTTTAGATTATGTTCACAACATTAATAGTCTAGTTATGGCTACAACACACTACCCAGAATTAAAAGCCTATAGTTATAATAGGGAAGGTGTATTAAATGCAAGTGTAGAATTTGATGTAGCAACATTAAGTCCTACATACAAATTGCTAATGGGCGTGCCGGGACGTTCTAATGCTTTTGATATTTCAAGTAAGTTAGGTCTTAATAAGGCTATTATCCATCAAGCTCAGTCCATGATTGGACAAGATGAGCAAGAGATAAACGAAATGATTGCTTCATTAGAAAGTAATTCAAAACGCGTGGAGAACCAACGTATTGAGTTAGATAGATTGCTTAGGGAAGCTCAAGAAACTCATGATGAACTCGAGAAAAAATATACGCAATATCAAGCTTATGAAAAACGACTTATGGACGAAGCAAAAGATAAAGCTAATCAACGTGTTAAATCTGCTACGCAAGAAGCGGATCAAATATTAAAAGACTTAAGAACGTTACGCGATGAGAAGGGTGCTGACGTGAAAGAGCACGAGCTTATTGATAAAAAGAAACAATTAGACGATCAATATGAAGCAAAAGATATCAAGCAACAGGTGAAGAAACAAAAATGGGACGAAATTCATGTTGGTGACGAAGTTAAAGTGTTAACTTATGGTCAAAAAGGTGAGGTGCTTGAAGTTGTATCAAATGACGAAGCAGTCGTTCAAATGGGTATCATTAAAATGAAACTTTCATTAAGCGATTTAGAAAAAACTAAAAAGACTCAAGAAGCACCTACCAAAATGGTCAAGCGTCAAAATAGACAAAATATAAAAATGGATTTAGACTTAAGAGGTTATCGTTATGAAGAAGCACTTAACGAACTAGACCAGTATATCGACCAGGCTGTTTTAAGTAATTATCAGCAGGTTAATATCATACACGGTAAAGGAACAGGTACATTGCAAAAAGGTGTGCAAAACTATTTGAAAAACCATAAAAGTGTGGCATCATATAGAAATGGTATGCCTAGCGAAGGTGGTTTTGGTGTTACAGTAGTAGAACTAAAATAATAGTGAGCAAGGGCTATGCAGAATAAATTAAATTCTGTTATAATTTGCTCATCATTTGAAATTAAGGAGGATTGGCATTTATGGCAATCGTAAAAGCAACTGATTCAAACTTTGATGAAAATATTAAGTCTGGCGTTAATTTAGTGGATTTTTGGGCAACTTGGTGTGGTCCTTGTAAAATGATAGCACCAGTTTTAGAAGAACTTGCTGGTGACTATGATGGAAAAGCGAATATTTTAAAATTAGATGTTGATGAAAACCCATCAACTGCTGCTAAATTTGAAGTTATGAGTATTCCAACTCTAATCGTGTTCAAAGATGGAGAACCAGTTGATAAAGTTGTTGGTTTCCAACCTAAAGAAAACTTAGCAGAAGTAATCGATAAACATTTATAAGATAAATGCGTAAAGTAGAGCTGGTACATTAACAATAATGTATCAGCTTTAATTTTTGTAATAAATATAAAATAATGTTTTATAATATATAAATTCAAGGAATATAACTTGTAAGTTAAATAAATAATTATATCGAGAAAGGAGGTAAATAATGGAAACTTATCAAGAGCAAATAAAACAAAAATTAACAGTGGTACCGATAGAGCCTGGCTGTTATTTAATGAAAGATAGAAATAACCAAGTAATATACGTCGGTAAAGCTAAAAAATTAAGAAATAGATTACGCTCTTATTTTACTGGCGCACATGACGCAAAAACGACTAGACTTGTCGGAGAAATTAGAAATTTTGAATACATTGTAACGTCTAGTGAAACTGAATCATTATTACTTGAATTAAATTTAATTAAGCAGTATCAACCGCGCTATAATATTTTGTTGAAAGACGATAAAAGTTATCCATTCATTAAAATAACTAAAGAAAAACATCCTAAATTAATTGTTACTCGTACCGTTAAAAAAGGTACAGGTAAATATTTTGGGCCATACCCAAATGCTTATTCTGCACAAGAAACGAAGAAATTACTTGATCGTATTTATCCATTTAGAAAATGTGATAAGATGCCGGATAAATTGTGTCTATATTATCATATTGGACAATGTATGGGACCTTGTGTTTATCCTGTAGAGCAAAGTAAATATGCTGAAATGACAAGAGAAATCTCAGACTTTCTAAATGGTGAAGATAAAACGATTTTACACAATTTAGAAGAACGTATGCAAAAAGCAAGTGAATCATTAGACTTCGAGCGTGCAAAAGAATACAGAGATTTAATTGAACACATTAATAATTTAACAAAGAAACAAAAAATTATTTCAAAAGACTACACTGTTAGAGATGTATTTGGTTATAGTGTGTCTAAAGGATGGATGTGTATTCAAGTCTTTTTCGTACGTCAAGGTAATATGATTAAACGTGATGCCACGATGATTCCTTTACAACAAACGGAAGAAGAAGAATTTTATACGTTTATTGGTCAATTTTATGATTTGAATCAGCATATTTTACCTAAAGAAGTCCATGTACCTAAAAACTTAGATAAAGAAGTAATTAACTCAGTTGTAGATACTAAAATCGTGCAACCACAAAAAGGTAAGAAAAAAGAAATGGTCGATTTAGCAAACCATAATGCAGAAATTACGTTAGATAATAAATTTGAACTTATTGCGAAAGATGAATCACGTACTGTTAAAGCAATAGAAGAACTAGGTGACAGAATGGGTATCCAGACGCCTATTCGAATAGAAGCTTTTGATAACTCAAATATCCAAGGTGTGGATCCAGTCTCTGCAATGGTGTCGTTTGTAGATGGTAAGCCTAATAAAAAAGGCTATCGTAAATATAAAATTAAAAGTGTAGAAGGTCCAGACGATTATAAGTCAATGAGAGAAGTGGTTAGAAGAAGGTATTCTAGAGTTCTTAATGAAGGAACGCCGTTACCAGATTTAATTATTGTCGATGGTGGTAAAGGTCACATGAGTGGAGTTATAGACGTGTTAGAAAATGAACTAGGGCTAGATATTCCAGTGGCAGGTTTAAAGAAAAATGATAAACATCAAACTTCAGATTTGCTTTATGGTGCTAGCGCAGAAATCGTACCATTAAAGAAAAATAGCCAAGCATTTTATTTACTACACCGCATTCAAGATGAAGTGCATAGATTCGCTATCACTTTCCACCGACAAACGAGACAGAAAACAGGATTGCAATCTATTCTTGATACAGTTGACGGCATTGGTTCGAAAAGAAAGACTAAGTTATTGAGAACTTTTGGTTCAATTAAGAAAATGAAAGAATCTTCTATTGAGGATTTACAAGTAGCGGGATTACCTAAAAATGTTGCTGAAAATCTTTATGAAGCACTTAAAAATTAGAATATCAAAAAAAATGGGTGTGAGAATCATTCTCATACCCAAATTTACTATATTTAGTGTTACAATAATAGGCAAAGAGATTTCTTTTTTTTCTAAATTATGGAAGCGTTTTCTAATTGAGAAGAATTATCACTTTATTTCGGAATCAATTTATATAGTGTGATATTTAAATTATTAACAATTGAAACTGCCAACTTACATGAAACTAATTTTACATGTAAGTTTCATGTTTTATTCTTAATAATTTTTATTTGGTTAACGCTAATAATAGATGAAAAGGAAATCAAATAAATTATTTGTTTCTCAGGGGGGACTTCCTTTTGGCTTACACGAAAAATCAATTCTATTTAAGACGCTTACATTCATTATTAGGCGTAATTCCAATTGGTGGCTTTTTACTAGTGCATTTACTTGTAAACCATCAAGCAACTAAAGGTGCTGCTGCTTTTGATAAAGCTGCAGGATTCATGGAATCTTTACCATTTTTAATTGTACTGGAATTTTTATTTATTTACATTCCTATTTTCTATCACGGTGTTTACGGCATTTTCATTGCCTTTACAGCAAAAGAAAATGTAGGGCACTATTCTCGGTTTAGAAACTGGATGTTTTTATTACAACGACTTACAGGAATATTAACTTTCATATTCGTGGCTATTCACTTATGGCAAACACGTATTAAAGTGGCGTTAGGTCATGAAGTAAACTTTACATTAGTACATGACATAGTTTCTAATCCTTTGTGGCTGATTTTTTACATAATCTGTATTTTAGCAGTAACATTCCACTTTGCTAATGGACTATGGTCATTCTTAGTTACATGGGGTGTCTTACAATCCAATAAATCCCAGCAAATATTTACTTGGGTATCATTAATTGTATTCTTAGTAGTTAGTTACATCGGTGTTAGTGCAATTTTAGCGTTCTTATAATATATAATTTCAAATTAGTCTTTAGATACATTTTAGGGGAGTGACATAGTATGGCAGAGAAGAAAGTTATTGTTGTCGGTGGAGGACTTGCTGGTCTGATGGCAACAATCAAAGCAGCAGAACAAGGAGCATATGTAGACTTGTTCTCAATCGTGCCTGTTAAACGTTCACACTCTGTTTGTGCCCAAGGTGGTATAAACGGAGCGGTAAATACAAAAGGTGAAGGAGATTCACCAGCGGTTCACCTTGATGACACAGTATATGGTGGCGACTTTTTAGCAAATCAACCACCTGTTAAAGCAATGACAGATGCAGCACCCAAAATCATTCACTTGTTAGACCGTATGGGTGTTATGTTTAACAGAACAAATGAAGGTTTATTAGACTTCAGACGTTTTGGTGGTACCTTACACCATAGAACAGCTTATGCAGGTGCAACTACAGGACAACAATTACTTTATGCATTAGACGAACAAGTCCGCAGCTATGAAGTAGATGGTCTTGTAAATAAATTTGAAGGCTGGGAATTTTTAGGTATAGTAAAAGATGATGACAACATGGCAAGAGGAATTGTAGCGCAAAATCTTACTACTTCTGAAATTAAATCATTTGGTTCTGACGCTGTAATCATGGCTACGGGTGGACCTGGCATTATCTTTGGTAAAACTACAAACTCTATGATTAATACAGGATCTGCAGCATCAATCGCTTACCAAGATGGCGCATTATATGCCAATGGCGAGTTTATTCAAATTCACCCAACAGCAATTCCTGGCGATGATAAATTAAGATTGATGAGTGAATCAGCTCGTGGTGAAGGTGGTCGTATTTGGACATATAAAGACGGGAAACCTTGGTATTTCTTAGAGGAAAAGTATCCTGACTATGGTAACTTAGTGCCTCGTGACATTGCGACTCGTGAGATTTTTGATGTCTGTGTTAATCAAAAATTAGGTATTAATGGTGAAAACATGGTTTACTTAGACCTTTCACATAAAGACCCACATGAATTAGACGTTAAACTAGGTGGTATCATCGAGATTTACGAAAAATTCACTGGTGATGATCCTAAGAAAGTACCAATGAAAATTTTCCCTGCTGTCCATTATTCAATGGGTGGTTTATATGTTGACTATGATCAAATGACTAACATTAAAGGTCTATTTGCAGCAGGTGAATGCGATTACTCACAACATGGTGGTAACCGTTTAGGTGCTAACTCATTATTATCTGCTATTTATGGCGGCACTGTTGCTGGACCTAATGCAATTAAATATATCGAAAACATTGAAACTTCTTATGAAGATTTAGATGATGAAATCTTTGAACGTAAAGTTCGTTCAGAACAAGAAAAATTCGACAAGTTGTTACAGATGAAGGGCGACGAAAATGCTTACAAACTTCACAAAGAACTTGGAGAAATTATGACCGCTAATGTAACTGTTGTACGTGAAAATGATAAATTATTAGAAACTGATCAGAAAATTCAAGAACTAATGGAACGTTACAACAATATTGATATCGAAGACACACAAACTTGGAGTAACCAAGCCGTGTTCTTTACTCGTCAACTATGGAACATGTTAGAATTAGCGAGAGTTATTACAATCGGTGCTTATAATCGTAACGAATCTCGAGGCGCGCATTACAAACCTGAATTCCCAGATAGAAACGACGAAGAATGGTTAAAAACAACTTTAGCTGAGTTCCAAGGTAAGTCTCAGGCACCTAAATTCACGTATGAAGACGTAGATGTGAGTTTAGTAGAACCTCGTAAACGTGACTATACGGCTAAGTCTAAAGGAGGTAAATAATCATGACAGAAACAAAAGAAGCTAATGATGTACAAGGTGTTCAAAGCGAAGGTCAAGACAATAAGCAAAAAACGATTAAATTAATCATTAAACGTCAAAATGATGATAAATCAAAACCATATACAGAAGAATTTGAAATTCCATATCGTGAGAACTTAAACGTTATCGCATGTTTAATGGAAATCAGAAGAAACCCTGTTAACAGTAAAGGCGAAAAAACTACACCTATTACTTGGGATATGAACTGTTTAGAAGAAGTATGTGGTGCTTGTTCAATGGTAATTAATGGTAAGGCAAGACAATCATGTTCAGCTATTGTTGATTATTTAGAACAACCTATTCGTTTAGAACCAATGAGTACTTTCCCAGTAATTCGTGACTTACAAGTTGACCGCTCTAGAATGTTCGATAATTTGAAACGTATGAAAGCTTGGGTACCTATTGATGGCACTTATGATTTAGGACCAGGGCCACGTATGCCTGAGAAAAAACGTCAAACTGCATACGAGCTTTCAAAATGTATGACTTGTGGTGTTTGTTTGGAAGTTTGTCCTAACGTTACGCAAAACAATGATTTCGTAGGTGCACAAGCAATTTCTCAAGTAAGATTATTTAACTTGCATCCAACTGGTTCTATGACTAAAGACGAAAGATTAGATGCATTAATGGGCGGTGGAGGATTACAAGCTTGTGGTAATTCTCAAAACTGTGTAAATGCTTGTCCAAAAGGTATTCCATTGACTACTTCAATTGCAGCATTAAACAGAGAAACATCATTCCATATGTTTAAATCATTCTTTGGTTCAGACCATCAAGTATATTAATAATTATTTCAAGTCTAGAATATAAATCCCAAACCAATAGCCCTTAAATGATTTCAATTCAGAAATCGTTTAAGGGCTTTTATAATCGGCACTAGTATTTATGTAGTTCGCCTTTCTTGAAGGTAGCTTCAGGATATAGTCTTCAACTTGTCTTGTTCCTTCAGAACCCCTGCCATTAATGTTAAATAAATTTGATAGGCTCTCTTGAAGCAAACGTAATTTAGTCATATCTTACATTTTCTGCTAAAACTGTATCAAGTCAATTTAGTATAGAGGGGGCGATTTAAAGATACTTGTTATACTTGCAACGTGTCACAATCAATACGAAGATTTAGTTTTCAAATAATTATCAGCTTTATTATGTAAAAAAAGACACTTTCATATAATTTAATAGCGATTAAACTAAATTAACGAGTTTTCATAAGTACATAGATTCGAGCGTATATCAACTTATATTAATATATGAATAGCTATTTTAGATTTTAGTCGAATGTCGATACAAGAAATAAAACAAATTAAATGGGAACTTTAATACGTTTAAATGTGGTTAAATATAAAAGCCGTTTAATGACTTATAAAAATTCAAAGAACTGGGAAAGTGTGATTTTTTATAGTACCAAATAAAAATTGAAGTTTATTTATATTTCAAGTCCTTTTTTTAACTTTGCAATTTCAATGGAGGATAAGTGAATATTCACCGATTTCTATGCTACAATAAAAATTATTAACAATAAGAGGATGAAGGCATTTATGGATAAACCAATTGGAGTTATAGATTCTGGAGTAGGTGGTTTAACCGTTGCTAGTGAAATCATACGTCAATTGCCTAATGAAACAATTTATTACTTAGGAGATATTAAAAGATGTCCGTATGGTACTAGGTCTGGCGAAGAGGTTAAACAATTTACGATACAACTTGTAGAAAAGCTCATGCAATATGATATTAAAATGTTAGTTATTGCATGTAATACTGCGACTGCTGTTGCATTAGAAGCGTTGCAAGAACGTTTAACAATACCGGTGATCGGCGTAATAGAGCCTGGAGCAAGAACAGCTATTATGACGACACAAAATCAAAATGTTTTAGTACTAGGGACAGAAGGTACTATAAAGTCGGAAGCATACCGCCATCATATAAAAAACATTAATCCTAATGTTGAAGTGACGGGTATAGCCTGTACTGGATTTGTGCCGTTAGTAGAACAAATGCGTTATAAAGATCCGACGATTACTAGTATTGTAATTCATCAAACATTAAAACAATGGCGTAATAGTAAAGCGGATACCGTGATTTTAGGATGTACACATTATCCGTTGTTATACAAATATATTCATGACTATTTTGATGGTAAGAAAACAGTTATTTCATCAGGTTTAGAAACAGCAAGAGAGGTCAGTGCGTTGCTAACATTTAGTAATGAACATGCTGGCTATAAAAAAAATCCACAGCATAAATTTTTTGCTACAGGTGATACGGAACATATAGAAAGAATTATTAAAGAATGGTTGAATATGACCGTAAAAGTTGAAAAAATTAATGTAGAGGAGCAGATTACAAATGAAAGATATAGTCATAGCGTCTAATAATAAAGGTAAATTAAACGACTTTAAAGTTATATTCCCTGACTTAAATATAATTCCGATTAGTGATTTAGTTGAAGACTTTGATGTTGATGAAACTGGTACTACTTTTGAAGCCAATGCTAAGTTAAAATCATTAGCTGGTGCTAAAGCGGTAAAGAAAACTGTTATAGCTGATGATAGCGGATTAGAAGTTACAGCATTAAATAACGAACCAGGTGTGTATTCTGCGAGATATGCAGGTAACGATAAAGATGATAATGCAAATATTGAAAAAGTATTAGACAAATTAGGCAATGAAACGAATCGAGACGCTCGCTTCGTTTGTGTGATAAGCATGACAACACCTGAAGGAGAAACTAAACAATTCAGAGGGGAACTCAATGGTGAAATTACTTTGGATAAAATAGGAGAAGAAGGTTTCGGTTATGATCCTATTTTTTATGTCTCAGAAAAAAATAAGACTTTGGCTCAGATGTCGGCTGAAGATAAAAATGAAATTAGTCATAGAAAGAAAGCTATCGCACAATTACAAAGTTATTTAGAAGGTGAAAACTAATGACAAAATGGATTATTGTAAGTGATAATCACACTGAAAAAGGTATTTTATTCGATGTATTTAATCATTATGAAGAGGTAGATGTTGCACTGCATTTAGGGGATTCTGAATTTACTTACGATGATACTGAGCTTAGTTATTATCATAAAGTTAAAGGGAATACTGATTTTTACCAAGAATTTCCGAACGACTTATTGATTACTGAAAATGGAATAAATGCTTACGTAACGCATGGACACTTATTTCAAGTAAATCAGTCACGTGAAAGATTGGCTGATACAGCCAAAAGAAAAGGATGCCAATTCGCTTTTTATGGACATACTCATGTAGCTAAATACGAATTGTTAGATGGAGTACATGTTATAAATCCAGGCAGTATTTCTCAGTCTAGAAGTGAAATTGAAGAAACATATGCAGAATTAATTATAAGCGATGACAATGCTTCTGCTACATTAAATTTCTGCAATCGTAATCACCAAATTATTGATTCTAAAGATTTTGAGATATAAAATTTGATAGAAAGTATATTGATTATTTTGTTAGTATGCTTTCTATTTAATTAATTTTTATAATAATTATATTCAAAAACCTCAAAAGGTGGAAAATAACCTATATTAGTGAAAAATCATCTTTATTTTTGGTCTTAAAAGTATTGCTTTATAATACTCCTTTAGATATAATATTTATTGTGTTCAAAAATGTCATGTCCTGGTAGCTCAGCTGGATAGAGCAATGGCCTTCTAAGCCATCGGTCGGGGGTTCGAATCCCTCCCAGGACGCTATTTGATTAATTCCCGTTAAGTTGACGTAAACCAAACGTTGATCTGACGGGATTTTGTTATATCTAGTTACTTTTGGTTAAGTACTGTAAAACTACATTTACTACACCCAAACCACAACAAGATTATATTTCTTGTAATACTTCGACTGCTTTTTTATTTTCTTCTGCAAAACACGCTTCAAGTAAATGTGAATATATTCTCCTGAATGGACTTTAATATTTTTATAACCCAATCTTTTTGAAATATAATAGACGATATATCTTTAGCTAATAAAAATGAACAATGTGTCTTAATGCATGAGAAGTTATTTTCTTGATACCTATTTATATTTGTGTAAGAAAATCTACCCGTATGCTGAAAATTTGATAGATTAAGTGTTTAAATCAAAAGATAATTAGGCTATTAAGATTTTAAATATTAATAGTACGAAAGCTACTAATCTCACAACATGATAAAATGCTTTTTGCTGAGGATGCTTAGCTACTTTAAAAACACTATTCTTTAAAATGCTCGCTTTTTAAAGAATATATTAACATCTATTTTAGTTCATTAAATGCTTTTTAATTTAGACGAATATATAAGCCCACCTAGACAAGGTGGGCTTATATTCTATTCATTATCATTGTATATAAACTATAAAAATGTTAATTTATTTAGATAACCAAGTATTTTGATTATCAAGCTAAAAGGAGGGTTTTATAATGGAAAAAAATTGTGAGGAAGATATAGCCTCTCTTGTGAGGGGGCTGGGTACACGCATAGTATTATATCAGCAACATGTTTCTGAAATTTTAAATGTGTATAGCCATGATTTTACAACTATAGATATATTAAGGGAAACAGGGCCTATTACGGCTGGTGAGTTAGCACAGAAAGTGGGATTAAGTACAGGGAGTGTGACCTCACTTATAGACAGGTTAGAAAAAAGGGGTTATTTAATAAGAGAAAAACATCCAAAAGATAGAAGAAAAGTTATTATAGTTCCACGTTATGAAGAGAAAAAAGAAGTTCAAAATGTCTTTTCAGAGTTAAATAAGAATATGTTGAATTTAAGTGCGAATTATAATGAAAAAGAGTTAGCAATTGTTAAAAGGTTTTTAAATGAAGTAACAAGTGTCATAGAGAATCAAATTATAGGTTCAAATAGTGAGGAGATAGAAAAATGAAAATAAATCATATAAATATAGCAGTTAAAGATGTCGGTGTTACAAAAACTTTTTTAGAGCATTATTTCGACCTAGTATGTATTGGTTCTGCAGGTAATAAATTTGCGGCTTTAAATGATGAAGATGGTTTATTATTCAATTTAATACAAGATGACCATGCTGTTTATCCAGAAACATTTCATATAGGTTTTCCACAAGAAGATGAAACTAGCGTAGACAAAATATATGAAAGATTAAAAAAAGATGGATTTGAAGTTTGGGAACCCTCATTGGCGCATGGATCGTACACTTTTTATTTTAAAGCTCCAGGAGAATTTACAATAGAAGTATATACACAAGTAGATGAAAAAACTAAAACATTAGTACATCCATATTTTAATGATTTCCCAAATGGAAAATAGATAAATAAAACGACCCACCTAAATGAATTGGTGGGTTGTTTTATATTATTACTGTCGATATTTTAACCGTAGAAAAATTAGCGAATGTAAAATAAACATTTAAATGAATGGTAATATTATTCACAAAAACTAATTAATTTGTTAATATCAAAAAAAAGAAATAATTATGCTGAACATTTTTCCCCGGATTAATGTTCATAAGGCATTATCTTTATTCCACTAGGGCTCATCTAAGATGTGAGGAATAAAGATAATGCCTTTTTTTATTTTAAGGAGGAGAATTTATATGCAATTAGTAATTAAAAAAACGGAAGAATTATCAGCAATTGAAATAACGAAAATCTTTCAAGAAAGAGTGAAAGTGTTTGTAGTAGAACAAAATTGCCCTTATCAGGAAATAGATGAATTTGATATTGAATCTAAACATGTAATTTTAAAAGATGAAGATAGAATAGTTGCTTATACAAGAATCATTGAGCATGAAAATAAAATTAGTTTTGGTAGGGTCTTAGTTTCTATAGATTATCGAGGGAAAAATTTCGGTAGAAAAATAGTACAAGAAACAATTGATTATATTCATGAAGGTAACAATAAGAAAAAAATTTATATATCGGCTCAAGAGCATTTAAAAGAATTTTATAAATCATTTGGATTTGAACAAACATCTGCAATGTATTTGGAAGATGGAATACCTCATATAGAGATGATATTAAATATAGAAAGTTAATTTTAATATGCTAATTCTGATTTGTATATGCCTTTTAAATTTATTACAAATACTAGTTTATATATTAAAGTTAGAACAACTGAAAAAGAAAACGAATTATTTATTTGAGAAAAATAAATTAGATTATAGAATGAAGCGAATTGTTATTATTAATTCATATATGTTCTTTCATAGAGTGCGAAAATTAAAACCGCCTATAAATAGACGGGTTGTTTTACGTGTCAATTTAGTTATATTTCTTTAATTTTTGTTAGAGAACAAAGTGCTTGTAAATAGCATAGTTAAAGGGTTTTAGTGTTTATTAGAATATAACAAAATGGTCTCCCAGGACGCTATTTAATTAATTTTCGTTAAGTTGACGTAAGCCAAACGTTGATTTGACAGGGTTTTGTTATATCTAGTTACTTTTGGTTAAGTACTGTAAAACCACTTTTATAATTAACTATTTATGTATTGAAAAAATATGTCTAGTGCATTTAATAATACGATAAAAAGAGGTGCTTATGTTTAGTGTACAAGCTATATTTTTAACTAAGTCTTTCAATGTTAGTTTTATGTTAGATGAAAAAACAAGTCATGTTGATGATGATTTTGATTGATTTGAAGGTTTTAGAGGTGTAGAAGTTTGGAAAAGGACTGAAAATAAATTAGAGTATGGCAGTGTTTTAAAGTGGAATAATATAGATAAATAAAATAGAAATATGAAATAGTAGCGTAATAGGGGACAATATTTATTTATATAAATACTTACTGCTTACTAGTTTAATGGTGTATAAATACATGTAATTTTAAAAGAGTTCTGCATCATATATAATTTAATTTACTAAATAGCGTTAAGAGTTTTATTTCCATTTAATTAATGTTATATTACGAGTATGTTACAAATCTTCCTTGGATTTGTACACATAAGTTCTCTTGCATCATTGTTTTGCTCAAACATTGATGCGTAATCAAATGATAACATTTGATTTAAATGGATATCCATTCTGTTAAGGCAACCATAAATGGTTGCCTTTTTTGTTGTTTACTCCCAAATTTTTACATGTTTTAGAAGATAACTAGACTTATATATTTATAACTTTAAAATTTATTTAGATAGACAAATAATTTAACAGAAAAAAGGAGAAAAAGTGAATGTTTTATATTAACTTTTGGAGACAAATATTTGAATATAAAGGAACAGCCCGTGTAACTGAGTTTTTGCTATGCATATTTTTAAATTTAGTAATAAGCTTGTGCATAATGATAAGTGGGATCTTAGTTCCTGTATCATGGGAGAATAGTGTTGTTAATTTGTCCTATTTTGTATTATTATTGATGTTATTACCTACAATATCAATGTTTGTTCGCGTAATAAGATCTTTTACTAACAAAAATAATATAAAATAATCATGTTCTAGTTATTAGTAGGGGGATATATAATGAAAGAGGGCACAATCCTATTTGATTTTGATGATACACTGGTTGATTTTGAAGCAGCAGAGACATATGCTTTTTATAAAATGGTAGAATTTTATAATTTTAAAGCTGCTGCTAAAGATTTCAATTATTTTAAAAAAGTAAATAAGCAACATTGGCAAGCCTTTCAAGAAGGTAAACTATCTAAAGATGAAGTGTTAACTCAACGCTTTAAATGTTTTTTTGAAAGTTACAATCTAAATATAGATGGCTATAAGGCAGATTATATTTTTAGAGATGAGTTAGCGAATGCGCCATTGACTTATTTTGAGCATACATTAAATACATTACAAGATTTAAGTAAAAAATTTGATCTATATATAGTTACAAATGGTGTTTTAGAAACACAGCAAAGAAGGATTGATAAATCACAATTTAAAGAATTATTTAATGGTGTGTTTGTTTCTGAACAAACTGGCTATCAAAAACCGATGCCAGAGTTTTTTGATTATGTATTCGATAAAATTGGTGAAAATAAAAGAAGAAATGCTTTGATAGTTGGTGATTCCTTGAGCTCGGA
The DNA here is from genome assembly GCF_015594545.1 of Staphylococcus durrellii. NCBI lineage: Bacteria > Bacillati > Bacillota > Bacilli > Caryophanales > Staphylococcaceae > Staphylococcus > Staphylococcus durrellii. Next base: position 1,638,774 of record NZ_JADIIO010000001.1, on the reverse strand, counting down.
TATATTAGGCGGTTTAAATGCTAATATAAGGACATGTTGGTTTAATCCTCGAAATCAAGTTAATGATTCAAATATAGAAGCTGATATAACTATAAGTAGTTTTGAGGAACTATTAGTAACAATATAAAAAGGATTGTGTTAGATTAATCTAACACAATCCTTTTAAGGTTCCCATATCAATATATCGTAATCTTCATTATTTTTTAGTTGTAAATCTTTAAATCCCTGTTTTATAAAAAAGTCTTTTGATTGATTACGGGCGATGACCTTAATTGGTAACTCTTGTGATTTAGCATAATTTAACAATTCAGTGCCATAGCCACGATCTTGGAAATCTTTTAAGACTTCTAATTTCCATATAATAAGGTAGTCATCAAAATCTGGGAAGTGTTCTTCTTCAACTTCGCCTTTTCTATAAAGAGCCATCCTTGCACCTAATCTTTCACCAACATAGATACCGTAAAATGGAGATTCAGAACTTGCGTCAATCATTTCGCCACGAAGCTCATCTACCATATACAAGTCTTTATTACCGAAGTTTCTAAAATCTTCGAATAATTCATCTGTTTTATAGTTTATATCAAGACGCTTTACACTCGTCATAGCATCTTTCCCCCCTTTATATTTGTAACTATTATTATACCCTAAATATTATGATTTATCACAAAAATAAATAGTATATAATTATCGTCTTTATCAATATATTATTTATAGAAATAATTTAAAACAAACAGTTACTATTGTTGTAAGTAATCTATTAACGAAAAAAATTTTTATATGTAAGCCGTTAAATTGTCAAAGTGCTGTATAAACTTTATACTAATTAGGAATATAGGACATAAGGAGAATTATAAATGGATTGTATAACGACAAAATTAAATGAAGAAGATCAATTCATAACACGCCTTGTTAATAGTGATGAGACGATAAATGAGTTTTATCAATTTGATGCAATGGCCAATGATAATTACAAATATAAAGTGAACCAGTCAACAAATGATAGAGAACAGGAACTTGCTAATGTTATTCACCAATATATGAGTGATTTAACTTTGACTTCACAACAACTTGAAAATATAGAACATTTAAGAGAGGGAGCAAAGGTGGTTATAGGTGGACAACAAGCTGGTCTGTTTGGTGGTCCTCTATACACTTTTCATAAAATTTTCTCTATCATAACATTAAGTCAATCGTTAACGAACGACTATCAAACACCCATCGTACCTGTTTTTTGGATAGCTGGTGAAGACCATGACTTTGATGAAGTAAACCACACATTTGTGTATAGTAATCATGAAGCTCAATTACATAAAGTTAAATACCATACTTTAGAACCTCCAGAAGATAGCGTATCGAATTTCTATCCTAACAAATTGCAGCTTAAGGATGCTTTAAATCAATTTTTCAAGCATCAACCGGAAACTAAGCATACTAAAGAATTGTTAACCTTAAGTCATAGTATCATTGATCGTTATGACAGTTGGACGGCAATGTTTAAAGCATTATTGCATGAAGTTTTTAAAGATTATGGGGTACTCTTTATCGATGCGCAAGATAACAATTTAAGAACTTTAGAACAACCATTTTTAAAAGAGTTGATTAATAGATTTAATGACGTTGATGCTTCATTTAGATCGGCACAAGCAAAGTTAAAAGCGCAAGGGTATGAACAAATGATTCAGACTGATACTAATGTTCACTTATTTATAGAAGAAAATAATATGAGACAATTGTTAACTTATGAAGATGGTAAATTTAAAACGAATAAGACAAATACCTTCTATACTAAAGAAGAATTGTTGTCTATTGTAGAAGAGGCACCGCAAAGATTTTCGAACAATGTCGTTACTCGTCCATTAATGGAAGAATGGTTGTTTAATACCGTTGCCTTTGTGGGTGGGCCGAGTGAAATAAAATACTGGGCCGAATTAAATGAAGTATTCCAAACTTTAAAGATAGAGATGCCTATCGTTATACCTAGACTAAGAATAAGCTATATTAATGATAGAATTGAGAAATTATCATCAAAATATGCTATTTCAATAGAAGAAATAATTTCACAAGGCACAAATGCGACTAAAAATAAGTTTATACGTGCACGGGCATCGGATACTTTCATTAACAATATTGAAAAATTGAAACAACAACAAATACAATTATACGAAACTTTAAAAGCAGAAGTACAAGATAATAATGATAATAGACTCCTTTTAGATAAAAATAATAAAATTCATATGCAACAATATGACTATTTAATAAATCGTTACTTATTAAATATTGAGAGAGAGAATGAAATTAGTATGAAACATTTTAGAGAATTAAATCACGCTCTCCATCCAATGAAAGGTTTGCAAGAAAGAATATGGAATCCGTTACAAATTATGAATGAATTTGGGACAGATGTGTTCAGCCCCTCCACCTATCCACCACTTTCTTACACTTTTGATCATATTGTTATAAAATGTTGATATATCAATCTTTAGGTCCGGTTCATCAAATGATGAATCGGACTTTTTTTTGTCTTTTTAAATAATTTTTAGTGAAAATTGTATAATTAGTGGAGGATAGTGGTAAGATGTGGTAAATTATATATATGAGAAGGTGAGGTGAAAATAAATGTTCATGGGAGAATACGAACACCAATTAGATACAAAGGGACGTATGATCGTTCCGTCTAAATTTCGTTATGACTTAAATGAACGTTTTATTATCACCCGAGGCCTTGATAAGTGTTTATTTGGCTATACTTTGGAAGAATGGCAAGTTATCGAAGAGAAAATGAAAACATTACCTATGACTAAGAAAGATGCACGTAAATTTATGCGTATGTTTTTCTCTGGCGCTGTAGAAGTAGAACTAGATAAACAAGGGCGTATTAACATACCTCAAAACTTGAGACAGTACGCTAACTTAGATAAAGAATGTACAGTAATCGGTGTTTCAAATCGCATTGAGATTTGGGATAGAGAAACTTGGAACGGTTTCTATGAAGAATCTGAAGATAGTTTCGAAGAGATTGCTGAAGATTTAATAGATTTTGATTTTTAAATGGAGGAATTGATTTGTTTCATCATATAAGCGTAATGCTAAAAGAAACCATTGATTATTTAAATATTAAAGAAGATGGTGTGTATGTCGACTGTACGCTTGGTGGAGCAGGTCATGCGCTCTATTTATTAAATCAATTAAGTGACGAAGGTAAATTGATTGCTATTGACCAAGATAAGACAGCTATAGAAAATGCCAGGATAGTTTTAAAAGATCATTTACATAAAGTTATCTTTGTTCACAACAACTTTAGAGAACTACCACAAATATTAAATGATTTAAATATTGAAAAAGTAGATGGTATTTATTACGACTTAGGAGTATCTAGTCCACAGTTAGATGTTCCTGAAAGAGGATTTAGTTATCATCATGATGCGAAATTAGATATGCGTATGGACCAAACACAAGAGCTTTCAGCTTTTGAAGTAGTAAATCAATGGTCGTTTGAAGATTTAGTCAGAATTTTCCATCGATATGGTGAAGAAAAATTTGCTAAACAAATTGCTAGACGTATAGAACAAAATCGCAGTGAAAAAGAAATAGAAACAACGTTAGAACTTGTAGACAGTATAAAAGAGGGGATACCGGCTAAAGCTCGACGTAAAGGTGGACACCCAGCAAAAAGAGTGTTCCAAGCAATAAGAATAGCAGTAAACGATGAACTAGCTGCTTTTGAGGATTCATTAGAACAAGCGATTGAGCTTGTAAATATTGGTGGTAGGATTTCAGTCATTACTTTTCATTCTTTAGAAGACCGTTTGTGCAAACAAATGTTCCAGGAATATGAAAAAGGGCCAGAAGTACCAAGGGGACTACCAGTAATACCCGAAGCATACACCCCGAAATTGAAACGTGTTAACCGTAAACCAATTATTTCGTCTACGGAAGACACTGAAGAAAATAACCGTGCTCGTAGTGCAAAGTTACGTGTCGCTGAAATTTTAAAATAAGGAGTGCTTTGTAAGTGGCTGTAGAAAAAATTTATGAGCCTTATAACGGTTCAACACAACAAATACCAGAATCTCAACCTTCGACCCAACCAGGTTCGAAGTCTGTAAAGAGAAAAGTCGTTGTACAATTAACTAAGTTTGAAAAAATGTTATACATAGGACTTATAACAATAATTGCTTTGATAAGTATATATATGCTATCTTTAAAAATGGATGCGTATGATACTCGAGGAAAAATTGCAGATTTAGATACAAAAATTGAAAAACAAGCAAGTGAAAATAGCTCGATAGAATCTGAAATTAAAAAGAACTCTTCTTACGAACGCATTTACGACAAGGCTAAAGACGAAGGTATGAGCCTGAAGAACGATAATGTAAAGGTAGTGCGTAATAATGGCGAAGCGAAAAATTAGACTGAGAAAACCAAAAATACGAAAAATACCAATAAAACAAAATAAAATAGGGGCAGTCCTACTCATCCTTGGATTCGGACTGCTCTTTTTTACGTTGATATTAAGATATTCATACATCATGTTAACTGGACACTCCTCTGGAGAAGATTTGATTTTAAAAGCGAATGAAAAGTATTTAGTCAATTCGCAACAACAACCTGAACGAGGAAAAATATATGACCGTAACGGTAAAGTTTTAGCCGAAGATGTTGAAAGATATAAAGTTGTTGCGGTTGTTGATAAAAAAGCTAGTAAAGATAGCGACAAACCTAAGCACGTTGTTGATAAAAAGAAAACAGCTAAGAAATTATCAGAGGTCATTGATATGTCCAAATCAGATATAGAAAAACGGTTGGATCAAAAGAAAGTATTCCAAGTTGAATTTGGACAAAAGGGTACAGACTTAACATATAAAGATAAGCAAAAAATCGAAAAAATGAAGTTACCAGGGATAAATTTGTACCCGGAAACTGAACGTTTCTATCCTAATGGTAATTTTGCGTCACATTTACTTGGTATAGCACAAAAAGATCCTGATTCAGGTGAACTAAAAGGTGCTATGGGTGTTGAAAAGATTTTTGATAGTTACTTGTCAGGTCAGAAAGGCTCTTTATCTTATATTCATGATATTTGGGGTTATCTAGCGCCAAATACAAAACGTGAAAAAATGCCTAAACGTGGCGATGATGTACATTTAACTATTGATTCTAATATTCAAGTATTCGTTGAAGAAGCATTAGATTCAATGGTAGATCATTATAAACCTAAAGATGCCTTTGCTGTTGTTATGGATGCTCAAACAGGCGAAATATTGGCTTCAAGTCAAAGACCTACATTTAATCCAGAAACAGGAAAAGATTTCGGTAAGAAGTGGGCAAATGATTTATACCAAAATACTTATGAACCAGGTTCAACATTCAAATCATTTGGTCTGGCAGCAGCGATTCAAGAGGGTAAATTTGATCCAAACAAAAAATATATGTCAGGTCACAGAAACATCATGGGTTCTAAAATTTCTGACTGGAACAAAGTAGGTTGGGGTAAAATCCCGATGTCACTTGGGTTTACTTATTCTTCAAACACATTAATGATGCACTTACAAGATTTAGTAGGCGTGGATAAGATGAAGTCATGGTACGAAAAATTTGGTTTTGGTAAATCTACTAACGGCATGTTTGATAGTGAGGCAAGTGGTGGAATTGCATGGGATAATGCAGCACAACAAAAAACTTCTGCATTCGGTCAATCTACTACTGTAACACCAGTTCAAATGTTACAAGCTCAATCTGCTTTCTTCAATAAAGGAAATATGCTTAAACCTTGGTTTGTTAACAGTGTTTCTAATCCTGTGAATAAGAGTACTTTTTATAAAGGTAAAAAAGAATATGCAGGTAAACCAATTACCGAAAATACAGCTAAAAAAGTACGTGTTCAACTAGATAAAGTGGTAAACAGTGAAGATAGCCATGCTAAAAACTATAGAATCGATGGTTATGACATTGCTGGGAAGACTGGTACTGCCCAAGTTGCCGATTCTAAAAGTGGTGGTTATGTTAAGGGTGAGAATCCTTATTTCGTTAGCTTTATCGGTGATGCGCCAAAGAAAAATCCAAAAGTAATTGTTTATGCCGGCATGAGTCTAGCGCAAAAGAATGATCAAGAAGCTTATGAAATGGGTGTTAGTAAAGCATTTAACCCAATCATGAAAAACACACTTAAATATTTAAATGTAGACAATAAAAGCACGAAAAATTCATCTGACGTTAAATATAGTGAAGTACCTAATGTTGCTGGTAAATCTGTAAAAGAGGCAGAGAATTCATTAAATGCAAAATCACTAGATCCAGAAGTAATTGGTAGTGGTGAAAAGGTTGCTAAACAATCAGTAAGTGCAAATAAGAAAATATTACCTAATAGAAAAGTTTTATTACTTTCAGACGGTGATTTAACAATGCCTAATATGAAGGGCTGGTCTAAGGAAGATGTGCTAGCATTTGAACGACTAGCTAATGTGAAAATTACAACTAAAGGCAGTGGTTTTGTTTCAAATCAATCAACTTCAGAAGGACAAAAAATTAACAAAAGTGATAAAATTAAAGTTGAATTTTCAGCAGATAAAATAAGTGGAGATTCCCAAGCAGGTAGCTCTTAAATATAAAGTTAGCTGAGACAATAAACTGATGAAATATTGTTGTAAACAAGAAAAAACAATATTTCATCTCATAGTCTCGTTAAATATACATATGCATTTGTACTCAGCAAAGCGTAAAACCCATAATATAAAAAAAGGAGATCAATATGGTTTATTTACTCGCAATCATTGCACTTTTAATATCAATAATTTTAGTACCTTTGCTTATACCGACACTAAAGAGGATGAAATTTGGTCAAAGTATTAGAGAAGAAGGGCCAAGAAGTCATATGAAAAAAACAGGTACACCTACGATGGGTGGCTTAACATTCTTAATTAGTATTATAGTGACTTCTGTGTTAGCTATTATATTCATGGATAATTCTAATCCAATTATTTTATTATTGTTTGTAACTATTGGTTTCGGATTGATTGGATTTATCGATGATTATATTATCGTAGTTAAAAAAAATAATGAAGGTCTTACAAGTAAACAGAAATTTTTAGCACAAATTGGTATTGCAGTAATATTCTTTATTTTGAGCCAAGTTTTCCAATTAGCTAATTTTTCTACTGGTATTCATATTCCATTTACTAACATCGAATTACAGTTATCAGTTATTTATGTTATTTTTATTATATTTTGGCAAGTTGGTTTTTCAAATGCTGTAAATTTAACAGATGGTTTGGACGGATTAGCTACTGGCTTATCAATAATTGCATTTGTAATGTATGCAATTATGGCATTCGTTAACGGTGCCAATTCAATTGGCGTATTTTGTGTGATTATGATTTTTGCGTTACTAGGATTTTTACCATTTAACCTCAACCCAGCAAAAGTATTTATGGGGGATACAGGCAGTTTAGCGTTAGGTGGTATCTTTGCTACGATCTCAATCATGTTAAATCAAGAATTATCATTAATTTTTATTGGATTTGTATTCGTAGCAGAAACGTTATCAGTTATGATTCAAGTTACAAGCTATAAATTAACTGGTAAAAGAATCTTCAAAATGTCACCTTTACATCACCACTTCGAATTAGTAGGTTGGGATGAGCGGAAAGTAACAACGGTATTTTGGACAGTAGGACTTATCACAGGATTAATCGGTTTATGGATTGGAGTGCACTAACATGCTAAATTATACAGGCTTAGAGGGGAAAGATGTCTTAGTATTAGGGTTAGCAAAAAGTGGTTACGAAGCAGCAAAGTTATTGATGCAACTTGGCGCCAATGTAGTTGTTAATGATGGTAAAGATTTATCTCAAGACCCTCATGCTAAAGATTTAGAGGATATCGGAGTAAAAGTAATAGGTGGCGAACATCCACTGTCGTTATTAGACAATGAACCAATTATCTTTAAAAACCCTGGCATTTCTTATAAGGTACCTATTTTACAAGAAGCACAAGTACGAGGTTTAAAAATATTAACAGAAGTAGAATTAAGCTATTTAGTATCAGAGGCACCAATAATTGGCGTTACAGGCACTAATGGTAAAACAACAGTAACTTCATTAATTGGTGATATTTTTCAGAAAAGTAGACTTGCAGGCAGAATGTCAGGAAACATTGGTTATGTAGCTTCAAAAGTAGCACAAGAGGTTACTAAAAATGACTACCTTGTTACTGAATTATCATCTTTCCAATTATTAGGAATAGAACAATATAAACCACATATTGCAATTATTACAAACATATATTCTGCACATCTTGATTACCATGAATCGTTAGAAAACTATCAAAACGCAAAAAAGCAAATTTATAAAAACCAAGACGAAAATGATTATTTAATTTGTAATTATCATCAACGTCATTTAATTGAATCTGAGTCATTAAAAGCCAAAACTTTATACTTTTCGACTCAACAAGAAGTAAATGGTATCTATATAAAAGATGGCTATATCGTATTCAATGGTTTCAGAATTATTCATACTGATGATTTAGTTTTGCCAGGACAACACAACTTAGAAAATATTTTAGCAGCAGTTTTAGCAACTTTAATTGCTGGTGTACCAGTAAATGCAATCATTGCTAGTTTAACTACTTTCTCAGGAATTGAGCATAGATTGCAGTATATTGGAACGAATAAAACAAATAAATATTACAATGACTCTAAAGCTACGAATACTTTAGCGACTCAATTTGCACTTAACTCATTTAAACAACCTATTATTTGGTTGTGCGGTGGTTTAGACCGTGGTAACGGCTTTGATGAATTGATTCCTTATATGGAAAATGTTCGTGTAATGATTACTTTTGGTGAAACACAACAAAAGTTTGTGAAATTAGGCGAGAGTCAAGGTAAATACGTAATTAAAGCTATTGATATTAAAGATGCAGTTAAAAAAATTCAAGATATAATAGAGCCGAATGATGTAGTATTGTTATCTCCAGCATGCGCTAGTTGGGATCAATACAATACTTTTGAAGAGCGTGGTCAACAATTTATTGATAGTTTTAAAGCTCAATTACCTTCTTTTTAAGGATGTGACAAACATTGACCGATAAAGTAAGAACTTTTGACTCTGAATATTTACAAGAGAAGCGAGAACGAAGACGTAAAAGGCAAAAACAAATTCAATATATAGTTTTTGGTGTTTTATTATTTTTAATTATTATTTTTTTACTTTATATGTTTACATCGATTAGTAAAATTAGTAATGTCAAAATAGTAGGATATGATAACGTATCCAAAAATAAAATTGAAAAGATGGTTAATGTTAAATCGGATTCAAGGATGTACACTTATAGCACAAGAAAAGCTGAAAATAATTTAAAAAAACATAAGTTGATTAAAGATGCTGAAGTGAGAAAACATTTCCCAAATAAAATGACTGTTAAAGTGACTGAATATAAAATAGTAGGACTAGTTAAAAAGAAAGATGAGTATGTTCCAATTTTAGAAAACGGAAAACAACTAGATAGCTACAGTGGTACATCTACAGATGATGGTCCTATTTTAGATGGGTTTAAAAAAGGTAAACAAGAGAAGATGATCGAAGCACTAGCTAAAATGCCAACAAACGTACGTAACATGATTTCTGAAATCAAATACGATCCAAGTGATAACTCACAAAATCAGATTAAATTATATACTTCTGATAACTTACAAATTTTAGGTAATATCAAAACAATTGCTAAAAAGATGAAGTATTACCCACAAATGTCACAGTCATTAAAACGTAATGATGCTGGTGAATTAGTAAAGTCAGGGTACTTAGATTTAACTGTAGGTGCTTCTTTTATTCCATACTCTGATTCTACTTCTACAAAATCGGATAGTGACAAAGATGTAGAAAGGGGTACAGCTCAAGCTGACAAAGCAAAAGATGAGTTACAAAGTGCCTTAAACAAGATTAATCAGAACTCAAAAAAAAGTAATTAAAAAATTTTGACAAATACATGTGTTTATAGTTCACAAGCATGGCAACGTATTGTAAACTAAACATAGTGTAAAATAGAATAGTTAATGTCAGGAGGTGCCTATCTATGGAGGAACATTATTATGTAAGTATAGATATAGGTTCATCAAGTGTTAAAACAATTGTAGGCGAGAAATTTCACAATGGTATAAATGTGATAGGTACAGGACAAACCTACACTAGTGGTATAAAAAATGGTTTGATAGACGATTTTGATATAGCAAAACAAGCGATTAAAGATACAATTAAGAAAGCTTCAATTGCTTCAGGTGTAGATATAAAAGAAGTATTTTTAAAATTACCAATTATTGGTACTGAAGTTTATGACGAAACAAATGAAATAGAATTTTATGAAGATACTGAATTAGATGGTACACACGTTGAGAGTGCGTTAGAAGGTATTCGTGAAAAGAATGATGTACCAGAAACTGAAGTAATTAATGCATTTCCCATTAAATTTATAGTTGATGGCGATAATGAAGTATCAGACCCTAAAGAACTAATCGCTAGACATTCATTGAAAGTTGAAGCTGGCGTTATTGCAATACAACAATCTATATTGATCAACATGATCAAATGTGTAGAATCATGTGGCGTTGATGTATTGGATGTTTATTCAGACGCTTACAACTATAATTCGATACTGTCTGCCACTGAAAAAGAATTAGGTGCGTGTGTTATAGATATTGGGGAAGATGTAACGCAATTAGCATTTTATGAACGTGGAGAATTAGTTGACGCTGATTCGGTGGAAATGGGTGGACGCGATATTACAGAAGATGTTGCAGAAGCTTTTAATACCACATTCGAAACGGCAGAAAAGGTTAAACATCAATACGGTCATGCATTCTATGATTCAGCTTCAAGTCAAGACGTCTTTAATGTAGATCAAATTGATAGTGATGAAGAAGTACAATATACTCAAAAAGATTTGGCTGATATTATTGAAGCACGTGTTGAAGAAATTTTCTTAAGTGTGTTTGACGTCTTAGAAGAATTAGGCCTAACTAAAGTAAACGGTGGTTTTGTTGTTACTGGTGGTTCTGCTAATTTACTAGGTGTTAAAGAATTGTTACAAGATATGGTGAGTGAAAAAGTTAGAATACACACACCTTCTCAAATGGGAATTAGAAAACCGGAATTTTCTTCAGCAATTTCTACTATTTCTAGTAGCATTACTTTCGACGAATTATTAGATTATGTTACAATTAGTAATCATGGTAGTGATGAATTTGAAGAAGAAGTAATTGAATCAGATGATAAAGAAAATACTTCGAAATCCAGCGGATTTGATTGGTTTAAGAAAAAGTCAAATAAGCAGGAGGATGCTATTTCAGATGAATCTGAAGAAGCAAGCGTACATAAATCACCGGCATCTTCTCAGTCAATAGACGAGCATGAAGAGCAATATGAAGATGAGTATGTAGAGCAAAAGGATGAGCCTAAAGAACAAGAAGAAAGTAAATTTAAAAAACTGATGAAATCATTATTCGATTGATTGGCCATTTAAACTAGGAGGAAATATAAATGTTAGAATTTGAACAAGGATTTAATCATTTAGCGACACTAAAAGTCATCGGTGTAGGTGGTGGCGGTAATAACGCTGTTAACCGTATGATTGATCATGGAATGAACAATGTTGAATTCATTTCAATTAATACTGATGGACAAGCTTTGAACTTATCTAAAGCTGAATCTAAAATCCAAATTGGTGAAAAGTTAACACGTGGTTTGGGTGCAGGTGCTAATCCTGAAATTGGTAAAAAAGCAGCTGAAGAATCAAGAGAACAAATTGAAGATGCTATCCAAGGAGCGGATATGGTGTTCGTTACTGCCGGTATGGGTGGCGGTACTGGTACTGGTGCAGCTCCTGTTGTTGCTAAAATAGCAAAAGAAATGGGTGCATTAACAGTTGGTGTTGTAACGCGTCCATTTGGTTTCGAAGGACGTAAACGTCAAACTCAAGCTGCTGCTGGTGTTGAAGCTATGAAAGCTGCCGTTGACACATTGATTGTTATCCCTAATGACCGTTTATTAGATATCGTTGATAAATCAACGCCAATGATGGAAGCGTTCAAAGAAGCAGATAACGTTTTACGTCAAGGTGTTCAAGGTATTTCTGACTTAATCGCAGTTTCTGGTGAAGTAAACCTTGATTTTGCAGACGTTAAAACAATCATGTCTAACCAAGGTTCTGCATTAATGGGTATCGGTGTTTCTTCTGGAGAAAACCGTGCAGTAGAAGCAGCTAAAAAAGCAATTTCTTCACCATTATTAGAAACTTCAATCGTTGGTGCACAAGGGGTATTAATGAATATTACTGGTGGGGAATCACTATCATTATTTGAAGCTCAAGAAGCAGCAGATATTGTTCAAGATGCAGCTGATGAAGATGTAAATATGATCTTTGGTACTGTAATTAATCCTGAACTACAAGATGAAATTGTTGTAACTGTTATCGCAACAGGATTTGAAGACAAACCTTCAGTGCAAGGACGTAAATCTTCTAATACTGGATTTGGTTCTAGTGCAACAAGTTCTGCTAAGGATGATTCATTTGCTTCATCTAATTCAAATTCAACACAAGCTTCTGAGCCTAGTAGTGAAGCGAGAACTCATACTACTAATGAAGATGACATTCCAAGCTTCATTAGAAATAGAGAAGAAAGACGTTCTAGAAGAACTAGACGTTAATTGAGAGTTTTATACTGTAGTATTAAGTATAAATATGGTCACTAGAAAACAATTTTGACCATATTAATGTCATCAGATTTAACGATCTGATGACTTTTTTAATACTAAAATTCTTAAATTTAATTTTGCTGAGAAGCAATGAATAATTCGTTGGAGGCTTTAAACATGGCTGAGAAATTTATAAAATACAATCATGTATTATTATATGAAGATGAGCAAAATAAAGATATAACTATAGGCATAACAACGAGAGAACAAGGTAAGAGTCCATATCCTAGCGATGCCTTTAATATGGCGAGATACATTAATGATAATCCAAGCAATATAACTTCTCATCAAGAACAGCTTGCTGAAATTATTTCCTATCCAAGAGAAAATTGGGTATTTCCAATACAAACTCATGAAAATAATGTAGTAGAAATTACATCGCGAGATAAAGGTACCAATATAGACGTTTTAACGGATGATTTACATGGCGTAGACGGAATGTTCACTTATGAGTCAAACGTATTATTAACGATGTGTTATGCTGATTGTGTACCGATTTATTTTTATAGTAAGCAAAATCAGTTTATAGGATTAGCACATGCTGGATGGCGGGGAACAGTAGCTCAGATTGTTAATGAAATGCTTAAAAATGTTGATTTTGATCTTTCAGAATTAAACGTAGTTATAGGGCCTGCAACATCAAATTCATATGAAATTAATAACGATATTAAACAAAAATTTGATAAATTACCTATCGATTCTTCTAAGTATATTGAAACTAGAGATGAGAATCGTCATGGTATAGATTTGAAATTAGCGAATAAGTTATTACTAGAAAATTATGGTGTTCCTAAGGATAATATTTATATTACGCAATATGCAACTTCTGAAGAATTGACCATATTTTTCTCTTATAGAGTAGAAAAGGGTAATACTGGAAGAATGTTAGCTTTTATTGGACAATAGATTTAGAGGTGATTAGGTGACGGTACAGGAAAACTTAACGATAATACAAAATGAAATTTTAGCAGCAAGTGAGAGAAGAGGTTTTTCATTACAGCCTCACGTGATTGCAGTGACAAAATATGTTACAATAGAACGTGCTAATGAAGCATATAATGCAGGTATTAAACATTTCGGTGAAAACCGATTAGAAGGCTTTTTAGCTAAAAAAGAAGCTTTACCTGATGATTGTATCTTTCATTTTATTGGGTCGCTTCAAACGAGAAAAGTTAAAGAAGTGATAAACGAAGTTGATTATTTTCATGCATTAGATCGCTTAAAATTAGCACAAGAAATCAACAAGCGTGCACAACATAAAATCAAATGTTTCATTCAAGTCAATGTATCAGGTGAAGAATCGAAACATGGTATAAAGCTTGATGAAGTCAATGACTTTATTAATACTTTACAAGATTATGAGAACATTGAAGTCGTAGGTCTTATGACGATGGCGCCTTATACAGATGATGAGAATTATATAAAAGATTTGTTTCAAGGCTTAAAAGAAAAACAAATAGAAATAAATGAACTCAATTTAAAACATGCGCCATGTACAGAACTCTCAATGGGTATGAGTAATGATTTTCAACTCGCTACAGAAGTTGGTGCAACGTTTGTGAGAATTGGGACTAAACTTGTAGGAAAAGAGGAGTGAGCCCCATGGCTTTAAAAGATTTATTTAATGGATTTTTCGTAGTAGAAGAGGAAGAGGAAGAAGTAGAACCTTCCCAACAAAACAGACAACAAGCGCAGTCTCAAACGAATTACAATAATCAAACTAATTATAATGATCAAGCAAATTACGACAACACGGAGAATCAACGTTCAATTCAATCGGTACCTAAAAAGCAATCTACGCGTAATAACCAATCAAATGAACGTAGATACCAGTTAAATAATGCACCTAAAAACAATACAAGGAATGTTGTTAATATGAACCAAGAGCAGGATACTTTTAATACGATGCAAGAAAGCTCTAAAATGTGTTTATTTGAACCACGCGTATTTTCAGATACACAGGATATAGCTGATGAACTTAAAAATCGTCGTGCGACTTTAGTGAATTTACAACGAATCGATAAAGTATCAGCAAAACGTATTATTGATTTCCTAAGTGGTACAGTTTATGCAATTGGTGGAGATATACAACGTGTTGGTTCAGATATCTTTTTATGTACTCCAGACAACGTTGAAGTTGCTGGAAGTATTACGGACCAAATCGAAAATATGGAACAAGGCGAATAGAGGTTAGTCATTAATGAGTGCAGAAATATTAGCAAGTATATTTCATTTTATTTTAATTTTAGTACAAATATATTATTTCGGAATGATTGTATATTTCTTTATGTCATGGTTGCCAAATGCACGAGAAAACGCATTTGGACGATTTTTGGCAAAAATATATGAACCATTTTTAGAACCATTTCGTAAAATCATACCGCCAATTGGAATGATTGATATTTCATCAATTGCAGCTATCATTGCATTAGTATTATTCCAAAAAGGTTTAAATAGCATTTTTGCAATAATACTTAATAGTTTATATTAAAATGTGTTGTTTTTAATTTGAGTGAACAAAGCACCTAACGTATAATAGCGCGAGGTGCTTTGTGCTGTTATAGGAGTGATTTAAATAGATATATACCAACATTTTAGACGAGAAGAGCATGAAATTATTGATATATTGTTAGATAAATGTAATCAAGCTAATGAACAATATTCACCAGTATTGACTCATTTTCTTGACCCTAGAGGTCAATATATTTTAAAGGTGATCATAGGGAGTTTTGATGAATTAGAAGTTACGCTATTCGGCGGTCAATATAGTGAACGTAAGAGAGCGATTATTGCGCCTAGTTATTTTGAGCCACAAGAAGAAGATTTTGAAATTAGTTTAATAGAGATAGACTACCCTCAAAAATTTGTAACGCTACAACATCAAAATGTATTAGGAACGATTATGTCACTAGGTATCGAACGGGATCAATTGGGTGATATTATTGTCAATGAACGAATACAATTTACTTTGACAAAACAATTAGAATCTTATATTATATTACAATTAACGCGTATCAAAGGTGCGACAGTGGAACTTAATTCTATTCCATTTAATTCTATGATACAATCTAATGAGAATTGGAAATATTTTGAAGCAAATGTAAGTGGTTTAAGACTTGATGTAGTATTGAAAGATATTATTAGAAAGTCTCGTTCCATAGCTAAACAATTGATTGAAAAGAAAAAAGTTAAAGTCAATCATACCATTATTGATTCTGTTGATTTTCAATTAGCTAGTGATGATTTAATATCCGTGCAAGGATATGGCAGAGCAATGATAATAGAGATTGGTGGCAAAACAAAAAAAGATAAAGTGCATATATCTTACAAAACACTCTTTAAATAATGTATAATGACGTTATGTATAATTAAAGATGAACAAAGTATGTTAAAATGCATATTTTCTGACTAAATAAAATAGTGTATTATAGAGGGAGGATATCCAATGCCTTTTACACCAAATGAAATTAAAAGTAAGACATTTACTACTGTAAAAAATGGATTTGAACCTACTGAAGTTGAAAGTTATTTAGATCAACTTAGTACTGAAATTGAACGTCTGAAAGAAGATAAAAGACAATTAGAACAAGTAATTGAAGATAAAGAAACGAACATCCAATCATATAAAGATGTGCATCAATCTGTAAGTGATGCCCTTGTTCAAGCTCAACATGCAGGTGAAGAAACAAAAGCTGCAGCAACTAAAGATGCAGAAGCAACTGTTGCTAAAGCTCAGGCACAGGCTAACCAAATCGTTAACGATGCTATCGAAAAATCACGTAGATTATCTTTCCAAACTGAAGATATGAAGCGCCAATCTAAAATCTTTAGATCCCGTTTCCGTATGTTAGTAGAAGCTCAATTAGATTTGTTGAAGAGTGAAGATTGGGATTACTTATTAAATTACGATTTAGATTCAGCGCAAGTTACTGAAGAAAATATTAATCATTTACACGATAATGATTTAACAGAAGAAGAAAAAGCGATGAAAGCTCAAGCTGAGGCTGAGCAACAAGCCGTAACAGAAGATGTAGCGTCATCAGAATCAGATGATAGCACATCTAAATAATTTAGCAGACGCGTAAGTAACTGTAAGTATAATTCAGCGAATTAGGAATGGTGTGAGCCTAATATATACAAGTTACTTATATCACTGCTATACGACAATAAAAGATGTTTATGAGAGAACTCTAAGTTGAGTTAATCAGGGTGGTAACGCGGTTTAATCGTCCCTGTTAATTGAATTTAGAGTTCTTTTTTTAGTTTTAATTTTTTAGCAAAGTAGAAGGAGTGGAACCGATGGATTATAAAGAAACGTTATTAATGCCAAAAACAGATTTTCCAATGCGTGGAGGTCTGCCAAATAAAGAACCAAAAATCCAAGAAGAATGGGAAGCTAACAATATTTATTTCAAAGCATTAGCCCAAAATGAAGGAAATGCCTCATATATTCTACATGATGGTCCTCCATACGCGAATGGATCATTACACATGGGACACGCACTTAATAAAATACTAAAAGATATCATCGTACGATATAAAACGATGCAAGGATTTTACGCACCATATGTACCTGGTTGGGATACACATGGTTTACCAATTGAACAAGCATTGACTAAAAAAGGCGTTAAACGTAAAGAAATGTCAATTGCTGACTTTAGAAAAAAATGTGAAGAATTCGCATTAGAACAAATTGAACTGCAAAAGAAAGATTTTAAACGTCTTGGTGTACAAGGTGACTTTAACAACCCTTATATCACTTTAAAACCAGAATATGAAGCTGCTCAAATTCGCTTGTTTGGAGAGATGGCTGATAAAGGCTTAATTTACAAAGGTAAAAAACCAGTTTATTGGTCACCTTCAAGTGAGTCATCTTTAGCTGAAGCTGAAATTGAATACCATGATAAACGTTCGGCATCAATCTATGTAGCATTTAATGTTAAAGACGGTAAAGATGTTGTCGATAATAACGCTAAATTTATTATTTGGACAACTACACCATGGACTTTACCTTCAAATGTAGCTATAACTGTTCATCCTGAATTAACTTATGGTCAATATAACGTTAACGGTGAAAAATATATTATCGGCGAAGATCTTGTAAGTGATGTTGCAGAACAAATTGGTTGGAACGAAGAAGATATTACATTAGAAAAAGAATTTAAAGGTTCTGAGTTAGAATATGTAGAAACACAACATCCATTTGTAGACAGAACATCTCTAGTTATTAATGGTACGCACGTTACTACTGACGCTGGTACTGGTTGTGTTCATACGGCTCCAGGTCACGGGGAAGACGACTATATCGTATCTCAAAAATATGATTTACCAGTGATTAGTCCGGTAGATGATAAAGGTGTGTTCACTGAAGAAGCTGGACAATTTGCTGGACAATTTTATGATAAAGCTAATAAACCTATTACTGATTTATTAACTGAAAAAGGTGCACTATTAAAATTAGACTTCATTACACATAGTTATCCTCACGATTGGCGTACTAAGAAACCAGTTATCTTTAGAGCTACGCCACAATGGTTTGCTTCTATTGATAAAGTAAGAACGGATATCTTAGATGCGGTTGACCAAACTAACTTCAAAGTAGACTGGGGTAAAACACGTATTTACAATATGGTTCGTGATCGTGGTGAATGGGTAATTTCACGTCAACGTGTATGGGGTGTACCATTACCTGTGTTTTATGCTGAAAACGGCGATATTATCATGACTTCTGAAACAGTAAATCATGTAGCTGATTTATTTGAACAACACGGTTCCAATGTGTGGTTTGAAAGAGAAGCTAAAGATTTATTGCCAGAGGGATTCACTTACGATGGAAGTCCTAATGGTGAGTTTACGAAAGAAACGGACATCATGGATGTATGGTTCGACTCAGGTTCATCTCATAGAGGTGTGTTAGAAGTTAGACCAGAATTATCATTCCCAGCAGATTTATATCTTGAAGGTAGTGACCAATATCGTGGTTGGTTTAACTCTTCTATTACTACAGCGGTAGCAACTAGGGAACAATCGCCATATAAGATGTTATTATCTCATGGTTTCGTAATGGATGGCGAAGGTAAGAAAATGAGTAAATCATTAGGTAATACGATTGTACCGGAACAAATTATTAAACAAAAAGGTGCAGATATTGCACGTTTATGGGTAAGTAGTGTAGATTATTTAGCCGATGTACGTATTTCTGATGAAATCTTAAAGCAAACTTCAGATGTTTATAGAAAAATAAGAAACACACTAAGATTTATGTTAGGAAATATAAATGACTTTGATCCTCAGGTAAATGCAGTGCTTGAAGATGAGTTACTTGAGGTAGATAAGTACTTATTAAATAGATTGCGTGAATTTACTGCAAACACATTAGAACATTACGATAATTTCGATTATCTAGATATTTATCAAGAAGTACAAAACTTTATTAATGTTGAGTTAAGTAACTTCTATTTAGATTATGGTAAGGATATTCTATATATCGAAGCACGTGATGCGCATAAACGTCGTAGTATGCAAACAGTACTTTATCGTATCATTGTAGATATGACTAAATTATTAGCACCAATCTTGGCACACACTGCCGATGAAGTTTGGTCTCATATTCCTCATGTAACTGAGGATAGCGTGCATTTAACGCATATGCCTAAAGTAGAAAAAGTGGACTCAGCTTTATTAGAAAAGTGGAATAAGCTTATGAAATTACGCGATGATGTTAACCGTGCATTAGAAGTAGCGCGTAATGAGAAAGTAATTGGTAAATCATTAGAAGCTAAAGTTATTATCGGAGACAATGATAACTTTAAACCTTCTGAGTTCTTACAACAATTTTCAGATTTAGAACAATTGTTTATTACTTCTCAAGTTGAGGTTGCTTCTAACGTTGAAGGTGGAACAGCTTATCAATATGGAGATATTCGTATTGAACATGCAGAAGGTGAAAAATGTGAGCGTTGCTGGAATTACAGCACAGAATTAGGTTCAGTAGGCGAACTAGATCACTTATGTCCTAGATGCCAAGAAGTAGTCAAAACATTAGTTTAATAATAGACAATGACCTAGACAAATTTACTTTTAATAATTTGTCTAGGTTTTTAATTTGATGAAATTTTATATTAATAACTTCTATTTATGTAAAAATTAAATTAAAATGAAGCAAGTAAAACTTTATTACATAAACTCAAACTTTTTTTATAGTGGTGAGTAAGCTATAATGTATTATGTTGTAAAGTGATATAGGAGGCACAATCATGAAGCGTCAGTATTATATCGGCACTTCTTTATTTATCGCCGTACTTATTTTAATTTTGGACCAAGTAACAAAATTTATTATTGCAGCTTCTATGCGAATTGGCGATTATTTTGAAGTTATACCGGGTTTTTTAAACATTACATCACACCGTAACAACGGAGCTGCCTGGGGCATATTAAGTGGTAAAATGAGTTTCTTTTTTATTATTACAATAATTATTCTAGTCATTTTAGTAGTTTTTTATATTAAAGAAGCTAAAAATAATTTGTTTATGCAAATTGCCTTAAGTCTATTATTTGCCGGTGCATTAGGTAATTTTATTGACCGTGTACTTCATGGCGAAGTAGTGGATTTTATAGATACGTATATTTTTGGATATAATTTTCCAATTTTCAACGTAGCTGATTCAAGTTTAACAATAGGCGTAATACTAATCATCATAGCGCTTGTTACGGATGTTAAAAAAGGAAAATAGATAGGAGTATTTAATGACTACACATAATTTTAATATTGGAAGTTCAGCTGATGTAGGTCAGCGAATAGATAAGGTGTTGACTGAACTAAATTCGGATTGGTCACGTACACAAATGCAAGATTGGATCAAAGAAAAGCTAATTAAAGTTAACGGTAAAGATGTAAAATCAAATTATAAAGTAAAAATGAATGACAAAATTGAAGTTACTGAAAAAGAAATTGTCGAAGCGGACATCGTCCCAGAAAATTTAAATTTAGACATTTACTATGAAGATGACGATGTGGCAATTGTTTATAAACCAAAAGGTATGGTTGTGCATCCTTCAGCAGGTCATTATACAGGTACATTGGTGAATGGATTAATGTATCAAATGAAAAATCTTTCTGGTATCAATGGGGAAGTAAGACCAGGAATAGTGCATAGAATTGACAAAGATACTTCGGGTTTACTAATGGTGGCTAAAAATGATGTGGCACATAGAAGTTTAGTAGAACAACTTATAGACAAAACGGTAACGCGTAAATATACAGCACTTGTACACGGCAATATTCCACATGATTATGGTACTGTTGATGCGCCAATCGGTCGTAACAAGAACGACCGTCAATCAATGGACGTTGTTGATGATGGTAAAGAAGCTATCACACATTTTAATGTTAAAGAACATTTTAATAACTTTACTTTAATTGAATGCCAGTTAGAAACGGGACGTACACACCAAATTCGTGTGCACATGAAATATATTGGCTTTCCATTGGCTGGAGATCCCAAATATGGTCCTAGAAAGACTTTAGATCTAGATGGACAAGCATTACACGCCGGTATCATCGGTTTTGATCATCCGGTTACAAATGAATATATTGAAAAAAAAGCACCATTACCAGAGTCATTCACACAATTATTAGATGAATTGCGTCGTACAGATGTATAATCTTTAATTATTAACTATATAAATAAGCTGATTATTGACTTGCATATAAATGTAGGTTAAAATGGTGACAGTTTAATAAGAAATCGGTCATCTTTAATTGGGAGTCCAGAGAGGCTTCAAAGATATGAACCAAGAAAAAATATATTATAGTGTCTAATAAACATCTATTAATAAAGTAGTGTATTTTAAATGCACTAAGTATAATTTGAGATATCAACTGAGTTAAGCTCGTTATCGCTTGTTATACTTTGAGATTTTTTCTGGTAATACCTCATATCTTCAATTGAAGATATGGGGTTTTTTTAATATCTCAATGACTAAAAGAAAGTGGGTGTGCCTTATGACAGAACGTATTATTATGGACGAAGCAGGCATTCAAAGAACGGTTACACGTATTGCACACGAAATTTTAGAGTATAATAAAGGCACAGAAGACCTTATTTTAATAGGTATAAAAACACGTGGCGCTTTTTTGGCTAATAGAATCCAACAAAAAATCGCAATGATTGAATCTCAAGAAGTGCCAACTGGTACAATTGATATTACGCTATTTCGTGATGATTTAGAGCATGTAAATGATAGTAATGGTGACAAATCTTACGAAATTGGAGTCGATATTACAAACAAGATTGTGGTCATTATTGATGATGTTTTGTATACCGGCAGAACAGTAAGAGCTTCTTTAGATGCTATTTTACAACATGCTAGACCTAACAAAATTGGATTAGCAACGTTAGTAGATAGAGGACATAGAGAATTACCGATTAGAGCAGACTTTGTAGGTAAAAATATTCCTACTGCTCGTAATGAGGATGTTTCTGTCTATTTAGAAGAAATTGATAATAAAAATGCAGTAGTAATTGAATAGACCTTTTAAATCAGTACGAGAGACTGAAAAAGGGACAACCATAGATGCAAATCTATGGTTGCATTTATACCTATAGCTTTATGTTGAAGTTAGTTTAATATGACTTTCTTTAACTGTAAGGGTGTAAACTTTTTTAGTCTCTTTACATGAAAATATGTAAAGAGCTTTTTTTATGAGAGGAAGTGACAAATTATGAGAAATGAAGAAATGTTTGAAAGAACAGTCAAACCTGTTTTAGACGTGTGAGACAAACCTAAAATGGGACAATGGGCATTCTTAAGCACGCAACATCTATTTGCCATGTTTGGGTCGACTGTTTTAGTACCATTTCTCACAGGTTTGCCTATATCAGCAGCATTGCTTGCTTCAGGTATAGGCACGTTAATATACATACTCATCACTCAAGCCAAAATACCAGCCTATTTAGGTTCTAGTTTCGCGTTTATAACTCCGATTATTAGTGGACTTCATTCACACAGTTTAGGTGATATGTTAATTGCTTTATTTATGAGTGGCTTGATGTACGTCATCATAGGTATTGCAATTAGATTAAGTGGAACAGACTGGCTTATGCGGTTATTACCACCAGTCGTTGTAGGACCAGTAATCATGGTTATAGGTTTGAGCTTAGCTCCAACGGCTGTAAACATGGCAATGTACGAAAATGCTAGTGACATGAAAGGTTACAATTTAAGTTACTTAATCGTAGCGTTAGTCACTTTAATAGTAACAGTAATTGTACAAGGATTTTTCAAAGGCTTCCTTTCTTTAATACCAGTGTTAATCGGTATTGTCGCTGGTTATATAGTTGCTTCATTTATGGGAATCGTTCATTTTAGCACTATTGTTAAAGCTAAATGGTTACAACTACCAGATATATATTTACCGTTTAAAGATTATCATCCATCGTTTCATCTAGGGCTCGTCTTAGTCATGGTCCCCATTGTGTTTGTGACGGTCAGTGAACACATAGGCCACCAAATGGTCATTAATAAAATAGTAGGCAAAAACTTTTTCAAGGATCCTGGTTTAGATAAATCAATAATTGGAGATGGTGTTTCAACGATGGTAGCAAGTGTTATCGGTGGCCCACCAAGTACAACTTATGGTGAAAACATCGGCGTTTTAGCTATTACTAAAATTTATAGTATTTATGTTATTGGTGGCGCTGCAATCATAGCAATCATCTTAGGATTTATAGGGAAGTTTACCGCACTAATTTCATCAATTCCTACGCCCGTTATGGGTGGTGTGTCGATTCTATTATTTGGTATTATCGCTTCAAGCGGATTACGGATGTTAGTCGAGAGTGAAATTGATTTCGCTCAAAATCGCAATTTAGTTATCGCTTCTGTTATTCTCGTTGTCGGTGTAGGTAATTTAATGTTAAATCTCAAACCGATAGGCGTAAATTTACAAATAGAAGGTATGGCGTTAGCTGCTTTATCTGGCATTATCCTAAACCTAATTTTGCCAAAGCAATCAACGTAAAATAATTAAAGTGAATTAGGAGGCTGACGATGCAACAATTATTATCTATGGAACACCTTACTACAAAAGAAATTTATCATCTCATTCAAGAAGCTTGTCAATTTAAAGAACAAAATATTACAGTACCACAATATAGTAATCAATTTGTAGCTAACTTATTCTTTGAGAATTCTACGCGTACTAAAAGTAGTTTTATCGTCTCAGAACAAAAGTTAGGATTAAATTTAGTCGATTTTGAAACGACAACTTCTTCAATACAAAAAGGTGAATCTCTGTATGACACTTGTAAGACTTTAGAAAGTATAGGTGTAGATTTACTCGTTATTAGACATTTTCAAAATGCTTATTATGAGGAATTAGAAAATATAAATATACCTATTATTAACGCTGGAGATGGTAGTGGACAACACCCGACTCAAAGTTTACTTGATTTAATGACGATTTATGAGTCTTTCGCCTCGTTTGAAGGTCTAAATATCGTGATTTGTGGCGATATTAAAAATTCGCGTGTAGCAAGAAGTAATTATTATAGTCTACGTGCATTAGGCGCTAATGTAATGTTCTCAAGTCCTAATGCTTGGAAAGATGACACACTTGAAGCACCATATGTAGATATAGACGATGTGATTGAAGAAGTAGACATCGTCATGTTGTTAAGGGTGCAACACGAACGACACAATAATGATGAAGTCTTATTATTTGAGTCTCACGATTATCATAAACTTTTTGGTCTAACAGTAGAACGTTACAATCGATTAAAACAGCAAGCGATAGTGATGCATCCAGCCCCTGTTAATAGAGGCATAGAGATAGATAGTTCATTAGTTGAAGCGCCTAAGTCGCGTATTTTCCAACAAATGAAAAACGGCATGTATTTACGCATGGCAGTTATAGACCAAGTTTTACAAACGAAAGGGGAAAAATAATATGAAACTAATAACAAACGCTAAAGTATTAAATAATGGAGAGTTACAAGAAAGTTCGATTTTAATAGATGGTAAGCATATTAAACAAATCGCGCAAAACATTGAAGTTAATCAAGACGTAGAAGTTATAGATGCACAAGGTCAATTCGTTGCACCTGGATTAGTAGATGTTCACGTTCATTTAAGAGAACCTGGTGGCGAACATAAAGAAACAATAGCTACAGGTACTAAAGCAGCCGCTAGAGGTGGTTTTACTACAGTATGCCCAATGCCCAATACACGTCCAGTACCAGACAATGTCGAAAATATAAATGCATTAAATAACATCATTGATAACAATGCAAGTGTCAGAGTATTACCATATGCATCTATTACTGTGAGACAAGCTGGCAAGGAACATGTCGATTTTAAAGCTTTAGCGGAAAATGGCGCATTTGCATTTACAGATGATGGCGTAGGTGTTCAAACAGCTAGTATGATGTATGAAGCAATGCAAAAAGCGGCAAAAGTAAATAAAGCAATTGTGGCTCACTGTGAAGATAATAGTTTAATCTATGGTGGTGCTATGCACGAGGGAAAAAGAAGTGAAGAATTAAATATCCC
The DNA here is from genome assembly GCF_015594545.1 of Staphylococcus durrellii. NCBI lineage: Bacteria > Bacillati > Bacillota > Bacilli > Caryophanales > Staphylococcaceae > Staphylococcus > Staphylococcus durrellii. The sequence continues at coordinate 1,613,476 of NZ_JADIIO010000001.1, read as the reverse complement.
CGGTATTCCTAATGTTTGTGAAGCAGTGCAAATAGCTAGAGACGTACTGTTAGCTGAAGCTGCAAATGCACATTACCATGTGTGCCATGTATCGACTAAAGAAAGTGTACGAGTAATAAGAGATGCTAAAAAGGCAGGTATTAAAGTAACTGCAGAGGTAACGCCACACCATTTACTTTTAACAGAAGATGATGTACCAGGTGATAATGCTATTTATAAGATGAACCCACCATTAAGAAGTAAAGAAGATAGACAAGCATTAATAAATGCATTAGAAGATGGCACGATTGATTGTATAGCTACAGACCACGCACCACATGCTAGGGAAGAAAAAGAGCAACCAATGGTAAAAGCACCATTTGGTATCGTAGGCAGTGAAACAGCATTTCCATTGCTATATACTCACTTTGTTAAAAATGGCTTTTGGTCATTACAACAACTTGTTGATTACTTAACAATAAAACCTGCACAAACGTTTGACTTACCATATGGCAGGCTAGAAGAAGGCAGCTTAGCAGATTTAACAATTATTAATTTAGATAAAAAAACTGAAATCAGAGCTGAGGACTTTCATTCAAAAGCTTCTAATACGCCATTTATAGGTTACCAAGTATACGGTACGCCAGTATTAACAATGGTAGATGGTGAAGTTAAATTTAAGGAGGAACTGTAATGTTACAAAAACGCTATCTTGTTCTTGAAGACGGTTCATATTATGAAGGATATAAATTAGGTTCTGACGATTTAACAATAGGTGAAATTGTTTTTAATACTGCAATGACAGGATATCAAGAAACGATTTCAGATCCATCTTACACAGGTCAAATTATTACATTTACTTATCCATTAATTGGAAATTATGGCATTAATCGCGATGATTTTGAATCACTTGCGTTAACATTAAACGGTGTAGTAGTTAAAGAAGCAAGTAAAAATCCAAGTAACTTTAGACACCAAAAAACATTACACGAAGTCTTAGTTGAATATAAAGTGCCCGGTATTTCGGGTGTGGATACAAGAAGTATCACTCGTAAAATTAGACAACATGGTGTGTTAAAAGCTGCATTCACTGATGATAAAAATGAAATTGAGCGTTTAGTAGCGCAATTACAAACAGTAAAATTACCACGTAACGAAGTTTCTACTGTATCTACTAAAACACCGTATATTTCTACTGGTTACCACTACAGTGTTGTGCTAGTAGATTTTGGTAAAAAGGAAAATATCGTGAGGGAATTAAATGCACGAGGTTGTAACGTGACCGTAGTACCATATGATACGTCTGCAGAAGCTATCATTAGAATGTCTCCCGATGGTGTGATGTTATCCAATGGCCCTGGTGATCCAGAAGAAGTGCAGGTAGCGGTTGCAATGATTCAAAATATTTTAGGTAAAATACCATTTTTTGGTATTTGTCTAGGCCATCAGTTATTTGCACTATCACAAGGTGCTACATCATTCAAAATGAAATTTGGTCATCGCGGTGCTAACCACCCAGTTAAAGATTTGAAAACTGGCAAAGTTGCTTTAACAAGTCAAAATCATGGTTATGCTATAGATAAAGAGTCACTAGCGCAAACTGATTTGGAAATTACACATATAGCAATAAATGACGGTACAGTTGAAGGATTAAGACACAAACATTTGCCGGCATTTTCAGTACAATATCACCCTGAAGCTTGTCCAGGACCGTCTGATTCTAACTATCTATTTGATGAGTTTATAGAAATGATTAATGAATTTAAAGTGAAGGAGGGTATGACAAATGCCTAAACGTAATGATATTAAATCTATATTAGTAATAGGTTCTGGTCCAATTATTATTGGACAAGCTGCGGAATTTGACTATGCAGGCACACAAGCTTGTTTAGCATTAAAAGAAGAAGGTTACAAAGTTATACTCGTTAACTCGAACCCAGCTACAATCATGACGGATAAAGAAGTAGCAGATAAAGTTTATATCGAGCCATTAACACATGATTTTATTGCTCGTATAATTCGAAAAGAGCAACCGGATGCTTTACTTCCAACATTAGGTGGTCAAACAGGCCTTAACATGGCAATTCAATTGCATGATAGTGGCGTACTTGAAACGAATAATGTGCAATTATTAGGAACAGAATTAAATTCAATTCAACAAGCTGAGGACAGAGAATTATTTAGAACATTAATGAATGACTTGAATGTACCGGTGCCTGAAAGTGACATCGTTAATACTGTAGAACAAGCTTTCCACTTTAAGGAGCAAGTAGGCTATCCATTAATCGTAAGACCTGCATTTACTATGGGAGGTACCGGTGGCGGTATTTGTCATAATGACGAAGAATTACATGAAATCGTCTCAAATGGTTTACATTATAGCCCAGCTACACAATGTTTAATTGAAAAATCAATCGCTGGATTTAAAGAGATTGAATATGAAGTAATGCGTGATAAAAATGATAATGCCATCGTAGTGTGTAATATGGAAAATATTGATCCTGTAGGTATTCATACAGGAGATTCAGTAGTAGTTGCACCAAGTCAAACTTTATCGGATATTGAATATCAAATGCTTAGAGACGTATCGTTGAAGGTTATACGTGCATTGGGTATCGAAGGTGGCTGTAATGTTCAGTTAGCGTTAGATCCTCACTCTATGAATTATTATATTATCGAAGTAAACCCACGTGTTTCTCGTTCATCTGCGTTAGCTTCTAAGGCAACTGGTTATCCAATCGCAAAATTAGCAGCAAAAATTGCCGTTGGCTTAACATTAGATGAAATGTTGAACCCAGTAACAGGTACTTCGTACGCGGCATTTGAACCCGCTTTAGATTATGTAATTTCTAAAATTCCACGTTTTCCATTCGATAAATTTGAAAAAGGTGAACGTGTGCTAGGAACTCAAATGAAAGCTACGGGCGAAGTCATGGCTATTGGTAGAACTTATGAAGAATCACTATTAAAAGCTATTCGTTCATTAGAATATGGTGTACACCATTTAGGATTACCAAATGGCGAGACTTTTGATTTGTCTTATATTAAAGAAAGAATACAAGACCAAGATGATGAACGCTTATTCTTTATTGGAGAAGCCATTCGTCGAGGAACAACATTAGAAGAAATACATGAATTAACAAAAATCGACTATTTCTTCTTAAATAAATTTCAACATATTATCGATATTGAACATGACTTGAAAGCGAATAAAGGCGATATTGATTATTTAAAATTTGCTAAAAATTATGGTTTCAGTGACCGTGTTATTGCACATAGATTTGATATGACAGAAGAAGAAGTCTATGCATTAAGACAAGAAAATGGTATTCAACCTGTATATAAAATGGTCGACACTTGTGCAGCTGAATTTGAATCGACAACACCTTATTATTACGGTACTTATGAACATGAAAATGAGTCAATCGTGACTGATAAAGAAAAAATCTTAGTATTAGGTTCTGGTCCGATTCGTATCGGTCAAGGTGTGGAATTTGACTATGCGACAGTTCACGCTGTATGGGCGATACAAGATGCAGGCTATGAGGCAATTATCGTTAACAATAACCCTGAAACTGTGTCTACTGACTTTTCAATTTCAGATAAACTTTATTTCGAACCTTTAACCGAAGAAGATGTCATGAATATTATTGATTTAGAACAACCGAGCGGCGTTGTTGTCCAATTCGGTGGTCAAACAGCGATTAACTTAGCGGACAAATTAAGCAATAAAGGTGTCAAAATTTTAGGAACTTCATTAGATGATTTAAATCGAGCAGAAGATAGAAAAGAGTTTGAAGCATTGTTGCATACGATTGATGTGCCACAACCTAAAGGTAAAACCGCGACTTCACCTGTGGAAGCATTAACAAATGCACGCGAGATAGGTTATCCAGTCGTAGTTAGACCATCATACGTTCTTGGTGGTAGAGCAATGGAAATCGTCAATAGTGATGATGAACTTGAAAATTATATGAACCAAGCAGTTAAAGCAAGTCCAGATCATCCAGTGTTGGTAGATAGATATTTAACTGGTAAAGAAATAGAAGTAGATGCTATTTCAGATGGTGAAACAGTAATTATTCCAGGTATTATGGAGCACATTGAACGTGCGGGTGTACACTCTGGAGATTCTATTGCTGTTTATCCACCACAAACATTGACTCAAAATGAGATTTATACGCTTGAAGATTTTACAATTCGTTTAGCTAAAGGCTTAAATATTGTAGGTTTAATTAATATCCAATTTGTAATAGCACACGATGGCGTATATGTACTAGAAGTAAATCCAAGATCTAGCCGTACAGTACCATTCTTAAGTAAAATTACAGACATCCAAATGGCACAATTAGCTATGCGTGCGATTATCGGCGATAAATTAAAAGATTTAGGCTTCAAAGAAGGTATTCAACCTTATACTGAAGGCGTATTTGTTAAGGCACCGGTATTCAGCTTTAATAAATTGAAAAACGTTGATATTACGCTCGGACCTGAAATGAAATCAACTGGAGAGGTCATGGGTAAAGACTTAACAATGGAAAAAGCATTGTATAAAGGTCTTACAGCTAGTGGTGTTGAAGTAAAAGACCATGGTACAGTCTTGATTACAGTTAGTGATAAAGATAAAGAAGAAATTATTGATATCGCTAATAGATTACATGAAGTTGGCTATAGAATATTAGCTACACAAGGGACAGCTTCGAAATTAGCTGAGCAAGATATTCCAGCTGAAATTGTTGGTAAAATTGGTAACGAAGATGACTTGTTGACACGTATCCAAAACGAAGAAGTTCAAATAGTTATTAATACGATGACTAAAGGTAAAGAGGTCGAAAGAGATGGCTTCCAAATTAGACGAACTACCGTTGAAAATGGCATTCCTTGTCTTACTTCACTAGATACTGCTAACGCTTTAACAAATGTTATCGAAAGCATGACATTTAACATGGCAAATATGTAATTTAATATAAAATGTAGTTATTACAATGTTTAAATTTTATACAAGTTAAGTGAGGAGGGCCTATATAAGTGAAGCAATTACCAATTATTGCACTCGATTTTGACACTGAAACTGCAGTAAATAATTTTTTAGATAAATTTGACGAACCATTATTTGTTAAAGTTGGTATGGAGTTATTTTATCAAACAGGACCACAACTTATTAAATCTATAAAAGCGCGTGACCATGATATTTTTCTGGATTTAAAATTGCATGATATTCCTAATACTGTAGGAAAAGCAATGGAAGGCCTAAGTAAACTTGATGTCGATTTAGTGAATGTTCATGCAGCAGGTGGTACGACAATGATGGAACAAGCTGTTTCAGGCATTCGTAAGCATAATACGGATATTAAAATCATTGCAGTAACGCAATTAACATCAACGTCTCAAGAAATGTTAAATGAACAACAAAACATTAAATCTACGATGGACGAAGCGGTATTAAATTATGCTAGCTTAGCTCAAAAATCTGGATTGGACGGCGTGGTTTGTTCACCGCTTGAAACTGCTATGTTGAAACGTCATTTAGGGAAGTCATTTTTAAAAGTTACGCCAGGTATACGTCCTTTAGACAGTAAAACAGACGATCAAAAACGAGTAACGACACCGGAAGATGCTAAAAAAATGGGCTCTACACATATCGTTGTAGGTAGACCAATAACACAAAGCGACGACCCAGTTGCTAGTTATCACAAAATTAAAGAAAGTTGGTTAGGTTAATATGACAAAACGTATAGCTCAATCGTTATTAGATATTGGAGCAGTTTCACTTTCACCGAATGATTTATTTACATGGAGTTCAGGAATTAAGTCGCCAATTTATTGCGACAACAGGGTAACTTTAGGCTATCCAAAAGTGAGAACTGAAATTAGAGATGGTCTATGTGATTTAATAAATACAAAATTTTCAAATGTCGAAATTGTTTCAGGTACTGCAACAGCTGGTATTCCTCATGCGGCTTATGTTTCTGAAGTTTTAAATTTACCAATGAACTATGTGCGTTCTAAAAGTAAAAGTCATGGTAAACAAAATCAAATCGAAGGCGCATTAAGTGAAGGGAAAAAAATCGTTGTTATTGAAGATTTGATTTCAACTGGAGGTTCTTCAATCACGGCAGTGAATGCATTAAAAGAAGCCGGAGCTGAAGTCTTAGGTGTTGTAGCTATTTTTACTTATGGTTTAAATAAAGCAAAAGAATTATTTAACGAGGCAGGTATTCCATTTTACACTTTAAGCGACTATAATGAATTAATAGAACTTGCCAAAGATAATGGTGAAATTTCAGAGCAAGATATTAAGACATTAGTTGAATGGAGAGATAACTTAGCATAAAATGTTAAGTAGAGGGGGTAATATCATGTCAAACAACCCACACGATGTTTACCGACAATTTTCTCATATTAACAAATTTTTATCTAAAACTGTCGATTATCGTAATGATCATAAAGTAGATGATCAAAATGAACGGTTATCTTCAGCTTCAGATAAAAACATATTTAAAAAAGCAAAATCAGACATTAAAGCTAAAGGTCATATTTAATAGCTAGATAAGAGAACGAGACTAAGTATTCACTTAAGTCTCGCTCTCTTTTTAATATTTAGCGTATGAAAATTTTTGTTAAGATATAACCTAATAATATGAAAACTGCTGCTACTAATAATGAAATTATATAGATCATGTTACCGAACCTCCAATAATTTATATAATGTAAATATTGTCATAATAACAGTCACACTCTTTGATTGTATAAATGCATAAAACATATTTTGATAGTGACATTGAAATGAGTAATTGTATATAATTGCTTACGTTAAACTGTTACTAATTTACGTACGACTTTTTCAAATTTTTATCAATAATGAAGTAATTACCATTTTAATAATTATGGTATTCATATTTTAACATAGTAAGAGCATTTACAATGGATAATTAATTATCGTTAGGAGCGGTGTATGAAAAAATTAATCAAAGATCACTATAAAAATATACTCTTTTGTATTATTGGATCATTTATCAACGCACTTGGCGTTAGCTTTTTTATTTTAGGAGCTAATATGGGTGACGGAGGCACAATTGGTATTTCACTAGCGCTTAAATATACGCTTGGATTTTCCCCGGCCGTGACCTCATTAATCATTAATACGTTAGTTATTATCGTAGGATGGAAATTTTTAAGTAAAGCTACTGCAGTATATACTTTCATTACGAATACAGCGTTATCTTTCTTTTTACATTTAACAGAAAATCTTAATTTAGGTATTCATGATTTTGTGATTAGCTCAATATTTGGTGGTGTGTTCATTGGTATTGGTAGTGGTTTTATCATCGCGGCTGGTAGTACGTCTGGTGGTACGTCAGTCGTTGCTAAAATGCTAAATAAATATTTTGATGTTAAAACATCTCAAGGTATTTTTATTTTAGATGGTTTAGTTGTATTATCTTTTTTACTTGTATTACCTTTAAAAAACGTACTATTCACAATTATTATGTTATTTATTACAGAACGTGCCACTTCATTTATTATAGAAGGATTCAATCCTAAAAAGGCTGTTACTGTTATTTCGAATAAAAGTGAAGACATCAGTAATGTCATTAATTCTTTTACCGGAAGAGGTTCTACAATATTAAATGGTAAAGGCGGCTACGGCAAAAATGAAACGAGTATGCTATATGTCGTCGTCCCTCAATCTCAAGTGACGCGCGTTAAAAGCATGGTTAGTGAAATCGATGAAAATGCATTTTTAGTAATACATGATGTACGTGACGTGTTAGGAAATGGCTTTATGAATATGAATTAGCTATAAAGGCCTAGGCTCGATTTATATTAATAATATAGTTATGATGATTATTAGATAGCAAATGGAGAAAGGGGTAAAATGATGATTATACCTAAAGTTACAACTTTTTTAATGTTCAATGGTAATGCAGAAGAAGCAATAAATTTATACGTAAGTGCATTTGATGATGCTGAAATTTTAACATTAGTTAAATACAGTGAAGAAAGTGGAGAAATGTCTGGAGCGGTGCAACATGCAATATTTAGAATCAAAGATCAAGTATTGATGGCCATCGATAATGTGAACGGTGTAGATATTGATATGACACCTGCCATGTCTTTATACGTGACTGTTGAAAGTACGATGGAGATGGAACAATTATTCAGTAAATTAAAAAGTGGTGGTGCTATATTAATGCCGAAAACTGAAATGCCACCTACATTTAGAGAGTTCACTTGGATAGTGGACAAATTTGGCGTTAATTTCCAACTAGCATTACCAGAAAAATAATAAAATAAGAAGAAATGTCTGAGACATAAATATCTCTTACTAAAGTAAAAACGTCAATCCCTATCGAGATAATATAGCAACTGACGTTTTTTTATGAACTTATTTGGTAGCTTAATCTACTAATGTTTATATTTATTTCTCTAACTGACAGTCATGTGAAATTTAAATAGCTTTCATAGGGAAGTTTTAGTGGAGTTATATTATAATCTTATTTTTTGTAGTGATATTCTAATACAATCATATGTGAGTGTTGTATGGATTTTGTAAATCTAGCATAAATAACATGTTTCTTGATACCAGGGCCTTGACCACAAGATAATTGATTTTAATCAGTTTTAACAGACAATTTAAGTTGGGATAGGCTAAAGCCACAGTTGTTATAGGGGACAATAACATTAGTTCAATTCCTAAGGGAGAAGAACTACAGGTGGAGAATAGAAATAGGAAAGTAAATTATATAATATATAGTATTAAAACAAAAATAGCACTTACATGATTTCTATTTAGAAATCATGTAAGTGCTACTAGTTTGGAAATTATGCCCCAAACTCTTATTAGTCATTGCTTTTCATTTGTTGTATGTGATCATAATCTGGTGTAACAAATAATGTTTTTTGATTATCGTACGTTACAAACCCAGGTTTAGCACCTGAAGGTTTATGAACATGTTTAATTTCAGTATAATCCACCGGAATTTGACTTGAACTTCCTGCTTTGGAGAAATAACCTGCTAACATAGCCGCTTCTTTTATAGTTTCTTCGCTAGGAATATCATTTAAAATAACTACGTGAGAACCTGGTATATCTTTTGTATGAAACCAAATATGATTTTTATTTGCTTTCTTGTTTGTTAAATAGTCATTTTGTTTGTTATTTTTACCTACTAGTATTGGGGTACCATCCGTTGCCACATAACTTTGTAATTTAAGCTCTGATTTTTTCTTTTTCTTACTTTGTTTACGTTGTTTCATAAAGCCCTGTTCAGCTAATTCGTCTCTAATGTCATCGATTTCATTAACTGTAATGTGCGCTAATTGTTGTTCGATATTTTCAAAGTAAGTAATGTTTTCTTTGGTTAACACTATCTGTTTGTTCAACTCACGGTCACGCGTTTTTAATCTATTATATTGTTTGTAATAATGTTGCGCATTGACTGATGGTGATTTAGTTGGATTAAGTGGTATAGTTACTTCTTCATTCGTATAATAATTGAGAACCGTTACATACTCATCACCTTGATTAATACGATATATATTGGCGGTGATTAATTCACCATATAGTTGTTGTGTGTCTTTTTCTTTCGTACCTTCTTGTTCATCAATTAACTTACTTAATTTATTTTGATATTTATGCAATTGTTGTTGTACAAACTTCACTAAATCATTTGCACGTTGTTTAACACGTTCTCTTTCTCCACGTGCTTCATAATATCGGTCTAACAATTCATTTAATGAATCATATTCAATCATATCATCATGAAATTGTTGTAACTTCATGAAGTAAAAATCTTCTTTACCTGTTTTATGATTTTTATGAAAGACAGGTATCGGCGCAGCTTTTACTTCGGCTAATACTTCATCAAAAGCAGCAGGTAATGTACTTTGCGTTATAAATTTTCTGCGACTAACAATCTCATTTGTTATTAAAGGACTGAAGCCTTCAAAATGATTCAGTAATTGTTTAGCGATTTTCCCACTATTAAAGTCGATATATTGAGTGACTTCTTCACCAGAAATATCAAATGGGTTAATCTTATTTTGAGTAGGCGGAGTTTCGTACTGAAAACCAGGCATAACGGTACGATATTGATTGGTATTTGGAGTTAAATGTTTGAAGCCTTCGATGATTTTCCTATTATCGTCGACGAGAATTAAGTTACTATGTTTACCCATAATTTCAAGAATAACGGTACGATAAATCGTATCTCCAATTTCGTCTTTACTTTCTACATCAATCTCAATTCGGCGGTCATTGCCGATTTGTCTGATTGCTTTAATAAAGCCACCCTCTAAGTGTTTACGAAACACACGTGCAAACATAGGCGGATCGAATGGATTATCATACTTTTTATTTGTTAGTTGTAACCTAGAAAAACTTGGGTGTATAGATAACAATAGTTGGTGGTTTTTACGATTTTGACGAACCACCATAATTATCGCGTCATTTTCAGGTTGATTGATTTTATGAATTCTACCTGTTGTTAAAAACTGTAGAGATTCAATCATTTTTTTCGTGAATAAGCCATCATATGCCATTTAAGTCAGCCACCTTATTTTAAGTCATTCATTTTATTGTAACATGTAGTAATCAATTGGTCATAGGTAAAGATTGTTATAAGTATGCTATACAATTAAAGCTTTATTATGGTATCATATGTAAATAATACAGTATAGCTTAGAGAGGTTATAAGGAATGGATAATGAGAAAGGTTTGTTGATAGTACTATCTGGACCATCTGGCGTTGGTAAAGGTACAGTTAGAAAGAAAATATTCGATGATCCATCTACATCTTACAAATATTCTATATCAATGACTACACGTGAAATGCGTGTTGGAGAAGTTGATGGTGTTGATTACTTTTTCAAATCTAAAGCTGAATTTGAAGAGTTAATTAAACAAGATCAATTTATAGAATATGCTGAGTATGTAGGAAACTATTACGGGACTCCTGTTCAGTATGTTAAAGATACTATGGATCAAGGATATGATGTATTTTTAGAAATTGAAGTTGAAGGAGCCAAACAAGTACGTAAAAAATTTCCTGATGCTCTATTTATATTTCTCGCTCCACCAAGTTTGGACCATTTACGTGAACGGTTAATCGGTCGTGGTACTGAATCTGATGAAAAAATTCAAAGTCGAGTAAAAGAGGCAAGAAACGAAGTCGAAATGATGAATTTATATGATTACGTAGTTGTTAATGATGAAGTTGATTTAGCAAAACAACGTATTCAATCTATCGTAGAAGCGGAACATTTAAAAAGAGAACGCATAGAAGCAAGATATAGAAAAATGATATTGGAGGCAAAAAAATAATGCTATACCCACCATTAAATCAATTAACTGCTAAAATTAACTCTAAATACCTAATCGCTACAACTGCTGCTAAACGTGCGCGTGAATTAGAAGATGTAGAAGATACAGAATTACTTGAACGTTACAGTTCAAAAAAATCTGTCGGCAGAGCGTTAGAAGAAATCGCCGAAGGTAAAGTATACCCAGACGGCTTACAAAACTAAATTTCTAAGCTAATACTAAAAATGTAGTAAGACATGCCTTTAATTTCGAGGTGTGTCTTTTTTATAATACCAAAGTTTTGTGTATAATGAGCCATGAAAGTAAAATGAGAACGTTAAAAATCAACACTGTCATAATAAATTAATGCATTAGTGTGAGTTGAATTGAGTTATATGGAGGTAACTTTATCATGAAAAATATATTATTAGCAGTTACTGGTGGAATCGCAGCCTACAAAGCAATAGATTTAACTAGTAAATTGTCTCAAGCTGGTTATGATGTGCGTGTCATGTTAACAGACAATGCCCAAGAATTTGTTACTCCTTTATCATTCCAAGCCATTAGTAGAAACCCCGTTTACACAAACACGTTTTTTGAACAAAATCCACAAGAAATACAACACGTGGCACTTGGAGACTGGGCGGATATCATTATTATAGCACCAGCAACAGCTAACACTATTGCTAAATTAAGTAATGGTATAGCTGATGACATGGTTACATCGACTTTATTAGCTACGGAGACGCCTAAATTTATTGCACCTGCCATGAATGTTCACATGTACGAAAATAAAAGAACGCAACATAATATGGCGACGTTAAATGAAGATGGATATCATTTTATTGAACCAGGTGAGGGATATTTAGCATGTGGTTACGTCGCTAAAGGAAGAATGGAAGAACCATTACAAATATTAACTAAAATAGAACAATTTATTAATAATGAGCAATTAGAAACTGAAATCGAACACAGTACATTTAATGGTAAAAATGCTTTAGTTACTGCTGGGCCAACGATTGAAGTGCTTGATCCGGTACGGTATTTATCAAACCGTTCTTCAGGTAAGATAGGTTATGCTTTAGCAGAGTCTTTAGCTAAACGTGGTGCTAACGTGACACTCGTCAGTGGGCCTACACATTTACCTCATCCAAAGCACAAAAATATTAAATTAGTCAAAGTGCAAAGTGCAGAAGAAATGTTCAGAGCTGTTTCCTCGAGATATGACCAATTAGATATTGTATTTAAGGCAGCAGCAGTTTCTGATTATACACCTAGTGAAACATTGAATCATAAGTTAAAGAAACAAGATGGTGAATTATCGGTAACATTCAAACGGACACCTGATATTTTAAAATATTTAGGAGAGCATAAAACGCATCAATATTTAGTTGGTTTTGCGGCAGAAACTCAAAATATCGATGACTATGCACAACAAAAATTAGCCAAGAAAAATGCTGACGTAGTGATTGCTAATAATGTGGGGGACCAATCCATTGGATTCAGTTCGGATGATAATGACTACACGATGCATTTCGCTACGACAGATGCTGTGCGATTGGGTAAAGATACTAAGCTGGCGCTCGCTGACAAAATATTAAATGAACTAGAAGCAAGGTGGCAATAACATGATAGCTAAAGTAATCGTTGATATACCATCTAAAAGTGTTGATTTCACGTTTGATTATATTATTCCGACACGATTACAATCTATCCTACAAGTTGGTATGAGAGTAATTGTGCCATTTGGTCCAAGAACGATTCAAGGGTATGTAATGTCAATGACTGAAACATATGATGAACAACTTGATATCTCAAAATTAAAAGAAATTAAAGAAGTTCAAGATATTAAACCCGAATTAACATCCGAATTAATAGAGTTGAGTGAATGGTATAGTCAATATTTTGTGACAAAGCGTATATCCATGTTGGAAGTTATGTTACCAAGCGCTATAAAAGCAAAATATACTAAAGTTTTTAAACTAAATGATGAACAACTTTTGCCACAATCATTAGTGAGCAAATTTAATAAAGATGGATATTATTTATATAAAGAAGCACAAAGTAATGAAGATATAACTGAACTTGTTCAATATTTAAACCAAGGTACAATTACAGAAGAAACGATATTGTCACAAAACACATCTAAGAAACAGCAGCGGGCAGTAAAAGTTACAGACGGATTTGACTATGATGAGGTGTTACAGTCTCTTGAAAAATCTGTTAAACAGTATGACTTATATGCCTACTTAATAGATGAAAAACATCATACAGTATTATTGAAAGATATAGAAGCAATGGGATTATCTAAATCAAGTATTGATACGCTTGCTAGAAAGGGATACGTCGAAAAATATGACACTGTAGTAGAACGTGATCCATTCGAAACACGAGTGTTTGAACAAGAATCCAAGCAAGTTTTAACAGAGTCACAACAACAAGCATTTGATGCAATTTCAGCAAAAGTTAATGCACATGAACATCAAACATTTTTACTGCATGGTGTTACTGGGTCTGGGAAAACTGAAGTGTATTTGCATACTATAGAAGAGGTGTTAGAACTTGGCAGAGAAGCTATGATGTTAGTACCTGAAATCGCATTAACACCCCAGATGGTATTGCGTTTTAAACGCCGTTTTGGAGATGATGTTGCGGTGCTTCACTCTGGTTTATCAAAAGGAGAACGCTATGACGAATGGCAAAAAATCCGCGACGGGCGTGCCCGAGTAAGCGTAGGAGCTCGTTCTAGCGTATTTGCGCCATTTAAAAATTTAGGCATGATTATTATCGATGAAGAACATGAATCATCATATAAACAAGAAGACTATCCTCGCTATCATGCGAGAGATATAGCTCAGTGGCGTAGCCAATACCACAATTGTCCATTGATTTTGGGGAGCGCAACACCAAGTTTAGAAACTTACGCTCGTGCCGATAAAAAAGTATATGACTTATTACCATTGCCTAGTAGAGTTAATAACCAAGCTATGCCGGAAATAGAAATAGTAGACATGAGAGCCGAATTAAGTGAAGGCAATCGTTCAATGTTTTCTAATAAATTACGTGAGGCTATTCAAATACGTTTGGACAAAAAAGAACAAATCGTTTTATTCTTAAATCGTCGTGGATATGCTTCATTTATGCTTTGTAGAGATTGTGGTCACGTACCACAATGTCCTAATTGTGATATTTCATTAACTTACCATAAGTCGGCGGATCAACTAAAATGTCATTATTGTGGTTATCAAGAAACACCACCTAATTTATGTTCAAACTGTGAAAGCGAACATATACGACAAGTTGGTACAGGCACGCAACGAGTTGAAGAACTATTACAACGCGAATTTCCACAATCAAATATTATTCGTATGGATGTGGATACAACTTCTAGAAAAGGTGCCCATGAAAAACTGTTAAATGATTTTGGTGAAGGCAAAGGCGATATCTTATTGGGCACACAAATGATAGCTAAAGGATTAGACTTTCCAAATATTACGCTTGTTGGTGTGTTAAATGCTGATACGATGTTAAACTTACCTGATTTTCGTTCAAGTGAACGTACGTTTCAGTTGTTAACCCAAGTTGCGGGTAGAGCAGGCCGACATGATAAAGAAGGCGAAGTTTTAATTCAAACTTACAACCCAGAGCATTATGCAATTAAAGACGTGCAACTCAATGATTATTTAGCGTTTTATGAAAAAGAAATGAATTATAGAAAGTTAGGTAAATATCCACCATATTTCTTTTTAATTAATTTTACTATTGCACACCAAGATATGAAAAAGGTAATGGAAGCTTCCAAACATATACATCAGATTTTATTGCAACACATATCGGATAAAGCATTTGTTTTAGGGCCGTCACCTGCAGCGTTATCTAGAATAAATAACGAGTACCGCTTCCAAATACTTATTAAATATAAGAATGAACCAGCGCTACATCAAGCTTTACAATACTTAGATGACTATTATCATGATCAGTATTTGAAACATAAATTAGCACTGAAGATTGATATCAATCCTAATATGATGATGTAATGTATCGATATAAATGGCTTAAAAACAATATTCACAAGGGTTTGAGAGTTTCTATAAAATATAAAAAGGGCAAAAAAAGGGCAGTCATTTAAATGACTGCCTTTCTTGTTTTATGTAGACTGTTATAACTCTCTTAAACAGTGTTGTTTCTTAGTAACAAATCCCAATTTCATATTTAAAGCAGTGTATAGCAACTTCATCCCAATAAAAGATAAAAATAAATAGGGCATCGCTAAATGCCCATAGCTTGATTTAAACGTATAATATTAATTATTTAGTGATGAAAATAATCTTTTATAGTTATCTATTGCGGAATCATATTTTAATTCTGGCTTTGTTTTTACATTAGGTAACGGTGTTTCAATAATCTTTTCCATATAATTAGCTAATTGAGATATATTATTAGCTTCCACAAGATAGCCATTCTCATTATGGTTTATAATCTCTGATGGCCCATATTTAATGTCGTAGGATATAACAGGACATCCTACATTGATACTTTCCATAACTGATAATGCAAATCCTTCAAATTTACTAGTTAATAAAGAGGCTTTAGATTTTTGAAATTCTATTGTTGGATTATTTGTATAGTCATTAATACTTACTTTATCTTGTATGCCATAATCTTTAATTAGTTTTTCAAGCTTTGCTTTTTGATGAAATTCATCTTTACCGAAAATAACAAGATTAGTTGTATACCCGCTTTGCAAAAATTCATTATACGCTTTAATAATGTGGTCAAGTTGCTTCTCAACGCCTAGACGTCCTAAGAAAATAAACCTATTTTCTTGTTCTATATGTTCATTAATATCCTTTTGTTGTATAAAATGTGGAATGATGCTAATTTTTTCGGATTCGATTGATGCAATGTTTTGGATATCATTTTTTTGTTTATGAGTTAAAACGATATATTTTGCAACCTTATTTGAATTATTTAGTGCGAATTTAAAAGAAGCTTTTATCTTATCATCATTTAAATGACTACTATGAAAAACTAGTATGTTGTGCGTTTGGTTTGATTGATTTAATAATGGAGCATCCAATGCTCTAGCATCACAAAATACTGTGTCGTTATCAGAGAATCTAGAATCAAAATAATATTTGAAAAATTGTCGTTCAGAAGCAAAAGTCTTATGAGGCCGATTCTGTTGATAAGTCTGAATATAAATTAAATCATTGTTCTTATTATCTTCATACATTTTTTTACAGTATATATTACCATCAACATCAAAATATTCTTCTAATATTTTCTGCTTCGTACTATGAGAATAGTAATGTTTTCTATGTAAAATACCGTGTTTGTTATACTGCCAGCGTTGTACCTTCGTTTTGCTGATTGGTGACATGAAATCTTCGAATTCTAGTATCTTCGAATCATCATAAAATTTCCTATATAAAACATAATTTTCTCCATCAAAATAGCGCACGGCACTAGCGTTTTTAACCATTTCGCTACGTAATCCCTCGATTTCATAAGATGTTTCTATATAAGTGTCTTTTTTTAAGAACTTTGTCTTAGGATTAATTAATAAGTTAAAGCCCGACAACCAATCGTATATATTTTCATATTGAATATTACTAGTTACTTTTTCTTCTTCTAAAAATAGTTTATATACCTCTAGGTATTCAATGTTATAATTAGTCGTTAATATTTTAGTAGGTATATTAAGTTCTTTGTCGAGTAATTTTATTCTACTTAGTAAAGACTTAGTTCTACCACCATGATTTAGCGGTAGGGTAGTTGTAACTGTGTAAATCATATAATATCCCCTTTATATATGTTTTTTTACAAATTTCGATACTTGTAAAGGCTAGTTTTGAATACGTATCCCTCAATAGTATTCATCAAAGCCATCTTTCATTGTGTAATGTTTTATCGTTTTTAATACATTCAGTTTTCTAACTAAAACTTTCTGATTAATATGTTTACCCTATGTCATTTTACGATGATCACTTCTTTGGATAGCAATGCTATGTATTGAGCAAATTGTTCGTTGTTGTTAAGCAAATATCATTTATTTTATTATTATATTAACATAACTAATATTAAAATATTAAACAATATTTTAATTGTTCTTAATTATGCTATCCTTATATATACATATTTCAAATGCATAATTTTTAGTTTTTTTCTAAAGTATTTATTGTTTTGTATATAAAGCTAAGCTATTATATCAAAATCGATGACATGAAACATTTTTAAATCCTTTTAAGAACTTAGGAAATATTATTGTTGTTCTTATGGGTATAAACAAAATTGAAGTATATTAGTTTTAGGCATTGTTGAAAAAAGGTTAATGAACAAGAGGTCAGCAGTATAACTCAAAAAATTTTTAAGCAATGAGTTGTTTTTATAAGTAGGTCTTGCTAAATTAATGATAGCTTTATTAATGAAAATGTTGTATGATACATTAGTATGCCTTAGGGCGTATTTGATGAATGTTTGTCTAGTTTATGCCCTAGGGTATATATCCAGACAAATACTCAGACAGCCACCCTTAATTGGGTGGTCTTTTTTATTTAAATGGCCTATTCATTAAATCACTGATAATTCATACTTAGTAATTGGACATATAGAATTATTAATCTATTGTTATTTATCTAATTATTAATTCAGTATAAAATTACCAAATAAATATTCTGAAATGTGTTTTAAAAATGATGAACGTTGCAAATTTCTTGAAAAAATAGTGTCATAGGCAGATACAAATAAACAGATTTAAATAAAGGGTAGTCCATGAAAAGAGAAGAGTCACTATTCGAAACTAAAGTTAAAAATTGTCTATCGTTTATATTATAGAAGTGGTTTGTTTAAAACTTGATACTGGATCTGAAATGTTTATAGTTATTAAATTATTTTATAACTATAAAATAGCTGATTAAAATAATACATTTTCATTAAAAGTAGCTAACCGGTTGAAAAATTCACCCAATTGATTAGCTACTTTTTTAATTTTTTAGTGCTATTTATAATAATTTATCTGCCAGCATTACGCCTATTATATTATTTTGTCTAATGGCTTCTAATTTGATATTAAAGCTTTGTGTTACGTATTTATCCATAGATCTAGGTAGTTCATTTAGCGTTACTGAATAATGTTTTAACCATTCAATTTTATCTTCATAACACATCTGACTGAGTGCAAAATTTTTGTTACGACCATGTCTCAATAAGCGAGTCGTAAATTTACCTGCGAATTCATCACGTGTATCTGCGTCTGTATAAATTGTACTGTTATAGATTGCTTTATAAATCTCTTTTATCGTCGCAAAGTATTCACTACCGGTACTATGGCTAGAAGTTAAATGCGTTCTATGCTCAAAATTATTGACGACAACATAATATTCAACGTCAGTTTTTATAGCATAGTTACGTGAATTCATTAAAAATTTAACTGTGAATAATTGATCTTCAGCCGTTTTGGCATCTGCTTTAAATTTAATATTATGCTCTTGTATAACACTTTTTCTAAACATTTTTAAAACAGATAGTGCATAAAATATACTATTCTGAATAATTTCAGCTTTTGGAACATTACCTTTTTCGAAAATAGCTTTAGGTACGCCACGTCCTTTACCTTCTACGCCATATTTACCTATTATTAAATCACTATCATGTTTAACACCATAATTGTATAAATCTTTAAGCGTTTTTTTATGAATGTAATCATCCGAATCTAAAAAGAACACATATTCTCCGTTACTCAATTCAAGCCCCGTATTTCTTGGAATACTAGCACTCCCACTATTAACATTTAATTGCTTAACACGAATGAAATCATTGTATTGTCGAGCGTAGTTTTCGATAATGTCTAATGTGTTATCAGTTGAACAATCATCTACGATAATTAATTCGTAATCTTGAGTATGCATCGTTTGATTGATTACCGATTCTATCGAACGTCTTATACAATCTTCATTGTTATATGTTGGCATTATTACACTGACTTTTTTCATTTAACTAAATCACCCTTAACTATATTTTCATTACTTACTAAAACTTTAAGTAGCTAAAAAATATTAGTTTCTATAATTTGTTAAAACACAGTTTCCAATACATAAATAGAGTCACAGTATGTTGATTTAGCCAATCATACTGTGACTCTATACAAGCTTATTAAAAGCATGAAGTTCATAAGCGTGTTCTCTAAATATATGTTTGCTAAATTATGATTGGTCTTGGATGTCTGATGTAAATTAAATTACGGTAAATGAATTTTTCTCAATTTCAAAATTTTCTATAATTGTATCTTTGGTACATATAATCTTTATTAAACTGCATGATGAAATAGGATAATACAACTTAATATATATCTTTATCTACTATATAAGTAATATAAAATTCAATTACTCCGATGTTATTGTTTAACAAATATTACATATATACTAATATGTTTTAATGCTTCTATGAAGTTATCACTAAGTTTACTGTATGAGACACTTTGGTTTCGCGTTAAGTAGTTCAATTTTAAATAAATTTGATTAATATAGCATAATCAAACCGACTTGTTAGCTTACTGTTTGTAACATTTACTATTATGTATAAAACAATAGCAAAGTTTCGCTAAATTGCCTCAACAGAGCCCTATATGATAATTTAATAATAAGTAAAAGTTGTATAATTATCAATAAATAACACTAAAATTCGAC
Organism: Staphylococcus durrellii; assembly: GCF_015594545.1. Lineage (NCBI taxonomy): Bacteria > Bacillati > Bacillota > Bacilli > Caryophanales > Staphylococcaceae > Staphylococcus > Staphylococcus durrellii. The sequence goes on along the minus strand of NZ_JADIIO010000001.1, from coordinate 1,593,505 downwards.
TTTATATAATGTCACTTTAAATATCTGGTTTATGATATTTAAATAAGATATAATATGGTTTAATAATTATTCGCCTTTTCTCTTCAATCGCCATAATGCTCAGTCAATTTATTTAGTAATACTAATCCAAATTAAATGATAGTAGGTGTAATAAATGAGATATAATCAATTTAATCAACCAATAGGAGAAAATTTAGAAACATTTACCAAGCCATCTTTTCCAGAAGTAAGTCTTTTAAATGGGCAATATTGTCGTTTAGAAAAGTTAAATGAACAACATATAGATGATTTATTTAGCCAATTTAGTTTGGAAGAAGACGCTTCAAATTGGACGTATCTTACTGAAGAACAGATAAATGATAAGTCATTATTTAAACAGTATATAGAAAAACAAATTAAATCAGATGATCCATATTTTTTAGCAATTATTGACCAAAAGTCTAATAAAGCGTTAGGGGAATTTTCTTTATTACGTATCAATCCTATCGATGCTTCTATTGAAGTGGGTCATATTCATTTTTCTAATATTTTAAAGCGCACTCGAATCGCGACTGAGGCACATTTTTTATTAGCAAGTTATGTGTTTGATATATTAGGTTATCGTAGATATGAATGGAAATGTGATAGTTTGAACAATCCTTCTATGAACAGTGCGAAACGTTTAGGCTTTACTTACGAAGGTATATTTAGACAACATAAAATTTATAAAACACGTAATAGAGATACAGCATGGTTTTCTATGTTAGATAGTGAATGGCCAAGTATTAAACAAAAATATGAACAATGGTTAGCTGCAGATAATTTTGATGAAGATGGTAACCAACGTCATAGTTTAAATATTCAATAATTATAAAGTGACAAGCATTTTTAAGTAAAAGTGATAACTTTTACTTGAATGCTTATTTTTAATGAATTAAAAAGTGAAATGATTAATTAAAGAATGTCAATATAACTTGTGAAAAAGTTATATTTAGTAACGGTCGCAATTTTAAGTGAGATAAGTTATAATTATATGATGAATTTTGAGAGGTGTCTTACCGATGACAATTAAGCACTTAGTTTCTAAACAACATCCATTGTTGTCAAGAAAAATTAGTCCAGTTAAGAATTTTAATGAAGAGCTCAACCAATTATTATTAGATATAGAAGATACCATGTATAAGCAAGAAGCTTCGGCATTATGTGCACCACAAGTTGGTATTGATAAACAAGTTGCTATAATTGATATGGAAATAGATGGGTTACTACAATTGATCAATCCACAAATCGTAAGTCAGTCGGATGAAAAAATTACTGAACTCGAAGGTTCAATTAGTTTACCTGATGTATATGGAGAAGTAACAAGAAGTAAGATGATAGTCGTAAAGAGTAATGATAAAGAGGGCAATGAAGTAGAGTTAACGGCCTATGATGATGTAGCTAGAATGATATTACATATGGTAGATCATTTTAATGGAATTTTATTTACTGAACGAGTAACGCGGTTAATGACTGAATCTGAGATGGAGGCGTATTTTAATCATGAGTAATGTAATTTTTATGGGAACACCTGACTTTTCAACAAAAATATTAGAAATGCTTTTAGCAGAACATAATGTTATAGCGGTTGTGACTCAACCAGATAGACCAGTAGGTAGAAAGAAAAAAATGACGCCACCGCCTGTTAAAGAAATTGCCATAAAACACGGCTTACCTATTTATCAACCAGAAAAATTGACTCAGTCTGAAGAATTGGGACAACTTATAGCATTAGATGCCGATTTAATAGTGACAGCTGCGTTTGGGCAACTATTACCAGAAAAACTTTTAAAATCACCTAGGCTAGGTGCAATAAACGTGCATGCTTCTTTATTACCCAAATATAGGGGGGGCGCACCTATACATCAAGCCATTATAGATGGCGAATCACAAACGGGCATTACGATTATGTATATGGCTGAAAAATTAGACGCGGGAGATATCATAGCTCAGCGTGCAATTGATATTGAACAACAAGATGATGTGGGGACGATGCATGATAAATTAAGCTTCTTAGGTGCTGATTTATTAAAAGAAATATTGCCACAAATTATAAATGGTACAAATAGTAGGCAAGCGCAAGATGATAGCCAAGCAACATTTGCTTCTAATATTAGTAGAGAAGATGAAAAAATTAATTGGCATCAATCTGCTCAAGCTATATATAATCACATTAGAGGTTTATCACCATGGCCTGTCTCCTATACAATAATGGATGGCGCAAATATGAAAATATACGCTGCACATATTGTAAATAATAAAGGTGGGCAACCAGGTGAAATTATAGAAACTACTAAAAAGGCCATTATAGTAGGTACAGAATCACAAGATGCGATTGCTTTAACAGATATTCAAATTTCAGGAAAAAAACGTATGCTTGCGGCAAATTATTTAAGCGGTGTTCAAACATCGTTAGTTGGGAAGGAATTAACATGACAGAAATACCTGTAAGAATGCATGCATTTGAAACATTGCAAGCTATAATTAATGATAAAGCGTACAGTAATATTATTATTAATGAGACTTTATCAAATACTGAAATGAACAGAGCAGACAAAAATTTATATACGGAAATAGTATATGGCACTTTAGCAAGAAAATACTCATTAGATTATATTTTAAAACCTTTCGTTAATACAAAAATTAAAGGATGGGTACGTCAATTATTATGGATGAGCATTTACCAATATGTTTATTTAGATAAGATTCCCGAACATGCCATTATTAATGAAGCAGTAGAAATTGCTAAATATAAAGGTGGACCGCATAACGGTAATGTGGTGAATGGAATTTTACGTAATATTATGCGTAATGAGTTACCTAAATTCGAAGAAATTACTGATAACAAAAAAAGAATTGCTATCCAATATAGTTTGCCTAAATGGCTTGTTGACCATTGGACAACACATTATGGTATAGAACAGACAGAAGATATTGCTAAGTCATTGTTAGAGAAAGTAGAGCAAACAGTAAGGGTAAATACGACAAGAATAACGATAGCTGACACGATTTCAAGATTAGAAGATGAAGGTTTTTCTGTCTTACAAGACGACCATGTTGATGTGTGTTTGCATTTAAGCGGGAAACCCATTATTGAGTCACGTATTTTTAAAGACGGATTAGTTTCGATTCAAGATAAAAGTTCTATGTTAGTGGGACAAATCGTATCACCTGAAAAAGAAGATGTTATTTTAGACGCGTGTAGTGCACCAGGTGGCAAAGCTTGCCACCTTTCAGAACTAATGAATAATGAAGGTCACATCGAAGCTACTGATATCCATGAACATAAAATTGAGCTAATTAACTTTAATACTAAAAAGTTACGATTATCTAACATTTTGAGCTATACACACGATGCAACAGAAAACTATGATAAAGTGTATGATAAGATTTTAGTTGATGCCCCATGTAGCGGTTTAGGTGTGTTACGCCATAAGCCAGAAATTAAATACGAACAAAGTAAAGCAACGATAGATAGTTTAGTGACTACACAATTAGCTATCTTAGATAATGTAAAAGACAACGTAAAACCCGGTGGTACATTAATTTATTCTACTTGCACTATAGAACAATTAGAAAATGAAAATGTTATTTATACATTTTTGAAAAATAATAAAGAATTTGAATTTGAAACATTTACAGACCCTAGAACTGGCGATAAAGTTAAAACATTACAAATACTACCCCAAGATTTCAACTCTGATGGTTTCTTTATAACAAAAATAAGACGGAAGGACAGCTAATTTATGATTACAGCCGAAAAAAAGAAAAAAAATAAGTTTTTACCGGATTTTGAGAAACAATCGATTTATTCTCTTAGATATGATGAGATACAAAGTTGGTTGGTAGAACATAAGCAACAAAAATTCAGAGCAAAGCAAATATATGAATGGTTATATGAAAAAAGAGTAAATAACTTTGATGAAATGACAAATTTATCGAAAGATTTAAGAGAATTGTTGGAAGCCAATTTTGTAATGACTACGTTGTCGACAGTAGTAAAACAAGAAAGTAAAGATGGGACGATTAAATTTTTATTTGAACTACAGGATGGATATACGATAGAAACAGTACTGATGAGACACGAATATGGGAATTCAGTTTGTGTAACGACTCAAGTTGGATGCCGTATAGGTTGTACTTTTTGTGCATCTACTTTAGGTGGCTTAAAACGGAATCTGGAAGCTGGAGAAATAGTTTCGCAAGTGTTAACTGTGCAAAAAGCATTAGATGAAACTGAGGAACGTGTATCTCAAATAGTAATTATGGGTATCGGTGAACCATTTGAAAATTATGATGAAATGATGGATTTCTTAAAAATAGTTAACGACGATAATGGTTTGAATATTGGTGCTCGTCATATTACAGTTTCTACATCTGGTATTATTCCACGAATTTATGATTTTGCAGATGAAGATATACAAATTAATTTTGCTGTAAGCCTGCATGGTGCTAAAGATGAAATTCGTTCTAGACTTATGCCTATTAATAGAGCATATAATGTAGAGAAATTAATGGAAGCAATTGAGTATTATCAAGAAAAAACGAACCGTCGTATTACATTTGAATATGGTTTATTTGGTGGAGTAAATGATCAGCTAGAGCATGCAAGAGAATTAGCTCACTTAATTCAAAACTTAAATTGTCATGTTAATTTAATACCTGTCAATCACGTTCCTGAACGTAACTATGTGAAGACGCCGAAAGAAGACATTTTCAAATTTGAAAAAGAGCTTAAGCGTTTAGGTATTAATGCTACAATCAGAAGAGAACAAGGATCTGACATTGACGCAGCATGTGGTCAATTAAGAGCTAAGGAACGACAAGTAGAAACGAGGTAGAGATCAAATGCTAAAGGCACAATTTTATACTGACAAAGGTCAATATCGTGAAAATAATGAAGATGCGGGCGGCGTATTTTACAATAAAACAAGTCAACAGCTATTAGTTTTATGTGATGGTATGGGTGGACATCAAGCAGGTGAAGTGGCTAGTCAATTCGTAACAAAAGAATTGCAGCAACGCTTCGAGGAAGAAAACTTAATAGAAGATTATCAAGCAGAAGATTGGTTACGTACGACATTAAAAAATATTAATCGCGAGCTTTATCAGTTATCAATAGATCGTCCTGAATATAGTGGTATGGGGACGACGTGTGTTTGTGCATTAGTATTTGATGATTATATCGTTGTTGCAAATATTGGAGATTCTCGAGCTTATTTAATAAATAGTAGAGATGTAGATCAAATTACAAGCGACCATTCATTTGTTAATCATCTTGTAATGATTGGTCAAATTACTGAGGAAGAAGCCTTTAGCCATCCTCAGCGTAATATTATTACTAAAGTGATGGGGACAGATAAATTAGTTTCGCCTGATATTTTTGTTAAACGTTTTAATTATTATGATTATCTTATTTTAAATTCTGATGGATTAACTGATTACGTTAGGGATAATCAACTTCAAGAAATTATCGGCGATAATGATTCTATTGATAGTATTGGTGCTAAACTTATAGAAGTAGCATTAACTAATGATTCCAATGACAATATTAGTTTCGTGCTCGCACAGATTGAAGGTGACAAAGTATGATAGGCAAAGTAATAAATGACCGTTATAAAGTGATTGAAAAGCTTGGTGGCGGGGGGATGAGCATTGTCTATCTTGCTGAAGATACAATTTTAAATCGTAAAGTTGCAATAAAAGCTATTTCTATCGCAGCCAATGAGAAAGAAGAAACGATTGAGCGTTTTGAAAGGGAAGTACATAACCTTACTCAACTTTCTCATAAAAATATTGTTAACGTTTATGATGTTACTGAAAATGATGATTGCTTTTTCATTGTCATGGAATATATCGATGGGCCAACATTATCCGAATATATTGCGAATCATAAACCATTAGATATTCAGACTATCACTAATTTTACTGAGCAAATTATCGATGGTATTAAACATGCTCATGAAACAAAAATTGTACACAGAGATATAAAACCACAAAACATTTTAATCGAAAAAGATAAAACTTTAAAAATACTAGATTTTGGTATTGCTAAAGCGCTAAGTGAAACGACTATGACTCAAACGAATCATGTACTCGGAACCGTTCAATATTTATCTCCTGAACAAGCTCGAGGAGAATCTACAGATAGTGGCACAGATATTTATTCTATTGGTGTTGTCTTATACGAAATGTTAGTAGGTAAACCACCATATAACGGCGAAAATGCAATAAGTATTGCAATAAAACATATTCAAGATGATATGCCTAATCCGACCGATCAACGTTTAGATATTCCTCAAGCGTTAAGCAATGTTGTTTTAAAAGCAACTGAAAAGAATAAAAAAGAACGTTATCAATCTGTAGATGAAATGCAAGAGGACTTAACAAGTGTGTTATCAGATAATAGAGCGAATGAAGGTAAATATATATCTGAGGATATGGCTACAACAACGATGGAATTTGATAAAGATGAAATCAAAGAGCGTACTCGACAAGAAAATAACAATAACATCGAGCAAACGATGCAAATTCCTATCGTTGATCATCAAAAATTCCAATCTACTGAAGAACATATTTACGCACCGCCTCGTAAAAAAAGATCAAAGAAGAAAAAGTTTTTTTATGCTTTTATTTTAGTCTTATTACTCTTTGGTCTGTTCAGTTTTATAGCAATGGGCATGTTCGGCAATAAATATTTAGAAACGCCCAATTTAAGCGGTAAAACAGAGAAACAGGCAGAAACAATTTTATCTCAAAAACAACTTAAGTTAGGCGAAACGTCGCGAGCATATAGTGATAAATATGATGTCAATAAAATCATTAAAACTACTCCATCAAAAGGTTCTAGATTAAAACAAAATAGTAAAGTCGATATCGTTTTATCTAAAGGACCTAAAACTGCTAAAATGCCCCAATTATATGGTGTTTCTAAGGATGAAGCGGTTAAAAGATTAAAAGACTTAGGTTTTAAAAATGTAAAAACAGATAGAGCTTACACTAAAAATAATCTTGCTAAAGGCCTGATTGAGAAACAAAGTATTGCTGCAGGAAATAATGTTAAGTTGAGTAGCAATGATATAAAATTAACTGAATCATTAGGAGTTAAACAAGTTTACGTTAACAACTTTGAAAAGAAATCATTTAAAGACGCTCGTTCAAAACTTGAAAGTAAAGGATTTAACGTCGTCGTCACATCTGAGAAAAATGACGATAAAATCAGCAAAGGTTCTGTCATTAGTCAAACTCCAAAAGATAAAGAAATAGATGAGGGTTCTACCATATCTTTTGTTGTCTCTAAAGGTAAAGATAAAAAAGAAGATGACGATAAAGATAAAAAAGAAGATAAGGATAAGCGTAAAAATGACGACGATGATGATGATGAAATGACCAAAACATATACGCAAACAGTCGTTGTGCCATATACGGGTAAAGATGATAAAAGTCAAGAAGTGAAAGTGTATATTAGAGATAAAGATAATTCTGGTTCATCAGTTGCCCAAACGTATAAAATCAAAAAAGATAAAACAATTAAAATTCCAATGAAAATAGCTAAAGATAAGACAGCGGGATACACGGTTAGAGTTGACGACAAAGTCGTGTCAGATAAAGATATACCATATGATTTTTAATGTTATATAGAGGTTTAGACAGGTTTTAATATTATTTATTAGAACTTTGTCTTACCTCTTTTATTTTATTCATAGGTTATTTATTATTTAAAATAAGTTTGCTTTGCTATAATATGAAAAGTAACAGTAATGAAAAGAGGTGCAAATTTGAAAACTGGACGTATCATTAAATCATTGAGTGGTGTATATCGTGTAGATGTACAAGGAGAAATGTTTGATACAAAGCCTCGAGGTTTATTTAGAAAGAATAAATTCTCTCCCATAGTTGGGGATGTAGTAGACTTTGATGTAGAAAATAAAACTGAAGGTTATATTCAAAATGTACATGAACGAAAGAATGAATTAAAAAGGCCACCGGTGAGTAACATTGATCACTTAATTATCGTAATGAGTGCTGTTGAGCCAGACTTTTCAACGCAATTATTAGATAGATTTTTAGTTATTGCACATTCATACCACTTACGTCCTCGAATTTTGATTACTAAAAAAGATTTAGCGACGTCAGCAGTTCTGCAAAACATTCAACAAAAACTAAGTACTTATGCTGATATTGGATATCAAATTCAATTTATTGGTAAGGATAGTAATATTACGGCGGTCTTCAATGAATGGGGAGAGGGTTTAGCAGTCTTAAGTGGACAATCAGGTGTAGGCAAATCTACTTTATTAAATCATTATTTTCCAGAATTAGAACTTGAAACGCAGCATATCTCTAAATCTTTAAATCGTGGTCGACATACTACGCGCCATGTAGAGCTATTTGAACGTAGTAATGGTTTTATTGCGGATACACCAGGATTTAGTGCGTTAGACTTTGATCACATTCAAAAAGAAGAAGTGAAAGAATTTTTTATAGATATTAATGAACTTGGTGCATTGTGTAAGTTTCGAGATTGCAATCATATTAATGAACCAAAATGTAACGTAAAGCATGAATTGACTCAAGGCAATCTTGCTCAATTTAGATATGATCATTATGTTCAATTATTTAACGAGATTAGTAACAGAAAGGAAAGATACTAAATGGCAAAGATTTTCCCATCATTATTATCAGCGGATTTTTTACAATTAGAGGAAGAATTAACTCATTTAGAAGCAGCAGGCGTAGATGGAGTGCATTTTGATGTAATGGATGGTCAGTTTGTTCCTAATATTTCAATAGGCATACCAGTTTTAGAAGCAGTACGTAGAGGGACGTCTTTACCGATAGATGTGCATTTAATGATTGAATCACCGGAAAAGTATATAGAATTATTCGCAGAAAACGGAGCAGATATGATATCGGTGCATGTCGAAGCAACACCACATATACATAGAGTCATTCAACAAATTAAAAATGCAAAGAAAAAAGCAGGTGTAGTTATTAATCCTGGTACACCAGTTGAGTCTATATTACCGGTTATTGATATGGTTGACTACGTATTGGTGATGACAGTGAACCCAGGCTTTGGAGGACAAGCTTTTATCGAATCCACTATTACGAAACTAAAACAATTATCTAGTATTAAATCGGCAAATGATTTAACATTCGATATTGAAGTTGACGGTGGTATTAACGACGAAACAGTCGATAAAGTGATTGAAAATGGAGCTACAATGTTAGTTGCTGGTTCATACTTTTTTGGACATCAAAATTACGATGATGCAGTAAAACGATTAAAAGGATGATGTTATGCATATAAATTTATTGTGTAGCAATAGAAATACCCCACAGCAATTACTTGAAAATAAGAAAGATGAAGAATGGGGCGGTGTTGATCGAGGCGTTTTAATTTTAATTCAAAATGATATAAACCCGGTATTCACAATAGGAGATTTTGATTCGGTCACTGCTGAAGAAAGACAAATGTTAATTGATAGTTTTGGAATAAATCCTGTGAATGCAGAAAAGGATGATACAGATTTAGCTATAGCTGTTGAAGAAGCAGTGAAGCGTGGCTATTTAGAAATTTATATATATGGTGCGACAGGTGGTAGGTTAGATCATTTTATGGGCGCATTACAAATTTTAGAAAAGCCCGAATATCAGCGTTTGAATGTTAAAATTGTTATCGTTGATCAACAAAATGAAATTCAATACCTAACTGCAGGTCACTATAACGTCAAAAAACAAGAAAACTTGAAATACATCTCATTTATACCGGTCAGTTATCCAACCTCTATATCATTAATCAACTTTAAGTACCCGCTAGAACGTCAAAACTTAGAACTAGGTTCTACTTTAACCATTTCTAATGAATTAGAGGCAGAATCAGGCGTTGTAGAATTACATAAAGGTACTGTACTGATGATCAAATCTTCAGATTAAGTCAAATAAAAAAGACCAATCCTCCACATAAGGATTGGTCTTTTATGTGCATTATATTTATTAAACTCTAGTAACTTTACCAGATTTTAAAGCACGTGCAGAAACCCAAACTTTTTTAGGTTTTCCGTCTACAAGAATTCTAACTTTTTGAAGGTTAGCATTCCATCTACGTTTCGTAGCGTTTAAAGCGTGTGAACGATTGTTACCAGTTGAAGCTTTACGACCTGTTACGTAACATTGTTTGCCCATGAAAGTACCTCCTTTAATAAATATAAATACACGTATCTACTACATACTTGAATAATGTATCACATTTCATAAGCCAAAGCAATAAAATTTAATATTATAAGATATTTTACTTTTAGATGAGCCAAAATATGCTATAATAATGCGAAATGAAATATTGTAACTGTTTGTAAGTTACATATCATTAACGTTAAATAGCAAATTTGAAACTAAACAATTACAGCACAAATAGGAGGGTAACGACAATGACATTGGAAATAAACAATGATTATGGGAACATAGATATTTCTAATGATGTTATCGCTACTGTAGTTGGTAGCAAAGTTGTAGAATGTTATGGAATCGTGGGAATGGCATCTAAACAACAAGTGAGAGATGGCATAGCTGAAATATTAGGGCATGAAAATTATGCTAAAGGTATTGTTATAAATAATACAAATGACAGTATAAACGTTGATATGTATGTTATTGTAAGCTATGGTGTAAAAATTTCAGAAGTCGCTAGCAATGTACAAGCGACAGTTAAATATACTTTAGAACAAGCATTAAAAGTAAACGTAAATGCTATAAATATACATGTGCAAGGCTTAAGAATGAATAATGGTAAGGACAATTAGGAGGACAATACATAATGGTACGTACAATTGATGGTAAATTATTTGCGGACATGATTTTTCAAGGAGCGCAAAATTTATCAAATCATGCAGACTTGGTAGATTCACTAAATGTTTATCCAGTTCCGGATGGTGATACTGGAACGAACATGAACTTAACAATGACATCAGGAAAAGAAGCGGTGGAGCAAAATCTATCAATGCATGTAGGAGCACAAGGTAAAACATTTGCTAAAGGGCTGTTAATGGGAGCAAGAGGTAACTCAGGCGTTATACTTTCACAAATTTTTAGAGGATTTTGCAACAATCTAGAAGAATTAGCGACAATTGATGCAAAGCAGTTTGCAGAAAGTATACAAACAGGAGTTAAAACAGCTTATAACGCCATAATGAAACCTGTTGAAGGCACAATATTAACGGTTGCTAAAGATGCAGGTGCTGCAGCGTTAGAAAAAATGGAAGAAACAGATGATTGCATTGAATTGTTATCTTATGTAGTTGATGTAGCTAATCAATCATTGGAAAATACACCTAATTTATTACCAGTGTTAAAAGAAGTTGGTGTTGTCGACAGTGGTGGTAAAGGTTTAGTGCTTATTTATGAAGGGTTTTTAAGTGCACTAAAAGGTGAAACTATTCCAAGTGATAAAGCTAAAGTAGGTACAGATACAATTGTTAATGAAGCACATGACTTTCATGGCGTTATAAGTACTGATGATATTAAGTACGGTTATTGTACTGAGATGATGGTTCGCTTTGATAGTCAGTTAAAAGATTATGATGAAAATCAATTTAGAGAAGACATGAGCACATTTGGTGATTCTTTATTAGTTGTTAGTGATGATGAAATAGTGAAAGTACATGTACACACTGAAAAGCCAGGTGAAGTATTTAATTATGGGCAGGGTTATGGTGAATTAATAAAACTTAAAGTTGAAAATATGAGAGAACAACATAGAGAAGTTGTGAAAAAAGAGCAGCATAATCAATCACTATCTGAAACAGTAGATACTGCCATTATTACTATTTCAATGGGAGAAGGTATATCTGAACTATTTAAATCGATGGGTGCGACTAACGTCATTAATGGCGGTCAAACGATGAATCCTTCAACGCAAGATATTATTAAAGTAATCGAACAAACGCAATGTGAACGTGCTATCATTTTACCAAACAATAAAAATATATTAATGGCAAGCGAACAGGCGGCTGATTTAGTAGATGCTGATGCAGTTGTAATTCCAACAAAATCCATTCCGCAAGGTCTAGCAGCGTTGTTTAATTTAGATAGTAATGATAGCTTAGTAGACAATAAAGAGCGCATGGTTCAATCATTAGAAACGGTAAATTCAGGCGCGATAACTTATGCTGTAAGAGATAGTAAAATTGATGGTGTAGACGTTAAGGAAAATGACTTTATTGGTTTGTTAGAAGATAAGATTGTCGCAACAAATGTAAATCAATTTGAAACGATAAAATCTTTGCTGTCGAATATGATTAAAGAGGATAGTGAAATCATAACTATTATCGAAGGATTAGAGTCTACTGATGACAATACGCAACAAACGATAGAGTGGTTAGAAGAGCAGTATCCGGAAATTGAAATTGATCAACATGATGGTCAACAACCTGTATATCCATATTTATTTGCAGTAGAATAGCGTTTCTATTGAAAATATACGTAATTAAGCTAATGCTTAATTACGTATATTTTTGTGTGCTATATTGAGCGCTGACTTTTTAGCTTAAAGGTAAGAAATAGTTGCGAATTTTATTTATGCTTTGTTCAACCGATAATAGTTTATAAAAAGAGTGTAGCTTGTTATAATAATATGGACGCAAATATGTAAGCGCAACACTTTAGAATTATTAAAAATTATTGTGGGGTATTGTTATGAAATATAAAAGTGTTTTTGACATCATTGGACCAACAATGGTAGGGCCATCATCATCTCACACGGCAGGTGCAGTCAGAATAGGTCTAGTGGCAAAAGACTTGTTTGGTAAAATACCACAACAAGCTGATATCTATTTATATGGTTCATTTATGGAAACATATAGGGGGCACGGTACTGACGTAGCTTTAGTAGGTGGATTGCTAGGTTATGATACTGATGATGATCGTATAACTACAAGTTTAGAAACGGCAGAAAAAGTCGGAATGAAAGTGAATTTTATCGAAATGTCAGAAGAACGTTCTCATCCTAACACTGCTATTATTAATATGAGAGATGGAGACAAAGAAATTTCTGTTGAAGGCGTTTCAATTGGTGGCGGAAAAATTGAAATTATTGCAATTAATGGCTTTAATATCGCAATAAGTGGTAATTATCCAGCTTTACTTGTTTTTCATAAAGATACTTTTGGCACAATTGGACGTGTGGCAAACATTTTAGGAGAATCCAGTATTAATGTTGGAAGTATGCAAGTTGCACGTAAGGAAAAAGGTGATCAAGCTTTAATGACTTGCGAATTAGATGACGCTATTAATGATGAAATTATAGAGAGAATAAAAAACGTCGATGGTGTAGTGACTGTTTCACTCATGGGCGACGCCTAATGGAGGAATAGCATGTTTAAAAGTGTGAAAGAATTAATTGCAATTTGTGAATCAGAAAACAAGAAGATTCATGAAGTAATGCTCGAGCAAGAAATGGAAGTTACAGGACTATCTGAAGAAGAAGTTTACGCTAGCATGGACAAAAATTTGCAAACGATGGAAAATGCATTAGATGAAGGACTTGAAGGAGTTACATCAACAACAGGACTTACTGGTGGAGATGCAGTATTAATTAAAAAATATCTTGCAACAGGTGAATCTTTAGCAGGTAATACACTACTAGATGCTGTAAGTAAAGCTGTTGCTACAAATGAAGTAAACGCAGCCATGGGTAAAATATGTGCTACACCAACTGCAGGTTCTGCAGGTGTAGTACCCGGTGTGTTATTTGGATTGAAGCCGAGATTAAATCCTTCGAGAAGAGATATGTTAAATTTTCTTCTAACATCAGGTGCATTTGGTTTTGTTGTAGCAAACAATGCTTCAATTTCAGGTGCAGCAGGTGGTTGCCAAGCTGAAGTTGGTTCAGCAGCAGCAATGGCAGCAGCAGCAAGTGTAGAATTAGCTGGCGGTTCAGCACAACAATCGGCTGAAGCTTTTGCAATTTGCTTAAAAAATATGCTAGGTTTAGTATGTGATCCAGTTGCTGGTTTAGTAGAAGTGCCATGTGTGAAACGTAATGCAGCAGGCGCATCTAATGCGATTGTTTCTGCCGACATGGCGTTAGCTGGCGTAACTTCAAGGATTCCAACTGATGAAGTAATTGAAGCAATGTATAAAATAGGACAAACAATGCCTTCTGCTCTTAGAGAAACAGGACGTGGAGGACTTGCAGGTACTCCTACAGGGCAACGTTTAAAACAAGAAATATTTGGTGATTAATTATGTCAAAAGTCAATTTAATAGAGAGCCCTTTTCCATTGTCTAAAATTAAAGGCCTAGGGCCGAAACGGTTGGCAGTGTTAAATGAACTTAATATTAATACAGTTGAGGATTTAATCTTATACTTACCAACACGTTATGAAGATAATACTATAATTGACTTAACTGAGGCCGAAGATCAATCTATAGTGACAGTTGTAGGTGAAGTTTACTCTTCTCCAACTGTCGCTTTTTTTGGTCGTAATAAATCGAAATTAACGGTTCATTTAATGGTGAATAATATTGCTGTCAAATGTGTATTTTTTAATCAAGCGTATTTAAAAAAGAAAATAGAATTACATGGAAAAGTTATCGTTAAAGGGAAGTGGCTTAGAAATAAGCAAGAAATTAATGGGAATAGAATGTTTTTTAATGAAGATAATATGAGTGACGATGAACAATTTGAACCCGTCTATCGAATTAAAGAAGGTATTCAACAAAAACCTCTACGAGACATGATTCGACAAGTATTAGATGAAGTCACGATACACGAATGGTTATCTCAAGCATTAAGAGACAAATATAAATTAGAAACACTAGAACAAACTTTAAAAGCGTTACATTGTGCTACGGATAAACAATCATTATTAAAGGCGAGACGCAGTTATGCATTTACTGAATTATTTTTATTCGAGTTAAGAATGCAATGGCTTAATCGATTAGAAAAAACATCTGACGAAGCAGTTGAAATAGACTATGATATCGAAAAAGTAAAGCAATTTATTAGTAATTTGCCTTTTGAATTGACTGAAGCACAAAAATCGAGTGTTAATGAAATTTTTAGAGATTTAAAGGCACCCATTAGGATGCATCGATTATTGCAAGGGGACGTTGGTTCAGGTAAAACTGTAGTCGCTGCAATATGTATGTATGCTTTGAAAACCTCAGGGTACCAATCAGCTTTAATGGTACCGACAGAAATTTTGGCAGAACAACATGCTGAGAGTCTCGTTGACTTATTTGGAGATACGATGAACGTAGCTTTACTTACAGGTTCGGTAAAAGGAAAAAAAAGAAAAGTATTACTACAACAATTGGCAGAAGGGACTATAGATTGTCTCATTGGCACGCATGCTCTAATTCAAGAAGATGTTATATTTGATAATGTCGGATTAGTGATTACAGATGAGCAACATCGCTTTGGTGTTAATCAAAGACAATTGTTGAGAGAAAAAGGTGCAATGACAAATGTGCTATTTATGACTGCAACGCCGATACCCAGAACATTAGCAATTTCGGTATTTGGTGAGATGGATGTTTCATCTATAAAACAACTGCCACGCGGTCGAAAACCAATTATAACAAGTTGGTCTAAACATGAAGCATACGAAGATGTATTGAAACAAATGACGGCTGAACTTAACAAGGGTCGACAAGCTTATGTTGTTTGTCCTTTGATTGAAAGTTCGGAACACCTAGAAGATGTACAAAACGTGATAGCTTTATTCGAATCATTAAAAGCATATTATGGTGAACAACGTGTCGGAATCCTACATGGTAGATTATCGAGTGAAGACAAAGATAATGTGATGCAAAGATTTAGTGATCATGAGATAGATATACTCGTATCGACGACGGTTGTTGAAGTAGGAGTAAATGTACCCAACGCTACATTTATGATGATTTATGATGCCGATCGATTTGGATTGTCTACCTTACATCAGTTACGTGGTCGTGTTGGCAGAAGCGATCAACAAAGTTATTGCGTTTTAATCGCTTCGCCTAAAACAGAAGTTGGCATCGAACGTATGAATATTATGACGCAAACTACTGATGGATTTGAATTAAGTGAACGAGATTTAGAAATGCGCGGTCCTGGTGATTTCTTTGGAGTGAAGCAAAGTGGATTACCTGATTTTTTAGTAGCAAATGTGGTTGAAGACTATAAAATGTTAGAAGTTGCTAGGGATGAAGCTGCAGAACTTATTCAATCTGGAGCATTTTTCTCGAGCGAATATGATCGATTAAGACATTTTGTAGAACGTAACTTGTTATATACAAGTTTTGATTAACTGACAATGTTCAAGCAAAATTATATAAATAAAATGCTTGCTCAAAACATTAAATCTTGAGCGAGCATTTTATTTAATGCATAACTTATTTTAAAACACCAACTTCGTTCCACGTCTTATCTATGGCCATACATGCTTTGCTTTTTACACTATATAATTAAGGTTGTAGGACACTTTAGCATCATGGAATTTAATATTAAATGTTATATAATATATAATCTTTAGCTGTTGATTTAATCGTTAAGTATGCGGCTTTATTAAGGATATAACTATTAATGTGACCACCTTCCACTATCATTTACTGGAGGTTTTTTGCATAAAAATTAAAGTATTTCAAACTATTTTTGTGTATTTTTCTATAGCATTAGCAACACGAGTAGATAAATAAAGATAGAGAAGCGTACGAATTTCATGTACTTGTCCAAAATATGTTTTTAGAGTTTCCTTTAAAATTGAATAACTCACTTGAGTAATTATTTTTATTTTGCAATATACAATAGATAGCAGTAAAACATACAATGTTTAGGAAATAATCTCGATAATAAATTGAGTTCATTAACTAAGAGTACTCTAAATTAGATTAATAATAATATAAGTGTATAGTTGAATTTAATAGAGACTATTCGTTTTTATAAGAAGGGAGACTGAAGAAATCACATAATTGTTGAGCAATTAAATTAGAAAGTGTTATGATATGTTAGGAATGTTTAAGACTTGGTACTAAAAATTATTAAGGAGGGTATTTTGTGAAGTTAAAAAAACAAGCAAGACGAGACTCAATAAAAAAAGAAATAGAGCGAAATCCCTTCATAACTGATATAGATTTAAGTGAAAAGTTTGATGTAAGTATTCAAACGATACGCTTAGATCGCACCAATTTAAATATTCCTGAATTACGCAAGCGAATTAAAAATGTTGCTAAAGAAAATCATGATAGAATTCGTTCGATTGATGGTAGTGAAATTATAGGCGACGTTATAAACGTTGAACCAAATAAACATGCAGTGTCTATTATTAATATAGGAGAAGATTCAGTTTTTTCTCGTAATTTAATCGCTAGAGGGCATGTACTTTTTGCTCAAGCCAATTCACTCTGTGTAGCATTAATACATAAACCAGTCGTTTTAACAAAAGAAAGTAATATTAAATTCCTTAGAACTGTTAAATTAAATGATATCGTAACTGCCGAAGCACAAGTTGTAGAATATAAAGAAAAATATTATATTATTGAAGTGAAATCATATGTAAAAGAGAGACAAGTTTTTGGTGGCACTTTCAAAATGTATTATACAAGTGAGGATGAAATAAATGGTTAAAATTGCAATTGATATGATGGGTGGAGACGATGCACCTCAAATTGTACTTGAAGCTGTAGAGAGAGCAGTTAATGATTTTAAAGATTTAGAAATTATATTATTCGGTGATAAAGATCAATGTAATTTAAACCACGGACGCGTTGAAGTACGACATTGTTCTGAAAGAATTACGATGGAAGATGAACCAGTAAGAGCAATAAAACGAAAGAAAGATAGTTCGATGGTGCGTATGGCTGAAGCGGTAAAAGCTGGTGAAGCAGATGGTTGTGTATCTGCAGGTAATACTGGTGCGCTAATGTCTGCTGGCTTATTTATTGTAGGTCGTATCAAAGGAGTTGCTAGACCCGCTTTAGTCGTTACTTTACCTACTACCTCTGGTAAAGGTTTTGTATTTATGGATGTTGGTGCTAATGCTGATGCCAAAGCCGAACATTTAGTACAATATGCCCAATTAGGTAATATCTATGCACAAAAAATACGTGGCATTGAACAGCCTTCTGTTGGTTTACTAAATATTGGTACTGAAGCTGCAAAAGGTAACGCTTTAACGAAAAAAGCATTTAATTTAATGGAAGAACAAAATGACTTTAAATTTAATGGCAATGTAGAAGCTAAAGGTTTAATGGAAGACGCTGCTGATGTTATTGTAACTGATGGATATACAGGTAATATGATATTGAAAAATTTAGAAGGCGTAGCCAAAGCATTTGGAAAAATGTTTAAAGATACTTTATTGAGTAGTTTTAAAAATAAAATGGCTGCTTTAATCTTACGTAAAGACTTACAAGGCTTAACTCGTAAAATGGACTACGCTGAATATGGTGGTTCGGTATTGCTTGGATTAGATGGCATCGTTGTAAAAGCACACGGTAGTTCAAGTGCTAAAGCGTTTTACTCTGCAATTAGACAAGCTAAAATTGCTGGAGAGCAGGAAATTGTTAAAACTATGAGAGAAACGGTTGGTGAATAAAATGGGTAAAACAGCAGTAATATTCCCAGGTCAAGGATCACAAAAAATAGGTATGGCACACGATTTATACGAAGTCGATGGCAATGCAACTGAAGTGTTAAATCAAGCATCAACACAATTAGACTTTGATATTTTAGAAACGATGTTTACAGATAACGAAGACAAATTATCACAAACAGAAAATACACAACCTGCATTACTAACACATAGTGTAGCTCTATATGAAGCTTTAAATAATTTGAATGCAGATTATACTATGGGACATAGTCTTGGAGAATATGCTAGTTTAGTAGCTAGCGGCGTGTTGAAATTCGAAGATGCTGTGAAAATAGTAAGAAAGCGTGGTCAACTTATGGCTGAAGCTTTTCCTAACGGCGTAGGAAGTATGGCTGCTGTACTTGGTTTGAACTACGAAGAAGTCGATGCGATTTGCCAAAAATTATCTAATGATGAAGAAATTATCGAGCCTGCAAATATTAATGCTCCAGGTCAAATTGTTGTTTCTGGACACAAAACATTGATTGATAAGCTAGCAGTAGAAGGGAAATCATTAGGCGCTAAACGTGTTATGCCATTATCTGTTTCAGGACCCTTCCATTCATCAATGATGCAAGTTATAGAAGAACAATTTGCGCAATATATAGATCAATTTGAATGGCAAGACGCACAGTTCTCAGTCGTTCAAAACGTTAATGCTAAACCAGAAACTGACAGTTCTGTGATCAAACAAAACATGATTAAGCAACTATATTCACCGGTACAATTTATTCAATCAACTGAATGGTTAATTGAACAAGGCGTAGATCACTTTATTGAAATAGGTCCGGGTAAAGTACTATCTGGATTAATTAAGAAAATAAATAAAGATGTAAAATTAACTTCAATTCAAACTATTGAAGATTTAAAAGGGTGGAATGAAAATGACTAAAAGTGCATTAGTAACTGGTGCTTCAAGAGGTATTGGACGTAGCATCGCTTTACAACTTGCTGAAGAAGGTTACAACGTAGCAGTTAACTACGCAGGTAGCACAGAAAAAGCAGAAGCAGTTGTAGAAGAAATTAAAGCAAAAAATGTAGAAAGTTTTGCAATTCAAGCCAATGTAGCCGATGGTAATGAAGTTAAAGCAATGATTAAAGAAGTTGTGAATCAATTTGGTTCGGTCGACGTTTTAGTTAACAATGCGGGTATTACACGTGATAATTTATTAATGCGTATGAAAGAATCTGAATGGGATGATGTAATCGATACAAACTTAAAAGGCGTATTTAATTGTATTCAAAAAGTAACACCACAAATGTTACGACAAAAGAGTGGTTCAATTATTAACCTATCAAGTGTTGTAGGTGCAGTTGGTAACCCAGGTCAAGCAAACTATGTTGCTACTAAAGCAGGGGTTATAGGATTAACTAAATCTAGCGCACGTGAATTAGCTTCTAGAAATATTACAGTTAACGCGGTGTCTCCAGGTTTTATCGTTTCAGATATGACTGATGCTTTAAATGAAGATTTAAAAGCACAAATGTTAGATCAAATCCCACTTTCTAGATTTGGTGAAGATACAGATATTGCGCATACAGTGGCATTTTTAGCGTCAGATAAGGCAAAATACATTACTGGACAAAACATTCATGTAAATGGTGGTATGTACATGTAATAACCCTAATCTATTATTGTTAAAAATGATAGAGGCCGTTATAATACGACTTAGTCATATAACGTAATGAAATTTAACTATGCTGAAGTGAAATAACGCTTGTATTTCACTGCGTAAAATGGGAAAATGATAAAGTCTATGTATATTCTTTTTAAAGGAGGTGAATCGACGTGGAAAACTTCGATAAAGTAAAAGATATCATCGTTGATCGATTAGGTGTTGATGCAGATAAAGTAACTGCTGACGCATCATTCAAAGACGATTTAGGTGCTGACTCACTTGATATCGCTGAATTAGTGATGGAATTGGAAGATGAATTTGGTACTGAAATTCCTGATGAAGAAGCTGAAAAAATCAACACAGTTGGTGACGCTGTTAACTTTATTAACAGTCTTGAAAAATAATAAATCACAATCTGAACCGTTCTCTTGCGGTTCAGATTTTTTGTTAACTTTAGATTTGAAAATCAGACAACCAAATAAAATAAGGAAATACTATAAGGTTTTCCCTTTAGTTTTCAGTTGTTTTAACGTAAAATTATATATGTATGACTAAGTTTAATTCATATAGGAGGAAATGTATTGACCACTAACAAAAAAATAGAAATAGTTAATGACTTCAAGAATAGGTTTGCACAAAAAATGGAACAATTAAACTTAACATTTAATAATGTCGAGTTGTATCAACAAGCGTTTTCTCATTCGAGTTTTATTAATGACTTTAACATGAATCGTTTAGAACATAATGAACGGCTAGAGTTTTTAGGAGATGCGGTATTAGAATTGACGGTTTCACGCTACTTATTTGACAAATACCCAGATTTACCAGAAGGAAATCTGACTAAAATGCGTGCAACAATAGTTTGTGAACCTTCACTTGTAATATTTGCCAATAAAATACAATTAAATGACTTAATTTTACTAGGTAAAGGCGAAGAGAAAACAGGTGGACGCACCAGACCTTCATTAGTATCAGATGCATTTGAAGCATTCGTAGGAGCATTATATTTAGATCAAGGATTAGAAGCGGTTTGGTATTTTGCACAACACGTTATTTTTCCTTTTGTAGAAGATGATGAATTAGATGGTGTTATTGATTTTAAAACACAATTTCAAGAATTTGTACATCAACAAAACAAAGGCGATGTTACTTATCGTCTGATTAAAGAAGAAGGGCCGGCACATCATCGATTATTTACTTCTGAAGTAATTTTAGAAAATACGGCCATAGCAGAAGGTAAAGGCAAAACGAAAAAAGAGTCAGAACAAAAAGCTGCTGAAAGTGCTTACAAAAAGATGGTAACTAAAGTCTAAGGTGTTATAAAAAATACAATTACTTAGCGTAAATAGTTAAAGATACTTATATAAAGTTGGTAATGTATTAAGGAGAATAGCATGGTATATTTAAAATCAATAGATACGTTTGGATTTAAATCATTTGCTGAACATACGAGTGTTCATTTTGATAAAGGTGTAACAGCGATTGTGGGTCCAAATGGAAGTGGAAAAAGTAATATAACTGATGCCATCAAGTGGGTGTTAGGTGAGCAATCCGCCAAATCTTTACGTGGTGCTAAAATGGAAGATATTATTTTTTCTGGAGCAGAACATCGTAAAGCGCAAAATTATGCGGAAGTTAAACTTAAATTAGATAACCATTCGGGTAAATTACAAATTGATAACCAAGAAGTAATTGTAACTCGCCGATTATATAGAAGTGGCGATAGTGAATATTATTTAAATAATGAGAAAGCACGTTTGAAAGATATTGTTGATTTGTTTTTAGATTCTGGACTAGGTAAAGAGGCGTTTAGTATTATCTCTCAAGGTAGAGTAGATGAAATTCTTAACGCAAAACCAGTTGATAGAAGACAAATACTAGAAGAGTCTGCAGGGGTCTTAAAATATAAAAAGCGAAAAGCCGCGTCGGTTCAAAAATTAGACCAAACTGAAGATAATTTAACAAGAGTAGAAGATATTTTATATGATTTAGAAGGTCGTGTGGAACCTCTTAGAGAGGAAGCCGCGATTGCTAAAGAATACAATCATTTATCTAAAGAAATGGAAAAAAGTGATGTACTTGTCACAGTTCATGATATAGAACAGTACAATGAAAATATTAATAAACTAGATAACAACTTAAACAATCTCAAAGGTCAGCAAGAAAATAAAGAAGCTCAAAAGGTACAACACTCTAATGCGATTGCTAAATATAAATCAGAGCGTCAACAATTGGATGACACTATTGAATCACTTAACTATAAATTAGTTAAAGCGACTGAAGAGGTTGAAAAATATACTGGACAACTTAACGTTTTAGAGGAACGCAAAAAAAATCAATCAGAAACTAATGCCCGCTTTGAAGAAGAACAAGAAAATATTGCTGAACAAATAGAACAATTACAACAAGAACTTAAAAAAGCCAAAAATCAACGTGTCACAATAAGTGAAAAGCAACAACATTTAACAAAAGAAATTGAGCAAATTGAATCACAACTCTATGTATCTGATGAACAACACGATGAGAAATTAGAAGCCATTAGAGATGAATATTATACATTAATATCTGAACAATCAGATGTAAATAATGATATTCGATTTTTAGAACATACAATTCAAGAAAATGAAACGAAACAATCTAGATTAGATTCGCGATTGTTAGAAGCTTTTAATCAGTTAAAAGAACTTCAAAACGACATTAATGACAAGGAGCAACAGTACAATAAAAAGCAACGTCAACTTAGTGACTTAGATAAAGAAATAGCAGCTTGTGAAAAAAAACTAACTTCTACTAAACAACAGCAAACAGAATATGAAGATAAACTGCATCAAGCGTATAGATATAATGAAAAGTTAAAGTCTCGAATCGATAGTATTGCTACGCAACAAGAAGATTATAGCTACTTTTTCAACGGCGTAAAACATATCTTGAGAGCAAATGAACAAAAGTTATCAGGCATTCATGGCGCAGTGGCTGAAATTATTCAAGTACCTTCACATTTAACTAAAGCAATAGAAACGGCATTGGGTGCTTCATTGCAACATGTCATAGTGGATACCGAAAAAGATGGACGAGCTGCGATACAATATCTTAAGCAAAATGGTTTAGGCCGTGCGACTTTTTTACCATTAAATGTTGTGAAATCAAGACAATTAGCAATGGAGATTCGTAATACAGCACAAGAAGCTGAAGGGTTTATAACAATTGGTGCTGAAGGCGTAACAGCAAATAATAAATATCAAAACGTGATTGAAAATTTATTAGGTAATACAATAATTGTTGATAATTTAAAACATGCTAACGAATTAGCTAGAGCGATTCGCTATCGCACTAGAATTGTTACGCTAGAAGGTGATATCGTTAATCCTGGAGGTTCTATGACAGGTGGTGCTGATAGAAAAACAAAAAGCATTTTAGCACAAAAAGATGAACTGAATTCGATGCGTCAGCAACTTGAAAATTATCAAAGAAAGACGATTAATATTGAACAAGAATATAATTCTATAAAAGAAAATGCCGATAGTTTGAACGAGTCTTATTTTGATTTGAATCAACAATATAATAAAGTAAAACAAATTGTTCATGAATATGAGTTAGAACTTGATAAATTACGTAAGAGTGAAAGTCATCTCAAAAATGAGCATGAAGAATTTGAATTCGAGAAAAATGATGGCTATCAAAGTGATACAAGTCGTAAAACGTTAGACGACAAAAAGAAAAAGTTAGAAGAAATTCAATCTTCTTTACAACAATTAGAAAAAGATATAGATGTTTATACCAAGTTATCTAAAGAAGGAAAAGAGAATACGACACAGACACAACAACAGTTACATCAAAAGCAATCAGATTTAGCTGTAGTTAAAGAAAGATTGAAGAGCCAACGACAAGAAGAAGAACGTTTAAATAAACAGTTAGTCTCTGCAAAAGAGCAACAACAGAAAATAGAAGAACAAATCAATTTCTTTAATTCAGAAGATATGACGGGACAAAAAGCATTTGATAATGTGCAACAAAACATTGATAATAGTAAAGCTGATAAAGAGAAATTAACTGCTAAATTGTCCGAAATAAAAGAGCGACGAAGCAAGTTAAATGACACTATAGAAGAAACAGATGCACTATTACAAGAAGCGCATCGTGACATCTTATCTATTGAAAATAGCTATCAAGATATAAAATCAGAACAATCTCGATTAGATGTACTAATTAATTATGCCATTGATCATTTAAGCGAGACATATCGTTTAACATTTGAACGTGCAAGAGATTTATATGAATTAGAAGAAGATATTGAGACACTTCGTAAAAAAGTTAAATTAACTAAAATGTCTATAGAAGAATTAGGTCCTGTTAACTTAAATGCGATTGAACAATTTGAAGAAATTAATGAGCGTTATACATTTTTAAATGAACAACGTACAGATCTAAGAGAGGCCAAGGTTACTTTAGAACAAATTATTGATGAAATGGACCAAGAGGTTAAAGATCGTTTCAAAGAAACTTTTCATGCTGTACAAGGTCACTTTACTGAAGTGTTCAAAACTCTATTTGGCGGAGGACAAGCTGAATTACGACTGACGGATGATGATTATTTATCTGCAGGCGTAGATATTATCGTACAACCACCAGGTAAAAAATTACAACATTTATCATTATTAAGTGGTGGTGAAAGAGCATTAAGTGCTATCGCTTTGTTATTTGCTATATTAAAAGTGCGTTCTGCGCCTTTTGTAATCTTAGATGAAGTTGAAGCGGCGCTCGATGAAGCAAACGTTATTAGATATGCAAATTATTTAAATAATTTATCAGACCAAACTCAGTTTATAGTCATAACACATAGAAAGGGTACTATGGAGTACTCTGACAGACTTTATGGTGTTACAATGCAAGAGTCAGGAGTATCTAAGCTTGTGAGTGTGAACTTAAATACAATCGATGAAGTTATGAAGGAGGAACAAGCATGAGTTTTTTTAAACGCTTAAAAAATAAATTCTCAGGTGCAGATCAACAAGAAGAACAAGATCAACGCGACCATAATTTTGCTGATGAAAATGAAGTTGAATCGACTGAGGAAAAAACAAAAAAGACCCCTAAAAAATTAAAAGAAGCAGATTTTGATGAAGATGGCTTGATTTCGATAGAAGACTTTGAAGAAATAGAAGCGCAACAACTTGGTGCTAAATTTAAAGCCGGATTAGAGAAATCTCGTCAAAATTTCCAAGAACAGCTAAACAACCTTATTTCTAAATATCGTAAAGTAGATGAAGATTTCTTCGAAGCATTAGAAGAAATGTTAATTACTGCCGATGTTGGTTTTAACACTGTTATGCAATTGGTAGATGAATTACGTGATGAAGCACGTCGTAGAAACATTCAAGAAACGGAAGATTTACGGGAAGTTATCGTTGAAAAAATAGTAGAAATTTACCATCAAGACAGTGAGCACTCAGAAGTCATGAATCTTGAAGACGATAGGTTAAATGTTATTCTAATGGTTGGTGTTAATGGTGTAGGTAAAACGACGACGATTGGTAAATTAGCTCATCGCTATCAATCTGAAGGTAAAAAAGTTATGTTAGCTGCTGGTGATACATTTAGAGCTGGTGCTATAGAACAACTTAAAGTTTGGGGTGAACGCGTAGGTGTAGAAGTGGTAAGCCAAGCGGAAGGTTCTGATCCAGCTGCGGTTATGTACGATGCTATTAACGCTGCACAAAATAAAGGCGCCGATATACTAATATGTGATACGGCAGGCAGATTGCAAAACAAAGCTAATCTAATGAATGAATTAGAAAAAGTAAAACGAGTAATCGGTCGTTCTATTCCTGAAGCACCACATGAAGTATTATTATGTTTAGATGCAACGACGGGTCAAAACGCTTTATCTCAAGCAAGCTCTTTCAAAGACGTTACTAATGTGACGGGTATCGTATTGACTAAATTGGATGGTACGGCTAAAGGTGGTATTGTATTAGCTATACGTAATGAACTGCACATTCCAGTTAAGTATGTTGGTTTAGGTGAAAAATTAGACGATTTACAACCATTTAATCCAGAAAGCTATGTTTATGGCTTGTTTGCCGATATGATAGAAGAAAATGTTGATGAACTCCCTGACACAACAGAGGAAGATATAGTAAACAATGAAGAGGGCACACCAGATGACTCAAAATGATCTCGTTAAAACGTTACGCATGAATTATCTTTTTGACTTTTATCAAGCATTATTAACAGAAAAACAACGTAACTATTTACAATTATTTTATTTAGAAGATTATTCATTGAGTGAAATTGCTGATACTTTTGAAGTGAGTCGACAAGCAGTTTATGATAATATAAGAAGAACTGGCGACTTAGTAGAAGACTATGAAGCTAAGCTAGGACTTTATAAGAACTTTGAGCAAAGAACAGCATTATACGAAGAAATTAAACAACATATAAATGATTCTGAAAAAGTGTTAGAAGTAATTAAAACACTAGAACAAATAGATTAAAAAGGAGGGGAATCGATATGGCGTTTGAAGGATTGTCCGAGCGTTTACAAGGGACGATGCAAAAAATCCGAGGCAAAGGAAAAGTAACTGAAGCCGACATCAAAACGATGATGCGTGAGGTTAGATTGGCTTTACTAGAAGCCGACGTTAACTTTAAAGTAGTTAAAGACTTTGTTAAAACGGTGTCAGATCGAGCATTAGGTTCAGATGTAATGAAATCCTTAACACCTGGACAACAAGTCATCAAAATTGTACAAGAAGAATTAACTCAACTTATGGGTGGAGAAAATAGTGCAATTACGATGGCAAATAAACCACCTACAGTAGTTATGATGGTCGGTTTACAAGGTGCTGGTAAAACAACTACTGCTGGTAAATTGGCATTATTAATGCGCAAAAATTATAACAAAAAACCTTTGTTAGTTGCTGCCGACATTTATCGTCCGGCTGCGATTGATCAACTTCAAACTGTTGGTAAACAAATTGATGTCCCAGTTTATAGTGAAGGAGATCAAGTAAAACCCCAACAAATCGTCGATAATGCGATTAAACATGCTAAAGAAGAACATTTAGATTTTGTTATTATTGATACAGCAGGTAGATTGCACATTGATGAAGCGCTGATGAATGAGTTGCAAGACGTTAAAGAGATTACTAAGCCTAACGAAATTATGCTTGTAGTCGATGCTATGACTGGGCAAGACGCTGTTAATGTTGCACAATCATTTGATGAACAACTTGAATTAACGGGTGTGACTTTAACTAAATTAGATGGAGATACACGTGGTGGCGCTGCATTATCTATTCGTTCAGTGACTCAGAAACCAATTAAGTACGTTGGTATGAGTGAGAAATTAGACGGTTTAGAACCATTCCATCCTGAACGTATGGCGTCAAGAATTCTAGGAATGGGTGACGTATTAAGTTTAATCGAAAAAGCACAACAAGATGTTGACCAAGATAAAGCTAAAGATTTAGAACAAAAAATGCGTTCATCATCATTCACTCTAGATGACTTTTTAGAACAATTAGATCAAGTTAAAAATTTAGGACCTTTAGATGATATTATGAAAATGATACCAGGCATGAATAAAATGAAGGGTCTAGATAACTTGAATATGAGTGAAAAACAAATTGATCATATTAAGGCGATTATTCAATCAATGACTCCAAGTGAGAGAAACGATCCTAACACATTAAATGTTTCTAGAAAAAAACGTATTGCTAATGGTTCAGGACGTAGCTTACAAGAAGTCAATCGATTAATGAAACAATTTAATGAAATGAAAAAAATGATGAAACAATTTTCTGGTGGCGGTAAAGGTAAAAAAGGTAAACGTCAGCAAATGGAAAATATGATGAAAGGTATGAACTTACCATTCTAACTCATTTTTAAGTACTAACAATTTAACGTA
This sequence comes from Staphylococcus durrellii, assembly GCF_015594545.1. NCBI lineage: Bacteria > Bacillati > Bacillota > Bacilli > Caryophanales > Staphylococcaceae > Staphylococcus > Staphylococcus durrellii. Next base: position 1,565,345 of record NZ_JADIIO010000001.1, on the reverse strand, counting down.
AGGATTTTAAATAAATACCTTTGATTAACAGAAAAATGGCAATTTCTAGTGGAATAAAATAGAAATTGCCATTTTGTGATATTAAAATGAATATTCAAAAGTTTAGGTATAAAGGGAAGCAATATAAATTAAAGTATTATAATTATTTTAGTTTTCACCGAGAGGCTTCATTATAAAATCCTTGTTACTTACTATGTAATTCATACTAATTTACAACTCTAAAATTTGTATCGTTAGTTATTATTTATCGAATTAAAAATAGATCTAGAGCAATGGTAAAGAGAAAACTCTTTACAAAGTAATTGGAAACTGTTATATTATTGCTTGTGGAAAAATAAAACATTAAAGATTTAAAGGAGAGAAATAATTATGGCAGTTAAATTACGTTTAACACGTTTAGGTTCTAAAAGAAACCCATTTTACCGTATTGTAGCAGCTGATGCTCGCGCGCCACGTGATGGTCGTAACATCGAACAAGTTGGTACTTACAACCCTAACAATGTAAATGCACCTGAAGTTAAAATCGACGAAGAGTTAGCTCTTAAATGGTTAAAAAATGGTGCGAAACCAACTGACACAGTACGTAACATTTTATCAAGAGAAGGCATCTTGAAAAAATTCGACGAACAAAAATAAGTTGATTTCAACTAGTAATAAATAGGAGTCTGGGACATTATATTGTCTTCAGACTCTATTTTTATATTGTCAGTAGATGATTGAATTGAAAATACGTTTGGATCAAGCTCTTTCTACTCAAATCATCATTACCGGGTTGGGACTATAAAATTTTTATAAAAATCAGATTTCTGTCCCAATCTCTTTATTTTATATATAGTACATATTCAAAGTTTTAACATAATGGTATAATTTACATGATTATTTTATTAAAATGTACTTGAATATACAGCGTTTATTTACGGAGGAAAAAATATGAAAGTTGAAGTTGGCACTATAGTAAATACACATGGAATTAAAGGGGAAGTCAAAGTAAAATCAAATTCCGATTTTACTGAAACCCGTTTTCAACCAGGAGAAGTACTGACAATTGAACGTAACGGAGAAAATATAGAATTAACTATCGCCTCGTATCGAGTTCATAAAGGTTTTCATATGTTGAAATTTGAAGGTATTAATAATATTAATGACATTGAATATTTAAAAAATGAAGTGTTACTTCAAGAACGTGAACATGAAGAAATTGAATTAGCTGAACATGAATATTATTATTCCGATATTATAGGTTGTACAATGTTCGATGAACAAGATACACCGATAGGTCGAGTGATAGAAATATTTGAAACTGGCGCAAATGATGTCTGGGTGGTTAAAGGTGATAAAGAATATTTAATACCTTACATTGCTGATGTTGTAAAATCAGTAGATGTTGAAGGAAGAAAAATCGTAATCACTCCAATGGAAGGACTGTTAGATTAATGCGAATAGATTACTTAACATTATTTCCAGAAATGTTTGATGGCGTGTTAAATCATTCAATTTTAAAAAGAGCGCAGGATAAAAATGTACTGTCTGTTAATACGATTAATTTTAGGGACTTCGCACAAAATAAACATCAGCAAGTTGATGATTATCCATTTGGAGGCGGACAAGGTATGGTGTTAAAACCTGAACCTGTCTTTAATGCAATGGAATCAATAGAACATAACGAAAATACACGCGTTATATTAATGTGTCCGCAAGGGAGACCATTTAGTCAGGAAATTGCGCAAGAGTTAAGTGAGGCTGAACATCTCGTCTTTATTTGCGGGCATTATGAGGGCTATGATGAACGTATTAGGGAACATCTCGTTACCGATGAGATATCTATGGGTGATTACGTATTAACTGGCGGTGAACTGCCTGCTATGACCATGACAGATGCAATCGTCAGACTTATACCAGGTGTGCTAGGGAATCAACAATCACATGAAGATGATTCATTCCAAGATGGATTATTAGAATTCCCACAATATACACGACCAAGAGAATTTAAAAACTATAAAGTGCCAGACGTTCTATTATCTGGAAACCATGCCAATATTGAACGTTGGAGACATGAACAAAAGATTATTAGAACATACGATAAGCGTCCTGACTTATTAGAACATTATGAGCTTACACAGTCAGATAAAAAAGTAATCGAAAATTATAAAAATCAGTCATCTAAGTAATATCAAATATTTAGGGTGAAACGACAATGGTAATAGACTTCAATATAGTACCTTACGACGATAAATATTTTGATGAAATTAATAAATTAAACAGTGAAGAAGGCTGGCATAATCTTGTTGAATATAAAGCAACGTTTAAAAATGCTTTAAATCAGTCAAATGCATATGTTGCTGTAGATAATGAAAGTAATGTGCTAGGCTATATTAGAACAATTACAGATCAATTTATAACTTTATTTATATGTGAATTACTTGTTAAAATGTCGTATAGAAGTAATGGGTTGGGGCGAGCTTTAATAAATAAAGCACATCGACAATATCCCACAACTAGAATTGAACTATTGGCTACAAAAAGTTCGGCTGCATATTATGAAAAACATAAATTTAGACCGTTTTATGGCTTTAGAAAATCATCGGATGAATAGTTTTAATTACTATTATGATTTTAAAAATTGATTTACATTGTTTCGTCTAGAAATTTAAAAACTAATTGAAAAACGACGAACAATGTGCTAACATAATTCAAGTGTGCGATACACGAAAAATCACTATGATCCGCTGCTATATATTTGTCTAGGCAAGAACATAGGTTGAAGGAGAGAATAGAAAATGACTAATCACAAATTGATTGAAGCAGTAACTAAATCACAACTACGCACTGATTTACCTTCTTTCCGTGCAGGTGACTCTTTAAGAGTACACGTACGTATTATTGAAGGTACGCGCGAACGTATCCAAGTATTCGAAGGTGTAGTAATTAAACGTCGTGGTGGAGGCATTTCAGAAACTTTCACTGTACGTAAAATTTCTTCAGGTGTTGGTGTGGAAAGAACTTTCCCATTACACACTCCTAAAATCGAAAAAATCGAAGTTAAACGTCGCGGTAAAGTACGTCGTGCTAAATTATACTACTTACGTAATTTACGTGGTAAAGCTGCTAGAATTCCAGAAATTCGTTAATCAGCTTTTCTACAAGCAAAAGAGCCTTAGTTTTAAGGCTCTTTTTTTTATATCTTTTTACTATTAAAAAGCACTGTTGCTATACAGATAGCAACAGTGCTTTTAATTAATGTCGTTTCACCCATTTTGCAAATAAGACACTAGATACTATGCCAATAATACTAATACAAATTAAAGGCCATAGCAGTGGTGGTTGATAAGTAAGTTTAATTTGTTGTTCGCCATGTTTGGCATGTATCACAGTCATTATGCCATTTCCTTTCATAACAGGGATAGTTTTCCCATATGCAGTAGCTTTCATACCCTCTCTGAAAGGAATTGGAAGTACAATATAACCTTTACGTCTTTGATTGTTAGTTAGTGTATAACCATTACGTTGTTGCGAGACATTAATCTTATCGAGTGATTTTGCGCTTGTACGTAATGTTTTATAATCTTCACCATAAATACCGTGTATTTTATAGTTGTATTTACCTTTAGGTAGTTTAAGGTTTAAGTTTTCATTCGCTTTTACTCTGATTGTGACCGGTTTTACTACGCGTCGATATTTATATGTGAGTTCTTTTCGTTGTTGAGAATATTCATTTACAGCTATCTTATGTCGTTTATCAGGTGCTCGTAATACTAGGTCCATTGAAATATACATGTCTTTATATTTATGAGCTAGATGTGAAGGTAGCTTATATTGAATACCACCATTATTTTTAGTAACTATCAATGTATCATTGCTAGTTTTATGTGCATTTATATAAGAGGCTTGTGCCGAAGATAATAAATTTTTATTCGGCTTAAAGTTAGTATTTGACTTGTGATTGTCCGTTAAAGTTACGCCTTGTAACATTGCTTGTTCTCTGTCTAAAGGTGAATTTAAGTCATGCGTGTTATAGACCTTATTCGTAATATGCGCACTCGGATAATCAATCGTATTTTTACTGTGTATGAATTGAGCCCTTTTGTTTGGTGTAATCTTATCAGTAACTTTGAACCCATAAGGTAAATTTTTGTCGTTAGACTTTTTGATACGATCTTTAACGTTCCATAATGCCATTAAATTAGCGCGATTTGATAATAAGCGATACGTACTATTTGTATCTGTAGGCATATTAATTTGCATGGTTTTATCATAATAATGTAATAGATTACCATCAAAAATACTAGAATATAATAAAATCCCATTAAAATGATAAATCAAAGGTGTATTAAGTGAAAATTTAGACATATAATCTATTCTATTAAATGGATTGTGCCGATGTGATTCATTTATTTTATTAATCGATTTAGCGATTGTACTATTATAGTATTTAGGGCTTTTTAATTCCGAAAAAGTCGTTTCATATTTTTTTAAATTGTTGTCGCTATGGTTGTTAACTAAAACAGCTTGTTGCACCATAAATAATATAACTACTAATGCAATTGGCCAGTGCTTATTTAATAAGTGTTTGCGGGCAATTATCGAACCAATGACTATCATAATTGTAAGGCATATGTACATCCATGTAAGTTTTTCGTGTTTAATCAATATATTAGCGCTTATTATCATTATTACTACAGGTATACTTGCCATGAAATAAGCTCGTAAAGTTATCTCTTTTAAATGGTGTATAAATAAACCAACTAATGCACCTGTCGTTAGAGCAAAGACATAAATCCAACGTCTTTCAGGTGTCGAAAACCCGTTAAACAAACTATCGAAATAAGGTGTTAATGAACCTATTAACATTAACCAAGTCATAATTGCGAATAAACGATAATAGTAATATCGATATAATTGAAACGACAATAATGCTACTACGGCAAATATTGTTACAGTAATATAAAAACCATTAGAGAAAAAATGTGTTTGACGTTCAAAATCTGTAAGGGCTTGTATATGAAAATCAGGATTATCTTTACGGTTATTTGCAAAGAATGACGAAACGCCGGTATAGAAGCCCAAAATTGCAGATAATAGGCTTAATATAGTAGCTATGACCAATGTATATATTTTTTGCCATTTCTTTACAATATCATCTTTGTGTGCCCATATAACTCTATAAGCAAAATATGCTAGTAAGACAAGTGCTTCAAAATAACTAAAATAAAAATTTGAAAATAGCGTAAGTGCTATCGCAAAAATAAACATACCTAGTTTTTTCTCTTTGAAATAACGTTCCATAGCCAACAATGACAAAGGTAAAAATATTAATAAATCACCATAAAAAGACCAAGTGAAATTAAAATAAATGACTATCGTTGAACCACTATATAAAAGAGCTGCAATAAAGGTAGCAGACTTCTTAAAACGTAAATAATGAAAATAATAAAAAGCCAGTGTAAATGTTATTACAGTTTTAACAAAAGATAAGATTAATTGATTTCCAGGCCAAAACATAATGCTATTTGGATTAAGATGAAATAATTGGCTACATATCCAAATAACAATAAAATTAATATAAGTTAAAGGTGACGTCGAGTAATAATAAGAAAGATCTTTTATATAATCGCCACCGATTCCGAATGAATGGTCATAAAAGCTATTAAAATGAATGAAGTGGTGATAAAGATACATTTGAAATGGCATCATTTGTCTTACGCCATCCCCGTTACCACTAAAAATTATACCGTCTTTATAATACCTAACGATGTACGGTACGAAAATTATAGCAGCGACTGTTACCCCCATAAATAAAATACATAAAAAGCGCGATAACTTATTAGACCAAAAGCGGCTTAACATGGACAACTCCTCATTTCGTAAGCTCCTCTATATTAATATAAATGTTTAGTATTTCTTTTGTTGTATAATTTGCAAAAGCAAATGCTGAATATGATAAATATTATTGAAATAATGCACATCGTGTACCAATAAGGTGGACGATATTTAATTATAATTGTCTTATCATTTTTATGAACTGGCACACCAGTCATCATATAATTTACTTTTTGAGGTGTTACTTCTTTATTATCGACATACGCACGCATACCTTTACGATAAGGGATATTAATACTGGCTATACCACTTTTATGTTGATTAAGTGTTACTTTGACTCCATCATTTATATCTTTATAGGTGTTAGCACCCTTATTATGATTTACAGCGGTTTTTAAGGTTTTATAATCTTCACCATATAAACTTTTTAATTCTAATTTGTAATTACCACGTGGCATTAAATTCACATGTATATCACCGTTTTTATCTGGTTTTGTTTTATATAAATGCGTATTTACTCCGGTTTTATAAGTAGAATTATTATATAATCGATTGTTATTATAGCCATTTACGGCAACCGTATAATTACTATCTGGCAAACCTCTATCGACTTTTAATGTTAGATAGAAGTCCGTATAGCGTCGTTTTAATTTGTTAGGAACATGTATTATATATTCGCCGTCATTATCATTAACTTTAAGCTGATGTTTAGGTAATAATTTCATATTTTGCGTCATAATTTTACTATCGGCTAATAAATTTCTAGCAGGATGAGCCCAATTGCTCCCTTTATTATTTACAACAATACCTTTAAGCATGGCGTGCTCTCTATCTATTGGATTGTTTAATTTGGAAGCATCGTATATATGATTTGAGATAGAAACGGCCGGCATCGTATATTTATTTTTGTAAATGTTATATTGACCATCTTGTTTAACTTTTTTAAAGTAGCTCGGTACATTATCTTGATAGTTTTTGAGCATTACATAACGTACTGACCACAAGCTAGCGATATTTTGACGACCGTTAGTTGATTGATAACGACTAACAGATTCTTCACTCATATTTATCTTTAAATCATCATAATAATAATCTAAAATATTGTGATTAAAAATGCTGGAATACAAACTCGTACCTTTAAAGCGTTGATACATTGGCGTATTGTCTTGTCCATTTACGCGCCAATCAATACGGTCACTATTCTTTTTATGATTGTTCATATATGTTACTAAATTCCTTTGTGCTGGTGAACTATACATACTTTCATTTATATAACTTTTATTTGCACGTTGCTGATGGTCTGGAAAATATATTTGATTATAAATAAACACTATAGAAACTAATAAACTCAAAATAAAAATGGCAATCATAAAAATATATGATAGTTTTACTTTAAAATAACTTTCTTTGACAAAAAGTATTAAAAGACCAATCAAACTAACTATAGGTACAAAATAAACCCATGCCACAAAATTATTATATGCCCACGCGCTATAAAAAATAACTGCTATGGCAGGTAACGCTGAGAGACAATAACCTTTAATAGACATCGTCTTGAAGTATTTAACGTATAGACCAATAAGTAATGCTGCATTGAAAGCTAATATATAGTGCCAACGCTTTTGAGGGGCAGACATACCATTAAATAATTGATCAACAAAAGGAATAAAGCTCGCCACAATCGAAATAATTGTAAAAATAGCAAATAATCTAAAATAAAAATGTTTATATAACTTAAAGGATAATAACGCTTGTATTGTAATAAAGAGTATTACGATTAAGTAATTATCGTAAAAGACATTCGTATTTACATCTAATTTTTCAAATAAATCTACGGTACTGTTAAATGGTAAGCGTCGGTTACCTAAATAGCTTTGTATGCCATGAAAAAAGAAAAATGCACTGCTACCTAGACCTAAAAAAGCAACGACGCAAAGCGTTACATAATCGTTCAAATACATTTTAATATCTTTTTGATGCTTAAATATAAGACGTATTGCTAAATAAATAATACCCACTAGTAATTGGTAATATGCAAAATAAAAGTTATTTATAAGAGATAAAATTATGATTATTAATAGTAAACCAATTTTTCTTTGTTGTATGTATTTTTCGATAGACAGTAACAATAGTGGTAATAAAATGAAAATATCGCTAAAGAATGGCCAATATACAGTGAATCTAAAATACAGTGGTGAGATAACAAATAGTGAAGCGACAAGCAAAGCAATCTTACGGTTTAAGATTAAATATTTAGCAAAAGCAAACGTTGCAATCAGTGCTAAGATAGATTTAATAATTGACATTACAAGCGCATTAGCAGTCCAAAAAGCAATACTATTCGTATCGATGTGTATCAAATGCTGTAAATTAAAAATAGCAATTACATTAAAAATGAATAATATATTAGTAGAAAAGTAATAACTTAAGTCTGTGAAAAAATCGCCACCCAAACCAAAATCAGTGGCATAAAACCATGATCCCTGACTCCAATGATCGTATAAAAACATTTGAATAGGGATCATCTGTTCCAAACCGTCGTTTGGTCCTGTAAAAAGTATGCCATCGTGCATGTATCTATATATTATATAACTATGGCCGATAAGTGCTATGGCAATAAATGCAACTAAGTACAGTACTTTTCGTTTCATATTGATACTCCTGACAAAATTTAATAAATACTAGGGATATTGAATGCTGTTAACAATGTCATGCATTAAGTTGATAAAATTAAGACAAGTGCATTTATGGTCTTACTAAACTTAAAATACTTATAGAAATGGTATCATATTATAGTGATACATATTAAAATAAAATAGAAACTTGTAGTATAAAAATTATTTTACAAATAAACAAATGGAAATATAAATTAAGAAAAGGTGAAAGTTATGGTAATTCAATGGTACCCAGGTCATATGGCTAAAGCCAAGAGACAGGTGACTGAACAATTAAAAAAAGTCGATGTCGTTTTTGAGCTTGTAGATGCGCGTATCCCATACAGTTCAAGAAACCCAATGATTGATGAAGTGATACAGCAAAAGCCAAGAGTAGTTATATTAAATAAAAAAGATATGGCAAATTTAGCAGAATTAGAAAAATGGGAAACTTATTTTACAGAACAAGGCTTTTATCCAGTTGCAGTCGATGCAAAGCATGGTAAAAATCTTAAACAAGTAGAACAAGCAGCCATTAAAGCTACTGAAGAAAAATTTGCTAGAGAGCGCAGTAAAGGTTTAAAACCCAGAGCTATTCGAGCAATGATAGTTGGCATACCTAATGTAGGAAAGTCGACATTAATTAATAAATTAGCAAATAGAGCTATAGCTAAAACCGGAAATACGCCTGGTGTAACAAAGCAACAACAATGGATAAAAATAGGCAAATCATTACAATTATTAGACACGCCAGGCATATTATGGCCAAAATTTGAAGATCAATTAGTAGGTAAGAAATTAAGTATTACGGGTGCAATTAAAGATAGTATCGTGCATTTAGATGAAGTAGCAATATATGGCTTAGAATTTTTAAGACAACACGATTATGAAAATTTGGTTAAGCACTACAATGTTGATATAGCACAGGATGGAGACAATATTACTTGGTTTGAAGCAATTGGACGAAGACGTGGTATGTTGCAAAGAGGGAATGAAGTAGACTATGAAGCAGTTATAGAGTTAATTATAAACGAAATTAGAAACGCTAAAATTGGCACTTACACTTTTGATATTTTTGAAGAAATTGAGCGTGATTATCTTGGCTAAAAAAAGTATTGCTGAGATTAAAACACTATTGCATCAATATATGACGGAAGAACAATTAGATCAATGTGAATATGCAAACGATGGACGTAAAGGCGTACAAAATGCAATTGCTTCTCGTAAAAAACAACTTCAAAAAGAACGTACGTTAGTCGCTCAATATGAGACGATGTCGAGGTTTGAAAATGAGATTTTGGCAACTCAACCGCATGCTTTGATCTGTGGTATTGATGAAGTGGGAAGAGGTCCATTGGCAGGGCCAGTCGTTACCTGTGCAGTTATTTTAAATAAAGAACATAATTTTATAGGTTTAAATGATTCAAAAAAATTATCAGCAAGTAAACGTAACGAGATGGAGCATAAACTTAAAGCTGAAGTGCAAGATTATGCTTTCGGTATTGCATCGGTAGAAGAAATTGATCAATTCAACATATATCAAGCCACAAAATTAGCTATGTCTCGTGCAGTCGCAAATTTAACTCAAACCCCTACACATTTACTAGTCGATGCTATGGAACTGGATATCGATATACCACAGCAATCACTAATTAAAGGTGATGCTCGTAGTGTGTCAATTGCAGCTGCTAGTGTGTTGGCTAAGGAATATAGAGATGACTATATGCGCCAACTTGGATCGGTCTATCCAGGTTATGCATTTGATAAAAATGTAGGATACGGTACTAAAGATCATTTAGATGGAATTGAACGATACGGTATTACAAATGAGCATAGAAAAACTTTTGAACCAATTAAATCTATAGTTAACAATTCTTAAAAAATTAAATAAATTATAAATAACGAGCGTCAAACAGTTTACAATAGCGCTTACATTTTTTATAATTGAAATGCACTTAACCTAAGAGGAGGATGGAGAATGAATATCCACGAGTATCAAGGCAAAAATATCTTTCGTTCCATGGGCGTAGCTGTCCCAGAAGGACGCGTAGCATTTACTGCAGATGAAGCAGTGGAGAAAGCTAAAGAATTAAATTCAGATGTATATGTGGTGAAAGCACAAATCCACGCTGGTGGTAGAGGTAAAGCTGGCGGTGTTAAAATTGCTAAATCACTTTCTGAAGTAGAAAGTTACGCAAATGAGTTATTAGGAAAACAGTTAGTAACTCATCAAACTGGCCCAGAAGGGAAAGAAGTAAAACGCCTTTATATTGAAGAAGGCTGCGATATTCAAAAAGAATATTATGTAGGATTTGTTATCGATAGAGCAACAGATCGTATTACGTTGATGGCTTCAGAAGAAGGCGGTACTGAAATTGAAGAAGTAGCTGCTAAAACACCAGAAAAGATCTTTAAAGAAACTATTGATCCGGTAACTGGTTTAGCACCTTATCAAGCGAGAAGAATCGCTTTTAATATTAATATTCCTAAGGAATCTATTAATAAAGCTGCTAAATTTTTAATTTCTTTATATAACGTATTTGTTGAAAAAGATTGCTCAATCGTTGAAATCAACCCACTAGTAACTACTGGTGACGGTGAAGTTTTAGCATTAGATGCTAAACTTAATTTCGATGACAATGCAATGTTTAGACATAAAGATATCCAAGAATTACGCGATTTAGAAGAAGAAGATCCAAAAGAAATTGAAGCTTCTAAATATGATTTATCATACATAGCATTAGATGGTGACATCGGTTGTATGGTAAACGGTGCAGGCTTAGCAATGGCTACAATGGACACAATTAACCATTTTGGCGGAAATCCAGCTAACTTCCTAGACGTAGGGGGCGGTGCTACTAAAGAAAAAGTTACTGAAGCATTTAAAATCATCTTAGGAGATGACAATGTTAAAGGTATCTTTGTAAATATTTTCGGTGGAATCATGAAATGTGATGTTATCGCTGAAGGTATCGTAGCTGCAGTTAAAGAAGTAGAACTAACTTTACCATTAGTTGTGCGTTTAGAAGGTACAAATGTTAAAGAAGGTAAAGCGATTCTTAAAGAATCTGGATTAGCTATCGAACCAGCCGCTACTATGGCTGAAGGTGCACAAAAAATTGTAAAGCTTGTTAAAGAAGCGTAAGGAAAGGATGGGAGCACTAAGATGAGTGTATTTATAGATAAAAATACAAAAGTAATTGTACAAGGTATCACAGGGTCTACTGCCCTTTTTCATACTAAACAAATGTTAGAATATGGCACACAAATTGTTGCTGGTGTAACACCAGGTAAAGGTGGACAAGTTGTAGAAGGTGTACCTGTATTTAACACAGTGGATGAAGCAAAAGAAGAAACAGGTGCAAATGTATCAGTAATATATGTTCCAGCACCATTCGCAGCGGATGCTATTCTAGAATGTGTCGATGCAGAACTAGACATGGCTATCTGCATTACTGAGCATATTCCAGTTGTAGATATGGTGAAAGTAAAACGTTATTCAGAAGGTAAAAAGACTCGTGTAGTTGGACCAAACTGTCCAGGTGTTATTACTGCTGACGAATGTAAGATTGGTATTATGCCAGGTTACATCCACAAAAAGGGTCACGTAGGTGTTGTTTCACGTTCAGGTACATTAACTTACGAAGCGGTTCACCAATTGACTGAAGAAGGCATTGGTCAAACAACTGCTGTAGGTATCGGAGGCGATCCAGTTAACGGTACTAACTTTATCGATGTGTTAAAAGCATTTAATGAAGATGATGAAACGCATGCGGTAGTTATGATTGGTGAAATCGGTGGTACAGCAGAAGAGGAAGCTGCTGAGTGGATTAAAGCCAACATGAACAAACCTGTAGTAGGTTTCGTTGGTGGTCAAACTGCACCTCCAGGAAAACGTATGGGCCACGCTGGCGCTATAATCTCTGGTGGTAAAGGTACTGCTGAAGAAAAAATCAAAACACTTAATGATTGTGGCGTAAAAACTGCTGATACGCCGTCTGAAATTGGAACTACTTTAATTGAAGCGGCTAAAGAAGCAGGTATTTATGAACAATTACTAACTGTAAAACAATAATATATAATGTTGAGCACAAATTCTGGTTTTGCCAGAATTTGTGCATTTTTATATGCATGCACGCTTACTATTTTTTGAAGTTATGCGCTAAATATTACTCCTTACATTTTAATAACAATTAAGATATGGAAATGTAATAAGGTTGCTTCATTTTTCATTTTATAATGGCTATATAAGGAGGTACGCATATGGCGCAATTTACCTATTTAAAATTATTAGCCGCAGGTTTTACAACACTTCAAATATATAAACTTACAGCCTTTTCACCACATTTTTTAGAATCATCAAGACATGAACAATGCGCTATATTAAATCATTTTGTTCAATTTCAAAGCAATAAAGCACTTAGTACTGCTTGTAACCAATTTAGCAAATTATATACAGAAAAAATAATAGATGATTTGTCAAAAGCTAAAGTTAAATTTATAGCTGTAAATCATGTACACTATTCATCGCTATTACGTGAAATTACATATCCACCATTAATTTTATATTATAGAGGTAATATTAAATTGCTTAATCAAAAAGCGATACTTGGTGTTATTGGCTCAAGAAATGCAACATCGTATACTGAGCAATCTTTACACTATTTGTATCCATCATTTAAACAACACAAGCTATGTATTGTCTCGGGGTTAGCGAAAGGAGCAGATCATAGTGCATTAAAATTAGCACTAAAGTATCATCTGCCCACGATTGCAATTTTGGGATTTGGACATTGTAAACATTATCCGAGGGAAACGCATAAAACGAGAAGTCAAATTGAACAAGATGGATTAGTAATCAGTGAATACCCACCATATACCAATATTAAAAAGTACCATTTCCCTCAACGTAATAGATTGATTAGTGGTATTGCTAAAGGGGTATTAATTACAGAATCCGAAGCGCATTCAGGTACTCAAATAACGATAAATTGTGCATTAGATCAAAATAGAGAAGTGTACGTGATTTCTGGTAGAATATTTGATCGCATGACTAAAGGCAATATGTTAGCCGCACAGCAAGGCGCTAAAATTGTAATGAAACCAGAAGACATAACAGAAGATTTTAAGATGACGATATAATTTGATTAAAATGCTATTTTGCCAACTATACATTGTCTATAAAAATATAGATTTATAGTTACTCATATTTAGTTAAACTTGAGTAATATGATATGTTGTAAAAATAAAGATGAAAATTAAAAACATTGACAAAGTCAAATTAGACCGTTTATTATTTATCTTTGTAAATTAGATATGCAAGGGGGAACTACTTTGGCAGAAAACTTAGTCATAGTTGAATCGCCTGCAAAAGCTAAAACTATTGAAAAATATTTAGGTAAAAAATATAAAGTTATTGCCTCAATGGGTCATGTTAGAGACTTACCTAGAAGTCAAATGGGTGTAGATGAGGAAAACGATTATGAACCGAAATATATAACAATTCGCGGCAAAGGGCCTGTAGTCAAAGACTTAAAAAAACATGCTAAGAAAGCAAAGAACATTTACTTAGCTAGTGACCCTGACCGTGAAGGTGAAGCGATTGCTTGGCATTTAGCTAACTTGTTAGACTTGGAAGACACAAGCGAAAATAGAGTAGTATTTAATGAAATAACTAAAGATGCAGTAAAAGATAGCTTTAAACACCCACGTGGTATTGAAATGGAACTTGTTGATGCACAACAAGCTAGACGTGTATTGGACCGATTAGTTGGTTATAACATCTCACCAGTACTGTGGAAGAAAGTAAAAAAAGGTTTGTCAGCAGGACGTGTTCAATCTGTTGCATTAAGACTTGTTATTGATCGTGAAAATGAAATCAGAAATTTCAAACCCGAGGAGTATTGGAAAATTGAAGGGGAATTTAGACATAAAAAATCTAAATTTAATGCCAAGTTTCTTCATTTAAAAAACAAACCATTTAAGTTAACTAATAAAGATGATGTAGAAAAAATTACTACACAATTAGATGGCGATCAGTTTGAAGTAACAAAGGTTACTACTAAAGAAAAAACACGTTATCCATCTAATCCTTTTACAACTTCTACATTACAACAAGAAGCTGCACGTAAATTAAATTTTAAAGCACGTAAAACGATGATGTTAGCGCAACAATTATATGAAGGTATAGATTTGAAAAAACAAGGTACTGTAGGTTTGATAACTTATATGCGTACTGACTCAACTAGAATATCAGACCAGGCTAAAGCTGAAGCAAAAAGTTATATCGAAGAGACTTATGGTAAATCTTATACTTCAAATCGTAAGGCGAAAGGCCAAGGTGACCAAGATGCCCACGAAGCCGTAAGGCCAACAAGTACATTACGTACGCCTAGCCAAATGAAAGATTATTTAACGCGAGACCAATACCGTCTTTATAAATTAATATGGGAACGTTTTGTGGCTAGTCAAATGGCGCCGGCTATTTTGGATACTGTAGCAATGGATCTAACTCAAAATGATTTGAAATTCCGTGCTAATGGTCAAACTATTAAATTTAAAGGTTTTATGACACTTTACGTTGAAGCAAAAGATGACAGTGACGACAGTCAAGATAATAAATTACCTAAAATAAGCGAAGGAGAAATGGTTACAGCGACAAATATTGAACCGTCTCAACATTTTACGCAACCGCCTCCACGTTATACAGAAGCTCGCTTAGTCAAAACCTTAGAGGAATTAAAAATCGGTCGTCCATCAACTTATGCACCAACAATCGATACGATTCAAAAACGTAATTATGTTAAAAATGAAAGTAAACGGTTCGTACCGACTGAACTTGGAGAAATTGTTCACGAACAAGTTAAAGAATATTTCCCTGAAATTATTGACGTCGACTTCACTGCTAATATGGAAACATTATTAGATAAAGTTGCTGAAGGAGAAGTCGCATGGAAAAAAGTTATTAGAGATTTCTTTAGCAGTTTCAAACAGGATGTTGAACGTGCAGAAGAAGAAATGGAAAAAATTGAAATCAAGGATGAACCTGCTGGGGAAGATTGTGAACTCTGTGGCGCACCAATGGTTATTAAAATGGGACGTTACGGTAAGTTTATGGCATGTTCAAATTTTCCTGACTGTAGAAACACGAAAGCAATTGTTAAATCTATTGGTGTGACATGCCCTAAATGTAAAGAGGGAGAAGTCGTAGAACGTAAATCTAAGAAAAATAGATTGTTTTATGGTTGCTCTAAGTATCCAGACTGTGATTTCATTAGTTGGGATAAACCAGTAGGTAGAGATTGTCCAAAATGTAATGAATACTTGGTCGAACGTAAAAAAGGTAAAACAAGCCAAGTGGTTTGTTCAAACTGTGACTATAAAGAAGAAGAGCAAAAATAAATATATATTGTTACAAGCTATCGTTTTAATGTTAAAATAATATTATCACTAATGAAGTAATCGATAACGATATAAATTAAAGCAACTAACGGCAAAAATATAGTGTCTTGCTATTTAACTTGTCGTAGTTGCTATTTTAATGTAATGGAGGAAATAAATGATGCAAACAGTTAACGTGGTAGGCGCAGGATTAGCTGGATCTGAGGCAGCATATCAACTTGCACAAAGAGGCGTAAAAGTGAACTTAATCGAAATGAGACCAGTTAAACAGACGCCTGCGCATCATACAGATAAATTCGCTGAGCTAGTTTGTTCTAATTCGTTAAGAGGTAATGCCTTAACAAATGCTGTTGGTGTTTTAAAAGAAGAAATGAGACGCTTAGACTCTTTAATTATTAAAGCAGCAGATAGTGCAAGGGTACCAGCTGGGGGTGCTTTAGCTGTTGATAGACATGATTTTGCGGGTTATATAACTGAAACTTTAAGAAATCATCCCAATGTATCGGTGCTCAACCAAGAAGTTAACAGTATACCTGAAGGTTATACAATTATTGCAACAGGCCCTCTTACTACTGATAGTTTGGCCAAAGAAATTGTAGACGTAACTGGTAAAGATCAACTTTATTTCTATGATGCAGCTGCACCTATTATAGAAAAAGATACGATTGATATGGATAAAGTTTATTTGAAATCAAGATATGATAAAGGCGAAGCTGCATACTTAAACTGTCCAATGACTGAAGAAGAATTTAATCGTTTTTATGACGCAGTTATAGAGGCGGAAGTAGCTCCTACCAATGACTTTGAAAAAGAAAAATATTTTGAAGGTTGTATGCCATTCGAAGTCATGGCTGAGCGTGGTAGAAAGACATTGTTATTCGGTCCAATGAAACCTGTAGGACTTGAAGATCCCAAAACGGATAAAAGACCATACGCAGTTGTTCAATTAAGGCAAGATGATGCAGCCGGAACTTTATATAATATAGTAGGATTCCAAACACATTTAAAATGGGGCGCACAAAAAGATGTAATTCGTCTTATTCCTGGCTTAGAAAATGTAGAAATCGTACGTTATGGAGTAATGCATAGAAACACATTTATCAATTCGCCAGATGTACTAACTGAAACATACGCATTAAAAAATAGAGAAAATTTATATTTTGCAGGCCAAATGACTGGCGTGGAAGGCTATGTAGAAAGTGCCGCAAGTGGTTTAATTGCTGGGATAAACGTTGCACACAAATTAAAAAACAAAGCAGAAGTGATTTTCCCAAGAGAGACTATGTTAGGCAGTATGGCTTACTATATTTCTCATGCTAAAAATGAAAAAAACTTTCAACCTATGAATGCTAACTTTGGTTTATTGCCAGCTTTAGAACAAAGAATTAAAGATAAAAAAGAGCGTTATGAAATATTAGCTAATAGGGCGTTATCATATTTAGATAACTATAAAAAAACATTATAATTTAAAGGTGAAGTACTATTCTTCGGAAAATTTTGATAATTGAACACAATTTAATAGTTATTTTTAGCAGTCCCCTCCAACAATGTGCTACAATGCAAAATGATGGAGGGGTTTTCTAGTGGAACAAATACAAGAAGCGTATCTATATATGCTCAAAGTTGAACGTCAATTTTCTAATCATACACTAAAGTCTTATTACGATGATATGCATCAATTTAATGACTTTTTACAACAGGAACATTTAGATTTAAAGTCATTTGAGTATAAAGACGCTCGTAACTTTTTAAGTTTTTTATATTCGAAAAGCTTGAAAAGAACGACAGTTTCTCGTAAAATTTCTACGCTGAGAAGTTTTTATGAATATTGGATGACTCAAGATGAAAATGTTGTTAACCCATTTGTTCAGCTAGTTCATCCAAAAAAAGAACAATATTTACCTCACTTTTTTTACGAAGAAGAAATGGAAGCTTTATTTAAAACGGTAACTACAGATCCTAAAAAAGGATTAAGAGATAGAGTGATATTAGAGTTGTTGTATGCAACTGGTATACGTGTTTCTGAATTAGTTCATATCAAAGAACAAGATTTAGACATGAAATCTCCCGGAGTTAAAGTTTTAGGTAAGGGTAATAAAGAAAGATTTATTCCATTTGGAGAATTTTGTAAACAAAGTATCGAAGCGTATTTGTCACAATTTAAACCTAAGTTACAAAGTAATCACAATTTCTTATTAGTTAATATGAAAGGTGCCCCGATTACTGAGAGAGGCGTACGGTTTGTATTAAATGATGTAGTTAAACGTACATCTGGGGTTACTGATATTCATCCCCATAAAATACGGCATACATTTGCTACTCATATGTTAAATGAAGGTGCAGATTTAAGAACGGTTCAATCATTGTTAGGGCATGTGAATTTATCGACTACTGGTCGCTATACACACGTTTCTAATGAACAGTTAAGAAAAGTATATTTAAATGCACACCCACGTGCGAAAAAGGAGAATTAAAATGAGTACATCAATTCATGCAACGACAATATTTGCAGTTCAACATGATGGACATTGTGCGATGGCAGGAGATGGCCAAGTTACCTTGGGCGAACAAGTAATTATGAAACAAACGGCGAGAAAAGTAAGAAGGTTGTATGAGGGTAAAGTATTAGCTGGTTTTGCGGGCAGTGTTGCCGATGCTTTCACGTTGTTTGAAAAATTTGAAACTAAATTACAACAGTTTGGTGGAAATCTAGAACGCGCAGCAGTGGAACTAGCACAAGAATGGCGCGGAGATAAACAACTACGTCAACTGGAAGCAATGTTAATCGTTATGGATCAGTCGTCTATCCTAGTTGTTAGTGGTACGGGTGAAGTTATTGCACCTGACGATAACTTAATAGCTATAGGTTCCGGAGGCAATTACGCCTTGAGTGCGGGCAGAGCATTAAAAAAGCATGCGACAAATCTTAGCGCCAAAGAAATGGCGTACGAAAGTTTAAAAGTTGCGGCAGATATTTGCGTATTTACAAATGATCAAATTATTGTAGAAGAACTATAAAAAGCAAATTAAAAGATAGATTATAATTGTTATAGTAAAAATCAATATGTATAGCTTATTGTATTTGAGATGGAGGGTATAATTACTATGGTTGAAAATGGCATAAAACTCACGCCGAAGGACATAGTTTCAAAATTAAACGAATATATTGTCGGACAAGCAGACGCAAAGCGTAAAGTTGCGATTGCGTTAAGAAACAGATATAGAAGAAGTTTGTTATCTGAAGAAGTAAAACAAGAAATCGCACCAAAGAATATACTGATGATTGGTCCTACAGGCGTTGGTAAAACAGAAATAGCAAGACGTATGGCTAAAATAGTAGGTGCCCCTTTTATTAAAGTAGAAGCTACTAAATTTACCGAAGTAGGTTACGTGGGTCGCGATGTTGAAAGCATGGTTAGAGATTTAGTTGATATAGCAGTAAGATTAGTTAAAGAAGAGAAAAAAGTTTTAGTTAAAGATGACGCTGAGAAAAAAGCAAATGAAAAACTAGTAAAACTATTAGTACCAAGTATGAAGAAAAAAGCAAATCAATCTTCTAACCCATTAGAATCTATACTTGGTGGCAATATGCCAAACTTCGGTCAAAATCAAGATGAGGAAGAGGAAGCACCAACTGAAGAAGTTAAAACTAAACGTTCAGAAATTAAACAACAACTATTAGCTGGTAAATTAGAAGAAGAAAAGGTTCGTATTAAAGTTGAACAAGATCCTGGCGCAATGGGTATGTTAGGTACGAATCAAAATCAACAAATGCAAGATATGATGAATCAATTAATGCCTAAGAAAAAAGTTGAACGTGAGGTTCCAGTTAAAACAGCTCGAAAAATATTAACTGATGAATTTGCAGATGAGTTAATAGACCAAGAGACTGCTAACCAAGAAGCAATTCAACTTGCGGAAGAAATGGGTATTATATTTATCGATGAAATTGATAAAGTAGCAACAAATAATCAAAACTCTGGTCAAGATGTTTCGCGACAAGGGGTACAAAGAGATATTCTACCTATTGTTGAAGGTGGCATGGTTCAAACAAAATATGGTACTGTAAATACTGAACATATGCTGTTTATAGGTGCAGGTGCTTTCCATGTATCTAAACCAAGCGACTTAATCCCAGAACTTCAAGGACGATTCCCAATTCGTGTCGAATTGGAAAGTCTATCAGTAGAAGATTTCGTAAGCATTTTGACAGAACCAAAATTATCACTAATAAAACAGTATGAAGCGCTACTATTAACTGAAGACGTCACAGTTAAATTTACTGATGATGCGGTTAAACGTTTAGCAGAAATTGCATACCAAGTGAACCAAGATACTGATAATATAGGTGCAAGACGTTTACACACAATATTAGAAAAAATGCTAGAAGATTTATCTTACGAAGCTCCTAATATGCCGAGCGCAGTTGTAGACATTACACCACAGTATGTCGATGACAAACTAAAATCAATATCAATGAACAAAGATCTAAGCGCATTTATATTATAAAATCAACTATAAAGGAGAGACAAAATGAGTTTATTATCAAAGACAAGAGAATTAAATATACTGTTACAAAAGCATAAAGGTATTGCTGTAGACTTTAAAGATGTGGCCCAAACTATTAGTAGCGTTACCGTGACTAATGTTTTTATCGTTTCGAGAAAAGGTAAAATTTTAGGCTCTAATTTAAATGAATTATTAAAAAACCAGCGTATTATTCAAATGCTAGAAAATCGTCACATTCCTAGTGAATACACTGAAAAACTTATGGATGTCAAAGAAACACAATCTAACATAGAAATTAGCGACGTTCTTACAGTTTTTCCACCTGAAAATGAAGAACTATTTAAAGATAGCAGAACTACAATTTTCCCTATCTTAGGTGGGGGAGAACGATTAGGTACTCTAGTATTAGGACGCGTTCATGATGATTTTTCCGAAAATGATTTAGTGCTAGGTGAATATGCCGCAACTGTTATTGGAATGGAAATTTTACGTGAAAAACATAATGAAGTTGAACAAGAAGCACGTGATAAAGCAGCAATTAATATGGCTATAAATTCACTTTCATATTCTGAAAGTGAAGCTATTGATCATATCTTTGAAGAACTAGGTGGTAAAGAAGGATTACTTATTGCTTCAAAAGTTGCAGACAGAGTTGGCATTACAAGATCTGTAATCGTTAACGCACTTAGAAAGCTAGAAAGTGCCGGTGTAATTGAATCTCGTTCGTTAGGCATGAAAGGTACATTTATTAAAGTTAAAAAAGAAAAGTTCCTTGATGAATTAAGCAACATTAAATAATCTTTAGATAGTAAAAAAGCGACAGTAGTAAATTTCGACTTGTCGTTTTTTTTATGACAAAATTCACTGAAATTAATTTATTGCGAAGTCACTATAATTGTGGTATATTAGTAAACGGCTATTGAGCCAATACACACACGAAGAGTGGAAGTATAAAGGGTGCGAAATTTTAATTTCGTGTTTATATGAGCTTTTTGTGGAGGTAAAAAAACCATTAGGAGGATTTAATTATGGCAGTAATTTCAATGAAACAATTACTAGAAGCAGGTGTTCACTTCGGTCACCAAACACGCCGTTGGAACCCAAAAATGAAAAGATACATTTTCACTGAAAGAAATGGTATCTATATTATCGACCTACAAAAAACAGTTAAAAAAGTAGAAGAAGCTTATAACTTCATTAAACAAGTTTCTGAAGATGGCGGACGCGTTTTATTTGTTGGTACTAAAAAACAAGCACAAGAATCAGTTAAAGCTGAAGCAGAACGTGCTGGTCAATTTTATGTTAACCAAAGATGGTTAGGTGGAATCTTAACTAACTACAAAACAATCTCTAAACGTATCAAGCGTATCTCTGAAATCGAAAAAATGGAAGAAGATGGCTTATTCGAAGTATTACCTAAAAAAGAAGTTGTAGAACTTAAAAAAGAATACGACCGTTTAATCAAATTCTTAGGCGGTATTCGTGATATGAAAACGATGCCTCAAGCATTATTTGTAGTTGACCCTCGTAAAGAGCGTAACGCAATTGCTGAAGCACGTAAATTAAACATCCCTATCGTAGGTATTGTGGATACAAACTGTGATCCTGATGAAATTGATTACGTTATCCCAGCAAACGATGACGCTATTCGTGCAGTTAAATTGTTAACTGGTAAAATGGCAGACGCAGTCTTAGAAGGTCAACAAGGTGTATCTAATGAAGAAGTAGCAGCAGAACAAAACATTAATCTTGAAGAATCAACTGAAACTGAAGCTACTGAATCAGCATCAACTGAAGAAAACACTTCTGTTGAATCAAACTAAGAATAATGTAAAATGGGTGATAAGATAATGAGGCTTATCACTCTTTTTTAAAATAAATAATAAATTTATGGAATAATGGAGGAATATTAAATGGCAATTTCAGCTAAACTTGTTAAAGAATTACGTGAAAAAACTGGCGCTGGTATGATGGATTGTAAAAAAGCGTTAACTGAGACAGATGGTGACATCGATAAAGCAATCGATTATCTACGTGAAAAAGGTATTTCAAAAGCTGCTAAAAAAGCAGACCGTATTGCAGCAGAAGGTTTAGTACATGCAGAACAAATAGGAAATGACGCAGCAATCGTAGAAATCAACTCAGAAACTGACTTCGTTGCGCGTAACGAAGGTTTCCAAGAATTAGTTAAAGAAATTGCGATTCAGGTTCTTGAAACTAAAGTAAATTCAGTAGAAGAATTATTGGAAACTAAATTAGCTGATGGTAAAACTGTCGATGAACGTATGAAAGAATCAATTGCTACAATTGGTGAAAAATTAAGCATCCGTCGTTTTGCAGTTAGAACTAAAACAGATAACGACGCTTTTGGTATTTATAAACATATGGGTGGACGTATTGGTGTGCTATCTGTTGTTGAAGGTACTACAGATGAAGAAGCAGCTAAAGACGTTGCTATGCATATCGCAGCAATTAACCCTAAATATGTTTCTTCAGACCAAGTAAATGATGAAGAAATTGCTCACGAAAAAGAAGTACTTAAACAACAAGCATTAAATGAAGGTAAACCAGAAAATATCGTTGAAAAAATGGTAGAAGGTCGTTTACGTAAATATTTACAAGAAATTTGTGCAGTTGACCAAAACTTTGTTAAAGATCCAGATCAAACAGTTGAAGCTTATTTAAAATCTAAAGGTGGAAAACTTGTTGACTTCGTACGCTATGAAGTAGGCGAAGGTATGGAGAAACGCGAAGAAAACTTCGCTGATGAAGTTAAAGGACAAATGAAATAATTTTTCATAAGTGTTGAACAAGAAAGAAGACACCTTTTGTGCCTCAGTATAAAAGATAAACTTTTGTATAGGTCCAACTAACGTGTCTTCTTTACTTGTATCATTTACATATATTTTCAATAGAGAGGATAAGACGATGGCTGATACTTCAAAATTCAAACGTGTTGTTTTAAAATTAAGTGGCGAGGCACTTGCAGGAGATAAAGGTAGTGGTATAAACCCTATCATTATTAAAAGTGTTGCTAAACAAGTAGCTGAAGTTGCAAAAATGGATTGTGAAATTGCTGTAATTGTTGGCGGTGGCAATATTTGGAGAGGTAAAACAGGTGCTGATTTAGGTATGGACCGTGGTACTGCTGATTACATGGGTATGTTAGCAACTGTAATGAATGCATTGGCATTACAAGATAGCTTAGAACAACTGGATTGTGATACACGTGTCTTAACTTCAATTGAAATGAAACAAGTGGCAGAACCTTATATAAGACGTCGTGCGATTAGACATTTAGAGAAGAAAAGAGTAGTTATTTTTGCTGCTGGTATTGGTAACCCATATTTCTCTACAGATACTACAGCTGCTTTACGTGCAGCAGAAGTTGAAGCAGATGTTATCTTAATGGGTAAAAACAATGTAGATGGTGTTTATTCTGCCGATCCTAAAGTAGATGAAAATGCAATAAAATATGAACATTTAACACATATTCAAATGTTACAAGAAGGTTTACAAGTAATGGATTCTACTGCATCATCATTCTGTATGGATAATAATATTCCTTTAAATGTATTCTCGATTATGGAAGAAGGAAATATTAAACGTGCAGTGATGGGTGAAAAAATAGGTACGTTAATTACTAAATAATTAGAGGTGTAAAATATGAGTGACATAATTAATGATACGAAGAGTAAAATGAAAAAATCTATCGATAATTTTTCAAGAGAATTAGCAAACATTAGTGCTGGTCGTGCTAATTCAAATCTATTAAATGGAGTTACTGTTGATTACTACGGTGCACCTACTCCTGTGCAACAATTAGCAAGTATCAATGTTCCTGAAGCTCGTTTATTAGTAATATCTCCATACGATAAAAGCTCTGTTGGAAATATTGAAAAAGCAATTAATGCAGCTAACTTAGGTGTAAATCCTTCAAGTGATGGAGAAGTGATTAGAATTGCTGTTCCTGCGCTTACAGAAGAACGTCGTAAAGAACTAGTTAAAGAAGTTAAAAAAATTAGTGAAAATGCTAAAGTAGCAGTAAGAAATGTTCGTCGTGACAGTAATGATGCGTTGAAAAAACAAGAAAAAGACGGAAACATTACTGAAGATGACTTAAGATCACAAACGGATGATATACAAAAACTTACTGACGATTCTATTAAGGAAATCGATAATTTACTTGAGGAAAAAGAACAAGATATTTTATCAGTATAATGATGGTAAGACTGTGCTATAAGTAATTTGTACATTTCATGACGTTTTTATTGAGACTAACATATTTGTTAATATGAGGTATTAAAGCTTGTGTTAAAGTAATTAGTTTTTTATGATGATATGGACTGTATCAAATAAGACTTTGGTACAGTTTTTTCTTTGTTTATGTAATGTACAGATTTAGTATGGTAAAATGGTAGATAATTGTATAATGAACCTATTATAATATACAGAGATGATCATGCTCGGAGGAAATACCATGTTTAAAAACCTTAAAAAGAAGAATAAAACACCTTCTAATCAAGAAAAAAATGATTTGGATATACATAACATACCTCAACATGTTGCAATCATAATGGATGGCAATGGTCGCTGGGCAAAACAAAGAAAACTGCCGAGAATAAAAGGTCATTATCAAGGTATGCAAACCGTAAAAACAATCACTAAAGCTGCGAGCGATATGGGATTAAAATATTTAACACTTTATGCATTTTCTACTGAAAATTGGTCGAGACCTGAAAATGAAGTAAATTATATCATGAGTTTACCGGTTAATTTTTTAAAAACATTTTTACCCGAACTTATTGAAAATAATGTTAAAGTTGAAACGATAGGTATTTTAGATAATTTACCTAAGTCTACACTTAAGGCTATAGCAAAAGCGAAGGCTGATACTCAAAATAATACAGGTATGAAATTAATTTTTGCGATTAATTATGGTGGTCGTGCAGAAATTGTACATAGTGTAAGATCTCTCTATGAAGAGTTATTAGCTGAGGGTGCAAGTTCTGAAAAAATTGATGAAAGTCTAATATCGGAACATTTATTCACTCATAATTATCCTGATCCAGATTTATTGATAAGAACTTCGGGAGAGCAACGCATTAGTAATTTCTTAATTTGGCAAGTTTCATATAGTGAATTTATCTTTAATGAAAAATTTTGGCCTGATTTTGATAAAGATGAACTAACAAAATGTATAAAAATTTATCAGTCACGCCAGCGACGTTTTGGCGGGCTATAAAGTTAGGAGAATAGTATGAAAGTTAGAACTTTAACTGCAATAATAGCTCTGATTATCTTCCTTCCCATATTACTTAAGGGCGGATTAATACTAATGCTATTTTCATATTTGCTTGCCTTTATTGGCTTGAAAGAATTGTTAAATATGAACATGATTAAGTTTATGTCAGTTCCTGGACTTATTTCTGCACTTGGTATATTGATTATCATGTTGCCTCAAGACGCTGGTGCATGGGTAGATGATTTTCAACTTAAATCTCTAATAGCCATTAGCTTTATATTATTAAGTTATACCGTATTATCTAAAAATAGATTTAGTTTTATGGATGCCGCCTTTTGTTTAATGGCTGTTGCTTATGTAGGTATTGGTTTTATGTATTTATATGCAACACGTTCTGAAGGTTTACACTATATCTTATATGCTTTTCTAGTAGTATGGTTAACAGATACAGGAGCGTATATTTTCGGGCGTTTAATAGGAAAACACAAATTATGGCCAGTTATTAGCCCTAATAAAACTATAGAAGGCTTTATTGGTGGACTAATTTGTAGTTTATTAGTACCAATTATTATGTTGTTCTTTGTCGACTTTAATATCGCTGTTTGGTTATTACTAATTTGGACAGTAGTATTAAGTGCATTTGGTCAACTTGGTGATTTGGTGGAGTCAGGTTTTAAACGTCATTTTGGTGTTAAAGACTCTGGCAGAATACTGCCTGGACATGGTGGTATATTGGATCGCTTTGATAGCTTCATGTTTGTATTACCTTTGGTTAATATTTTACTCATTCAAATGTAATTATGTGACCAATTTATTACTACCAGCATGAACATACAAAAATGCTTCACGATTGTATAATGGAATAAAGTTGTCGAGTAGGAGTTAATGAGGTAAAATAACTACATCATTTGAGTGGTTATTTATTTCTTAACTCCTTTTCACAAGCTTAAATAAATTAACCTTAATAACACTAATGGAATGCTGCAAACACATAATAAGATGTAAAAGAAATAAGTGACTCGTTTTAACAATATAACTATTGTTAATCTTAACAACTGACTTTTACATTTTATGCGACTAAATTAATCAAACACGAGGTGTATATAATTGAGCTTCTTAGTAACAATATTTGCTTTTATTATTGTCTTTGGCGTACTAGTATCTGTACATGAGTATGGACATATGTTTTTCGCTAAACGCGCAGGAATCATGTGTCCGGAATTTGCGATAGGTATGGGTCCTAAAATTTTTAGTTTTAGAAAGAATGAGACGCTCTACACAATTCGCTTATTACCTGTAGGTGGATACGTGCGTATGGCTGGCGATGGTTTAGAAGAGCCACCAGTTAAACCAGGCATGCATGTCAAAATTAAATTAAATAATCAAAATGAAATTACGCATATTATTTTAGATGATCAACATAAATTTCAACAAATCGAGGCTATCGAAGTAAAACAATGTGACTTTAAAGAGGGTTTATTTATTGAGGGTGTTGCTTCAGATGAGGAAAGACATCATTATGCTATTGCCCATAAAGCATACTTTGTAGAAAATGGAAGTCTAATTCAAATTGCACCTAAAAATAGACAATTCACTTATAAAAAACCTTACCAAAAGTTTTTAACATTGTTTGCTGGTCCATTATTTAACTTCTTACTGACTTTAGTTCTCTTTATTGGTTTAGCATATTATCAAGGAACACCAACTACGACGATTGGTCAGGTTGCTGATAATTATCCAGCACAGAAAGCTGGACTACAAACAGGAGACAAAATCGTAAAAATCGGTGATCAAAAAATTAATGATAAGCAACAAATCAATGGCGAGTTAAATAAAATTAAAGACAACAAAACAAAAGTGACGATTAAACGTGATGGTAAAACTAAAACAGTTGACGTTACGCCTAAAAAGTATGAACAAAAGCTAACAAAAACAAAGACTCAAACTTCATATATATTAGGTTTTCAACCTAAAAACGAACATAGTGCATTTAAACCATTAGTAAGTGGTTTTGAACAAACGCTTCATGCAGGTAAATTTATATTTACAGCAATTGTTGGTATGATTGCTAGTATTTTCACTGGGCAATTCTCGTTTGATATGTTAAATGGTCCTGTCGGTATTTATCATAATGTCGATGCAGTTGTTAAAACTGGTATTATAAACTTAATTAGTTGGACGGCTTTATTGAGTGTTAACTTAGGATTAATGAACTTATTACCGATTCCTGCATTAGATGGCGGACGTATATTATTTGTTATATATGAGGCAATATTTAGAAAACCAGTAAATAAAAAAGTTGAATCAGCAATTATTGCAGTAGGGGCTATTTTCGTTCTTATTATCATGGTCTTAGTAACATGGAATGATATTCAACGCTATTTCTTATAACTAGAGAGGAGTAAAAGTGTATGAAACAATCTAAGGTCTTTATACCAACAATGAAAGAGGTGCCTGCTGGCGCGGAAGCACTTAGCCATAGATTATTATTAAAAGCAGGGCTTATTAAACAAAGTACCAGTGGTATTTATAGTTATTTACCACTTGCAACACGTGTATTAAATAATATAGAAGTAATTATACGTGAAGAAATGGAAAATATAGATGCAGTAGAAATTTTAATGCCTGCACTGCAACAAGCAGAGTTGTGGGAAGAATCTGGCCGTTGGGGGTCTTACGGTGCTGAATTAATGCGTTTAACTGACCGTCATGGACGTGAATTTGCACTTGGACCTACTCATGAAGAGGTCGTTACATCTATCGTTAGAGACGAACTTAAATCATATAAACAATTGCCATTAACTCTATTCCAAATTCAATCCAAATATCGTGATGAAAAACGCCCTCGATTTGGCTTATTACGTGGTAGAGAGTTTATTATGAAAGATGCTTATTCTTTCCATGTTGATGAAGAATCCCTAGATGCAACATACCAAGATATGTACAATGCCTATAAGAAAATTTTTGAACGTACTGGTATTAATGCACGGCCAGTTTTAGCTGATTCAGGGGCTATTGGTGGTAATCATACGCATGAATTTATGGCATTAAGTGAAATTGGGGAAGACACTATTGTGTATAGTGAGAACAGCGACTACGCGGCAAATATTGAGAAAGCTGAAGTGGTTTACGAACCAAATGAAAACCATCAACCAATTGAAGCGTTAGCAAAAATTGAAACGCCTAACGTACATACGGCACAAGAATTAGCTGATTTCTTAAATAGACCATTAGATGAAATAACTAAATCTATGATATTTAAAGTTGATGGCGAATTTATTATGATTTTAGTACGCGGTCATCACGAAATAAATGACGTAAAATTAAAATCTTACTTTGAAACGGATAACATCGATCTTGCTACGCAATCAGAGATCATCAATTTATTAGGTGCAAATCCTGGATCTTTAGGTCCAATCTTTGATAAAGATATTAAAATATACGCAGACAACGCATTACAAGATTTAAATAATATTGTTGTCGGTGCCAATGAAGATGGTTACCATTTAGTAAATGCTAACGTAGATAGAGACTTTAACATTGATGCTTATGGAGATTTTAGATTTATTTTAGAAGGTGAACCACTTGCAGATGGTTCTGGTGAAGCACACTTTGCAGAAGGTATTGAAGTTGGACAAGTATTTAAACTAGGCACAAAATATTCAGAAGCTATGAATGCGACGATTTTAGATAATCAAGGTAAAGCCAAACCATTACTTATGGGTTGTTACGGTATAGGTGTATCTAGAACTTTAAGTGCAGTAGTTGAACAAAACAATGACGAAAATGGTATTATATGGCCAAAAGCAATCGCACCATTTGACTTACATATCATTACATTAAATCCTAAAAAAGATGAACAACGTGAATTAGGAGACCAACTATATGCATTATTAAACAAATCTTTTGATGTGTTATACGATGACCGTAAAGAACGCGCAGGTGTTAAATTTAATGACGCTGATTTAATTGGTTTACCAGTGAGAATTGTGATCGGTAAAAATGCAGCGGAAGGTATTGTAGAAGTTAAAAGAAGAGATACAGGAGAAAGTGAAGACGTTCGCGTAGATGATTTAGTAGATTATACTAAGGCATTGTATGAAAAAGTTAAATAACAAGGCAAGCATGACTATTAATATTTTGTTATAATATGATAGTATTTTATCTGCTGCTGACAAATGCATCATTGTTTATAGGCAATGATGCATTTATTATAGATATTGATATGATTAGTATACGAAATTACATAATTGAATCGTTAAGCACTTCAATTAAATCAGTGCATTATAAAGTAAGGTGGTTATCGTCATGGCAATGACAAATCAAGAAAAATTTAAAATACTAGCTGATCAGATAAAAATTGCGAATCAGTTAGACCAAGATATTTTAGGACAAGGGGAACTAACACGTATAGATGTCTCTTCTAAAAATAGATCTTGGATGCTTCAAATTAAATTACCGCGCTTTTTATCATATGAAGATTACTTACTTTTTACTAACGCCGTGACTGAAGAATTTAAAACAATTGCCCACGTAGAATGGCAGTTTGAAATAGAAGATACTTCTAATCAAGATGAGCTAGCTTTGAAATATTTTAACTATTGTATTGATCAAACAAATTTATCACCAAAAGTTAAAGGTCAGTTAAAGCAAAAGAAACTGATTATGTCTGGCGATGTTATTAAGGTTGTTTGTCAAAATGAAGTTGAAGGTAACCATTTTGATAAAGTATGTAATGGTAGTTTAGTTAAGGCATTTAAACAATGTGGTTTTAAAATAAATAAAGTAGTATTCGAGACAAATAACGATTACACAGATGATGATTTGGCCTCTTTAGAAGCGCATATTCAAGAAGAAGATGAAAAGAGTGCACGTGAAGCTACTGAAAAAATAGAAAAAATGAAGGCTGAAAAAATTAAACAACAAGATAATAATGAAAGTGCAGTGAGTAAATGTCAGATTGGTAAGCCAATTCAAGTTGAAAGCGTACGCCCAATAGAAAATATAATCGAAGAAGAATTTAAAGTAGCGGTTGAAGGAGTTATTTTTGACATAAATCTTAAGGAATTAAAAAGTGGACGCCACATCGTAGAATTAAAAGTGACTGATTATACTGATTCACTTGTACTTAAAATGTTCACGCGTAAAAATAAAGATGATTTAGCTCATTTTAAAGCTTTAAGCGTTGGTAAATGGGTACGTGCTCAAGGACGTATTGAAGAAGATACTTTCGTCAGGGATTTAGTTATGATGATGTCTGATATTGAAGAAATTAAAAAAGTATCGAAACAAGATAAGGCAGATGAGAAGAGAGTTGAATTTCATTTGCACACTTCTATGAGTCAAATGGATGGTATACCAAATATTAGTGCTTATGTTGAACAAGCTGCCAAATGGGGTCATAAGGCTATAGCTGTTACTGACCATAACGTAGTGCAAGCATTCCCAGATGCACACGCTGCCGCTGAAAAAAATGATATTAAAATGATATATGGTATGGAAGGTATGCTCGTAGATGATGGTGTACCGATTGCTTATAAACCAACTGATAGAAACTTGAAAGATGCTACCTATGTAGTTTTTGACGTTGAGACAACGGGTTTATCAAATCAATATGACAAAATTATTGAATTAGCCGCAGTTAAAGTAAAAGAAGGAGAAATCATTGATAAATTTGAGCGTTTCAGTAATCCACATGAACGACTTTCCGAAACGATTAAAAATTTAACCCATATATCAGATGATATGTTAGTGGATGCTCCTGAAATTAATGATGTACTAAAAGAATTTAAAGAATGGGTAGGCGACGCAATATTTGTAGCACATAATGCATCTTTCGACATGGGCTTTATTGATACGGGCTATGAGCGTGCAGGATTTGGCTCATCTGAGAATGGTGTCATCGATACATTAGAACTTTCTAGAACAGTTAACACCGAATACGGTAAACATGGATTGAATTTCTTAGCAAAAAAATATGGCGTTGAACTAACGCAACATCATAGAGCGATTTATGATACTGAAGCAACTGCTTATATTTTTATTAAGATGTTAAAGCAATTAGAAGAACTAAACGTAGAAAATCATCAAGATATTAATAAATCTTTAACTAATGAGGACGCGTATAAACGTGCAAGACCTAATCATGTGACACTTATCGTACAAAATCAAGAAGGTCTAAAAAACTTATTCAAAATCGTCAGTGCATCGTTAGTAAATTATTATTATCGAACACCTAGGATTCCTCGCTCATTATTAAATGAACATCGTGAAGGTTTATTAGTGGGTACTGCGTGTGACGAAGGTGAATTATTCACTGCAGTAATGCAAAAAGATCAAATACAAGTAGAAAAAATAGCTAAATACTATGATTATATTGAGATGCAACCACCAGCACTATATCAAGATTTGATAGATAGAGAATTAATTAGAGACAATGAGACACTTTATGAAATTTATGATCGTCTTATTAAGGCTGGCGAATCAGCAGATATTCCAGTAATTGCAACTGGTAACGCCCATTATTTATATGAACATGATGCGATTGCTCGAAAAATTTTAATTGCATCACAACCGGGTAACCCTTTAAATCGATCAACATTACCAGAAGCTCATTTTAGAACAACTGACGAAATGTTAGACGAGTTCCATTTCTTAGGCAAAGAGTTGGCAAAAGAACTCGTTGTGACAAATACAAATAAGCTAGCTGATCGTATTGAACGTGTAGTACCAATTAAAGATGAATTATATACACCACGTATGGAAGGTGCTAACGATGAAATTCGTGAATTAAGTTATTCAAATGCTAAGAAATTATATGGCGAAGATTTACCTCAAATTGTTATCGACAGACTCGAAAAGGAATTAGAAAGTATTATTGGTAACGGATTTTCAGTTATTTATTTAATTTCTCAACGTCTTGTTAAAAAATCACTAGATGATGGTTATCTTGTTGGTTCACGTGGTTCTGTAGGATCAAGTTTTGTAGCGACGATGACCGAAATAACAGAGGTCAATCCGTTACCGCCACATTACATTTGTCCTGAGTGTAAAAAGAGTGAATTCTTCGATGATGGCTCAGTCGGTTCGGGATTCGATTTACCTGATAAAAATTGTGAAACTTGTGGTAGCGAACTAATTAAAGAAGGACAAGATATACCTTTCGAAACTTTCTTAGGATTTAAAGGGGATAAAGTACCCGATATCGACTTAAACTTTAGTGGTGAGTATCAACCTGAAGCACATAATTATACTAAAGAATTATTTGGTGATGACAAGGTCTTCCGTGCGGGAACAATTGGTACAGTAGCTGAGAAAACTGCATTCGGTTTTGTGAAAGGATTTTTAAATGACCAAGGGATCCATAAGCGAGGCGCAGAAGTAGATCGTCTGGTTAAAGGTTGTACTGGCGTTAAGCGTACGACAGGACAACACCCTGGTGGTATTATCGTTGTACCAGATTACATGGATATTTATGATTTTACACCCGTCCAATTCCCAGCTGACGACCAATCGGCTTCATGGATGACAACACACTTTGATTTCCATTCCATTCATGACAATGTTTTGAAACTAGATATATTAGGACATGATGACCCTACAATGATACGTATGTTACAAGACTTATCAGGTATTGACCCAAAAACAATACCAGTCGATGATAAAGAAACAATGGGGATATTTAGTTCACCGCAATCATTAGGAGTTACTGAAGATGAGATTTTGTGTAAAACAGGAACTTTTGGCGTGCCGGAGTTTGGTACTGGTTTCGTTAGACAAATGTTAGAAGATACAAAACCGACTACATTCTCAGAACTCGTTAGAATTTCTGGTTTATCACATGGTACAGATGTATGGCTTGGTAATGCTCAAGATTTAATTAGATCAGGTACTTGTGACTTATCTAGCGTAATCTGTTGTCGTGACGATATTATGGTTTACTTAATGTATAACGGTTTAGAGCCATCACTTGCCTTCAAGACAATGGAATTTGTTCGTAAAGGTAAAGGTTTAACCGATGATATGGTTGAAGCTATGGTTGAAAACGAAGTGCCAGACTGGTATTTAGATTCATGCAGAAAAATTAAATACATGTTCCCTAAAGCCCACGCCGCAGCTTATGTATTAATGGCGGTAAGAATCGCCTACTTTAAAGTGCATCATCCATTATTTTATTATGCAAGTTACTTTACAGTAAGAGCATCTGATTTTGATTTAATTTCAATGATTAAAGATAAAGAAAGCATACGCAACACAGTTAAAGACATGTATTCAAAATATATGGATTTAGGCAAAAAAGAAAAAGACACATTAACAGTTTTAGAGATTATGAATGAAATGGCGCATAGAGGCTATCGTATGCAACCGGTAAATTTAGAAAAAAGTAAATCCTTTGAATTTATAATTGAAGGTGACTCTTTGATACCCCCATTCATAGCTGTGCCAGGATTGGGCGAAAACGTTGCAAAACGTATCGTTGATGCAAGAGAAGAAGGTCCATTCTTATCTAAAGAAGATTTGAATAAAAAAGCTGGTTTATCACAAAAAGTAATTGATTACTTGGATGAATTAGGTTCGCTGCCTAACTTACCTGACAAAGCACAATTATCAATATTTGATATGTAACATATTAGTCGTCTAAGTTATTAATAAAGCTTACAATGTCATTAAAAGTATTTTTAGAATATTTTTAATAACTAGTGCCGTTTGTGCGCATCATGAACATATGGTATAATGTTATTGTTAAAAGATTAAACTCAAGCAGGAAGAGTGGGCACATTACCCACTCTTTTCTATTTGTCAAAAAAGGAGGCCAGCATGAGTAAAATAGATCAACAAGTTGAAGCGCTTATTAAACCCGTTATGGATGACTTGAATTTTGAATTGGTAGATGTTGAATTTACTAAAGAAGGTAAAGACCATTTTTTACGAATTTCTATTGATAAAGAGGGTGGCGTTGACTTAAATGACTGTACTTTAGCATCTGAAAAAATAAGTGAAGTAATGGATGCCAATGATCCTATTGAACAAATGTATTATTTAGATGTTGCTTCACCTGGTGCTGAAAGACCGATAAAAAAAGAACAAGATTTCCAAAATGCAATAACGAAACCTATCTTTGTATCACTTTATGCGCCTATTGAAGGTGAAAAAGAATGGCTAGGTACATTACAATCGGTTAATGAACATACTATTGTCATGGAAGTTAAAGAAAAAGCTAAAACAAAAACAATCGAAATACCAAGAAATAAAATAGCTAAAGCACGTCATTCTGTGATGCTTTAAGTTGATTAGGAGGGTTAATAGTGTCAAGTAACGAACTATTATTAGCTACTGAATATTTAGAAAAAGAAAAGAAAATACCAAGAGAAGTATTGATTGATGCTATCGAAGCGGCATTAATTACTGCATATAAGAAAAATTATGACAGTGCGCGTAATGTACGTGTCGAGTTGAACATGGATGAAGGCATTTTCAAAGTAATAGCAAGAAAGAATGTTGTAGAAGAGGTCTTTGATGACAGAGATGAGATTGACTTAAGTACTGCATTGGTTAAAAATCCAGCATATGAAATCGGTGACATATACGAAGAAGATGTGACACCGAGTGATTTCGGTCGAGTAGGTGCTCAAGCAGCAAAGCAAGCAGTTATGCAACGTCTTAGAGATGCTGAAAGAGAAATCTTATACGATGAGTTTATCGACAAAGAAGAAGATATTGTAACAGGATTAATCGATAGAGTTGATCACCGTTACGTTTATGTTAATTTAGGACGTACTGAAGCCGTTTTATCTGAAGCTGAAAGAAGTCCAAACGAAAAATACATTCCTAATGAACGTATTAAAGTTTTCGTAAACAAAGTAGAACAAACAACTAAAGGTCCTCAAATTTACGTTTCAAGAAGTCACCCTGGTCTATTAAAACGACTATTTGAACAAGAAGTTCCTGAAATCTTTGACGGTACAGTAATTGTAAAATCAGTTGCACGTGAAGCTGGCGACCGTTCTAAAATTAGTGTTCATTCAGATAACTTAGACATTGATGCAGTAGGTGCATGTGTTGGTTCAAAAGGTGCTCGTGTTGAAGCAGTTGTAGAAGAACTTGGTGGAGAAAAAATAGATATCGTACAGTGGGATGAAGATCCAAAAGTGTTTGTACGTAACGCATTGAGTCCATCACAAGTGCTTGAAGTTATCGTCGATGAAGAAAATCAATCTACTATTGTAGTAGTACCTGATTATCAACTATCGTTAGCTATTGGTAAGCGTGGTCAAAACGCCCGTTTAGCAGCTAAACTTACAGGTTGGAAGATAGACATTAAATCAGAAAGTGACGCACGTGAAGCTGGTGTATATCCTAGTAATTCATTAGACGACGTTACATCAGATTCAAGTGAACTTAATGAAAATAACGAAGAAAATAATCTTGATGCCTAATAAATAATTGGAGTGATTACTTTATGAAAAAGAAAAAAATTCCAATGCGTAAATGTATCCTTTCTAATGAAATGCACCCTAAAAAAGATATGATTAGAGTAGTTATTAATAAAGATGGAGAAATATTTGCAGATGCGACAGGCAAAAAGCCAGGGCGTGGTGCTTATGTTTCTAAAGATGTTAATGAAGTTGAGAAAGCACAACAAAAAGGCGTACTTGAAAAATATTTTAAATCAGATGCTGAAACTTTAGATTCAGTGTATAAAGAAATTATACGTCTGATATATCGTGAAGAGATACCTAAATGATGAAAGAGAAAATCGTAAATTTTTTGGGATTAGCTATGCGAGCTGGAAAAGTTAAAACAGGTGAATCAGTCATCATTAACGAGATTAAGAAACATAAAATTCAACTCGTTATCATAGCTGAGGACGCTTCAGAAAATACAAAAAAAGTAATACAGAATAAATGTGAAAGTTACCATATATCATTTCGTATATTTGGAACTAGATCAGAACTAGGACAAGCTTTAGGTAAGGCTGAACGTGTAAACGTAGGTGTAACAGATCAAGGCTTTGCCAAAAAATTATTGTCAATGATAGAAGAATATCGTAAGGAGTGACTATATGAGTAAAAAAAGAATTTACGAATATGCCAAAGAATTAAACTTAAAAAGTAAAGATGTTATAAATGAATTGAAAAAAATGGATGTTGAGGTTTCTAACCACATGCAAGCGTTAGAAGATAACCAAATTGCTGCTTTAGATAAAATTTATAAAAGCCAACAAAGCGACAAAGGACAAGGTCAACAATCTAAAGAACAGGGTCAACAATCTAAAGAACAAGGTCAAAAACAAGACACAAATAAACAACAAAGTGCTCAAAAACCTAACCAAGGCAATAAAAAAGATGCTAAAAATAATAAAAAGCCAAATAATAAAAAGCAGAATAATAAAAATAACAAGAAGCAAAATAAGCAACACAATAAAGAACAACAAGCTGCTAAAGAAACACCTTCAAAAATTACGTATCAAGATGGTATTACAGTAGGAGAACTTTCGGATAAGCTAAATGTTGAATCTTCTGAAGTTATTAAAAAACTTTTCTTATTAGGTATTATGGCTAATATCAATCAATCTCTAGATGATGAAACTCTAGAAGTTATCGTTGATGAGTACGGTGTAGAACTAGAAAAAGAAGAAATAGTTAATGAAGAAGATTTAGCAATTTACTTTGAAGATGAAACAGATGATCCAGAAGCAATCGAAAGACCTGCGGTAGTTACTATTATGGGGCACGTTGACCATGGTAAAACGACATTATTAGATTCTATTCGTCATACTAAAGTAACTGCAGGAGAAGCTGGTGGAATTACGCAGCATATTGGTGCGTATCAAATAGAAAATGATGGAAAAATGATTACTTTCTTAGATACCCCTGGACACGCAGCTTTCACAACAATGCGTGCTCGTGGTGCACAAGTTACTGACATTACTATTTTAGTTGTAGCAGCTGACGATGGTGTTATGCCACAGACTATTGAAGCTATCAATCACGCTAAGGAAGCAAATGTTCCTACAATTGTTGCAGTTAATAAAATTGATAAACCAACTTCTAATCCTGACCGCGTTATGCAAGAATTAACTGAATACGGTCTTGTTCCTGAAGATTGGGGTGGCGATACAATTTTCGTACCACTTTCAGCGTTAAGTGGTGATGGTATTGAAAGTTTATTAGAAATGATTGTACTTGTTTCTGAAGTACAAGAATTAAAAGCTAATCCAAAAAACCGTGCTGTAGGTACAGTTATTGAGGCAGAATTAGATAAATCTCGTGGGCCATCAGCATCTTTATTAGTACAAAATGGTACTTTAAATGTTGGAGATTCACTAGTTGTTGGTAATACTTACGGACGTATACGTGCAATGGTTAATGATCTCGGACAAAGAATTAAAACTGCTGGACCATCAACACCTGTTGAAATAACAGGTATCAATGACGTGCCTCAAGCAGGTGATCGTTTTGTTGTCTTCTCAGACGAAAAACAAGCGAGAAGAATCGGTGAATCACGTCATGAAGAAAACATTTTACAACAACGTCAAGAAAGTAAAAATGTTTCACTAGATAATTTATTCGAACAAATGAAACAAGGCGAAATGAAAGACCTAAATGTCATTATTAAAGGTGACGTGCAAGGTTCAGTCGAAGCTTTAGCTGCATCATTAATGAAAATAGATGTTGAAGGTGTTAACGTTAGAATTATTCATACTGCAGTAGGTGCAATTAATGAATCAGACGTTACGTTAGCAAATGCTTCTAATGGTATTATTATTGGTTTCAACGTAAGACCAGATAGTGGTGCTAAACGGGCTGCAGAAGCAGAAAATGTAGATATGCGTTTACATCGTGTAATATACAATGTTATCGAAGAAATTGAAGCTGCGATGAAAGGTCTACTTGATCCAGAATTTGAAGAAAGAGTTATCGGTCAAGCAGAAGTACGTCAAACATTTAAAGTGTCTAAAGTTGGTACTATCGCAGGTAGTTATGTAACGGACGGTAAAATTACGCGTAATGCAGGTGTACGTATTATCAGAGATGGTGTTGTACAATTCGAAGGTGAATTAGATACTTTAAAACGTTATAAAGATGACGTTAAAGAAGTTGCTCAAGGGTATGAATGTGGTATTACAGTTGAGAAATTTAATGACCTAAAAGAAGGCGACATTATAGAGGCATATGAAATGGTTGAAGTTGAAAGATAAATAATTTAATATATCTATAAATTACACTGTAAAAAAGTTACACTTCTTAAATATATTAGAAGTGTAACTTTTTGTTGTAATTACTATAATTTTAAATAAATGACATTATTTGTCTAGGTATCTTTATATAATAATACGTAAATTAGCGTTGGAGGAGTATTTATGACTAATAGTTATTTAGCAGATATTGAACAATTTTGGAGTAAATACTTATCACAATATAATGCCGAATATAGTGAAAACACATTAAATGCTATTGCTGAAAATAATGATGAAACAGCTTTTCTACATTTAGATGATCTCGTTCATTGTAGAGAACGATTCGGTCAGAACTTTACAGAGATACCTAAATTTAAAAAATTACTTAACTTCGCAAATGGCATGGTAATGGTTGATAAGAATAGAAAGAAAATAATGTTAGAAAATAGTACAATCAATCCTATGATACCGCAACCTTATTTTGGTAACCCAGAAACTGCAGATATTATTATTTTAAATAAGCAACCAGAAAATGATTATAGAACAGATAACCCTAAAATTGATGGACAGAGAAAGATTCATTTAAGAAATAGAATATTACAAGATTTTAGAGGAGATTTAAAGTTTGATGGCAAAAAAGGATTTTTACCATATGAAGACAGTCATATATGGTTTATGAAATATTTTGGTGGAGACTCTTCAATCCTGAAACAATTTAATATTAAACCTAGTCGTTTAATGATTTTTAATTATTTTCCTTATCAAACTACATATCAAGCTGGAGTACCTAAAGACTTTTTATATACTTTAGCAGTATTACCTTCACAACAAAAAAATTCGGATTTATTTAAGATGATGTTTCATGACAACAAACGTCGTATTTATATAGTAAGAGAGGAAGAACTATGGGGCTCGTATTTTAGCAAAGCGTTCACTAAAGAGGAGATGCAGGTGTTGTTGAAGCACACATTTGTTTATGCTTCTAAACAAAATAAATATTTTACTGTGGGAAATATTTTAAGTTATCGCGAGCACCGTGAAAAATTAAAACAAAAAAGGCAATTAAATAAATGTGATTATTACAAATGGAATCAACATTTAAAAGAGAATCGTTTAAATGGTAAATCAGATTTTTATAAAATGATGTCGCAACTAACTAATATTTAAGCAAGATGTGAAAAGTAAATCAAAATAAAAGAGGTGGAGCTGAAATGATAATAAGTTCTGCCTCTTCAGGTTATAAATACAGTTCAATTATAGTTTTTAAGTCGTTAATAAGTTCGTTTCTATATGTTTCTGGCTCTATTAATTTAATATGTTTATAGTATTTTTTTATTAGTGCAAAACATTCAACTTTAGATATTAATAATTGAGCAATTATTTTATTGTTTTTATTGTAAGATGAGATAATATTATATTCTGTAGATACATATTGCCAAAAACTAACGCTAATAGCTAATGTAATCATATTTGTGACTGTCATATCTGCAAAAGCATAATTTGTAGTTGTTTCATATAGATGTGAAATATCTCCAAATTTTATAGCATCGATATAGTTTTCATTGATATACGTCATCCAAAATTCATCATCAATTACATGAATATTGATAGGGCTAATATAAAGACTTTCTCCAGAAACAGTTTGGATTGTCATGTTGTATTTAGCATCTATACAACGGGCTACTAGTATAAATGAAGCGTAATTGTAATCTTTTTCTTTGATGTGAAATTTTTTGAGTAAATTATGAATTAATATTTTATGATTCGGGCTAGAAAAAGTATATTGTTTAATAAATTTGTAAATATCTTCATGAACAATCGGCAGTGTTCCCTTTATTTGATAAAGTAATGTAATTAACATTTGCTGTCTGATTTTTAATGGGAAAGTTTGTAAACTATGTGTTTCCATAATGTTGTCATAGACGATTTTTGCATTTAGTCCTCTCCATTCCTCATCTTCGTATAAGAAATTATTGATATCACTAAAATCGCGTTGTACAGAGCGTAGGTTGATGTTTAATGTTTGAGCTAAAGTAGACTTTTTTAAATGTTTACCATTAAGTAAACGTGTATAAATGTATAAAAGCCTTTCGGGTTTATTCAAACAACTACCTCCTAATCACATGATATTTTTAAGTTTGAACACTCTAATTGGATATAATACCACATTTATGTTGACTAGAGTATTATTATTTTAAAATTAATTTAAAAAGCAAAATAATTAAGTATCCGCTATTAGTTACATTTCAACAATGCAATCAATAAGGTATAATTATAATACAGTTAGGCATTTTATTAGCGCCGAACTATTAGCTTGAATTCCCAAATGATTTAATAAAAATTAAATAAACAATGTGTAATATTAAAGTTTAAATTTAATGGTGGTTGTAATGAAAGGTTTGACGATAATAATCTAACTGTCTTATAATTTGTTAGTAAGATAGCTCATAAACAATTGTGAGGTGAAAAAAGATGAACATGAGAGCAGAACGCGTAGGCGAACAAATGAAACAAGAAATTATGGATATTGTTAATAATAAAGTGAAAGATCCAAGAATTGGATTTTTAACAATTACAGATGTAGAACTTACAAATGATTTATCTATTGCTAAAGTATATTTAACGGTATTAGGAGAACAGAAGCAAATTGATGACACGTTTAAAGGTTTAGAAAAGGCTAAAGGTTTTATTAAAACTGAATTAGCTTCGCGTATGAGATTACGTATCGTACCTGAATTAAACTTTGAGTATGATGAATCAATCGATTATGGTAATAAAATCGAACGTATGATTCAAGATTTGCATAAAAAGGATTAAAGAGGAGCTGGAGCGTAAATCATTGATGGTTTAAGTTCCAGCTTTTTACAGCTTGAATAATTTAAAAAAGGACGTTTTCATTATGTATAATGGCATCTTACCAGTATATAAAACGAGAGGCATGACAAGTCATGATGTCGTGTTCAAATTAAGAAAAATCTTAGGTACAAAGAAAATTGGGCACACCGGGACACTTGATCCTGAAGTTGATGGGGTATTACCTATTTGCATTGGACCTGCTACTAAAGTCAGTGATTATATAATGGATATGGGTAAAACTTATCATGCCACAGTTTCTATAGGTACAAGCACTACGACTGAAGACCAAACTGGCGAAATAATAGCAACCCAACGAATAAGTGAAAGCGAGTTAAATAATGTGCAGATCGATAATGTAGTAGCATCATTTCAAGGTATCATCACTCAAATTCCACCGATGTATTCTTCAGTTAAAGTTAATGGTAAAAAACTTTACGAATATGCAAGAAACAATGAAACTGTCGAGCGTCCTGAGCGTCAAGTTAATATATATCAAATTGAACGAACTTCTGACGTGAGTTATGAAAATAACACATGTCAATTCAATTTAATGATAAAGTGTGGTAAAGGGACTTACATAAGAACTATAGCGACAGATATAGGTAAAGCGCTAGGATTGCCCGCACATATGTCTAAATTAACACGTACGAGTAGTGGTGGATTTCATATAAATGAAAGCTTATCATTGGAAGACATATCTCAATTGCATGAGCAAGAAGCATTACAAGAAAAATTATTTGCTATAGAATATGGATTGAAAGGTTTGCCATCTATATATATTGAAAACAATGATATAAAGAACAAAATCTTAAATGGACAAAAATTTAATATAAATGACTTTAACACATCTATATCTGGCAAAGTAATTATGATTGATGTACAGTCTGAAAAAATATTAGCGATATATGAACCTCATCCGACTAAAACTGATGAAATTAAGCCTAAGAGGGTTTTTAACTAAAGGAGTATATGTATGAAAGTTATAGAAGTTACACATCCAATTCAAGAAAATCAATTTATTAAAGAGCATGTAGCTATGGCTTTCGGTTTTTTTGATGGAATGCATAAAGGGCATGCAAAAGTATTCGATACCTTAATTCAAAAAGCTGAAGAAGATAATTTAAAAAAAGCGGTCATGACATTTGATCCACATCCTTCCGTTGTCTTAAACCCTGAACGTAAGAGAACAGACTATTTAACACCAATCGAAGATAAATTGGACATCATCGAACAATATGGCATTGATTATTGTATCGTTATTAATTTTTCTTCTAAATTTGCTGATGTTTCGGCTGAAGAATTTGTAAATGATTACATATTAAAAAATAATGTAGAGAAAATAATAGCGGGTTTTGACTTTACTTTTGGTAAGTATGGTAAAGGTAATATGATGACTTTAAGTGAATTAAAAGAATGTGAAACGACTATCGTAAGTAAGTTAGAAATCGAATCTGAAAAAATTTCTACGACTGAAATAAGACGCGCCTTAAAAGAAGGCGATTTAACTAAAGCAAATGATGAGTTAGGTTATCGTTATCAAATTAAAGGAACAGTTGTGCAAGGTGAAAAAAGAGGGAGGACTATTGGTTTCCCGACTGCCAATGTTCAGCCTAGTGGAGATTATGTATTACCGAAAAAAGGCGTTTATGCAGTGAGTATGAAAATTGGCGCAGAAGATAAGATTTATAGAGGCGTTGCAAATGTAGGCGTCAAACCTACATTTCATGATCCATCACAAGCGCAAGTTGTAATCGAAGTGAATTTATTTGATTTTAAAGAAGATATCTATGGTGAACGAGTAATCGTTTATTGGCATCATTTTTTGCGCCCTGAAGTTAAATTTGACGGTATTGACCCTTTAGTAGAACAAATGCATAAAGATAAAGAACAGGCCAAATATTTATTATCGGTTGATTTTGGTGACAATGTATCATATAATATTTAAGTCGAATGTATAAACTTTACATTTTAAACACCTTTACCTTGGCAAGTTGAATCTCCGACGCTTTGCTCGGATAAAGGAAACTTTTTAATTAAATAGGAGGAAATTGATTATGGCAATTTCACAAGAACGTAAAAACGAAATTATTCAAGAATACCGTACGCATGAAGCAGACACTGGTTCACCAGAAGTTCAAGTAGCTGTTTTAACTGCAGAAATTACTGCACTAAACACTCACTTACGTACGCACAAAAAAGACCACCATTCACGTCGTGGTTTATTAAAAATGGTAGGTCGTCGTAGACACTTACTTAACTATTTACGTGCTAAAGACATCCAACGTTACCGTGAATTAATTAAATCATTAGGTATCC
The DNA here is from genome assembly GCF_015594545.1 of Staphylococcus durrellii. Lineage (NCBI taxonomy): Bacteria > Bacillati > Bacillota > Bacilli > Caryophanales > Staphylococcaceae > Staphylococcus > Staphylococcus durrellii. The sequence continues at coordinate 1,521,367 of NZ_JADIIO010000001.1, read as the reverse complement.
GTCGTTAATCTTTAGACATTTATTTTTAGGCCGAGGCAAAATTATGTCTCGGCCTCGAATTTTTTATTGGTAGTAGCGATTAGTATAAAAAATGTACTTCAAGTATGATTTTTTAATACTAGTCAGCTTTGCCCGGGGTGGGACTACGTAATCTAATTTTAAATTAGATTTCTATCCCACTCCCTTTTTTATAGTTTAAGAAAATTATAACCAATATAAAACTAACAGAAATTTAACATTAAATAAGACAATTATACTAATATAAAATTACTTAAATAAATGATATGATAGAAATATTAGATATAGGAGAGGAGATTCATAATGTCTCAAGAGAAAAAAGTTTTTAAGACCGAATGGGCGAACCGTTCATTAACGATCGAGACTGGACAATTAGCTAAACAAGCTAATGGTGCTGCGCTTGTACGTTACGGGGATACGGTAGTACTTTCTACTGCTGTGGCTTCAAAAGAACCACGTGATGTGGACTTTTTCCCATTGATGGTTAACTTTGAAGAAAAAATGTACGCTGCCGGTAAAATCCCAGGTGGTTTTAAAAAACGCGAGGGTCGTCCAAGCGATGACGCTACTCTAACTGCTCGTTTAATAGATAGACCGATTCGACCACTATTTCCAAAAGGTTACAAGCATGATGTTCAAATTATGAATACGGTACTAAGTGCCGATCCAGATTGTTCACCTGAAATGGCAGCGATGATTGGTTCATCTGTTGCGCTTAGTGTGTCAGATATACCATTCCAAGGACCAATTGCCGGAGTGAATGTCGGTTTTGTAGATGGACAATATATTATTAATCCAACTGTAGAACAACGTGAAGTTTCTAGATTAGATTTAGAAGTTGCTGGGCATCGTGATGCAGTAAATATGGTTGAAGCTGGAGCAAGTGAAATTACAGAACAAGAAATGCTCGAAGCAATCTTTTTCGGGCACGAAGAAATTCAACGTTTAGTCGACTTCCAACAACAAATCATTGATCATTTGCAACCTGAAAAACAAGAATTCACACCGGTAGAACAAGATGAACAATTAGTAGACAAAGTAACGCGTTTAACTGAAGAGCAAGGCTTGAAAAAAGCTGTGTTAACTTTTGATAAACAACAACGTGACGATAATTTAGATGCTTTAAAAGATGCGGTAATTGAACAATTTGTCGATGAAGAAGATCCTGACAATGAAACACTGATTAAAGAAGTTAAAGGTATCTTAAATGATTTAGTTAAAGCAGAAGTAAGAAGACTTATTGCTGAAGAAAAAATTAGACCAGATGGCCGTAAAACTGATGAGATTCGACCATTAGCATCTGAAGTAGGTCTATTACCTAGAACACATGGTTCAGGTTTGTTTACGCGAGGACAAACTCAAGCGTTATCTGTAGTAACATTAGGTTCATTAAGTGAGTATCAAATTATTGATGGTTTAGGTGAAGAGCAAGAAAAACGCTTTATGCATCATTACAATTTTCCTAATTACTCAGTTGGGGAAACCGGCCCAGTTCGCTCTCCTGGTAGAAGAGAAATTGGACACGGTGCATTAGGTGAACGTGCATTAAAACAAATTATTCCAGATATTAAAGACTTCCCTTATACAGTTAGAATCGTAAGTGAAGTACTTGAATCTAACGGTTCTTCATCGCAAGCATCAATTTGTGGTTCAACATTAGCTTTAATGGATGCTGGTGTACCTATTAAAGCGCCAGTAGCTGGTATTGCAATGGGCTTAGTTACTAGAGATGACAGTTATACAATTTTAACTGACATTCAAGGTATGGAAGATGCTTTAGGTGATATGGACTTTAAAGTTGCAGGTACTTCAGAAGGTATTACAGCAATTCAAATGGACATCAAAATTGATGGCCTAACTAAAGAAATTATCGAAGAAGCATTAGAGCAAGCACGTGAAGGTAGAATGGCAATATTAAATCATATGCTTGAAACAATTGATGTGCCTCGAAACAATTTAAGTGCTTATGCGCCTAAAGTAGTAACGATGAACATTAAACCAGAAAAAATCAGAGACGTAATTGGACCTGGCGGTAAGAAAATTAATGAAATTATCGATGAGACTGGGGTTAAATTAGATATCGAACAAGACGGTACTATATTTATCGGAGCAGTTGATCAAAATGCTATTAATGAAGCTAAGTCAATTATTGAAGACATTACACGTGAAGCTGAAGTAGGGCAAATTTATGATGCAAAAGTAAAACGTATCGAAAAATATGGTGCTTTTGTTGAATTGTTCGCAGGTAAAGATGCATTAGTACACATATCTCAAATAGCTAACGAACGTATAAATAAAGTTGAAGATGTTCTTGCCATTGGTGATACATTAAAAGTAAAAGTGACCGAAATAGACAAACAAGGTCGTGTAAATGCATCTCATAAAGCGTTAGAAAATAAATAATAATCATTATCAATTTATGAAGCTAGTTTAACAATCATTTCACACAATAGGTTTAAAGGAAGTGTGTAATTGAATGAACTAGTTTCTTTTTGTTTATAAAGATGATTTACATACAAAAAATGAATGATATGTAAATTACTTTAATAGTGTACATAGAGCCTAAGATAACTTATAATATAGTATGAGATTATATATGGTCGGGGATTAAAATTAGGAGGTACAATTTTGAGTTTAATTAAGAAAAAAAATAAAAATATTCGCATAATCCCCCTTGGTGGAGTCGGAGAAATTGCGAAAAATATGTATATCGTTGAAGTTGACGATGAAATGTTTATGTTAGATGCCGGTTTAATGTTCCCAGAGGATGAAATGCTAGGTGTCGACATTGTTATACCAGATATTCAATACGTTATAGAAAATAAGCATAAATTAAAAGGCATCTTCTTATCACATGGGCATGAGCACGCAATTGGTGCTGTAACTTATGTATTAGAACAAGTAGACGCACCAGTTTATGGTTCTAAATTAACTATTGCATTAGTTAAAGAAAACATGAAATCACGTAATATTAATAAAAAGGTTAGATATTATACAGTGAACAATGAATCTGTTATGCGTTTCAAAGGCGTAAATGTAACGTTCTTTAGTACAGCGCATAGTATTCCAGATAGTTTAGGCGTTTGTATTCATACTTCATATGGTTCAATCGTTTATACAGGTGAGTTTAAGTTCGATCAAAGTCTACAAGGTCATTATGCGCCAGATTTAAAACATATGACAGAGATTGGTGCGGATGGTGTATTCGCGTTAATAAGTGATTCTACAGAGGCAGAAAAACCCGGCTACAATACGCCTGAAAATGTAATAGAATCCCATATGTATGATGCTTTTACAAAAGTTAAAGGTCGTTTGATTGTTTCTTGTTATGCCTCTAACTTTATTAGAATTCAACAAGTGTTGAACGTTGCAAGCAAATTAAATAGAAAAGTTTCATTCTTAGGTAGATCACTTGAAAGCTCATTTAGTATTGCTCGTAAAATGGGTTATTTTGATATTCCTAAAGACTTGCTAATTCCAATTAATGAAGTTGAAAATTATCCTAAAAATGAAGTCATTATTATTGCTACGGGCATGCAAGGTGAACCTATTGAAGCATTAAGTCAAATGGCTCAACAAAAACATAAGATAATGAATATACAAGAGGGCGATTCAGTTTTCTTAGCTATAACTGCGTCTGCTAATATGGAAGTTATTATTGGTGATACTTTAAATGAACTAGTGAGAGCAGGAGCGGAAGTGTTACCAAATAACAAAAAAATTCATGCATCAAGTCACGGTTGTATGGAAGAATTAAAAATGATGATTAACATTATGAAGCCAGAATATTTTATTCCTGTTAATGGTGAATTTAAAATGCAAATAGCCCATGCTAAATTAGCTAACGAAGCAGATGTACAACCTGAAAAGATCTTTTTAGTAGAAAAAGGCGACGTTGTTAATTATGACGGTGAAGAAATGATTCTAAATGAAAAAGTAAATTCAGGTAATGTGTTGATTGATGGTATTGGCGTAGGCGATGTTGGTAATATCGTTTTAAGAGATCGTCATTTGTTAGCAGAAGATGGCATATTTATTGCAGTAGTGACATTAGATCCAAAAAATAGACGTATTGCTGCCGGACCAGAAATTCAATCACGTGGATTTGTTTATGTACGTGAAAGTGAAGATCTCTTAAAAGAAGCAGAAGAAAAAGTGCGTGAAATTGTAGAGCAAGGTTTGTTAGAAAAACGAATCGAATGGTCTGAAATCAAACAAAATATGCGTGATCAAATAAGTAAGCTATTATTTGAAAGTACAAAACGTCGTCCAATGATAATTCCAGTGATTTCGGAAATCTAATATTAACACATAGTTAAAGAGGTTGAGACTTGAGCTTTATTCTTATAGCGCCAAGTTTCTACCTCTTTGTGTCATTATTAGCAATTTATAAAAATTTAAGTATAGTATAAAATCCATTTTTTAAATTACCCTTAGAACAAAGCATATTAAATATATACTTTCACATTAGCAAGGTTGTTTAAATGTAGGTTAGTGGATTAAACTATGCAATTACATAGAATTACTAAAAGAAGGTGTGAATTTTGCCACAAACGAAAAAAAGAACAACGGCTAAGAAAAAACCAACTAATACTAGAAAGAAGACAACAAGTCGCAAAAATAAACAAGGCGATAATGCTTTAAAATATATTTTTGCGGTCATTGCCATTATTTTGATTGTGTTAGGTGTTTTTCAATTAGGTATTGTCGGTGTCATGATAGATAGTTTTTTCAATTATTTATTTGGCATGAGTAGATATTTAACATATATTTTAATATTAATAGCAACTATATTTATCACTTTTTATAGAGGTGTTCCAAAAACAAGAAGGACTGTTGGTGCAATTGTATTACAAATAACTTTACTGTTGTTAACTCAGCTTGTATTTCATATTTCACATGCAAATCAATCTAAGCGAGAACCGGTGCTCTCATTCGTATATAAATCTTATGAACATTCACATTTTCCAAATTTTGGTGGAGGTTTAATAGGTTATTATTTAACAGAAATATTAACACCTCTTATATCTTTTGTCGGTGTCATCATTATTACGATGTTACTTATCATTTCCAGCATCGTATTGATTTTGAAACAACGTCATAGGGATGTAGCTAAAAGTTTCTTTGATAATGCTAAGGTTAAAAGCGAGTCTGCTTCTAACAAATTAAGTGAAAAGAGACAGCAAAATAAAGTAAAAAAAGAGGCTAAGGCTAGAGTTAGAGCACAGAAGAAAGCAGAGCAAGAAGCTGAAGCAAAAGATGTTAAAGATGTTAGTGATTTACCAGAAGTGACAGAAGGAGAGCAATCAGCTATTCCAATTTATGGTCACAATGAGGCTCAAGACAAATCTAAAAATGATGTACAACAAGCTGAAAATGGTACGAATTTAGATCATCAAGCAACTACATCATCAACTAATAACTTGCGTAAAGATCTTCAGAACAATAAAGATATTGAAGACAATCCTGATTCAGAAACATTACCAGATTATGATAATTCGGGTTCGATATCAGATGCAGGAGAAGTAGAGAATGAAGCATATAAGATACCACCATTAACGTTGCTTAAGCAACCAGCTAAAAAACAATCAACATCTAAAACTGAAGTTCAAAAAAAAGGACGTCTACTAGAGACAACATTAAAAAACTTTGGTGTAAATGCAAGAGTTACCCAAATTAAAATCGGTCCAGCTGTTACGCAATACGAAATTCAACCTGCTCAAGGCGTAAAGGTAAGTAAAATAGTTAACTTAAACAATGATTTAGCATTAGCACTTGCAGCGAAAGACATTAGAATCGAGGCTCCTATTCCTGGACGTTCTGCAGTTGGGATTGAAGTACCTAACGATAAAATATCACTTGTGGCATTAAAAGAAGTACTAGACGAAAAGTTTCCTGCTGAAAATAAATTAGAAGTAGGTTTAGGTAGAGACATATCTGGAGACCCTATTACAGTTGAATTAAATAAAATGCCTCATTTATTAGTAGCTGGTTCAACAGGTAGTGGTAAATCTGTTTGCATTAATGGCATAATTACGAGTATTTTATTAAATGCGAAACCACATGAAGTGAAATTAATGTTAATTGATCCCAAAATGGTCGAACTAAATGTTTATAATGGGATACCGCATTTATTAACGCCTGTTGTTACCAATCCTCATAAAGCTGCGCAAGCACTAGAAAAAGTAGTAGCCGAGATGGAACGCCGTTATGATTTATTCCAACATTCTTCCACAAAAAATATTGAAGGCTATAATCAATATATTCGTAGACAAAACGAAGAACTCGATGAAAAACAGGCCGAATTACCATATATAGTTGCAATCGTAGATGAGTTAGCGGATTTAATGATGGTCGCAGGTAAAGATGTTGAAAATGCGATTCAACGTATAACTCAAATGGCACGTGCTGCTGGAATACATTTAATCATTGCTACACAACGACCTTCTGTAGATGTTATTACGGGAATTATTAAAAACAACATACCTTCAAGAATAGCGTTTGCCGTAAGTTCTCAAACTGATTCAAGAACGATTATAGACAGTGGTGGCGCAGATAAGCTATTGGGTAAAGGCGATATGTTATATGTAGCCAATGGCGGATCAATACGTACACGTGTACAAGGCGCATTTTTAAGTGAACAAGAAGTACAAGACGTTGTTAATTATGTAGTAGATCAACAAAAAGCGAACTATGTTAAAGAGATGGAACCGGATGAGCCAGTAGAAAAATCTGAAATGAAAAGTGAAGATCCACTTTATGATGAAGCATACCTATTTGTTATCGAACAACAAAAGGCGAGTACATCATTATTACAACGTCAATTTAGAATAGGTTATAATAGAGCTTCAAGATTAATGGATGATTTAGAAAGCAACCAGGTAATCGGACCACAAAAAGGGAGCAAGCCAAGACAAATACTAGTTGATTTAAATAGCGATGAGGTGTAAATATGGAATTAACTTCAGTTTATAGAGTTAAAGAGTGGATTTTAAATCAAATTAAAGCTGGTAAATTAAATAACGGTGACAAATTACCGAGTTATTTAAGTATTGCTAGGGACTTAAAAGTTAAAACTGATGACGTTTATGATGGTGTAGATGAATTAATAACGGAACAAATTTTAACAAATAATTTAGAGGAAGGTGTTAGTGTTAAACCACTACATCCTTTCCTTTATCCTTTAGGGGAGTTAGTTAGTATCAGCAAGATGATAGAAGAACAGGGATACAGTGCAGGCACCGAATTTATTAGTTTGGATGAAAAACCTGCCACTTCATTAGATGCGTTTACTTTAGGGATAGAAGACAAAACACTTGTGACAATAATTGAACGTATTCGTACGGCAGATCAGTTTCCAGTTGTTTATTGTTTAGATAAAATCCCGAATGATGATTTAACGTGTTTCCAATATCAAGAAAATAGACAATCTATTTTAAAAGCTATTGAACAAAATTCTAACAAAGAAATCTGGTATGCTGAAACCGAAGTTGAGGCCATAAGTTATGAACCACACATATCTGATTTATTAAACGCTTCACCCCATGAGGGTCTTATGCTCTTGAAATTAGTTCATTATGATCAACATGACAAACCTATATTTTATTCATTTAATTACTTTAAAAGTAGTTTAGTGAAGTTTAAAACGGTAAGAAATAGACTATAACCTAAAATGAAAGTGGGGAAAATTATTGAAAAACATAAAACCACAAGACAATTTTCATGTAAGCGTATTACCAACAACTAAATTTAAAACGACGATGATAACATTGAAGTTTATGGCTCCATTAGACAGTAGGACGATAACTTCTAGATCCTTGTTAAGTAAAATGCTTATGAGGGCCACCAAAAATTATCCAACTGATAAAGATTTAAACAGAAGGTTATCACAACTTTATGGTGCTTATGTAAATAGTTATGTTTCAAAATTTAAAGATAAACACGTTATTACAATATCTTTAGAATTAGTGAATGAAAAATATTTAAAAGATACTACGCCTTTATTTGAACAAGGTATGGAATTATTAAAAGAAATTATTTGGAATCCACTAATAACTAATGGATTATTTGATGAAACACTACTAACTCAAGAAAAAGCATTATTAACAAAAAAATTAGAAGGTATCGAAGATAACAAGTCGCAATTAGCCTTTTTAAAATTACTACAACACATGTTTGGTGATCAGTCTTATAGCCAGCTTTCTACGGGCCAAGTAGATAAAATAGAACATATTACGAATGAATCTTTATATAATACATATCAATCTATGATTGAAAACGACTATTGCGCAGTTTATGTTGTTGGAAATGTAGATGAATCCGGAGTTACTTCTAACATAAATAAATACTTTAAATTAAAACCATTTGAGTTTGAATCCTTTAATGATGTTCAAGTGAAGCCTAAAAACCATTTGCCCAATATAGTGGTTGAATATGATGAAATTGATCAAGCCAAATTAAATATGGGCTTTAAATTCCCATGCCGATTTGGAGATAAGGATTATTTTACATTTGTGGTGTTGAACATGATGTTTGGTGGCGATCCATCATCGGTATTATTCAATGAAGTACGAGAAAAGCAAAGTTTAGCATATTCCATACATTCCCAAATCGATAGTAAAAATGGTTATATGTTTGTCTTGAGTGGTGTATCTTCTGATAAATATGAAATTGCAAAAGATACAATTATTCAAGAGTTTGAAAACTTCCAACAAGGTAATTTTAGTGATGACAAAATAGACTTAGCGAAAAAAGTGATTATTTCACAACGTAGAGAAGCGGAAGATAGACCTAAAAGTATTATTGAACGTTTAAATAATAATTTGTTACTCCAGTCTGATTTGACTGAGTCTGCATACATAGAAGGTATTATGAATGTTTCTCGTGACCAGATTATCGCTTTAGCCAAAGAAACTGTCTTAGATACGATTTACATTTTGACTAAGGGAGGAGAAGCATAATGCAGGAACAATATTACGAACAAATAGATGAATATGTTTATAAAGAAACATTAGATAATGGTTTAGACGTCTTTATCATCCCTAAAAAAGGTTTTCAAAAAACATTTGTTACTTATACGACTCAATTTGGTTCGTTGGATAGTAAATTCAAACCTTATAATCAAGACGCATACATCACAGTTCCTGATGGTGTTGCCCATTTTTTAGAACATAAATTATTCGAAAACGAAGAAGATGACTTGTTTACCGCTTTCGCTGAGGACAACGCGCAAGTTAATGCATTTACGAGTTTTGATCGCACGAGTTATTTGTTTAGTGCGACTGACCAAGTCGAAAGAAATATAAAGCGATTATTAACTATGGTTGAGACACCATATTTTACGAAAGAAACGGTAGATAAAGAAAAAGGAATTATTGCAGAAGAAATTAAAATGTATCAAGAACAGCCAGGCTATAAAATAATGTTCAATACATTGAGGGCAATGTATGAAACACATCCAATTAAAGTAGATATTGCTGGTACCGTCGACAGTATATATGACATTACTAAAGATGATTTATATTTATGTTATGAAACGTTCTATCATCCATCTAATATGGTGCTATTCGTTGTGGGTGATGTTGAACCACAGCAAATTCTAAATATAGTCACTGAACATGAAGACAAAAGAGATAAAGTAGCACAGCCAGAAATTCAAAGAGACCCATTAGTTGAAAAAGAAGAAGTTAATCAAAAATTCGTCTCTGAGAAAATGAAATTACAATCTCCAAGGTTAATGTTGGGCTTTAAAAATAAACCATTAACGAACGCATCAGCTGATCAATTTATAAGAAAAGATTTAGAAATGACATTATTTTTTGAGCTCGTATTTGGAGAAGAAACTGACTTTTATCAGTCTTTACTTAATAGTGAACTGATAGATGATACTTTTGGTTATCAATTTATACTTGAACCAACGTACAGTTTTTCAATTATTTCAAGTGCAACACAGCAACCTGATGAATTAAAAAATTTATTACTAGCAGAACTAGAAAAAGCGCAAGGTAAATTAGCTGATAAAGAAGCCTTTGAGTTGCTAAAAAAACAATTTATAGGTGAATTTATTTCTGGGTTAAACTCTCCTGAATATATCGCAAATCAATATACGAAATTACATTTTGAAGGCGTAAGCCTATTTGATATGTTAGAAATAGTAGAAGATATAACTTTAGAAAGTGTTAATGAAACAGCTTTACAGTGTCTAAATTTAGAGCAAATGGTAGATAGCCGTTTGGAGATGAAATAAATATGAAAGCCTTAGTTATAGGTGGATCTGGTTCAATAGGTACAGCAATCGTTAATCGTTTATTAGTAGATGGTTATGAGGTTATAGGGCATTATAATTCAGCAGATTCAGCTTTGTTAACAGAGCAATTTAAAAATGAAGCTGTGCAATTTATTCAATGTGATTTAACAGCAACCACAGATTATGATAAAATTTTTGGCTTTATACAAAATTTAGACTGTTTAATCTATTCAGCTGGCAACGCACTTTATGGTCAAATTCAAGATGTGAGTGATAGCCAAATTGATGAATCGTATCAACTTCATTTGCGTGAATTCATACGACTGACGCAATATTTTGTAAATCAATTACGCCGCAGTGAAAATGGAAGAATTATCGTCATTTCATCTATATGGGGTGAAACGGGTGCAAGTTTAGAGTCAATTTACTCAGCTATGAAAAGTGCACAAATTGGTTTTGTTAAAGCGTTAAGCAAGGAATTAGCATTAACGTCAATCACAGTAAATGCAATTACTCCTGGCATAGTTCGTGGCCATATGTCAGACATATGGAGTGATGAAGAGTTAAGCGAAATACTAGATGAATTGCCACAGCAGCGTTTAGTTGAGCCAGAAGAAATTGCACATACGTGTGCATACTTATGCCATCCTCTTGCTCAAAGTGTAACTGGAACAATCCAAAAGATTAATGGGGCATGGTATTTATAGTAGCTAGGTAATAATTTGTTCCACGAATTTAATATTCAGTGTTATAATGTCCATATAATTAAATGCAAACGATAACAAATAGAATTTAAAATACGTTTGTACTATTGTTTAAAGTTGTCACTGCTCGAAAACTAAGGGGTGTAAAACATGACAGTTACTACAAAAAAAGAATGGTATTTAGAATACGAAATCACGATGAATCGCGCAGGTTTGTTAGGTGATATTTCTAGTCTCCTAGGTATGATGGGTATCAGTATTGTTACAATTAATGGCGTTGAACAAGCACGTAGAGGTTTACTTATTAAATCAGATAACTTAGAAAAGGTAAGTCGATTTGAAGGTATAGTTAGCGAGATAGATGATATTTCAATTACTAAATTAAGAAAGCCTGAACTGCGTGACCGATTAGCCGTTAGACATGGTCGTTACATAGAACAAGATGCTGATGATAAAAAGACTTTTCGCTTTGAACGTGAAGATTTAGGGTTACTAGTTGATTTTATGGCTGAACTTTTCAAAGAGGATGGTCATAAATTAATCGGTATTAGAGGAATGCCACGTGTTGGTAAAACAGAATCAATCGTAGCTGGTAGTGTATGTGCACATAAACGTTGGTTATTTATTAGTTCGACACTTATTAAACAAACAGTACGTAGTTCATTGATTAAAGGTGAATATGATTCTGATCACGTTTATATTATTGATGGTGCAGTTACTTCTAGAGAGGCGGATTCAAAACACCAAGATTTAGTTAAAGAAGTTATGAATTTACCAGCGATTAAAGTCGTTGAGCATCCAGACTTATTTGTCGAAACAAGTGATTACGAAATGAATGATTTTGATTATATAATTGAGTTGAGAGAAAATAAAAACCAAGAAATTCACTATGAAGAAATGAAGAAAAATACTGTTAAAAGAAAAAATAATTTAGATTTTGGAGAAAACGGATTTGGTGATTTCGGTGATGGTTTTGGTTTCTTTCAATAATATCGTTGTTAAGTAAGGAGAAATCTTGCCGTGAATACTATTGGTCAAACATTGAAGGGACGTCGTGAACGTCTAGGCATGACGCTAAACGAATTAGAAGGCAAAACACATATTAAACGTGAGACTTTAAAGTTAATCGAAAATAATGATTTTAATGGTTTGAAAAAAGTTGATTACGCTGAAGGATTTATAATTAAATATGCCAAAGCAGTTAATATAGACCCAGAGCAATTGATTGAGTCACATAGAGAGGAAATACCTAATCGAAGAGACAGTGACATCAATGAGGCAATTCACGCTTTTTCAAGTGGTGAAGCACCATCTTATAGAAGAGCAGACAAAGAACCACTTCAATTAGCAGTAGTCATTAGTGCCGTTATTCTTATTACGATAGTATTATGGATTTTAGCGGTAATCATATTATAAAAAGTTACTGATATAAGATATAAATAGAAAAGAGGATTTTATATGAATATACCGAATTGGATAACGGTTTTTAGGGTTATACTAATTCCAGTATTTTTAATTTTTGCTTTGGTAAATTTTGGATTTGGAACAGTTTCATTTATAGGCGGTTACAATGTAAGAATTGAATTACTTATTAGTGGTGTCATTTTTATAGTAGCATCATTAAGTGATTTCGCAGACGGGTACTTAGCAAGGAAATGGCAATTAGTCACTAACATGGGCAAATTTTTAGATCCATTAGCTGATAAATTATTAGTATCTGCTGCCCTTATTGCCTTGGTACAAATAGATTTAACCAATTCTGTTGTTGCAATCATTATTATAGCTAGAGAATTTGCAGTTACGGGTTTACGCCTATTACAAATTGAACAAGGTTTTGTAAGTGCTGCAGGGCAACTTGGGAAAATTAAAACGGCCGTAACTATGATTGCTTTAATTTGGATATTACTAGGTGATCCTCTAGCAACGTGGATTGGTTTCCCAATTGGTCAAGTATTATTGTACATAGGGGTATTCTTTACTATCCTATCTGGTATTGAATATTTTTATAAAGGTAGAGACGTATTTAAAGCAAAATAATTATATATTTAGAAGAGAGATGGCAGAAATTATAATGGTTTCTGTCATCTTAACTTTTGAATTGAGTAAGTAAGGTTAAGATATAATAAAGTCGTGTAGTTTAGAAATAGTATACTTGGCTATTTCAATTTTATTCTTAGATTTTTAAGGAAATTTCGTTTTATAATGAGTGGTATAATCAATACTGGAATTATATACATATTAAAGGAGGTCAAATATTGTGAAAATTTCAATTATTGCAGTGGGTTCAGAGTTATTATTAGGCCAAATTGCCAATACAAATGGACAATATTTATCAAAAATACTGAACGGTATTGGTCACAGTGTGCTGGAACATGTCGTAGTCGGAGACAATCCAGAACGGTTAGAACGTGTGGTGGCTAATGCACTAAATAATAATGATACAGTAATTTTAACCGGTGGTTTAGGGCCGACTAAAGATGATTTGACTAAGCACACAGTGGCAAACGTTCTTGGAAGATCATTAGTTACTGATCAACAAGCTTTAACATATATAGAAGATTACTTTAAACAACAAGATCAAAAAATGACGCCCAATAATAAACAACAAGCATTAGTCATAGAAGGATCACACGTATTAGAGAACAAAGTTGGTATGGCACCAGGTATGCTTGTTGAAGTGGAAGGTAAACGTATAGCTTTACTTCCTGGACCTCCTAAGGAAATGCAACCAATGGCTAAAAATGAATTATTACCTTATTTATTAGAAGGGGAACAGGTTATTTTCTCAGAATTATTAAGATTTGCTGGGATTGGTGAATCTCGTGTAGAAACAGAACTTATAGATTTAATTGATAATCAATCCAATCCAACAATTGCGCCTCTTGCTGGTACACATGAAGTGAATATTCGCTTAACTGCAAATGGGAAAACAACAAGTGAATGTCACAAGTTAATAGCGCCTATAAAACAAGAAATATTAGCGAGAATTGGTAGTTATTATTATGGTTCTGATGATATAAAGCTAGAACAAGCCGTAATGAACAAGGTAACCAAATCTTTTGCGTTATATGATGGCGTAACGGATGGAAAGTTGTATAGTAGACTTCAAGATTATAATGATGCTGAAATGCTGAAAGGTATGTTACCGCATTCCTCCAAATTTATAGCGGAAAGTAAAACAATTCAGGATCAGTTATCATTAGGAGCAACTATAGTGAAAAATTTATATGAAGTAGATATAGGTATAGCGTTATTGTACAATGACAATAAAGTTTATTTGGGCATATTGTCAGACGGCGAATTAAACATACAGTCATTTAATATTTCACAAACAAGAAATTTAATTAAAAATAGAACACCAAATTATGCACTCATAAGATTATTAAATTTTGTTAATCATTAAAAAGTAGCTCAAAATTGCAATTATAGAGTACGCATGTTCGATTATATGCAATTTAAACTATTTTAATAGCGAACAAATATTCGCAAAATGCTTGATAAATTTTATTAATCCATGTATGATGTGGTTAAGATAATAAATAGAGATTAAACTAATTTAGGAGGTTCATCATTGGATAATGATCGTCAAAAAGCTTTAGATACAGTAATAAAAAATATGGAAAAATCATTCGGTAAAGGTTCAGTCATGAAACTGGGCGATAATAAAGGACGCAGAGTTTCAAGTGTTTCAAGTGGCTCTGTTACACTAGATAATGCATTAGGTGTAGGTGGCTATCCAAAAGGAAGAATAGTTGAAATTTATGGGCCAGAAAGTTCTGGTAAAACTACTGTGGCATTACATGCCATTGCTGAAGTGCAAAGACAAGGTGGCATTGCAGCATTCATTGATGCTGAACATGCACTTGATCCAGAATATGCAGAAGCTTTAGGCGTAGATATCGATAATTTATATTTATCTCAACCGGACCATGGTGAACAAGGTCTTGAAATTGCAGAAGCTTTCGTTAGAAGTGGGGCAGTAGATATCGTTGTTATCGACTCAGTTGCAGCCTTAACACCAAAAGCTGAAATTGAAGGTGAAATGGGAGATACTCACGTAGGTTTACAAGCTCGTTTAATGTCTCAAGCGTTACGTAAATTATCAGGCGCTATCTCTAAATCAAATACGACAGCTGTATTTATTAACCAAATTAGAGAAAAAGTCGGCGTTATGTTCGGAAATCCAGAAACAACTCCGGGTGGACGTGCACTTAAATTCTATAGCTCAGTGAGATTAGAAGTACGTCGTGCAGAACAATTAAAACAAGGTCAAGATATTGTTGGTAATAGAACAAAAATTAAAGTAGTTAAAAACAAAGTCGCACCTCCATTCAGAGTTGCTGAAGTAGATGTCATGTATGGTAAAGGTATATCTAAAGAGGGCGAATTAATCGATTTGGGTGTCGAACATGAAATTGTAGACAAATCAGGTGCTTGGTATTCCTATAATGGAGAACGTATGGGTCAAGGTAAGGAAAATGTTAAGATGTTCCTGAAAGAAAATCCGGAAATCCAAAAGGATATTAATCATAAATTACGTGAAAAATTAGGCATATTTGATGGTGACGTTGAAGAATCAGAGAATGACGACAATGATCCAAAAACACTATTTGAAGAAGAATAAATAAAATATGGCTTATTAATGTAAGGAGAAGTTTTATCGTTTAGCGATAAAACTTCTCTTTTTTTAGTTATTTATATCCATCATATATCATCATACGTTGAAAGTATTTTTAGAGTTATTTACAATATTTTTTGCCGAATTGTTAAAAGCCTTAATAACATTTAAACAAAGTTATAGACTGTTATGAAAGTCATTTTAGCCTAATAAAGACAATAATTAGCACCTTAAATGATTCATTTATTAGTTATAATAAAAAGTAAATTAGATATTTTTAATTACTATTAAAACACTATTTAAAATGAAATTATATAATTATAGGTTGATACCTTGACACTTCTTAGTTTTTAAACGTACAATTACATTGTATGATTATTATATAGTTCAATAAAATCATATTTATTTTTATATAAAGCGCAAATCCTAGAAAAAAGGGGGGTGTTTATGTGAATTTATTAGGCCTCCTACTCATTTTGCTAGGAATTATTCTGGGCGTTGTTGTAGGGTATTTTATTGCCCGTAATTTGTTGCAACAAAAACAAATCCAAGCAAGACAAACTGCTGAAGATATCATCGATCAGGCGAATAAAGAAGCAGATAATGTAAAAAAAGAAAAGCTACTTGAAGCGAAAGAAGAAAACCAAATCTTAAAAGAGCAAGTTGAAAATGAACTTCGTGAGAGACGAGGAGAACTTCAAAGGCAAGAATCTCGCCTACTTCAAAAAGAAGAAAATTTGGAACGTAAATCTGATTTGCTTGATAAAAAAGATGAAATTTTAGAGCAAAAAGAATCTAAACTTGAAGAAAGACAACAACAAGTAGATGCAAAAGAGAGTAGTGTTCAATCATTAATAAATAAACATGAACAAGAATTAGAACGCATCTCTGGTCTCAGTCAAGAAGAAGCAGCTAATGAGCAACTTCAAAGAGTTGAGGAAGAACTGTCACAAGATATTGCAATACTTGTTAAGGAAAAAGAGAAAGAAGCAAAAGAAAAAGTCGATAAAAATGCAAAAGAGTTATTAGCAACGACTGTACAAAGATTGGCAGCTGAACATACGTCAGAGTCAACAGTATCAGTTGTTAATTTACCTAACGATGAAATGAAGGGTCGTATTATTGGTAGAGAGGGTAGAAATATTAGAACCCTCGAAACGCTTACTGGTATCGACTTAATTATAGACGATACGCCTGAAGCGGTTATTCTATCAGGATTTGACCCAATCAGACGTGAAATTGCTAGAACAGCATTAGTCAATCTTGTTTCTGATGGTAGAATACATCCAGGACGAATTGAAGACATGGTAGATAAAGCTCGAAAAGAAGTAGACGATATTATAAGAGATGCAGGGGAACAAGCAACATTTGAAATTAATGTGCACAATATGCATCCTGATTTAGTAAAAATATTAGGTCGTTTACAATATCGTACAAGCTACGGCCAAAATGTGCTAAAACACTCAATTGAAGTAGCATATTTAAGTGGCATGCTTGCTGCTGAATTAGGAGAAGATGTTTCATTAGCTAAACGTGCTGGACTACTTCACGATGTTGGTAAAGCAATTGACCATGAAGTTGAAGGTAGCCATGTTGAAATCGGTGTAGAATTAGCGAAAAAATATAATGAAAACGACACAGTTATAAACGCGATTCATTCACACCACGGTGATGTAGAACCTACATCTATTATATCTATTTTAGTAGCAGCTGCAGATGCATTATCCGCTGCACGACCTGGCGCTCGTAAAGAAACGTTAGAGAATTATATTAGAAGATTAGAGCGCTTAGAAACTTTATCAGAAAGTTACGAAGGTGTAGATAAAGCATTTGCAATACAAGCTGGTAGAGAAATTCGAGTAATCGTATCACCAGATGCTATAGACGACTTAAAATCACATCGCTTAGCAAGAGACATAAAAAGTCAAATTGAAGATGAACTTCAATACCCTGGCCATATCAAAGTGACCGTTGTCCGTGAGACTAGGGCAGTTGAATATGCAAAATAAAAAGGTTGCCATTAAGGCAACCTTTTTTATATCTTATTTAAGTAAATGCTTAATATTAAATCAAGATTAAGTGAGTTCTAAATCAGTATTCTTTACTTCTTTAATAATTTCGGCAGTATCATAACAGCTTGTAGAAATGTTAGAGTAACGTTCCGCTAAACGATAAGCATTGATATAAAGTTCTAAACTGTCTTTAGCTACTTCTTCAGCATCTTTGCTTTTTGACGGATTAGCTGAAACTACTAAATTCGCAAAATTTTCGGGATCAATATTAATTGACATGAATTATTTACATCTCCTAATTAATTATTTTAACCTTACGTTATTTCAATTACCACGTGAACATAAGTTAAAACAATATTAAAGACACAAATTTTTATATTAATACTTTCCATAATTACTAATATGGATTAAACTAGCACTGAGAAAGGATGACTCGCAGTGAGAATATTATTTATAGGTGACTTGGTTGGCAAGATAGGTAGAGATGCTATAAGTACTTATATAACTAAGTTAAAACAACATTACCGTCCAACTGTCACAATTGTTAACGCCGAAAACGCCGCTCACGGTAAAGGCTTAACTGAAAAAATTTATAAACAATTATTAAGAGAAGGCGTCGATTTTATGACTATGGGGAATCATACTTATGGTCAACGCCAAATATACGATTTTATAGACGATGCTAAAAGGATGGTACGACCTGCTAATTTTCCAGATGAAGCGCCTGGTATAGGCATGCGCTTTATACGAATTAATGACATAAAATTAGCAGTGATTAACTTGCAAGGACGTGCTTTTATGCAAGATATCGACGATCCATTTAAAAAAGCTGATGCTTTAATTGAAGAAGCAAGAAAAGAGACTGATTACATTTTTGTAGACTTTCATGCCGAAACGACGTCAGAAAAAAATGCAATGGGGTGGTATTTAGATGGCCGCGTGAGTGCTATGGTAGGGACACATACGCATATTCAAACTGCGGATGAAAGAATATTACCTCAAGGGACAGGATACATTACAGACGTAGGTATGACCGGTTATTATGATGGCATATTAGGCATCAACAGAGACGAAGTTATTAATAGGTTTATTACGAGTCTACCGCAAAGACATGTATTACCGGAAGAAGGTAGAAGTGTATTGTCTGGTGTCATAATTGATTTAGATAAAAATGGACAGACAAAACATATTGAACGTGTGTTAATTAATGACGATCATCCGTTTAATTAGTATCGTCCATTAGTATGAAAATAAATTTTAACCACGCTATACATAGTAATAGGGTGGTTTTATTTGGTATTATTAAAGGTGAACTATTTTACCACTAGGAGGCAAGTTGATATGAAATCACAAGTATCATGGAAAGTGGGCGGCCAACAAGGTGAAGGCATTGAGTCAACGGGAGAGATCTTTGCTACGGCGATGAACCGAAAAGGCTATTATTTATATGGATATAGACATTTTTCTAGTCGTATTAAAGGTGGCCATACAAATAATAAAATTAGAGTATCAACAAAGCCAGTCCATGCGATTAGCGATGATTTAGATATATTGGTAGCTTTTGACCAAGAAACGATTGAAGTTAATCATCATGAAATGAGAGAAGATAGTGTTATTCTTGCAGATAGTAAAGCTAAACCTGAAAAACCTGAAAATTGTAAAGCTCAATTAGTTGACTTACCTTTTACTGCTACTGCAAAAGAGTTAGGCACTGCTTTAATGAAAAATATGGTGGCAGTTGGCGCCACATGTTCACTTATGAATTTAGATACTGCAACTTTTGAAACACTAATTGTCAACATGTTTCAAAAGAAAGGCGAGAAAGTTGTAGAAATGAATATACAAGCATTAAATGAGGGATATCGTTTAATGCAAGAACAATTACAAACAGTAAGTGCCGACTTTGAATTAGAAAATACTCACGAAAAGCCTCATCTGTATATGATTGGAAACGACGCTATTGGTTTAGGTGCTCTATCAGCAGGTTCAAGATTTATGGCAGCGTATCCTATTACGCCAGCGTCAGAGATTATGGAATATATGATAGAAAACTTGCCTAAAGTTGGTGGCACGGTCGTACAAACTGAAGACGAAATTGCAGCAGCAAACATGTCCATTGGCTCTAATTATGCAGGCGTGCGTTCTTTTACAGCTAGTGCTGGGCCAGGCCTTTCATTAATGATGGAGGCCATAGGCTTATCTGGTATGACTGAAACGCCATTTGTAGTTATTAACACACAACGTGGTGGGCCTTCTACAGGATTACCGACGAAACAAGAGCAATCGGATTTAATGCAAATGATTTATGGCACACATGGTGATATTCCTAAAATTGTAGTAGCACCTACAGATGCTGAAGACGCATTTTACCTAACGATGGAAGCATTTAACTTAGCCGAAGAATATCAATGTCCTGTAATTGTGCTTAGTGATTTACAACTTTCACTAGGCAAACAAACAGTTGAACAATTAGATTACAATAAAATCGAAATTAATCGTGGAGCATTACTACAAAGTGATATTGAACGTGACGAAGATGATAAAGCGTACTTTAAACGTTATGCCTTAACTGAAAGTGGCGTATCTCCTAGACCTATTCCAGGACTAAAAGGCGGTATTCATCACGTTACAGGAGTTGAACATAACGAAGAAGGTAAAACGAGTGAAGCTGCTGACAATCGCCAACAGCAAATGGAAAAACGTATGCGTAAAACACAGCATTTATTAATTAACAAACCTGTTGAGTTGGATGAACAACATACGGAAGCAGACATTTTATATATTGGTTTTATTTCTACTAAAGGTGCGATACAAGAGGGAAAATTACGGTTAGAAGATAAAGGTATTACGGTTAATCATTTACAAATTAGACAACTACATCCCTTCCCAAACAAAATCGTTCAAGAGGCAGTTGATAAAGCTTCAAGAGTAGTAATCGTAGAACATAATTATCAAGGTCAACTTGCCAATATTATAAAAATGAACGTTAATTTAGGAGATAAATTAGTTAATCAAACTAAATATGATGGTACACCTTTCTTGCCATATGAGATAGAAGAAAAAGGAATTGAAATTGCTAAAGAAATTAAGGAGCTGGTATAAGTGGCAACGTTCAAAGATTTTAGAAATAATGTGAAGCCCAACTGGTGTCCAGGTTGTGGTGACTTTTCAGTACAAGCCGCAATCCAAAAAGCTGCAGCCAATGTAGGACTGGAACCAGAAGAAGTTGCGATAATAACAGGTATTGGTTGTTCTGGCCGTTTGTCAGGTTATATTAACGCATATGGCGTGCACGGTATTCACGGTCGTTCATTACCTTTAGCACAAGGCGTGAAGATGGCTAACAAAGATTTGACTGTTATTGCTTCTGGTGGTGACGGTGATGGTTATGCTATAGGTATGGGACATACGATTCATGCGCTTCGTAGAAATATGAATATGACTTACATCGTTATGGATAATCAAATATATGGTTTAACAAAAGGTCAAACATCGCCTTCATCTGCGCCAGGCTTCATTACAAAGTCAACGCCAAAAGGTAATATCGAACAAAATGTTGCCCCATTAGAGATAGCGATATCTTCCGGCGCAACTTTTGTAGCCCAAGGCTTTTCTAGTGATATAAAAGGATTAACAAAAATGATTGAAGACGCGATTAATCATGATGGGTTCTCCTTCGTTAATGTATTTTCACCATGCGTTACTTATAATAAAGTTAACACTTATGACTGGTTCAAAGAGAACTTAACAAGCATTGATGACATTGAAAATTATGATGCTACTGATAAACAAAAAGCAATGCAAAACGTATTAGAATATGAGTCCTTATTAAAAGGTATTGTTTATCAAGATACCAAAACACCTTCATATGAGTCTCAAATTGCAGAATTAGATAACACGCCTTTAGCTAAAAAAGACATCAAAATTAATGAAAACCAATTTAATGAATTAATTGGTCAATTTGTATAAATTAGGTAAGCTAGTAAGCCTAGAACAAGTTTGTTACTAAAACGGTTCTAGGTTTTACTATGTGGAATAAAATATAAGGATGATTAGTTATGGTAGATAAGTATAATTCGATGACCGAACTTCTTCGTCATAATAAAGAAAATGAAGAATGGGATATAGAAATAAACGATAATGCAAGTCCAATTGTCATTACGGCTATACACGGTGGAGCTATAGAACGAGGTACTTCTGAATTAGCCCAACTTACGTCACGTAAAGGCAATTTTTCATTTTATACTTTTAAGGGTATCAAAAAAAATAACAATAATGAATTACATGTAACGTCTAGGAATTTCGATGAACCGCAGTTGCAACAATTAGTAGCACGAAAAAAAAGAGTGTTATCAATTCACGGTTGTAATGGAACTAGAGAAATTATTTATATTGGTGGACGTGATAATGATACCAAAGCTAGATTGGCACAAGCATTTAATAATATAGGTATTGATACAGCACCAGCACCTAGCTATATGTCAGGTATACATAAAGATAATTTTGTTAATCAAGGTACAACATTACAGGGCGTCCAATTAGAAATAACAATCGCATTGCGTAAAAAATTATTTATCAATCATAAATTCAACTTATATGATAGAGAAAATGAAGATAATTGGTCTACACGCATGCATGAAATTGCACAGGCATGTGTAGAAGTGCTTGACCAAGAGGAAAGATAAGCGATACTTTAAAGGTAAGAATTACGCAATGTTTAATTTAAATTAATAATGCATGATTATAACTATCTCTAAAGCGCTTTATTTGTTAAACTTAAATTAAAAGTCGAGGAGGCGAACTTCATGGATGATACTTTAATGAGCGTACAAATTATTCCTAAAACGCCTAATAACGAGGATGTAATACCATACGTGGATGAAGCAATAAAAATTATAGATGATTCGGGTTTGCAGTATAGAGTGGGGCCATTAGAAACCACTGTCCAAGGGGATATGAATGAGTGCTTGATTTTAATTCAAAAACTTAATGATCGTATGGCTGAATTAGAAGTACCGAGTACGATTAGTCAAATAAAATTTTACCATGTGCCAGAAGGCATTACGATCGAGACACTAACTAGTAAATATGACGAAATATAATTTAATTGCATTATCTCGCAACTTAAATTTTTAAATATAAGGTCATTTAATAGATGCTTCCACTTTAACATTTTGATTATAACTACACTTCAATTTATATTCATTTTGCACTTTGATACCAAATTTAATATAATATAATAATGATTTACGGCATATAACTAGCACAATTATACTAGGATTTCATATAGCTATTGCTATGATTGAAATTGTGTATGTGCTTTGACATAGAAAGGGTTTTGTAAAGTGAATGAAGAGCAAAGAAAGCATACTTCAATTAACATATTAGATGAACGTGACAAAAAAGCTGCTAAGAAAGAAACCAAGGATTACAGTAAATATTTTGAACACGTTTATCAACCACCAAGTTTAAAAGAAGCAAAAAAACGTGGCAAAGAAACGATTAAATATAATGATGACTTCCAAATAGACGAAAAATATAGAAGTATGGGAAAAGGCAAAACTTTTCTTATAAAAACATATGGTTGTCAAATGAACGCTCACGATACAGAAGTAATGGGTGGCATATTATCTGCATTAGGTTTTGAAGCTACAGATGATATTAACACGGCCGACGTTATATTGATAAATACTTGCGCAATCAGAGAAAATGCTGAAAATAAAGTGTTCAGTGAAATAGGTAATTTAAAACACCTTAAGAAAGAACGTCCCGAAACTTTAATTGGTGTTTGTGGCTGTATGTCACAAGAAGAGTCTGTCGTTAATAAAATTTTAAAATCATATCAAAATGTCGATATGATTTTTGGTACACATAACATTCATCGTTTGCCTCAAATTTTAGAAGAAGCCTATTTAGCTAAAGCAATGGTTGTCGAAGTGTGGTCTAAAGAGGGTGACGTCATTGAAAACTTACCTAAAGTTAGAGCTGGCAATATTAAAGCGTGGGTAAACATTATGTATGGCTGTGACAAATTTTGTACGTATTGTATCGTGCCATTTACAAGAGGTAAAGAACGAAGTAGACGACCGGAAGATATTATTGATGAAGTGAGAGATTTAGCTCGTCAAGGGTATCAAGAAATTACGCTACTTGGTCAAAACGTAAATTCATATGGGAAAGATATAGATGGTCTTGAGTATGGTTTAGGTGATTTACTAGAAGATATTTCAAAAATCGATATCCCTCGTGTAAGGTTTACAACGAGTCATCCATGGGACTTCACAGATAGAATGATAGAAGTGATTGCCAATGGAGGTAATATAGTTCCGCATATTCATTTACCAGTACAATCTGGTAATAATCAGGTGCTTAAAATTATGGGACGTAAATATACGAGAGAAAGTTATTTAGAGTTGGTTAATAGTATAAAAGAAGCTATTCCAAACGTCGCTTTAACGACTGACATTATTGTTGGTTATCCTAATGAAACAGCAGAACAATTTGAAGAAACGCTAACGTTATACGATGAAGTCGAATTTGAACATGCTTATACTTATATTTATTCACAGCGTGACGGTACCCCAGCTGCTAAAATGAAAGATAATGTGCCTCAAGATGTGAAGAAAGCGCGTTTACAAACTTTAAACCAAAAAGTTGGCTATTACTCTGAAAAAGCAATGAGCCAATATGAAGGTGTTACAGTTAACGTATTATGTGAGGGTACAAGTAAAAAAGACGAAACAGTATTATCTGGATATACAGAGAAAAATAAACTTGTAAACTTTAGAGCTCCTAAATCTATGATTGGTAAAATTGTAAAAGTGAAAATAGATGAAGCGAAACAATATTCATTAAATGGTACTTTTATTGAAGAAACTAATAAAGCTGTGGTGACCCATTAATGTATAGTAAAGAAGATATTTTGGCTGAAGCCGACGAAATTGTCTCTAAAATTCAATCGCTAGATACTGTTCGTGATTATCATGATGTTGAACAACAAATTCATAACAATGTCAGTATCGAAGCACGAATGAAAGAGTTAAAACAAAACCAAAAGCAATCTGTCAATTTGCAAAATTATGGTAAAACAGAAGCATTAAAGCAATCTGAAGGTAAAATAAGTGGCATTGAGCAAGACATTAATGCTGTTCCTATCGTTGAAGAATTCAGAACTTTACAATATGAAGCAAATGATTTATTACAAATGATGATTAGTACGATGGCTAATCAATTGAATCGATTACATGATAATGAAAAAAACTAATTAGTTGCTAAAGACATTAAGGAAGGGTGAAGCTTAAGTTGAACACAAAAAAATTAACGTTAACCGCTATGTTTATAGCCATAAACGTTGTGTTAAGTAGTATTGTAGTTATTCCGTTAGGACCAATTAAAGCTGCTCCAGTTCAGCATTTAATCAATGTATTATGTGCCGTTTTTGTTGGGCCTTGGTTCGGACTGGCACAAGCTGTTATATCATCAGTGTTACGATTAATTTTTGGTACGGGTAGTGCTTTTGCCTTTCCTGGAAGTGTAATCGGTGTATTACTTGCTAGTGGCTTTTATTATTACCGTAAACACGTCTTTATGGCTGCGGTAGGTGAAGTTATTGGTACTGGTATTATTGGCAGTTTAATGTGTATACCTGTAGCTTGGATAATTGGTTTAGATAATTTTGTAGTTAAGCCATTAATGCTAGCATTCATCGTTTCTAGTGTTATCGGTTCCGTAATAAGTTATATCATTTTAATGATTTTAAAACGTAAAGGATTATTAACAAAATTCTTATCATAAATTAAACAAGACACGAGATTTTATCATTTAATTATGAGGTTCCTAGTATTGTAAAGGTTAACCCATAAGTTAATTTAAAGTCTCGTGTTTTATACGTATAAAATGATGCGTATTAAATTAACATAAATAGGTTTCAAGAAATATATATGTTAAAATTTAAGAGTTAAATATATAGAGAATAATTAAAATTGTCGTGTATACATAACTGTATCAATATTATTCTATTACATATAGAAAAAAAGGATTGTGAACTATAAAGATGGCTAATGAAACTCCTATGATGCAACAATATTTAAAAATCAAAGCTCAATATCAAGACTGCCTATTATTTTTTAGACTAGGTGACTTTTATGAAATGTTTTTTGAAGATGCTCAAGAAGCTTCTAGAGTGTTAGAAATTACTTTAACCAAAAGAGATGCCAAAAAAGAAAATCCAATACCTATGTGTGGTGTACCGTATCATTCAGCAGATAGCTATATTGAAACGCTGATTAATAATGGATATAAAGTTGCTATATGTGAACAAATGGAAGACGCCAAACTGACAAAGAGTATGGTTAAAAGAGAAGTAGTGAGAGTTGTAACTCCGGGAACTGTAATGGAACACGGTGGAGTAGAAGATACTCAAAACAATTATATTTTAAGTTTTATTAATCATGGTAACCAATATGCTTTAAGCTACTGTGATGTGTCAACTGGAGAACTAAAAGTTACACATTTTGATGACCAGGCCACTTTAATTAATGAAATTACAACAATCAATCCCAATGAAATAGTTGTCCATGAGCCGGTAGAAGCACAATTACAAAGACAAATCAGTTTGACGACTGAAACAATTACTGTTTCTGAAACAATTTCGGATATGAAATATGGTGTTAATAATTTAGAAGATCAAGCAATGTACACAGCTACCCAATTGTTGTTAGATTATATCCATCATACACAAAAAAGAGACTTATCACATATTGAAGCCGTAGTTACTTATGAAGCGGTAGACTTTATGAAGATGGATTTTTACGCTAAGCGCAATTTAGAGCTAACAGAAAGTATAAGGTTAAAATCTAAAAAAGGCACTCTATTGTGGTTAATGGATGAAACAAAAACGCCTATGGGTGCTAGAAGATTAAAACAATGGATAGATCGCCCATTAATTCATCGACAACAAATAGAAGCGCGTTTGGATACTGTAGAACAATTTATTACGCATTTTATTGAACGAGATACGTTACGTAGTTATTTAAACCAAGTATATGATATTGAACGTTTAGTAGGTCGAGTTAGCTATGGAAACGTTAATGCACGTGATTTAATTCAGTTAAAATACTCCATAATGGAAATTCCAAATATTAAAGCATTACTAAATGATTTTAATGAAAAGATGCCTGCACATTTTGAAGCTTTAGAACCATTAGATGATTTATTAGCAGTGCTTGAGAATAGTATAGTTGAAGAGCCACCAATTTCTGTTAAAGACGGAGGTTTATTCAAAAAAGGATTTAACAAACAACTCGATGAATATTTAGAAGCTTCTCAAAATGGAAAGTCTTGGCTTGCTGAACTCCAAAGTAAGGAGCGTAAGCGTACAGGAATAAAATCATTAAAAATTAGTTTTAACAAAGTGTTTGGTTATTTTATTGAAATTACGAGAGCTAATTTGCAAGGATTTGACCCCAACGCTTTTGGTTATAGTCGCAAACAAACTTTATCTAATGCCGAAAGATTTATAACCGATGAACTGAAAGAAAAAGAAGATATTATTTTAGGTGCTGAAGATAAAGCAATCGAACTAGAATATCAATTATTTAGTGAGTTGCGTGAACATATTAAAACTTATACAGAGAGGCTACAGCAACAAGCTAAAATTATTTCGGAACTAGATTGTTTACAAAGTTTTGCTGAAATTGCTCAAAAGTATAATTATGTACGACCATCATTTAGTAATGATAAGACATTACAATTAGAAGATTCGCGACATCCAGTCGTAGAACGTGTGATGGACCATAATGATTATGTTCCAAATAGCTGTAAGTTAGATCAAGAAACTTTTATTTATCTTATCACTGGTCCTAATATGTCTGGTAAATCAACTTATATGCGTCAAGTGGCGATCATAAGTATAATGGCTCAAATGGGCGCTTATGTTCCTTGTAGTTCGGCCATTGTTCCGTTATTTGACCAAATTTTCACGCGTATCGGAGCAGCCGATGATTTAGTATCAGGCAAAAGTACGTTTATGGTGGAAATGCTGGAAGCGCAAAAAGCTTTAGCTAATGCTACAGAAAATAGTTTAATTATTTTTGATGAAATCGGGCGAGGGACTTCTACTTATGATGGTTTAGCATTAGCGCAGTCCATGATTGAGTATGTAGCAAATACATCAAACGCCAAAACGCTGTTCTCTACGCATTATCATGAATTAACTACGTTAGATCAATCCTTACCTAGTTTGAAAAATGTCCATGTAGCAGCTAATGAATATAATGGAGAACTTATATTTTTACACAAGGTAAAAGACGGTGCTGTAGATGATAGCTATGGTATTCAAGTCGCGAAATTAGCACATTTACCTGAAGCAGTAATCGACCGAGCGCAAATTATTTTAGAGCAATTTGAGCAATATAATACTTATCAATTAGCGAACAAGCAATCCCTGCATAACGACACTGTAGAACAATATAATGTCGAAAATGAAGTGGCAAATAATAGCAAACAGTATGAGCAAACATCATTTGACTTGTTTGCACAACAGCCAGCAGAGAGCGAAATAGAATTAGCTATAAAAAGTATGAATTTATCGAATATGACACCTATTGAAGCATTGGTTAAATTAAATGAACTACAAAATCAATTGAAATAGAGGTGAGCTTTATTGGGCAAAATTAAAGAATTACAAACTTCGCTGGCTAACAAAATCGCAGCGGGTGAAGTTGTAGAAAGACCCGGATCAGTAGTGAAAGAATTGTTAGAGAATGCTATAGATGCTAAAGCAACCGAAATTAATATAGAAGTTGAAGAATCAGGCGTATCATCTATTAGAGTAGTAGATAATGGTACAGGCATAAGCGAAGATGATTTAGATTTAGTTTTTCATCGTCATGCAACGAGTAAATTAGACAATGATGATGATTTATTTCATATAAGAACATTAGGGTTTCGTGGGGAAGCTTTAGCAAGTATTTCTTCAGTTGCTAAGGTCACGTTAAAAACTTGCACCGATAATGCTGAAGGTCATGAAATTTATGCTGAGAATGGTGCTATTATAAATAAAAAACCAGCAAAAGCTAAAAGAGGCACAGACATCAGAGTTGAATCATTATTTTATAATACGCCAGCAAGACTAAAATATATTAAAAGTTTATATACCGAATTAGGTAAAATTAGCGATATTATAAATCGTATGGCAATGAGCCATCCTGATATACGTATTTCATTAGTGGCTGATGGAAAGACGATTATTCATACTAATGGTTCGGGCAAAACAAATGAAGTAATGGCAGAAATATACGGTATGAAGGTTGCTAAAGACTTAGTGCATATCTCCGGAGATACAAGTGATTATCACTTAGAAGGATTTGTCGCTAAACCAGAACATTCACGTAGTAATAAGCATTATATGTCGATTTTTATTAACGGCCGTTATATTAAAAACTTTGTGTTGAATAAGGCTATTTTGGAAGGATACCATACATTATTAACGATAGGACGTTACCCTATTTGCTATATAAATATTACGATGGATCCTATTTTAGTAGATGTGAATGTACACCCAACTAAGTTAGAAGTACGTTTATCTAAAGAAGAACAACTGTATAAACTAATTGTTGAAAAAATCCAAGATGCATTTAAAGATAAAATTTTGATACCGCATAATGATATTGATAAAATCAATAAAAAGAATAAGGTTCTAGAACAATTTGAACAACAAAAAATTCAATTTGATCAAAGAGCGAAAGATAGACTTCAGAAAGAACAAGAACGACAAGAAGAACAACAGAATGAAGCTATAGAAGATACTTCAATACAGCAGGAAGATTATACAGAAAAGAGTCAATCGCAAGACTATATTAAAGAAGATAATGATAGTTATCAGGCACAACAAAGACAAGCTTTAACAGAGCTTGAATCTAGTGAAGAATTAGATTTAAAGGTTGACTACAATGATGTCGTTAAGGACAAAGTTTCTAATAACCCATCAAGACGAGTACCTTATATGGAAGTGGTTGGCCAAGTACATGGTACTTATATTATAGCTCAAAATGAAAATGGTATGTTTATGATAGACCAACATGCTGCCCAAGAACGTATTAAATACGAACACTTTAGAGATAAGATAGGCGAAGTATCTAATGAGGTACAAAACTTATTAATTCCACTTACATTTCATTTTTCTAAAGATGAATTAATAATAATAGAACAATATAAAGATGAATTGGCCAAAGTAGGCGTTAAATTAGAACCATTTGGCGGCCATGATTATATTGTAGATAGTTATCCTGTCTGGTTTCCGAAGGCAGAAGCGGAAGAAATCATAAAAGATATGATTGAATATGTGTTAGAACATAAAAAAGTTAATATTAGCAAGATTCGTGAAGAAGCCGCTATTATGATGAGTTGCAAAAAATCAATTAAGGCTAATCATTATTTAAAAAATAATGAAATGGCTGATTTAGTAAATCAATTAAGAGAAACTGAAGATCCCTTCACTTGTCCTCATGGCAGACCAATTATTATTAACTTTAGTAATTATGAATTAGAGCGACTTTTTAAACGAATAATGTAGGGGGCAAAATTTATGCAACAACATATTTTACCTGCAATTAGAACAATGAAGGATTTAGAAAAATTAATAAACACTGACTATAAAGAATGTGTTTTATTAGATACACATATTGGTCATCTGAAAAGTATAATGGAATTATTAGAAAAACATAATTTGGAAACTTATATCCATATTGATTTAATTAAAGGCATGAGTCACGATGAATTTGCATGCGAATATATTATTCAAAATTATAAGCCTAAAGGTATCGTATCAACAAAAACTAAAGTAATAAAAAAAGCTAAAGTACTAAACACAACATCAATTTTAAGAGTGTTCGTCATAGATAGTCATGCACTAACACGTAGTATTGAACTTATTAATCGTATTGAGCCTGACTTTGTTGAAGTGCTTCCCGGTATTGCAAGTAAAGCAATTAAAGTTATTGGCGAAGAAACGAATGCCAAAGT
Organism: Staphylococcus durrellii; assembly: GCF_015594545.1. NCBI lineage: Bacteria > Bacillati > Bacillota > Bacilli > Caryophanales > Staphylococcaceae > Staphylococcus > Staphylococcus durrellii. The sequence goes on along the minus strand of NZ_JADIIO010000001.1, from coordinate 1,490,746 downwards.
AATTGCAGGTGGGTTAATTAAAGAGCAGGAAGAAGTAGACCAAGCGATTAAATGCGGGGCAAAATATATAACTTCAAGCGATCGAAGTTTATGGTAATAATTATTATGATTAGAATATAAATATCTCTGACTAAAGTAAAAACGTCAATTGCTATCAAAATAATATAGCAATTGACGTTTTTCTATTTTTTATGTTTGATGTGATTTAGACAAATCCAAGTTCACACTTAACTATATTTATTTCTTTCTTGAATAGATATTTGATTTAAACCTAAAATAGTCATGGTATATTGCTTAAGAAAAAGAGCTATAAAATGCGAAATATTTACATACAAGTAGCCCCTAAGTAATTTTAAATTAGAAATTGTTTAAGGGCTATTAATATGAGATTTAAGCGGTTTTTAGTAGGCTAACTTCGAATTGAATACGATGTATAAACTTAATATTTAGTAAACTAATGTAGAAGTTGAAAAATAATAATATTAAAAATTTCTTTTTTTAAATATTAAATGTGACAAAAATTTTACGAAAATGTTGACAACGCTTACAATTTAAGTGTAAGATTAAATCAAGTTAATATTAGAACAGAGAAGAGAGATTTCTACAAGTGAGAAAACCGGTGGTTCAACTGGCTTTAATTTGTAGAAGTCTCTTTATCTTTATTAGGAGGAATCTCTATGAGTGTATACTTTGCTGAATTTTTGGGAACAGCAATATTAGTATTATTTGGTGGGGGCGTTTGTGCAAATGTCAATTTGAAAAGGACTGGAGGTTTTGGGGCTGACTGGATAGTTATTGCTGCTGGTTGGGGTCTTGCGGTATCGATGGGCGCATATGCAGTTGGTGATATTTCAGGAGCACACATGAATCCAGCAGTTACGTTAGCGATGGCAATGGATGGTCAACTAGCTTGGGGTATGGTGCCAGGTTACATAATTTGCCAAATTTTAGGTGGTATTTTAGGCGGTATGTTTGTATGGTTAATGTATTTACCACATTGGAAGGCAACAGAAGATCAAGATGCGAAGTTAGGTGTATTCTCAACTGCACCAGCAATTAAAAATTACTTTGCAAACTTCATCAGTGAAATTATTGGTACTATGATTCTTACATTAGGTTTATTATATATCGGGACTAACAAAATAGCAGACGGTTTAAACCCACTTATTGTCGGTGGTTTAATCGTAGCAATTGGTTTAAGTCTAGGTGGTCCAACAGGTTATGCAATTAACCCTGCTCGTGACTTAGGACCACGTATTGCACATGCTATTTTCCCAATCGCTGGTAAAGGGAAATCAAATTGGGGATATGCAATTGTTCCAGTTTTAGGACCTATTGCAGGTGGTATGCTTGGTGCTGTATTTTATAGATTATTCTACAAAGGTAATTTCGATGTTGCATCAGTAATAGGGCTTATCGTAGTCATTTTGACATTAATACTGGGCCTTGTATTGAACAAAAGCAAAAAAAATAAAGATATTGAAACGATTTACTAATTTATAAATAAATATGTTACTACAAATGAAAAACACTTAAATTTAATTGTAAAAAAAGAATTTATAGCAAAAATCTTTAATATTGATTTATTTAACATTAAAATGGTTATTGAAACTATAAGAGAAGATAATGAGAGAGGGAGTTAATTTATGGAAAAATATATTCTGTCTATAGACCAAGGAACTACAAGTTCTAGAGCAATTTTATTCAATCAGGACGGTACTATTAAAGGAGTGGCACAACGAGAGTTTAAACAATTCTTCCCTAAATCAGGGTGGGTTGAGCATGATGCGAATGAAATTTGGACTTCAGTACTAGCTGTTATCGCCGAAGTATTTAATGAAAATGATATTAGTCCTGAACAAATCGCCGGTATTGGTATTACAAACCAACGTGAAACTACTGTAGTATGGGATAAGAAAACAAACAGACCCATTTATCATGCAATTGTATGGCAATCTCGTCAAACACAAGGTATTTGTCAAGAGCTTAAAGATAAAGGCTTAGAAGACAAATTCCGTGAAAAAACTGGTTTATTATTAGATCCTTACTTTGCAGGTACAAAAGTAAAATGGATTCTAGATAATGTGGATGGCGCTAGAGAAAAAGCAGAAAATGGAGATTTATTATTTGGTACGATTGATTCATGGTTAGTATGGAAATTATCTGGTGGACAAGCGCATATTACCGATTATACAAATGCGAGTCGTACATTAGTTTATAATATCCACGATTTAGAATGGGATAAAGAATTGCTAGATATTTTAGAGATTCCAGAAAATATGTTGCCAGAAGTTAAAGAATCAAGTGAAGTTTATGCAAATACAATTGATTATCATTTCTTTGGACATGAAGTACCAATTGCTGGTATCGCCGGTGACCAACAAGCAGCATTGTTTGGCCAAGCTTGTTTCGACCGCGGCGATGTTAAAAACACATACGGTACAGGTGGCTTCATGTTAATGAATACTGGTGAAGAAGCGGTAGCTTCTAAAAATGGTTTATTAACTACGATTGCTTATGGTTTAGATGGCAAGGTGAATTATGCTTTAGAAGGTTCTATCTTCGTTTCTGGATCTGCAATCCAATGGTTAAGAGACGGGCTACGCATGATTAACTCTGCACCACAAACTGAAAATTATGCTGAACGCGTTGAATCTTCTGAAGGTGTATATGTAGTACCAGCATTTGTTGGTCTAGGTACGCCATATTGGGATGCAGAGGCTCGTGGGGCTATTTTCGGCTTAACACGTGGTACAGAAAAAGAACACTTTATTAGAGCAACATTAGAATCATTATGTTACCAAACTCGCGATGTGCTAGAAGCAATGAATAGTGACTCTTCAATTGAAGTGAATAATTTACGCGTTGATGGTGGTGCAGTTAAAAATAATTTTATTATGCAATTCCAAGCTGACTTATTAAACGTTGGCGTTGAAAGACCAGAAATTAATGAAACAACAGCTTTAGGTGCTGCATACCTAGCTGGATTAGCTGTTGGTTTCTGGAGTAGTAAAGACGAAATTGCAGATCGTTGGAAACTTGAAGAAAAATTCGAACCAAAAATGGAAGAAAAACAACGTGAGAAATTATATAAAGGCTGGCAAAAAGCAGTAGAAGCAACACAAGTTTTTAAATTAGACGAAGAATAATTTTAATTAGACTTTTAATAATTAACTATGCTACAATATGGGTAAGTTAATAAAACACATGAGAAGTAGAGACTCTGTTCGTACAAAAATATATGTATAGGATGGGTCTCTGCTTTTTTAATTTATAGGAGGCGCTCAGTTTATGAGTTTATCTACACTAAAAAGAGAACAGATTAAGAAAGGTTTAAAAGAAGATAGTTACGATGTTGTAATTATCGGTGGTGGTATCACAGGTGCTGGTATTGCTTTAGATGCTAGTAACCGTGGCATGAAAGTAGCATTAGTAGAAATGCAAGACTTTGCCCAAGGCACAAGTTCACGTTCTACTAAATTAGTTCACGGTGGATTACGTTACCTTAAACAACTACAAGTTGGTGTCGTAGCAGAAACTGGTCGTGAACGTGCAATCGTTTATGAAAATGGTCCACACGTAACAACACCTGAACGCATGTTGTTACCAATGCATAAAGGTGGTAGTATGGGTAAATTTACTACTGCTATAGGTTTAACAATGTATGACCGTTTAGCTGGTGTAAAAAAAGCAGAACGTAAAACGATGTTAAACAAAAAGCAAACTTTAGAAAAAGAACCATTAGTTAAAAAAGAGGGCTTAAAAGGTGGCGGATCTTATGTTGAATACCGTACTGATGACGCTCGTCTAACAATTGAAGTTATGAAACGTGCTGAAGAAAAAGGTGCAACTATTATTAACCATACTAAGTCAGTGCATTTCACATATGATAACAATGAAAAAGTTAACGGTATTCATGTTGAAGATCAACTTGATGGTGAAACTTATCCAATTAAAGCAAAAAAAGTCATTAACGCTAGTGGTCCATGGGTAGATGAAGTACGTAGTGGAGACTATGCGCGTAATAATAAAAAATTACGTTTAACTAAAGGTATCCATGTAGTAATTGATCAATCTAAATTCCCATTAGGACAAGCTGTATACTTTGACACTGAAAAAGACGGTCGTATGATCTTTGCCATTCCTCGTGAAGGTAAGGCTTATGTTGGTACTACAGATACATTTTATGACAACGATAAAACTTCACCTTTAGCAACACAAGAAGATAGAGATTATTTAATCAACGCAATAAACTATATGTTCCCAGATGTAAATGTATCAGATAGTGATATTGAATCATCATGGGCAGGTGTTAGACCACTTATTTTAGAAGAAGGTAAAGATCCTTCTGAAATTTCACGTAAAGACGAAGTTTGGGAAGGTAAATCAGGCTTATTAACTATCGCAGGTGGTAAGCTTACTGGTTACCGTCACATGGCGTTAGAAATTGTAGACCTTTTAGCTAAACGCTTAAAAGAAGAATACAAACTTAAATTCAAACCATGTGCTACTAAAGAATTGAAAATCTCTGGTGGTGACGTAGGTGGTAGTGCTAACTTTGAAAACTTTATCGAACAAAAAGTAGAAGATGCTAAAGCTTACCAAATCGATGCGACTAATGCTCGTCACTTTGCATCTAAATATGGTTCAAACGCTGAAGACTTATTTAAAATTGCGCAAACAGCACAAAACCAAGACACTGGCTTACCGCTTGATATTTATACAGAACTTATTTACTCAATTCAAAATGAAATGGTATTTAAACCAACAGACTTCTTAATCCGTCGTACTGGTAAACTATATTTCAACATCAAAGACGTATTAAACTACAAAGAAAAAGTTATCGACGTAATGGCTGAACTATTAGGCTACAATGAAGTACAAAAAGACCTATATACTAAAGAACTTGAAAAATCGATTGACGAAGCACAAACTGGTAACAATCAACCAGCGGTTAAAGAATAAATTTAATATTTTAGATTTATTTCAAAATGAAAATTAATTTGCATAAGTTACTCTAGATGGAATGAATGCTATCTAGAGTAACTTTTTTATTACATAGTGAATGTGATTCTTAGGTATTTAGTTGTTGTATGAATGTTACAAATTTTATAAAATATATCATTATAAACACATGGTTACAAAATAGTGCTGTTCTAAAATTATGTTATAGTGACTACAATATTATAATTTGTGGTAAATACATTGTGTATAGAATAATGATTAGTATAAGAAGTCATGAATGGAGGCAAACTACATGGGACAAAGTAATTTAAAGATAACAGTTGCAGATGGCGCGACGTTAGAAGTTAAATTAAATAAGGCTAATAAGTCTACCATCGGTGTAGTGCATATTTTTCATGGCATGGCAGAACATATGGGACGTTATCAAGAGTTGGTAGCAGCATTAAATCAACAAGGATATGACGTTATAAGACACAATCATAGAGGCCATAATCAAGAGGAACTTGAAAAAAATATTGGACATATCGATGATTTTGATCAAGTAGCAACAGATGCATTTGAAGTAGCACAAACCTTATGTGCAAATTATAAAGACTTACCATACATTGTTATAGGACATTCAATGGGCTCGATTATTGCTCGTGTATTTGCACAAAAGTATCCAAAATCTATAAACGGATTAATCTTAACTGGTACGGGTTACTATCCTAAAATTTTAGGATTAATATTACAATTTGTATTAAAATGTATTACTATATTGTTTGGTAAACGTAAACGTTTGAGTTGGGTAAATAATTTAATGTATAAATCATTAAACAAACGAATTGAACACTTAAAAACAAAAAGTGATTGGTTGTCATCAGACGATGAGCAAGTACAAGCCTTTATTAAAGACGATAGAACAGGATTTTTAGTTTCTAATCAATTGATTTATCAAACTGTAAAACACATAGTCAAAACAAGCAAACAAAAATTTATAACACAAATGAATCCATCAATGCCAATATTAATGATTTCAGGTAAAGAAGATCCTCTTGGAAATTATGGGAAAGGTATCCACAAACTCGGCAAATTATTTAAACGTGGTAATGTTAAGCACATAACGGTGCATTTATATAAAAATAAACGGCATGAAATATTATTGGAAAAAGAACATGAAATGATATGGCACCATATGTTTGAATGGATTAATAAGCAAATATTAAGAGCGCAGAGAATACAGAAAAGTGAGTGATAAAAGTGCAACATCAGAAACCTTTCATCGTTGTTATTGTGGGGCCAACAGCTGTGGGTAAAACTGAGTTTAGTATTGAATTAGCGAAGAGAATTAATGGTGAAATTATTAGTGGTGATTCTATGCAAGTATACAAAGGCATGGATATTGGTACTGCTAAAGTATCTAACGAAGAAATGGATGGCGTAGCTCACTATATGATTGATATTTTAGAACCAGATGATAATTTTTCAGCTTATGATTTCAAAAAGAGAGCACAGACATTAATAGAGACAATTACTGCAAAAGGGAAAGTGCCTATAGTTGTCGGAGGCACTGGTCTTTATATACAATCACTTATTTATAATTATGCTTTTGAAGATGAGACGATTAGTCATGCACAAGAAAAAGAAATCGAGACGAAAATGCAGCAATATGAAACATATTCTAATAATGAGCTACATAATTACTTAAAGTCGTTTGATCCCGAATCTGCACAAGCAATTCATCCAAATAATCGAAAAAGAGTATTACGTGCAATTCAATTTTACTTAAAAACAAAAAAACTTTTAAGTTCTCGCAAGAAAATGCAACAATTCACAGAAAATTATGATACATTATTATTAGGGATGGAAATGTCGCGTGACCTATTATATGACAGAATAAATAAACGCGTAGATATAATGTTGGAGAACGGATTATTAAGTGAAGTAGAACAACTCGTTGAACATGGATATGAATCATGTCAAAGCATGCAAGCTATTGGATATAAAGAGATAGTTCCAGTAGTGAAAGGGAGTGTTTCGATAACACAAGCTTCAGAAAAGCTTAAGCAACACTCACGAAATTATGCAAAACGCCAAATGACTTGGTTTAAGAATAAACTGGACGTGATTTGGTTAAATAAAGAGACGAAGTCACTTTCATTAATCTTAGATGAGGTTTCCGCCCAAATAAACAAAAGGAGTTAGTAAGATGACTACACAGAACAACAACCAAGACCAATTCCTAGGGCACTTTAAAGCCGAGAAGACAAAAGCTGTTGTCTTTTTAATTAATGGCTTTCAAATCAAAGGTGTAATCGAAGATTTTGATGAGTCAACTGTTTGCTTGTTTTCACAAGAAAAGCCACACCTAATTTACAAGCACGCAATCAGTACTTTTACAATCGATGATAGCGAGTAACCCAATATAAGTTCAAGTAAAAAAGGTTATAACTTATCTGATATGCAACGTTATTACAACGCGTATAATCAGGTCTGTTATAACCTTTTTCGATGTTTTAATACCTTCAAATTATAGTAATGCTTTAATATCTTCTTCTAATTGTTCAGGTTTTTTTTGAGGAGAGAAACGTTTAATAACGTTGCCTTCTCTATCTACTAAAAATTTTGTGAAATTCCATTTAATTTTTTCGTTAAGGAAACCATTTTGAGACTCGGTTAAAAATTCAAATAAAGGGTGTTGATTTGGACCTTTAACGTCAATCTTTTCATGTATAGGGAATGAAACGCCATAATTAATTTTACAATTTTGTGTAGCTTCTTCGCCTGTACCAGGTTCTTGATTTCCAAATTGATTACAAGGGAATCCAAGCACCATTAAACCTTGATCTTTGTATTGTTCATATAAATACTGTAAACCTTCAAATTGTGGTGTAAAGCCACACTCGCTTGCTGTGTTAACGATCAGGAGTACATCGCCTTTATATGATTCTAATTGATATTGTTCTCCATTTGATTTTTGTACTGAAATATCATAAATACTCATTGTTATCACCTCTGTTAACAATAATTTAACATAAATTCCTATGATAGTCTTTATATTCACACTGTGATAAAATGACTTAGATAAAACTAAGAAATGGGGTGCATGACATGGGCCAACATAAAACATATGATACAAAAATAAAACTTGAAAGCGCAATAATAGTTGGAGTGCATGCGCAAGAGGAAGAAAACTTTGATTTTGATTCAACTATGGAAGAATTAGAAGCACTTTCTACAACTTGTAAACTAGATGTTAAAGAGCAATTTACACAAAATAGAACGCACTTTGACAATAAGTATTATGTAGGTAAAGGCAAACTAGATGAAATAAAAGCATATATCTCATTTAACGATATAGACGTTGTGGTTACAAATGATGAATTAACGACAGCACAGTCAAAATCATTAAATGGCCAACTGAACATTAAAGTTATCGATCGTACGCAGTTAATACTAGAAATATTCGCATTACGTGCGCGTAGTAAAGAAGGTAAACTGCAAGTGGAGCTAGCACAGTTAGATTATTTAATGCCACGTTTGCAAGGACACGGCAGAAGTTTATCTAGATTAGGTGGAGGTATTGGTACTAGAGGTCCAGGGGAAACTAAATTAGAAATGGATCGTCGTCATATTCGTACACGTATGAATGACATTAAACATCAATTACAAACTGTGGTAGACCATCGGGAACGCTATAGGGCTAAAAGAGAGCAAAACAATGTTTTTCAAGTCGCATTAATCGGATATACTAATGCTGGAAAGTCGTCCTGGTTTAATGCCTTAGCTCAGGAGACTACTTATGAACAAAATTTACTTTTTGCTACATTAGACCCTAAGACGCGTCAAATTCAAGTTAATGAAGGCTTTAATTTTATCTTGTCCGATACGGTAGGTTTTATTCAAAAATTACCGACGACTTTGATCGCGGCGTTTAAATCCACCTTAGAAGAAGCGAAAGATGCAGATTTATTATTGCATGTTGTGGATAGCAGTCATCCTGAATATAAAACGCAATATGACACGGTAAATCAAATCATTAACGATCTAGATATGGCGCATATACCACAGGCCATTATCTTTAATAAAAAAGATTTACATGAAGGAGTACAGCCTTCAACTAATAAACCGCATGTGTTTGTGTCTAGTCAAGATGAGCATGATATTCATGTGGTTAATGATTTGCTTATACAAGAAATTAAAAGAACATTGACTTATTACGAGGAAACTTTAGCTAGTAGTGAAGCTGACAAACTTTATTATTTAAAACAACATACACTCGTTACTGAATTAAATTTTAATGAAAAAGAAGAAACATACGAAATAAAAGGCTACCAAAAAGTAAACGAAGGAAGTAAAAATGAATGACATCTATAAAGCAACTAGTAAGAAAATCTGAAGAAACGTTAAGACCATATTTTGACGACATTGAAGCAATTGCATTAAGCAATCAAGAAAAAGTCCTCAATGCATTTCATTCTGTCAAAGTAACTGAAAATGATTTACAGGGTACTACAGGTTATGGTTACGATGACTTCGGCAGAGATCATTTAGAACAAATATATGCGCATACGTTCAAAGCAGAGGATGCCTTAGTACGTCCGCAAATTATTTCAGGAACGCATGCGATAACTATAGCATTACAAAGCACATTGAAATACAATGATGAATTGTTATATATCACAGGAAACCCATACGATACTTTATTAGAAGTTATCGGTATTAATGGCAATGGGATAGAAAGTTTACAAGAACACGGGGTTGTTTATAATAAGATAGACTTGAAAAATGGTGCCATAGACACACAGTCTGTATTAGCACATATGAGTAAGCAAACAAAAGTTGTGGCAATACAACGTTCAAAAGGTTACGATCAACGTCCTTCAATTAACATAGATGAAATTGAAAGAGCTATCCAATTAATTAAAGCTCAATTTCCTGAAGTCATTGTTTTTGTAGACAATTGCTATGGTGAGTTTGTCGAATTACGTGAGCCAATTGAATGTGGCGCTGATATCATTGCGGGTTCTTTAATCAAAAATCCGGGGGGCGGTTTAGCTAAAATAGGTGGCTATATTGCTGGGAGGAATGATTTAATTCAACGCTGTGGTTATCGTTTAACTGCTCCAGGTATTGGTAAGGAAGCGGGTGCCTCACTAGATACACTACAAGATATGTATCAAGGTTTCTTTTTAGCACCGCATGTTGTTAGTCAAAGTTTAAAAGGCGCTATATTTACAAGTTTATTATTGGATAAGTTAGGTATGACAACAACACCGAAATATAATGTGCCGAGAACAGATTTGATTCAAACTGTGACGTTTACAGATAAAGAGCAAATGATACAATTTTGTCAAAGTATACAACATGCTTCGCCAGTAAATGCACACTTCAGCCCTGAACCTGCGTATATGCCAGGTTACGAAGATGATGTGATAATGGCGGCTGGTACTTTTATACAAGGATCGTCAATTGAATTATCTGCAGATGGTCCCATACGTCCACCTTATGAAGCTTATATTCAAGGTGGTTTAACATACGAACATGTGAAAATTGCTGTTACTAGAGCTGTAGAGCAATTAAGAGAAAACAACTTAGTTTAATATCATGGGAATAGTAGTGGTTAAAAACATCAATTCATTTTATTGAATTGATGTTTTTTAAGCTAAATTATGTGAATTTCAGACTAAATATTGTAGGAATTTTCTAAAAATTTATTTAAAGAATTTTAGCATAGTGCTGAAAGTATTGAAATATCAGCTTTTATAAAGATGTAAGGAAACATGACATATCTTTGAATTACTGTCTTGAATGTGCTAAATTATCTATAAGTTCAAATATAGAGGTGATGGAAATGAAGTCAAAAGATGCATTGCGACGAAATATGCCCGTCTTCTCTATGAGTGTTGTTAGTAAATTAAGTGAATTATCACCAAGACAAATACGTTATTACGAAACACATGAACTCATTTCGCCTTCAAGAACACAAGGTAACAAACGCATGTTTTCATTAAATGATTTGGAAAAATTATTAGAAATTAAAAACTTAATTGAAAAAGGTTTTAATGTCAAAGGTATTAAGCAAATATTTAACGATGATCATGCGCATTTATCAACTGAAGAACAAGAAATTAGAAAAAGAATGATTGTGGATACAACACAAAAACCACAAAGCGAAGCTCTACCGATAAATCGCGGAGACTTATCACGATTTATTAAATAAAATTACTGGAGGACATTACATAATGCCAAAACGTACATTTACAAAAGAAGATATTCACAAGTTTGCCAAAGAGGAAAATGTAAGATACTTAAGATTACAATTCACAGATATTTTAGGAACTATCAAAAACGTAGAAGTTCCTGTTAGCCAATTAGAAAAAGTTTTAGATAATGAAATGATGTTTGATGGTTCTTCTATCGAAGGATTTGTTCGTATCGAAGAATCAGACATGTATCTTTATCCGGACTTAGATACTTGGGTGATTTTCCCATGGACTGCAGGTCAGGGTAAGGTTGCTCGTTTAATTTGTGATATTTATAAAACAGATGGAACACCATTCGAAGGCGATCCTCGTGCAAATTTAAAACGTACGCTTAAAGAAATGCAAGAATTAGGCTTTACTGACTTAAACTTAGGGCCTGAGCCAGAATTCTTCTTATTCAAATTAGATGAAAAAGGTGAACCAACATTAGAATTAAATGATGATGGTGGTTACTTCGACTTAGCACCAACAGACTTAGGTGAAAACTGTCGTCGTGACATCGTACTAGAATTAGAAGATATGGGCTTTGATATCGAAGCAAGTCACCATGAGGTTGCACCAGGTCAACACGAAATTGACTTTAAATATGCCGACGCAGTAACAGCTTGTGATAATATCCAAACATTTAAATTAGTTGTTAAAACTATTGCGCGTCAACATAACCTACATGCGACATTTATGCCTAAACCACTATTTGGTGTTAATGGTAGTGGTATGCACTTTAACGTATCATTATTTAATGGTAAAGAAAATGCATTCTTTGATCCAAATGGTGATATGCAATTAACTAAAGATGCTTATCACTTTATTGCTGGTATTCTTAAAAATGCTCGTGGTTTCACAGCAGTATGTAATCCATTAGTAAACTCATACAAACGTTTAGTTCCAGGTTATGAAGCACCATGTTACATTGCTTGGAGTGGTAAAAACCGTTCACCACTTATTCGTGTTCCATCTTCTCGTGGGCTATCAACAAGAGTTGAAATCCGCTCAGTAGATCCTGCAGCAAACCCATACATGGCATTAGCTGCAATTTTACAAGCTGGTTTAGATGGTATTAAAAACAAATTAGAAGTACCAGAACCAGTAAACCAAAACATCTACGAAATGAATCGTGACGAACGTGAAGCTATTGGTATCGAAGACTTACCTTCACAGTTATACACAGCGATTAAATCGATGCGCGAAAACAAAGTCATCAAAGAAGCACTTGGTAATCACATTTACAATCAATTTATTAATTCTAAATCAATTGAATGGGATTACTATAGAACGCAAGTGTCCGAATGGGAAAGAGAACAATATATGAAACAATACTAGGTGCTAAGTAAAGGGGACTAGTGCTAGGTATATAAACAACTCGGGTCATTCCTAATAGAATGATTTCGGGTTGTTTTTTTGCATACATTATTATAATGAATCACGTTTTGAGTGTAATTTGAGTGTAAACTTTTAAAAGTATATGCTTTCCTTGGATAAATTTCTCAAAAACTTATATCGTTCTGTGTTGTACATTTTCCGTAACATATTTTATTTAATAGATTAATCAATTCATTAATATTTTTTATTAGGACAATGAATATATTTAATTTTATCTCGAAAGTATTTGAAGTAATCTTTTCGCAAATGATAAGTTGAAGCGTATGTCAATTTTTTACAGCGTTTACTTTTAGAAGGTCATCCTTAGTCGCAACATGAATAAACTGAATAAAAGATAATTAAAGCATTTTTACACACTATTATCACAATACCAATTAATAAAGTATAGCAAAACTTAAATGAAAGCTATGCTTAATCTTTAAAGCTATGAATTATTAGATAAAAAGTAAGCAAAATAAAAAGTTTAAGCACATGTTAGTGATAGCTGATATGAAAGTTATAATTAAAGTGACGTATTAAGTTAATCTACGTTAGAACAAGAAATTGTCGGTGAGCCAGAAATTATAAAAGTAACTTGTAGAATTGGTAGAAACTTTTTATATAAAGACCCTGAAATAAAAGGAACTTTGGTGTAGATTAGCATCTAAGAAGAAGTATTTTTTTCTAACTAATATCTGTTTTTTTACTAAAGTACAAAAGAGTATATACAAAAGGATAGATTTATCAATATATTATATTTAGAAGTTAATTGAATTAACTTCTAAATAAGGATATATAGCGTTCGAAGTAGTAAAATTCTACTTAGGTAGGATAGAATAGCCTTTCCCAATAAGTCTAGTTAAGTTACGGGCAAGTACTTTTAGTACTTGCCTCTTTTTTTATATTAGTGATATTTTACTTTGTTAATTTTTTATTATTCATATATAGATATTGTTAAATTAAAAATTAATTTTTAAAAAGATATCAACTGTTTTATGGAAATAATGTAAATAAAACTAATAGTGATCATGTAAATATATAATTTTTTACTAAATAAATACTACTATTTTACTATATGATTAAAATTTCTTCACAATTATAATAAAATATAATAATCTTTTCTTGTATAACTTACATAGCTAATTAGCGGAATTATAATACCTACTTCCCAGTAATTGTAAAATAGTAAGTTGTACATAAGTTGTTTAAATAACTAACTCGTAAGCGTAGCCCGTAAGTTCTCACTTACGGGTTTTTTATTTATATAAAAAGCATGAGAAAAGTTTGATTTTCAGTAATATATTATTGTTTTTTACATTATAATGCTTTTAATTTTACCATATAAGGTTATAGTCTTTTTTAAATATAATTGAATAAATTATAATTGTTTTATAACAAATTTGTATTAAATTAAATTATTTATACGAATTTGGTAAAATAAAATTTAGTAAAGTGGGTAAGAAAATTGGAATTTTATAAATCATGTTTAGGTAAAAAAGATAATAAGTACTCAATACGTAAGTTTAGCGTAGGTATTGCTTCAATCTTAGTAGGGAGTGCATTTATTTATGGTAATAGTAATGAAGCAAAGGCTTCTGAAGAATCAGTAAATAATCAAAACACTCAGCAAAATGAAATACAAAATGGGAATCAAGAAAGTAGAAATTCAGAAGGAACTCAAAATCAAGCACTCCAACAAAATGTTTCAAGTAATACGCATATGTCTACAAATGATGTGCAAGATCAAACAACACAGCCAACAAATCAACCGAATGAATCATTAACAACAAGAAGTGCACAACCACAAAGAGTTCAAGCGCCTGTACAAAACAATAGTGATAATATACAATCTGAGGCGCAAAAAGAAAAAGCGCCTTTAAAATCAACTAATGTAGAAAGTAAAGTAGTTGATAAAAATACAAAAAAATTAGATGTAGTTAAATATGTTGAAGATAATAGTAATCAATTGACGGATGTAGAAAGAAAATTCTATTTAAGAGCAGTAGCAAGAGAAACAAGTATAAGTAATAACAGTTGGAAAAACGTATACGATAAAGAATACTCTAAAGTGAGTGAGTTAAACGGACAAAACGTTGCAGAAAACAAAGTAGAAAATGTTAATGCTATTACAAAAGCAGTGAGTGATTTAATTAAAAATAGAGATAGCGACTCATACTACACTAATTTAAGAAGCGATAATACTGGAAATCAAGCAAATAAATTTACTTTAAATAATAATATCCAACGCACACAAGAAGGCAATCAAATAATTAACCTTGGATTAAGTAAAGATATTATACCAATCACGTATCCACATAATGGTAAATGGTTACCTTGGGATCACAGATTTGATATTTGGGGTTTACGAACAAATAACTCATTGAATAGCAAGATTGAAGAAGTGCGTATAAAATATAAGTGGAAAGGTCAAAGTGTAGATGAAGTTCTAACTCGAGATAAAGATGGTTTCTATTGGTTAAAAGAAAACGAAAAATATAAAGCAAAAGCACATATAGGTGGAGGTGTAAACTTTCATTTAAAATTAAAGAAAGATGCAATTTTGGATAAAGCAAGGGACGCAGCTTGGGGATATATATTTAGTGATGCAGAACATTTCTTTCCGCAATCAGCAGTTACATTTGGTTTCCAAAAATTCAATTTTTCACAGTCAGGCTTTGACAAAAACTTTAATAATAATAATTTAAATGGTGTGAAACAAAAATTAACAACTAAATTGAATAATATACAAAGTGGTTTATTTACTCAACCTGGTGGAAATAAGGACTACTATTTACAACTTGTTACAAAAGCAACGAGTAATTTACAAGACTACAATGACTATAAACGTGCAAAATTAACTTTAGAAAACATAAATAAACGTATAGATGTAGCATTAAAAGAGGTTAAACCTGTTAAAATAAGCGGCCTGACTGTCGACTCAAATAGCAAAATGAAAGACATCCTTGATTATATTAATAATCAAAAAGCACACTTATCGCAACCTGAACTAGAATTATTTTTAAGAAATGCCTCACGCATTACAAATACGCCAAATCTGTGGAAATCATACAATGAAAATGGAAATTCAACACAAACAACTAGTATATCTGGCAAAAGTGAAGATATTAATTATATAAATAAGTTACTTAAAGACATGCAAAGTTTTATTGAAAGTCGTAATAGTGATAACTTATATAAAGAATTTGCTAAAGATACTGCTGTTAAAACTTTAGCAAATCATTTTGGACTAACTAGTATAACTCAAGAAAATGGTAAACAAGTAGCTAATATAGAAATTAAAAGAGATGGATTAGAATTAGATAAATTTGAGGGTGGAAAATATAATGATGGGTTAACTCGTTTTGAACAAAGAGCCCTAAGAACAAATGAATCAATTAATAATAAAATTGAGAAAGTAACAGCTACTTATCGATGGCAAGGTAAAAATTACGAAGATGTATTAACTAGAGATGATAAAGGTTTTTATTGGTTTAGAGAAGATGTAAAATTTCCTAACGGTAAAAAGTCTGTAGGTGGAACAGTTAATTTAAAAGTTACTTTCAAGAAAGATACGCTATTGAATAAAGATACTGATAAAATGTGGGGTTATAATATTAGTGATGCCAATGAGGCATTAACTGTTTTCGGGTCTAATATTGGTTTTAGTAGAATTAATCTCGATAATTCTGAAACTAATTTTAATGTCAAAACACTATCGAATTTAAAAGAAAGTGTATTAAACAACGTTCAGTCATTAGCACCTGTATTCTTAAATGATGATACTACTGTTAACGAGTTTAACCAAAGAATTAATAATATAAATACTTCAGCAAGTACGCAAAATGAATTTGAAAATGCAAAAGATCAATTAGTTATGATTAACCATCAACTTGCTAAAACTGCGTTAAAAAATAACTTAATTGTCGTACCAGAAGAAAAACAGCATTTAGGTCAATATGCACAAGAAGTAGAAGATAGCCATTTCTCAAGTTTCCAATCACTAAATACTGATCCTAACAATTCATTAAATTCAGATAGTTCAATAGTTATTAAACCTAAAGGGTACTTTTTCTATAATTTTAAAGCAGAAAATGAATTAGCTCCTGGTAAGAAAATTAATATAAAACTAGTAGCTAGTAAAGTGGATCCTAAAACAAAATTCCAATATTCTGTTCAAAATGGTCAAAATGTTTACCTTGCTGGTATTTCAGAAATACCTAAAGTAAGTGAAGGTAACTATACATTAGATGACTATGTAATTCCTGAAGGCGCAAAAAAATTCACATTGCGTATAGATAATAGAGAAGGTACTACTAATACTAACGTAAAAGGATTTAAATTAGTACCAGCAGAGGGTAATGATAGTAATTCTAAAGTACCAAATTTAGTAGTGATTCCTGAAGATGGTCAAAATATAAAAACTTATGCTGCAAACCATAAGGATTCATATTTTTCAAGTTTTCAATCTTTAAACACAAATCCTGTTAATACATTTAATTCAGATGGATCATTAACATTGAAACCGAATGGCTACTTTTTCTATAATTTTAAAGCAGAAAACGAATTAGCTCCAAATAAAAAGTTTAATATCAAAGTAATGTCTAATTCTGTAGATCCTAAAACAAAGTTTGAATATGGCTTCCAAATTGCCGGTGTTAAATTTGGAAATACAATTAAAGCTATCGTTAAATCAGAAGAAGGAATATATAGCGTAGAAGATGTAGTAGTTCCTGAAAATGCTACTTCAGTAGCATTAAGACTTGATAATCGTTTAGGAAAACAAAATGCTGAAATACAAGGTGTTTTCGTTTTACCGTCAAATGCATAATAAAAAACCTGCCTAACTGGGCAGGTTTTTATTATTCGTTATATGACGATTTGAAGCTGATCTAATTGAATAGGTCAACTATGTATTTAATTTAGAATTTTAGTTGCATTTGACGATAATAAATTATCCAAATCTTCGAATTCTTTTTGAATCGTTTTCCAGTCTCTATTTTCTTCTATGATTATACTCTCACTACTTAACACAAGTAACTTTAACGCATTTGTTTTATTATAAGGTTCTACTCTTTCTAAATATAAATACTTCTCCCGTTTTAATGCTTCGCAAGTGATTTTAAATCGAATGTAATTCTCATTATACTTTTTGTAGGCATTAATCGATTGTGAAACAACTAAAAATAAACAAATAATAGTACAAGAAGTTGATAATATAATAGAATTATACATAAAAGAATTAGTAGTTAAAACTGTAGCACTGGCAGCTGAGATAATTTGAATAGTTTTAAAAATATTATCGCTATGTTTTGCATGGTTACTTTGGATATAATAATAGTTTATTTGTTTATCAAGTCTATCTTCAATATAGTTAAATTCCAATTCCGAATCCGATTTCAATACATTCACTCCTACTTTAAAATTCCGACAAAAATAAGTATATACTTTTTTAAAATTCGAATTTTTACTATTAAATAGAATATATTTTACTTATTAAGTACATGAAATGTATAGATGAATATAAACATAGAAGTAAGGATATAATTCAACAAATAAGAATAATAAAATAATAAAGTTATTTCAAAGTCACTAAAAAGTAATGGGGAAAGTCATCCTAATACATGAAATTATAATAAGGACTACTGAATAGTAATCAACATTGGAGTGCAATAATGGGCATTAAGTTATTTCCAAGGGATTAACAAATAAGTGGTTTTTAGAACCAGTGAAAACAATTGTTTTCTTGTCTTGATACTATCCTCCTCCCAAATGTTTCATTGGGAAAGAGTTATTTAGTAAGCTTTGTCATAATAATATGATAACATGGGTTGTTCTGTGAAACGTCTTAGTGATTGACACGGATTGTGTCTCAAATGAGGGAAGTTAGAGTGATGCCGATAACTAAACCTACTTATTATTGAATAGGCGTCTAAGTATCCGTGGTTTTATTGAGGCGGTTATTTTTTACTTATACGAACGCAATTTCTGTAGGTGTGTGAAAAGCTTAAGTGGCAGTTTTTCACAATACGAGAACAGACCATCCGATATTATCTGACTTTAAATAGAGTATTTTAATATTTATTGGGTATATATAGGATAACCATATTTTAAGGAAGTGACGAACATGCAAGAAGTTAAATTAGAAATTTTAGAAGCAGATTCATTAAAAGATTTAGAAGCAAAAATTAATGAATATCTTAAAAGTGATGAAGTATCAGATTATAAATTATTAAACTCGACAGTTCGTGAATTTGAGGAACAGAGATATCCAGCAACTGAAGAAAAATTCACTACATTTTTAACATTAATTAAAAGTTAATTATACTGCATATTAATATTGAAAGTACCAATAAAGTTAAAAATACTTTGTTGGTACTTTTTATTGTAGAAAATAACGACAATAATTATATTATGTAAATTAATGACGCTGTAACATGTGCCATTTTTCTTTCATGAAATTACTCACTACATACGTAAGTATTCATTTTTATATTTATACAAATTAAGCGTAAGTAGAATAACGTGATAAAGATAATACAGTAGTTACTAATGCGATATTTAATATTAGAATGTATACAATATTATCGGCCTGAACGGATCAGGAGAGAGATTTTAATGGGTACGATTATCGGTAATTGCATCCTACAATGAGTTCAACAGACGATAAGCAATTTTATTAAATGAAGGTAATTTAGACATTATGTTGCAAAATACTATTTTTGCAGAACTAATCAAAGTAAAAGAATGATATAGTATTTTTCAAATATATAAATCCTTTGGCTGTGAAAGAACAATTGCTTTTAATAGACATTGGAAAAGATTTGACTAGCAATGAAATTTTACGTATCTTATTTTTGTCAGATGAAAATATAAAAATTACACTAATTATGTTATCTATAAACTAGAAAGACGTGAGGTCCAATTTGTAAAAGGTCAACATATAGCTATAACAATAATAGAGATTTAAAAAGCTAGCTATAATTAAAAAAGTATAAACAATAAATAAAAGATACAAGCTACAAATAATAGCGTGTATCTTTTATTTATTGTTTATCATTATACTGTTCCACTAGGGATAAAATTTTGTTTACTTGTTCACTAGGTGTATGAATAGGTATTCGATGTTGAAATAAGTTTCCTTTAGAAGTTTGTACTGTGTATTTAATATCATTTGACTCTTTTAATAGATTAATAATTTTCATTAATGCCATCCTGCCCCTTCGCAATATCATTACTTACTAAATGAGAATTTACTATAAAATAAATATTACCCGATAAATATTAATTAAAACTTAAGAAGTGCAAAATATTAAATGAGCGATTAAAAAAAGAGCAAACGCATATTTAAGCACCATTAAGAACGTTACAATGATGTTAAAATGCAGAGACTCTTAGCTATTTTTTATTCTTTTTGGATACAATGGATTGTATCAATACAATAATAAAACCTACGAATATGCCCAAGAAAATGGCTAGCATAGCAGACACTATAAGTGGTAGCTGAAATTGATATTG
Organism: Staphylococcus durrellii; assembly: GCF_015594545.1. Taxonomy (NCBI): domain Bacteria; kingdom Bacillati; phylum Bacillota; class Bacilli; order Caryophanales; family Staphylococcaceae; genus Staphylococcus; species Staphylococcus durrellii. Next base: position 1,470,662 of record NZ_JADIIO010000001.1, on the reverse strand, counting down.
TAATATTAAACCAACTATAATTGCGATAACAACAGCTATAATTGAAATCATGTTTTCTTTAAAAATACTCAAGTTTATTCAACTCCTATCGTAAGTCATTATAACATGTTGTCTTAATACAAGGATATAAAAAATAATATTGTCATTAATTTGCTAAAATTAGAAGAACTAGTCCTTATTATTTAATTAATGAATTATATATTGACGGTCTTTATTTTATTATATATGATAAATCGGTACGTAATTAGCAAAGTAGGTGCAATAATGAAATCATCAAAGCAAATGACCTTATTAATTTGTTGCGTTGTCGTAGTTGGTGTGTTGACTTTTCAATATATAAATCATGCAGGACCATTCGCCAATAATGACAATAAAACCACTGAAAACGGGCTTAAAAACGCAAGTAAAGTCCATGTAGAAAGAGTAGTAGATGGAGACACTTTTATTGCAAAAGATAGTAATAATAAAGAAATTAAAGTTAGACTTATTGGTATAGATACACCTGAAACAGTTAAGCCAAATACGCCTGTACAACCATATGGTAAAGCTGCTTCAAATTTCACTAAAGAACATTTAACAAACAAAGATGTATATTTGGAATATGATAAAGAACCAAAGGATAGATATAGTCGTACGTTAGCATACGTATGGTTAGATAAAAAGACGATGTTGAACGAACTATTAGTGAAAAAAGGACTAGCTAGAGAAAAATATTTTGCCCCAAATGGTAAATATCGTGATGTTTTTAAAAAGGGTCAAGCAGAGGCTCAATCCAAACACTTAAATATTTGGAATAGCAATAATTAATTTTATTCTATTGCCATTGTTTAAAGCAATGTCATTATGGATAAAAAAAGAGCACTGTTATCTTTTATTGATAGCAGTGCTCTTTTGAAGTCTTAGTCAGTAAAACGTTCAACTAATCTGTCGAATTGTTCTTTAGATAATGATTCTTCGGCAGTAGTAACAGTTTCTTCAATAATATCTTTTAAACTTGATTTAGAAGAAACAGTTTCAACATATTTTTCACGCTCAGTTGGTCCATCTATTAAATTAACAGATCCATCGGTAAAGTATACTAAACCAATATTCTTGATGCTGTGGTTAACGCGCTCTTTAATTTTTTCTTGTAAAATTTTAGTATTATAAGCAGCTTCTTTATAAGGGTCTTGACTGTAAAAATCAAAGATAACAGTATCATTTTTAATACGCTCAATAAATGTATAACTCGTCATGCGTGTTGAATTAAATTGGCTATGAAACTTATTAGCAATATAGCGACCAACGATTTGATCTTCTGTTTTATCGATTATGTCGTTATTTTTGTCTTGTTCTGGATCAACGTTAAAGTGATAAAAAGTTTTTTGTCTCCAATTTTTAACATCAATATTGAAAAGTCCTTTTTCAGTAATGACAATATAGTCAAATGGACGTGCATATTCAAAAAATGGATGCTTTACAGCTAAATTACTAGTCGAAATAATTTCAAAATTATTTAATTTATTACTATCGACAAGTTTATTCATAATTTCATTTAAATCTTGCTTTGCTTTTCTAATGCCATGATGATGTTTATCATTGTTAGCATCGAAATTAAGCATTTGGTTTCTTAAATTTGTATTTTCGGTAGATACTGTGCTAATTTTTCTAACTAATTGTGTCTTAGCGTATATTTCGGTATCTAATTTATTTTGCATGAAACGGTGGTCAAGATATAAAGCAATAATCAATAAAAAGATGATTATTAGCAATATTATAGAAAGAAACATCTTTATCATCCTAATCTACTTAAAATTTAAAATATAAATGAACAGTAGTTAAATACTAACATACTATTAGTTCAACGGCATATCTACTCTTATTAATTATATAAAAAATACAACTAATTAATCAATAATAATAACTAAGTTTATTATCTACATAGAAAAATTAAAAAAATAAATATCACAAAATTTATTATATAAATTGCTTTTTTTGGCAATGCTTTGTTTTTTAGTTGAACTAACATTAATAATTGAATTATGCTAAAAGTAATAACAAGAATTGAACAGGGAGGAAATCAAATGCGTGCTTCTGATAAAGTATTACAAGAGAGAATATCCGCAATAGTCGACAATGATATTATTGCATTTGATAATCATCCTGTGTCTTATAGAGTTATAGATACTTTGTATAGTAACAATACAAAAATTGCTCTAATAAGTTACTCAACAGATATCATACATTATGCTGCTAAAAACACTAATTTTAATATTATTATACCTACAGGTCAGGTGAATAGTACTTTTCATGTAGTTATAGGTGAAACTGTGTGTGACACTTTTAAAAAATATCACATCAAACAATATTTTATGTCAGCACCCTATCGGCTCAATAGAGAATTATTTCAAACTTATGAGGAGGTAGCACAAATACAACAAACATTATTTAAAAGAACGGAATCCATATATTTGATGAATTATCCCGAAATCATTACTTCATATGATGAAGATCAATATTATAAAGTCGGAGAAATGTCATAAATTCCTACAAAATAAGTAGTAATTTTGCTATAACAATTGAAAAAACATAGGACAGCTTATATAATGAAATTATTGAAAACGCTTACTTTAGGAGGTGGCAGTCGTTTGAATGAAGAATTTAAGAACGTAAAAACTGTTGTATACGAATTAATTAATAAAGTAGGTAATTATTTTAAATTTAACGGAGAAATAGCAAAACAACTTTTTCTACATGATGCCTTTGACTTAGATAAAAAAATTGATATTAGCGTACAACGTACATATTTTTCCGAAGTAATTAAATATATACCTGAAGGGTTTACTATTAAATTGTATGATGAACAACATGAAAGCATAGATTTTACTAAAATTAATTTTAAATCGCTTACGCATGCAAATATATATGATGGAGATACGATGATAATGACAATTATCATATACGATGTTAAAAATGATGAATGGATGTTTCGTTTAGATAATAATATAAGATTACCTGAAAAGCATATCTATTTCCATTCAATTAAATGGGATGTTGATTATGTTAAGCCCGAAATAGTGTTGATGTATGAATTGTTAGATCCTATTGATTATCATCAATTACCTAATTATCGTAATGTCATCGATGCGTTAAGTTATTATCAATTTGTGATTTTACGTTTAGTAGTAGGAGATGAACGCATCAATCAGGCTCTTATATCAGAAAAAAATGTAATATAAAATCCTTTGAATCATTAAGTATAAACATAATGTTTATACTAAGATTTAAAGGATTTTTGTGTTTATGAGAGGATACATTTCCCGTTATAACAATACTCATAAGTAGCTTTTACTGCTTTTTCAGCATCGTTCACATCGATGCCGAACATTATAGATATTTCTGAAGCACCTTGATTCATCATTCTAAGGTTAATCTTTGATTCTGCTAAGGCATGTGTAATGCGGCTAGCAGTACCAATAATACGATGCATGCCTTCACCAACAATCATTAAAATAGCTAAATCGTGTTCGATACTTAATTCATCTACGTCACAATGTTTTCTAATGTCACTTAATACTTGTTCTTCTTTGTTTTCAATTTCTTTGGAACGCATAATGATACTAATACTATCAATACCTGATGGCATATGATCAAAAGAAATATTATAATCTTCTAACACGCCTAAAACTTTACGCGTAAAGCCAACTTGTCTATTCATTAAATATTTCTTGATGTTTATAACTGTGAATCCTTTATCACAGCTAATACCACTTACAACATTGTTAGTATTAATTTCTCTATCGTGACGTATGTATGTACCTAATTCATGCGGTTTGTTTGTGTTTTTTATTAACACAGGAATACGGTCTTTATGTAATGGTTGTAAAGCCTCATCATGAAAAACACCAAATCCTGCATAAGATAGTTCTCGCATTTCACGATAAGTTATTTCATCGATAACTTGTGGTTGTTTTACGATCATAGGGTTAGCTCTGAAAATACCTGAAACATCTGTAAAGTTTTCATATAAATCAGCTCTTACACCTCTTGCAACAATTGCTCCAGTAATATCTGATCCCCCTCTAGGGAATGTAACGACGTAATTTTGTCTTGATATACCAAAGAAGCCCGGGATGATTAATTTTTCTTTATAATTACGTAAGTTGAACAATGCTTCGTAGGATTGATCTAATATTTGTGCATTTTGTGGTAAATCACTTACTGTAATACCAGCTTCGCCAGGTGAGACATAACGGGTAGGTATGCCTTGACTATTATTGTATTCAGCTATGATTCGTGCATTAAAATCTTCACCACAAGAAAGCAGTGCATCTAGTAAACGAGGAGGTTTATTTTTCAATGTAGTAATATATCGCTCTAAAGTTTCATCGATAGATTTTAAAATATGCTCATCCATTTGAAGTTCATCAACAATATCTGCATAACGTTGAACGATTTCCTCCTTTTTTGAAGAATAGTTCAAGTTACCAATTACTTTTTCATATAACCTAATTAATAAATCAGTCGTTTTAACATCTGATTTATGTCTTTTACCTGGAGCAGATACAATTGTTATCTTTCTGTCAGCATCAGAATTGACAATCTGTAATACTTTTTTTATTTGTTCTGCATTAGAAACAGAACTTCCACCGAATTTAGCTACTTTCATAATTTTACAACCTTTCAAAAAAATCAGAATATTTTATTTAGTTTTGTTAATAACAATGATAGGATATTAATATAATTCAAAACTAGCAAACTTTACAAATTTTGGGAATGAATTTATACTATATCATATTCTAGTATTTTTCAAGAATACAATTGTATTTTTTAGAAGAACAACAACGGAGGAATGAAGTTATGAAGGAATTGAACGTAGCATTACTTGGTTTAGGTACTGTGGGATCAGGTGTTGTAAAAATTATTGAAGAGAATAGACAACAAATCATTGAAACAATTAATAAAGAAATTAATATAAAACACATTTTAGTAAATGATATTACTAAAAAGAGACCCATTAACGTTAGCAAATATCATTTAACTGAAGATGTAAATGACATATTAGAGGACGAATCTATCGATATTGTAGTCGAGGTTATGGGAGGCATTGAGCCAACAGTCGATTGGTTGAAGAGTGCTTTAAGCCAAAAAAAACATGTTATTACTGCAAATAAAGACTTACTTGCTGTTCATTTAAATGTTCTTGAAGATCTAGCTCAAAGCAATAGTGTTGCATTGAAATATGAAGCAAGTGTTGCGGGAGGCATTCCAATTGTTAACGCTATAAATAATGGTTTAAATGCTAATAATATTAGTAAATTTATGGGGATTTTAAATGGTACGTCTAACTTCATATTAAGTAAAATGACGCGCGAACAAACTTCATTTACAGATGCATTAGATGAAGCGCAACGTTTAGGTTTTGCCGAAGCAGATCCGACTGATGACGTTGAAGGTATTGATGCCGCTAGAAAAGTAGTTATTACTTCTTACTTATCATTTAACCAAGTTATTAATTTAACTGACGTTGAACGTAAAGGAATTAGTGATGTTACATTAGAAGATATTCAAATTGCCGATGATTTAGGTTACAAAATTAAATTAGTAGGTAAAGGCACATATGAAAAAGGTAAAGTGAATGCATCCGTAGCACCTACTTTAATTAGTAAAGAACATCAATTGTCAGCGGTTGAAGATGAATATAATGCGATTTATGTGATAGGTGATGCTGTAGGAGAAACAATGTTCTATGGTAAAGGTGCCGGCAGCTTAGCTACAGGAAGTGCGGTTGTAAGTGACTTATTAAATGTTGCTTTGCAATTTGAATATGATTTACACACGCTGCCACCTCATTTCGAATTAAAAACTGAAGAAACAAAAGAAATGATGGATGATGAAGATACTGTCACTATTAAAGAAAAATCAAACTTCTATATTGTTATAAATACAAATAGTGAAGATATAAATAAAATAGAGTCTGATATCAAACAGGCACTACCTCTGCATAAAAACCTAGAAGTAACTAAAAGAAATAACGATACTATTAGTGTCGTAATATTAGGTATTGATGAGTCACCTGAGCAATTAATAGCTAATGAAGGTTTTGACGTAAATAAAGTATATCCAGTAGAAGGAGTTTAATAATTATGAAAAGATGGCAAGGTTTAGTAGAAGAGTTTAAATCGTATTTACCTGTAAGTGAGGACACTCCTAAAATTACATTAAATGAGGGGCAAACACCTTTAGTGCACTGTCAAAACTTGTCAGATATGTTGGATATTGAGTTATATGTTAAATATGAGGGGGCAAATCCTACCGGCTCATTTAAAGATAGAGGAATGGTAATGGCAATGGCTAAAGCCAAAGAAGAAGGCAAAAAAATTGTTATCTGTGCTTCTACCGGTAATACATCTGCATCAGCGGCTGCTTATGCTGCTAGAGCAGGACTTAAAGCCATTGTAGTCATTCCTGAAGGAAAAATAGCATTGGGGAAATTATCGCAAGCCGTTATGTATGGTGCTGAAATAGTTTCAATCGAAGGTAATTTTGATGAAGCTTTAGAAATCGTTAAAGAAGTTGCTGAAAATGGTGAAATCGCATTAGTAAATTCAGTTAACCCATATCGTATTGAAGGGCAAAAAACAGGTGCTTTCGAAGTTGTACATCAATTAGATGGTGTAGCACCAGATATTTTAGCGATACCCGTGGGTAACGCTGGTAATATTACTGCTTATTGGAAAGGTTTCAAGGAGTTTCATGACCAATTAGATACACAATTGCCTAATATGTATGGTTTCCAAGCTGAAGGCGCCTCTCCAATTGTACAGAATAAAATAGTGAAAAATCCTGATACTGTAGCAACAGCTATTCGCATTGGGAATCCAGCTAGTTGGAAAAAAGCTACAAGCGCAATTAATGAATCAAACGGTCTAATCGATAGTGTTACGGATGAAGAAATTTTAGAAGCATATAAATTAATGGCTTCTAAAGAAGGTATATTTAGCGAACCTGCAAGTAATGCTTCAATTGCTGGTTTAATAAAATTACATAGAGCTAATAAATTACCTAAAGGAAAAAAAGTTGTGGCTGTATTAACAGGAAATGGCTTAAAAGATCCTGATACAGCTATATCGTTATTAGATGATCCAATCCAACCACTACCAAATGATAGAGAAAGTATTTTGAAGTATATTAAAGGAGCACTTTAATATGAAACATGTATTAAATTTAAAAGTACCGGCATCTACAGCTAACTTAGGTGTCGGTTTTGATTCTATTGGAATGGCCTTAAATAAATTTTTATATTTAGAAGTTAAAATCAATGATAAATCTCATTGGCGCTTCAATCATATTGGACCTAATGTTGATGATTTACCAACAGACGAAACACACTATATTTATCACATTGCACAGCAAGTTGCGGCTAAATATGACGTTATTTTACCTAATCTAGACATTGAAATGAGAAGTGAAATCCCATTAGCTAGAGGTTTAGGCTCATCTGCATCAGCTTTAGTAGGAGCATTATACATAGCAAATTATTTTGGAGACATTGAATTATCTAAATATGAGTTATTACAACTAGCTACCGAGTTTGAAGGACATCCAGATAATGTGGCACCAACTATTTATGGCGGATTAGTCTTAGGATATTATAATGCTGATTCCAACGTTACTGATGTATCATATATTGACACTCCAAAGGTTGATGTTATTGTAACAATTCCTCCATATAAATTGAAAACTGAGGATTCACGCAATGTACTTCCAGATACCTTCTCATATAAAAAAGCAGTTCAAAATAGTGCGATTAGTAATACTATGATAAGTGCGCTTATCCAACACAATTACGCATTAGCTGGAAAAATGATGGAACAAGACGGTTTTCATGAACCATTTAGACAATTTTTAATTCCAGAGTTTGAAAAAGTGAAAGCAATTGCTAAAACTCACCAAGCATATGCGACGGTAATTAGTGGCGCTGGACCAACCATTATGACATTAATAAGTCGCGAACAAAGCGGCGAATTAGTGAGGGAATTAAAAAAGCAATTTCATGATTGTAAGTCAGAACTTTTATCAATAAATGAGTCAGGGGTTATTGCCGAAGAGGTATACCAAAAACATTAAATTAGTGTATGATAGTGTTAAGAAGTTGAAAGGAGCAATAACCACATGAATAACTATAAATTGATAGTAATGGATATGGACGATACGCTAATGAATCATGAGAATGAGGTAAGTGAAGAAACTAAAAATTACTTGATCCGCATTCAAGAAGAGGGCTATAAGGTTGTCTTAGCTTCCGGTAGACCTACTGAAGGTATGTTACCAACTGCTCGTCTACTAAATCTAGATAAAAACCAGAGTTATGCTATCAGTTACAATGGTGGTAAAACGGTAAACGTTGCTACTGAAGAAGTAGAAGTTAATAGACCAGTAACTAAAGAAAATTTTGATCTAATTGTAGATTATTGTCGCAGAAACGAATTTTTCGTCCTGACTTATCATAATGGACATATTATTTATGAAGGCGAACATGAGTATATGAACATTGAATCGGAGTTAACCGGCTTACCGATGAAAAAAGTAGATGACCTTAAATCATATATTCAAGAAGATGTTCCAAAAGTGATGGGGGTAGATTATGTCGCTAACATTGTTAAAGCATTGGACTCATTAAATGGTTACTTTAATGAAGAAATAGATGTTACTACAAGTAAACCTTATTTCCTTGAATTTATGGCTACAGGAGTTTCGAAAGGGAATGCTATAACTTTATTATGCAATAAATTAAATATTGAGTTATCACAAGTCATTGCTTTTGGAGACAGCCCTAACGATATTTCTATGCTTGAAATAGTAGGTCGCTCATATGCAATGGATAATGCGAGTGATAGAGTAAAAGCTGTTGCTGACAAAGTAACATTAAGTAATGCTAACAATGGTATTCCTTATGCCTTGAAAGATATATTATAAATAGAAAAAGTCGAATGATTAATTAATCATTCGACTTTTTCTATTTATTTTGCTGTGTGAGTCCACTCGTGTTTGCCTCTATGTCTTTTAACGTGGGCATAAACTTGGTCAGCGGCATAATCTAAGTTGGTATAAACAGTGATTGAAAAGGCAGATTGATTGTCTGTAAAAGGTTCTTCTATAAATAAATCCTTTAAATGATCAAATAAGCTTTCCATCTGTTCGTGAGTTAGACTGCTATATTCTCTTAACGTACGTTTAATTAATTTATCATCTAAATTTTCTAATGCTTGAACTACGATAACAAAACGTTCTTCAGGTTTCATAACATCATCAAATAAGTTAGTTTGTCCAACCATAATTTTCCACCTCATAATACGTATATAATTAATTTCATTATACTATACATTAGGATAACTTAAAATAATTGAGACATACAAAATAAATTTGCATGTCTCAATTATTTTAATATTTATTAGTTAAATCGATATCTTCTAATTTAACAACTTTAGTTTTAAAAACAAACTTATGAACAAGGTAAACAATAGCTAATATAATGACCGGAATAATATTCCTAAATAAGCTAGCAATATCACCTGCAATTATTGCTCCAATAGTATTACCTAAAAATAAAAACAATAAAGCCACTATTACAATGATAGGTCCTACAGGATAAAAAGGTGCCTTATAAGGTAACACTTCATCTGGATTTTTATTTTGTTTCTTAATTGCGCCTCGTAATCTAATTTGTGCTAAAATACTTGAACCCCAAACAAAAATAACTAAAGATCCTATAATGTTTAATAATGTGAATACGATATTTGACTGTATTTGAGCCAACAAGATAATCGCAAAGACTATAACAAATGTTGTTAAAATTGCAGGTACAGGCAATTTTGTACCTTTATTTAAACTTGATAAAAATTTAGGTGCTTGTTTATCTTGTCCCATTGCGAATAACATACGACTTGAAGTATAAAGTCCAGAGTTAGCTGCTGATAATAATGATGTTAAAATAACCGCATTAATTACCGAAGCTGCAAATGCAATACCTACACGGTCGAACACAATAGTGAATGGGCTTTGGTTTGCGGACTCACTCTTATTTAATAACAATGGGTCTGTATATGGAATGATTGCTGCAATAACTGCAATCGATAATACATAGAATAATAATATTCTCCAAAATACTTGTTTAATTGCTTTAGGCATAGAGCGATGTGGATTATTAGATTCTCCGGCGGTCACTGCAACCACTTCTGTACCACCAACGGAAAAACCAGCGATTAATAATACGCCTAAAAATCCTGAAATGCCACCGACAAATGGTGCTTCCCCGATAGAATAATTAGATATACCATATGTTTTACCACCAAGTATACCTACAATAGTTAAAATTCCGACTATAATAAATATTATAATAGTAAGAACTTTAATTAAAGATAACCAAAATTCGGCTTCACCAAAAGCTTTCACAGAGAATATATTCAGTAAAAATAAAATTACTAAAAATATAATGCTCCATGTTATTGATGAAAAGAAATGAAAAACTTCCCAATAATTTAAAACGCTTGAAGCTATAATGATATCTACACTAGCAACCATAACCCAAATGATCCAATATAACCATCCAACGGTAAATCCTAATGAACTATCAATAAAACGTGCAGAATATGAACTAAATGATCCTGAAACTGGATAAATTGTAGCTAATTCCCCGATAGATGACATTAAAAAATATAACATTATTCCGATAATTAAATAAGCAAGTATGGCGCCGCCTGGTCCAGCTTGAGAAATGACACTGCCTGTTGCTACAAACAGGCCAGTCCCAATCGCACCACCAATAGCTATCATTGAAATATGCCTTGAACTAAGGCCGCGACTTAATTTATTTTGTGCCATAATTAGTCTCCTAATTTTATTTATTTACTGACTATTGTAATTGTTTTGGAGACTATAAGCAATTACTTTTTTATAACTTTAAAGCAATAAAGAGTATTTTTCTGAAAAATCAGATATTTCCTAATATTTTTATAGTTTTCTTGCTTTAAAAAAGGGTATAGATTAAAATAACTTGTAGATAATAATTATTATTATCTATAAAGAAGGGGGAATACATATGGCTAATAATAAAAAATTAACAAGTCTTTTTGGAGCTCCGGTATCAGATAGAGAAAATTCGATGACAGCAGGTCCTCGTGGTCCATTATTAATGCAAGATTGGTACTTTTTAGAACAAATGGCTCATTTTGATAGAGAAGTTATACCAGAAAGACGTATGCATGCAAAAGGCTCAGGTGCGTTTGGTACTTTTACTGTCACAAATGACATTACTAAATATACAAATGCAAGTATTTTTTCAGAAGTAGGTAAACAGACTGAAATGTTTGCACGTTTTTCTACCGTAGCAGGTGAACGTGGGGCTGCTGATGCGGAACGTGATATAAGAGGTTTTGCTTTAAAATTTTATACAGATGAAGGCAACTGGGATTTAGTAGGTAATAATACACCCGTTTTCTTCTTTAGAGACCCTAAATTATTTGCGAGTCTAAATCATGCAGTAAAAAGAGATCCAAGAACTAACATGCGAAGTGCTCAAAATAATTGGGATTTTTGGACTTCATTACCTGAAGCATTACATCAAGTAACTATCTTAATGACAGATAGGGGGATTCCAAAAGGTTTCCGTAATATGCACGGGTTTGGGTCACATACGTATTCAATGTATAATGACAAAGGGGAACGTGTTTGGGTGAAATTCCATCATAGAACGCAACAAGGCATTGAAAATTTACAACCTGAGGAAGCTGCTCAAACGATTGCATACGACAGAGAATCATCGCAAAGAGATTTATTTGATTCGATTGAGAACAAAGATTATCCGAAATGGAAAATGTATATTCAAGTTATGACTGAAGAACAAGCGCGCAATCATAAAGATAATCCTTTTGATTTAACTAAAGTATGGTATAAAGGAGATTATCCTTTAATAGAAGTTGGTGAATTCGAATTAAATCGAAATCCTGACAACTATTTCCAAGACGTAGAACAAGTGGCATTTGCACCAACGAATATTGTGCCAGGTATTGATTTTTCACCTGACAAGATGTTACAAGGGCGTCTTTTCTCTTATGGAGACGCTCAGCGTTACAGATTAGGTGTTAACCATTGGCAAATTCCAGTTAACCAACCTCGAGGTGTAGGAGTTGAAAATATTTGCCCGTTTAGTAGAGATGGTCAAATGAGAATTTTAGATAATAACCAAGGTGGCGGAACTCATTATTATCCAAATAGCGAAGGTGCTTATGAAAGTCAACCTGAATATAAAAAACCAGGCCTTGAAATAGAAGGTGAAGCATATGAATATGATTTTAGACAAGATGATGATAATTACTTTGAACAACCTGGGAAATTATTTAGATTGCAATCGAAAGAACAACAAGAGCGTATTTTTGAAAATACTGCAAATGAAATGCAAGGTACTACTTTACAAGTACAACATAGACATATTCGTCATTGCTACAAAGCAGATGAAAACTATGGTAGAGGTGTAGCCAAAGCATTAGGAATAGATATAAACGACGTAGACTTAAAAGTTGCTGATTAAAATCATATATTTATTATAAAAAGCGTTGCCTCTCATAAATTTGTGAGAGGCAACGCTTTTTAACAGGTGATTTTAAAATTGATTTATTATTATTAAATATAGGACAAATCATTTTATATTACAAAATAAGATAAAAAAATCACCACCCAAGTGATGATTTTGTCGTATTAAAAGATAAGTTTGAATTTTACTTTTACTTTGTTTCGCGATGTAACGTATATTTGTTCAATCTAGGACAGAATTTTTTCAATTCAATTCTTTCAGGATTAGTACGCTTATTTTTTGTAGTTATATAGTTACGATCGCCGCATTCAGTGCAAGCTAAAGTTATGTTTACGCGCAAAATATAACATCCTTTCTCTAATTAGTAATGCTTACGATTTAAGATTGTATCACATGCTCATACATAGCGCAATAATTCAGTTGTAAATTTTGATGAAAACAGAGAAGTTATAGCTAATCAAAACAGTATAATGGATAATTTAATAATTTATAGTTGATAAATTAAAATTATGTGATAATATTTAAAACGTAATCGTTACGATTTGATAGGAGGAATTATAATGGCTAAAAAATCAAAAATAGCTAAAGAACAAAAACGAGAAGCACTCGTTAATCAATATTATGAATTACGTAAAGAGCTTAAAGCTAAGGGTGATTATGAAGCTTTACGCAAATTACCAAGAGATTCTTCACCAACTAGGTTAACACGTCGTTGTAAAGTAACAGGTAGACCGAGAGGCGTATTAAGAAAATTTGAAATGTCTAGAATTGCTTTTCGAGAACATGCTCATAAAGGTCAAATTCCAGGTGTTAAAAAATCAAGTTGGTAAATTAGTACTAAAGCCCGTTTACATTTGATATAAAACAATGTATATTATCTATTGGTAATAAAGCCGAATAAATGATTGTTCGTAAATAACTATATATTTAATTATTTGTGACTATATTTGTTCATTATTTGGCGATAATGCTTACCATTTAATAGTTGTTTTAATAAAAATGTTAGGAGTATATATATTATGAAAATTTTTGATTATGAAGATATCCAACTTATACCTAATAAATGTATAGTTAATAGCAGGTCAGAATGTGATACGACGATAAAATTTGGGCCTAAATCATTCAAATTACCAGTTGTTCCAGCTAATATGCAAACAGTAATGAATGAATCTTTAGCAGAATGGTTCGCTCAAAATGATTATTTCTATATTATGCATCGTTTTGATGAGGAAGCTCGAATTCCTTTCATAAGTAAAATGCAAGATCAAGGTTTATTTGCCTCTATCTCTGTCGGGGTTAAAGAACGTGAATTTGGTTTTGTAGAACAACTTAAAGCAGAAAATGTAATTCCTGAATATATAACAATTGATATAGCACATGGTCACTCTGACTCAGTAATTAATATGATTAAACATATTAAAAAACATATACCAGATACATTTATTATCGCAGGTAATGTTGGTACACCAGAAGGGGTTCGTGAGTTAGAAAATGCAGGTGCAGATGCTACTAAAGTTGGTATTGGTCCAGGACGTGTTTGTATAACTAAAATTAAGACAGGTTTCGGTACTGGTGGCTGGCAATTATCAGCACTAAATCATTGTAGTAAAGCGGCTCGTAAACCAATTATTGCTGATGGTGGTATAAGAACACATGGTGATATTGCGAAATCTATTCGTTTTGGGGCATCTATGGTTATGGTTGGATCATTATTTGCTGCTCACGAAGAATCGCCTGGTGAAACAGTTGAATTAGAAGGTAAGCTATACAAAGAATATTTTGGTAGTGCTTCTGAATTCCAAAAAGGTGAACACAAAAACGTCGAAGGTAAAAAAATGTTTGTAGAACATAAAGGGTCTTTAAAAGATACTTTAGTAGAAATGCAACAAGATTTACAAAGTTCAATTTCATATGCAGGTGGTAATGATTTAACTTCATTAAGAAAAGTAGATTATGTAATTGTACGTAACTCTATTTTTAACGGTGATAGAGACTAACTTATAGTAGGTGTTTAACATCCGAAAACTATTATTTTATATTATTATATTTCTAGGGTTAATAATTGTTTTACCTATTAAAGAACCTGATTTTATGATGCATGTCCAACAACAAGCTAGAACTAAAGTAGATGCTTGGACGAACAATGATAATATCGCAAATAAAGAGTTGAAGATACCTAGTAAACAAGAATTTGCATTGAATAATGTTCAAATGAATATGACTAAAGCTCAGGTTGAAAATAAATTAGGCAAAGCACAAAGGATAACAACGAATGAATATGGTACAAAATGGTATAGTTACTATACGAAAGATTATCAAGATTTTATAATGGTCAGTTATATTGATAGTAAAGTTAATGGCTTATATACTAACCAAAACGTAATTTCTTCACAATCGAAAATAAAATATGGCACGCCTAAGGAATTAGTGCGTCAACGTTTAGGTAAGCCAATAACTGAAAAACGTAAAGATAACGTGCGTTATGAAATTGATAATAAAGAATACGATACTTTCCATAAACATAATATATATACAACTGCATTTTATGATAAACACAGTAAAAATAATCTAACATCAATCTTATTGGTAAGTAATCAAATGGAAAATCGCTTGCGTGGACAATACGGACCACCTTCAGATGAATTGAAAAAAAGCTTTGAATTGCAAAATTTTGATCTTGTTAATGCTGAACGAGTTCAACACAATCTATCAACGCTATCTTATAGTGATGAAGCATCTAATACAGCACGTAAGCATAGTGACGATATGGCGCAACATCATTATTTTGACCATACAGATTTAAAAGGTAATTCGCCATTTGATAGACTTAAGGCAGATAATATTAATTTTAATGCTGCTGGTGAAAATTTAGCTTATGGGCAAGTTGATAGCATATATGCTCATGAAGGCTTAATGAACTCTCTAGGCCATAGAAAAAACATTTTACGTACAAGTTATCACAAACTTGGAGTAGGTGTATCATTTAATTCGAATAAACAACCTTACTGGACTGAAAATTACACAAATTAATGTTTAACAAAATGTTTTCAGGGTATCTTTAGTGTGTAAGGATGAGATATTTATGAAGGCTAAAAAACAAAAGAAAAAAGCCGATATATTAGAAAAAATTAAAGACGTTTTAGAGAAAAAATAAGCGATTGAGTCTTAGACTCAATCGCTTATTTTTATTGTATTAACCACAAGTCGTTTAATTTTATGAGAGTGTCTAGTGTAAATTACATTTCTCTAAAAAGACCGACAACTTTACCAAGAACTGTCACTTGCTCTAAATATATAGGTTCCATTGTGCTATTTTCAGGTTGAAGTCTATAACGTGTTTTTTCTTTATAAAATCTTTTTACTGTAGCTTCATTTTCTTCTGTCATAGCTACAATAATATCTCCGTTCTCAGCAATAGTTTGGCTCCTAACGATTACTTTATCCCCATCTAAAATTCCAGCTTCAATCATACTATCCCCAACAACATTTAATATGAAAATATCGCTGTTATGAGTAGAAGTGAAATGTTCCGGTAATGGAAAGTATTCTTCGACATTTTCAACAGCAGTAATAGGTATACCAGCTGTAACTTTACCAATTACTGGGACGTGAATTGTTTCTTCATTATTTACAGGTTCACTTAATAGTTCAGAAACAATTTCTATGGCGCGTGGTTTTGTAGGGTCACGACGAATGTAACCTTTTTCTTCTAGTCTAGATAAATGACCGTGAACCGTAGAACTAGATGCTAAACCAACAGCTTCTCCTATTTCACGAACACTTGGTGGATATCCTTTAGATTGAACGATTTGCTTAATATAATCGAAAATTTCTGTTTGACGTTTAGTTAATTCTCTCATAATAGGCACTCCCTAAATTAATTTGTCTCAATTATAGCATGAGTTATATTTGTTTACAAACGTTTGTTCGTTTTTGCATTGACATAGAACGCGTGTTCTGATAAATTAGTAATACAAACAAACGTTCTGGGAGTGAATATAATGACTAAACAATATATAAAACAATACAAAACTTATTTAATCGTCCTTTTAGCTACTATGGTACTATGTGTGATTTTTTTAATATCTGCAGATTTTGATACTAAATCAGAACAAACGTACGAAATGACGGACCATCAGATTACAAATCTTTCAAAGGGAACAATGGCAAACACCATGAAATCTAATGAGAATTCCAATGAAAATGACGAACATACACCGAACCAAACATTTGCGATTATTCGGTAGTAATACTGTATCAATAGATATGTTGAAGTGAGCGAAAACATTTAGTTTCGCTCACTTTTTTGATACTATTTGTATTGAGTAAATAACCATGGAGGTATTGCTATGAGTAGTAATGAAGTTAATATTGATAGAATTAATGAATTAGCTAAAAAGAAAAAAGAATCAGGTTTAACTGAAACTGAGGCAAAAGAACAGTCTAAGCTTAGAGAAGCCTATTTACAGTCATTTAGAAAAGGTTTCAAACAGCAAATTGAAAATACAAGAGTTATTGACCCTGAAGGTAATGATGTAACACCTGATAAAGTTAAAAAGATATTAGATGAAAAAGATAACGAAGATAAAAATGAGCAAGATAATAACAAAAACTAATCTTATTTTTTTAAATTAATAGATAAATAAGTTATAATAGTAGTTGTGTTATGCTACTTAAGAAAGGAAGTTGTTTAGATGTTTAATAAAAAAGACCAATTAGCTGTTGATACTATTAGAGCTTTGAGTATCGATGCTGTTGAACAAGCAAACTCAGGGCATCCAGGTTTACCTATGGGTGCGGCACCAATGGCGTATACTTTATGGACTCGCCACTTGAATTTTAATCCCCAATCAAAAGATTACTTTAACAGAGACCGTTTTGTTTTATCTGCGGGACATGGTTCTGCTTTACTTTACAGTTTATTACATGTTTCAGGAAGCTTAGAACTTGAAGAATTAAAACAATTTAGACAGTGGGGTTCTAAAACACCAGGTCACCCTGAATTTAGACACACTGATGGCGTTGAAGTAACTACAGGTCCACTTGGGCAAGGTTTAGCAATGTCAGTTGGTTTAGCTTTAGCTGAAAAACATTTAGCAGGTAAATTCAATAAAGAAGATGCTAAAGTTGTAGACCATTACACTTATGTAATTGCATCTGATGGTGACTTAATGGAAGGAATTTCACATGAAGCAGCTTCATTCGCTGGTCACAATAAATTAGATAAATTAATCGTATTATATGATTCTAATGATATTTCACTAGATGGTGATTTAAATAAAGCTTTTTCTGAAGACGTTAAAAAACGCTTTGAATCATATGGATGGCATCATATTTTAGTTAAAGATGGCAATGATTTAAATGCTATTGACAAAGCAATTGAAAAAGCTAAAACTCAAGATGCTCCAACTATGATTGAAGTCAAAACTGTTATTGGTTTTGGTGCTCCGAATAAAGCAGGCACTCATGGCGTACATGGCGCACCTTTAGGTGAAGATGAAAGAAAGCTTGCACTTGAAAATTACGGTCTAGATCCAGAACAACGTTTCAACGTGCCAGATGAGGTTTATGAAATCTTCTCAGAAAATATGTTGAAGCGTGCTAATGAAAATGAAGAAGCATGGAATAAATTAGTTGAAGAATATGTTTCTAAATATCCTGAATTAGGTTCAGATTTTAAATTAGCTATTAGTGGTAAATTACCAGAAAATTATCAAGATGCTTTACCTGAATTTGAAGCAGGACACAGTGGTGCTTCTCGTGCTGATTCAGGAGAAGTTATTCAAGCAATCAGCAAAACTGTTCCTTCGTTCTTTGGCGGTTCAGCCGATTTAGCTGGTTCAAACAAATCAAATGTTAAAGATTCTAATGACTTTAATGCTACTACTCCAGAAGGTAAAAACATTTGGTTCGGTGTTCGTGAATTTGCAATGGGTGCTGCTGTTAATGGTATGGCTGCTCACGGTGGTTTACATCCATACGGTGCAACATTCTTTGTATTTAGCGACTACCTAAAACCAGCATTAAGATTATCAGCAATCATGGGACTTAACTCTACATTTATCTTTACACATGATTCAATAGCTGTTGGTGAAGATGGTCCTACACATGAACCAGTTGAGCAATTAGCTGGATTACGTGCTATTCCTAATATGAATGTTATTCGTCCTGCTGATGGTAATGAAACTCGTGTTGCTTGGGAAGTAGCGTTAGAATCAGAAAACACACCAACTTCATTAGTATTGACTCGTCAAAACTTAACAGCTTTAGACTTACCTAAAGAAGTAGTTGAAGAAGGCGTACGTAAAGGTGCTTACGTTGTATATGAATCTGAAAAAGATGCAGAATTCTTATTATTAGCTACTGGTTCAGAAGTCAATTTAGCAGTTGATGCTGCTAAAGATTTAGATGCTCAAGGTAAAGGTGTGCGTGTTGTATCTATGCCTAACTGGAACGCATTTGATCAACAATCAGATGAATATAAAGAATCAGTAATCCCATCATCAATTACTAAACGTGTAGCTATCGAAATGGCTTCATCACTAGGTTGGCATAAATATGTAGGTACTGAAGGTAAAGTAATCGGTATCGATACATTTGGCGCTAGTGCTCCTGGTGACTTAGTAGTTGAAAAATATGGTTTCACTAAAGAAAACGTATTAAATCAAATTCAAACATTTTAATTAATCTCTTATAATTAAAATTATTAAAGACATAAGAGCATGGCTCTTATGTCTTTTTTCTTTAATAGTAAAATGTTAATACTTAAACCAATGTATGTTTACAAATCTAAATTAAAATTGATATAATACTTAAGGTTAAATATATTTAAGGCGAAACTTCCTTGAAATAAAATATATATTTTAGTAAAATGCATTAGGATAGGAAAGTGGGTGAAACAATGGCAATTTGGTTAGCAGTTATTTTAATCGTAATAGCACTAATCATAGGTTTAGTAGGTGGCTTCTTCCTTGCAAGAAAGTATATGATGGATTACTTTAAAAAGAACCCACCAATTAATGAAGAAATGTTACGTATGATGATGATGCAAATGGGTCAAAAACCATCTCAAAAGAAAATTAATCAAATGATGACAATGATGAATAAAAATATGGACAGTAATATGAAAAAATCTAAATAATATGTCATTTATAGACTGGTACATCCTCATAGGAGTGATTGCCAGTCTTTTTGTATTGAATGATATATACGAGAATTTAAGGCAAATAAATGTTAAAGTAAATAGACATATCACTAAAATGTAGTGGGAGGCATAGGAAATGAAATTAAATAAAATAATCATTTATACAGATAAATTAGCAGAAATTCAAACTTTTTATGTTAATCATTTAGGTTTACCATTAAACCAAGACGAAGAAGATTTTTTCTCGATATTAGTTGGTTATAGTGAATTAATATTCAAATATAGTGAGACGATTACAAATCCTTATTATCATTTTGCATTTGATATCCCCCCGCAAATGTTTAGTGAAGTTAAAGACTGGCTACAACAACGTGTTGAATTATTGACAGAGAAAGGGCAAGACGAAATCTATTTTAGTGGTTTTGATGCTAAGTCAGTGTATTTTTATGATTCCGCACACAATATAGTTGAATTTATGGCGAGAAATGAATATCGAAATAAAACTCAAGCTAATCATTTTACTATAGATGAAATAATAGGTATTAGTGAAATAGGGTTAGTCATTGATGACCTAGAACAATCAATGGAAACTTTAAAAAAATATAATTATAGTAATATATCAAATTATATCGACGAGGATAGTTTAAATTTTATTTTCAAAGATAATGACTCTACATATTTATTACTAACAAAAGCTGAAAGACGATGGTTATTTTCAGATAAATTAGCGAAGGTTTTACCTATTACAGTAGAAACAGATAGTGAGCAAATTGAAGTTGTTAATGGAGAATTAATTATTAATAAATTAAAATAGCATACTTATAATAATTGGTTTTGTAACATTTAAATATTGAAAAAGTAACGCCAATTTTCCAAATTTAATAAAAAATTTAAATTTCTTGGATCTATAGTCACTGCAAGACCCAAGCTGTTTTAATGATTATCAAATCGTTTGATTTTTCAGAAAATTATTTGAATGCTTTTTCGATATGTTATATAATCAAGAACATAGAGGAGGCTAATAATTTATGAAAGATGCTTTTGATATGGAAGACAAGGAAGTTTTGGATCGATTATCTTGTGCTCACATCAATTTTAGTAATGATGTTGAGTTTAAAGAATATAATAAAGCTATCCAAACTCATGACATGAATTATCTTAGACAAACACTTAATAACATGAATTCAACAGCTACAATGTAAAAGTTTAGAAATATAAAAATAAGCCTTGTGAAAGGCTTATTTTTTATGTGCTTGAAAGGTTTAATATTATGACATTTTTATGTATATTACTTTATAAAGGCTAATCTGAATTATAATTACTGGTCATTTATATATATAGTGTTATAATATCGTTTGTGAATATAAGCTGTAGACTATTAAAGAAGGTGTAATTGTTGGCGTATTTAGTGTTTTCGATTTTATTCGCCTTTCTGATGGGCGTCGTTGTAATTATCGTAAGAATGAAAGCTCAAAACTTTCCTGTTAATGAAAAGAAAATAATTTTACCACCATTTTTTATGGCTACGGGTGCATTAATGTATGTAGTACCTTACTTTAGATTATCAGGCATGGAAATGCTTGAATGTCTTATATTAGGTTTACTATTTTCAACAGTATTAATATGGACTTCTAGATTTGAAGTTAAAGGTAGCGAAATATTTATGAAACGTTCAAAAGCCTTTCCGGTAATTTTAATTTCATTATTATTAATAAGAACATTAATAAAAATATTTATTAGTAATAAAATCGATCCCGGTGAATTAGCAGGTATGTTTTTCTTGCTTGCATTTTGTATGATAGTGCCATGGAGACTTGCAATGCTTTATAAATATAAAAAAGTAAAAAGTGAATTACTAAATTAAGCATTAAACCGTCTGTCAATCGTGATAGGCGGCGTTTTTCATTTTATAATCAATGTGATAAAATATTGAATAAAACACGGAACGTGCGTTCTGTTATATGAGGTGAAATTATGAAAATTATACATACTGCAGATTGGCATTTAGGACGCATGCTAAACGGAAAATCTTTACTTAAAGATCAAGCGTATATATTAGAACAATTTGTAACTGCAATGAAAGAAGAGCAACCTGACGTAATTGTATTAGCAGGCGATGTTTATGATACAAGCTATCCTAGTAAAGAGGCTATTCAATTACTAGAACGCACAATTGACACTTTGAACTTGTCGCTAAACATTTCGTTAATTATCACAAGCGGGAACCATGACGGCAAAGAACGATTAAATTATGGTGCTAGATGGTTTGAGAAATCTAATATTTATATCCGTACTCAATTGAATGATATGACATCTCCTATAACAATTAAGGATGTTAATTTTTATACATTACCTTTTGCAACGATTAGTGAAGTGCAACAATTCTTCCAACAAGATAAAATCGAAACTCATCAACAAGCAATTGATTTATGTATGAAACATATGTCACAACATATGAATCATTACGCTAGAAATTTATTAATAGGACATATGACCGTGCAGGGGGGGAAACGATCTGATTCCGAAAGACCACTGACAATTGGAACGGTTGAATCAGTTGATAGAAAGTCATTTGAAGACTTTAAACACGTAATGTTAGGTCATCTACATCATCCATTTAGTATAGACTCTGATTATATAAGTTATAGCGGTTCCTTGTTGCAATATTCTTTTTCTGAAGTATCACAACCTAAAGGATATCGTAGAGTGATAGTAGAAAATGAAGATATCAAAGATACTTTTGTACCTTTAGAACCCAAACGTGTGTTGGAAATTGTAGAAGGAAATTATGAAGACGCTATTCAAGAAAAGCTAAATATTAAAAGTAAAGATAATTATTTACATTTCAAACTTAAAAATATGTCACATGTAACAGACCCGATGATGCATTTAAAACAAATATATCCGAATACATTGGCACTCACTAATATATCTTTCGAATTTGAAAATGCTTATTTAGAAAAGTATGAAGCAATCGAACAGCTTGATGATAAAACAATTATCAATAATTTTTATGAAGATATTACTAGTACTGAATTAACAGCTACTCAAAAAAGTAAAATAACTACGATACTTAATACTTTGACAGAAGAGAGTGATAAATAGATGCGACCAATTGCATTAAACCTTAAGAACTTTGGTCCTTTTTTAGACGAACAAATTGATTTTACCAGAGTTGAAAACAATGAATTATTTTTAATAAGCGGCAAAACAGGTTCTGGCAAGACAATGATTTTTGATGCGATTGTATACGCATTATTTGGGGAGTCGTCAACAAAAGATCGTAAAGAAGGTGATTTAAGAAGTCACTTTGCTGAAAATCAGCAGCCTATGTCAGTCGTGTTTGAATTTAGATTGGGCAATGAGCAATTTTATGTAGAAAGAAAGGGAGCCTACTTTAAAGAGGGTAATACATCCAAAACAAATGGTAGTTTAGATGTTTTTGAATTCACAAATGGTAAATATGAATTAAGAGAGAGTAAAATTAATGCGGGTAACCAATTATTAAAGTCATTGTTAGGTGTTAATGCTGAACAATTTCGCCAATTATTTATATTACCACAAGGCGAATTTAAAAGATTTTTATTATCAAATAGTAAAGATAAACAAGAAATATTAAGAACTTTATTCGATAGTGAGAGGTTCGAAGAAATACAAAAAATATTAGCTGAAGATGTTAAAGAAATTAGAGTCAATATTGAAAAAAATTTTACGCAGTTAGAAAATTATTGGCAAGATTTAAATAGTTACGAAGATAGTCATTTAAAAGAGATAAAAGATATGAATGTAAGGCAAACCGACATGATTGTTAATGTTTTGCCTGTATTTGAACAAATTGGCGAGGAATTACAATATAAATTACAAGAAAAGCAACAAGTTAGTGCGACTCAAGTTAAAAATACACAAGTACAGGTAGAAAAAAATGAACAATTACAAGAAAATCTTAAAAAATTAAAAGAACAACGCAATAAATTAAAAGAATTAAATCAACAAGATGCGCATATCAATCAATTACGTGGCACGTTAAATGAAATTAATGAAGTTAAAACGTTAGCAACTTTAATAGATTCACAAAAATCACTATTAACAAAACAACATAAAAATAACGCTAAAATTACTCAAGTAAAATCTAATAAAGACGATTTAACAACAAAAATTGATGAGCTAAAAGAGCAACTAGCGAATGAACTAGATTCCAAAGAGATGATTGATGAAGCAAGAAAATTTGTCGATGAAACGGCTTTATTTTATCAACAACTTAATAAATACGAACAAGCATATAACGAGTATCAAGAATTGCTAGAGACTCTTGAAAAATATAACGCAAAATTAGATGAAGAACTTACTAAAAAAAATGAAATAAAACAAAAATTATCTGATGATAAACCTAATTATGATAATTTAGAAGCTATAGATAACCAAATTCACAAATTGGAAAACAAAGTAAACGACAATAAAGTTAAACAACAAAATAAAAACAAATATGACAACATAATAACTAAAATCACTTCTAAAAAAGAAGAATTAGAAGTGACAAATAAACAATTAGCAAATTTAAATTCTGAACATGACCCTATCAGTAAAAAACAATTACAATTAAATAATATGGAAGAGATGATTGCACAAATACAATCAGCGTTAGCTATTGGCGATACATGCCCGATTTGTGGTCATAAAGTCGATAGTTTGCAACAACATGTTAATTTAGATACTTTAACTAAGCACCAACAAAAGTTAACTAAGTTCGAAGAGCAATTACAATATTATAAAACGCAAAAAGTGCAAATTGAAACAGTGTTAGAACAACTTGATGAACAACTAAACAGTTTTAGTGAGGAAGATATACATGTGGAAAACGTTGCTCAAATTGAAGCTCAGTTAATCGAACAACAACAATCTAGAAAAGAAATAAAAGCTCAGATTGATTATATTAATAAACTAAATGAGCAATATCAAAAATTAGTAGATTGTGTGCATAAGTTAGAAATTGAGATCAAGTCCCATCAAGTTTCAATTAAACAAAATGAAATATTAATGAATGATTTCGAGTCTGCAACGCTATATAACAATACTGCTAATTTTCAAAATGATTTTGAAGCAAAAAATAACAATATAAAAGCATTTGATAAGCAAATAGAATCTATTGAAAAAAAAATTGACGCTAATAATAATCAATATTCTATCGAAGAAAATAGTTATCAATATTTAATTGAACAGGCAAATGATTTAAACAGTGAATTTAAAGAAGTAGAAGCAAAAATAAAGAATGAAATGTCACGTATCGGCTTTAATGATATGAAACAAGTAGAACAAGCAATAGCAAAAGTAGATGCTAAGCCAGAAATTGAAAATCAAATACAACATCATGATAAAAGTAAGCAAGCAGTAGAAACGTTGATAAAGGAATTAGAATCAATGACCCGTGATAAAGCGTTAATTGATCTTGAAATGCTGAAAAATCAACTAAAACAGCAACAACATGAGTTGGACAAAGTAACGTCAGAGGTTAATCAACATAGTTATAAAGTTAAAATGAATAAACAAAAAATAGCTGATATCACAGCGATTATTCATACTTTGAATAACGAATTGAAAACACAACAAGAAGTTTTCCAATTAGCTGAAATAGTTTCAGGTAAAAACCCTCAGAAATTAACACTGGAAAATTTTGTGCTTATTTACTATTTGGAACGTATACTGGGTCAAGCTAATCAACGTTTATCTATGATGACCGGTCAACGTTACCAATTAAAAAGAAGAACTCAAGTTTCGAAGGGGTATAGTGGATTAGAAATAGATGTTTATGATGCGTATGCTAATCAAGCGCGTCATATAACTTCATTGTCTGGAGGAGAATCATTCCAAGCATCATTAGCTCTAGCGTTAGGGTTAAGTGAGGTTGTACAACAAGAAGCAGGTGGCATAGTGCTCGAATCTATGTTTATAGATGAAGGTTTTGGAACGTTAGATCAAGAAACATTAGAAACTGCTTTAGATACCTTACTTAGTTTAAAATCATCAGGAAGAATGGTCGGTATTATTTCGCATGTCAGTGAATTGAAGCAACGTATACCGCTCATATTAGAAGTGAAGACGGATCAATATCAAAGTCATACAAATTTTAAACAACAGTAAATTTGATATTAGTGATGAATAACAATTTAATCATCAGAATATAATAGGCTTGTACATAAATATTTCTAACTAAAAAAACGTCAATTGCTATCGAAATAACATGGTAATTGACGTTCTCATTGTATGAAATTTTGCAACTTACCGTAAATTTAGTTATTAGAGTTTATTAAATCATACGAAATGTCTTGTTTTTAGTAACAAACGATGATAATTGTTTGAAAACTTAAATTTTTTAGAGGTTGTGTTACGTCTGTGTCAGCAGATATAAGCTATGTCTGTAACAGGTGAGACAATCAAATTAGTATAATATAAATGGTGATAAGCGTGAGGTTACAAGATGGGGATCGCAACTAGGAAAGCAAGATATATCATATGTAGTATTGATATAAAACAACCCTTAAATGATTTCAAATCAGAAATCATTTAAGGGTTGTTTATTTGGGATTTATATCCCAAATTATCTTTTCTAGAAATTTTCACTCAAATTTTAATGTATTAATTTTTCTCACGTAAAAGATCTCTGATTTCAGTAAGTAATACAGTGTTTTCTTCAAGTTCTTCTTCTTCTTCTTTTTTCATTAATGTATTAGCTATTTTAACGAATACGAATAATGCAAACGCGATAATTAAGAAGTCGATAATTGATTGAATAAACATACCATATTGAATACCCATGAATGACCAACTTTTAGCAAAGTCAACAGTACCAAAGATTAAACCAATTAGTGGCATGATAATATATGTAACTAACGCAGTGATTATTTTGTTAAAAGCTGCGCCCATAACTACTGCAACTGCTAAGTCAAGTACGTTACCTTTTAAAGCGAACTCTTTAAATTCTCTAAACATAAATTTTTACCTCACTTTTAATTATTTTTTATGAATTATATTGTATTATAAATTATTCGATAATACAATATAATTTCAGTATATAATATAACTAAGTACAATTAAATGCTATTTTAAGCTAATTTGATAATTAATTTTACTTTTGATATTCTTAGATATGGCGCTTCATTTATTTTATTATGAAGATTTATACTTTAATACAATTTAATTAGAAGGGAGTTAATAATTATGAAGTCTTCTGAACAATTTAGTAGTGGTAATAAACGTTCTCCCGTCTTTATTTATAGTGCTATTATAGTCGCAATAGTAGTACTTATCGGCGCAATTTTCCCGGCGCAATTTGGGAATGTAACCAATACTATCAAACTTTGGATTACAGATAAGCTAGGCTGGTATTATCTGATTTTAACAACAGTCATAGTCTTCTTCTGTATTTTCTTAATCTTTAGTCCAATTGGGAAATTAAAATTGGGGAAACCAAATGATAAACCTGAGTTTAATTCAATCTCATGGTTTGCAATGTTATTTAGTGCCGGTATGGGTATTGGATTGGTATTCTACGGTGCAGCAGAACCTATGGCTGACTTTGCGGCCCCGCCATCTGCTAATCCAGAAACTAAGGCTGCATACACTGAAGCTTTACGTTCAACTTTCTTCCACTGGGGCTTCCATGCATGGGCTATTTATGGTGTGGTTGCGCTAGCATTGGCTTACGCACAGTTTAGAAAAGGTGAGCCTGGGTTGATTTCTAGAACATTACGTCCATTATTAGGAGATAAAGTAGAAGGTCCTATTGGTACAGTCATCGACGTTCTAGCAGTATTTGCTACTGTTGTTGGTGTTGCCGTGTCATTAGGTATGGGTGCTCTACAAATTAATGGTGGTCTTAATTACTTATTTGGTGTACCAAATAATGTTTGGGTCCAAGCAATAATCATTGTTGTTGTAACGATTTTATTTATCATAAGTGCATGGTCAGGAATTAGTAAAGGTATTCAGTATCTTAGTAACTTAAATATTAGTTTAGGCTTAATATTAATGGTTATAGTTCTTATTCTTGGTCCAACGGTATTAATTCTAAATATGATGACAAGTTCAGTAGGTAACTTGCTTAATTCATTCTTACTTAATACTTTTGATACTGCTGCACAAAACCCACAAAAACGTGAATGGATGTCTCAATGGACACTTTACTATTGGGGTTGGTGGCTAAGCTGGAGTCCATTCGTTGGTATCTTCATCGCTCGTGTATCAAAAGGACGTTCAATCCGTGAATTTATCGGTGGTGTATTATTAGTACCTGCTATCGTTAGTTTCGTTTGGTTCAGTGTTTTCGGTGTACTTGGTATTGAAACTGGTAAAAAACATCCAGAGTTATTCAAAATGTCAGCTGAAACGCAATTATTTGGTGTATTCAACCATTTACCAATAGGTATCGTATTATCTATTATTGCGTTAATACTTATTGCTTCATTCTTTATCACTTCAGCCGATTCAGCAACATTTGTCTTAGGTATGCAAACCTCATACGGCTCATTAGAACCGTCAAATGTTGTGAAAGTAACTTGGGGTGTAGCGCAATCACTTATTGCATTTGTCTTATTATTTGCTGGTGGAGGCAATGGTGCAGAAGCACTTAACGCAATACAAAGTGCCGCCATTATAAGTGCATTACCGTTCTCATTCGTGGTTATAATGATGATGATTTCGTTCTATAAAGATGCAAATAATGAACGAAAATTCTTAGGCTTAACTTTAACGCCTAACAAACATAGAATGAGAGATTACGTAGAACTACAAAGCGAAGAATACGAAGATGATATTATCGAACGTAGAGAAGCTTATAGAAATTCTGAACAACAATAAAAATTAGACTGGGAATAGTATTATTCCCAGTTTTTTTATATCCAAAATGAAATGATAATGATTATCAATTAATAAAGATAACTTATTGCACTTTGGTACTGTGATAAGAAATACTTATGACTGCTTATTGAAAAATCAAATCTAATTTTGCCAGGATTATGCATATATGTAGTTGTTTTAACTGTTATATAATAATACAATTTAATTAACGGCATATTATATATATAAATATATCAGGGGGGATTAATATGGCTTCTAATCTTAAGTTACAATCGAAAAAATCGTTTGATCTTAATGGTAAATCATATACTTACTATGATTTAAATTCTTTAGAAGAAGAAGGATTAACTAAAATTTCAAAACTACCTTACTCTATTCGTGTTTTACTTGAATCAGTGTTAAGACAAGAGGATGGTTTTGTCATTACAGATGATCACATTAAAAGTTTAGCAAATTATGTAAATGGTTCAGATGGAGAGGTTCCGTTCAAACCATCACGTGTAATTCTACAAGACTTCACAGGTGTACCTGCAGTTGTAGATTTAGCATCTTTACGTAAAGCAATGAACGATGTTGGTGGAGATTTAAATAAAATCAACCCAGAAGTTCCTGTTGACTTGGTAATTGACCACTCAGTACAAGTTGATAGTTATGCAAATCCAGATGCTTTACAACGTAACATGAAATTAGAATTTGAACGTAACTATGAACGTTACCAATTCTTAAACTGGGCAACTAAAGCATTTAATAACTACAGTGCGGTACCACCAGCAACAGGTATCGTTCACCAAGTAAACTTAGAGTATTTGGCAAACGTTGTACATGTTCGTGACGTAGACGGTGAAGACGTAGCTTTTCCAGATACTTTAGTTGGTACTGACTCTCACACTACAATGATTAACGGTTTAGGCGTTCTTGGTTGGGGTGTTGGTGGTATCGAAGCTGAAGCTGGAATGCTTGGTCAACCTTCATACTTCCCAGTACCAGAAGTAATTGGTGTACGCTTAACAAACGCTTTACCGCAAGGGTCTACTGCCACTGACCTAGCTTTACGTGTGACACAAGAGCTACGTAAAAAAGGCGTAGTTGGTAAATTCGTTGAATTCTTTGGTCCAGGTGTACAACACTTACCATTAGCAGACCGTGCAACGATTGCAAACATGGCTCCTGAATATGGTGCCACTTGTGGTTTCTTCCCAGTTGATGACGAATCGTTAAAATACATGAAACTAACTGGACGTTCTGATGATCACATTGATTTAGTTAAAAAATATTTACAAGAAAATAGTATGTTCTTTGACGTCGAAAAAGAAGAACCAGAATATACAGATGTAGTTGAATTGGATTTATCAACTGTTGAAGCATCATTATCTGGACCTAAACGTCCTCAAGACTTAATTTTCTTAAGTGATATGAAAACTGAATTTGAAAAATCAGTTACTGCACCAGCAGGTAACCAAGGTCACGGCCTAGATAAGAGCGAATTTGATAAAGAAACAACTATAGAATTTAAAGATGGTTCAACTTCTAAAATGACTACAGGTGACTTAGCCATCGCAGCAATCACATCTTGTACAAATACATCTAACCCATACGTTATGCTGGGAGCTGGTTTAGTAGCTAAAAAAGCTATCGAAAAAGGCTTAAAAGTTCCTGAATACGTTAAGACTTCACTGGCTCCAGGTTCAAAAGTTGTTACTGGTTACTTACGTGACTCAGGTTTACAAGAATATCTTGATGACCTTGGCTTTAACCTTGTTGGTTATGGTTGTACAACTTGTATTGGTAACTCTGGTCCATTATTAGAAGAAATCGAAAAAGCTATTGCTAAAGAAGATTTATTAGTAACTTCAGTACTTTCAGGTAACCGTAACTTTGAAGGTCGTATTCATCCTTTAGTTAAGGCTAACTATTTAGCATCTCCTCAATTAGTTGTGGCATATGCTTTAGCGGGCACTGTTGATATCGACTTACAAAATGAACCGTTAGGTAAAGGTAAAGATGGAGAAGATGTATATTTAGAAGAAATCTGGCCATCTATTAAAGAAGTTGCTGATACAGTAGATAGCGTCGTAACACCTGAATTATTCAAAGAAGAATATGAAACAGTTTATAACAATAATGAAATGTGGAATGAAATTGATGTAACCGATCAACCATTATATGATTTCGATCCAAATTCAACTTATATTCAAAATCCTTCATTCTTCCAAAAATTATCAAAAGAACCTGAAGATATTAAGCCATTAAACAGCTTACGTGTAATGGGTAAATTTGGCGATTCTGTTACAACTGACCATATTTCTCCAGCTGGTGCCATCGGAAAAGATACACCTGCAGGACAATATTTATTAAATCACGATGTGCCAATTCGTGAATTTAATTCATATGGTTCACGACGTGGGAACCATGAAGTAATGGTACGTGGTACATTTGC
This sequence comes from Staphylococcus durrellii, assembly GCF_015594545.1. Classification (NCBI taxonomy): domain Bacteria; kingdom Bacillati; phylum Bacillota; class Bacilli; order Caryophanales; family Staphylococcaceae; genus Staphylococcus; species Staphylococcus durrellii. The sequence goes on along the minus strand of NZ_JADIIO010000001.1, from coordinate 1,439,660 downwards.
TAATATCCGTATTAAAAACCAATTGGCACCAGGCACTGAAGGTGGATTTACTACTTATTGGCCAACAGGTGAACAAATGCCAATCTTTGACGCTGCTATGAAATATAAAGAAGCCGGTATTGGTTTAGCTGTATTAGCAGGCAATGATTATGGTATGGGTTCATCTCGTGACTGGGCAGCCAAAGGTACAAATCTATTAGGCGTTAAAACGGTTATCGCTCAAAGTTATGAACGTATTCATCGTTCAAATTTAGTAATGATGGGTGTCTTACCATTGCAATTCCAAGAAGGCGAATCAGCTGATAGTTTAGGTATTGATGGTACAGAAGCAATCTCAGTAGACATTAACGAAAATGTTCAACCACATGATTTAGTTGATGTAAAAGCTGAAAAAGAAAACGGCGATGTTATCGAATTTAAAGCACTCGCACGTTTTGACTCAAAAGTTGAAATTGATTACTACCGTAACGGCGGTATCTTACAACTTGTATTAAGAAATAAATTAGCTGAATAATTTATTGATATAACAAGTAGGCTATGTGAGTTAATATGCTCACATAGCCTTTTTTGTTATGATATGATTTGGTTAAGGATTTTTTGAAAAGAGGTCGGCTTAATGATTTATACAATTACAGAAATAGAATCAAGATACCAAGAAACAGATCAAATGGGCTTTATTTATCACGGTAACTATCCTACATGGTTTGAGGTGGCTCGTACGGACTATATAACAAAACTAGGTTTTAGTTATAAGGATATGGAAGACAGTGGCATTATTTCACCTGTCACAGACTTAAATATTAACTATATTAAATCTATTACTTATCCCGAAAAGGTAAGAATCAAAACGTGGGTAGATAAGTATTCGCCGCTTAGATCACTATATTGTTACGAAATATACAATGAAGCAGGGGAATTGGCTACTACGGGTTCAACTACATTAACATGCATTAAAAAAGCAAATTTTAAACCTATACGTTTAGATAAAGCTTTTCCTGAATGGCATGCAACATACAAAGAAGTAGCTAATAAAAACAAAGCTGGTGACACGCAGGAAATACGCGATGGACTATAATATAAATAAAAAACGTTATTAGTTATAATGAACTAATAACGTTTTTATTAACAATTATTTAATTTTGTAATTTATTTCTTCTGAGTCTTCATCTACATCTATATATATATCATCATCTTCAAAATACCATAAATCTTTTTCAGAGATGACGACATCTAACTCATCAAAATTATTTTCGTACCCAATCTCAATTTCATCTTTTCTGTCAACACTAAAAGCTGGGCTAAACCCTTGCTTGAGCTGTATTTCGCCACCATAGCGCACATAAAAGTGTAAGACTTTATTTTCCTCTGGTAAATCTAGTTCGTCTTTGAACCATTTTACCGCTCTATCTGAAAGTTCTATTTCCATAATAAAAGTCTCCTCTCATTTTGTAAGTCAATATCTGCAAGGTGAATTTACAATTTAAACTTAATACTGTAATTATATTACCCATTTATAAATGGGCTAATGTCAGTATAGCATATTCTTTTTGGCATTTTTATAATACACGCCTTTAAATATTTCGCCTTTTGCATAATCGATAAACTCATTTAAATATAACTAAATCGTTAAATTTTTACAAAACAAAAACGCTATCTAAAAGTCCTTTAGATAACGTTTTTGTAGTAGCCACGTTGGATACATGTCTACCTCATTTTTAAACACTGACTGCCAGCTAAGAAATAGTTTGTTGACTTAGTCTACATCCATTTGATTTTAGGTTCTTCGCCTTTAAAAATTCTTACTATATTTGTTCTATGTCTAAAAATAAGTAATACACCTATACATGCACTTACTACTAATAGAATATAATCTCGAATAAGTAAAGCCCCTATAATACAACAAATTGATGCAATAATACTTGATAATGATACATACTTTGTTAAATATAAAATTGCGAAGAATATAACGGCCAATATTAATAATAAAACAGGATTCACACCAAATACCACTCCAGCACTTGTAGCTACAGCTTTACCACCTTTAAAACCTAAATAAACTGGATAAACATGTCCTAAAATCGCAAATAAACCAACAATTAAACCATTTGTGAAAAATGTGCTAATTGGTCCATCGGCATGGACAGGTAACCATAGCGGGAAGAATACTACTATAAAACCCTTAAATATATCTAAGAATGTAACTAAAGCACCAGCAGGTTTGCCTAATACTCTAAAACTATTCGTTGCACCAGTGTTTCCGCTTCCAAATTGTCTAATATCTTTTTTGAAAAATAACTTTCCGATCACATAGCCACTTGGAAATGCACCAATGAGGTAACTTAGAATTAACATAATTACTATCATCATATACATTTACACATCCTTTAATGACGTTACATTTATTTTATCACATGACCTATAATTACACGAATAAAAATTAAAAGATATGCATGATTTGTTACTGATTTATCACTTTGATGCTTGCATTTTAAGTAAATTTATATAAGAATAACTATTGTATAGTTTTAAAAACGAACGTACGTTTGTAGGAGGGCGAATCGATTGGCAATGAATAAGCAAAATAATTACTCGGATGATTCTATCCAAGTACTGGAAGGACTCGAAGCCGTTAGGAAGAGACCTGGTATGTATATTGGTTCTACCGATAAACGCGGATTACATCATTTAGTGTATGAAGTTGTCGATAACTCCGTCGATGAAGTATTGAATGGTCATGGGAATGAAATTTCAGTTACCATTAATAAAGATGAGAGTATTACAATAGAGGATAATGGTCGTGGTATGCCCACTGGTATACACGCTTCTGGAAAACCGACAGTAGAAGTTATTTTCACTGTTTTACACGCAGGCGGTAAATTTGGTCAAGGTGGATACAAAACGTCTGGAGGTTTGCACGGGGTTGGTGCGTCTGTAGTTAATGCATTAAGTGAGTGGTTAAATGTTGAAATATATAGAGATGGCGTGATTTATCAACAAGATTTTAAAGATGGTGGTAAGCCTGCAAGTGGATTAGTAAAAAAAGGTAAAACTAAGAAGACAGGAACTAAAGTTACCTTCAAGCCAGATGTAGAAATTTTTAAGTCGGCAACATCATTTAACTTTGATGAGTTAAGTGAAAGACTTCAAGAATCAGCCTTTTTATTAAAAAATTTAAAAATCATACTGACTGATAATAGACAAGGTAAAGAACGTGAAGAAGTATATCAATATGAAGAAGGTATTAAAGAATTTGTTTCTTATGTTAATGAAGGCAAAGAAATACTTCATGATGTTGCTACATTTATGGGTGAAGCCAACAACATAGAAGTAGAAGTCGCTTTTCAATATAATGATCAATACTCAGAAAGCATTTTAAGCTTTGTTAACAACGTGCGAACTAAAGATGGAGGTACGCATGAAGTTGGTTTCAAAACTGCAATGACTCGAGTATTTAATGATTATGCACGCAGAATTAATGAATTAAAAGCAAAAGACAAGAACCTAGATGGAAATGATATACGTGAAGGTTTAACAGCTATAATTTCTATTCGCATACCTGAAGAATTGCTACAATTTGAAGGACAAACTAAATCAAAATTAGGTACTCCTGAAGCTAGAAGTGCCGTTGATTCTGTAGTTGCAGATAAACTACCATATTATTTAGAAGAAAAAGGGCAACTTTCTAAATCTCTTGTTAAGAAAGCTCTCAAAGCGCAACAAGCACGAGAAGCAGCTAGAAAAGCTAGAGAAGATGCACGTTCTGGTAAGAAAAACAAACGTAAAGATACTTTGCTTTCTGGTAAATTGACGCCAGCGCAAAGTAAAAATACAGAAAAGAAAGAGCTTTACTTGGTTGAGGGTGACTCAGCTGGAGGTTCAGCTAAACTTGGTAGAGATCGCAAATATCAAGCAATCCTGCCTCTAAGAGGTAAAGTAATTAATACTGAAAAAGCACGCTTAGAAGATATATTTAAAAATGAAGAAATTAATACGATTATCCATACAATCGGTGCAGGTGTAGGTAATGAATTCAAATTAGAAGATAGTAATTATAATCGCATCATTATAATGACAGATGCCGATACCGATGGGGCTCATATTCAAGTATTATTATTGACTTTCTTCTTTAAATACATGAAGCCATTAGTTCAAGCTGGACGCGTCTTTATTGCTTTACCACCACTATATAAATTAGAAAAGGGTAAAGGCAAGTCGAAAAAAGTCGAATATGCTTGGACTGATGATGAGTTAGTACAATTACAAAAGCAATTAGGGAAAGGCTTTACTTTACAAAGATATAAAGGTTTAGGTGAAATGAACCCTGATCAATTATGGGAAACGACGATGAATCCAGAATCAAGAACACTCATTCGTGTTCAAGTAGATGACGAAATCAGATCATCTAAACGGGTAACGACATTAATGGGTGATAAAGTTGCACCTAGACGCGAATGGATTGAAAGCCACGTGGAGTTTGGCTTACAAGAAGATCAAAGTATTTTGGACAATAATGAAATACAAATTTTGGAACATGACGATCAAGAAGAGGAGGAAATAAATTGAGTGAGGTAATTCAAGACTTATCACTTGAAGACGTAATAGGCGACCGATTTGGTCGTTATAGTAAATATATTATTCAAGAACGTGCATTACCTGACGTTAGAGATGGTCTAAAACCCGTGCAACGTCGTATTTTATATGCTATGTATTCAAGTGGTAATACTTATGACAGAAATTTCCGTAAAAGTGCCAAAACAGTCGGAGATGTTATTGGTCAATACCATCCTCATGGTGATTCCTCGGTATATGATGCTATGGTACGTTTAAGTCAAGATTGGAAATTACGGCATGTACTAATTGAAATGCATGGTAACAATGGCAGTATTGATAACGATCCGGCAGCAGCGATGCGTTATACAGAGGCTAAATTAAGCCAAATTTCTGAAGAACTACTTAGGGATATTAATAAAGAGACTGTGCCATTCATGCCTAACTATGACGATACTACAACTGAACCAATGGTCTTACCAGGTAGGTTACCTAATTTATTAATTAATGGTAGTACCGGTATATCTTCTGGTTATGCTACGGACATACCACCACATAACTTAGGTGAAGTTATTCAAGCGACACTAAAATACATTGATGATCCTGATATAACAGTTAATCGCTTAATGAAATACGTAAAAGGACCTGATTTCCCAACTGGCGGCATTATTCAAGGTGTTGACGGTATTAAAAAAGCATATGAATCAGGGAAAGGCAAAATTATCGTCCGTTCTAAAGTTAGTACTGAAGAGCTTAGGAATGGACGCAAAGAGTTAGCAGTCACTGAAATACCATATGAAGTGAATAAAAGTAGTTTAGTTAAAAAAATTGATGAATTACGTGCTGATAAAAAAGTAGACGGTATATTAGAAGTTCGAGATGAAACTGACCGTACTGGTCTGCGTATTGCAATCGAATTAAAAAAAGACGTCAATAGTGAAGCAGTGCTTAATTATTTATATAAAAACACAGACTTACAAATTTCATATAGCTTCAATATGGTTGCGATAAGCGAAGGTCGACCAAAACTAATGGGTATTCGCGAAATTATAGACAGTTATTTAAACCATCAAATCGATGTAGTGACTAAAAGAACACAATACGACTTGAGGCATGCAGAAAGTAGAATGCATATTGTTGAAGGTTTGATGAAAGCTTTATCAATTTTGGATGAAGTCATTAAACTCATTAGAAATTCTAAAAATAAAAAAGACGCCAAAGAAAATCTTGTAGCAGAATATGATTTTACAGAGGCTCAGGCTGAAGCTATCGTAATGTTACAATTATATCGGTTAACAAACACAGATATTGTTCAATTACAAGATGAACATGATGAGCTTAAAGCTGCAATTGAACAGTTGCGCTATATTTTAGATAATCACGATGCACTACTTGAAGTGATTAAAAAGGAATTAACAGAAATACGTAAGAAATTTAAAACTGATCGTCTATCAGTTATAGAAGCTGAAATCTCTGAAATTAAAATTGATAAAGAAGTTATGGTACCTAGCGAAACAGTTATGTTGAGCGTGACACGACATGGCTATATTAAACGTACATCACTTCGAAGTTTTAATGCTAGTGGTATTAATGAGATTGGTGTTAAAGATGGCGACAGTATATTAAAATATATTGAGACGAATACACTTGATACAGCACTTGTATTTACAAATAAGGGAAGATATTTATTTATACCAGTACACAAGTTATCTGATATTAAGTGGAAAGATTTAGGTCAACACGTGTCTCAAATCGTACCACTTGATGATGATGAATTTGTTATAGACGTCAATTGTGAGCAAGCATTCCCAGATAATGCATATTACATTACTGCCACTAAAAATGGCATGATTAAGAAAAGTAATGTTTCATTATTCAAAACATCTAGATATAACAAACCACTTGTTGCTATGAAGCTTAAAAATGATGACGAAGTAATTAATGTTATGCGTGTTGAAGAAGAGCAAATGATTACTGTATTAACACATAAAGGAATGTCACTAACATATTCCTCAGAAGAATTATCAGACACTGGATTAAGAGCTGCAGGTGTAAAATCAATTAATCTTAAAGATGAAGATTTTGTAGTTTTAACGCAAACGGTAAATAAAGATAATACGATATTAATGGCCACACAACGTGGTGCTTTAAAACGTATTAATTATAAGGTTTTACAACATGCTAAAAGAGCGCAAAGAGGAATTACATTATTGAAAGAGTTGAAAAAGGCACCACATCGTATAGTTTCAGCACAGGTTACGGGTGCCGAAGATACTATTTATAAAGTCTATTCTAATGCTCACGAGGAGCAAGGTTATATTAAAGATATTCATTTAACAGAGCAATATACTAATGGTTCGTTTATCGTAGATGTAAATGAATTTGGTGAACTCACTCAATTAATTGTTGAATAGATAAAAAAATTATAGTAATAACACTAATATAATGATAAAATATATTTATTGTAGATATTTAAATGTAAGCAACATAAATTAGAGGTTTATAGTGATATGCAACAAAATGCAATCAACAGTGTTTTAACGAATTACTGTTGATTGAATATATTTTGTGAATGCTCATTATAAATCTCTATATACATATTTATAAGGTGATTATTTACTAAGGAGGATTTAATACTTTGAGTGATTTTGATAGTTTAATTCCGGGTTGGTTTAAAGTTGTTATCGAGACCGGAAATGATTTAATTTGGTCACAATACTTAATTGGTTTATTAATTACAGTTGGAATTTATTTTACAATTGGTTCGAAATTCGTTCAATTACGATGGATACCTGAAATGTTTCGTGCAATTGGTGAAAAACCTGAAACACTAGACAATGGTGAAAAAGGAATATCACCATTCCAAGCATTCGCAATCAGTGCTGGTTCACGTGTAGGTACAGGTAATATCGCAGGTGTTGCTACCGCGATTGTACTTGGTGGGCCAGGAGCAGTATTCTGGATGTGGTTAATTGCGTTTATTGGTGCTGCAAGTGCATTTATAGAGGCAACATTAGCACAAATTTATAAAGTTCCAGATGAAGACGGTGGTTTCCGTGGTGGACCAGCTTATTACATAACTAAGGGTTTAAATCAAAGATGGTTAGGTATCGTCTTTGCTATTTTAATTACAGTAACTTTTGCTTTTGTATTTAATACAGTTCAATCTAATACAATTGCCGAATCTTTAAATACACAATATAATGTTAATCCTGTTGTCACTGGTTTAATATTAGCAGTATTTACAGCCATTATTATTTTCGGTGGTGTACGTAGTATCGCTCGTATTTCTTCTGTTATAGTTCCTGTAATGGCAATCATTTATATTGGTTTAGTCTTAGTCATTTTAGTGATGAATTATGACCAAATTATCCCAATGCTTGTTACAATCGTAAAAAGTGCTTTCGGTGCACAACAAGTAACTGGTGGCGCAGTCGGTGCTGCTATTTTACAAGGTGTTAAGCGTGGTTTATTCTCTAACGAAGCAGGTATGGGTTCTGCACCTAATGCTGCCGCAACTGCTGCCGCGCCTCACCCTGTAAAACAAGGACTTATTCAATCATTAGGTGTGTTCTTCGATACAATGCTAGTGTGTACATCTACTGCGATTATGATCTTATTATATAGTGGCTTGAAATTTGGAGATAGCGCACCACAAGGCGTTCAAGTTACACAATCTGCATTGAATGAACATTTAGGAAGTGCAGGTGGTATTTTCCTAACTGTAGCTATTACCCTATTTGCTTATTCTTCAGTTATCGGCAATTACTATTATGGTCAATCGAATATTGAATTTTTATCAAAAAATAAAGTGATTTTATTTATTTTCAGATGTTTAGTTGTTGTATTAGTATTTCTCGGTGCCGTTGTCAAAACGCAAACAGTATGGAATACAGCTGATCTATTTATGGGTCTAATGGCTATCGTCAACTTAATTTCTATTATTGGTTTATCGAACATTGCTTTTGCAGTAATGAGAGATTACCAACGTCAAAGACAAGCTGGTAAGAAACCAATATTCAAGCCTGAACAATTAGAAATCAATCTATTTGGCATTGAAAGCTGGGGCATGAATAAGAAAAAGAATTCATTATATTAGAACATATTAACTACAGGATAGATATTAGTGTCTATCTTGTAGTTTTTTATTTTTAAAATGTTATTTAGCACTATTTTAATCTTTTCTTTTAATGTTATTCCATATATAATCTTATTGATATTAAAGAAAGGTGAATACAATGGACCATTACCTTATAAAAAAAGCTTTAAACAACAATGTAATTATTTGTAACATCGAAGACCAAGAAGTGATTTTAATCGGTAAAGGTATAGGTTTTAATAAAAAGCCAGGCATGCATGTTAAGCAGCATCAATCAATCGAAAAAATATATAAACTTGTTCAACAATCACATTTGAGTCATTATAAAGCACTTGTCTCTATGACTGATGATTATACTTTGCAGGCTATTATTGAAGCAGTGAATATTATTACTGATTCCAAATTAATTATCGATGACGAAAAATTGGTTGTCAGTTTAACAGATCATATTATTTTTGCGTATAAAAGAATTCAGCAACAACAATACATTACTAATCCGTTTATTTTAGAAATAAAGCATCTATATAATGCGGCATACATTATTGCTGAAAGAGTTATAAAAAGGCTTAATGATGCTTTGAATATTACATTTCCAGAGGATGAGATTGGTTTTATTGCATTACACATTGCATCAAATACAGAAATGTTATCATTAAGTGAAATGACATTAATAAATAAATTAATTAGTAAAGCGACATATATTATTGAGCATGATTTGCAGTTTAATATAGATAAACAATCAATTAATTATCAACGTTTTATTAGACATATAGAATTTTTAATAAGACGTATTCAGCTTAACGAAAGAGAGCGTTGCTCACATGCAGTCGATGAATTACTAAAATCTCAGTATTCCTTATGTTATAACATTGCTCTAAAAGTAATGAAAATGATGCAACAAGAGTTAAATAAAAAAATTTGGGAGAGTGAAATTGTATTTTTAACGCTACATATTTATCACTTTATGAATCATCATAAATAAGAGCCTTATTAAGACATATAATGTATACTAAAGCCTAATAATAAATATGACCAATTTTATTGGATCGAAATATGTTTAGTGTTTCTATCATGTGTTAATATTTATATTAGTATTTAAAGGGTATAACATTATTTATATAACTAGATTTAAAGTCGTATACAAACGACATCAATACAAGTAAGGTATGGTGAATTTTATGTCAAATGAAGAAAAAGTAAATAATAAAAGTAAACCCAAAAGTAAACTGAACTTAAACTTTACTGAAACACGTTTCATGAAGTTTTTAGGTGGTAAAGATTTGATTTTTGGCTTAAGTATGTTGATTTTAATTGGTATAGTTATATTTATATTTGACCAAGTATCTTACATATTCAAACCATTTATAATCGTATTTAATACGATTATTGCACCAATTATTGTGTCTTTAATTTTATTTTATTTGTTTAATCCCATTGTGAATTTGATGGAACGTTACAATATTCCGCGTGTATGGGGAGTCTCAATATTATTCTTAGTTATTATAGGTATTATTGCATTAGTGGTTAACTTACTAATACCTTTAATAGGAGTTCAGGTGAAAAGTTTTGGAAATAACTTCCCGCATTACGTTAGTAAAGTGAATCAATTTTTCGATAGTGTGACGAAATATTCAATTGTCGCCGATTATCATAATCAGATTCAAAGTCATTTAACATCTTTATCTAAAAAGATTCCAAATATGATTTCTGATTATACGAACGGCTTTAGTTCGAAAATTAAAAACTTTGCCGAAACATTAGTTAATGTCGGAGTAGTAATTGTAACGACACCTTTCGTGTTATTTTTTATGTTAAAAGACGGGCACCGTTTTAAAGAATTTTCAACAAATATTATACCGCCAAAATTCAGAAAAGATTATCATGATTTATTAGAAAAAATGAGTGTTCAAGTTGGTTCTTATATTCAAGGTCAAATTATCGTCTCATTCTGTATCGGGGTATTATTATTTATTGGCTATTCAATTATTGGTCTCGATTATAGTTTAGTATTGGCGAGTATTGCAGCTGTAACGAGCGTGGTACCGTATTTAGGGCCAACGATTGCTATTTCGCCGGCTATTATCATTGCTTTAATAACGTCCCCAATTATGCTGTTAAAACTGATTATCGTATGGACCGCAGTGCAGTTTATCGAAGGTCATTTCATCTCACCAAATATTATGGGAAAAACATTAAAAATTCATCCGCTTACAATTATCTTTATATTATTAAGTGCAGGTAATTTACTTGGTGTGGTTGGTGTTATTTTAGGTATTCCTGGTTACGCAATATTAAAAGTCCTTGTATCACATATTTACTTCTTATTTAAACGTCGTTATAACAAATATTATAGTGAAGATGCTGGCGAATATGAGTTTAAAGACGACGAAAAAGAATATATTAGAGAGTAAATCTTTAATAGTAAATAACTCTAGAGTATGAATTCCAAATTAAAAGCCCTTAACTGGTTTCTAAATTGAAACCAGTTAAGGGCTACTTTTATGTCAATGCTTCACATTCTATGGCTTGCTTTCCTAATGATATGACGGCTATTTTGGGTATCACTTGAATGTTGGTTCGAGAAATAAAGTTAAACATGAACTTGAATTTGTCTTAATGGCATTAAATATAAGAAAATTAGTAGTTCCAGCCGTGCCAAAATGTTATACAAACCAAGAGGGCGTGAATTACTGTATGGATTTCATAGCGATTGACATTTGTTTTTGAGTCAGAGGTATATATGAGTCATAATCTTTTAAAATCAAAGTTAATTGTTTGTCGACTTCATTATATTGGTATGTATACATTATTAAGCGTATTAATTGATTAGCCTGCAGAGAAGATATTAGTGAATAATTATACCAAGTTGTGCGTATAACAATTTTGTTATAATTCAGTTTTATATACACACAACTATGATTATATGCTATATTTTTAATAAATTATAAGTAATACTTAAGGACTGAAATATAATTATGACTAAAGAGCTAAGAAGTAAGCTTTTCACGACACTTAAAGTAATTTTCGCTGTATTGTTGCTTATTGTAGTCGTTATCAATTTGCATAAAGAACTAGCTAATATAGATTTCAAACAAACTTTTATAGCGTTTAGTAAAATCGATCGTTTTTGGTTAGTTCTTTTATTTTTAAGTGGTGGTGCATCAATGATTATTTTATCTATCTATGATGTTATTTTAAATAAATCACTTAAAACATCGATGTCTATTTGGAAAATGATGCGTATTGGTTACATTATTAATGCATTTAATGCCGTTATTGGTTTTGGTGGTTTCATCGGTGCAACTGTACGTTATTTAGTGTATAAAAATTATACAACTGAGAAAAAAGTATTAGTACAAACTATTTCGGTCGTATTAATCTCCATGTTAACGGGATTGAGTTTGTTATCGATTTTCGTTGTTTTTCATATTTTTAATGTCCAACATCTTTTTGATTCCTTCGCTTGGGTTAAATGGGCGCTCTATGTCGTAGCATTATTTTTACCTATCTTTATTGTTTTTACGATGATTAAACCTGTACAGTCCAAGCAAAAGTTATTAGGTGTATATTGTACATTAGTGTCTAGTCTTGAATGGTTTGCTGCTGCCTCTGTGTTATACTTGGCACTCATCATTGTGAATGTACATGTCCCGTTCCATATTTTTATGGGAGTATTTATTATTGCTGCAATTTCAGGTTTGGTTAGTTTTATTCCCGGTGGGTTTGGTGCATTTGATCTAGTTATTATCTTAGGCTTCAAATCATTAAATATAGGAGAAGAAAAGATTGTCTTAGCGTTATTATTATATCGTTTTGCTTACTATTTCTTCCCATTACTGATTGCATTAATTTTATCTATCTTTGAGTTTAAAACAACGGCTAAACGTTACTTTGAAGATTCTAAGATTTTTGTGCCAATGCAAGACTTTAGTTCTTTATTTAAATCATATCAAAAGGATTTCCTATCACGTATACCATCTTTTGCAATAGCAATTTTGTTATTTTTCACAAGTATATTATTCTTCTTAAATAATATAACTATTATTTATGATGGTTTATATGCTTCTAATCATTACGTGTATTACATTATTGTTTCTGTTCATACTTGTGCATGTTTATTGCTGTTTTTAAATGTGATAGGTGTCTATAGTTTGTCTAAAAGAGCAATTCTATTTGCAATTATTTCATTATTGTTAATTGTACTGATCACTATATATACGTATGCGTCATTCATATTACTAACTTGGTTAGCCGTAATGTTCTTGTTACTTGTTGTTTTTTATAAGCGTTCCAAAATTTTAAAGAGAAAGTTTAGTTACTTGAAATTATTTTATATTATTTTAGTAAGTTGTGGTGTATTGTTTATTAATCATTTAGTGATTTATCAAACATTACATAAGCTAGATGTTTATAAATTAGAAGTAGATACTTCTATTTTAAGATACTATTTTTGGATTACCATTCTAGTCATAGCAGTTATCGTTGGGGGTATAGTTTGGTACTTTGAACATAAAATTAAACTTAAAGAAAACTATCAATATTTACCTGTATGTGAAAGTATTGTTGAAACTTACGGTGGAAATTATCTAAGTCATTTAATGTATAGTGGAGACAAACAATTTTTTGTAAACGATAGTCAACAGGCGTTTATAATGTATAGAACGATTAATAATGCTTATGTTGTTTTAGGTGACCCTATTGGGAATGAAAAAGCATTTAATGATTTACTTATTGATTTTTATAGTAACGCTCATTATATTGGCTATGATATTATTTTCTATCAAGTTTCAGAAAGATATTTATCGTTGTATCATAATTTTGGTAATCAATTTTTCAAATTGGGTGAAGAAGCGCTTATCGATTTAGAGACTTTTACTGTCGCTGGGAAAAAGAGACGTGGGTTACGTGCAACTTTGAATAAGTTAAGTGACTTAAATATGACTTTCGAGATGCTGTATCCACCGTTTAATAGTACGTTGCTAAACGCATTAAAAGAGATTAGTGATAACTGGTTAGATGGACGTCAAGAAATGCACTTTTCGCTAGGTTCTTTCAATGAAGACTATTTAAGCAAAGCACCTATTGGTATTATTAGAGATGAAAAGCAGCAACCTATAGCATTTTGTAGTGTAATGCCAACTTATTATAATGATACTATTTCAGTGGATTTAATTCGTTGGAATCCACAAGTGGAATTGCCATTGATGGATGCATTATATTTACACATGTTGTTATGGTCCAAGGAACAAGGATATAAACGTTTTAATATAGGAATGGCAACTTTATCAAATGTAGGCCAGGTACCATTCTCTTACGCCGGAGAACGTGTTGCAGGTCGAGTATTTGAACATTTTAATGGCTTGTATCGTTTCCAAGGTCTACGTCGTTATAAAGAAAAATTTAAACCGGAATGGGAAGCGAGATTTTTAGTGTATCGTAAACATCGTTCTTTATGGTTGAGTATGTTAAAAGTAATGAAAGTAATTCGTAAAAAACCCAAGATAAAAAATGATTATGAGATATAAATTAAAAAAACCAATCGATGCGTTTATATTCTAAACGTGTTGATTGGCTTTTTTAATTGTGCTGGGTTCATTTTTCTAAGAAAATGCTTCAACTTGTAGTCTTCGTCTCGTCTTGTTCACTTAGGGAACTCGTTTTAAATGCGCATCATTAATTCCATTTCATTATTATTTTATTTTGAATCTTTGCTGCGTTCACAGCATCATTTATATTTTGTGTTGCAATGTTTTTTCAAAACAGCATTAAAAGAACCTGAAGACATAAGTAACTCATACTTTTTTAATCGTTTACTTAGTAATGATTGTACAGTTAACGTAATGAGTGCCACTATTAAATTCAACTATAACAAACTAACTTATACTATAAAATAATCTATTTAAACTAACTATATGAAGTATACAAATCCATTTGAAAGGTCAATGGTAGTAAGCATTTTCGATTCTGTGTTTAAAGATTCTATGTTGCATAGTTATATTTTATTATTGAGTAGTTGATTATATATTTTTGCGTAGAATTTAAATTATTTTATCAATAAAAAAGTAGCCAATTTAATCTTTGGCTACTTTAAATAATTATTTAATCGTAATATTTTTGGCGTTGTTGTTGTTCTTCAGCATAGCGTTTTGGATTTTTTTTATAAAAGTCTTGATGATAGTCTTCCGCTTCATAAAATGGCGTGGCTGGCAAAATTTTAGTAGCAATAGCCTTATCTTTGTCTATAGTATGCTTCATTTGTTCTACATATGCTTCAGCCTGTTGTTGTTGATGATCATTTGTATAAAAGATAGCAGTTTGATATTGAGAACCTCTATCCTGAAATTGACCGCCATCGTCAGTTGGGTCAATTACCGAGAAAAAGATTTCCAATAATTTATTATAGGAAAATAATGCGACATCGTACTCTATTTCTACAGTCTCATAATGACCAGTATTGCCTGTTTTTACTTGTTCATAAGTTGGATTTTCAACATGACCACCCATGTACCCCGAAGTTACTTTTTCAATTCCTTCAAATGTATCAAAAGGTTTTACCATGCACCAAAAGCAACCCCCGGCGAAATACGCCTTATTTATATTCATGTTTAACATCCTTTCGTATTGGTCCTAAGTCTGATTTATTTAGAAAGTACTTGATTTTTACACAAAATTTATATAACTTTAATATATATTAATTATAGTACATAGATTCGTAATTTTGAAGATATAAGGTTGATAATATATGAGCGAAGATAAGCATAAGACAGAGATAAGCAATGAAGAAACATCGCACACGCCTCCACCAAGGCGCACAAAAAAGAAAATAAGAAAATTACCTTTTATTATTATAATTGTTGTAATTGCCTTTGCCATTTTAATTGGTTATGCAGTACACGGTTATAATTCTGGAATTCAATATGCCAAAAATCATGGTAAAACATTGAAGAAACATAAATTTAACGGTGCTTCCAAAAATGATGGCAAGATTACAATCATGGTACTTGGTGCAGATAAAGAACAAGGTGGTATTTCTAGAACTGACTCTATTATGATTGCACAATACGATTATATTCATAAAAAGATGAAGATGATGTCTGTTATGCGTGACATTTACGCAGATATTCCTGGTCATGGTAAGCATAAGATTAACTCAGCTTATTCTATTGGCGGTCCAGAATTATTGAGGCAAACATTGAAAAAGAACTTAGATATCGATCCAGAATATTATGCGATTCTAGATTTTACTGGTTTCGAAAAAATGATTGATGAACTAGAACCTAATGGTGTACCTATTGATGTTGAAAAAAATATGTCGGCTAACATTGGTGTGTCATTGAAAAAAGGTGAGCATAAATTAAATGGTAAGGAATTACTTGGTTATGCTCGTTTTAGACACGATGCTGAAGGTGACTTTGGTCGTGTACGACGTCAACAGCAAGTTATGCAGACGTTGAAGAAGCAATTAGTTAGTCCTGGTACGTTACCTAAACTGCCAAAAGTGGCTGGTATTCTAAGAGGTTACTTGAATACGAATATGCCTGATTCTGCTTTAATTCAATCAGGTATGAATTTTGGTTTACGTGGTGATAAAGATGTAGAATCTAAGACACTACCTCTTCAAAATACGTATCAAGATTATCAATCTCCAACGGATGGCAGTGCGTTACAAATAGATAAAGCAACGAATAAAAAAGCAGCGAAAAAATTTTTAGATAATTAAAACAAACCCGAGTTACAGTACTTACGACTGTAACTCGGGTTTTTCAATTATATGTAGCATACAGAAAGATTATTGATCTGACTTTCTGACGCCAGCGACGCCATAGTGCGCTGATTTCATTTCCTCGATAATGACATGAATAGCATTTTTGTCTGCACCTGTCGTTTTTTCTACGGCATTAGTTACTTCTGATACTAAATCTTTAAGCTGTTCATCAGAACGGCCTTCTAATAATTTTACGTTTACAATTGGCATTTAAAAGCCTCCTTTTATTGAGTTGAACAAAGTATAGCACGAAATAGTTTAGAACTTAATATAAAAAATAAGCACAATATTGAATAACGCTTCACATCTATATTATGAGGGTCATTTTATAAAATGACCCTCATAATAATTAACTTTAATTTGTTAGTAAAATCTCATTTGATTTATTGAAGGAAATATTTTATAATTTAACCGAACACACGTTCTGTTTTATGGGAGGTTAGTTATATGTATGATTATAATTTGTTAGAAGAAAGAGATGTTTTATGCGTTGACCAAAAGAGTTTTTTTGCGAGTGTATCATGTCTTCAAAAAGGATTGGATCCACTTGAAACTAAGTTAGCAGTCGTCGCTGATACAAAACGTCAAGGATCAGTTGTTTTAGCGGCTACACCTGCATTAAAGGCATTAGGTATTAAAACAGGGTCAAGGTTGTTTGAAATTCCACATCGCAATGATATTTATATTATTAACCCAAGTATGAGAAAGTATTTAGAAGTCTCGGTGAAAATATCTCAAATTGCATTACGTTATGTACCACCTGAAGATTTACACCAATATAGTATTGATGAGTTTTTTATAGATGTCACCGATAGTTATCATAGATTTAGTACGACGATACATTCATTTTGTGAAAGATTACAGAAGGAAATTAAGGCGGAGACAGGTATTGATTGTACAATTGGCGTAGGTTCGAACGTTTTACTAAGCAAGGTAGCAATGGATGTTGAGGCAAAACACACTGAGGATAAAATAGCAGAATGGCGCTATCAAGATGTTCCGGATAAATTGTGGCCGATACAACCACTAAGCGAATTTTGGGGGATAAATAAACGAACTGAAAAGAAATTAAATAAAAGAGGTATTTTTTCAATCGGAGAGTTAGCTAATACTCCTTATCAATATTTAAAGAGAGATTTAGGGATTATAGGCGTTGATTTACACTTGCATGCGAATGGTATTGACCATAGTAAAATTAGAGAAAAATATAAGTCTTGTAATCCGTCAATTTGTAAGAGTCAGATTTTGATGCGCGATTATAAATATGATGAAACGAAAGTAGTTATGAAAGAATTGATAGAAGATGTAGCAAGCCGTGTAAGAGCACGCAATCAATTGGCACGGACAATTCATTTTTCATTTGGTTATAGTGGCGATGGTGGTGTAAGTAAGCAATATACATTAGGTACGCCGACAAACTTAGAAAATGATATTATTGACGTCGTCGAAAAATTTGCAAATGATCTATGTGATAAATCAGCGTTGTACCGTACCTTGAGCATTTCTCTAACAAATTTTGTAGATGAGCGAAATAGACAATTAGATTTATTTATTGATGAATACGAACGTAGAAGAACTGAAAATTTAGCTAAAACAGTCGATCGTTTGCATAATAAATACGGTAAAGGCATTGTTTCAAGGGCAGTATCATATACTGATGCTGGAACTAAACACGGCCGTTTAGGCCTTATGGCTGGTCATAAGATGTAATAACGATAAATATGGCAAGTTCGAGTCATGCACGTGGCAATTTTAGAATGTCGGAAGTTGTTGACGATATTTATGAGGCGTTATTTGAAAGTGAAGTTTAAATTTTTTGATAAATTGAGAGGATGATTTATAACCAATGGCTAGCGCAATATTATCTAAACTAAGTGTTTGATCTAACAATAATTTTTTAGCTTCAGCAGTTCTAGTAAGGTGGAGATAATCTATTATTGTCATCCCCTCTACCTCTTTAAATATTCTAGATAAATGGTATATAGAACCATGACAATGGCTAGCGATACTTTGCAACGTCAAAGTTTCTTGATAGTAATGTGCAATGTAATTTTTGATTTGTATACACCATTCTTCTTTGTCCGTAAATTGTCCGGTTGGATTGCATTTTTTGCAAGGTCTATAGCCAGCTATCATAGCATCAATATAGTTACTAAATAATGTTACATTTTTTTTAGCGGCCAGTTTAGCTGTACATGATGGCTTACAGAAAATCAACGTAGAGTTAACTGCATAGATAAATTGATCATCGGCATTTCTATTATTATTTTTAATGTCATCCCATCTTGTTTGTGTAAGATTAAGTTTGCCCATAGTATCACCTCACAAAAATTGTAACATAAAAAATAGTCTAATCTTGCTCTTTAATTGCTAAAGTTATTGATATTGATGAGTTTTGAAACTAATAATGTTAATATTTAGTAACTATAGAGAGGGGAGAGGATCGGGTGAAGAAATTTTACACTGCGAAAATGTACTTTAATAGCAATTTCATAAAAATTTACGCGACAGAACGTGGTTTAAGTTTTATTAGTACCAAAGACGAAAAAGATGAATTAAGCCAATTTTTTCAGGAAGAAGTAAACGTCGAAGAAGACGAAGCGTATTTAACAACTTACTTACGAGAATTAAGGCAATATTTTAATGGTACAAGGGAAGCGTTCGATTTAAGGTTGGATATGGATTATTCCTACACTAAGTTTCAACAACAAGTATGGGCAGAATTGTTAAACATTCCTTATGGAGAAACTAGAACATATAGTGAGATTGCAGAATCGATAGGCAAACCAAGTGCAGTTAGAGCCGTATCCACAGCAATTGCTAAAAATCCTTTATTGGTTATCATACCATGCCATCGCGTTATAGGGGCAGATGGTCAATTACGCGGTTATAGAGGCGGCAATGAAATGAAGAAAAGATTGCTTTCATTTGAAAGTGCTAAAAAATAAAAGAGACTGAGATATCTAAAAGATATCTCAGTCTCGAATAACGACGAAATCATTTAAGCCCATTTAATTATTAATGAGATGCGTTCTTAAGCGATATAAGTGTCAAATTCGCTTAAAGCTTCTGCGCCTTTCTTTCTATCTTCGGGGCTTTTAAAACTCACACGTAATGCGCCATAAATATCTTCGCGAACTTCTAATATTCTAATGTTGCTTATAGAAATATTATGTAAACTTAAGATACTTGTAACTTGGCTTATCATACCCGGTTTATCTGGAATATCAACATATAAATCATACTCGATAGATAGCGCACCCTGTGATTTAAGGGGTAATTCATCTCTGTATAATTTTGCATCATTAAAGAAATCATATAAAGCTGCTGGATTATCTTGTTCTATCAGCGCAATAATGCTAGACATTTGATTTGTCCATTCTTTCATTAGTTTAAGAATCGTTGCTTTATTTTCTATCGTAATGTCACGCCACATAACCGGATTACTACTAGCAATTCTAGTAATATCGCGGAAACCACCAGCTGCTAAAGTTTTAACCAAAGTCGAATCGGAAATATGATTGGCATTTAAGTGAACTAAAGAAGATGCGATAATGTGTGGCACATGGCTTACAATTCCAGTAACAAAATCATGTTCTTCAGCATTAGTAGAAATAAATTTAGCGTCTGTCGTAGACAATAATTGTTGAATTGTCGTTGCCGCTTCATCGTTTGCCGCTTCATTGTGCACTAAAATATAAAAAGCATTTTCAAATAAATGCTTTTTAGCATTTAAAACGCCAGATTTATGACTACCAGCCATAGGATGTCCACTTATTAAATGAATATGATGTTCTAATAAATATGTTTCATATTGTTGAATTGTCGATTTGGTACTGCCTGTATCAGTTACAATAACGCCGTGTTTAGTATTAAAATTGGGTAATTCTTGTAAATATTTAATTGTTTGTTGGACGGGTGTTGCATAAATAATAATATCAGCTTGTTCTACACTGGCTTGATAATCGGTAGCTTGATGGTCGATAATGCCAATAGATAATGCTTTATCTAATTGAGAAGTATCTGCATCAAAAGCTGAAATCTCAATATCGTTATGGTAGTAACGTAAATTGCTAGCTAAGCTACCACCAATAAGGCCTAATCCTACAAAAAGTATGTGTTTCATAATGTCGAAGCACCTCTATCTAAGTTTTCAGAATAATAATAGTGTATAGTAGCAGCTTTGAATATGCAATATGTATCAATTTAATCGTTAAAAAGTTAAAATAAAACTATAAATAAAGGGGGATATGTGAAATGACGAATTCAATTTTTGAAACTATATCACAATTAACTCGAATTAATAGTCCATCGGGGAACGCACAAGATGCGATCGAGTATGTTGCTACACACGCACAAGAACTAGGCTATGAAACCAAAATAACGAATAAAGGCGCGTTAATTATTACGGTAAATGGTAATGATAAGCACAACCAACGTTGTATCACGGCGCATGTTGACACATTAGGTGCCATGGTCAAAGAGATAAAAGAGGATGGCAGATTAGCATTAAGTTTGATAGGCGGATTCCATTTTAATGCTATCGAAGGCGAATATTGTGAAATAGAAACGAGTTCTGGCCAAACATATACCGGTACTATATGTTTACATGAGACGAGTGTACACGTATATAGCAATAATAATGAAATCCCAAGAGACGCAGAACATATGGAAGTGCGTCTAGACGAAAAGGTTAATACTACTGCAGACACAGAAGATTTAGGAATAGCAGTGGGGGATTTTGTATGTTTTGATCCACGTACAGTCGTTACGAAATCAGGCTATATTAAATCGCGTCATTTAGACGATAAAGCTAGTGTAGCTATGATAATGGAGTTGTTAACGAAACTTAAAAATGAAAACATTACATTGCCACACACGACACAATTCTATATTTCAAATAATGAGGAAATTGGCTATGGTGCTAATGCATCAATAGCCGATGAAATTGTTGAATATATCGCCTTTGATATGGGAGCATTAGGTGACGGCCAAACTTCAGATGAATATACGGTATCAATTTGTGCTAAAGATAGTTCAGGTCCTTATCATAAAGATTTACGTGAACATCTTGTTAATTTATGTAAAATAAACGACATACCTTACAAAGTGGACATTTATCCATACTATAATTCAGATGCATCAGCAGCGTTAAGAGCAGGCGCAAATATTAAACACGGTTTATTTGGGGCAGGCATAGAATCTTCCCATGCAATGGAACGCACACACATAGAATCATTAGAAGCTACAGCTCAATTATTGTACGCATATTGTCTATCGCCGATAAAGAAATAATAGATTTATAATTGACAAATAAAAATAATCGGTTTATCATGCTAGTTAATTACATTTATAGTAAGATATTTAGAAGAAATGAGTAGCACATAAATTTGTAGTACAAAGAAAGCTAATGGCTGATGGAAATTAGCACAACTTATGTGACGAATTGGGCTTTTAAATGCAACTTCATAAATTAAAGTAAACAATTATTGTTAACTAAGGTGGCACCACGGTAACGCGTCCTTACAGAAATGCGTTTGTTGTGGTGTCTTTTTATATTAATAAATAAAAATTAAAAATAAGTAATAAGCAGACAAAATGAAGTAGATTATATCGAGTAGCTTTCAGAAAGTTAGTGGTTGATGGAAACTAACACTCATATGATTCGAAATTGGGTTTTGTTGAAGTACAGTTGAATATTGATGATGAGAGAGTTTGAGATTTATAGTCTCAAACTAATACAGGTGGCACCGCGCGTCAGCGTCCTTACGAAAGTTAAGGATGTTGGCGTTTTTTATTAGGAGGGAAAGATAATGCAAATCAAATTTAAAAAGTTAAACGCAGAAGTTACGCCGGAAGCTTTTGCCCGTTTAAGAGACAAAAAAATTATCTTAGAGAGTGCAGATCAATCACAACTTAAAGGTCGTTATTCATTTGTGATTTTCGATACTTATGGTTCATTAACTTTAGATAATGACACACTGAATATTCAAACTAAAGATAATAAAGTAGTGGAAAATGAACAACCATACGCAAAAATGAAAGACTATATAGATCAATATAAAGCAGACGTTGAAGATGAAGAGTTACAAGATATTCCATTTGTTTCTGGCTTTGTTGGCTCTTGTAGTTTTGACTTAGTAAGACACGAATTCCCAATTTTACAACAAATCGCATTGCAAGATCACCAACAACACGATGCTCATTTTTACATGGTAGAAGATGTATACATTTTTGATCATTATAAAGAATATTTATATGTAGTAGCATCCAATCTATTTTCAAACCGTAGTGCGGATGAAATGGAAGAAAATATAAATCATAGAATTGCTGAATTAAAAGAATTATCAATTTATCCTGAAACAATAAATTTTGAACAACAAGATAAAACAATCGAAACTAACATGACTGAACAATCTTTTAAGGATACCGTTGCTTATTTAAAAACATTAATTCAACAAGGCGATATGTTCCAAGTTGTACCATCGATTATTTACAGTTACAAACATCATTTTGAGCATCAGTTACAAAGGCTAGCATATCAAATGTATCAAAAGCTAAAACGTCAAAACCCTAGTCCTTATATGTATTTCATTAATATGGAAGATCCAATTATTGTAGGAAGTTCTCCTGAAAGCTTTGTTAAGGTACACGGAGATACAGTGATTACAAATCCTATAGCTGGAACAATTAAACGTGGAGCGACGAAGGAGGAAGACGTTGAAAATGAACAGTTATTAATAAAAGATGAAAAAGAATTAAGTGAACATAGTATGTTAGTAGATTTAGGTAGAAATGATATTCATAGAGTGAGCTTAGCAGGTACTTCAGAAATAAGAAAATTAATGGCAATTGAACGTTATGAACATGTTATGCATATCGTCAGTGAAGTGACGGGGAAATTAAAAGATAACTATTCACCAATGTCAGTTGTCGCAAGCTTACTACCAACCGGTACAGTATCGGGAGCACCAAAATTAAGAGCAATACAAAGAATATACGAAGTACAACCAGAAAAAAGAGGAGTATATAGTGGTGGTATTGGTTATATTAACTGCAATCACGATTTAGATTTTGCGTTAGCTATTAGAACAATGATGATTGATGACGAATATGTTAATGTTCAAGCAGGTTGTGGTGTCGTTTATGATTCAACGCCAGACAAAGAATTAGCAGAAACTAAATTAAAAGCAAAAAGTTTATTGGAGGTATCGCCATGATTTTAGTAGTTGATAATTATGATTCTTTTACTTATAACTTAGTTGATATTATAGCAAAACAAAATGAAGTCATCGTGAAATACCCTGATGACGCAGATGTTTATAACTTAAATGTAACAGCAGTGATTATTTCACCAGGGCCAGGACATCCACTAGATAATAACCACTTATTAAATATTATAGAACATTATAAATACAAACCCATTTTGGGCGTTTGTTTAGGGGCACAAGCATTAACGTGCTATTACGGGGGAAAGGTTATTCAAGGCGAAGAAATAAAACATGGAAAAGTTGATCGCATGAAAATCATTAAAAATACTAACTTATATGCCGGAGTGTCAGAATATTCTAATATTATGCGTTACCATTCATTAGTGAGTGACCCACAATCTTTACCAAGCGAATTAATCATTACAGGTGAAACACCGGATTGTATACAGTCATTTGAACATCGTACAAATAAACATTATGGCATCCAATACCATCCCGAATCATTTGCTTCGGTATTTGGTGAAGATATTATTAAAAACTTCTTAACTATAGCAGGGGAGGTCAACCGAGATGAAACTATTAACAAAACTACAACAGCAACACCCGCTAAATCAAAATGAAATGACTAATTTTATTCAATTACTAATTGCTGATGATACTTCTAACGAGAAAAAGTTAGAGATGTTACAACGTTTTTCTGCTAGGGAATTCACACAAAGTGAGCTTACTTTTATCTCGAGAAGTTTAATAGATAGTATGTATGACAATCAACCTCAATATGAAGGTAGCATATGTGTATGTGGTACCGGAGGAGATAGATCTAATAGTTTTAATATATCTACTACAGTATCTTTTGTTGTTGCAAGTGCTGGTGTACCAGTAATTAAACATGGTAATAAAAGCGTCACTTCATCTTCTGGTAGTACAGACTTGCTAAATGCGATGAATATTAAAACACAAAGTGTCGACGAGACAGCAAATTATATAGATAAAAAAGGATTAGCATTTCTAAGTGCGACGGAAACGTATCCGATTATGAAAAATATTCAACCCATTAGAAAAATGATTGCGATGCCAACAATTTTTAATATAACAGGCCCGTTGATAAATCCATTTAAATTAGATTATCAAGTAATGGGTGTCTATGACGCCACGAAACTTGATAAGATTGCGCAAACCTTAGCGGATTTAGGAAGAAAAAGAGCAATCGTCTTACACGGTGCAAATGGTATGGATGAAGCTACATTATCAGGAGATAATATTATTTATGAAATCACAGAGGGTATGATTAAAAATTATACATTAAATGCTCAAGATTTAGATTTAGACTATGCAGAAAATGAACAACTAACAGGTGGAAATGCTGAAGAAAATTTAGCCATTACGATTGATATATTAAATAATAAAGATCAATCAGCTAAAAGAGATGTAGTGGTGTTGAATGCAGGTATTGCACTATATGTATCTGAGCAGGTTGAAAGTATAAAAGCAGGTGTAGAAAAAGCGAACGAATTAATTAACAGTGGTGCGGCACTTGAACAATATAAAAAAATGGGAGGCCAATTACATGACTATTCTAGATGAAATTGTAGATTACAAGAAGGAACTATTAGCAAATGGCTATTATGAAAAGAAATTAACGGAACTTAAAGATATAGATGTATCTTCAAAACAAACTTTCAAAGAAAGCATGGATAATTCAGATGAATTAGTTGTTATTTCAGAAATTAAATCTAAGAGTCCATCATTACCAGAATTACCGGCTAAAGATTTGGCGAAACAAGTAAAAGACTATGAGGCAAATGGCGCAAATGCTGTATCTATTTTAACTGATGAAAAATATTTTGGTGGCAGTTATGAAAGGCTACAAAGTTTAACGACACAAACAAAACTTCCTGTTTTATGTAAAGATTTTGTCGTCGATCCTATTCAAATCGACGTAGCGAAAAAAGCAGGAGCCTCTATTATATTATTAATCGTCAATGTGTTAACAGATGAACAGTTAAGAGAACTTTACAATTATGCACAGTCTTTAAACTTAGAAGCGTTAGTTGAAGTGCATGATAAAGAGGAATTAACACGAGCTTATAAACTAGACCCTGAGATAATTGGCGTGAACAATCGTGATCTAAAACGATTTGTAACAGACGTTCAACATACTAATGATATTTTAAAAGAGCGTAAAGATGGTTACTATTACATTTCTGAAAGTGGTATTCACACTGTAGAAGATGTTAAATCTGTCGTCGGTTCTAAAATCGACGGCTTACTAATTGGCGAATCATTGATGAAAAGTGATAATCTTAGCGAATTTTTACCAAGTTTAAAATTGAAAAAGGTTAAAGCATGAAATTAAAATTTTGTGGTTTTAAAACATTGGAGGATGTACAACGAGCTCAAAATTTAAATTGTGATGCACTTGGTTTTATTCATTATTCAAAAAGTAAACGTTTCGTCACTGTAGAAGAAATACGTCAATTGTCACAGCATGTGCCTAATGACAAAGAAGCTGTAGTTATTTTAGTTAATCCAAATATTGAACAAATTAATGATTTGGTAGCTGAAACTTCAATGACTACTATTCAATTACATGGAATGGAATCATTAGATTTAATTAAGAAAGTACGTACTTTACATCCACATTTAAAAATTATTAAAGCGTTACCTGCAAAAGATGAAGCGATTTTACTAGAAAATTTAGCATTATATAACGCGTATGTAGATTTGTTCATCATTGATACACCTTCAGAAAATTACGGCGGGACAGGAAAGCATTTTAATTGGAATAAACTACGTAATATTAAAAATTACAACTTTTTAATAGCGGGTGGAATAAATTACGATAACATTAAAAAAATTGAAAAATTACAGCTGAATCATAGCGGTTATGATATTGCTAGTGGTATAGAGACAAATAACTACAAAGATCTAGCAAAAATGCAAGATATTATTGACTTAGTAAAAGCGAGGGATAACAATGAATAAAAATATACAAACAGAAGTAGATGAATTTGGCTTTTTCGGTGAATACGGTGGCCAGTATGTCCCAGAAACGCTAATGCCTGCAATTATTGAATTAAAACAAGCCTATAAAGAAGCGAAAGAAGACCCATCATTCCAAGAAGAACTGGACTATTATTTAAAAGATTACGTTGGAAGAGAAACACCATTAACTTATGCAGATGCTTATACTAAAGAACTAGGTGGTGCAAAGATTTACTTGAAGCGTGAAGATTTAAATCATACAGGTGCGCATAAAATAAATAATGCGTTAGGACAAGCATTACTAGCTAAACGTATGGGAAAGAAAAAACTAGTAGCTGAAACAGGTGCCGGTCAACATGGTGTAGCAAGTGCCACAGTTGCTGCATTGTTTGACATGGAATTGGTTGTATTTATGGGGAAAGAAGATATTCAAAGACAATCACTTAATGTTTTCCGTATGGAATTACTCGGTGCCAAAGTTGAATCAGTAGAAGAAGGGCAAGGAACATTGTCTGATGCGGTAAATAAAGCATTACAGTATTGGGTGAGTCATGTAGATGATACACATTACCTTTTAGGATCTGCATTAGGCCCAGATCCATTTCCAACGATGGTAAGAGATTTCCAAAGTGTTATTGGTAATGAAATTAAAGAACAAATTAATGCTGTCGAAGGTCGTTTGCCAGACGCGATAGTTGCGTGTGTTGGTGGTGGTTCAAATGCAATTGGTACATTCTATCCATTTATAAATGATGATGTGAAGTTATACGGTGTTGAAGCAGCTGGTGAAGGTGAAGACACTGATAAACATGCACTAGCTATTAATAAAGGAACAGCTGGTGTCTTACATGGTACGAAAATGTATTTAATACAAGATGATAACGGGCAAATTCAGCTTGCACATTCTATATCTGCCGGCTTAGATTATCCGGGTGTTGGACCAGAACATTCATATTATCAAGATATTGGTAGAGTACAATATCCAACAGCTAGTGATGTAGAAGCGATGGATGCTTTAGTTAAATTTACTAAATTAGAAGGTATCATTCCTGCTATAGAAAGTGCACATGCTTTAAGTTATGTGGAGAAACTTGCGCCGCAAATGGATAAAGATGAAGTTCTCGTAGTTACTGTGTCTGGTCGTGGTGATAAAGATATGGAAACGATAAGAAAGTATATGCAAGAGAGAGGTGAAGCTTAATGTCAAAACTATTTATACCTTATGTAATGGGGAACAAGAAGTTTATTCAAAATGTTAAAACATTAAGTGAATCAGGCGCAGACATAATAGAAATAGGAATACCTTTTTCAGATCCTGTCGCAGATGGTCCCGTTATTATGGAAGCTGGAAATAAGGCAATACAAGAAGGCATGAATATTCAAATTATTTTGGATGAGTTAACAAAACATCAAAAAGAGATAGATAGTAAGTATGTGTTAATGACTTACTATAATATTATTAATCATTATGGTGAAGATGCATTCTTTGAAGCTTGTGAGCGTGCAGGCGTTTACGGTTTAATTATTCCAGACTTACCTTATGAATTAGTTGAACAAATTAAAGCAAGACAACAAAATAGTTTAGTCAAAGTTATTTCTTTAGTAGCAATGACGACTGCCGACGACAGAATTAATAAAATTGCAGAGACAGCTGAAGGCTTTATATATACAGTAACGATGAATGCGACAACAGGAGAAAATGGAAAATTCCACCCGCAGTTAAAAGAAAAAATCGAACGTCTTAAAGATATAGCGCAAGTTCCAGTCGTCGCTGGATTTGGTATAAGAACGCCTGAGCATGTTACAGACATTATAGAAGCAGCTGACGGAGTGGTTATCGGTAGTGAAATCGTAAGACGTTTTGAAAATGATAGTCACGACGATATGGTGAAATATTTACAAAGTATACGTAATACGTTAGACCAATAAGCATAATATTTTATTAATTAGTATATGCACTGTACAATTAAGAACCATAAACATATGTCAATTATAGAGGTGACTTAATTTGAGTAAAAAAGTATTATTCGTACTAACAAGTAGAAGCCATTATGATGATGGTTCTCAAACAGGTCTTTGGTTAGAAGAAGCTAGCGTTCCTTATGAGGTGCTTACTGAAGCAGGTATTGATGTAGACTTAGTATCTATCGAAGGCGGTTCTGTACCAATAGATGATAATTCTACTCAAAACGATGAACTAAATAAATATGCAAGCTTTGTAGATAAATTAAAAGATGTACCAAGTATAGAAGCCATTAAAGTAGAAGATTATGATGCTATATATTTACCTGGGGGTCATGGTACAGTATTCGACTACGGTCATAATCAAGCCTTGGCATCATTAATTGCTGATTTTAAAGATCAAGATAAATATATTTCTTCAGTGTGTCACGGACCAAGCGCATTTGTAGGAGCTAAAGACAACGATGGTAACTTTATTATCAATGGTGTTACACTTACTTCATTTACAGATGAAGAAGAAAGAGCAATGGGTCTTGAAGATAAAGTGCCATTCTTAACGCAAACTGAACTTGAAAAACAAGGAGCGAAATTTATCACAAAAGATAATTTCGTTTCTCACGTGGAAGAAGATGGTTTATTTATCACAGGTCAAAATCCTCAATCAAGTGAAGCATTAGGTGAAGCACTAAGAGATGCATTACAAAAATAATAAGTTTTATGAGAGTTGGATTTTTGAATCCAGCTCTTTTTGTTTGTTAAGCTTATATAAATGGTATAATAAATTTAGTCAATGTACATTACATATATAGATTGAAAAATTGGAATTAGTTCAGTGAAAATTCGGGGTATTAATTTAGTTTTATTTATTAATATTGTATAATAAATAAGATTTAAAAGAATCACTTAGATGAATTAATGATGAATTAGGAGTAAACAAATATGAAATTTACTAATTTAACGTCAACTGAGTTTGGCGCGTTTGCAGATAAAATGAATAATAGCCACTTTACACAAATGGTGGGTAATTATGAGCTTAAAATCGCTGAAGGCACAGAAACACATTTAGTTGGTGTTAAAAATAATGATAATGAAGTTATCGCTGCATGTTTATTAACAGCGGTACCAGTAATGAAATTTTTCAAATATTTTTATTCAAACCGTGGACCGGTAATAGATTTTGAGAACAAAGAGTTGGTACATTATTTCTTTAATGAACTTGATAAATACTTAAAGAAAAATAATGCGCTATACTTTAGAGTAGACCCATATTTACCATACCAGTATTTAAATCATGATGGCGAATTTATAGAAAATGCTGGCAATGACTGGATCTTTGATAAATTTAAACAGTTGGGCTACAAGCATCAAGGATTTATGACGGGATTTGATCCAGTTATTCAAATACGATTCCATTCTGTATTGAACTTAAAAAATAAAACAGCCAAAGATGTTTTAAATGACATGGATAGCTTACGTAAACGAAATACCAAAAAAGTACAAAAAAATGGTGTTAAAGTAAGATTCTTAGGCGAAGATGAACTGCCAATTTTCCGTTCATTTATGGAAGACACTTCTGAGTCTAAGGATTTCTTTGATAGAGAAGATGAATTCTACTACAACCGTTTGAGACATTATAGAGACCGTGTATTAGTACCATTAGCTTACATAGATTTTGATGACTATATTACTGAACTTCAATCAGAAGGAAATGTTTTAGAAAAAGATTTGAACAAAGCATTAAAAGATATAGAGAAACGACCTGACAACAAAAAATCTTATAACAAAAAAGAAAATTTAGAACAACAATTACAAGCAAATGAGCAAAAGATTGAAGAGGCAAGAACGCTTCAAGATAAACACGGTAACGAGTTACCAATTTCGGCTGCTTTCTTTATAGTCAATCCATTTGAAGTTGTTTATTATGCAGGTGGTACATCAAACGATTTTAGACATTTTGCCGGAAGTTATGCGATACAATGGAAAATGATTAACTATGCTTTAGAACATGGTATTGATCGTTACAATTTCTATGGTATTAGTGGTAACTTTACTGAAGATGCCGAAGATGCCGGAGTAGTTAAATTTAAAAAAGGTTTTAATGCTGATGTAGTTGAATATGTGGGTGATTTTATTAAACCTATCAATAAACCTATGTATAAAATATATACTACATTAAAAAAATTAAAAGATAGAAACAAGTAAACACTAATTAGAAGGGAACTAAGCTAGTATGAAATTTACAGAGTTAACTGTTAAAGAATACGACAATTTTGTACAAAATCCATCTTTAGAAAGCCATTACTTTCAAGTTAAGGAAAGTATTGCTACTAGAGAAGAAGATGGATTCCAAGTTGTCCTATTAGGCTTAAAAGATGATAATAATCAAGTTATCGCGGCTAGTCTTTTCTCAAAAATCCCAACTATGGGTAGCTATGTTTATTATTCAAATCGTGGTCCAGTAATGGACTATAGAGATTTAGGTTTAGTAGATTATTATTTACGTGAACTAGATAAATATTTACAGCATCATAACTGTCTATACGTCAAAATGGACCCTTATTGGATCTACCAAATTTATGATAAAGATATTAATTCACTATCAAAACAAATAAATAATGACGCGTTAGTTAACTTATTCAAAGCGCATGGCTACGAACATCATGGTTTTACAACTCAATACGATACGTCTAGTCAAGTACGTTGGATGGGTGTACTTAATTTAGATGGCGAAACACCAGCTTCATTGAAAAAGCAATTTGATAGTCAGAGAAAACGCAATATTAATAAAGCGATTAATAATGGTATCAAAGTAAGATTTTTAGATAGAGATGAATTCCATATATTCTTAGAACTTTATAGAGAAACTGAAGAACGTGCTGGATTTGTGTCAAAAACTGACGATTATTTTTATAATTTCATCGATAATTATGGCGATAAAGCCCTTGTACCACTAGCTTATATTGATTTAGACGAAAATATTAATAGTATCCAATCTGCACTTACTGAAAAAGAAAATCGTCGTGATCAAATGATGGAAAAAGAGCAAAAATCTGACAAACAATTGAAAAAAATTGCAGAGTTAGATAGACAAATTGAACATGACAAAAAAGAATTGCTACAAAATAGTGAATTAAGACAAACTGATGGTTCTGTATTAAATCTGGCTTCTGGTGTATTCTTTGCAAATGCCTATGAGGTTAACTATTTCTCAGGGGGTTCATCGGAAAAATATAATCGTTTTATGGGACCCTATATGATGCATTGGTTTATGATAAACTATTGCTTTGATCATGGTTACGATCGTTATAATTTCTACGGATTATCAGGAGACTTCACTGAAAACAGTGAAGATTATGGTGTATACAGATTTAAGCGTGGCTTTAATGTTCAAATAGAAGAGCTGATTGGAGACTTCTACAAACCAATTAAGAAAACGAAATACAAGTTATTTAATACGTTAAACAACATCCGTAAAAAATTAAATAGATAAGTAAACTGTAAAAGCACTCACTATTTAGTGGGTGTTTTTATAGTTACCGATAAATATGTTATGTAAACTATTATAAAACTTTAATTAATTTATAGTTGAAGTGACGATAATAATATTATGTTAACCTTATATTGTTTTAGCAAATAAATTCGGTTGTTTAAGGATATAATGAATGCTATATATTATTTCGATAGTCAAAGTATATTAAATAGTAAATTTGTTATACGATGGTTATGCATTATAGTTCTACTAAATTAAGGTCATAAACAATAATTTTATGTAATTCAAACTTTAGTTTATATTTTAATATTTAGGACGCTGAGATTTTGATTTCTGAGCATTTAGAATTATTATTATGGATACTTGTACAGCTGAGTTGCAAATATGTGGCTTATATAAATGACAAATAAATATCTAAGCACATAAATCATGATATGAGTTATTTCCTTAAGTAAACATAATTTATAATAACTGTACGTTAGTTAGATGATATTAACTTAATGCAGAATGTGCTAATAGATAACTGGAGAATAATGATTAAATTAATTGTACAAATTATAGAAGTTTATAATTCATTTAATAATGCCGTTATTTTGATAAATGAATAGCTACTCAATTTTAAATTTTAATTTAGTTTACATAATATATATTATAGGAAGTTATATCTGAAGTGTAATTAGTGTGCTCATTAGCACTCTTTCTCATAGTTATAATATTATTAGTTTTAACTACCAAACTTAAATAGTTTTTATTTTGATCATTATTCAAGTGTTTCACTGTTTATGTAATGATTTATTAGCTAATTTTCAGCAAATATTTAACTATAACTTGCTGAACATCTATGTTTTATCTTATTTTAAATCACCAATTATTACTGTTGTGTTTATCTAGGTATTTAACTGTAATATGGATATTATTGTTCATTTAATCAATCACTATGTTATTTAAGATGTATTGATAACTATTATCAATTACAGTATACTTCTTTTTAGAGGAGGAGTATTAATTGAAGAAAAATATAGGGTTCGTTATTTTTGCAGTTGCTATGATGTTAGTTATCGCTGGATGCGGCAATGAGCAACAGTCAACAAAACATCAAAAAGAAAAAACTGTAAGCATTAAACATACATATGAATTTAAGGAGAAGAATAAGGATCATAATCGTGGCACTATAAAATCTGAAACCACTGACGTTCCTATTAATCCTAAAAGAGTTGCTGTAATGGATTATGGTGCGTTAGATACCATGAAATTACTGCACTTAGAAAATCATGTCGTCGCAATATCTAAAGGACAAAATAGTTCTTTTTTGCCAAAGAATTTAAAAGAGTTTAAGGATGATAAATATATTAATTTAGGTAATCCAGGCCGTCCTAAATATGATAATTTAGCTAAAGCTAAACCTGAAGTGATTTTTGCATCATTTAGACAAGCAAAATCCTCAACACTAGATGAAATGAAGAAGGCAGCACCAAATGCTAAAATTATTTTTGTTAGCCCCCACTATGATAATTATATTCAATCTGTTAAAGACAATGCCTTAATTGTAGGCAAAATTTTTAACAAAGAAAATACAATTAAGAAAATGAATAACAAATTAGACGATAAAGTATCAAAAACTAAAAGAGTTATAAACAAGGATAAGGTTTTATTTTTAAATGTCGATGACCAATCTATCAAAGCTTTTGGTTCTTCAGGAAGATTCGGTGGATTTTTAAATGAAAGTTTAGGAATTAAACATGCAGATCCAAATATGCAATCGAACTCAAGTGGTGCTGTTGTTTCATACGAATATTTAGTCAAAAAAAACCCAGATAAAATATTTGTTATTAATAGAGGGAAAAATGCCACTTCGGATGTAGTACCAGAAACATTAAAAAATCCAGTTATTAAAGATGTTAAAGCAGTAAAAAATAATCAAATCACCTTATTTGAAGCTAATAAATGGTTCTTTAATGAAGGTGGTATTGACGCAACAATGAGTCAATTAAATGACGTAGAAAAAGCGTTTAAGCAATAAAATAAAGCATTACAGACTACTCTTTAGTTCTGTAATGCTTTATTTTAATTTTATTTATTGTGTCGAGTATAATCTTCAACTTCGTCTTTAGGAATACCCCCACGTTTTCTAATTTCTTTGTTTAGTCGTTTTGCTTTGCGTTTTTTACGCCAATCTCGTGTGAAGTACCATATTAAGAAACTAACAATTAAACAAACAATGGCTAGAAATGCAGCATAGCCTAATAACGGTTGATAATCAATCTTTTTGAAATTTGGAATTAAAAATGCAGCAATACCTAAGACTACAAATGTTATTACAGCGGGCGTAAACCATTTATTTAGTACTAAATTACAAAATACTGTTAGTAACAATGCAGCAACTATAGTAACCCAAAGAAAATTTGGCATATCAAATATACTCATATAATTGCTCCTTACATTTAATTTTTAAAATTTTACATGACTCTATACTATATTAAATAACCTTTGTTGTAAAAGAACCTTAGTAATATTATTTGTATAAATGTGTTATCTGTTGTTTTTTGATTATTTATTTAAGTAGCATCTATGTTAAATGCTAATGTTGTATTTTCGTTAATATGTTGATGTATAATATTATTAAAGATGAATAAGTTTAAGGGGAGGAATTATTAATGAGTAACACACTATCGTTCAGAAAAGACGTCCCAAATAATCAAAAATGGGATATTACAGACGTTTTTACATCTGATGAAGCTTTTTATGCTACCGTTGATGAAACTTTACAACAAGCTATAAAGTTTAAAGGACAGTTTGAAAATCAATTAATTGATCCAAAAGTAATAGAAAATGCACTTGATGTTTATTCACAAATATTAATTCAAGTTGATCGTATGGCAAATTATGCCGAATTGCGTTTGAGTGTTGACACGTCAGACGAAACTGCACAAACATTAAGTGCAAAATTTAATACAACATTCGGTAAGATAATTAGTAAATTGTCTTTTGTTGAATCTGAAATACTGCAACTTACTGAAGAGTCATTAAGTGATTTTAATAAAAAAACGAAGTATCCACACTTCATTACTAAATTAAAAAATCGACAGCCGTATCAATTAGACCCTAAAGTAGAAGAAACGTTAGCGAGTCTCTCTCCTACTTTCGAAGCGCCATTTGAATTATACGGTATCACTAAAATGCTTGATATTCCATTCGAATCATTCGAACATAATGGCACAACTTACCCATTAGATTACGCAACTTTCGAAAATGAATACGAAGATAATGATGATTCTAACTTTAGACAAAAAAGTTTTGAAGCCTTTAGTAATGCGTTGAAAAAATATCAACATACCACTGCAGCAACATATAATATGAAAGTTCAACAAGAAAAAATAGAAGCAGATCTCCGTGGTTATGATTCAGTAATTGATTATTTGTTGCAAGAACAAGATGTTACAAGAGAAATGTATGATCGCCAAATTGATGTAATAATGAGCGAGCTTGCACCTATCATGCAAAAATATGCGAAATTGCTTAAAAGAGTACATGGTTTAGAAGTAATGCGATTTGAAGATCTTAAAATTTCCGTTGATCCAAGCTATGAACCTGATATTTCTATTGAAGATTCTAAAGAATATATTTATGGTGCACTTGGTATTTTGGGCGATGATTATTTAAAAATGCTAGAAACTGCATACCAAGATAAATGGATTGATTTTGCACAAAATAAAGGTAAAGATACTGGTGCATATTGCGCGAGTCCTTACTTCACACATAGTTATGTCTTTATTTCATGGACTGGTAAAATGGCAGAAACATTCGTTTTGGCTCATGAATTAGGACATGCCGGTCATTTCACATTAGCTCAAAAACATCAAAATTATTTAGAATCGAAAGCATCAATGTACTTTGTTGAAGCCCCTTCTACGATGAATGAAATGTTAATGTCGAACTATCTATTAAAAAATAGTAATGATAATCGCTTTAAACGTTGGGTTATTGGTTCAATGATTTCTAGAACTTACTATCATAATATGGTAACGCATTTATTAGAGGCTGCTTATCAAAGAGAGGTTTATAAACGTGTTGATAATGGTGAATCACTTACTGCCCCAGTGTTAAATCAAATTATGCGTAATGTTTACGGTGAATTCTTTGGAGATGCTGTGAAGTTAACTGAAGGTGCAGAATTAACTTGGATGAGACAACCACATTACTATATGGGTCTTTATTCTTACACTTATTCTGCTGGTTTAACTATTGGAACAGTAATGGCTCAGCGTATTAAAAATGAAGGACAACCTGCAGTTGATGCTTGGTTAGAAACATTGAAAGCTGGAGGTAGTAAATCTCCTATTGAACTCGCTAGTACGGCAGGCATTGATATTAGCACAGATCAACCTTTACGCTCTACTATTAATTATATTGGAGAATTAGTAGATGAACTAGAAACATTAACAGACGAGTTAGAGTCATAATAAATAAAATAAAGCCTGTAATAGTTTAAGAATGGCTGTTACAGGCTTTTTATGTTGATAATTCAGTCGTGATTTGTTTCATATCGTTCGCCGGTATGGAAATAATAAATATTCTCGGCAATATTACCAATATGATCGCCAATGCGTTCCAAATAGCGTGCTGCCAAATGAGCTTGTCCAGCTACAAAAGGATCATTATCTATCAGATAAGTTGTATTAACAATATTTCTATACAAATCGTCGATATCAGAATCACGATCTATAATTTCACAAATTAATGTAATGTTTTTATTTTTAACTGCTTGATTCAAATCTTCAATCATTAGTAAAGCTAATTTTCCCATAGTTTTTAAACGTGTAAGTACATATGGATCAGTAAACTGTGTTCTGAGTCTTATTTCAGCAATATTCATAGCGTTATCGCCTATTCTCTCGAAATCCGAAGCGATTTTAAGTGAAGCAATCATTAATCTCAAATCAGCTGCTATAGGTTGTTGTCGTGTAATTAGCATGATAACTTTTTCATTAATTTCAGTTTCTAAATTGTTAATATCTTCATCTTTACCAATAGTTTGTCTTGCGTAATTTCTATTCGTTTCGCTTAATGATTGTAATGCATACGTTATATTACGATAGACAAGTAAACCCAACCGACGTAAATCTTTACTTAAATCTTGAAGTTGAGATTCGTATTTATTTCTGATAATTGTCATTATAAATTAACCGAATCTTCCAGAAATATAGTCTTCTGTTTTTTTATCAGCTGGATTCGAGAAGATTTTGGCAGTCTTGTCATACTCGTTTACGTAACCATTAAGGAAGAAAGCTGTATTGTCTGAAATACGTGCAGCTTGTTGCATATTGTGTGTAACGATAATGATAGAGTATTGTTCTTTTAAATCTTGAATTAATTCTTCAATTTTTAAAGTGGAAATAGGATCTAATGCTGACGTTGGTTCATCCATAAGAATAACGTCCGGTTCTATAGCCAAAGTTCTTGCAATACATACACGTTGCTGTTGACCACCAGATAAACTGTAAGCATTAGTATTTAACTTGTCTTTTAATTCATCCCAAATCGCCGCACCGCGTAATGATTTTTCTACGATTTCATCTAATACTTTCTTATTTTTAATGCCATGAATTTTAGGGCCATACGTAATATTATCGTAAATTGATTTCGGAAATGGATTTGGTTGCTGGAAGACCATGCCTACATTTGTTCTTAATTTTTCTACAGACTGTTTAGTATCAAAAATATTATTATCTCGATACAATATTTTTCCTGCAGTCTTAACAGATGGGACAAGTTCTACCATTCGATTTAAAGCTTTAATATAAGTTGATTTACCACAACCTGAGGGTCCAATGATTGCAGTTACATTATTTTCTAAAATATCTAAATTGATGTTTTTTAAAGCGTGATGCTCGCCATACCATAAATCTAGATTTTTAGTAGAGTAAACAATTTTGTTGTCTGCGTTGTTGGATGTTATTTTATTGCTTTGAATCTCAGGTTTAGTGTTTAACTTATTTTGTTGAGACGCATGTTCAGTTAGTATATTATTTTCATTTATTTTAGTATTGTTAGTCATTGTTTAAAACTCCTTTATTCGTTATAACGTAGTATTAATAAATATTGATTCTAGCTTTGTGTTAATATTTTTTACTATATTTGTTACGTAAAAAAATTGCGATCGCATTCATTAATAATAAGATTACTAGGAGTACAATAATACCTGCTGATGCAACGTTTTGGAATTCTGCTTGTGGTAATTTAGACCAGTTATAGATATTCATTGGTAAGGCTTGGAATTGATCAAATATACTTGTGGGCAATGCTAGTAAAACTGATGGAATACCTATTAAAATTAACGGTGCTGTTTCACCTAAGGCGCGAGATAGAGCTAGAATAAACCCAGTTAGTATCCCTGGTATAGCGGCTGGTAATATTACGTTTTTGATTGTTTGCCATTTTGTTGCTCCTAATCCTAATGAGGCCTCTTTAACTGAATTTGGTACGGCTCTAATAGCTTCCTGGCTTGCTACAATTATTACTGGCAAAATTAGTAAGGTCATCGTTAATGCGGCCGCAATTACTGAATTACTTAATGCAAGTGCTGGTACCCCCATGCCTCGAACAAATATCGTTAAACCTAATAAACCAAAAACAACTGAAGGAACACCGGCCAAGTTTGAAATACTTATTTTAATAAATTGAGTGAATACGTTATCACTCGCATATTCTTCTAAATATACGGCTGTACCTACACCTAAAATGATAGAAATAGGTATAATAGTTAGCATGAGCCATATTGTTCCTATTAATCCTCCTTTTACTCCTGCCATTGACGGAGTTGATGAGGAAAAATTAGTTAAAAACGATGGAGTTAAATGACCAGCACCTTTAATTAAGATGTCGAGTAACAAAGCTGCTAATACGAGTAAACCTACCACCGTGCAGCCGAAGAACGCCCATTTATTAATCATATTTATTTTCAAACGACGTCCATTACGTTTGTCAACGGTTTGCTGATTGATTAATATTTTATAGTTGTTACTACTGAATGCGTTATGATCTGTTTGGGTCATATTAATACTCCTCTCTGAAGCGTTTCGAAATCCAATGAGAGACTAAGTTCATAATTAATGTAAATAAGAATAAAGTGAATCCGACGGCGTAAATACTGTAATAAACATCTGAGCCAAATGTAGCATCCCCTGTTGCTATTTGAACGATGTAGCCTGTCATTGTCTGAATTGAACTGGTTAAGTCAAATGAAGCTGAAGGCGTACTACCAGCTGCTAATGATACAATCATTGTTTCGCCAATGGCACGTGAAATTGCTAAGACTATAGATGCCATTATCCCAGAAGTTGCAGCTGGAATAATTACTTTTGTTACTACTTCAAATTTTGTTGCACCCAGTCCGATTGCCCCTTCGCGCATTTTATTCGGTACCGAAGACATGGTATCTTCACTCATGCTTGAAATTAATGGAATAATCATAACACCTACTACTAGACCGGGACTGACAGAGTTAAAACTGCCCAGTACAGGGAATAATTCTCTTAATAAAGGTGTTACGAAAGTTAATGCAAAAAAACCAAAAACAATCGTTGGTATACCCGATAAAATTTCTAAAATAGGTTTGATTATTGCACGTGCTCTTTTTGAAGCGAATTCGCTTAAATAAATAGCTGTGCCTAATCCTAATGGCACGGCAATCAACGTTGCGATAAAAGTAATTTTAAAAGTACCTAAAATAAGTGGCCAAATACCGTATTTTGGTGTCGAAGAAAATGGATTCCACTCATTTGAAAATAAAAATTGCTTAATTGGTACACGAGTAAAAAATGTCACTGTTTCGGATAATAGCGTAACGATAATGCCAATCGTGGTTAAAATTGAAAAAAAAGCAATTGCTCCTAAAATTAAAGGCACAATTTTATCACTTATTCCCCTTTTCTTAGCGTCATTTTTAGCTACCATTTCACTAACAGACATATTAGCTTTTGGCATAATATAACCTTCCTTCTAATTTCCCAAATTAATAAACAGAATTAAAAA
Organism: Staphylococcus durrellii; assembly: GCF_015594545.1. Classification (NCBI taxonomy): domain Bacteria; kingdom Bacillati; phylum Bacillota; class Bacilli; order Caryophanales; family Staphylococcaceae; genus Staphylococcus; species Staphylococcus durrellii. The sequence goes on along the minus strand of NZ_JADIIO010000001.1, from coordinate 1,399,569 downwards.
TAGTGAAGTTTTATCGAATCAACAAGCGATTCGATAAAACTTACTTGAGAGACTATGCGTGTTTAACGGTAGTATGAGCAAACGCTACTATTAACATCGTATATGAAACTTTAAGCAAGTAGATTATTTCTTAGTGTTTTTGTTGCTTTCTTTGTTATCTTTTTTTAAGATTTGATCTAATTTGTGTTGTTGTTTTGTATAATCCTTTTTAGGAAGCGCTACAAATCCGGCACTTTCAGCAGATTTTCCTTCATCTTTTAATATGAATTTAGTGAATGCTTGTAAACCTTTTTGTTCTTTTAATTTTTTCTCGTTCGTGTATGTGAATAATGGTCGGCTTAATGCATACGATCCATCTTGAATTGTTTTCTTCGTTGGTTCAGTTAGTTTCCCGTTATCGTCTTTAATTTTGACTTCTTTTAGTTTGTCTTTATTTTGTTCATAGAAGTTATAGCCGAAATAACCAATACCTTGTTTATTTTTGGCTACTGATTGAACGATTGTATTGGTATCTGCATTTTTCTCTGCATTGATATCGGCTTTGTTCATGATTTCTTCACTGAAGAAGTCGTAAGTACCGTGAGACTGATCAGGTGAAAATGCTTTGATTTTTTTAGCAGGCCATTCTGAATTAACGTCTTTCCATGTTTTAGCTTTACCAGAATAAATTTCTTTTAATTGATTCTTATCTAATTCCTTTACGAAATCATTGTCTTTGTTGACAGCAATTGTTACGCCGTCTTGAGCAATTTTGAATTCATTGTATTTAATTCCTTTTTCTTTAAGTTTTTGTTTTTCTTCCTCTTTAATCGGACGAGAAGCGTTGGAGAAATCTGTATTACCTGCAATGAATTTTTCAAATCCACCGCCAGTACCTGCAGTACTATTTGAAACTGTAACTTTTGGATAATCTTTCGCAAATTTTTCATTTAGTTTTTCAATGATAGGTCCTACTGTTGAAGAGCCATCGCCTTTCACTTTACCTTCAACATCGCTACCTTTACTAGCACCGTTGCTCCCACTACAAGCGCCTAATAATAATGAAGTTCCAATTACCGTTGAACCGATTAATTGCCATTTTTTCATTGAAACATCCTCCTAAATAATTAAAATAACTTTTTGGTTATATGAATTACATGTCTAATGTTACAGGTAGTTTATTAACTACAAATTTATTTAATGTAAATGTTTTGTAAAATATTTGTTTTGGAGATATGAAATGTTTTTTTACTGCACAATAAAAAAACACGTTTCCCAATTATTGAGAAACGTGTTTATATATATTGTGGTGTGATTAGTCCTCTAACCTATTCCATCCCTTTTTAGTTAATTCAATTTTTCCAGTGTCAATATTGATAATTTTATTTTTATAGAGATGGCCAATCGCTCTTTTGAACGAGCCTTTACTCATGTTGAATACTTCTTTTATAGCCTCTGGGCTAGATTTATCCCAAAAAGGAAGCTCCCCATTGTATTCTACAAGTAGGTCGAAAATAATTTGTCCATCTTCATCTAAGCGTTCATGTGATAATGGTAAAAATGAACCGTTAAGCTCGCCTTTTTCATTGTGTCCAATAATACGTACGTTTACTTGTTCTCCTAAACGCGGTTCAGATTTACGTTCTGATTCATGGACAAAAATTTTGTACCCATCTTTAGAAAGTAAAAAGCTCCCTATTCTCAATAATCGATAAGGACGTGCTTCAATAACTTCATTTTGTTTGCTGTCGTCATGAACTGGTGTAAAAGTGTTTTCGACAATCGTTTCTGTAGCAAGTCTTGCAAACATATTATTTTCACTATCGATACGCAAAGTAACGAATAAGTGATCACCGTTTATCGGCCATAAAGTTTTAACTTTAGGTAAATCTTCCCACGGAATGAGTACCTCTCTAGGTAAACCTACATCCACATGTGCACCATCTCTGTCTGTCTTTAATACCTTCACAAAGTCATATTTATCTGTCGTAATATCGGGCATGTTTTGAGTAGCAAATAAATCACCTGAACGATTGGGGTAAATGAAGAAACTATATTCTTCCCCTACTGTTAAGTCGTCTTCTTCTTTAACTTCTGATTGATTTAATTTAACTTCTTCACCATGAGGCCCTTTTAACTTATAAGTGGAACCTTGCAAGCCGACAACTTCTAAAAATTCAATCGTACCTACTATATCTTTTTCTTCTCGTGCCATAATTGTCTCCTTCGCACATATTTATTCTTATACATTATAACATGGTATAGATAATCAAGCATTAACACATTTAACAATGGTCGAAACTAGTGTTTAAGTATGTTATAATTTGTCCGTTAGAATAACGATAAAAGGAGTAAGTGCATGTTACAAGTTACTGATGTAAGTTTACGATTTGGTGATCGTAAATTATTCGAAGACGTAAATATTAAATTTACTGAAGGCAATTGTTACGGATTAATTGGAGCAAATGGTGCAGGTAAATCAACTTTTCTTAAAATACTTTCGGGAGAGTTAGATGCTCAAACGGGTCATGTCTCTATGGGTAAAAATGAACGTTTAGCTGTATTAAAACAAGATCATTTCGCTTATGAAGATGAGCGTGTATTAGATGTTGTTATTAAAGGGCATGAAAGACTTTATGAAGTAATGAAAGAAAAAGATGAAATTTATATGAAACCGGATTTCAATGACGAGGATGGTATTAAAGCTGCAGAATTAGAAGGCGAATTTGCCGAAATGAATGGTTGGAATGCAGAAGCGGATGCAGGTTCCTTGCTATCTGGTTTAGGTATAAGTGCAGATTTACAAGACAAGCATATGTCTGAATTAGAGAATAATCAAAAAGTTAAAGTGTTATTGGCACAAAGTCTATTTGGTGAACCAGACGTATTACTTCTAGACGAACCTACAAATGGTCTTGATATTCCAGCTATTAGTTGGTTAGAGGACTTTTTAATTAATTTCGAAAATACAGTTATTGTTGTGTCTCACGATAGACACTTTTTAAATAATGTATGTACACATATCGCAGACTTAGACTACGGTAAAATTAAAGTTTATGTAGGTAATTATGATTTCTGGTACCAATCTAGTCAATTAGCTATGAAAATGGCACAAGAACAAAACAAGAAAAAAGAAGAAAAAATTAAAGAGTTACAAGATTTCGTTGCACGTTTCTCTGCTAATGCTTCTAAATCAAAACAAGCAACAAGTAGAAAGAAACAGCTTGAAAAAATTGAATTAGATGATATTCAACCATCTTCCCGCAGATATCCATTTGTGAAATTCACACCGGAACGTGAAATCGGTAATGATTTACTCTTTGTTGAAAATGTCTCTAAGACTATTGATGGTGTGAAAGTATTGGATAACATTTCGTTTACTATGAACCCAAATGATAAGGCAGTATTAATTGGTGATAGTGAATTCGCTAAAACGACGTTACTTAAAATTTTAGCTGGCGAAATGGAACCTGACGAAGGCACAGTTAAATGGGGAGTGACAACTTCACAAAGTTACTTCCCTAAAGATAATTCAGATTACTTCGAAGGTATCAATACGAACCTAGTCGACTGGTTAAGACAATATGCTCCTGAGGATGAACAAACTGAAACGTTCTTACGAGGTTTCTTAGGACGTATGTTATTTAGTGGTGAAGAAGTTAAGAAAAAAGCTAGCGTCTTATCAGGTGGTGAAAAAGTACGTTGTATGTTGAGCAAAATGATGCTTTCAAGTGCCAATGTACTATTACTAGACGAACCAACAAACCACTTAGATTTAGAAAGTATTACGGCTGTAAATGATGGCTTAAAATCATTTAAAGGTTCAATCATCTTTACTTCATATGATTTTGAATTCATCAATACGATTGCTAATCGTGTAATTGATTTAAATCAACCAGGTGGCTTATCAAAAGAAGTTTCATACGAGGCATATTTACAAGAAACGGGTGTATTAACTAAGGCTTAAATATCTTGTATTTATGAAAATTAAAAGTCTGAGACCTAAATCTCTTTGACTAACATCAAAAGGCAATTTCTATTTTACTTTAATAGAATTGCCTTTTTGTTAGTTGTAAATGTTGTTTACACATTATTATGAAAATCGTGAATAATAGTAATTAAGAGGAGTTAAAGATGATATAGGTTGAAAATACCCTCAAAAAATCGAGCTATATAAAACAAAGAATTGATCGCTTTATATAATTATAATTGCTATTAGCAACTCCCCCACTTTCTAAATTAAATAAAGACAATAAATCGAAATTATGATTCATCATTTGTTAGGTTTGAAAGCAAGTTAGTTTTAATTTTAAAAATATAATTATATAATAACTTCTAACTTGAAAATTGGAGGACGATAAATTGGAAAATTTAAATATGTTAGATGGACAAGTATTACCAGTTTTAGGATTTGGTACATATAAATTGAACGGAACTCAAGGTGTTCATGCAGTTGTAAATGCACTAAATAACGGTTATCGTTTATTAGATACTGCGTACAACTATGAAAATGAAGGCACTGTAGGTAAAGCTATCGAGAGTAGTCATGTAGCGAGAGATCAAATTATTGTAACTTCTAAATTACCTGGCCGTTATCATGATTATGATTCTGCCATGATTGCTATTCAAGAATCTATTTATCGTCTCAATGTAGATTATATTGATTTATATTTAATTCATTGGCCAAACCCAAAACAAGGCAAATATGTAGAAGCATGGACCGCTTTAATTGCTGCTCAAAAAGCAGGATTAGTAAAATCAATCGGTGTATGTAACTTTCTGCCGGAACATATTGAGACTTTAGAAAAAGAAACTGGTGTATTACCTGCTGTTAACCAAATTGAATTACACCCATTCTTTAACCAAAAAGATGTACTTGAATATCACCAAGAAAAAGGTATCATTATCGAAGCGTGGAGTCCCCTAGGTAGAAACGTAAATATTATGAATCATGAAGTTATTCAACAAATAGCAGATAAATATAATAAAACTACAGTACAAATCATTTTGAAATGGCATATTCAAAATGGTGTGGTCCCTATCCCTAAATCTGCTTCTAATGTTAGACAACTACAAAATATTGATGTTTTCGATTTTTATTTAGAAAGTGAAGATTTGGCTCAAATTGATGCACTTACTAAGGACGATGGTAGACGTAAAGATCAAGATCCTGCAGAATACGAAGAGTTTTAAAGGATTCTATTCGATTATTAAACCTTATAAAAGATTTAATAGTGAAATAGATTTAAATTATCAGTAAATTTAAAAAATTCACATTTGCCGGTTTACAGCATATATCGTTATATGTATAATGTGAAACATAACCAATTTAATAAGAATTAGATGAGGCGCATCAATCATTAGTATTTATTAGAACAAACTACCTGCTAGTAGCTAATTTTGAAAGGGTGAGATGCCGAAGTGACGATAATAGCAGCTTATCGATCATTGGACTTTATGGTTAAGAGCTAAGAGTCTGTCATTATTTTTAAATAATGGAGTGCATCACTTGTATATAAATTACGAGCAAGTTCGCATTCCGAACTTGCTTTTTTTTATATGATTTGTGATTCTCCCCTAGTCATTTGAGGAGGATAAAGTAAGTGAATAGAAGTGTTTTAAAGTTTGGCGGTTCGTCCGTCAGCGATTTTACGAAAATTAGAAATATTGCGGAAATGTTGAAACTTAGAGTTGATAACGGTGAACAGCTTATTGTGGTGGTCAGTGCCATGGGTAAAACCACTGATCAATTAATGGAAAATGTCAGTGCAGTTACTGAAAACCCTAAAGATGAAGAATTGGCATTGTTATTAACTACGGGTGAACAACAAACAGTGTCATACCTTTCCATGATGCTAAATGATTTAGGCGTAAATGCTAAGGCAATGACTGGCTATCAAGCAGGTATTAAAACCGTTGGCCATCATTTGAAAAGTCGTATAGCAGAAATTAATCCTGAAACGTTTAACCAGTCGTTCGAAACGAACGATGTACTTGTGGTAGCAGGTTTCCAAGGTATCAATGATTCATTTGAATTAACGACGTTAGGTCGTGGTGGTTCAGATACAACTGCTGTAGCATTAGCGGCGAGTAATCAAACCCCTTGCGAAATTTACACTGATGTTGACGGTGTTTATGCTACTGACCCAAGACTTTATAAACAAGCCAAACGCCTATCTTACGTTTCTTATGAAGAAATGATGGAAATGAGCGCGCTTGGCGCAGGCGTATTAGAGACAAGAAGTGTAGAACTTGCAAACAATTATGATATCCCTATTTATTTAGGAAGAACTTTATCGAATGTGAAAGGAACATGGATTATGGCACAAGCAGATTTATTAGAGAAAAAAGCAGTAACTGGCGTAGCATTGGATACACATATGATGCATGTGACAATCAGTTACCCGTTACCTGATGACAAGTTATTAACACAATTATTTACTAAACTAGAAGAAGGTTCGGTAAATGTTGATATGATATCTCAAATTGTTAATATAGAAGGATTACAGATGTCATTCACAATTAAAGATACAGATGCAATTCAAATTACTAATATTTTAGAGAAATTGTCAGAAGATTTTAACGCTTTAGACTTCAAGATTAATGAGGAATACGTTAAAATTTCATTAATCGGCTCTGGTATGAGAGATATGTCGGGTGTTGCATCTAAAGCCTTTATGACATTAATCGCTAATAACATTCCCTTTTATCAAACAACAACTTCAGAAATAAGCATTTCTTATGTGATTGATGCTCATAATGGTGAACGTGCAGTTACAAATTTATATGAATCTTTCGATATTTAAACTATAAAATTATGTTAAATGATTACAAAATTTAATTACTGGAGTGTATATAATATGACAAAATTAGCAGTAGCAGGAGCAACAGGATTAGTAGGAAGAAAAATGTTAGAAACACTTGATAGAAAAAATATTTCGTTTGATGAATTAGTATTATTTTCATCAGCTAGATCAGCTGGTGTCGAAGTTGAATTCCAAGGAAAAACTTATACTGTACAGGAATTAACTGAAGAAGCGGCAAGTGAGCACTTTGATTTTGTATTAATGAGTGCAGGAGGAAGTACAAGTGAGCACTTCTCCCCTATTTTTGAGCAAGCGGGCGCAATCGTTATTGATAATTCAAGTCAGTGGAGAATGACAGAAGGTATTGATTTAATTGTGCCAGAAGTAAATGAACCGAAATTAAATCGTAAAATCATTGCCAATCCGAATTGTTCGACAATACAATCAGTAGTACCTTTAAAAGTATTACAAGATGCATATGGTATTGAAAGAGTAGCATATACAACATATCAAGCTGTATCAGGTTCTGGTGTTAAAGGAAAACAAGATTTAGCTGAAGGCGCGAATGGTAAACAACCTGAAGCATATCCTCACCCTATATATAACAATGTATTACCACATATCGATGTGTTTTTAGAAGATGGCTATACTAAAGAAGAACAAAAAATGATTGATGAAACACGTAAAATATTAAAAGAAGACGAGTTAAAAGTTACGGCTACTTGTGTTCGTGTTCCTGTACAAGACAGTCATAGCGTGCACATGAGTGTAACATTGAATAAAGAAACTTCAGTAGAAGCTATACAACAATTATTTGAGCAAGATGACCGTGTCGTACTAGTTGATAATCCAGCAAACAATGAATATCCATTAGCTATTCATTCTACAGGCAGAGACGAAGTGTTCGTCGGACGTATTCGTAGAGATGAGACATTAGATAATACTTTCCATGTATGGTGTACTTCTGACAACTTATTAAAAGGCGCAGCATTGAATGCCGTTCAAATTTTAGAACAAGTAATGAGTCTGAAAGGAGTTAAATAATATGGCACATATTTTTGAAGGTGTAGGCGTAGCATTAACCACTCCATTTACACATAATGAAATCGATTATATTGCACTAAGAAAGCATGTAAACTATTTGATAGATAACAATGCAAAATCAATTGTGGTTAATGGTACAACAGCTGAAAATCCTACCTTAACAGAAGATGAAAAAAATCAAGTTTTAGAAGAAGTCGTAAATACAGTAAATGGCAGAATTCCTGTAATAGCAGGCACGGGTACCAACAATACACAGAAATCAATTCAAGCCTCTGTTAAAGCAAGAGAGCTTGGCGCAGATGCGATTATGTTAATCACACCGTATTATAATAAAACCAATCAACGTGGTTTAATCCAACATTTTACTACTATCGCAGATGCAGCGAAATTGCCAGTCGTACTATACAACGTCCCTTCTCGTACGAATATGACGATTGAAGTAGATACAGTAGTTGAATTAAGCAAAAATGAATACATTGTTGCATTAAAAGATGCTACAAATGATTTTGATTATTTAGCAACACTTCAACAAAAATTAGATTTAGATAACTTTGCTTTATATAGCGGTAATGATGATAATATTGTTCGTTATTTCAATGATGGCGGCCATGGTGTTATTTCAGTAATAGCTAATGTCATTCCTAAAGCAATTCAAAATTTATACGAAACAAGTCAACAAAATGATGATGTCGAAGCATTATATCAACCCATTGGAACACTATTAGATGCGCTTTCTGTTGATGTAAATCCAATACCTATCAAAGTTTTAACGACTGTTGAAGGATTTGGAAATTATGAAGTACGCCTTCCTTTAGTTACTTTAGAGGACGATGATAGAAAAGCTTTAGAAGATGCATATAATCAATACAAAGCAGGTGACAACGTATGAAGATACTTCTAATCGGTTATGGTGCTATGAATGAACGTGTAGCAAGATTAGCTGAAGAAAAAGGACATAAAATCACTGGTGTTGTAGTTAGGGATAGTAGCAAATCATATCCCTACCCTACTTTTGAAAAAATTTCAGAAGCAAACGAAGCTGATGTAGCCATTGATTTCTCAAACCCTGAATTATTATTACCATTACTAGATGATTCTTTTGAACTCCCTTTAGTTATTGCGACTACTGGTGAAAAAGAAACTATTATTAGTAAATTAAAAGAGTTAAGTAAACGTATGCCTGTATTTTTCAGTGCAAATATGAGTTACGGTGTTCATGCGCTTACTAAAATTTTAGAAGCCGCAGTACCACTTTTACAGGATTATGATATTGAATTGACAGAAGCACATCATAATAAAAAAGTAGATGCACCTAGTGGTACCTTAGTTAAACTATATGATGTAATTGAATCATTAAGAGATAAAACGTCGCCAGTCTATGACCGCCACGAAAACACAGAAAAAAGAAAGCCTGAAGAAATTGGCATTCATGCTAAACGTGGTGGTACTATAGTAGGTGAACACGAAGTATTATTTGCTGGTATCGATGAAACGATCGAAATTACTCATCGCGCACAATCAAAAGATATTTTTGCTAATGGAGCCATTAGTGCAGCAGAAAGATTAATCAACAAGTCAAATGACTTCTATACATTTGATAATTTATAAACAATAAGGAGCTTACAAAATTATGGTACAAAATTTATCAGCAGAAGAAATTATTCAATATATTAGTGACGAAAAAAAATCAACACCTTTGAAAGTATATGCAAATGGTAACTTTGCAAATACAACTTTCCCAGAATCATTTAAAGTATTCGGTTCAGAGGATTCAAAAGTAATTTTTTGTGAAGCAGATGAATGGAAAACATTTTACGACAATAACCAAGACAGCATAGAAGAATTAGAAATTGAAATGGATCGTCGAAATTCAGCTATTCCATTAAAAGACTTAACAAACACAAACGCTCGTATTGAGCCAGGTGCATTTATTAGAGAACAAGCTACTATTGAAGACGGTGCTGTTGTAATGATGGGTGCTACAATTAATATTGGCGCTGTTGTTGGTGAAGGAACGATGATTGATATGAATGCTACTTTAGGTGGCAGAGCAACGACAGGTAAAAATGTGCACGTTGGTGCTGGTTCAGTGCTAGCAGGTGTTATTGAGCCACCAAGTGCTTCTCCAGTTATCATTGAAGACGATGTATTAATTGGTGCTAATGCAGTGATTCTTGAAGGTGTTACAGTTGGACAAGGCGCAATTGTTGCAGCTGGTGCAATCGTAACGCAAGACGTGCCTGCAGGAGCTGTAGTAGCTGGTACACCAGCAAAAGTAATTAAACAAACGAGTGAAGTAGAAGATTCAAAACGTGAAATTGTATCTGCTTTAAGAAATTTAAATAACTAATTTATAGTTATTAGCTTTAATAGGAGGACTGAGACACGTCAGTAGCTGATACTATAAGATACATTGACAATAAAGTCACCATGTATCTTATAAAATGACTGTTTCTTCCTCCTCTTTTTATTATAAAATTTTCATACATATAATTATTTACAGAGTGAGACTAACTTATTTATAAAGGAAATGATAATGATGAATGAACAAGAATTTGTAACAAAACATAGACGTTATCTACATCAACATCCAGAGTTAAGTTTACATGAATTTGAAACAACAAAATATATTGCTTCTTTTTTAGATGAACTAGGCGTAAAGTATGAGCGCCCTTTAGAAACAGGATTGATCGCATATCTGCCTGGTAATGGTGAAAAAACAATTGCCTTCCGTGCTGATATAGACGCTCTTCCTATATTTGAAGAAAACGATGTTAATTATAGAAGTTTGAATGACAATGTTATGCATGCATGTGGACATGATGGTCATACGACTGCGTTAATGTTATTTGTTCGTCGTTGTAAGGAGTGGTCAGATCAAGGACAACTACCTCAAAACGTAGTCTTTATTTTCCAACCAGCTGAAGAAACTGGCGGCGGTGCCAATAGACTAATCAAAGCTAATGCATTTGAAAATTACCCTATTGAAGCTGTATTTGGTATTCATGTAATGCCATTTGTTGAGGAAGGTTCAGTTGCGATTCGAGATGAGGAAATTACAGCAAGTGCTACAGAATACCGTTTTTATTTAAACGGTTTATCGAGCCATGTTGCCGACAAAGAACAAGGTCATTCTTGTGGTGAAGCGCTACAACATGTATTATCTCAAGTCGGTAATATTCAGCAATATCACTTAAACGGTTTGAAAAGAAATATTGTACATATGGGTCGATTTGAAGCGGGTGAAGCTATTAACACTGTGCCAAGTAATGGCTATTTGGAAGGTACAATACGTACTTATGATGAAAACGACTTAGCCATTGTTAAAGAACAAATGTTTAAAATAGCTGATAGCGTAAAATCATTATTTAATGTTGAATGTGAAGTAGACTTTGCTGAAGGTTATCCACCTACTTATAATAGCCCTAAATTAAGAAATAACGTAGAAAACGCATTAAAAAATGCTGAATTAAAAGTTATAGATAAAACAACGCCTTATCTTTTCGGTGAAGATTTTAGTTTCTATAGTCAATTAGCGCCTAGTTATTTTGTGTTTGTTGGCACTAAAGATGAAGCTAAAGGTTATGTAACCGGTTTACATACTTCACATTTAAATTTTAATGAATATATGTTGATTAAAGTTGCTGATTATTATCAACAAATACTATTTAATTATGATGAGGTGTAAGAGATGACAGCAATTTGGTCGGTAGACAAACAAACTTTTTTAAACAACGTTCAAACTGTTAAACAACAAAATAATATTATGGCAGTCGTTAAAAATAACGCTTACCACTATGGATTAGAATTTGCCGTAGAACAATTTTTAACAGCGGGTATTGATACTTTTAGTACGACCTCTTTGAAAGAAGCCGTTAGAGTGAGAAAAATCGCGCCAAATGCAACGATATTTTTAATGAACGCCGTATATGAATTTGAACCATTAAGAACATACAACATTGAAATGACTTTACCTTCCCTATCATATTATTACAATCATTATGAAGATTTGGCTGGTATTAAAATTCATTTGGAATATGAAAATTTATTACATCGTTCCGGATTGAAAAATATAAACGAAATCATTGAAGTGTTAGAGCATCATCACAGCAATACTAATACAGAGAAAATGATTATTAATGGCCTGTGGACTCACTTCGGATACGCTGATGAATTTGGGGTTCCTGATTATGAACAAGAAAAAGAAGCGTGGTTACAGGTCGTAGATACTGTGCTTGCTGCAGGTTATTCATTTAATATGATACATGCACAAAATAGTGCTAGTTATTACCGTGAAGACGGTATATTACCACAACATACACATGCAAGAGTAGGCATTGCGTTATATGGTTCTAGACCGTATAGTACGGTAGATGAACAAGATATTGTGCAATCTTTAACGGTTAAAGGTAATGTAATTCAAATTAGAGAAGTTCAACAAGGACAATATTGTGGTTATAGTTTTGCTTTTGAAGCAGTTAAAGATAACACCAAACTTGCAGTTGTCGATATCGGTTATGGTGACGGAATATTAAAAGCACGTGCACAGCATGAAGCAATTATAAATGGTAAGCGATATCCTATTAGAGCTTTAATGATGAGTCATATGTTTGTAGAAGTTGACGATACGATAAATGCACAAGACGAAGTAATACTATATAATAATGATATACGTGTCGATGAATTTACGTTTAAAGGTGTGGGGGCAAACTCAGAACAATTAAGCGCAATGAACCATGATTCATTAATAAAGGAGTATAGATAATTATGACTGTAGAATATAACGCATACGGCGAACTATCGATGGGAGGCACGAGTCTTAAAACTGTTGCACAAAGTTTTGGCACGCCTACTATTGTTTACGATGAAACACAAATTAGAACACAGATGCAACGCTATCATGAAGCTTTTAAGCAAAGTGGTTTAAAATATAACATTTCATATGCTTCAAAGGCATTTACTTGTATTCAAATGGTTAAGCTTGTTGAAGAAGAAAACTTAGAATTAGATGTTGTCTCTGAAGGAGAATTATATACAGCACTTGAGGCTGGTTTTGATCCTAGTCATATTCATTTTCACGGCAATAATAAAACAAAGCGAGAAATTCAATATGCACTAGAAAATAAAGTTGGTTATATCGTTATTGATTCATTAGATGAAATCGATATTATTAATAAATATGCTTCTGAAACAGTCAATGTAGTATTACGTTTAAATCCTGGTGTAGAAGCTCATACACACGAGTTTATTCAAACTGGTCAAGAAGATAGTAAATTTGGTTTATCTATTAAACATGGCTTAGCAATTAAAGGTGTAGAAGCGGTAAATAATGCGGATAAATTAAATTTAAAAGGTGTTCATTTCCATGTTGGTTCTCAAATTGAAGGTACTGAAGCGATGATTGAAACTGCTAAAATGGTTATTAATTGGTTAAGTGAACAAGAAATTAAAGTTGAGCTAATAAACTTAGGTGGTGGCTTTAGTATTAAATACGTTGAGGGAGATGTAAGTTTTCCTATTGAAGATGGTATCGCAGAAATTACGACAGCGATTAAAACAATTGCTAAAGAAGTAAACTACCCTATTCCTGAAATTGGCATCGAACCTGGACGTTCTATCGTCGGCGAAGCAGGTATTACATTATACGAAGTTGGCACTATCAAGGAAATACCTAATGTTAATAAGTACGTTTCTGTAGATGGTGGTATGAGTGATCATATCAGAACTGCATTATATGACGCTAGTTATGAAGCATTACTTGTTAATCGAAATGAAGAAGCAGATGAAACTGTAACACTTGCTGGTAAATTATGCGAATCTGGTGATATTATTATAAAAAATGCGAAGTTACCTTCTTCAATAAGCAGAGGAGACTTTATTGCTATTTTATCAACTGGAGCTTATCACTATTCTATGGCATCAAATTATAATCAAATGCAAAAGCCTTCAGTATTTTTCTTGAAAGATGGTAAAGCTAGAGAAGTGATTAAAAGACAATCATTAAGACAATTAATTATTAATGATACTAAATAAAATAAAAACCGTTACTTTTATTATAAAAAAGTAACGGTTTTATTATAAATTAAATTATTTTTAATTTAAAAATATGAAAAAAAAGAACCTTTACAACAAGGTTCTTTAATTAGTCAATAAACTAAATCTATGATTATAGTTTTACAACGTTTGCAGCTTGAGGACCGCGGTCGCCTTCAACTACTTCAAATTCTACTGATTGACCTTCTTCTAATGATTTGTAACCTTCTTGGTTAATTGCTGAGAAGTGTACGAATACGTCGTTTTCTCCTTCAACTTCGATAAAACCAAATCCTTTTTCAGCGTTAAACCATTTAACTGTACCTTGTTTCATAATTGTGAAACCTCCAAGACTAAAATTCTTTCAATATGCGTTATTCGCATATTACAAAAAATACGGTTTCACAGTTGATGCTGTACAGACAATATTCTTTGCAATATGGAATAAAACTATTGCTTAATTGCTAGTATACGTGAATTGAATACAAAATGCAATACATTATTGAAAAAATTCATTCAATCAATTATTGGAAGATTATAATAAACATTATTATTATTTAATACAATAAAACTATAGAATATTTGTAGATTTTCATCACAATCCTCACAAAAACCTAATTCACAATTATTATAAAAAGCATGTATATTGTATTTTCCAATTAAATAATTATCGTAATCTTCTTTGCATTTGCGAATTTTATATTGATATTTATTTAACATTTCATCATAAGTATCATAATTATCACGTTCTACTATATTATCAGCCCAATCACTAAATAGCCACCATCCTTCATAATCAGCTCTTATTTTAGTTATTGTCCACATGATATGCAGTCCTCCCTTTACGATGATTTAAATTAATTTATAGTTGCAAAAGTTTAATTCAAACTTTGTAAAGTAATGACTCGATTATTCGAAAAATATTAATTACAAAATTAAATATGTAAACGTATCCCGAAAAATTACTCCGTGTGTAATATTTTAACTTTATCACATGTAAAATCAAGTTTTACGTCTCATACTTTTGACTGGTAAAGTTAACGTTGTGTATGTTAAATATTAGTTTTGTGAACTTAAATTGCGTATAATGTCAATAAGAGGTGATTTTGTATGCAACGTAAACACATTAAAGTATTTGGAATGGTACAAGGTGTTGGTTTTCGTTTTTATACAGACCGATTAGCACTTAAATATAATATTACTGGTACAGTTCAAAATGTAGAAGATTTTGTAGACATTTATGCTCAAGGAGACGAAACAGAAATTGAGGCATTTACCGAAGCCGTTATTAAAGGTGCTTCCCCTTCCTCTCAAGTCGATGACTACACCATTGAAGACTTAGAAATAGATCAAGATTTAAAACAATTTAAAACAATTTAAATATAAAGGAAGATGAAATTTGAGATACAATATTTCTCGTGTTTTGGGGACTGTTGTCGCTTTTCCAATTGCTGTCATAGTATGGTTTGTTAGCATTTTTGCTTTAGATATACAATTTATTTTTGATATTTTAATCTCAATTGCTGCTTTCTTGGGGGGTTACTTTCCTACTCAACGTTTGTCATCGAGAAAATACTTACATGAGATAGGATTATCACGTAGAGATTATCATTTCGTAAATAATCAACTGAACCATGCTCAAGATAAAATAAGACGGATTTTAAAAGTTTTTGTTAACGTAAGGTCAATTAAAGATTTTCGACAAGTCAGCGATATTTATCGAATCTCACGAGCAATTTATTTTGCAGTTAAACAACAACCTTCAAAATTTTTCTTAGTAGAGAGTTTCTTTTATTCTCATATAGATAATGCACTTAATTTAATAGAATCTTATACGAGACTTTCTAAATCTCCGAAAAAGACACAGGAAGAAAAGCAAAAACTCGAACAAACACGTATTACATTAGATGAAGTGAATCGTACGTTGATAGCAGATTTGAAAAGAATCAATGAAGATGACTATCAAAAGTTAAATATAGAGATGGAATTAAATAAAATGGAACAAAAAAGACGCAAATAATACTAAATTTTAATATTTAGAAACGGAGCGAAGTAATATGTCTAGAGAACAAGATTATTTAAATGCTCATCCGTTTGACTCATACATCGATGAGCAAAACGCTAATGAACATGAGATCCTCGATAGTAAACAACAACAATTCTCTCAAGCGGAACAGCAAAAGATTCAAAAGTTAAGTCAATCGATTACCCCCTTAGATAACGAAGCATTGTTAAATTTTGGGACAGATGCCCAATCTAATATGTCTCAATTCTCACATCGTATATTAAACGATGTGAGAACATCAGATGTCGGACCAGTTGGTGATACTTTAGATAGTTTAATGTCTAAATTAAAATCTGTTAATCCAGACGAATTAAATCCAGAAAACCAATCTAAATTAAAGCGTATTTTTAAAAGAACAAAAGCATCGATTAATGAAGTGTTTTCTAAAATGCAGTCAGTCGGTTCACAAATTGACCGCATTTCACTAGAGCTAGACAAGCACAAAGGAAATTTAAAAAAAGATATTGATCTATTAGATGAATTATATAATCAAAACAAAGACTACTTTGACGATTTAACGTTATATATTGAAGCTGCAAAGCAAAAAAAGCATGCTATTGAGCAACACGACTTACCTCAATTACAAGAACAAGCTAAACAATCATCGAACCAAATGGATGTTCAAGAAGCGTCGGATATGAGCCAATTCGTTGAGCGACTTGATAAAAGAATCTATGATTTACAATTATCTCGACAAATTGCAATCCAAACCGCCCCTCAAATTAGAATGATACAAAATGTAAATCAGGCCTTAGCAGAAAAAATACAAAGTTCAATATTGACAAGTATTCCTTTATGGAAAAACCAAATGTCTATCGCTTTAACGCTCATGCGTCAGAGAAACGCTGTATCAGCTCAAAAAGCAGTTACCGATACAACGAATGAATTATTGATTAAGAACTCATCATTGCTTAAACAGAATGCTGTGGAGACAGCCACTGAAAATGAACGCGGCGTCGTAGATATAGAAACGTTAAAAACAACGCAAAGTGACATTATTGAAACCATTGAACAAACATTACAAATACAAAAGCAAGGACGTCAAAAACGTCAACAAGCTGAAGGTGAATTATCAGAGCTTGAAGGAGAATTAAAACGACAATTATTAGATTTAAAAGATGACAAACAATAGTTAAATGTTAATTAAATATACAAAAGCCATTCGATGATTTTACATTGTATGGCTTTTGTATAGTGATACTGTGTGCTATAACTCGCTTGGCTAGAAACGGCCTTACTCTTTAGTCTTTGGTAACTACTGTTTCTTCAGTCATCTCGCCATAAATATTAGAATACTTTGATTGCTTTACCTACCACAGGTACTGCTAGAAGCCCCCCCCTACCTACCTTAAATTTATAACTCAACTTACACTTCCTTTTAAAGTGATTTTTGGTTTTATTCGAAGGTCAGCTAGAAGAATAAATAAGGACTAACTTGGAATTGTTATTCCCTTAATGATACTAACTATAAGAAAAATATTAGCTTAATGTGCAATGAAATTTTATAAAAAAGAAAACGTCAATTTCTATATTATTTTAATAGAAATTGACGTTTTACTTTAGTCAGAGTTATATATGTCTCAGGCTTTTCTTGTAGTTCTTATAGATGTTTATATCTCATTGTTGTAAATTATTATTCTTTTTCATAGACGATAGGTTTTTCATTTTTAACAAATATTGAAACAATATAACCAATGATTGTAAACACTACTGCAACTGGAAACCATTCTAATGAATATTGTTTTAAAGGTAGTGCTTGAATAAAACTCATCTTAATCCAACCTTGACTATCTATAATACTTAAAATAGCTACAATTGAAACTACTGCAACGGGAATACGTTGAGCAATGGGTTTAGTTGGGAATAATCTAGCAAGTAAGATTAATAATACAGAAGTAATTGCAATTGGGTATACTACACTCAATACAGGTACCGACATCTTAATTACTGAGTTCAATCCTTGATTTGCTAAAATAAAACTAATAATTGTAAAAATAATAACGTATACTTTGTACGGAATTTTAGGTAAAATACGATTGAAATATTCTGAAACTGAGACGATTAAACCACATGCTGTTGTTAAACATGCAAGTGCTACAATAATCCCTAATAAGTATTTACCAAATATGCCGTAACCCGTACTTGCAATTGTTGTTAATAAGTATGTACCGATGTTTTGATCTTTGGCAGCTAAACTATTTAATTTAGCTTGTGATACATCCATATGGTTACCTATAAAACCTAGTGAAATGTAAATAAATAATAATGCAACTGCAGCAATAACCCCTGCCATAATTGTTTGTTTTAAAATCTTATTAGCATGTACAACGCCGGTAGCTTTAACTGCGTTTACAACAATCATTGAAAATGCGATAGCTGCTATTGCATCCATCGTTAGATAACCGTTAGTAAAACCTTGTGAGAAACCAGCTAAGTTTGAAGTATAAGCTTCAGAAGCCTTACTTGCACTGTTACCACCAAAATCTACAAAGCCTTTAATGATCATAGCTAAAATTGTTAATAATAATAATGGTGTTAATAAAGATCCTACACGATCAACCATTTTAGATGGGTTGATACATAAATATAATACGATTAAAAAGTATATAGCAGTGAAAATAAATAATGATATATTTCCACTCGTGTGTGCAATTGGTGTTACTGTCATTTCAAAGGATGTAGATGCAGTACGAGGTATTGCAAATAAAGGCCCAATTGTTAAGTAAATGACAATTAAAAATATTATTGAAAATTTAGGCGAAATTTTATTTAAAGAACCGATATAACCTTGTTTGTCTACTGCTCCTATAATTACTCCCAATAATGGTAATCCAATACCAGTTAACGAAAATGCTAAGATTGATGGCCAAAAGAAATGGCCGCTATCCAAACCTAAGCTTGGTGGGAAAATAAGGTTACCCGCACCAAAGAACATTGCAAATAACGTGAAACCTATAATCCATGTATTTTTGTTCATAATTAATACTCCTTCAATTTATCCAAAAATATAATATTCATTATTCTATCATGGTTTGAGAGGTTTAGTCTATATAACTGTCAGAATATTTTTAATTATCACTAAAGATAATTAAAATGATTTTAATAATAGCTTTTTTAGCAATGGCGAAAGATGGCTTGGTAGATGTTCAACACCTTCTACAAAAATTGAATATTGACCATATATATTATGAATGGTTTGCTCTATATCTTCAGTTATTGGTTCTTGACTTAAAAAAACATTAAATACTTCGATACCCATTTTTCTTGCAGTCTCTACTGCTTCATAAGTATCTAAAATGCCATCTTGGCTATAATTATAAGCTGAAGGCTCACCATCAGAAAAGACAATTAAGAATTTTTGTTTGTGTGACCGCTGTAATAAACGTTCACTTCCTATTCTGATTGCTACTCCATCTCTATTGTCATCTTGAGGTTCTAAAGCCATTATTCTTGGTCCATCATTCACATAGATTGATTTATCGTAGTGAATGATTTCATCGATTATGTTTGGTTGGTTTTTATCATCAGCTTCAAATGCATCTTCGTTAAACGCTAAGATTTCGTGTTTAACATTTAATGATTTCAAAGTTTCATGGAATAGTACGACGCCCTTTTTTGTTTCTTCCATTTTGTCTTGCATACTGGCAGATGCATCAATGAGTAACGTAAAAGTAGCATCAAATGTCTGACTTAAATCTTGTTTTTTGTAAAATAATTTATATTGATCATCGATAAACCAATTTAATAAATTCTTTTGTAAGCGTCCTTTAGTTAAATTGTTACGTTCATCAATATATTCACGATCAATCGCTTTTTTAATGATTTGAATTAAATCTTTCGTTTCAACACTTACTGATTGTTCTACATCATGATAAGCCTTAATATATTCAGGTTGAATATCAGGAATACGCCAATCAATGCCTACATTCTCATTAATACCAGTTAACGTAAAGGGACTATTAGCGCCTATCGCATCACCTTCTGTATTATCTATCGTATTATTGGAACCTTTACCCTTTTTAGTTTGCATTTCTGTCATATCATCGCTGGCATCACCTTCGCGGTCAGTATCGTTGTCGCTAACTGTATCGCTATTTTCACCTTCATGCAGTTCCATTTCTAAATAAGCACCGCCTGAAGATTGGCTGTCTGCAGCTTTAGTTTCTATTTCTTCACTTTCTGGTTCTTCATCACTTTCTTTACTTTGCCCGTCTACATTGCTTGCATCAGTTCTTTTCAACTTTTCGAAGGACATTGTTTCCATCGTTGCGTATACTTGTTTAGGTAAATGATAATATTCATTAAGCATATCTTCTTTTAAAATATCATCGATTTGGAACATAATTCGTTGTGCTAAAAATTGATTGTCTTCAGAACTGGCACAGTTAAATACATTTGGCAAATATTGATACATATTCAGTAAAATATCATCAATTGATGAATGAATTTGAGGTATATCGTAAAAATTCTCTGTAAGTATAGAATAAGCAAGATGTAAAAATAATAAGTCAGTATACGTTGTTTTTGTTTTATACACGTTGATTTGGGATTTTATATAATTAGTACGAATTTCAGTTCTCAGTGACAGTGCTTTTTCAGTAGTTGGTCGTTGCTTAATTATTTCATTTAATACGCGTTTATCTTCTAACAATTTAAATAATTGTTGGTAAAATTTAGAATGCGTAAAAGTATTATCACGTATGACGTCATTGACTACACCAATATCCATAAGCTGATAACCGTATGCAGCTAAAATGACATCAGTTTTTAAACCAGTAGTTTCAATATGTTTCGGTCTATGTGACCAAAATGAACTCGTAATTAATGTGTCATTTTGTGGATCATAATAAGGGAACTTTTGTATTTTAACTTGCGTCTGTTCGCTTTTAAGTAGCAAACGTGCCAAGTCTTGAAGCATCATGACTTGTTTTGCGTCTAATTGTTCATCGTTAAATTTAATAAAACGCTCGCTCATTTTTATCCCTCACTAAAAATTTAATTCTACAGCATTGATAATAGCTTGTTGTTCTCGCTCATCTTCTAATTTATCAATTATTGTACGCTTAATTGCCCTTTTAATAGGCATAACTGTAGCTAAGTCACTTAAATCGATTAATGCTCTGATGCTGGCAGCTTCTTCTGAAATTTGACCCTGTTTTGTCATCGTACGTAAATCTTCGTTAAATTTAATTATTTGAGCAATTAATTTTTCATCTGTTAGTTGACTCTGTTGTCTAATGACGTCGCCTAAGATTTTACCATCGATATAATCAACTTGAATGACAACAAAACGGTTTTTTAATGCTTCGTTCATTGGCAATGTACCAATATACCCTTCATTGATTGCAGCTATAACATTGAATCCAGGAGCGGCATTAATTACTTCGCCAGTAAATGGGTTTGTTAATTTGCGTCTATAATCTAGTACACCATTTAACACGGGTAAGGTTTCAGGCTTGGCCATATTTATCTCATCAATATATAAGATATGACCTTCTTTCATTGCTTTGATCACTGGTCCATCAATAAAAACTATTTCTTGTTGACCACTATCATTGGTTTGTATCGTTTTGAAACCTAATAAACTTTCAGCATCTAAATCGACGGAACAATTAACTTGATACATTGGTTTTTGTAACGCATCACTCAAAGTTTCGGCTAATTTTGTTTTACCTGACCCAGTTGGTCCTTTTAATAATAAATTTTTATTTAATTTTAATAAAGATAATGCGTCATTATATACACTTTCATCAGCATTAATATATTGCATATTTGTCATGTTGTGTTCTTCCTTTCATAAATAGCTTTGTAAATTAAAAATAGACTGGGGCAAATGTTGTTAAAGTTCTGCCCTAGTCTGTATAAATTTATAAACTTCTAGTAATGAGATTATACTTCTTTAAAATATTCTTTGTAATAACCGCCGACAAGTCCTGAGTTATCGATGATTTGATAATATTCTTCAGTTTCATTAATGACATCATATTGTTTTCCAATCGTTAACATATCAGAAACTTTAAATTTTTGTGCATCTGTATGAACAACCTCAACAGTTTTTATAGGTGTATTGTCTTTCCAAGTTTCGTGTAACATAATAAAATCCTTTCGTTATTTAATATTTTCTAGCGTTAAAATAAACGTAATACCACTATTTTCAGATATCCTTAACGATTTCGATTCGCCTTGATCTAAAGTTTGATATGGGATGCCAATAATTTCTAATTGTTGTATCGCATTTTGATATATTTCTGGAGACTCGGTTGCAAACTCGACTTGTTCTACGATACCGTGTTCGGGCATTTTAACTTCATCTTCGGCAGAATACAAATGCAATTCTCCACCTAATCCACCATCACCAATTTTAAAAACTTGAATTTTTTGTGGTGCTTCATCGTATGGTAAATACTCGGCAAAATGTTCTAAATTAAAAACCTTAGTGAGAATAGATTGAGTTAAGACTAGTTCATTTACTTTTAAAATAACAGGACCCAAGCCTTGAATTTGATGTAAT
Organism: Staphylococcus durrellii; assembly: GCF_015594545.1. Lineage (NCBI taxonomy): Bacteria > Bacillati > Bacillota > Bacilli > Caryophanales > Staphylococcaceae > Staphylococcus > Staphylococcus durrellii. The sequence continues at coordinate 1,377,131 of NZ_JADIIO010000001.1, read as the reverse complement.
GGATTTACAACGCTATCAAATGTTGGCATACCTAATGGCGTGCCAGTGTTATGTTCATTTGAATAAATATCAAATGTTTGACCATTATGGTCTTTAAATTGAAAATATTGGTGTCCGTTTAAATCTGTCGTAGCACTATAATCAATGTTGGCATTTTCTAAAACTGATTGATATTCTGCAATGCCTTCATCTGTAGGTATACGTAAACCAATACTATCAATATGATTGTTTGTGCAATGATAGTTAGGAATTTCTACAAAGTGTATGCGTGTACCTGAATTTAGTTCAGCATCACCAAATCTTAATGCGCCATTTTTCTCTTCTACGCTAAGGCCAAGTATATCGCTAAATAATGTTTTGGTTTTTTGTAAATCATTTGTACCTGTAGTAACACTTCTTAGACCATTCATTAATAAGACACCTCTATACAATTGTTTTCATTTTATTATAACGCATTTTAATACTGATTTATACGGCCAAGTGTTTATTGATTGTAGTTCTTTTAAAATATAAATAAACAAATTGGCTATATAGTATAATTGTATTAAAATAAAGTTATAGATTAATTAGAAAAATCTTATAATTGTATATTTTATAAGTTTAGGGAGGTTTTAGTATGGGCTTTTGGGTTATTTTCGGTATAACGGTTTTAATTGCTGTTTACTCACTAATAACAGTATTAACGAATATCACAAGCAAGTCTCAAAAACGTACAAATAATGCTAATGAAGCTTCTAACAATAAAATTTATGGCATTGTTTTTGTCGTATTTTTAGTTATTGCGGTTATTGAAATTATTGTATATGCGAATTCATAATAAATTTTGTTATGTCGAGTGATGCTAATAAAAGGAGAACTGAATTAATTCAGTTCTCCTTTTTGTAATCACTTAACAACAATATTATCCGTTCTTTTTATAAATGATTACAATGACTAAAGTTGCTATTAAAGTATATACACAACAATATATATTCAATAATATAAAATGTGGCTCGAATAAATTTAAAGTGTCATTATTTAGTTGTTTCATAAAGCTATTGAGAGGTGGGAAAATCCATAAGACCCATTTAAGTGCTAAAATTTTTTCTGTTAAAGTAGTTTTAAGCATGGTAATTAATAATATAAAAATAGTTATGAGCCATGCATATTTTTTACCAATTAAAAACCAATTTTGTACTATCAGACCTATCAAAATACCAAAGACAGCTGCCCAAATATGTACTAAAAAACTAATTACGATTGTAGTAACAGTTATTTTATGTATAAATGAACCTAAAATAATTGGTAAAATTATAGAAATGATGACAAATATTAAACTAAATAGTAGTAAATAAACACTTTTAAACAGTATATATCTTATTTTTGAAGTTAAATGAATTTGAAATAAATAACGTTCATTTATTGAATCTTTATTAAAACAGACTATAGTAATCCAGGTCATAATTGGCATTAAGATAATCATACTAATTGCATAACTTGGTAAAATTGACAAATTGCGATACATATAATTAACCGTTAACCAAAGCACATAACAAATTGTGGGAGCTATATATTGAAAAGAACGTAAAAATTTCTTGTTTTGATATGATAAAAAAGCTTTTAACATAAGATTTCTTCCTTAACTTCTAGTATTGTGTGGTTATTTTGTATTAATAGTTGTAATAATGTATTACTATATTCACTTTTAACAGTAAGTATCGTTTTATTTTGATTTGTTTGATTAACATCAATGTATTGTAATGTTTCTTTAGGCAAATACGATGTATAGGGTATCACTATGTATTTAACTGTTAATTCCGAGAGTATGCTATTCGTTATGTATGTTGCATTATTTAAGTCTAATATATGTGTTGCTAATGCTTGTGAAATTTTATGTTCATGGGAAGTTAATATTAGAGTTTTATTTGTCTTTAATTTTTTAAGTATATGAATAAAGTTATTTAGAGTTTGCTGGTCTAATCCATTAAATGGTTCATCCAAAATATAAATATCAGCATCTTTTAATAAAGTTTGAATTATATTTACTTTTTGTAATGTCCCTTTTGATAGCTGCTTTAATTCTTTATTTTTAAATTGATTTAAGTTTAATTCATCATAATAATAATTTAATATTTTTTTTATATTTTTAACGTTTCTAGAATTTTCGATTTTGAAGACAGTAGTCAAATATTCATCAACTGTAACTTTATTATTACCAGGAAAGACATCTGGCATATAACTTACAGAACCGTTTAGTATAAGTTTTCCTTTACTGGGTTTAATTAATTGAGACATTATTTTTAATGTAATACTTTTACCAATACCATTGGTTCCTTGTATGTACGTTACTGATTTTGGTGGTATTTTCACCGAAAAATTATTAAGTATATTTTTGTGATTGAGTGTTTTACAGACGTTCTGAAGTTCAATTATATAATGAGTCATGTTAAACCTTCTCTATAATCGTTTTATCGTATTTATATATTGAGTATATCGAACAATTGATCACGTTCCAATCGTTAATCTAATAATTAGAAGTATTGATGACGATTAAGTTATAATATAGTTTATAAATAACAGTATTTATTTTTATTATTATTAAGGAGTTTTACTATGAAGTTCGCAAAGGTTTTATCAATAGTATGTACTGTATTACTAGTCGGTGTATTAGTCTACGGTGTTATTATGATGATCGGTGATTTTATGGGGGTAACAACATTTAATAATCAATTGTTAGTTGTTGGTATCGCCTTAGTATTATTAAGTGATTTAGTGCAAAGAAGTAAAAAGCTAATTTCTATTATATTGTTAATTGCAGGCATCATCTTAATTTTTATTGGATAATATAAAAAAGGCAGGTAAATCATTGAACTCGTTGCCTCAGACTGTCGACAGGGTATCTAACTTTGTGGGCAGTTTTTTATGCGCATGCTTTTCCAGGATACAGTTTCAGCCAGAAATTCTGCACAGATAAATCTGCGAGAAATTTTAAGGTCTTCAACTCGTATTGTTTCCTCGGGAATCAGCGCATTAATATTGCATAAATTAAATGCCATTAAATTTAATGGCCATGAGTTAATGTAAAATTTCTAGTATGGATAAATTCTTTGCACATTAGCTTAGATATATCATGAAGATCTTAAAAATTTGTAATTTATAAACTCGGTCATTTTAATTACAAAATTCTTGAAGACTAAGAATTATATTACGAATTCACCTTCATAAAAGTATTCAGCTTTATAATTAAATAACTCTATAATATTAGATTGATAATATTTCATCTTTTAATTTTTAACTAAGCCATAAACAACTTTTATTTCGTTCATCGTAAAATCCCTTTTTTATTAATGAAAATCCACTTCAATATTCTTATATTTTATTTATATCAATTTAAATCCTAACTACTATATTAAGATCTTTAATTAAGGTAATCATACTGTGAGTAAATATTAGAGCTATGTACCATAAAGTTATACTTAAATAAAAATACAACGACGTTAAACGTCGTTGTATTTTCGATTAATAAACTATTTTGTATTGTGGATTAAGATTCTAATAATAAATCTTCTGGATTTTCAATTAAGTCTTTAATTGTTTTTAAGAATCCTACTGCTTCTTTACCATCGATAATTCTATGGTCATAACTTAACGCGATGTACATCATAGGACGATTTTCGATTGTGTCAGCATCAATTGCAATTGGACGTGTGATGATAGAGTGCATGCCTAGGATTGCTGCTTGACTACCATTGATAATTGGTGTGGACATCATTGAACCAAAGATACCACCATTAGTAATCGTGAACGATCCGTTAACCATATCATCTAATCCTAATTTTTTGTCACGAGCTTTAACTGCTAAGTTAGCAATTTCTGCTTCGATTTCTGCAAAGTTTTTCTTATCACAATCTCTAACGAAAGGAACTAATAAACCGTCATCAGTTGAAACTGCAACACCTATATCATAGAACTCTTTCGTAATCATGTCATCGCCATCAATTTCGGCGTTAACTTCTGGATATTTTTTTAATGCTGCGACAGCTGCTTTTGTGAAGAATGACATAAAGCCAAGTTTTGTACCATCATGATCCTTAATAAATTGATCTTTTTTACGTTTACGTAAGTTCATAACGTTTGTCATGTCAATTTCATTGAATGTCGTTAACATTGCAGTGTTATTTGAAACTTCCAACAGTTTTTTAGAAGCTGTTTTTTTACGACGAGACATTTTTTCTCGTTTAACTGGTTTTGATGGATTTTGATTAGTTGGTGCTTTTGCTTCTTCTTTTTTATTAGAATCTGAAGCATTGTTTGAAGAAGGTTGCTTATTTTGACTTTGTTCGATGTGTTCTTTTCTCAAAACATCGCCTGAATTAGAAGCAACATCGTTTAAATCAATACCTTTTTCACGTGCATATTTTCTAGCAGATGGTGTCGCATTTACGCGTTGACCATTGTCACTACTACTGCTTTCTGATGCTTCAGAACTTGCAGGTTGTTGATCGTTAGAAGCTTCAGCTTTGTCATCTGAAGATGCACTTGCTTCTTTATCTGAGGAGCCTTGAGCGTCGCTACTACCACTGTTTGAAGGTTCGCCTTCTCCTACAACAGCAACTGCTTGACCTACCTCAACAGTATCACCCTCGTTAGCAAGTGTTTCTTGAAGTACGCCCGCCTCTTCTGAAACTACTTCTACGTTTACTTTATCAGTTTCTAATTCTAAGATAGCTTCACCTTTATCTACGCTATCTCCTACTTGTTTTAGCCATTCTGCAATGGTACCTTCTGTGATTGATTCTGCTAATTCTGGAACTTTTACCTCTGGCATGCCTAACTTCCCCCTAGTTATTATTTGTGCTTTGTTCTAATATCATATTTTGTACGAGTTTATGAATTTCTCCGTCACCTTCAGCTGGAGCTGAACGTTGAATTCGGCCATGATAGCTTAAATCATATTTATCGATAGTTAACTCTTTTAAGTAAGGATAAACAAATGACCATGAGCCTTGGTTTTTCGGCTCTTCTTGTACCCAAGCGACATTTTCTAAGTTTGGTAAATCGTTTAATAACGCTTCAATTTCTGAAGCAGGGAAAGGATATAGTCTTTCTACTGCAACGATTAAAATGGATTCGTTTGGATTATTAGCCAAATACTCTTTCAAATCAACAAACATTTTACCAGATGCTAAAATAACTTTTTTAACAGCTGATTTATCATGTTCTTCTGGTAAGATTGGTTCGAATTTTCCAGAAGTGAATTTTGAAATTGGGTCAGCTACAGTTTTGTTACGTAATAAACTTTTAGGTGACATAACTACAAGTGGTCTCATAGATTGTGTACCTAAATTAGCTGCTTGTAACCTTAATAAATGGAAATAGTTACTAGCACTAGATAAATTAACAACAGTCATATTGTTTTCACCAGCAAGTTGTAAAAATCTTTCTAATCTCGCTGAAGAGTGTTCAGGCCCCTGACCTTCAAAAGAATGAGGTAAGAATAGTGTTAAACCTGATCTTTCTCCCCATTTAGCTCGGGAACTAAATAAAAAGTTGTCAAAAATCATTTGTGCCATATTTGAAAAGTCACCGTATTGTGCTTCCCAAATAGTCATACAATCTTTGTTTTGTACATTGTAACCATATTCAAATCCAACGACAGCAGCTTCTGAGAGTGGTGAATTATATACTTCAAAAGTTGCTTTTTGATCTGGCACATGGTGTAAAGGTGTAAATGTTGCACCACTTTCAGGGTCATGTAATACAGCATGACGATGACTAAATGTGCCGCGTTCACTGTCTTGTCCAGTTAATCGTACCGGTTTACCATCTTGTGTAATTGTAGCAAAAGCTAATTGTTCAGCTTGTGCCCAGTCTACTAAACCTTCTTCAGATTCAAATGGCTCTCTACGTTTTTCTAGCACTTTATTTAATTTTTTCATTACATTGAAATCAGATGGATAATTTAACATTGCATCATTAATTTCTTTTAAATGATCGTAGCTGAATTCTTTGTCATCACCACGCAATGGATCCTGCAAGCTTTCAGGACGTTGCATATCAGGATTGTCCATTTTATCACTTTTATTAATTTTATCATGAGCTGAACGTAAAGTTTTTTGAACTTCATCAATTATTGAATTCATTTGTTCCTCAGATAAAATATTATCTTCAACTAATTTTTTACCATACAATAACTCTACTGAATCATGCTTGCGAATTTCTTGATATTGTATTGGATTTGTAATTGAAGGTTCATCCATTTCATTATGACCATAGCGACGGTAACCGACTAAGTCTATAACTACATCTTTATGGAACTCTTTTCTAAATGCCATGGCAATTTCAATTGCTTCAATAGTTGCTTCTACATTGTCAGCATTAACATGCATGATTGGCACATCATAACCTTTAGCAATGTCTGAAGAGTAAGTTGTTGAACGTCCATCTTCCGGTTCAGTAGTAAAACCAATGCGATTATTCGTAATAATATGCAATGTGCCGCCTGTAGAGTACCCTTCTAAACCACCAAGGTTCATTGCTTCAAAGTTAATACCTTGACCAGGGTACGCAGCATCACCATGGATAAGAATCGGCATCGCATTGTGGAAATCTGTTGTAACAGAGCCCGCATGTTCTGTGTCATCTTGACTCGCTCTTGTCTTACCTAATACAACAGGCGCAACAATCTCTAAATGACTTGGGTTATTTGCTAATGAAATACGCTGTTCTAAACCGTATGTGTCTGTAGTTTTAACACCACCTAAATGGTATTTAACATCTCCAGACCAGCCATTAGTTAGTTGCAAGCTACCATCTTCAGGTAAAAACTTCATGGGATCAGTGTGCATAAATTCGGATATCATCATTTCATATGGCTTTTCTAACACATGGGTTAGCACGTTTAATCTACCACGGTGTGCCATACCAATTTGAATATTTTGAATGCCTTCATCGCCAGCTAATCTTAAAGTTTGTTGTAACATAGGTACAAGTGTATCAACGCCCTCAATAGAAAAACGTTTAGCACCTACAAAGTTTTTGTGTAAATATTTTTCAAAACCTTCAACGTGCGCAAGATTTTTGAATAATTCAATTTTTTGATTTTCATTTAGTGTGGCTTTATAAGGTGTCTCTATACGACGCTTTAACCAAACACGTTCTTTGTTGTTATTAATATGTGTGTATTCAAAAGCTATTGGGCCTTTATAGCGTCTTTCCATACGATCAATTGCTTCGTATGCATTATCATAAATATCTTTGAAATGATCTGAAACAATACCAGCCGAGATAGATTCTAATGTCTCTTGATCTAAATTAAAATCTTCTATATTTAGCTTTGGTACATGTTTTCGTTCAGGACGATTAACGGGATAAATATCAGCCAATAAATGCCCGTATTGACGAATGTTATCAATTAATCTCATAACACGTTTTATCGTGCTATCACCTTTTGCAACGCCACTGTCGGCGCTTGCTTTCGTTACGATGTCTGCTTCACCGTTTTTAATTGTACTGAAAAGGACTTGCAAATCTTCAGGAACTGCAGATGGATCTTCTAAATAGATGTCGTACAAATCTAGGATATAACCAAGATTTGTCCCGAAATTTACAGGTGCCTCGGAAACCTGTCTTTCGTTGCTCATTTTACACCCTCCACAAAATAGTTGAAACGCTTACAAACCAATAATAGCATTAAATCTATTGAAATAAAAGCATCAAAAGCTTGTAAAATATAAAAAATAGTTTTTGATATTATTTTATAACGCCTATCAAATTATCAAAAAAAATAAACCATTACATATTAAGAAATAATGGTTTATTTAACTTGTTATGTACTATACAGTAAAAATAATGATTCGGCTCGTGTTGCTATACTTTGATTGTATTAATCAGTATTTTAACTAAAAGTGATTTTGAAAGTAGTGTATTTCCCTACTTCACTGTCTACTTGTATTGTACCGTTATAATATTCAATTATTTTTTTAGCAATTGATAAACCTAAGCCATTGCCGCCTAGATTGCGAGAGCGAGATTTATCTACTCTATAAAACCGGTCGAAAATAAATTCAATATCTTCTTTTGGTATGCCCATACCATGATCGGTAACTTCGATAGATATTTGTTTGTTTTTTAAATTAGTTTGAATTTGAATAAATTTATTTTTTTGATCATATTTAATCGCGTTATCAATAAAAATTATTAATATTTGTTCAAATTGGTAACGATTAATTTTAATATTTAATGGCTTATCATAAGGTTCAAATTTGAAAGTATAATCTGGATGTAAGTGTTCCATCGATTTTATTCTTGCACTAACTTCTTTATTGATATTTACACTTTCTATTTCTCGATCATTTATAGTATTGCCTTCTTTAGTTAATAATAATAATTCTTCTACTAATTTAGTTATTCGGGACATTTCTTCTAGTGAGATATCTAGAGACTCTTCTAATATTGCTGGATCTTTTTTACCCCATCTTTGAATCAAATTTAGATGTCCTTGAATGATTTGCAATGGTGTCCTTAATTCATGTGATGCGTCTTCTACGAATTGGCGTTGTTGATTAAATGATTCTTCTAATTGTGCCATCATTCCATTAAAAGTATCTATCAGATGATCTGTTTCTTCATAGTTAGTAGGTAATTCTAATTTTTCTTGAAATCCATCTCGACGTATTTGTCTCATTTTATTAGACATAGTAATTAATGGTTTAGTTATTTGAGAGGATACTATATAACTAATCATTGCTGTTAAAACCGTAGCGATAATTCCAAATGTTAGCGCAAAGAAATACAACGAATTTACCAAGGTATTGTAATTTTTTAATGAATGTACAATAACGCTATATCCGTTAAAACTACGCGATTCAATTTTATTAGTAACAACCAAGTAGTTGACGCCATGATCGGACTTTATTTCATTATGATGGAAGTTATGAATATCCAATTTCGGTGAAAATGTTATTGAATTATCATTAGAAGTTTCGAGTTTTAATTTTTCTTTATTATTGTATAACATAACCTTTTGATAGTTGCCTAATGAAGCATTTAAATCTAATGAAGATATATGATCTATAGGTTTAGTTTCAAACAAATTATTGATGTCATTAGAACTGCGTTCAGCTTCTGCAATTTCATTCTGTCTTAATGCATTGCTTACATAAAAAATAATAATAATGCTGAAAATTAGTATAGTAGAAAACGTTATCGTAGTCGTAATAATCATCCATTGAGTCTTAAGTCTTCTTTTTGTCATCTTCTAATCACGTAACCTACGCCCCTTACAGTTTCAATATAATTATCCATACCATACGGTTTTAGTTTATTACGAAGATAACGAATGTACACATCTACTACATTCGTTTCAACTTCACTATCATATCCCCATACATCGTCTAATATTTGTTCACGCTGCATCACATGATTAATATTATTTCCTAATAAGAGTAATAAATCATATTCAGTTTTAGTTAAACCTAAAGACTCACCATTAACTGTTACCTTAAAGGCATCTTTATTAATAACTAAACCATTAATATTAATCTCATTTTTTTTAGGCTGTCGTCTTAACATTGCACGGATGCGAGCAAGTAATTCTTCAATATCGAATGGTTTTACGATATAATCGTCAGCCCCATAATCTAACCCAGCTACTTTATCATAGGTATCGCTTTTAGCGGTAATAATAATAATTGGCGTATTTTGCTGTTGTCTTATTTGCCTACAAATTTCTAATCCATTTATACTAGGTAACATTAAATCTAATAAAATTAAATCATATGTATTACTTAAAGCTTTATCTAAACCTTGTTGGCCATCATATTCTATATCAACATCGTAGTTTTCATGTTGTAGTTCTAATTCTATGAAGCGCGCCAAATTTTGCTCATCTTCAACGATTAAAATTTTAGTCATGCTTTTAGCTCCTTATCTTTAAATATTAGGCAAAGCGTTTATTATTAATAGTTTATATCTCTCATATATTACCAATTTATGCCTCTAATTTGAAGTAACTTATTATGGTGATTTTATCTTAAGTACTAACGATTTCTAACTTAGTTAAAAAGTTTTAAAGAATTACAAAATTTAATTGACAATGATTCTCAATGTTGTATAATGTAATTGAAAATGATTATCAATTCCAAAAAGACATTCCCCCCACACATTTCGTTCTTTGAAGGAATAATCATTTTCAGAAATATCCCCTTTTATATGCCCGTAAAAGACTAACGTTGCGAGTCAACGTAACATATTAAATCGGTTTTACTTCGGTAAAACCGGTTTTTTTGTTGTCAAAAATTCACAACATCATCTGAGTACTATAAATAAAAAACGCAAACAGATTCTCAATAACCCGCTTGCGTGTTGATAGTAAAAAATAATATTAAATTTGAAGTTTATGTCTTAAAAACAAAGTGCTTAATACAATACAAAATGCGCCACCAAAAATTCCTGCAATTACGTCAGTTGGGTAATGTACACCGAGATAAACACGCGATATTGAAATCATAATAATAAACAAAGCACATATACTTATCATAGATGCTTTTGCTTTATTTTTCATAACGCGGTTAGTGATATATATAATACTACCGAAGAAAGCTGTGGACCCCATAGCATGTCCACTTGGGAAGCTGAAGCCGGAAATGTCAATTAAACGTAATAGTGTTGGTCGTTCTCTATCGAAAATATTTTTTAACAAAGGGTTTAACGTACTAGATAAACTCATTACGATAACGAAAAATAGAGCTTCAACGTTATAGCGTTTTAACATTAAATATGCTACTAATAACAATGATAAACAAGCCATTGCCCATACTTCACCTATTTTTGTAAAACCTAACAATACCGTTGTGGTAATAAAACTCTCAGAAGAGTAAATAAATTCGTATACTTCGTTATCAATCCATTTACCCAATCGTGATTCGTGGAAAAAAGCAATCACGCTAAATATTAATGTAAATATGATAAGTAATGAAATTCGTTTCCAGCGTGACATTGCTTTACACCTTCCCTCTGAGTTATTTCAATGCATCTTTGATAATTTTATCAAATAAGTTATATCTTGTGTAACTTTCTTTATATGAGTTCATTTGCTCTATAATCTTGTCCCTATTATTCTCGATGTCTATCAACTGTTTAGTCAATTTATCTTCTGTTAATTCATCTTCCAAAATGTAACTACCAAATTCTTTTTTAGCGAAGTTTTTCGCATTGTCAATTTGGTCACCGCGAGATTGATCTAAGCCAAGTGGTATTAATAACATAGGAATTTTTAAAGTTAAAAATTCATAAATAGCGTTGGCACCTGCGCGGCTAATAACTGTATCGGTAATAGCTAATAAATCAGTTAAATCATCTTTAACGAATTCAAATTGACTATAGCCTTGACGTTCTTGCAATGTATTGTCTAATAATCCTTTACCAGTTAAATGAATAATTTGATATGTTTTTAATAATCCGTCTAAATTACCTCTGACGATTTCATTTAACTTTTTACTACCTAAACTACCACCCATGACAAGTAATACCTTTTTGTCTTTTGAAAAGTTAGTTAATTGATAGCCTCTTGATTTATTGCCACTTTTTAAATCTTCTCTAACAGTAGCACCAACGAAGTCTGCTTTGTCTTGAGGTAAATATTTTACCGTATCTTCAAACGTTGTATAAATTTTCATGGCGAATTTTAAAGCAATCTTGTTCGCTAATCCTGGTGTTAAATCTGACTCGTGAATTATTGTCGGTATCTTAAGTGATTTTGCAGCGATTACAACAGGTACCGAAACAAATCCACCTTTTGAAAATAATAAATCAGGTTTTTCCTTTTTTAAAATTTTGCGAGCATCAAGTATCCCTTTGAGCACTTTGAAAATATCTTTAATATTTTCAAGTGAGATATAACGTCTTAGCTTACCGCTAGAAATACTATGATAAGTAATATTAGGTAATTGTGATGCTATCATTTCTTTTTCGATACCGTTTTTAGAACCGATATAAAAGGCTTCGTGTCCTTTTTCGATTGCAGTTGGAATTAAACTTAAATTCACTGATACGTGACCAACAGTACCGCCACCGGTAAATGCAATTTTTGACATAATACAACCTCTATTCTTCTAATTTTTTATAGTATGCATAAAATGGCTTGCCTTTATTGAAAGGATGATAATCCATTTCGGCTTCTCCCACCTTACTAAAACCAAACTTTTTAAATAAACTTTGAGCACGATAATTTAATGCGAAAGTATCGGTAATTAGTATGTGAACGCCATGGTTTTCAGCTAAATTGACTGCGAAATTAAATAATTCAGTTGCGGCGCCTTTATAATTAGGAGAGCTTGCCAATCTGTGTATAACATATGCATTTTCTCTGTCTAGTGGCCATTCAACTTTATCATACCACTCTGATTGATTTTGGTCGACTACAATAAAGCCATATATTTCATCATTTGATTCAAGGACAAATAAGGATTCATTTTGAATATCATCAACAAAATGTTCGGATAATGGATAATGCTCATCCCACTGATTATTATTGTCTTGTTGCATTACTGATTTAGCATTTTCTACTAATAACATAACATTATCTAAGTCACGTTTAGTTGCAGTTCTAATCATATTGATACACCTACCATTATATTTTAGTTAAGTTGTTTAAGCACTTTATCTAACACAGTGTCTTCTTTATTAGCTTTTTGTACTAATTGTAATGTGAATTTGTCGTTTGTTTCTTTATCAAACTTACCAGTAGTTGATAAGTTATTTTTTTGTTGGAATGATTTAATAGATTGTTGTAACTCAGAATCAAAGTTCGTTGATTTATTACTTACATTATAACCTAAAGCCTTAAGTCCAATTTTTATTGATTTTATATTTTTATTATTATCATGTAACTGGTATGCAGTTTTATCTGGAATCACGGTTAATGACTGGTACTCTGGTTCTTTAATTTCAACGTTAGGTTTTATACCTTTACCATGAATATAATGCTTATGTGGTGTTAACCATTTTAATTCAGTATATTTAAGTAAGGAACCATCTTTAAATTCTTTTGTAGTCTGTACAATACCTTTACCAAATGTTGTAGTACCATAAATTTTTGCCTTATGATAATCCTTCATTGCTCCTGTAAAGACTTCAGATGAGCTAGCTGAACCCTTATTAACTAAAATAGCGACATTCATATCTTTTGCTTCTTTAAGCGCATCATTAGGTGCTTTAATCGATTCCTTATGCTTACCTTTTTCTAAAGAAACTACGGCTTTATTTTTATCGATAAAAATATTAGCCATTTTTACAGCTTCATTTAAAAGGCCACCAGGGTTATTTCTTAAATCTAACACGATATTTTTCACACCTTGTTTATGTGCTTTGATTATTTTTGATTTCAATTCGGCAGAAGTTCCACTTTGGAATTTATTAATCGTAAATACGCCAATGTGTCCATGTTTATTATATTCAACGCTTTTAACATGAATCGTGTCACGTTTAATGCTGATATCATGATGTTGACTACTACGTTCTACAGTTAACGTTACTCTTGTTCCTTTCTTACCTCGTACTTGTTTTACCACGTCTTCTAATGGTTTACCTTCCACTGACTTACCGTTTACCTTAGTAACGATATCTTTAGGTTTAATGCCTGCTTTTTCAGCGGGTGAACCTTTCATTGGACTTGTTATTTGAATCGTATTATGTTTCTTTTGCATCTCTGCGCCGATACCGACGAAGTCACCAGAAACATCTTCATTAAAAGATTTTGTTTGTTCTTTTGTCATGTAATCAGAATATGGATCATGTAGCTTGCTCACCATGCCTTTAATAGCTGCATCTGAAAGTTTTTTTGAATCAGTAGGTTCATAGTATTCTTTATCAAGTGTTTTATAAGCTTGTTCAATTTTTTTGACTGAAGCACGTTGTTCACTATTTAGCCCACTTGCCCAATGACTTATGGCGATTGTAGCAAAGACTGTGACACCGGCTGTTATAACAATAATACCTATCAACATTACTATAAACGTTCTCAATTTAAAATGAACGTGTCGCTTTTGTTGATTTGATATTTGCTGTTCTTCATTATTTTCTGGCATTTCATCACTTCCTAATAGCTTATGTATTATACATAAATTTAGTGAAAATAAAAGCGGCTGGGATAGAACCTAAATAGATTTACCCCAGCCCCCAATTATTCTACTGTAATATAATAATATAAATATAATGTAAATCTCAAATAATATCGCTATCTAGAACTTTAACCATTCTAAATATTCATCGTATAGATCATCAAAGACAGACATGGATACAGTAAAGTCACCATGTGTTTCAATATATTCAGAAAGTAAATTGAAGTCTTTTTCGTGTTTAGGAAAGGACAAATCATCAAAAATTTCTTCTGCTAATTCGCCTTTATCATTTTTACGTCCTCTGACCGTTAAAGCAAATTGATAGAATGAATAGTTTTTCATTATTTCATAGTCACATCTACAATTTTTGTTTCGCCTTTTACAACGTCTTTAGCTTCTACAAAATTAACTGTGGCTGTTTGATCTGAATTCGTAATAATTATTGGCGATGTTGTAGATTTAGCATTGTTTTGAATAAAGTCTTTATCAAATTTTAAGATAGGGTCACCTACATTTACAGTGTCTCCACTTTCAACTAAGATTTCAAAACCTTCACCATCTAATTGTACTGTATCTAAACCGATATGAACTAACAATTCCAAACCGTTTGTGGCTTTTAAGCCAATCGCATGTTTGGTTGGGAATACATTGTCGATCTTACCTTCAATTGGAGAAACTACTTCTCCTTCATTTGGTTTAATACCGAATCCTTCGCCCATCATTTTTTGAGCAAAAACTGGGTCTGGAATATCGTCTATTTTTACATATTCACCTGTGATTGGTGCATAAATTTCTATTTCTTTATTCGCTTCTTGCCCTTTACCAAATAATTTTTTAAACATACTAAATCCGCTCCTTAATTATTGAAATGTGGTATCAAATCACCATAGCCTAGTTCTTCTAATTTATCGTAAGGGATAAATTGTACTGCCGCAGAATTAATGCAGTAACGTAAACCACCAGACTCTTTAGGTCCATCATTAAATACATGACCTAAATGACTATTTGAGTCTTCAGATCTAACTTCAGTTCTAATCATGCCCATTGATTTATCGACCAATTCGATCACTTCTTCATCATTTAAAGCTTTTGAAAAACTTGGCCAGCCACAATCTGATTCGAATTTCTCTTCAGAAGTAAATAATGGTTTGCCTGATAGCTTATCTACATATATACCTTTGTCAAAATGATTCCAATAGTCATTTTGAAATGGCGGTTCTGTACCGTCTTCTTGTGTTACTAAATATTCCATTTCGGTTAATTCATCTTTATTTTTCTTAATCATGTTGTTCCCCCCAATGCTTTTCAATAAACGCTTTTCTACCTGAACCACGTTGATATTGTTCATAGTGTAACGGGTTCTTTTTGAAGTAATCTTGATGGTATTCCTCTGCTGGATAAAAGTTTTTGTAAGGCTTTATTGGTGTGATAACAGGTTTATTAAAAATTTGTTGTTCATTTAATTGTTGAATTTTATGCTCAGCAGCTTTTTTTTGATTTTCATCATGATAAAAAATTGCCGGTTCATAATGCTCACCACGGTCAAAAAATTGACCTGAATTATCTGTAGGATCAAAAGTTTTGAAATAAATATCTAAAATATTTTCGAAGGAAGTTATTTCAGGGTCGTAAGTGACTTGAACAGCTTCCACATGTCCAGTTTGGTTGGTACTAACTTGTTCATAGGTAGGATTATCAATGTCTCCACCGCTGTAACCTGAGACTACGTCTTGTATACCTGGATAAGATGTAAATGGTTTAACTAAACACCAAAAACACCCTCCTGCTAAAGTTGCATATGCCATAATAAGCCTCCTAAAATTATATCTTGTCATAAAATTAACAATAAATTAAATGTTTTGCTATTAAACTGTTTGAAAATGTAACGATGTAATGAATTTATTTTTAAGATTTTAATACGACTAATCCTATGGCGCCTTGTCCTGTATGAGTAGAAATAATAGGCGTTGTTGTGTTTACATCAAAATCAGTGAAATCAAATTCTTCTGAAAAATGCTTTTTGATTTTATCAACAAAGCCCATAATATTAGCATGAGCAATACCTATAGCTCTAATATTATGATTTTCAATAAAAGCAGCGACCTCTTTTTTTAAGAATTGAATGCTTGAATTCTGTGTACGTGAATTGTGCACAAGTTCAATTTTGCCATCTATTAAAGTGCCAACTGGTTTGATTTTAATCATATTACCAATCAAACCTTTTGTTTTGCTGATACGACCTCCTTTAATAAGTTGGTGTAATTGACCGATTACAACGTAAAGTTGGATATTTTTTTGCAACTCAATAATTTGTTTTTCAATGTCTTCAACTGCTAAGTGTTGCTGTTTCAATTCGACTATTTGTTTGATTTGATATCCAAGACCAAAGGAAATAGATTTAGAATCTATAACAGTAACTTTACTCTCTGTCATATGACTCGCTTGGACGGCAGTTTGGTATGTACCACTCAAACCAGAAGTCATATGAATACTTATGATTTCTGAGCCATCTGCACCAAGTTTGTCATATAATTCGATAAATTTACCAATTGGAGGCTGGCTTGTTTTAACATCAGCATCAGCCTCTATTTTTTCTATAAATTGTTCAGAAGTGATATCAACTTGATCAATATAAGGTTCGCCATCTATCGTTAGATTTAGTGGTACGACATGTATATCATTGTCTTGAAGATATTGTTTTGATAAATCAGAGGTAGAATCTGTAACTATTTTTAATTCTGCCATAGGTTAACCTCCTTGTTGTGCTTTACGGACTAGATGTAAAAATGTATGTGGAAGTGTGTTTTTTTCATCTATTGTCCCTGGAACTGATGATTCAACTTCCCAATCTTCAAATGTATAAGTAGGGAAAAACGTATCCCCATTAAACTTATCTTCTATTACTGTAATATACATATCATCCACGACATCTATTAGTTCTTCAAATAATGTCTGTCCACCAAAAATAAATATATGTCCTGGTAAATTATAAATTTCATCAATTGAATGAATGACATCTACACCTTCAACAGCAAAAGATTTATTTCTTGTTAATACGACATTTTTTCTATTAGGTAAAGGTTTACCTATAGATTCGAATGTTGCTCTACCCATGACGAGTGTATGACCGGTCGACAATTGTTTAACGTGCTTTAAATCATTTGGTAGATGCCAAGGCAATTGATTGTTGATACCTATAACACGTTGCTGGTCATGAGCCACTAATATTGAAAGTGTCATAAAATTCTCCTTTTTAAGTTTGGTAAATGTTATTAAACCGCAATTGGTGCCTTAATTGCAGGGTGTGATTCATAATTTTCTAGCGTTAAATCTTCATAATTAATATCAAAGATAGATTTATTGCTATTTATTTTAATTGTGGGTGCTTCATAACTGTCACGTTCTAACTGAGTCTCAATTGCTTCCATATGATTTGAATAAATATGGGCATCTCCAAAAGTGTGAATAAATTCGCCTACTTCAAGGCCACATTCTTTTGCGATTAGGTGAGTAAGCAAACTATAACTAGCTATATTAAATGGGACGCCTAAGAAGATATCTGCACTACGTTGATATAATTGGCAACTAAGTTTGCCATCTTGTACATAAAATTGAAATATCGTATGACATGGCGGTAAAGCCATGTTATCTATTTCTGCAGGATTCCAAGCTGAAACAATGTGTCTACGAGAATTTGGATTAGTTTTTATTTGTTCAATAACGTTAGCTAATTGATCGATATGGTTTCCGTCTTTATCTTGCCAATCACGCCATTGCTTACCATAAACATTACCTAAATCTCCATATTTTTCAGCAAAATTATCATTTTCTAATATTTGTTGTTTGAATTTAGCCATTTCTTCTTTGTAAATAGCATTAAAATTTTCATCTTTTTGAGCTCTATGTCCAAAATCTGTCATATCTACTCCATGATAATCATCGGATTTAATATATTTTTCAAAGGCCCATTCATTCCAAATATTGTTCTTATATTGTAGTAAATATTTAATATTAGTATCACCTTTTATAAACCATAATAATTCGGTAGCAACTAATTTAAATGATACTTTTTTGGTTGTTAGTAATGGAAAGCCATTAGATAAGTCAAAGCGTAACTGATGTCCAAATTTTGATATGGTACCAGTGTGAGTTCTGTCATCTTTAGATTTCCCTATTTCTAATACTTCTTCACATAAATCATGATAAGATTTATCGAAAGCATTTAACATTAAAATACACGCTCCTCTCAATAATAAGCTACTTAATATTAATAATATTGCATATTGGCATTGATTTAAAGTAATTATATATAGAAAATGCGATTGACTATACTTGCCAATCGCGAAAAATTAAAAAATTTGTTAATTTTTATTGATATTACGAACAATGTTCGTCAAATGCATCTTTAATATCCATACAAATATCTTGGATGTCGCGTCCTTCGATATGTTCTCTAGGAATAAAATGCTTAAGTTCAGATCCTTTAAACAACGCGTATGATGGACTTGAAGGTACTTGTTGAATATAATCTCTCATTTCTTGTGTAGCTTCTTTATCTTGCCCGGCAAATACAGTAACTTTATGTTGTGGTTTACTGTCATTTTGTTCAGCAACTGTAACAGCAGCAGGTCGTGCTAAACCAGCAGCACAACCACATGTAGAATTTATAACTACAAAAGTCGTCTCTTCATTTGATACATTGTTCATATGTGCTTTAACTGCATCTGGTGTTTCCAAACTCACAAAGTCATGTGAAGTTAATTCTTCACGCATTTGTGTCGCTAATTCATTCATATATGCTTCATAAGCGTTCATATTAATACACTCCTAAGTTTAAATAATGATTTGTGTTATTTATTATTTCTGTTGGCAATTTGTTTCCAAACTGAGCCTAAAGCTTCGTCACCATTTTCAATACGTGAGACTGCCATTTCAATTTGTAATTTAACTTCATATGCATCGTCATCCATATGTGCTTTTAAACTATCTAATTGCTCTGGGCCACCTTCGTCAAATAAAAACATAGCCGCTCGCCATCTTACGATTTTTTGTGGATCGTCTAACGCTTTTTCCATTTCTGGTAATGCTTGTTTAAATCCTAAGTCACTCAGACAGTCTCCAGCTGTTCTTCTAACAGCAGGACTTTTGTCATTTAAACCTTTATATAGATAAGGTAACACTTGTTCGTCTTCTAGCATACCTAAAAGTACTACGGCTTCACGACGTAGTGGTGCTTTTTCCTCATCACTTAATACGCTACCAAGCAATGGTAAATCTTCTAATGTTGGTGTTGGAAATTGTTTCAACATACGTAATCTATCTTTCCACTTTTCAGCACTGTTATATTCCTCTAATGTCACGTGTATATATGTTTTTTCAGGTACAACGATATTAGTAGCTTGGGCGTCACTTACTAATTTATCTAATTGTTCTTTTGGATATAACGCTGTTATCTCGTCACTAATCTCAGCCATAATATCATCAAATTCTCCATATCTTATGCCAAAGTCTTCCCATTTTCTTAAGAATACAACGTTATCGTTTTCCTTTTGAGCTGCAAGCATGCTATCAACATATATTTCTGGTAGTTGTTTACGTTTTTCTTCATCGTTATTAGAAAGTTTAATCTGATAAGGAATTCCTTTAAACATTAATACTTCTGCTTGTATTTCACCAAAGTGTTCGTCTGGTATTGCTTCTTGGGATTCATTTAACTCATCGTTTAATGTAGTGGTGATTTGTGGTAAAATTTCTTCCCAATCTGCCCTAGGTTGTTTATCTACTGCTAGAAAGTCCATAACGTGAAAAATAGATTTAACGTCATCTAATGCTAACAAATCATTAATAAATTGAGGTTGCCCTTCTTTTACAGCTGTATAAGTATTTGATTTATTATCTTCTCTTTTTTCGCTTAACACTATTTTCATTGTATTTGGACTTGGTGTGGGTTCTACTCGTACAATTTCCATAAATGTTACCTCCTTATTGTAAATTATTCCCGATTTGTTTAATTTGTTTGCCTATAGAGCAATCATTAATACAAAAATGATGGGCATAAGTCTTTCCGTGTATTTTTCTATTATGAGTTTTGAGCATACATTGATGGCAATAAGTATTCATTAAATTATCAATTGCCACAATAGCTTCTTTTTCAGAATAAGTTAGAATTGCTATTCACACTCCTATATTTAAATAATACTTTATAGTATTTGTACATAAGTTTTATGTGTAGCTATTTATATAACTAATAATTCTTTATTAGTTCAAAACAAGCAATTAATCACATTATAGCATTTGTAAGTTAGAATGTTGAATGCAAAAGGTTGTACATTGTAAAAGGTTAATATAAGTTGTTTAAATTTTTACGATATTGCAATTTATAAGGCAATCTATTAAAATTAATGAGTTGCGTTTTGCGGTTTCTAAACACCCGCTTAATCAAAATTTAGGAGGAGTTATAATGTTTTTTAACGAGTTATTTGGTGTCTTTACCTTTTTAGTGACTTTTGTATTATTAGTTATAATGTATAGAATGTTTGGAAAGCATGGTTTAATTGCATGGGTAGCAATGGGAACCATAATAGCTAATATACAAGTAATTAAAACTATAGATTTATTTTCAATTTCTGCAACTTTAGGTAATGTGATGTTCGCGTCGATTTATTTGGCGACAGATATTCTTAATGATATTTATGGACGCAAAGTAGCAAAGAGAGCTGTATGGTTAGGTTTTAGTTCGACGTTAGTTATGATAATCGTTATGCAATTATCGCTACACTTTACCCCTTCTCCAGTAGATACATCTCAACACGCCTTGGAAACAATTTTTAATGTAGTGCCAAGAATTGCATTAGGATCTATCATTGCTTATATTATTGGTCAACATCTTGACGTTATGATATTTTCTCTGATAAAAAAAGTATTTAGTTCTGATAAAACTTTTATCATAAGAGCATACGGTAGTACATTATTTAGTAATATTATAGATACTGCGCTTTTTGTATTAATCGCCTTCGCAGGAACAATGCCAAACGCAGCGGTATTTGAAATTTTTATTACGACATATGTGTTGAAACTTTTATCTACTATATTTAACGTTCCTTTTGGTTATATTGCAAAATCAATGTACCGTAAAGGTAAAATTACAAGTAAAGATGAGGGTTATTAACTCTGAGAAGAGATTGAATTTATTCAATCTCTTTTTTATATAATAGTTTTGTGATTTGCCGTAGTAATAATTCGAATGTTGTATAACCTTCACTATCTAAAAAGTGTCCTTTATGCGGAACTAATATAGTATAGATGGCTAATGATATTGATAATCTTTGAATTGCCTTTATACTAACGATTAGATTTGCCGTTGCGCCTATTACACTAATTTTCTGTGCGAGTATATTATCTACTGCAATGTTAGTCTATGAAATCAAGTTGTCTAATTCTAGCAAATTTGATAAGTGTTCATTAAACCCGGAGATGAGAAATAACACTTTGATAGTTATGCGAGACGTTTTACGCGATAAATAGTCTAATAATGTAATGCCGCTAGACTATGAGCAACTATAACTGTTTCATTAGTTAATTTACCATCTAAATAATCATCTAGGTTTTGAGTCCATTGTTGACATTCCGGTTGATTTGAATTTGGTAGTTCTAAAATTTCCGCTGAATAATCGTATTGTAACATTGTTGATTTTAAGCATTGTAATCAATAGCTTACAGTATTGGCCTATAAGCGTGAACAATAAATAAATTTTTCATAACAATTTCCTTCTCGGTTAAATTTAGTTAATACAATTTTCACTTTACGGTATCATAATTTAACGTGAGACATAGTGAATTGTAATATACCGGATGCATAATAGTGCGAGTTAATTATTATGGTTATCAGTAATTTGCTACAATTAAGTTAATCTAAGTTAAGAGGTGTAAATAGTGGCTAAAATTTTTTTCGATGCAGCAACAAGTGGCAATCCTGGTTTAAGTAGCTGTGCGGTTGTTATCATAACAGAAGAAGAACGCTATATTTTTAAAAATGACTTAGGCGTATTAGATAATCATAGTGCCGAATGGGCTGCATTTGAATTTGCATTACAATGTGCAATTAATTTAAATGTTGCAAATGCGTTAGTGTATACAGATTCAAAGTTAATTGAAGATTGTATTAATGATGAAAAAGTAAAAAATGTTAAATTTAAGGCTTATTTAGATAACATATTAAGACTCTCTGATAATTTTGCATTAATGTTTGTTAAATGGGTACCACGTAATCAAAATAAAGAAGCAAATCATTATGCACAGCAAGCCCTATATAAATATACACAACAAAAAAAGAAGCAGTAAAGACGATATAAGTCCTTCTGCTTCTTTTTGTTTATTTGAAATGTGTTGCCAAATATTTACCTGAAACATACAATTCATGTTCTTTACACACATCTAAAGCATTTGTTAGTGAAGTACCAAATTGCATCTCTGGCAGTAATTGAGCAATGTTTAATGGAACTTCAGTATGAATTTGTGCTAATGTTTTTGATGTTTTTAAATTATCTAAATCAGCAGTTATTTTCTTTTGCTGTCCAGCTGTTAACTCGTTCGTAGCCGCAATTACATTTTCTACTGAGCCATATTGTTGAATTAACTTAATAGCTGTTTTTTCTCCGATACCTTTAACCCCGGGATAACCATCTGCACTATCTCCCATAAAGGCTTTAATGTCTATTAATTGTTTTGGTTCTACACCATACTCGTCTAAGAAGCGGTCTAAAGTATAACGGTTATATATATTAAATCCTTTTTTTGTTAGCCATATTTCAACATTTGAATTTATGCATTGTAAAATATCCCTGTCACCAGTGATTATATAAATTTTATTATCATCTGATAAGTGATGTGCTAACGTTCCTATTACGTCATCCGCTTCGTAATTTGTTACTCCGATGTTAACAAAACCAAATTGATCTGAGATTTCTTTCACAAAATCAAATTGTGGAATTAGTTCTTCTGGTGGCGCAGGTCTATTTTGTTTATAACCTTCAAACATCTCATTACGAAAAGTTTGTTGCCCCATATCCCAACAAACGGCAACGTGAGTTGGTTTAATTTCTTTTAAAGCTGTAAATACATGACGCACAAAACCTTGTACACCATTTGTAGGCATACCTTGTGAATTTTTCATAAATTGATTGTTTAAGCTTGTCGCATAAAAGTGACGAAATAGCAAAGCCATGCCATCGACGAGTAAAACTTTATTAGACATTATAATAGCCTTCTTTCCTTTTATTACAAAATTTTAGTTAAGTTCTTATTTGTTGCTTTTAAAGATTTAATTAAATCATCGTCTAGTTTAAATGAAAGTAATTCTTGAACTTGATATTGAATTTCTTGTTCTAATTGTGCGTTTATTTCATTTACTTTATCAGACATATCTATAACTACATGGTTAAGGCCTTCTCTCAAATCTGCAATTTCTGGTTGTAATTGTTTTATTGTTTCTTCAGTGATTTCTTCTTGAATTTGTTGTTGCACGTTAGGTTGTATTAATTTTTTCTTAGTTAAAGATTTAGGTAACGTGTTTAACATTTCATAATAATCAACTCTTAAATAAGGTTCATCTAAACGTAAAAATGTTGCATCAATTTCTGGTGTTATAAAGACGTGTAGGTTTTCGAGTTTTTGTTTTATTGGAGCCATTTCGTTGATATATTGCTCTTCAAAATGCTTTTTTATTCTTTCTACTAGCAATGATTGTTCTAAATATAGACGTTGATGTATCTGATCTAAATAAATTTTCGTAGCTTTTTTCTTTTCTTCGTTAAAATCACTGCTTTTAGTCATTTGACTATTGAAAACCGAACGTACTTCATCACGCAGTTGAATTTTTAACCTTTCTACCAAATGATAAAGTTGATCTTCTACTTCGTTATCTGTACTATTATTCACATTTTGCATTAATGATGAGTGAATCACATTTTTATTATCATATTTACGTAACTTAGCAGTTCTTTCTTCAATTTGTGCTTTATTAGTTTCATATTCATTAATCATTTGCTCATAAGCATTCGATATATGTTGTAATTGATTATGCATTTGATCTTGTAATATATATTTTGATTCTATAACAGTAAAATGTTCTATATCATCACGTAATGATTTCATTTCTCCGTCATTACCTTTTAATGATGCTCTACTTGAAACTGAATAAATTGCTGGATCTAAATTGACTTGTAACAAGGCGCTTCTTACATAATCATATACCGCTAACAAATCTTCTTCCGTCTCTGCTAAGTCAACAGCATTAATAACCATTTTGAAAGCTTGATTTGAATTTAATTGGTTCATATCTTTCATATGTTCAATGAACTTCTTATCATTATCAGTAAATGCATGGTTGAAGTAACTTACATAAAGTATTAAATCAGATGAAGTCAATACTTTTTCGGTTTCATTAGTATGTCGCTGGTTATTTGAATGTAAACCTAATGAATCCACGATAATTTTGTCCTCTAACCAAGGTAAAGGCAATTTTAGATGAACTGTATTAACAAATGTGGCATATTCATCTTTTGCACTCCATTTTTTTATTTCGTCTTTTGCTATTTTATGGGTTAAGCCTGATGCTATTTTATCACGATAGTCAGTATAGTGTTTTTCAATGGCATTAACAAAGGCAAGCTGATTTTTTTCTAATTGTTCCTTTAATTTGTTACTTACAGAGTCGACATAGGCTTGGATTGTATTAAAAGATTGACCTGTTACTTCATATACATTGTTTAGTTCCTCTAATAATTGAGCTTCTGATTTTAACGTAATTTCACTATTCTCACCATATGAAATTTCAGTCATCGCGGCGGTAGTAGGATTAGGTGAACTCACTAAATAATTACCACCTAATAATGCGTTTATTAAACTACTCTTTCCTGCGCTAAAAGTACCAAATACACCTATTTTTACAATTTTGTTATCCATACGTTTAATCGTATTAGATATATCTTGCTTCGTTTGTTCAAACAATGGTATTTGTTCGATAAGTGATAAACCTTGTTTAATTTTACTTGTTTGGTCTTCTTTGGCTACTGTTGGTTGATCTTGAGACTTCCTCACCTGTTTTTGTTGTTCAACTGACTGATTTAATTCGAACATGATTTCTTTACGGTCAATGAGTCTATCTAATGAATCATCAATGTGTATATAATAATGTCTATAATTACGTGTAGTTAAAGATTCTCTCAAATTACGTAGAGCAATGAAATTTTCATAATCATTAAAATCATCTTGATATTCATCATTAATATCTGCAGCATGTGACAGTTGAATAGCTTTTTTAAATAATGGATCGGAGTCTTTTTTGATAAATTGTTGTATTGCTTTTAATACTTCATCACAAAATGTTAGTACGTATTGATTACTAATACTTATTTGTTCTTTATAAAGATGTGTAATTAAACTTGGTTCTATCACATAATGTTGATTTAAAATGGCATCATTTACTTCTGAAGAGTTTATAAATCTTGTTAAGAATGACATGTCTTCTCTTAATGGCTGCCTAATTTGTTGATTAACTTTATCTTGTAAGTGTTCTATAACTAAATTTAGGCGCTCTTCTTGAATTTCTAATGCTTTTTTCTTTTTATTAAATAAACCACCAACTTTAAATTGTTTACTTAAACTTTCTAAATAATTTCTAATTAATTCACGTGTATCATGAGTCATGATATAAGCATTTTCTAAAATATCTTTTCTTTTATGGTGTAAAAAGTTATATAACTTATCTGAATCATTTAATAGCTGTGCTTCTTCACTTACTTCTTGATGTTGTTGAAAATTAATATATGCCTGATCAAAATCCTCTTCTTCAATATCTAATTTAGTTAACGTGTCTTGAATTTCATTTTGAATGTAAGACAATTGTTCCTCTGTAATAAATTTTACAATACGTTCAACATAGTCTTCGAGCGCTTCTCTATGCTTATCTTTCTCAATAAGATAAGCAGATAACGCATTAATTTCGTTATTTGGATGTTCAAATTTAGATACGTAAAATATTGCATCTAAATTAATGTCCCACTCATTTACGGATTTTTCTACACGTTGTTTGAAATCATCAAATTGTAATTCTTCGTCATTATGTTTATCGATCTGATTAATAACAAATACAATAGGTACGTTAGCTTGATTTAATTGCTTCATAAATTGGAAATTTAAAGCAGATTGTACATGGTTATAATCCACTGTATAAAAGATTACATTACTTGTGTACATAAACTGCTCAGTACTTGATTGGTGCGTAGAAACATTTGAGTCTACACCTGGAGTGTCTTGTAATGTAAACCCTTTATTGAATTTTGTCGAAGGAAATTTAATCTCAATCGATTCAACCTCAACATTTTGTCTATTCATTTGTTTGACTTCATCATAAGAATTTAACAATGTGTATTGTTTATTACTTAAATTAGCAATAAGACCTGGCTCATCATCGACTGAAACGACAGCCGTATTACTCGTTGTAGGTACTGGAGAACTTGGTAAAATATTTTGTTCCAATAACAAGTTGATTAATGTGGATTTACCTGCAGAAAAATGACCTACAAATGTAGCGGTATATTGATTTAAGTAAACCTT
The DNA here is from genome assembly GCF_015594545.1 of Staphylococcus durrellii. Lineage (NCBI taxonomy): Bacteria > Bacillati > Bacillota > Bacilli > Caryophanales > Staphylococcaceae > Staphylococcus > Staphylococcus durrellii. The sequence goes on along the minus strand of NZ_JADIIO010000001.1, from coordinate 1,350,417 downwards.
TTTAATAACTTGATTAATAATATGAATCAGTCTATCATTACTTGATTTCTCTACTTCTTTTTTTAGTTTGTATAAAATGTCGAGTTGCTCTGTGTTACCCATTTGCCAAAGTCTCCTTTAATGCTTACTTATAATTATTTATATTGTATAACAAATTAACTATTGTCTAAAGTGTCACTTAAGTTTAACAAAATAATATAAAATTATTAGGTCCTTATGTCTATTTAAACATAAAAATCCCGTATATATAATCAATTTTCGATGATTATATATACGGGTTAGTGTGATTATTTGATTATTTAAAGCCAAGATGGTTTATTGCCTTCACTATTAGGTTTATTAATACCTATATTTTCTTTTAAATATAATTCTGGATCTTTAGCAATATTGACGATAACAGCAGCAACACTTTTTCTTGAAACTTCTGTGCCTTTAAATGGTTCATTTTTAGCGGTAATTTCGTAATCTATTTCATTTTTATGACTTAGCCATGCTGGTCTTAAAATCGTATAATCTAAATCAGAAGACTCTATAATATCGGCAGCTGTACGATAAACTTTTAATTTATCGCTAATTTGATCATTAACCCAGTTGCCAAATTTACCGGGTACTTCGGCATATATACCTAATGCAGTAACAAATACGAGACGTTTTACGTTTTTATTTTCCATTGCTTTTGCTATTACAGTTGCTTCTTTATCTAGTTCTCCTGATAAACTTGCTACAACAAAATCTACGTCGTCCATTGCGCTTTCAACGTCATCATAATTTGTCGCATCGCCTTCACGCACTCTAATACGATCTGATGCGTAGTCTGGCAATCTATTAGCATCTCTTAAAAATAATCGTAAAGTATAGTTAGTATTTTCTAAAAATGAATTAATAGCAGCTTTAGCTACTGCCCCATTGGCCCCTAATATTAAAACTCTTCTCATTATCTCACTCCTACTTAAAAAAATTTAGTTAACTATGCTGTTTATAGATAACTAGTAAGTTTAATTTTTATTTATTATATTTTAAAATTTGTATGGTTTTAAGCACTACATTACTCATTACATTTACCATAATACAGTTAGACGTATTAATCTAGTATTAAACGCTATTTAGATATTGAAATTATGATGTTAACAATAAATCATTATTATTATATTATTGTACAATTTTTAACATTAGTAAAATAAAAGGTCAGTGTTATTGATACTTTCGCTGAATTTTTATTTTATAAATAGCACTATATGGCTCGATTCCCTAAAGCTTTTTATGCCTATAGCCTTCAACGCGTCCCGTTTTTAATAAACCTCGCCATAAAGATTATGTCAAAATATAAATGTTATTTCTGGAGAATTTTACAATTAATACAGTTGTATGATTGATTGATCTTCAACAGTAGTTAAGTTAAGGTGTTAAAAACTTATTAATTGTTAGAATCTGTTTCAATAAAATAATCAGTCAAAAGTAAAAAAACGATTGCTATTGGCATAACATAGCAATCGTTTTTAGTTCAAGTCTTATAATGTATAAATTATTACTGGATAACAGGGTTTTTACTTTTCTTGATTTTTAAATATTGTGAAATGCTATAAACGATAATACCTAACCAAATAAATATAAATGTAATAAATTGATGTATATCAAACGGCTCTTTAAAGACGAATACACCTAATACAAACATAATTGTTGGTCCAATATATTGGATGAAACCAGTTAGTGATAATGGTATTCGTTTTGCACCTGCTGAAAATAGTATAAGTGGAATTGCAGTTACAGCACCAGAAAATACAATCCACAATGATGATATGTTCATTCCAAAATTGCTGTGGCCTTGTTGTATTACATACCATAGATAAATTAAACCGGCTGGCGCAGTAACGATACATTCAATTGTAATGCTGCTTATTGCATCAATCGGTATTAATTTTTTTAGTAGACCATATATGCCAAATGAAAATGCTAATAATAATGAAACGTACGGGAACTCGCCGATTTTTATCGTCATATATAATACTCCAATCAAAGCTAACACAATGGCAGTCCATTCAAATTTATTAAAGCGCTCTTTTAGAAAGATAAAAGCTAATAATATACTTATAAGCGGATTTATATAATATCCTAAACTTGATTGTAATACATGACCATTAGTAACTGCCCAAATAAATGTCCCCCAGTTAATAGTAATTACGTAACCAGCAGCAATAATAGCAATCAGTTGCAATGGTTGCTTTATTAATTGGTTCACATTATTAATAAAAGGTTTTGTTTTATTTGAAATAATTACAATTAAAATCATAAAAATCATGGAAAATACTATTCTGTATGCCAATATTTCAAAGGCAGCGAAACCATGTATTAAGTCCCAATATATTGGTAAAACGCCCCATAAGAAGTATGCTGCGAAGGCAAATAATATACCTCTTTTAAATTCATTTTTCATATAGACACCTCCGCTAATATTTATTTAATTTTTCGGTTGTTTTGCTCCCCAATATTGGAAATACGTACATTCAATATAACCATTAAATAATTTTCTTCTTTTTGTAGCTTTTTTATTTGTTAAAAACTCAAACTCTTTATTACTTGTTAAAATGTATGATGATAAATATGGATGCTCATGCATTAATTTACCTAAATATTTATACATTTCTTCTACTTCAGCTCTATCACCGATACGTTCGCCATATGGTGGGTTACCAATTAATGCTATCGAATCTTCCGTATCAATCGTTAAAGTATTAACGTCTTTAACGCTAAATTGAATAATATCACTCAAGCCTACCTCTTCAGCATTTCTTTTAGCTATTTCAATCATTTCTGGATCAATATCAGAAGCATAAATCTCAACATGACGATCATAATCTGCAACACTTTCTGCTTCATTACGCATTTCATCATATAAATTTGAAGGTATAATATCCCATGATTCTGAGACAAAATCTCTATTAAACCCAGGTGCAATATTTTGAGCAATTAAACATGCTTCAATAGCAATAGTACCAGAACCACAGAAAGGATCGATTAAAGGTGTATCACCTTGCCAATTAGCAAGCCTAATTAAACTTGCAGCTAAAGTTTCTTTTATTGGCGCTTCACCTTGAGTAATTCTGTATCCTCTTTTATTTAATCCTGAACCTGAAGTGTCGATTGTTAATAAAGCCTTATCTTTTAAGATTGATACTTCTACAGGATATTTGGCGCCTGTTTCGTTTAACCAACCTCTTTCATTGTAAGCAACTTTTAAACGTTCAACGATGGCCTTTTTAACAATGGCTTGGCAATCTGGCACACTAAATAATGTTGATTTAACACTTTTACCTTGTACAGGAAAACTGCCATCTTGGTCTATAAAAGCTTCCCAGGGTAAGGATTTTGTTTGCTCAAATAAATGATCAAATGTAGTGGTTGTGAATTGTCCTACTACTATTTTGACTCTATCTGCAGTTCTCAACCACAAGTTACATTTTACTATTGCAGTTTCATCTCCTTCAAAAAATATTTTGCCGTTCTCTACTGTTGTTTCATAGCCTAATTCTTGTATTTCTTTAGCCACAATTGATTCAAGTCCCATTGGGCATACAGCTAATAATTTATACATATTGTTTCTCCTTAAAAAATTATATATTCTATCGTATCAAAAGTTGTTTTAAATAGATATTAGTTGAACCTTTAAAAATTTTAATTATAAGATGTCAAATTTAAAAAAGCTCTCCGAAATGGGAGAGCTTTGCAACTAGTGATGATATTTTTGTAAGCCATGTTCTGTACCATTGTACTCATAACGTGTACTAGTCACACTGGTACGCAGGTGGTAACCATCTGTCTACACTTCTTTTATATAGTAAAAGAATGTCTCGTTTATACGTTGAATTCCGCTAAACAAGTGCTCCTACCAAATTTGGATTGCTCACTCGAGGGGTTTACCGCGTTCCACCTTTTATATTTCTATAAAAGCTACGTCACTGTGGCACTTTCAAACTATTTTAACCATATTGAAACAACTTAGGTTATTTCGTTGCCGTCAACTTAATGCCTTGACTTATTGTTTCGTCAAGCACGAACACTACAATCATCTCAGACTGTGTGAGCATGGACTTTCCTCTATATCGCTATAGCGATTACCCAAAATACCATCTTTAAGATTGTATCACTTTATTTAAAGTTAAACAATCAAATTAGAGTAGGTTTTGAAAAAATCAAAACCTACTCAATTATGTACTGGCACTAATTAAATTCAGTTTAAAGTAAACCTACTTACCGAATACTGCCTTTTCTAAATTAGAAATACGTTTAAGAATATCCACGTTATTATTACTGTTGTTATTATTGTTATTACTGTTTGATGAGAAGTTTTTATTTTCTTGTGGTCTTGTTGTCGCAACGCGTAATCTTAAGTCTTCAAGTTCTTTTTTAAGTTTACTATTTTCTTCGGAAAGTTTCACAACTTCATTATTTAAGTCGGACATTTTTTGATAATCTGCTATTATGTCATCTAAAAATGCGTCAACTTCTTCCCTTCTGTAACCACGAGTCATCGTCTTTTCGAAATCTTTTTCGTAAATATCTTTTGCTGATAGTTTTAATGAAACATCTGACATTTTTCTCTCCACCTCATTCAAAACTTTGTTCTTGAGACCATTGTAAATCGTTAATGAACGCCGTTAATTCATCAAACGTCACTATGTCACAAGTATAGTTTGTTTTATTCTTAAATTCAACTAACTTTGTTTTAAAAAACTTTGGGCTTGCTTCTTGTTCTTCATCATAAATTAAAATTGTTTGATCTGTATGGTCTAACATAAATTGATCTGCTTGTTGAAATTGATGAGGTCCTTCATATGTAGTATGAAAAACGCTATCCACAAAATCGGCTTGTTGTTCCATTTGAATATATTTACTTTTGTTTACATCATTCCATCTTTCTGTATGACCATAAAAAGGCGTAATTACACCTAATTTCAAATCAGGAAAACTAGCTTTTAAGGATAATACAACTTCAGCTGCCCATAGTTCTATACCAAGCTGACCCTGTACTAATACCCATTCTAATCCTTCGTCAATCAACTGTTTTAACTTATGTTCGATAAATTGCTTTAAATAATATACTTCGGGGGCGTCATCTTTGAAAATATTTAACTCAAAAGGTTTATAACCAGTTATATAAATTGTTTTGATCATAACGTCAACTCACTTCTGTGAATATATCCTAAATCATATTGCACAGCCTTTAGTTTTTCCATGAACAACTTTCTACTAGTTCGTTTAAAATGACATTCAACTGATAAAGTTTCAATATTAGAAATTAAAATTTCAAATTTCTGTTTATTCATATAAGTTAAACTTAGTATATCAGCCTCGTGTAATTTAATTTGAGTAATTAAATTATCAATATGAGTAGTAAAAGGCTTGACTACCTCATAAAAATTATAGTCCCCTTGTTCTTTGGCAATCTCATAACGCGTTTGCATAAGTTGTACATCATCTATTAAGTCATCAATAAATTGTGACATGAGATAACCTCCTACACAATAAATTTACCATAAAAGGCATTTTGAGTCATTTATAATGTTAATTTATATTTAAATTAAATTTATGACATTACCATTAACAATGATTGTTTAATTTTAGAAAGAGCGTTAAAATATATAAGGATGTATGTAGTGTTAAATACATACATATTTATCCTTTCTCATGAGATAGTATAATCACTTAAATTCATATATAATTGAAAGAAGTAATTTGAATTTGAGACGAGTGTGGTGAAAAAGCATGAATTATCCCAATGGCAAACCATTTAATGTAAATAAGGCTCAAGTCGGACGTAATCAATCAACTGATTCTAGTAATATTGATTACGGTGGTAGAGGTATGTCACTAGAAGGTGATATTGAGAAAAGCAATACTTATTATTTACATCACGGTGTTGCTGTAATACATAAGAAGCCAACACCAGTTCAAATTGTTAACGTCGACTATCCAAGGCGTAGTAAAGCCGTGATTAATGAGGCTTATTTTAGAACACCTTCAACAACCGACTATAATGGCTTGTATGGTGGCCATTATATAGACTTTGAAGCAAAAGAAACTAAAAATAAAACTTCCTTTCCACTAAGTAACATTCATGAACATCAAGTAAAACACATGGAGGCTTGTAATAAACAAGGTGGAATCGTATTTTTATTAATACGTTTCAAATCGCTGGATAAAGTCTTTCTTTTGCCGTATTCTAAGTTTGAATTCTTTTGGAATAGATACAAAAATAACATTAAAAAGTCTATAACGGTTGAAGAATTTACAAAAAATGGTTACTATATTCCTTATCAGTATCAACCACGATTGAATTATCTCAAAGCAGTTGATAAGTTGATATTAGATGAAAGTGAGGACCGCGTATGACGGAAAATAAAAGGACTTCCGATTCAAATAATAATGGAAAGTCCGAGAACAAAAAGAATAGAAATATCAAGCGTACAGTCATTAAAATCATTGGCTTTTTGATAATTGCTTTTATTATATTAGCGCTTGTAGGTATTTTGTTATTCGCTTACTATGCATGGAAAGCACCAGCATTTACCGAGTCGAAATTACAAGACCCTATCCCAGCTAAGATATATGATAAAGATGGCGATTTGATTAAAACAGTGGATAATGGCCAACGTCGTGCTCATGTGGATCTTGATGAAGTACCAAAAAACATGAAAAGTGCAGTATTGGCAACTGAAGACAATAGATTCTATGACCATGGTGCTTTAGACTATAAACGTCTATTTGGTGCTGTTGCGAAAAACCTTACAGGTGGTTTTGGTTCACAAGGTGCATCAACGTTAACACAACAAGTTGTTAAACGTTCATTCCTTACAGATCAAAAATCTATTGCACGTAAAGCACAAGAAGCATACTTATCTTATCGTTTAGAACAAGAGTATAGTAAGGATGAAATTTTCCAAATATACTTAAATAAAATTTATTATTCTGACGGTGTTTACGGTGTCAAAGCCGCAGCTAAGTATTATTTCAACAAAGATTTAAAAGATTTAAATTTAGCTGAATCAGCATATTTGGCAGGTTTACCTCAAGTACCAAACACTTATAACGTTTATGATCATCCTAAACAGGCTGAATCAAGAAAAGACACGGTACTTTATCTAATGCAATATCACCATAGAATAACTAAGAAGCAAAAAGAAGAGGCTGAAAAAACGTCACTTCAAGATAACCTTGTTAAACGTACTGACAAGCAACGTCAAGTTTCTGACAAGAATGAGCATCCAGAATATGACGCTTATATTAACTTCGTTAAATCAGAATTAATGAATAATCCAGAATTCAAAAATAAAAACTTAGGTTCTTTATTAAACAGTGGTATTAAGATTTATACGAATATGGATAAAAATGCTCAATCTACATTGCAAGAACGTATTAACAATGGTAGCTACTACAAAAACGGTGATCAACAAGTTGGTTCATCAATTGTAGATAGTAAAACTGGCGCATTAGCAGCAATTTCTGGTGGCCGTAACTATAAAGATGTCGTAGATAGAAACCTAGCAACGGATGCACACCCTACTGGTTCTTCTTTAAAACCGTTCTTAGCTTATGGTCCTGCTATCGAAAATATGAACTGGGCAACTAATCACTCTATTAAAGACGAAAGTTCTTATCAAGTAGACGGTGTAACATTTAGAAACTATGACACTAAAGGTCATGGTACAGTTAAAATTTATGACGCATTGAGACAAAGTTTCAACATTCCTGCGTTAAAAACGTGGCAACAAACAGTACAAGATGCTGGTAAAGATGCACCGAAGAATTTTGCTAAGAAAGTTGGCTTAGATTATAGTAGTGATATAGGTCCTTCTGAAGTACTAGGTGGTTCAGCATCTGAATTCTCACCTACACAACTAGCTTCAGCATTTGCCTCAATTGCAAATGGAGGCACTTATAACAATGCGCACTCTATTAAGAAAGTTGTTAAACAAGATGGAGACACGGTTGAATATGATCATACTAGCCATCAAGCTATGAAAGATTCTACATCTTACATGCTTGCCGAAATCTTGAAAGGTACATTTGAAGCTTATGGTTCAGCATATGGTAATGGTGTCAAAGGAATTAACTTAGCTGCCAAAACTGGTACAGGTACTTATGGTCAAGAAACGTATCAACAGTACAACCTACCTGACGATGCAGCAAAAGATGTTTGGATAAATGGATTTACACCTAAATACACTATGTCAGTGTGGATGGGCTTCAATAAAGTCAAACAAGGTGGTACCAATTCATTTGTCGGTCATACTGAGCAAGAATATCCACAACATCTATTAAAAGATGTTATGTCTCAAATCAACCCTAAAGATGGTGGAGATTACAAAAAACCAGATTCAGTTGGTGGAGACGATAAAGATAGCTTGTACATTAAAGGCCATAAAGATGATAACACTACTAATAACAAACCAACTGGTCAAGGTGGAAGTAGTAGTTCAAATTCATCAAGTTCAAGCAGCAACTCAAATAATTCTAATAGTCAAAGCAGCGGCAACTCTAACAGTCAACAAGGAAACAGTAATTCTAACAGAAGTGCCAATGCATTAACTAAATTATTTACTTTTAATTAAATAATAAAAAGCTCCGGCCTCAATTATTGAGACCGGAGTTTTTTTGCCTTATTTGATAGGATGCATTCATTTTTATTAACTCAGATTTTAATGTTTTCATTTGACGATAGCCCATAAAATGATATTTTCTCTGTTGCATATATTGATATCTTTCTCGAAAATTCATAGGCACGACTGGTAATTGTTCTAGTTCATTTAAATTTATTGTTTGAATACTATTTATTTGTTTAAAATAATTTATTATCAAATCAAAATAATTATCTAAATATGTTTTAGCCGTAGCTGACTTCAGTTGTTTCTTCTGTGCATAAAAGTCTAATTTTGTTTCTAAATTATTAAAGTCATCTTTTGTTATCACATGTTTCACGCTTCTTTCAGTGTCGCTTTATAACGTTTTTGACCTTCTCTACAATCTTCAAATAGTGGACAAATATCACATTTTGGACTACGTGATAGACAATGATATCTACCGAAAAATATCAATTGGTGATGCGTTTTATTCCAACGATCTCTTGGAACTACTTTGCATAATTTATCTTCTACTTGTCTCACATTATCCTTCCAACGACAAATACCAAGACGTTTAGATACTCTTTCAACATGCGTATCAACTGCTAATGAAGGTTCGTCAAAGGCAACACTCATCACAACGTTGGCAGTTTTTCTACCAACACCAGCCAAGCTCTCTAAGTCGTCATGTGTTTGGGGTATCTGGCCGTTAAATTTATCCAATAACGATTGGCATAGTTTTTTTATATTTTTAGCTTTATTTCTATATAGTCCAATCGTTCTAATATCATTTTCTAATTCGGCAATATCTACGGCTATATAATCTTCTGGACGTTTATATTTTTCAAAAAGAGGCTTTGTAATTTTATTGACCGCATTATCAGTAGTTTGTGCAGATAGTAATACTGCGATCGTGAGTTCAAAAGGATTATCATGAACAAGTTCACATTCTGCATTCGGAAACATATTAGCTATGACGTCTATCATATTTAAAGCCTTTGTATTACTTACCATCTGGTGAACCTCCATTTAGCCAATCAACTTTAGGAATATTTTCTACAGTATGTTTCATTTTTGGTTGATTGTATTGTTGACTTATCTTTTTAGAATCTTCTATTGTCTTCACATTATTCTTCTTCCAGTTTAATAAAATGCGATCTAAATATTTAAATGATAATTTGTTTTGACTAGACGCTTCGTCTAAAGCGGCTTGAATAACATCTAAATCATGCTCATCGACATCGATCCATTGATTTAATGTTTCCATTTCAAATGGTGACAATGGTCTGCCAAAAGTTTGTTCAATATTTTGAAACAACTTATTAAAATCCATTTGATTTTGTTCGGCTTTTTGTGAGATTTCAGTTTGTTCAATAATAGTGCTTAATTTATTATAAAAAGGATCTAAATCCATATATTCAGTAAATTTACCTTCTTCATCTTTACGGACATTGAGATTTAGTAAATCACGCTGAATTAAATTTTGAATGATTGCAGTGATTTGTCTCGCTTCTAATGTCGTACCTTGTTGTAATGTTTCAATTGATGGTTGTTTGTTTGACGTTTCACCAGCGTGAAGCAGTTTAATTAAAATAACTAATTCTGTTTCATCAATATCAAGTTCATTGTAATGGTAAAGGAGTTCTTTACGAATAACGACTGGTCGTATCTTTAATTGATGTGCATTCACTCAACATCCCTCCTTTTTTAATAATTTATATATGATAAAAAAGTCCAGCCTTAATGAGATGACTGGACAATTTATGTTATATTTTATGGATATAAGCGATTTAACAGTCTTGGGAATGGTGATGTTTCTCTAACATGTTCCACTCCAGATATCCATGCAACTGCACGTTCTAGACCTAAACCAAACCCACTGTGAGGTACGCTACCATACTTACGTAAATCTAAATAATAGCTATAGCTCTCCGCGTCTAACGCATGTTCATTCATACGTTGTTCCATTAATGCTAAATCATTAATACGTTCTGAACCACCAATGATTTCACCGTAGCCTTCAGGTGCGATTAAGTCGGCGCACAAAACAGTGTCTTCATTTTCAGGGTTAGGTTGCATATAGAATGGTTTAATATTAGTTGGATAGTTTGTAATAAATACTGGTAAATCATAATGATTAGCGATTGCGGTTTCATGAGGCGCTCCAAAATCTTCGCCCCATTCAATATCATCGAAACCTTCTTCTTTTAAGAACTTAACTGCATCGTCATAAGTTATTCTTGGAAATGGTGTAACAACGTTAGCTAATTTTTCTGTGTCACGCTCTAAAGTTTTAAGTTCGATAGTACAATTTTTTAATACCGATTGAACGATGTGCGTAACATATTGTTCTTGTACTTCTAAGCTATCGTCATGGTTGTAAAATGCCATTTCTGGTTCAATCATCCAGAATTCAATTAGATGGCGACGTGTTTTAGATTTTTCAGCTCTAAAAGTTGGACCAAAAGAAAAAACTTTACCGTGTGCCATTGCTGCAGCTTCCATATATAATTGCCCACTTTGAGATAAAAAGGCATCTTCGTCAAAATATTTAGTATGGAATAACTCACTAGTGCCCTCTGGAGCGCTTGCTGTTAAAATAGGAGGATCGATTTTAGTGAATCCATTATTATTGAAAAATTCATACGTAGCGCGAATAATTTCGTTTCTAATTTTCATTACAGCATGTTGCTTTTTAGAACGTAACCACAAGTGTCTGTGATCCATTAAAAATTCAGTTCCGTGATTTTTAGGTGTAATGGGATAATCATGTGCTTCATCTATTACTTCTATTGTTTTAACTTGCATTTCGTAACCAAGGTCTGAACGTGTATCTTCAGTAATAACGCCAGTAACAAAAAGTGAAGATTCTTGCGTAATATTTTTTGCTAATTGAAAAGTATCTTCTGAAACTTCAGCTTTAACTACAACGCCTTGCATAAACCCTGTACCATCTCTAAGTTGTAAGAAAGCTATCTTACCACTCGAACGTTTGTTGTGTAGCCAACCACCAATTGTCACTTCTTGGTTAAGATATTTTTTTGCTTCTTTAATTGTTGTCTTCATAACCAGTCTCCTATAATTAATTTATCCTTATATATTTTAACAAAATCATTACATAACATCTAGTTAATTAAATTTAGAGCGACGTTAATTTTTTATTTTATTTAGTAAACGATGAAATTGTTTAATGTCACCTTTGTTTTGCCTGAAGTTTTCTAAAGATTGTTCGAAAAAGTGCTTATAATTACTATTAATTAGTCGGTCATCAAATGATACTAATATACCTTTGTCCTCTTCATTTCTTATTAAACGTCCAATACCTTGTCTAAAGCGAGTCACAGCATCTGGTAAAACATATTCTTTGAATGTTGATGTAAATTCAGATTCCATCAACCAAAATTTAGTATTATTTTGATTCATAAAAGGCAATTTTGCTATCATAACGCACTTAATACCATTAGATTGAAAGTCAAAGCCTTCAAAGAATGTTCCCGTACCTAAAAGTATGGTTTTATCGAAGCTATTAAATTGCTGTACTATTTTATAATTTTGATTAGGTTGTTGCGTCAAAATAACATAATCTTCAAATTCAGGTAGCTCATTTAATAATTCTTGTACGAGGTGCATCATTTTATAGCTTGTAAAAAGTATTAAACATTTGGACTCTATGACATTCACATATTCAGTAACATAATTAATTATTGATGATACATAATCATCAATATTTTTATAGTTATACGAAGCGACATCATTCGGTATAAATACTGTAGTTTGATTTTCATTATACACTTTATTATCGATTTCATAAGTATTAAATGATACGTCTTCGTTAAACCAATTCTTAAAATTATTAAAAGAATGATTAAAAGTTAACGTTCCCGATATAAATGTTAAAGCATTAAATTTATTTAACACTTGTGACGTTAGGACATCTTTAACATTATAGTCTTTCACGTGCAATTTAATCGTTGATTTTTGTGACATATTTTTAATTGATAAGTAACTTGTATGTTTATTTTTCAAACTATATTCAATCGCTTTAAAACGGTCGTTAATATAAAGTAATTGTTTTCTTACAGATTTAATCATTTTATGACTCATACCATTAAAAAATTCGAGCGACATATTTAGTTTATGAATAATTGTAGATAAATCTTTAATTATTGGTTCGCTATCAAAATGATATACAAAATGAAGTTTATTCATATCATCAGCGTGAACTTCTGAATTTCTTATCGTTAAGAAGATAGTATCAAACAGTTGTTCATTTAAATCATGTATCTCATTTATAGTAACTTTTAGCCCAAACACATCTATAGGTGGGATATCAAGTTTTTCTAAAATACGTTTTTGTTCTAAAGTATCTATGGATTTTAAGAGTTTTTCATTTTCAGTTTTACCAATTAAGCCGAGTTGATACTTGACATCCGCATAACTTAATTCATTAGTTACTTGATTTAAAGCATAATCTGGCAATCTATGTGCTTCGTCGATAATACAATCATCAAATAATTGGTATATTGAATCGTCTTGTGAAGAATGAATTAAATGAGCATGGTTCGTTATCCCAACTTGGATATTATGTGCGTTGCGTTTAATAAAATTATAATAATTAATGTCATTTCGTACTGGAACATAAGTTTCTAATTTTTGGTCAAAATACATTTTTTGACCGCCTTTTAAATTTAACTCTTGGATATCACCAGTATCTGTTTCAGTAATCCATATTAATAATTGCATTTTCAATATCCAAACTTCGTAATTACTAGATTCATCTTTTAAAATTTGGCTAATTAAACCTAATGAAATATACTCATTTTTACTTTTGATAAGTGTGGTATTAACGTTAAAATTTAAAGCCTGCTTAATCATAGGTATATCTTTTTCTAATAATTGATTTTGTAATAATTTAGTATTCGTTGAAATCATGACATGTTTGCCTGTTTCAATGTTATACATTAAGGCTGCCAGTAAATAAGCAAAAGATTTACCGCTACCTAGAGGTGCTTCAATCATTGCTTTACTACTATGCATAAGTTGTTCTAATATAATTTCTGATAAATAAAGTTGTTGTGGCCTATACATCATATTTAAATGTTCGATTATCTTTGTATACAATTCTTTCAATGTGCCATTGTAATCTAAATGAGGCATTTTAAAATCTTTTTGTTTTTTATAAATTAGTTGTTCAAATTTGGCGAATTGTTGTGGTGTATCCGTAATTTTATGAGCCCTCACTAATTCAAACAAAATATCATGTAAATCGTATTTAAGGTTTTTACTTAAATAATATAGTTGCTTTAGTGTATCTAGTGGTAATTTAGCAAACTTTTCAAAAGCCAAAATCATTAATTTGGCCGTAGTAGTGGCATCCTCATCCGCCCTGTGAGCATTATTCAAAGGAATGTTATGTGCTTCAGCAAGTTCACTAAGTTGGTAACTTTTGTCTGTTGGAAATGCCACCTTAAATAATTCTAAAGTATCTAATACTTTACGAGGTTTATATTTGATATCACAATTTTTAAATGATTTGCGGATAAAATTCAAATCAAAAACCACATTATGTGCTACAAAGATACAATCTTTTAATTGATTATATATATCCTCTGCTATTTCTTGAAAATATGGTGCCTGTGTTAACATATCTTCTTCAATTGAAGTCAATGCTTGAATGAATGGAGGAATTTCTAAATCTGTTTTTATCATAGAATGATAAGTACCGATAATTTTGTTTTCACGCACGAAAGTAATACCGATTTGTATTATTTCATCAAAATCCAATTGGTTTCCTGTAGTTTCTAAATCAACTACAGCGTAACACGGTTCGGCCATTATATTATCCTCCTTTTTAGTCTATAATTCTATATCAGCACTCATTAGCTTTTTTGTTTCACCTGAATTATCTTTAACAATTAAAAAGCCCTCTTTATCGATATCGATTGCTTTACCATTAAATTGTACATTGTTTTCGGTGAATTTTAATTCTTTACCCCAGATGTTTGAAGCCTTTATGTACTCGTCGCGTATTGCTTCGAAGGAGTGAGTATTAAATTGAGCATAACGGTATTCAATATTAGTGACAAGGGATTTTAAAAATTGATAACGATTCACCTTTTCTTCACTGTGTAGCGCTATACTCGTTGCTTTATCTTTTAATTCTTCGATGAAATCATTAGCATGATGATTCATATTAATACCAATACCACAAATCACTGCTTCTATACCATCACTATTAGCAACCATTTCAGTTAAAAAGCCACAGACTTTTCTGCCCTCTATATATATATCGTTTGGCCATTTAACAGTAACTGTATCATTAGAAAACTGTTGTATTGCATCTCGAATACCTAAAGCCATAAATAAGTTGAATTTAGTAATCATCGAAAATGCGACTTCGGGTCTTAAGACGATCGACATCCATAATCCTTTACTTTTGGCAGACGTCCATGGTCTGTTGAATCGTCCTTTACCTTGAGTTTGTTCATCACTTAAAATTAAAAATGATTCTTTATTACCCACTAATTGTTGTTTAGCTTGTAATTGAGTAGAGTTAATCGTTTCATAAACTTCTATATTGTCGAAAAGACGTTGCTCTTGAATCAATGGAATAACGATGCCTTTATACCATTTATCTGGTAACGTAATAAGCCTATGACCACGATGGTTTATAGATTCAATATTACAACCTTCATTTTTTAGCTGGTCAATAATTTTTTTAACTGAAGTACGTGATATATTAAGCTGCTCTGCGATATATTGTCCTGATACATATTCAAGTTGGTGTTGATATAAAATATGAATGACACTTTGACTATATTTTGACATGTTCTTTCACCCATTCTAAAATTTTAGGTTTATAATTAGTTAAATTACCATCAATAACAGCAATTTCAATGTTTCTTAGTGCATCTTTGATCCAAGGTCCACTACGTTGTTCGAGATAATCTATTAAGTCTTTTCCTGTTATATCTAGTTCTTGTCGATTTTTAATAGGCATTTCCTGTGCGATTTGTCTTAAAAGTTGCTCATTATAAATTAGTGGTGACGGTAACGCAATATCATTTTGTTTGAAAGTTTGACTATAAGACAAAATGGTTAAGTTGTGTTGTAATCCATAATCATAAATAGTTAATTTAAGTTCCTGTTTTGTATTTATAGTTTGAAGTACTGTTAATAATTGTGTAAAGGTTTGTATTTCTTTTTTGTCATTATTGCTTATTTTAAGTTGTGCTAATTGTGCGTTAACATTTGATAATTTACTTTGAATTAATGCTATAAATAAATTAAATGGTAGCGGTTCTTTTATTATAATGTGACGCATATCATAATGACTAAAGAACGGTATATAAGCAAATGCATTTAAAGTTAATAAATTCTTAAAACTTACAGCTACGTTTTTTCCCGTAATTAATTTTTTGAATTCTACAATTATGCGTTCTATAGATAAATATTCGATATTTTGAATTTGTTGTAGCATACCGTCAAAAGTTTCATTATCTAATGTAAAAGCTAATTGAGATTGAAACCTTAAACCTCTAATAATTCTAAGTGCATCTTCTTCGAAACGTTCTACGGCATTACCTACTGTCTTAATATTATGCGCATCAATGTCATCTTTACCATTAAAATAATCTATAATATTGTATGATTCATCCATTGCAATTGCATTAATTGTGAAATCACGGCGTTTAACGTCTTCATATAAATCGCGTACAAAAATTACATCATTAGGTTTACGATGATTAATATATTCGCCTTCAGTTCTAAATGTAGTTATTTCATAACTTTTATTATGAAATAATACATTAATCGTACCATGTTCTTTGCCAATCGGTATGGTTTTAGAAAACATTTCTTCTATTTCATCTGGTCTAGCACTTGTAGTTATATCTATATCATGGATGTCTTTATCCATTAAATAATCTCTTACGGAACCGCCTACAAAGTATGCTTCGAAACCTTGTTCTTTAATTTTTTTAATAACAGGTTTAGCATCTTCAAATAATATATTAGTCATGATTACCCTCTAACATTTGTCTATAATAGTATTCGTATTGGTCTGTAATTAAATCAGATGAGAAACGTTGTTCAATATCATAAAGCATAGCTTGTTGTAACTGGTTGTATAATGAGGAATCATTCAGTAATTTAAGTGCATATTGACTCGCTTGTAAGCTATCACCTACATCTACAATGTAACCAGTCTCACCGTGTTTGATTACCTCTTTGATACCTCCAGCTTTGGAACCAATTGGCACAACACCAGATTTCATTGCTTCTAAAAGCGTTAAACCGAAACTTTCTTTTTCACTTAATAATAACACTAAATCGGCTAATTGATAAAACTCACTTACCCAATCTTGTTTACCTAAAAAGATTACATGCTTTTCTACGTTTAAATCTTTTGCGAGTTGTTTCATGTCCATTAATTCGGGGCCATCTCCTATTAATAATAGTTTAGACGCCATTTCTTCATGAATCTTGGCAAACGTTTCTATAACAGTGTCTATACGCTTGACCGCTCTAAAGTTTGAAACATGGATGATGACCTTTTCATCTTCCTCGATATCATAATATTGTTTTAAATTAGTATTTCTAACTGTAGGGAATTCATTTTCTCTCACAAAATTATATATAGGAACAATGTCTTTTGTTGTTTCAATAATTTCTTGAGTTTGTTCAGCCAAAGATTTACTTACACTTGTTACAATATCACTTTGTTCAACACCAAATTTAATCGCATTTTTCAAAGAATGATCATAACCTAACACGGTAATATCCGTTCCATGTAAAGTCGTCATGATTTTAATATCTTTCCCCGACATTTGCTTAGCCAAAATGCCACATACAGCATGAGGTACAGCATAATGCATATGTAGAACATCTAAATCATACTCAGTAATTACTTCAGCTATTTTAGTACTTAAAGTTATGTCGTATGGAGGGTATTGAAATACAGCATATTGATTAACTTCTACTTGGTGGAAAGTAATGTTTGGTAGAGGTTTACGAATTCTGAATGGAATATTAGAAGTTATAAAATGTACATCGTGGCCTCTCTCGGCTAATTTAATACCCAATTCAGTAGCAATGATACCTGAGCCACCCATAGATGGATAGCAAGTTATTCCTATTTTCATAAGGATTTTACACCCTTTCTATCAGTCGTAGCGATTTTTATCGCGTTTGTTATATTTATCCATCGTTTCGTTAAAACTTTCGGTCATATCTATATCTAACGAATTTGCAATACATAGCAATACAAAGAGATTATCTCCTAATTCAGCTTTAATTGTATTAGCATCTTCAATATCTTTTTTCTTTTTTTCACCATATAGATGATTAATCTCTCTAGATAACTCTCCAACTTCTTCAGTTAAACGAGCTAAATTTGCTAAGGGAGAGAAATAGCCAGTGTTAAATTGACCAATAAACGTATCGACTTCTTTTTGCATTTCTGTCATTGATTTCAATTTAGTCGCTCCTTTTAAATTCATGTCTCATTTAGTATAGACTAAATCAAATCACTATGCATTAATGATGCAACGTCAATATTGTATTATTTTAAATCTGTTATAGACAAAAAAAACACACCTTTTCAAAAGAAAAGGTGTGTTACTATAAAAAATGATTAATCGCTAGATCTTGCAATAAGAATAAATCTAACAAGTTCTGCTAAAGCTACTGCTGTTGATGCAACATAAGTCATTGCAGCTGCAGACAATACTTTTCGAGCGTGTTTATATTCATTCTCGTTCACAATATTCAATTTAGTGATCTGTTTCATAGCTCTGCTACTCGCGTTAAACTCTACTGGCAATGTGACAATAGAGAACAGTACTGCAAATGCCATGAAGGCAATACCAATCCATAGTGCAGTAGTACCTATCGCACTTTGCATGCTAGTCAAAATAATGCCAGCAATAATTGCGATATAACCCACTGAATTCCCTATAGAGGCTAATGGCACTAAAGCCGTTCTAAATCTTAAATAGAAATAGCCTTGTGCGTGTTGAATGGCATGACCAACTTCGTGAGCAGCTATTGCTGTTCCAGCAACAGATGGACGACTGAAATTGGCTGGCGATAAAACAACGACTTTCTTACGCGGGTCGTAATGGTCAGTTAAAAAGCCCTGGCCTTCAACGACATCAACATCATAAATGCCATTTGCATGAAGAATCTCCAATGCAACTTCTTGACCTGTCTTACCACTAGTGGATCTTACTTGTGAATATTTTTCATAGTTTGATTTGACTTTGTGCTGCGCCCACAATGGTAGGAGCATTAAAATAACAATATATATAATATAAGATACTAAAGACAAAAATCCTCACTCCTTTGTACTATTATTTTACTGTCAACGTTAAAAATGGTCAAATGTTTTACTCTTAAAAGTGCGCCATAAATATAATAATATTGCTATAATACTTAACCACATTGATAAATATGCTATTGCACTAAGGTGTTGTTCAATAAATGGATAATACGGGTATTGTTTAAATATATAATCTATAACATCATTGTGGAATACCCATATCATTGCGACAACTAAACCAATAACAGTTACTTTCATTCGAGGATAGAAAATGATTGCTTCTATCGCCATAATCCCATGAGAAAAAATTAACATTAAACCATTAAGAAAAATTTGGCGCTCATCAATAAACATTATAATATTCATTAAGACTGCCCATACACCGTACTTAAACAAAGATACGAAAGCTAAGGCTTCTATAATAGCAATATTTTTATTGGCTATAAAAGCTAAAATAACTAAGCATAAAAATAATGAAGCGGTTGGACTGTCTGGTACGAACATCAAAAACTGCCAATCGGTAACACTTAATTGTGTATCATACCAAATATAACCATATATAGTCCCTGCGAGATTACAAATTAATAATATCCATAATGCTATTTTATTATAAATGAGCGCGTTAATAATTGTTTTAAGAGGCATAATACGTTCCTTTATGGATTTGAATTTCTTGATTTAAACAACTTTAAAATTTGTGATAATTGATAAAACTGTTCCGGTTGCCTAAATTGTAAACTTAGATCAATATTATCTTGCAAATGTTGTATAATTGAAGATTCGTAATGGGTAGACAATGGGATAGTATATATATCATTCATATAAATGGTATAATATGGCGATTTTAATAGTTGATATACTAATAGTTCATCAAGTCGACGTTCCCTGTCACTGTTTTGAGCAAAGTTAATTTTAATATCTAACGACAAATTAGAATTAGCAATGAAAGTAAAAATTTCATTGCTATTAATAAGTGTACTATCTGTAGTTTTTAAAGTAATTGCATCTTCTTTAGCATCAATTATTGAAAGCTCTAACGTATTGTGATTGGTTATTCTGTCATAAACAAAATGAAGATTTTCAATTTGTTGAGTTGAGCTTTTAATGTAGTTTAAAACCCAAACGCTAATCCTAGACTTAAATTCATATTGAAACAATAAATATTCTATAAAGTTAGTCTTCATTTGATTTAAACTCGTAGTCATTAACGCTCACCTCACTTTGTAATAATCTTATTGTAAACGTTGAGATTCTTCATGCCAAGTTTCATTACTCGGTTCAATTTCTAATAATTGATTTAAAATTGATTTTGCAGAGTCTATTTGACCAATCTCTACTAAATAATAATAATAGTCGCTTAGAAATTCGGCTTGTGTTTGTAAGGTTGGATAAGCAAGATTAAAGAAATGTTGTGCTTCTTTATCTCGTTCTTCTTGACCAAACGCATACGCTAAATGCCACATAAATACTGGGTCTAAGTCTTCTTCATCAACATATTGTAAAAGAGATATGAGTGATTCATAATTCTCTTCACTTCTAAATAAATCACTCAAAATGAGTAAAGGTTCTTGATATGAATTATCCACATCAAGTGCTTGTGTCAATAATGATACACCTTCATTTGCATCTCCATGATCAATTTCTAATTTACCGGTAGTTACCATTAGTTCTTTATAAAATTGACTTAAACGTAAACCTTCTTTACCAATTTCTATAGCATCTGCATAATTATGTTCTTGTTCATGCAACTGCTGTAAGAAAAAATAGCCTTGTAAAAAGTCTGGATCTTTAGATAATAACGTTTGGACGAGTTTAATCGCTTCTTGTGTCAATTCATTTTTATCGTAGGCGATCGCTTTTTTAAAGTAATCCTCTGAATTCATTTCCTCGTCACTAATTTCGTCGAACATTTTAATCGCGTCACCATAGTTACCACTTTGTAAACTACAATCTGCAATGCGTGAAAATAAATTAACGCCATTAATTTCGTATTCACCAGTTTCAAGTACTGTTTCATATTCAGATGTAGCTCTTAAATATTGGCCGTCATAATATAATATTTCTGCCAAAGCAAAGTGAATAATCGGATCATTAGGTTGTAAGTCACGTGCTTCAGTTAATTTATCGATCGCTACTTCTAGCATATTGAGTTGTTGATACAAATCAGCTTCAAGCATTAATTTTTCTGGTGAAATTTCTACTTCAGTTAAATATTCTAACGCTTCGTCTGTTTGATCTTCTGCGATAAGACCATCAATCAGATAAATTAATAGTTCACTTTCATCCGGATATTTATTATAGAGTGTTCGAAAAACTTCAATAGCTTGAGGTGTTAAACCAAAGCCGAACAAAGTCTCACCTAAAATAAATAATGCGTCATCATTGGTAGAACTTAATGCATCATTAACACGAGTTTCTAAGTTATCCAATTTTTGTACGTTGATATCGTCTATAAGTTTATAGATATCTTGCATATAGATTATCCCTCGTTTTCTAATTGTTTTAAAGTTGATAAGAATCCTGGGAATGAAACATTAACTGCATTAAATTGTTCAATAGTTAGTGGCTCAGTAGTTAATAATGAAGCAATTGCCAACATCATACCTATACGATGATCAGTAAAACTGTCTACCGTAGCAGTTTGTTCTAAATTAGAAGGATGTATAATTAATCCATCACTTGTTGTTTGTAACGTAAAGCCTAATAAATTCAACATATTTGCTGTAGTGTCGATACGGTTAGTTTCTTTGAACTTCAATTCTTCGGCATCTTTGATGACACTGCTATTTACCGCTTGAGTACATAATAACGCAATAATAGGCATTTCATCTATTGCTTTAGGAACTAAGTCTCCTTCTATATGAACTCCTTTAAGATTTGGAGTGTATTGAACACGAACTGATGCAGTAGGTTCTGGTCCTTCTATGACATTAAATAATTCAATGTTCCCTTCCATTTTTTCAACGATATCTATAATACCTGAACGTGTAGGGTTAATGCCAACATTATGAATTGTAACATCACTGCCCGGTGTGATTAAACCTGCCACAATAAAATATGACGCCGACGAAATATCACCTGGAACGGTAAAATAAGCAGGTGTAATATGTGAAATAGCATTTGGTTGAGTATGGAGTGTTTTACCGTTTACTTCTATTGGAATATTGAAATGTTTAAACATTGTTTCAGTATGATTTCGTGTAATATCGCTTTCTTCAATAGTTGTAATTTCATCTGAAAATAAACTAGCAAAAAGTATGGCGCTTTTAACTTGTGCACTTGCAACTTCCATTTGATAATTAATGCCGTATATTTTAGCTGGTTTGATAATTAATGGTGTATAGTTATCGTCAATACCAGTAATATGAGCTCCCATTGAAGTTAGAGGTTTCATAATTCTATCCATTGGTCTTTTGCCAATAGATTCATCACCAGACAAAACTGATTCGATACCTAATCCACATAGTAATCCCGCAACAAGACGCGTTGTTGTACCAGAATTACCAGTATAAAGAACTTGGTGCGGTGTTTTAAAATGCTTATACCCTGGAGAGTCGATATCAATTTTATCCTCTGAAACTGTAATTTCAACGCCTAATCGTTTGAAAATTTCTACTGTACGTATACAATCTTCGCCTAATAAAGGTTTATATATCGTGGATTTACCTTTAGCTAATGACCCCAATATAATACCTCTATGTGTCATAGATTTGTCTCCAGGTACCTCAATTTCGCCCACTAAAGGACTATTTATGTTTATCGTTTCACTATTGCCCAATATAGTCACCTACTTAAAATAAGATTGTAAAACTTCAAAAGCTTGCTCGTGTACTTTTTTGTTAACGTGTTGTACGACAGGCTTGCCAAAATCTTCTAATAATACCATTTGCACACCTTCAGAATCATTTTTTTTATCACTCAACATTAAGTTATATAAAATATTAAAATTAAAATCTTTAATAAGATTTAACGGATAATCAAGTGCATTCAGATAATTAATAAAATGTTGAATATCAAAATTATTATTTAGTTGTTTATTAGAGACGATAAATTGATAAATTAGACCTATCATAATCGCATGACCGTGAGGTATTTTGTGATAATACTCAACAGCATGACCGAAAGTATGGCCAAGGTTTAAATATTTACGGACGTTACTTTCTTTTTCATCTTGAATAATAATATTTAATTTAGTCTCGATACCTTTGTAAATATAGTATTCAATATCAGTTAATTGATATAAGCTTTCGCTGTTTTTATATTGATTTTCTAATGTAGTTACAGGAGCCTGATCATTTAATAATGCATGTTTATAAACTTCTGCATAGCCACTTATTACTTCGCTATACGGTAAACTATCTAAAAAGTTCAAATCATAAATAACTGCTTTAGGACGATAAAAAGCGCCAATTAAGTTTTTACCATATTGAGAATTAATGCCTACTTTGCCACCAACACTCGAATCATGAGCTAGGATAGTCGTTGGTACTTGAATAAAGTCAACACCACGCAATAGTGTAGCGGCTAAAAAACCAGTAAAATCACCAGTCGCCCCCCCACCAACAGCAATTAAGCACGTGTCTCTTGTTAAATGTTTGCTAAGTAATGATTCGATTGTTTCTCCATAAAACGATAGTGTTTTCGTATTTTCGCCTGATGGAACGACAATTTTATGAGCGTCATAATCAGTTGTGATGAAGCTTAAAACATTTTCCCACAATTTATTAACTTCAGCATCTACTATCAACACCACATCTTTATATGGTTCAAGATATTGATGAAGTTGTTTTAAAGCATTACGCTCTACGAAAATAGGATAATTATTTGATTGGTACGTAGTTTCTAGTTTCATATACTCACCTATTCATTTTTAAAATTAAATGATTAACATTAATATTCAATATTAAGCAAACGACGTTCTTTAATTTGCTCTTGTAGTTGATCGATATGGTTTGATTGAAACTCTTCTAATAGTGCTTTAGCAATTTCAAATGCTACAACATTTTCGACTACTACGCTTGCCGCTGGTACAGCAGAACTATCAGAACGCTCAATAGACGCTTTGAATGATTCTTTGGTATTAATATCAACAGAATTCAATGGTTTATATAGTGTCGGTATAGGTTTCATTACGCCGTTAACAATAATCGGCATACCATTAGACATTCCGCCTTCAAAGCCACCTAAGTGATTAGAGCCTCTGTAGTAACCATTTGTTTCGTCATATAAGATTTCATCTTGGATTTGGCTACCTGGTTTCTCAGCAGCGTTAAATCCTTCACCGAAACTAACGCCTTTAAACGCATTAATACTTACGACGCCTTGTGCAATTCTACCATCTAATTTGCGATCATAGTGTACGTAACTACCGATACCTACTGGTAAACCATCAACAACTACTTGTACAACGCCGCCTAAAGTGTCGCCAGCTTTTTTAGCTTCATCAATTTTATCTCGCATATCTTGAGCAATACTGTCATCAATGACACGTACATCATTTTTATCTACGCCATTTTTAATTGTTTCTAAATCATATAAACCTTGATCTTTTACGCCACCAATTTCAACAACACGGCTATAAAGGTCAATATCTAATTGCTTTAATAATAATTTAGCAACCGCACCAACTGCAACACGTGCTGCAGTTTCACGAGCAGAAGAACGTTCTAAAACGTTTCTTAAGTCGCGGTGGTTATACTTCATTCCACCGATTAAATCAGCATGACCAGGTCTTGGTTTAGTAATAACACGTTTCATATTTTCACGGTGTTCATCACTAATTGGGTCCGCTCCCATTATATTTCTCCAATGTGAAAAATCATCATTTTTAACGACTAAAGTAATTGGACTACCTAATGTATAGCCATTACGTACACCTGAAACTATTTCTACAGTATCTTTTTCAATTTGCATACGGCGACCACGTCCATAACCACCTTGACGTTTAAACATTTGTTCATTTATATCTTCTACGTTGATTTCTAAATTTGATGGAACGCCCTCAATAATGACTGTTAATTGTGGTCCATGTGACTCACCTGATGTTAAATATCTCATTAATACCCTCTCCGTTCTTTAGTGCTTTAAATTATAATATGTTCTATATCTTATCATATAAATATAGTCATATTAATAGTAATTTTTCGATTTGATAAGTTTTATTTAAATCATTGTTATGGTTGCTTCATCATTTATGTGGCTTTATGTATATTTCTAGCTTTTGCATAAGTTAGTTAATGTAAAAATATTCAAACTATTATAATTTAAGTAAAACATGATTAGAGCGTATGAGTAAAATTAAAACTATTTATTCGTAGATTTTTAAACACTACTCTTCTATTTTAATACTATATATTATAATAATTAAAAAGGATGACTTCTACTAAAATATCTTTGTGAAGTCATCCAATATATTAAACTAACATTATTAGTATAATTATTATTCTATATTATTCATATAACCAAGGATTACGTGGTTGCTCGTAATCACTTAATTCATTTAAATTAAACCATAAGTTAATTTCTTTGTTAGCAGCTTCCACAGAATCAGAACCGTGGATTATGTTTCTACCGACTGTTAAACCTAAATCACCTCTAATAGTTCCAGGTGTAGCTTCTGACGGATTTGTAGAGCCGATGATGTGTCGTGCCACATGAACAGCGTTTTCCCCTTCAACAACCATTGCGAATACTGGAGCAGAAGTTATAAATGAAACTAAGTTGTTGTAGAATGGCTTGTCTACGTGCTCAGCATAATGTGTTTCTGCTAAAGATTTGTCAACAGTCATTATTTTACCACCAACAAGTTTAAGTCCTTTACGTTCTATACGAGAAATAATTTCACCAATCAAGTTACGTTGTACTGCGTCAGGTTTAATCATTAAAAATGTTCTTTCCATTGTGAGTAAATCCCCCTGTGTTTACGTATCAAATATTGTGTTAAAAATATCCAATTAGTATGTCATATTTCACAACACAATAATATAATAACAGTATGTAAAAGCGCTTTCAATGCTTTTCACAAATGTTACACATTTCTTTTACTCATTTTTTGAATTAATTTGTTAAATAAAGTTTGAGCATCTTTATTATTTAGTGAATTAATAAGTGTTACTGCTTTATTTAGATACTTATCACTAATTGCTTGAGCTTCTTTAATACTCTCTGAATTTTTAATTACATTGATACAGTATTCAAAATCTTCTTTTGAACTATCTGGGCATAAAGCAGCAATACGTGCTTTGAATTCTGGATTTTTTCTAATCTCTAATAAAACAGGCAATGTAATGTGACCGTTCATCAAGTCACTACCGACTGGTTTGCCAAGCTTTTTCTCAGTACTAGTGAAGTCAAGTATGTCATCAACAATCTGAAAGCTCATGCCAATATAATGGCCGATAAATTTTAAACGATGTATTGTTTGTTCGTCGGCACCAGAAGCGATTGCTCCAACTTCAGTCGATAATTGTATAAGCAGTGCCGTTTTTCTATTAATACGACGCAAGTAATTTGTTATTGTTTGTTGACTATTAAATTGATCTTGGAATTGAAAAAGTTCGCCTTTGCAAACATCAATAATAGCATTTGAAATGACTGTATGAACGCGATGGTCTGGAATAAAAGAGATGTGTTCTAATGCTAAAGCAAGTAAAAAATTACCGGTTAATATTGCCGTTTGTTGATCCCACTTTTTTGATATAGTTAAGCGTCCCCTACGTGTATCACTTTTATCAATGACGTCATCATGTACAAGTGTCGCCATGTGAATGAGTTCTAAGGCTACGGCTACACGATTAGTATAATTCTCATTTCCCTTACCAAATTGGCTGCTAAGTATAACAAAAGCTGGTCTAACACGTTTGCCCCCGGATAATAATAAATGAAAAGCAGCTTCTTCCAAAACTTTATCATTACTCTTTATCACTTGTTGTAAGCACTTTTCAATTTTTTTAATTTCGTTGTTCATGTTTAACTTTGCCACGTTAATCACCTTTGGTTGTATCGATTTATTTATAGCCAAGGTGCATTGCAGCAACGCCACCTGTATAGCTACGAACTTTTAAATTACTAAAACCTGCTTGATTGAACAAGCGTCTTAATTTTTCTTTATCGGGGAAATTAAATGTTGATTGTTGTAACCATTCATATTCGTCTTTAGATTTTGCAAATATTTTACCGAAAATAGGCATCACGAATTTGAAGTACATTTTATAAAATTGCTTAAACACAGGCATTGTAGGTTGACTTGTTTCTAGACATACTACCATACCACCAGGTTTAAGTACTCTATTTAACTCTTTCAATGTAGCTAAATAATCCGGTACATTACGTAAGCCAAAACCAATCGTGACATAATCAAAAGTATTATCTTCAAAAGGAAGATTCATGGCGTCAGCATGAACTAACTTAATATTATTATACTCTTTTATTTTCTCAGCACCAACAGCTAACATATTTTCACTAAAGTCTACGCCGGTAACTTCTCCTGTATGACCTACTGCCTTACTAAGTGCGATAGTCCAATCTGCCGTTCCACAACATACATCTAATGCCTTACTACCTGGTTTAACATTCATTTCTTTCATTGTATGTTTTCTCCAAATAATATGTTGTTCGAAACTAATGATATTATTTAAACGATCATATTTATTTGAAATGTTTTGAAATACAGTGTGTACTTGTTCTTTTTTAGCTTTGTTTTCAGTCATATTTATTACCTCTTTTATATATAATGAGCATTAATTTTAGATTGTAATTCAGTTAACATATCGTGAGAAAAGTTCTGTAAATAAATTGGTGTTTTTTCTACGATAGATGGAATAAATTGCTTTATAATACCTGGGATTGATACTTCAATTGTAAAGTAGTCGACGGTAATATAAGGGAGTATTGTTTCGATTTTAACTATCGCATCTACTAATTCATCTGTAGTTAATTCTTGATGTTTAATAGATGATTTTAATTCATTGATTGATACAATCGCTTTACTTATTTTATCTTGAAATGATGGTTCGTTTAACTCGGCTAATAACGTATAAAAATGAGCACTCAATAAATCACCGATTAAAATAGAGTGTCTCGATAAATTATTTGCTGAAGTTGTGTCCAGATGACGCATAGCCGTGTCTATTGTGAGGCAAGCTAATTTAGCTTTCGTTGGCAAAGGATATGAATCTAAATACTGACTTAACACTTGGTTAATTTGTATAGGTTCATATTTATTTATGCCAATAAGCCTTTGTGTAATTTGATTTTCTAATATTCTATATGTCGTTTCCATCTTCACACCTCACGTAGTAATCAATATTCATATTAACATTATATAATAAAAATTAAAATGCAGGATGATTGAGTTAACAAGAATTATCGAAAGTTTACTGTAATATTATGCTTTACATAGATTTAAATTATAACATTAAAACGACTATTCATTATATATATATGTATTAAAGTATATGACCAATTAGTGAATGAAAGTGCTATATCATTTGTTTAGCAATACTTAGGCTTTCAATTTAAAGCATATATAAAGACAAAAAAGAAAAGCCCTTATAAAAGGGCTTTTGTTAAGTAAAGAATTATTTAACTGCATCTTTAAGTGCTTTACCAGCTTTGAATGCTGGAACTTTGCTTGCAGGGATTTCAATTTCTTTACCAGTTTGAGGGTTACGGCCTTTACGTGCAGCACGTTCACGTACCTCAAAGTTTCCGAATCCGATTAATTGAACTTTTTCACTTTTAGCAAGTGATGATTGAATAGATTCGAATACTGCGTCAACAGCTAAACCTGCTTGTTTTTTTGTTAAATCAGCTTGATCAGCAACTGAGTTGATTAAATCTGTTTTATTCATTAAAAATTCACCTCCCCTAGGGTTAATAATGATAACTTAATATCATTATGCTATGACTTTAACACAACGATTGTTGGCACTGCAATGATTTATATGCAAAAAACGTTGTAATTATAGGATTTTTATAATAATTTGAGGAAATTTGATAATATAATGTAATTTTACATCGTTATTCTGCTTTCTTTTCGCGTCCCATCAAGTATTTAACGCTGTCATCAACGGGGTTATTTTCGAATAAAACACCATATAGAGTTGATGTAATTGGCATATCAACTTGATGACTTTTAGCTAAGTGATAAACTGATTTAGTTGTATAAATACCCTCAACTACCATATTCATTTCATTTAAAGCTTGATCTACTGATTTACCTTCACCTAGTTTGTATCCTAAGGTGAAATTTCTTGAATGGGTAGAGGTACAAGTAACAATTAAATCACCGATGCCACCTAATCCTAAGAAAGTCATTGGATCTGCGCCTAATGTTTCACCTAACCTACTGATTTCGGCTAAGCCTCGAGTCATGAGTGCGGCTTTAGCATTATCACCAAAGCCCATCCCTTCGATTACGCCACTAGCAACTGCAATAATATTTTTTAAGGCGCCACCAAGTTCCACACCGATTAAGTCATCATTAGTGTATACTCGTAAGTAATCATTCATAAATAAATCTTGAATTAATTTACTTATTTCGCTGTTTTTAGAAGAAGCTGCCACCGTTGTAGGCTGTTTTATAACAACTTCCTCCGCATGGCTTGGCCCTGATAAGACACCTATACCGCCATTATGTGCTTGTGTTAACGAATCTTCAATCATTTCAGATACACGTTTAAATGTGTCATTTTCAATACCTTTTGCGACATGAATAAATACTTTAGAAGATGTTAGTAGTTGGTCGATTTGAGTTACTACTTCTCTAATTGCTTTTGTCGGTAATGCGATTAAATAATAATCTGCATGATTTACCGCTTGTTGTAAGTTGTTAGTTGCGACGATTTGAGCGCTTAATTGAGCGCTTTTTAAATATTTAGTATTACTATGATTTGTGTTAATTTCATTAATGGTAGTTTCATTTTTGCCCCACATGATTACTTCATGACCATTTTCGGCAAGTACATTCGCTAAAGCTGTACCAAAGCTTCCAGTACCAAATACAGTAATATTAGTCATCAATTTCCCCTCCGTGTTTAATTTCTCTTTCTTGGCACGATATGCACTGGTGTCCCTTCAAATCCAAATGCATCACGAATTTGATTTTCTAAATAGCGTTTATAAGAAAAATGCATCAGTTCTACGTCGTTCACAAAGACAATAAATGTAGGTGGTTCGATTGCTACTTGAGTAGCATAAAATACATTTAATCTGCGTCCTTTATCAGTTGGAGTTGGATTCATTGAAATGGCATCAGTTACAACTTCATTTAAAGTAGAACTTTGTACACGTTTTTTATGATTCTCACTAGCTCCTTTAATATATGGGAATAGCGTTTTTAAACGTTGTCGTTCAGTAGCAGACACAAACGCAATCTCAGCATAATCTAAAAATTGGAATTCACGACGCACTTTATCTTTAAATTTTTTCATTGTATTTGTTTCTTTATCGACCGTATCCCATTTGTTAACTACAATAACTATTGCTTTTCCTTCTTCGTGTGCATATCCAGCTACCCGTTTATCTTGCTCGATAATACCTTGTTCGGCATCAATTACTACTAATACAACATTTGAACGTTCTATTGCTTTAAGCGCTCTTAGGACTGAATATTTTTCCGTGGATTCATAGACCTTACCTTTTTTACGCATTCCTGCTGTATCAATCAAAACATAATCCTGATCATCATAAGTATACTGCGTATCCACTGCATCACGAGTTGTACCTGCAACGTTCGACACGATAACTCTCTCTTCGCCTAATATTGCATTAACTAAGCTTGATTTACCTACGTTAGGTCTACCAATAATTGAAAGTCTAATCGTTTCATCATCGTATGGATCTTCTTCCTCATCTTTGAAATGCTCTACTACGGCATCTAGTAAATCTCCTAGACCAAGACCATGTGAACCTGAAATTGGATAAGGCTCTCCAAAGCCTAAAGCGTAAAAATCATAAATCTCGTTACGCATCTCTGGATTGTCTACCTTATTAACAGCTAAAACGACAGGTTTTTTTGATTTATATAACAATTGAGCGACCATTTCATCACTTTGAGTTAATCCTTCTCTAATGTTTACCATAAAAACAATTACATCAGCTTCATCGATTGCAATTTCAGCTTGCGCTCTAATTTGTGTTTGGAATGGCGCGTCACTGATTTCAATACCGCCCGTATCAATAATATTAAATTCATGTGTCAACCATTCCCCGGTAGAATAAATACGGTCTCTCGTTACACCAGGAGTATCTTCTACGATGGAAACACGTTCACCTACTACTCTATTAAAAATTGTAGATTTACCGACATTTGGCCTGCCTACAATTGCAACTATAGGTTTAGTCATAAACTAACTTCCTCTCTATTTTGAATCTCTATAATTTTATCATATGGTAAACATAAAGAAAAAGATATTTTGATAGCCACTATAAATAACGTAAAAATTTTGACATAAATAAAAATCTTGTCTTAAATAATAAGACAAGATTAATTAAAGTTAATATTAAAATTTAAAATCTTTTAATTTATCTCCGAAAACATCACCTAAAGTTGGATTATCTTCTTCGTCATCATTTGAACTTAGATAAGCCTTAGTTGTAGCATCATCGCTTTCTGCTACATCTTCATTAGGCAGCGTCGCTTTAATAGAAAGAGAAATGCGCTCATTTTCTATATCAATACCTAGTATTTTTACGCTTACTACGTCACCAGCTTCTAGTACTTCGCTTGGAGTACCGATATGTTTGTGACTAATTTCAGAAATATGAACTAAACCTTGAACACCTGGCTTAATTTCAACGAAAGCACCAAAGTTTGCTAATCGAGCAACTTTACCTTCGATAACGTCACCTTCGTTAAATTGACCTTGAATTGACTCAAATGGACTAGGTAAAGTATCTTTGATTGATAATGAAATTCTTTCGCTATCTTTATCAACAGATTTTATTTTAACTTTTACGTCATCACCAATAGATACAACGTCTTCAGGTGATTTAACATGTTCGTGAGCTAACTCTGATACGTGAACAAGTCCATCTACGCCACCGATATCAATAAAAGCACCAAAATTAGTTAGACGCGCAACCTTACCATTAATAACATCGCCCTCATTTAGTGATTGCAATAACTCATCTTTTTTCTGAGCATTTGCTACTTCTTCTACAGCTTTTCGACTAAGAATGACACGATTATTTTCAGGATCAAGTTCTTCAACTTTAAGTTTCAATACTTGTCCTTCAAAATCAGAGAAATCTTCAATGAAATCAGTGGAAATTAATGAAGCTGGTACAAAGCCGCGTTGACCAACATCAACGACGAGTCCACCTTTAACTACCTCAGTTACTTTAGCCTCAATAGTTTCATTATTGTCTAACTGTTGTTGTAAAAATTCGTAAGATTTCTCTGTTTCAAGTTGGCGTTTAGATAAAATGTAAGTGCCAGTTTCGTTTTCTTCGTCAATTTCAATTTTAGTTACATAAGCACCAATTTCATCGCCTACTTTAACTGCATCATTAGGGCTATCAATATGGTGTGTTGATAATTGACTGATAGGAATAATACCACTGAACTTACCACCATTAACGTCTATAATGACTTGCTTGTCTTCAATAGAACGTACTTCTCCGGTAACTTTGTCACCTTCTTTAATGTCATTAATCATTGATTCATTGAATTCTTCCGTCATCTTGTCTGCCTCCTTATTACACTACATAATTATAACATCTTACAAAGTCACTAAATTGTCAAGAAATACCACTTTAATTAAGGTGACATTTCAAATAGTTAAAATTTTAAATAACTCAATATATATCAAGTCAAAATTTAGTTGATTATTTTAACTATTGCAATTAACTTTATTTGATAGATATTATTTAATTACCCTAATACAAATAAATAATAAACGTAGCATGCTATTTTTTAAAATAGTTATAATATTGGATTGACAATTTGTTTTATTTAATTTGCTCGACCATATTTAAAATTTCGTCAGTCACTGCTTCAATTGACTTACCTGTTGTATCTAATACAACCGCATCATCAGCTTTTTTTAAAGGGGAAATCTCACGATTCATGTCATAATTATCTCGAGTTTCAATTTCGTCTTTAAGTTGTTCTAGGTTAGACTCTATTCCTCTTAATTCATTATCTTTTTGTCTGCGTTCAGCACGTTCTTCAACTGATGCAATCATATATACTTTTAAATCTGCATTTGGTAAAACTACCGTGCCAATATCTCGTCCGTCCATTACTATACCTTTCTTGCTAGCTAATTCTTGTTGTTTTGCTACTGCAAATGCACGTACTTGTTCTTTTGATGCCACGTAAGAAACGTTATTTGTCACATCGTTTTCTCTTAAAAAGTCGGTAACGTCAGTGTCGTTTAAAATTATACGTTGACCTTTTTCCGCATCATAAGTTAAAGATAATTGAGTGCTATTAATCAAATTTGTGAAATCTTCATCTTTATTACATTGTAAATATTTGTAAGTTATAGCTCGATACATAGCGCCTGTATCGACGTATATCATTGATAATTTTGCCGCAACTAATTTTGCGATTGTGCTTTTACCTGCTGCAGCCGGACCATCTAAAGCAATATTTATTAATTTCATTGTAAGAAACCCTTCCTTGTTGTTTTATGAATAATATTTTATCATAAATATGTATTTTAAAACTAGGAGGAAACTATACATGAAAAAACTTCTTGTTATTCATACCGGTGGGACGATTAGCATGTCTCAAGATGAATCCAATAAAGTAATAACTAACGACGATAATCCAATTACTAAACATGCACAATTCATAGGTCAATATGCAGAAGTTACAGAGATTACTCCCATTAATATTCCCTCTCCTCATATGCAAATTATTGATGTGCAACAATTGAAGCATGTTATTGATCAAGCTGAAGAAGAGCAAACTTATGATGGTTATGTCATAACGCATGGTACGGATACACTTGAGGAGACAGCGTATTTACTAGATTTAACTTTAAAAGTATCTAAACCAATTGTTATTACAGGTGCGATGCGTTCTTCTAATGAAATAGGATCAGATGGTTTATATAATTTTATTGCTGCAATTAGAGTAGCAACTACAGATGAAGCTCAGAATATGGGGGTTATGGTTGTATTTAATGATGAAATACATACTGCGCGAAACGTAACAAAAACACATACCTCTAATACAAATACTTTTCAAAGCCCTAACCATGGTCCGTTAGGGGTCGTAACTAAAAATAGCGTTCAGTTTCACCATAGACCTTTTGATAAAAAAGTGTTGTCTAACATTGATCACGAGCTGAGCATTCCCCTAGTAAAAGCTTATATGGGTATGAATAATGATGTATTAAATTTTCATAGCGAAAATGAAGTGGATGGTCTTATTATAGAAGCACTTGGACAAGGGAATTTACCACCAACTTGTTTAGATGGATTGCAAGCTTGCTTAAATAAAAATATACCTATTGTTTTAGTATCTAGATCATTTAATGGCATTGTAGGTCCTATTTATGCATACGAAGGCGGAGGTGTAACATTAGCAGAAAAGGGTGTTATATTCTCAAATGGCTTGAATGGACCCAAAGCACGCTTAAAATTATTAGTAGGACTAAGTAATCAACTAACTGCGCGACAGTTAAAAACATATTTTGAGTCCCAACTATAAAAAAGATTGTGTCTATAAAAGACACAATCTTTTTTTATGTTTCGAGCGGTGTTTGCTTTTTAGATAGTATACTTTGTGTAATTATACCACCATGATACTTACCATTTTCTATAAAAATCGTATTAGCATCATTACCAGCGGCAATAACGCCAGCAATGAAACAATTTTCGATATTCGTTTCGTATGTCTCTTTATTATAAACAGGCGCAGTACCATAGTCATTCGTATTGATTTCAATGCCGATTGATTCTAAGAAATCATAATCTGGATGATAACCAATCATGGCAAATACATAATCATTCGAAATTTCATACGTTTGTCCATTTTGTTCATATACTACTGTTTCTTCTGTTACTTTTACGACATCAGTATCAAATAGCATCTCTATTTTTTCATTACGTACTAATGATTCGAAATTTGGTAATATCCATGGTTTTATTGCTTTTGGATATTCATTGCCACGATAAATAACAGTAACGTTTGCCCCCGCCTTTTCTAATTCTAACGCAGCATCAACAGCTGAGTTTTTGCCACCTATAATGACTACGTCTTGATTAAAATATGGGTGTGCTTCTTTGAAATAATGCTTGACTTTAGGCAATTCAGCACCTTCAACTTCTAATTGATTATGTTGACCGTAATAACCTGTCGCTACTGTTAAAAATCTACATTCGTAAACATCTTTGGTAGTCGTAATAGTAAAACGATTATTTATTTTCTTTACAGTTAGCACTTCTTCAAAGGCATGAATATTTAGTTGATGATGTTTTACCACTTCTCTATAGTAAACTAATGCTTGATTTCTACGTGGTTTGCTTTCTTCAACTATAAACGGAATATCTCCGATACTTAATTTATCACTTGAAGAAAAAAATGTTTGATGTGTTGGATAATTATAAATTGCTTCAACAACATTGCCTTTTTCAATTACTAAGGTTTCAATTCCTTTTTTCTTTTGTTCTATGGCAGCACTTAGACCACATGGTCCGCCACCGATGATGATACTTTCTACCGTTTGCATATGCTTATGCCTCCTTTAATCACCAGTATATTATACCAATTATGAGATGAATTCCAAACATTAGATATTGAAAATATAATAAATTATCACTAATTCGAACTGATAGTACTAATTTTTTATAAATTTTTATAAAATAATTACTTCTATAAAGCTCTTTTAAGCTCATTTAATAAAAAAAGAGGAAAATCATATGAAATGATTTTCCTCTAATGATCATATTAAATTTCTGTCTTATTGTGGAATTACAAGACGTTGGCCGTTATGAATGTCATTACCTTGAATGTTGTTAGCTTTTCTAATTTTTTCAACATTTTCTGGTGAACCTTCACCGTAATATTGAATTGCAATTCTGTATAAGTTTTGACCTTCTACCGTATGCGTACGTTGTCCTTGACTGTTATTTTGAGAATTGCTGCTGTTTGAAGCGTTTTGATTTGAGTTAGCATTTTGATCAGATTGATTGTTTTGTTGAGATTGACTATTCTGTTGGTCTTGACTATTATTATCTGATGCATTTGAATTATTGTCATCACTAGATTGATTATCAGCAGATGAATTATTGTCATTACCAGATTGATTATCAGCAGATGAATTATTGTTATCACCAGATTGATTATCAGTAGATGAATTATTGTCACTGTCTGAACCACTGTTGTTATTGCCATTATCGCTGTCTTTGTTAGCTTTGTCATCACTATCGTTTTTGTCTTTGTCGCTATCAGATTTCTTATCTTTGTTAGAGTCTTTATCTGATTTTTGTGCAGTTTTATTATCATCAGATTTATCACTACCGTTGTTACCACCTGTTAAGGCCATACCTGCAAAAATAGCGATAGCTGCTAATATTAATAAGGCTGCTAATATTGGTAATAACTTAGCTAAGAAGCTCTTCTTTTTGTTACCGTTATTATCATCATTATTATTGTCATTGTTATTGTTATTGTTATTACCATTATTACCAGAACCACCATTATTGGCACCTGAACCACTAGCTTTAGCAGCAGTTGCGCTACCTGCAGCAGCTGCTCCAGTTCCAGCAACTGCACCGCCTAAGCCAGCTTTTTTAGATTTATTTGTATTTTCTGTTTCATCTTTTGTATCTTTGTTCTCATTGGTGTCATCATCTTTTTCATTAGAATCATGTTTAACATCAGAACTTTCATTTTTGTTATCCTGATGTTTCTTAGCTGCATAAGCGCCAGCACCTGCAGCTGCAGCACCACCACCTGCGACTGCAGCACCTTTTTTGCCTTTTTTAGAATCATTATTTTTTTGTTCATCATCAAGATGATTTTTGTCGTCGAAATCTTCATTATCATCTTTAGCTGAATGTTCTTCATTTGGATTTGGCTGCTTGTTGTTGTCGTCGTGATGTAAATCCTTAGAATCTTTAGAAGATTCTACTGCAGAACCACCTACTACACCACCAGCAACCCCTTTGCCGGCACCGTTACTAGCTTCTTGGTTGTTTTCATCAGTAGTATTATTTTCATCAGTATTTTGAGCGTCTGACTCTTGTGAATCATGCTCTTCATCATGTAATGAGTCTTGTTCGTCTTCTTGTTGATTTGTAGCGGTATTTCTACTACGTTGTCTACGTTGCGCATTTCTTGGAGGGAATTGTTCATCTGCTTTTTCGCTAGCATTATCAGTATGTTGTTCTGAATCTTGTTCAATTGAGTCGTCTGATTTGTCATTATGCTCAGTTGGATCAATTGATTGACGATTTTTTTCAAAATCGTCTCTAAAATTATTATTAGACAAAATCATCATCCTTCCTTTTTAGTTTTTTATACAAAGTTATACCCTACTTAATGGTAAATATGTATGTGAAATAAATGAAAATACAATAAAACCCTTTTATAGATTGTATTATAGCTTGTTTTAAAAAGTGAAGTAAAGTAATTATATATTAATTGAATAAATTCTGTAACTTCTCATTATAATCCATTTTTCGTTTTACTTTTTTTTTATTATATATTGTTAATTTTTTCAAATGTGTATCATTATCACAACAATAAGATGGTTTCTTAATATTGTATTCACCAAAATAAGCTAGTAAAAAACTACGTCGACATGTATCTAGCATTTTATAATTAATCATTTTTTTATATGCTAATTGTTTTCTTTGCAACGATTTGTTAAATATAGTGGTCAACTCATGAATGGAATAATAACTACTTAATGTTTCTAACATTTCTAATTTAATTGGATCGATTAAATCTCCGGTCTCAAATAATGCTATATCATCTGAAGTTACACTATCTGTAAAAAGTAGAGTTTCTAATAAATAGCTGTCATCAGGTTGATACAGACTGATTGCTTGGCTTATCTCACCATCACGACCAGCCCTACCTATCTCTTGCATATAGCTGGAAGGGCTTGTAGGTATATGAAAATGTATAATCGTTCTAATATCTTTTTTATTAATACCCATTCCAAAAGCACTTGTAGCTACGATTATAGGAATTTCATTGCTTATAAACTGATGTTGTACTGTATGTCTTTCTTGATAAGATAAATCTCCATGGTATATACCTGTTAAGTAGCCTTCATCATAAATAGCTTGTGCTAAACTTAAACATATTTTCTTGGAGGAAACATAAATAATAGTTGGTCCAGAATTTTTAATAAAATCCAATAACCATGTTAACTTTGTTTCATCACTGTCAAAATTTAAATGTGACAGTGATATATTATCTCTATTCATGGTCGTTTTAATTTCTGTTAAATTAGCATTTAACATGTGATTAATGTCATTAAGTAAATAAGGTTGGGCGGTTGCTGTCAAAGCTAATATAGTTGCCTGAGGAAATTGGCGTGTGATTTTTCCTATTAGCGCATAATGTGGTCTGAAATCGTAGCCCCACTCGGATAAACAATGAGCTTCGTCTAAAACGATGAGCCCCAAGTCTAACTTAGTTAATAATTTTGCGTTGAAAGGTTGTAATAAAAATTCAGGGCTTAAAAAGATAAAACGACTGGATTTTATTTTTGCTAGATTATATTGTCTTTCTTGTTCATCCATTCCTGAGTGAACGCAGCTGACCGATGTTTCACCATTTATTTTCATTTGCATAACCTGATCGTCCATAAGGGAAATTAATGGTGAAACAACTAAAGTAGGTTTTTTATTAATATAGGTTGGTAACTGATAGCATAAACTTTTACCACTACCAGTAGGTAAAATACCTAAAGTATGTTTATGGTTTAATACATTTGAAATTATTTCTTCTTGTCCCTTTTTAAAACTTTCAAATCCAAACCATTTTTTGAGTGCTTCATGTAACATTGAAATCACCTCTCTCTATACCTATAATCATTAATTTAAGTTGAAAATAACTATATGCTGGAAAATATTCTTTAAATAAACGTAAGCGTTCGTCACGATGGGCTAAATAATATGGCCAAAACTCCGTAATAGCTTCTTCAGAAATATATATATGATAATCTTTTAAATAACCTTTTATAAATAATTCTAATAAATGATCCTCTATTGTGTTTATCTTTACGTTTTGATGCTGTTGTATTTGTGTAATGGAATAACCACGAGTCAAACAATTTAATGTTACTTCCGTTTTGTTTAGTAGTGATGGGAGTACAATTAAGTTATTTAATATCGGATAATTGTTTATATCTTCTAATTGATTTATCAATGTAATTAATTCTTTATATTCTACTTCTTTTAAATGGTGGTGAGGAATATTTTCAATTAAACTTACTTGTTGTCTTGTATACATGCTTTCTTCATAACCTTGTAGATAGTAGTGTAAGTACGTTTGTCCATTTTGTTGATAAAGTTTCGAAAATAACTGCTTTAGTTCCTCTTTATATTGGTCAAATAAATTTTGATCTTTAATATATGTATAAATATTTTTTACACGTTGCTGGATAAATTGATGTTGCGAAGTTGGTATAAAGTGATTATAATCATGCTCTATGTTCGAGACGGTTTGCGTCAATAACTGAATGGCACTAAAAGTATTGATTAAACTGTCGTATGTAAATCTAGGGTTAGTTATTAACTCAAAATTTTTATCTAATTTACTAATGTCGTTAGAAAATCGCTCAAATGACGGATATTTTAAGTTAGGTAAGCTGTGATATAATGAAAGTAGATTTTGACTTGCAGCATCAAAAAACGTTTGATGTGACTTTTTGCCTGTGATAATATTATATATGCT
This sequence comes from Staphylococcus durrellii, assembly GCF_015594545.1. Classification (NCBI taxonomy): domain Bacteria; kingdom Bacillati; phylum Bacillota; class Bacilli; order Caryophanales; family Staphylococcaceae; genus Staphylococcus; species Staphylococcus durrellii. The sequence goes on along the minus strand of NZ_JADIIO010000001.1, from coordinate 1,310,609 downwards.
TTTTTGTGATTTATAGTCGTGTGCTTGTGACTGCACAAAATGAATTATATTATACATGGGATACTCCTCGTTATTTATAAACAAAAAAATTTGAAAAATCGTAACTCGATAACTACAATATTAATTGTGATATTAGTGTAGCATTTTTGTCAAAGGAGGCGAAGAAATTGGCTAAATATACAATAGTTGATATGGATACATGTATAGCATGTGGAGCTTGTGGTGCCGCTGCCCCTGATATATATGACTACGATGATGAAGGTATAGCTTACGTTATACTTGATGACAACAAAGGAACAGCTGAAGTGCCTGAAGAACTATATGAGGATATGGAAGATGCGCTTGAAGGATGTCCTACAGATTCAATTAAAATTGAAGAAGAATCATTTGATGGAGATCCATTAAAATTTGAATAAATGATACATTTAATTATTTAAGTTATATATCTTGTAATGAGAGGACGTTAATACTGACGTTCTCTCTTTTTTTACAAAAAAAGCAGTAGAATCTACTCTACCACTTAGCAATTATCCTTTATTAACTTAATACTTTTTTAAGTCTCTTATATAATAAAATAAATATTAATGAAACAACGATACCTTTAATAATATTGAATGGTATTATGCCAGATACCACTACTACTTTAACGTTGTGTACTACGTCGTTTAGGTTCATTATCATACCATATAATGGTAATAATACGAAATAGTTTAGAATACTTAAAACGATGGTCATGACAATCGTACCACTTGCCAAACCTACGATTAAAGATCGAATAGATTGTTTATCTTTAGTTACAAAATAAGCTACTAATAAAAGTGAAGCGGCAGCAAAGAAATTAGCTATTGGACCAATAGGGTCTCCAATATTAAATAAAAATGTAAGCAGGTTCTTAATAAATTCAACAATTAATCCTGCTACTGGGCCTAAAGTAAATGTAGCTAATAACCCTGGAACATCACTCACGTCTAATGTTAAATACGGGGGTAAAAATGGTATAGGAAATTTTAAAAAAGTTAAAATAAAAGCAATAGCACTTAACATGCTTATTGTAATCAATTTTTTTTGATTGTTGTGCATATTCAATTTTCTCCTTCCAATTCAATATACATAGAATAAAAGGATAAAATTATGAATATATCCTCCTCTTCTTTTCATTAGTTAAATTATTTATTGAAATTTATATTAGCATGAAACAACTATTTATGTCACTTTATTGGTTTATAATTATATTTTATAAATCACTTCAAATTATAATTATAATGGACTCTGTGTCCAGTAAGAATCAAAATTAAATACCTACTTTAAAAGTCATAATAAATCACTAATTAAAACAAGCCCATATTAACAATCAGAATCGCTAAAAAGGGCTTGTTTTAATTAACTGCATACTTCATTATTTTGGTAACTTAATAATAAAAGTTGTACCTTTACCTAAATTACTTTTAACGTCGATACTACCACCATGTCCTTCTATAATCATTTTACAAATGAATAGACCCAGTCCAGTACCTTGCTTACCTCTTTTTCTTGAGGCGTCTACTTTATAAAAGCGGTCGAATACTTGTTTTAGATGTTCTGGTGCAATACCTGTACCAGTATCTTGAATATATAGGATATCAGTATATTCGTCAGCGCCACAAGTTATAGTAATCTTATCGTCTGATTCAGTATAACGTGTAGCATTATCTATTAAGTTCGTGAGAACTTGTTCCATTCGGTCAGAATCATAATACCATTCATGTCCATCCGTTTGAGGATTCAAGTTCATATTGAGTTGTAGATCTGAAGCCAACTGTTTATATTTTTGTTGCATCTTATTAAGTAGACTATCAATAGGTTGATGTTCTTTATTAACAGTAAGCCCTTCGGCATCCATACGAGCCACGTTTAACAATTCATTGACTAATCGATTAAGTCGCTTCGTTTCATCTAGTACTATAGAAAGTGAATCTTTTATTTCTTCTGGTTCAGTTACTATGCCATCTACAATAGATTCAGTATAACCTTGAAGTAATGAAATGGGTGTACGTAATTCATGTGAAACATTAGCTATAAAATCCTTTTTCAATTGATCTAAGTTATGTTCGTTTGTCATATCCCGTATAATTGCCACTATGCCACTACGACCATCAGGTTGAATTTGTTTGATATAACTCATAATAATAACAAAATAACGAGAATTTATTTCATATTCTTCAAATTGAGTGATTTTTTTCTTAACTGTGAGTTCATTTTGAGCATCTAATTTGGTTAACGAATCTTTGTCCATAGATTGAATGATATTTTTAGCCATGTCATTCGAGAGTATCACTTCTTTTTTATCATTGAACCCAATAACACCTTCTACCATGGAATTAATTAAACTGTCTCTAATATTTTTTGAAGAAGAAAGCGCATCTACGTGACGTTGAATTTCATAACTCATCGTATTAAAAGCGCGTGATAATTCACCAATTTCATCTTTAGAAGTAATGGTAGATGTTTGTTTATATTGGCCTTTCGATACTTCAATAGCTTGAGATCTCAATTCTCTTAGTGGTTTTGTAATTCTTGATGATAAGAAGAAAGCAAATACCGTTGTAATTGCTAAGAAAATCACTGCAATAATTAATATAATAACGGTAATTACATTATTGGTTTCCTCGACACCTTTTAAATTCTGGTATATGAATACGCCACTGTATTTACTTTTAACATCATTATTTATAGGTTTAGTTGGATAACCAATTAGCACATAAGTTCGTTTTTCACCATTAACATTTATGGTCACATGTTCTGAATTTTTTTGTCCTTTATCGAAGATTTTGTTGTAATTTGAATCTGTCTTAACAGCATCAAACATTTGCCTTTTAACTTTATTATTTTTAGGTTCTGCCATATGTTTATCAGATATTATAATTAAACCAACAGGTCCTTCGATTAATTTATGACTATACTCAATAGCAGTATCTTTATTTTTTGATTCATTGACTAGTTGACTTACTTGTTTCGCATCTTGTAATAGTGATTTTTCAGTATCTTGAGTGAAATAAGATTGTATAAATGTGATAAGAGCAGCACTTAATAAAATTAAAACTGTCGTTACTATAAAAATTATAGTTAACCACAGTTTTATGACTACATTATTCAGCCGATTCATCATTTGATTTTACCTCGAATTTATAGCCAACGCCCCATACAGTTTGAATCATTTGTGCTGCATCACCAGAAACACGATTAAGTTTTTCTCTTAATCGTTTTACGTGTGTGTCCACCGTTCTTAAATCACCATAAAATTCATAATGCCAAACTTCTTTTAATAATTGTTCGCGATCAAACACTTTATTAGGTGTTTTAGCCAAGAAAATTAATAATTCATATTCTTTTGGTGTTAAATTGACTTGTTTATCGTCAGCTAATACACGATGTGCATCATTATCAATTGTTAAATGATTAAATTCAATTAAATCTTTAGCGTGCGGTTCACTTTGTTCACTTGTAGTTACTTGAGTGCGTCTTAATAAGGCTTTTAATCGCAAGACTACTTCACGAGGTGAGAAAGGTTTAACTATATAGTCGTCAGCACCTGTTTCAAAACCTTCAACTCTATTTGTTTCTTCACCTTTGGCAGTAAGCATTATAATCGGTGTTTCTTTATGTTCTCTTAAGCGTGATGCCACAGTTATACCATCCATCTCTGGCAACATTAAATCCAATAAGATACAAGCATAATCATGGTTCATCGCTTTTTCATACGCCTCTTTACCATCTTTTGCTTCATCAATCTCAAAAGATTCTCTTTCAAGATATAATTTCAGTAATCTTCTAATTCTATCTTCATCGTCTACCACAAGAATTTGATTTGGCAATATAAATACCTCCCACACATGTTTACATTTCCTATTCATATTAATTATAGCATAGCAAAATGAGTATGACTTACTCAAAAATAATCTTTGTGAAAATATTCTCAATATCTATCAAATATAAATAGTTATTTTCCGTTCTCTGCTAAGTGACGTAATGTTTTCACTTCATGTGGTGTTAAAACTCTGCCCTCACCTGCGTTTAAACCTGTTAAATTAAGTGGACCAAATTCAATTCTTTGTAACTTTGTTACTTGATGACCAAAATGTTCGAACATACGGCGTACTTGTCTATTACGCCCTTCACTTATAGTAATTTCAACAAGCGTATTGGATTTTTCTTTATCTTGATTTTTAATTTTAACTGTAGCTGGATGTGTCATGCCATCTTCTAATTTAACACCCTTTTCTAACGCTTTTACTTCTTCTCGCATTAGATAACCTTTTAATTTAACGATATATTTCTTTTTAATTTTATAACGAGGATGTGTCATTAAATTAGTAAAGTCTCCATCGTTTGTTAATAATAATAAACCTGAAGTATCATAGTCTAATCTACCCACAGGGTATATTCTTGTTTCAAGCTCGTTGAAATAATCAGTTACAACTTTACGACCTTTATCATCTGAAACGCTCGTAATAACTTGTGTGGGTTTATAAAATAGAATATAGAGCTTATCTTCTTGTTCAATTTTAATGCCTTCAACTTCTATTATATCTGAAGGTTTTACTTTCGTGCCTAATTCTGTTACTTGTTCGCCGTTTACTTTGACTTTACCTTCTTCTATAAGCACTTCCGCTTTACGTCTTGAAGTATAACCACTATTGGCGATGCGCTTTTGTAATCTTTGTGATTCGTTACTCATTATTTTCTCCTTTTTGATTGACTAAATTACTGAAAAAAGCCTCAATTTCTTCATCGTCTTCATCAGTTGTTGGTAAATCCTCTATAGTTTCTATTCCAAATACATTTAAAAATAAATTGGTTGTATAAAGTTGGTGACTACGGGAAGCATCTTCTTCTTTTGCTTCTACTAAACCTTTTGCAATTAATGTTTTGACTGCACCATCTGAATTGATACCTCTAATCATTTCAATATCACTGCGTGAGATTGGCTGGTTATAAGCAATAATAGATAAAGTTTCCATAGCTGCTTGCGATATTTTCATCTTCGACTTTTGTTCTACTAGCTTTTCAACATACTCTGATGCTTCTTTTTTTGTAGTTAATACGTAAGTAGTACCAAATTTTTGAATTACTAAACCAGGAGATTCATAGTTTGCTATGAGCTCATGGAAAGTTGACTGATCAAAATCTAATATTTCAAGTAATTGCCGTTCTTCAATGCCTTCATCACCTGCAGTGTATAGCAGTGCTTCTAAGATGCCATTATGCATTAATGCCATAATTTACTCCCCTTATTATATTAATATCATCAAAACTGTTATGTTGTTCTATATTAATTGAACCTGATTTAGACATTTCTAAAATAGCTAAAAAGTGTGTAACTACCATTTCGATAGGTTCTGAATAATTAAACAAACTAAAGAAATTAAATGAATGTTCTTTTTGTAATCGTAGTTGTACTTGAGAAGTAGCTTGTTGTATAGTAAATGTTTCTTTGTGAATATTAACTGATTTTGGTGTGTTAAGTTCCATTCTATTTTTAACTTTTTGATAAGCAATAATTAACTCGGTCAAATCAATTGTATTGTTAGGGTCCCACAATTCATTTTTTTCTAAATGGCTCAAATCAGTTGGGTATTTTGCGTAATAATGTGCACGTTCTTCTTTTTTTTCATTAAGTGTTGCTGTATATTCTTTGTAGTTTTGATATTCAATTAAACGCCCTACTAAGTCTTCACGAGGATCTTCTTCAAAATAATCATCCTCATCACTTTGAGGTAGTAACATTTTACTTTTAATCATTAATAATTCTGACGCCATAACTAAATAATCGCTCGCTAAATTGATTTCAAGCTGATTCATTGTATGTACATATTGCATATATTGTTCAGTGAGTGATTTCATTGGTATATCATAAATATCTATTTCAAATTTTTGGATAAGGTGCAACAATAAATCCAAAGGACCATTAAAAGCATCTAGTTTTACTTCATACATTTTATCTACCTCATATAAGTTGCAAGTTAAGTGCGTTATTCACTAAAATATTATACCATGTTTGTAATAAACAATAAATTTTTGGAGCGGAAGCTTATGGATAATGCACTAAAACTATTTTACTATCAATTTCATACTCAACAACATTATTTTTTATGTCATGATATACTAGAAGAAGCATGGAAACAAAATTCTTCTTTCAGTAAAAATGACCCGGTCGTAAGTTTAATACTATTCGCAACTGGATGCTACCATTATCGAAGACATAATTTCATAGGTGCTAAACGTTCATTCGAACGTGCTTACAAGATCATAGTACAAGATGAAGACTCCCAATACTTAGGTTTACACATTAGTCATTACAAAAATTTAATTACACAAATTATTTATAATATTGAGCAACGAAAAACGTTTCAACCCATTCAATTACCTATAACTGACGCTATGGAACAACAAATACTGCACGATTTTCCAAATTATATTTCAACACCTTATGTTATCGAAGATGATTATATTATTCATCACCATATTAAAAGAGATCGTAGTGAAGTGATACAAGCAAGACAAGACGCAATGAAAAATAATAATCGGTTATCTAAATAATTTAAAAACCACATGGCTTTACTAAAAGCATGTGGTTTTTATGTATATAATTCCCCTCTATGCTCTAGGATGAAAGGCATTATACATTTTTCTTATTTGTGATTTGGAAACGTGTGTATATAGTTGTGTAGTTGAAATATCAGAATGTCCTAACATTTCTTGTACAGCTCTCAAGTCGGCACCATTTTCAAGTAAATGTGTTGCAAAGGAATGTCTTAAAGTATGAGGCGTTAAAGTTTTATTAATATTGGCTTTAATACTTGCTTGCTTAATCATTTTCCAAATGCCTTGTCTAGACAAAGGCTTGCCATGTAAGTTTAAAAACAGCGCATCGGTCGTTGTTTTTTTAAGTAGTTGAGGCCGTACTGTTTCTATATATTTAGTTAAAAAATCAATTACGGTGTCTCCTAATGGAACAATGCGTTCTTTGTTGCCTTTACCAAAAACTCTTACAAAGCCCATGATTAAATTAACGTTTTCGACTTCTAATTGAATCAGTTCAGTTACACGCATCCCTGTTGCATAAAGTAATTCCAACATCGTTCTGTCGCGGTAACCGTTATTTTTATTAATATCTGGCGTTTCAAGTAAAGCTATAATTTCATCAACTTCTAAAACATCTGGCAATCTTCTTTCATATTTAGGCGTTTCAATTAATACCGTAGGATCTTTAGCTGCATACTTCTCTCTTAAGGCAAATTGATGGAAACTGCGCACTGTAGAAATGAAGCGAGCTAGAGACTTTGCAGATGCGCCTTGATCATGTAAATAACCTAGACACTGTTGAATTGTTTGTCTATCTACAAAATCAATATGTGCTATTTTGTTATCATTTAAATAAGTAACATACTTATCCAAATCTCGACGATACGCACCTATTGTATTGGAACTGAGCCCTTTTTCTAATTGAATAAATTTTAAATATTCATTTTTTATTGTTTCCATAACGCCACCTCATTAACGTCAATCTATCATTATTTACCTTTAGCTTGACAGGTAGAACAAATGCCATGGAAAGTTAAACGATGGTCTAATATTCTAAAGTTGAAATCTTGCTCAACCTTTTCTTCTACTTTTGGTAATAAGTCTTCTTCTATTTCTTCTACTTTGCCACACTCCATACAAACTAAATGATGATGGAAATGTTTAGCACCTTCTTTACGTAAATCAAACCTAGCAACACCATCACCAAAATTAATTTTATCGACGACTTTTAATTCTGCTAATAACTCTAATGTTCTATAAACAGTGGCTAATCCAATTTCAGGTGCTTTATCTTTTACTTTTAAATATACGTCTTCAGCACTTAAATGATCTTTTTCATTTTCAATTAAAACTCTTAAAGTTGCTTCTCTTTGTGGAGTTAACTTATATGATGATTGCTGTAATTGTTGCTTCACGCGATTTAATCGTTCTTCCACGGAAGCCTCACTCCCCTACTAATAATTATAATCATTTTAATTTAGTTAATGATTTATATCTAAAATACCAATAATTGAAAAAATTCGCAAGTTAATTCCATTATTTAATTAGAATGATTATAATTAAGCAATAGATATTGAAGTGCAATAATTGTTTTTGCATCATTTATTTCGTTGTTTTTAAGCTTTTCTTGAGCTTTGTTAATTGATAATTCGTGTAATTCAATAAATTCATCTTCATCTAATTGTTTTTCACCTTTCAATAATTCAGTGGCTAAATAAATAGAAATTTTCTCATTTGTGAAGCCAGGAGAACCATACATATCTGTAATAAGCGTTAATTCTTTAGCTTTATAACCCGTTTCTTCTTCTAATTCTCTTTTAGCTGCTTCTTCACGCTCTTCCCCTATTTCTAATTTTCCGGCGGGTATTTCTAGCATAGTATTATCAAGTGGTTTCCTAAATTGTTCTACTAAGACGATTTTGTTTTCTGACGTAAGTGCGCAGACCGCAACAGCCCCATTATGTAACACAATTTCACGTGTAGAAGATTCACCATTTGGTAAATCAACTTCATGTACTTCTAAATCTATAATCTTTCCTTTATAGATACTTTTTTTATTTGTAGTTTTTTCATATAAGTTCATGGTAATCACGTTCCTTTTAATATTTGATAGTAATTGTTAAGATTGTTATATCGATAATAGAGGCTTAGTGCAAAGTTTATTTAAGATATAACATTATAAGTATACTCGCTAAAAACTAGTTTTCTTTTTGCGCCTCTTTATCTTATCTCATTAGTGTATCGAAAGGAGAAACAACATGCAAAAGAACATATTAACAAGTGGCATTGAATTATCTGAAGTTGGCTTAGGTTGTATGAGTCTTGGAACAGATTATGACAAGTCAGAAACTATTATTGAAAGTGCGATTGAACAAGGTATCACTTATTTTGATACAGCTGATGTTTATGACAAAGGTGTCAATGAAAATATTGTAGGTAAAGCATTAAAAAAATATCAAAATCGAGATGATATTGTTATTGGTACAAAAGTAGGTAATCATTTGCAAGATGATGGTTCAACTTTCTGGGATCCATCTAAAAAATATATTAAATCAGCTGTGAAAGATTCGTTAAGAAATTTAGGACTAGATGAGCTTGATTTATATCAACTACATGGCGGTACGATAGATGATCCTTTAGATGAAACAATTAGCGCTTTTGATGACTTAAAACAAGAAGGTATTGTTCGAGCGTATGGCATTTCTTCTATTAGACCTAATGTTATAAGATATTATTTAGAACATAGTCAAATTGAGACATTAATGTCTCAATTCAACCTTATTGACAATAGACCAGAAGATTTAGTTGATGAAGTTAATGCTAACAACGTTAAAATTTTGGCACGTGGACCAGTATTTAAAGGACTTCTTACAGCTAATAGTAGTAAAGCATTGGATAATAAATTTAATGAAGGTATCTTTGATTATACCTACCAAGAATTAGGAGAAACAATTGCTTCAATTAAAGAAGTAGAAAATAATTTGACAGCTTTAACATTTAAATATTTAAAATCACAAGAAGCATTGGGCTCTATTATTGTAGGTGCTAGTAGCCCTGCTCAACTTGAAGAGAATATTAAAAATTATGAAGCAGCACAAGCCATTAGTGATGAACAATTAAAAGCAGCAAGAGAACGTGTGAAAAACTTACAATATACACAACATGTAAAATAAGCAATATACAGAAAATCCCAACAACTAAACATTGTTGGGATTTTTATAATTGATATTTACTTTTTATTTTTGAAAGCAAATGGAAATAATCGTTCATAAATGCGAGGTGCTAGATTATAAAATTTTAGCAATATATACATCCATCTAGGTTGGTTAATTTCGACCTTTTTCTGATTAATGCCATCAATGATATCCTGTGCTAAACGTGAAGGGTCTAACATAATACGTTGATACTTTTTAGCGTATTGTAATGTAGGATCTGCATGATTGTGAAACGGCGTATTAACAGGTCCTGTATTCACTGTCATAACGTGGAATGACGGATGTTCTAGACGCAATGCATTTAATAATTGTATAAACGCAGCTTTGCTTGCACCGTAATGTGCCGCATATGCTTGTGTTGAATAAGCAGCTTGACTACCAATACCTACTATAGAGGCGTTATGCGCAAAATACGGTAATAACGCTTTAAAGAGTACATTAAAGTTAACTAGATTCAATTGATAGGTTTCTAGTATTTCCTCAGTCGAATGAGCTTCTATAGATTTAAAATAACCAACTCCCGAACTATAAATCAATCCGTCAATTTTAGAAGCTGATAGTTGAGCCGTGATACTGTTAATATCATCAATATTAAGTAAATTACATTTTATAATAGTTAATTGATTAGAATTAATTTTATTTGTTAATTCTGCTATTTTTTGAGGAGTTCTTGCCAAAACTGTTACCCGTACCTGTTGCTTTAATAAGGTTTTTAAAAGGGCTAATCCTAGACCACTCGTTGCCCCTGTCATTATGTAATGTTGACCTTTCAAAGAACCACCTCACTCTTTATTTTTATTTTACAAAGTATAAGTTTATTTCTTGATTTTGTAAATAATTGCATATAATTATTAGGAAAATAGTGTAACTATGTTAGTATGGAAACATCACATAACAAGGAAGTGTTGATTCTACATGAAACTAGTGTTTTACGGAGCAGGCAATATGGCACATGCCATTTTTACAGGGATAGTTAATTCAAATGTGATTGACTCTAATGATATCTATTTAACTAATAGATCTAATGAGCAAGCTTTAAAGGATTATGCGCAACAATTAGGTGTTAATTATAGCTATGATGATAAAGCATTGCTTGCAAAAGCAGATTACGTATTCATAGGTACAAAACCACATGATTTTGAAGCGTTAGCAGAAAGAATTAGACCCTATATTACTGATAAAAATAAATTTATCTCAATTATGGCTGGTTTACCAATGGACTACATTAGGGAACAATTAAATACTAAAAATCCAGTTGCACGTATTATGCCTAACACAAATGCACATGTCGGTCATTCTGTGACAGGTATTAGTTTCTCGGGTAATTTCGGCGCAACTTCTAAAGATGAAGTTGATGGTTTAATTAATGCATTTGGTTCTGCCATTGAAGTGTCAGAAGATAATTTGCATCAGGTAACAGCAATAACAGGAAGCGGTCCAGCATTTTTATATCATGTTTTTGAGCAATACGTTACTGCTGGTACACGTTTAGGATTAGAAAAAGACCAAGTAGAAGAATCAATTAGAAACTTAATTATTGGTACGAGTAAAATGATTGAAAGATCAGAATTAAGCATGGGACAATTACGTAAAAATATTACTTCTAAGGGCGGAACTACACAAGCTGGATTAAATGCATTATCAGAATATGATATTAAAGGTATTTTTGAAGATTGCTTACGGTCCGCTGTGAATAGAAGCATTGAATTATCGAACCAGGATGATGATGATTAAAGTTCACTAATATTCTAAAGAATGGGATAGGCGCATATAAGAGCGTCTATCCCATTCTTTTTAATTTGTAATTTTAGTGATAAGTACTACATTTAAAATTTATATGAATCAAAATCGCTTACGAATTTGTAATTAGACTGTTGTCGCTCGTGAACTAAGTCATTATAAATTTGTTCTACCTCTTCGAATGTATATCGGTTGCTAATGTGTGTAATGAGTGTATGTTTAACGTTAGCGCGTTCCATTAATTCGAATACATCATCTATATGACTATGATTATAATTATTAGCTAATGTTTTGTCTCCCTCTAAATAAGTACCCTCATGTACCATAACATCTGCATCATTAGCAATTAAATACTCATTCATACACGGCTTAGTATCTCCAAATATTGCAATGATCGGACCACGAATTGGATCCCCTTTGAAATCATTCGAATCATAAATTAATCCTTTGTATTCAAATGTATCATTGGCTTTTATTTCTTGATATTTTGGCCCAGGTTCAAGGCCAATATTTTTTAATGCTGCTACATCTATTTTGCCGGGTGTATAAGGTGCTTCGATGCGGTATCCATATGAAGGTATACCGTGATTTAATAAATTAGCTGTTACTGTAAAACCGTTATGTTGGTAAGCAAAATGAGTGTCAATTTCGATAAACGTTAATGGATAATTTAAGCGTGATTCAGATACACGTAATGTCGTTTCAACATATTCCTTAATCCCTTTGGGTCCAATAATAGTTAAAGGCTTACCTTCCCCACCTTGAAAAGAACGTGTAGTTAATATACCAGGAAGCCCAAAAATATGATCACCATGCATATGAGTAATAAAGATGTGATTGACCTTACCTAATTTTATAGAATGGTGCAGAATCTGGTGTTGTGTTGCTTCGCCTACATCAAATAACCATATATTATTAATGTAAGGTTCTAAATTAAGTGCAATTGCTTGAGTGTTACGCTCTTTCGTAGGTAAACCTGCACTAGTACCAAAAAAAGTTATTTCCATGCATGAGCCTCCTCTTCTTGAACATATTTTAGCATATATAAAGAATAATGTTATAATAAAGAGAAAATTGTTTTCAAGCAAAATTATATGAACTATGGTAATAATTGTTCTATAATTAAAGCAGATTTTAAAAAGAATTGAGGTTTTTAACTTGAGTACTAGAAATAAGAACATTCCTTGTTTAATTACTATATTCGGAGCGACTGGTGATTTGAGCCATAGAAAATTATTTCCATCGTTATTCCATTTATATCAACAAGAAAATTTAAATGAACAAATTGCAATTATTGGAATCGGCAGAAGAGATATTTCGAACGATGATTTCCGTAGTCAAGTGAAGTCATCAATTCAAGAACATGTAAAAAACACTAAACATTTAGATAAATTTATGGAACACGTATTTTATCACAGACACGATGTTAGTGATGAAGCGAGTTACGAATCTTTATTAGAATACAGTAACAATTTAGATAAAGAATTTAAACTTGAAGGTAATAGATTATTCTATTTAGCTATGGCACCTAAATTCTTTGGTGAAATTTCTGATTACTTGAAATCATCAGGATTAACTGATACTGATGGCTTTAAACGTTTAGTTATTGAAAAACCATTCGGCTCAGACCTTAAATCAGCAGAACAATTAAACGAACAATTACGTCGTTCATTTAAAGAGGAAGAAATATATCGTATCGACCATTACTTAGGTAAAGACATGGTTCAAAACATTGAAGTGCTACGTTTTGCTAATGCGATGTTCGAACCATTATGGAATAATAAATATATTTCAAACATTCAAATTACTTCTTCTGAAATACTTGGTGTTGAAGACAGAGGTGGTTATTATGAATCAAGTGGTGCATTAAAAGATATGGTTCAAAACCATATGTTACAAATGGTAGCTTTATTAGCTATGGAAGCACCAATAAGTCTACAAAGTGAAGATATCCGAGCTGAAAAAGTTAAGGCACTAAAATCATTAAGAGAATTAGCTCCAGATGAAGTTAGCCAAAACTTTGTTAGAGGTCAGTATGACCAAGGTATTATTGGTGGACAAGAAGTAAAAAAATACCGTGATGAAGAACGTGTAGCCGGAGATTCAACAACCCCTACTTTTGTTTCAGGTAAATTAACAATTGATAATTTTAGATGGGCTGGTGTACCCTTCTACATTCGAACTGGTAAACGTATGAAGAGCAAAACGATTCAAGTCGTAGTTGAGTTTAAAGAAGTACCTATGAACTTATACTATGAAACTGATAAAAAGTTAGATTCAAACTTATTAGTGATTAATATTCAACCAAATGAAGGTGTTTCTTTACATTTAAATGCTAAAAAGAATGTTCAAGGAATTGAAACAGAGCCAGTTCAATTATCTTATGCTATGAGTGCTCAAGATAAAATGAACACTGTCGATGCGTATGAAAACTTACTATTCGATTGTTTAAATGGTGATGCTACTAACTTTACGCATTGGGAAGAATTAAAATCAACATGGAAATTTGTTGACGCTATTCAAGGATACTGGGATAAAACAGAACCAGACTTCCCTAACTATGAAGCAGGTACTAATGGCCCGCTAGAAAGTGATATGTTATTAAGTAGAGATGGCTTCCATTGGTGGGAAGATATCCATTAATAAATTATAATATGATTTTTTGCGATGGCAATAGTGTAGAAGTACACTGTTGTTGTCGCTTTTTTAATGTCTTTCACATGTGTTATTATATAATTCAAATTATAAATAAGTGTTTTTAGCTTCACAGATACTAGCACTTTAGATGTCAGATGTGAAGAAATGGTGTAAACTATTAAGGAAACATCTATAATAATATTAAATAGAGTGAAACATAAAATATACTAGAATTGATTTCTTATGTTTACATTGTTAGATTTTTAGGAGTGGAAGTTTTGGACGTTATCAAGCAAATACAACAAGCAATTGTTTATATTGAAGATCATTTGCTAGAGCAATTTAATATGCAACAACTTAGTGATTACGTTGGTCTTTCACCGTATCATTTAGATCAAAGTTTTAAAATGATTGTTGGTCAGTCGCCTTCTGAATATGCACTTGCGCGAAAGATGACAATAGCGGCACAAGAACTGATTACAAGTTCTAATAGAATGGTTGATATTGCAAAAAAATACCACTATCCAACCGTAAATGATTTTGCCAATGAATTCAGTAAGTATCATGGTATATCTCCGTTACAAGCTAATGCTAAAAAAGAACAATTAAATATAAAAAATAGACAGTACTTAAAAATTACTACAACGGAAAAACCACCTCATTCATATAGATTAGAAACGATTAACGGAATGAATTTAGTGGGGTACGCTGAATTTATTAATGCAGCACATATTGAAAATCCTTTTAAAATTCCAGATATTCTTGAAGATTTATTGGTTGAAGGCAAGATAAAAGAGTTAGAGCGCTATAATAATGTGAGTCCACATGAAATTTTCGTCATTAGTTGCCCATTAGAATATGGCGTAGAAATATTTATAGGTGTTCCAAGCGATCGTTATCCAGAACACTTAGAAAGTCGTTATTTACCAGAGCGACAATATGCTAAGTTTAATTTACAAGGTGAAATTGATTATATAACAAATGAAGCTTGGTATTACATTGAAACAAGTCTTCAAATGACATTACCTTATAAACGAGATAGTTTATACGTCGAAGTTTATCCTTTTGACATTTCATTTGATGATAGTTTTACGAAAGTGCAATTATGGTTACCTGTAAATCAAGACGATTACAATGACTAATAATAAAAATCTAGTACATTACACTTATTAATCTTTAAAAAATGTAATGTACTAGATTTTTTGTTATCAAAGTTAGTTATTAATAATATGTTTATTGAAAGTTGAGCATTTATACCTGTATTAATTTAAATTAATACAGGTACAATTTGCTAAAAAACTACTTATCTACAAACGTTGATACTATATTCAGATAAGTAGATACTAGTATGTTACCCGTTTGTCTCTAAAACTTTGCCTATAAAAGCTATGGACGAAGTTTTTGGAATAATAAGTGTTAAGTGTTTTTGATGAGCAGCTGCTTTAATATCTGATTCTACACACTAAATATCTTTTAAATTGGATGTAAAGATATTTCAGTATAATAATATCTAAAAACATTGTTATATAATTAGAGATGTTATGAGATAACGACAATTTGAAATCATATTGAACTAGTATAGTTGCAATACAAAAGCTTCATATGGTTTTAAATTATTAAGATCAACATCATTATTATAATTATGTAATTCAACAACTTTATTATCAATCATTGTTTCAAAGTTTAGTGATGCCTTATCACCTGTTAAATTAGCTACAATTAATGCACGTTTTTCATTTAAAGTTCTAGTGTAGGCAAATACTTTAGGATTTTCAGCATCAACTAATTCGAAATTTCCATAAATATATAAATCATCAGATTTTTTTAATTGAATTAACTTTTTATAAAAAGTTAATATCGAATGTTTATTGTTTTGTTGTTGTGCTACATTGATTGTTTTGTAATTAGGGTTTACTGGGAACCAAGGTTCAACGGTAGAAAATCCAGCATAATGTTTGTCATTCCATTGCATTGGTGTACGTGCATTATCCCTATTCTCCATTTTGTGTTTGTTTAGTAAGGCGTTTACATCGCCACCTTGTTCTTTTACGATATTATATTCATTTACTACAGCAACATCGTTAAAAGTCTCTATACTATCAAAAGGATAATTGGTCATGCCAATTTCTTGGCCTTGATAAATAAATGATGTACCTTGTTGTAAAAAGTAAGCAATGGCATGACTTGTGGCGGATTCATACCAATATTGTTCATCGTTACCCCATGTCGACACCCTTCTTGGTTGATCGTGATTTTCTATGAATAAAGCATTCCATCCATTATTTGCTAGCCTTTGTTGCCAACGATTTAATACCTGTTTATACGATAAAACATCGAATTTTACATCACCAGTGTTCCAAAGGCCTAAATGTTCAAATTGGAAAATCATATTAAATTTGCCATTGTGTTCCCCAACCCATAAATCTGCATCTTCAGTACTTACACCGTTTGCTTCTCCAACTGTCATAATGTCATATTTTTTTAAACTTTGCATTTTTAATTCTTGTAACCATTGATGAATGCCCGGTTGATTCATTGCGACGTCAAAAGCTGGCACATATTTTTGGTTCGGTTTTGATTCCAAATCTCCATATTCGAAAGATTTTTTAATGTGAGTAATCGCATCAACTCTAAAACCATCGATCCCTTTATCAAACCACCAATTCATCATTGAGGTAATTGCTGCTCTGACATTCGGATTCTCCCAATTTAAGTCGGGTTGTTTTTTACTAAATAAATGAAAATAATATTGACCTGTTTTACTATCATATTCCCAAGTAGAACCATTAAAGATGCTTTCCCAATTCGTGGGCTCACTACCATCTGATTGTGGATCTTTCCAAATATACCAATCTCTCTTCGCATTATCCTTACTAGAGCGTGATTCAATAAACCAAGGATGCTCGTCAGAAGTATGATTAACGACTAAATCTAAAATTAATTTCATCCCTCTGTTATGAATTGACGTTAATAGTTCATCAAAATCTTCCATAGTACCAAATTCATCCATTATATCTTGATAATCACTTATATCATATCCATTATCATCATTAGGAGATTTATACATAGGGCTTAACCAAATTACATCAATACCTAAATCTTGTAAGTAATCCAATTTTTTTATAACGCCTCGTAAGTCTCCAATACCGTCATGATTTGAATCATTAAAACTACGAGGATAAACTTGATAGGCTACAACTTCTTTCCACCATTGTTTACTTTGCATGATCATGCTCCTTTGTGCTTATAAATGTACTAATACTACTAAGTATATCCTCATTATACTATTGATTTTACTCTTATCAAAATGACTATGTAAACGTTTGCTTTTGATTTTGTAAAAAAACAAGACATCCAATTGTTGAATGTCTTGTAATTATATGATGAATTAAAATATTATTCTTCTACCCATTGTGTATGGAATACACCTTCGCGATCTTTACGTTCATAAGTATGAGCACCAAAGTAGTCGCGTTGAGCTTGAATTAAGTTTGCTGGTAGGTTTTCTGAGCGGTAGCTATCGAAATAGTTAATACTAGCAGAGAATCCAGGTGTTGGTACACCATTTTGTACGCCAGTAGCTACTACATCACGTAGTGCATCTTGATAGTTTGTAACGATATCTTTGAAGTAAGGGTCCAACAATAAGTTTTGTAAGTTAGTATCGTTATCAAAAGCGTCTTTAATCTTTTGTAAGAATTGTGCACGAATAATGCAACCTTCTCTCCAAATCATAGCTAAGTCGCCCAATTTTAAGTTCCAGTCGTTATCTTCGCTAGCTTTTTTCATTTGAGTAAATCCTTGTGCATATGAACAAATCTTACTCATGTATAAAGCTTTACGGATTTTTTCTAAGAATTCTTCTTTGTTACCTTGGAAATTAGCACTTGGACCATTTAATTGTTTAGATGCATTAACACGTTCTTCTTTAATTGAAGAAATAAATCTAGCAAATACGGATTCAGTAATAATTGTTAATGGAATACCTAATTCAAGGGCATTGATTGAAGTCCATTTACCAGTACCCTTTTGGCCAGCTGTATCTAAGATTTTTTCGACTAATGCTTCGTCGTTACCTTCATCTAATTTAGTGAAGATGTCACCTGTAATTTCAATTAAGTAACTTGAAAGTTCGCCAGCATTCCAATCTTTAAATGTTTGAGAAATTGCTTCGTGTGACATGCCAAGTAAATCTTTCATCATTGCGTAACTTTCAGCAATTAATTGCATATCAGCATATTCGATACCATTGTGTACCATTTTAACGTAATGTCCGGCACCATTTGGTCCAATATAAGCAACACATGGTGCACCATCGTCAGCTTTAGCTGAGATAGCTTCTAATATATCGCTTACTTTATCGAAAGCTTCTTTTTGTCCACCTGGCATTAATGATGGTCCTGTTAACGCACCAACTTCGCCACCTGAAACACCCATACCGATAAAGTTAACGCCACTTTCGGCAAGGGCTTTATTTCTTCTAATTGTGTTTTCGTAATTTGTATTACCACCGTCGATTAAAATATCATCATTATCCAATAATGGTAATAAGCTATCTATCGTAGCATCAGTTGCTGGACCAGCTTTAACCATTAATAAGATTTTACGGGGTTTTTCTAAAGATTTTACAAACTCTTCAATTGAGTATGTTGGGTGAATATTTTTACCCTCAGATTCATTTACCATTTCATCTGTTTTTTCAGAAGAACGGTTGAATACAGAAACACTATATCCGCGTGATTCGATATTCCAAGCAAGGTTTTTCCCCATTACTGCTAAACCTACTACACCAATTTGTTGTGTCATATTACTAACCTCTCTTAATTAAAGTTTACAGATTAATTGTATCACAAAGCACTAACTACATCACTAAAACAGCTTTACTATATTAATGCGTTATTGATGCGTTAATTCAACTATTTTTAATAATTGCTGCGCTAATAGTTGTAGAGACTTTATTTCCATTCTTTCATTTTTACCATGAATGTTTTCATAACCGACACCTAAAATAACAGAAGCAATGCCATATGAATTAATAATACTAGCGTCTGAACCGCCGCCGCCGACTTTAATTTGTGGATCTAAATTTAATTGACGTGCACTCTCGGTAGCAATTTGTGCGACTTTGGTCTCGGGTTCAACTTTAAATCCTTTGTAACTTTCTTTTATGGAAACAGAAGCTGAACAACCGTATTCTTGCGCTGTCTTTTCAAACACTTGCTTCATATGTGCAACCTGTTCTTTAATCTTGTCTTCTGAATGTGAGCGTGCCTCTGCCTGTAAAGTTACCTCATCTGCTACAACATTTGTGGCAGAACCACCTTCGAATCGACCGATATTAGCAGTTGTTTCATCATCAATACGCCCTAATGACATTTCACTTATAGCTTTAGCGGCGATATTAATTGCACTAATTCCCATATCAGGCGTACTTGCATGTGCCTTTTTACCATATATGGTAGCAGATAATTTCATTTGTGTAGGAGCGCCTATAACGGTAGTGCCTACAGGAGAACTAGCATCTACTGCATAACCATAATCAGCATCTAATAATGATGAATTTAAAACTTTAGCGCCTTCTAATCCTGATTCTTCACCTACTGTTATAACAAATTGTAGTTGTCCATGGGGTAAATGATGTTCGTTAATAACTTCAATAGTTTCTAAGATTGCCGCTAAACCCGCTTTATCATCAGCACCTAGTACTGTTGTACCGTCTGAATAAATATAACCATCTTCTGCTACAATTGGTTGTACATTGTTACCAGGCGCCACGGTATCCATATGACTTGTAAAATAAATTTTATCGCTTTTTTCATTACCTATCGTGCTATGCAACGTACATATTAAGTTGTTTGCACCTAGATATTCGTATTGCCCTGCTTCGTCTTCTTCAACTTGAACATTTAATTGTTCGAGTTTCTCTTTTAAAATTGGCTGTATTTTTTCTTCATTACCTGTTTCAGAATCAATTTTCACTAATTCTAAAAATGTTGCCAATAGTCTGTCATTATTAACCATCGTGACACTCCCATTAAAAATTTATATTGCTAAAAATAAATTAGAAAATATTATATCAATTGTTACGCCATATAAAGTGTAGCTAACTTTTTGATTAAAAACAAACTTAGTGGATTGCTTTTATTCTTGTAGGAATTATAATAAAATGTGTAATGTCAATATTTGATATTGTGTTTTGATTATTTTAAATCATATGGAGGAATAACAATTGAGTAATAAAGTGTTAAAAACAATTATAATTGTCATGTTAGTTGCAGTAGTTATTGCTTTGATTTTATCAAGTCTTGCACCAATGATGGGATAAACTATAACAAACTTTACGAATTATATTACGATTAATTATATGAATAATGTCTTAGTTAGATTTTAATTTAAATGATGTATATGATATTACAATTTCAACACTAAACTATTTTTTCGTGTTGAGTTAAACTGTCAAAAAGTTTTAATCCTTTTGGTAGCTTCTTTAATGATAAAAAGTATTGTAATTAATAAAAAAAGAACTAAACGTCTCTACCGACGTTTAGTTCTTTTTATTATGATGCTTCACTATAAGTTTTTAATGATCCGAATTCTGATTTTACAAGTAAATAATTCTCTAGCTCATTTAATAGCTGAATTAAACTTGCGCGTGTTTTTAATGAGGCGTAAGAATCTGGTAGTGCTAAATTATCTAGCTGTAACCTAATTTCGTACAATGAATGTAATCTAAGTGCAGTATAATCATTACTATTTACATTTTCTGCTACTTCTTTAAATAATTGTGATAGTTGAGACAGCAAAGTATCATTAAATTCGATATTTTCTAACATGCTTTCAATTCTTTGTATTAAATCTAATTGTTGCTCTCGCATATCGAAATAATGATAATAAGAATTTTCATTACGACCAAAGTGATTCTTAACATCTCTGAAAGCTAAAGACTTAGCTTTTTCAATGGTTAATTGAATCTCAGTAAAATGAATATCTAGTGGCTGCTCTATATTATTACATTTTTTACTAAAACAAATAAAGATTTTCGTAAAACTATCCTCTATATTTTTTTTATAAGAATTTAAGTTTTTGTCAAGGCTCGGCATAATGAGATTCATAAGGAATGCAATACCTAACCCTACGATAAGTAATTCAATTTCGTTTACAAATAAATGAAAATCTATTTTTGGGGCATTAAACACGTGAAGTAATATAACACAACTAGTGACAATGCCTTCTTGAACTTTAAAGACCACAGTTAAAGGTATAAAAAATAAAACGATTATGCCTAAGACAATAGCGTGTTGCCCTAATAAACTGAATATAATAGAACCTAGTATTAAAATTAATGTACAACTCACAAAACGCGAAATGATTGCTTGTAAAGAATGTACTTTTGTGTGCTTAATACATAGCACCACTAATATGGCACTAGATGCAAAATTATCTAGACCTAATAGTTTAGCGATAATTATACCTAGTGCCATGCCAATTGCCGTTTTGATCGTTCTAAATCCTATTCTGTATGGATTTAAACTCAACATGTTAGTATGCCCCTCTATCGATCTTTGCAATATTCTTCAAATAAATTTTGCAATTGAGTAATGACATCCATAACATCATGTCCTTCTATTTGATGACGTTCAATCATTTGTGTTATTTTGCCATCTTTCATTAATGCGAATGATGGGCTTGATGGAGCGTAACCTTCGAAATAATCTCTAGCTCTTTGTGTAGCTTCTTTATCTTGTCCTGCAAATACAGTCACTAATCTATCTGGTAGTTTGTCATAATGTAAGCTGTGTGCAGCTGCCGGTCTAGCCATGCCACCTGCACAGCCACATACAGAATTAACCATCACTAAAGTAGTACCTTCTTGTTGTAATACGTTGTCGACTTCGTCGGCAGTTGTTAATTGTTCATAACCAGCATCTAGCATTTCATTTCTTGCTTGATCCACAACGTCATTCATATATAAATCAAAATTTAAATCCATATTAAGGTCACCTTTCATTTCTAAATTGGTATCTTCATTCTACTAATTAATCACTTATACTTCAACATGTTGATTTGACGAAAAAGAATGGCATCAAAATTCTTTTTATGCGAAAAGATTTCAATGCCAAACGTTAATTAGTTAACTAGGTACATTTATAGTGCATGCAATCCTAGTTAGCTAGCCTCAATTATAATATTTATAAACTTATAAATTGTTAAAAAATACTTGTAGATTCAATCGCATATTGCTCGATACGTGTTTTGACATAATTCATAAATCTACCAGCTTGTAGCCCATCTAAAATACGGTGGTCGATAGAGAGACATAAATTAACCATGTTACGAATTGCTATCATATCATCTATAACGACAGGTTTTTTAATGATAGATTCGATTTGTAAAATAGCGGCTTGAGGATGATTAATAATACCCATAGATGATACGGAACCAAATGTTCCTGTATTGTTAACTGTAAATGTTCCGCCTTGCATATCTTCAGAGCGTAATTTTTTATAACGCGCTTTTTGAGCTAAATCATTAATTTCACGTGCAATACCTTTGATAGATTTTTCGTCAGCATTTTTAATCACAGGCACATATAATTTATCTTCATCGGCAACAGCTATAGAAATATTTACGTCTTTATGAATAACGATTTCGTCATTTTGCCAACTACTATTTAATAAAGGATAAGCTTTGAGTGATTCAGCCACTGCTTTAACGAAGAATGCAAAGAAAGTTAAGTTATATCCTTCTTTATTTTTAAAGCTATCTTTATGATGATTTCGAGTTTTTACTAAATTTGTTGCGTCGGCTTCGATCATCATCCATGCGTGTGGAATTTCATTCACACTGTTAACCATATTTTGTGCAATTTGTTTTCGTACGCCATTTACAGGTATAGATGAACCAGGTTCTTGTGTACCAATAGTAGTCGGCGTATTGACTGGTGGTGTTTTCGCATTAACATAATGAGATGACTCTTTTGCAGTACCTTCTTTTATTGCTTTTTCAATATCTTTTTTCGTGACACGACCTTCGAAGCCTGTGCCTACTACTTGAGATAAGTTAATTTCATTTTCTGATGCTAATTTAAATACAACTGGTGAATACCGACCATTATTTTTAGGGGTGTTTTCATCGCTTTTATTGTTTTCAACATTATTAGAAGACTTGTCAACAGTTTGGTTAGACTCATTTTGTACTGGGTTGTCATTACTTTCATCTACGGTTGCACTATCGCTAGACTCTCCTTCGACATCCATGTGACAAATAACTTCGCCAACTGAAACTGTTTCTCCTTCATTAACGGTAATTGCTTTAATAGTACCAGAATATGAAGATGGTACTTCGGCAGTTACTTTATCTGTAATGACTTCACAAATTGGATCATATTCTTCGACTTGATCACCGACTGCAACTAGCCATTGTTCTATAGTTCCTTCATGGACACTTTCACCTAATTTAGGCATTTTTATTTCCATCGTTTGGTGCCTCCTTAGAATTCTGCAAGCTCGCGCATTTTAGTTTGAATCTTATCAGGATTTATCATAAATTCGTCTTCCATTGTTGGTGCAAAAGGCATAGAAGGCACATCTGGCCCTGCAAGGCGCATGATTGGAGCGTCTAAATCGAATAAGCAATTTTCTGCAATGATAGCAGCCACTTCGGACATGACGCTGCCTTCTAAATTATCTTCAGTTACTAACAATACTTTACCTGTTTGTTTAGCGCGATCAATTATTGTCTCTTGGTCAAGTGGATAAACCGTCCTTAAATCTACAACTTCAACACTAACATCATCTTCAGACAACATATCTGCTGCTTGTATACAATAATTAACGCATAAACCATAAGTAAATACTGTAATATCGTCGCCTTTACGTTTAACGTCTGCTTTACCAATAGGCACAGTGTAATATGATTCAGGCACTTCTTCTTTTAATAAGCGATATGCTTTTTTATGTTCGAAGTATAATACAGGGTCATTAGATTCGATTGAAGCTAATAGTAAACCTTTTGCATCATATGGTGATGATGGAATTACAATCGTTAAACCTGGTGTTGACGCAAAAATACTTTCAACACTTTGTGAATGATACAAAGCACCATGGATACCGCCACCAAAAGGTGCTCTAATCGTTATAGGACAATCCCAATCATTATTAGATCTATATCTCACTTTCGCAGCTTCGCTCATGATTTGATTGGTCGCAGGTAAAATGTATTCTGCAAATTGTATTTCAGCTATAGGTCTCTTTCCTAACATAGCTGCACCAACTGCCGTACCGACAATGTTTGATTCTGCTAAAGGTGTGTCAATAACGCGCTCAATGCCATATTTTTGTTGTAATCCTAAAGTTACACCAAATACGCCACCTTTTATACCAACATCTTCACCAAGAATAAAAACATCTTTGTCTTTATCCATAGATTGATCTAGAGCATTGTGGATTGCATCTAAATAAGTAAACTTAGCCATTTAAAAAGCTCCCTTCTTCGTAAACATAATTATAAGTTTCTTCCGGTGATGGGTAAGGTGCTTTTTCTGCTTCTTTAGTTGCTTGATTTACGATTTCTTTATGTTCTTGTTCTATCTGTGCTAACCATTCATCATCAATAATATTTTCTGATAGTAAAAATGTTTTGAATTTAACATTACAATCTTCGGATTTGAGACCATCTCTTTCTTCCTGCGGGCGATAGCCGCTGTCATCATCGTCTGATGAATGGGCAGTCATACGTGTACACATAGCTTCAATAAGTGTTGAGCCTTCACCGTTTAACGCTCTACCTCGTGCTTCTTTCATCACTTTATACATTGCGATTGGGTCATTACCGTCAACATGCTCTCCGTGAATGCCATAACCAATCGCTCTATCAGATAATTTTTCAGCTCCATATTGCAAACTTTCAGGCACAGAAATTGCGTATTTATTATTTTCAATTACACAGATAAAAGGTAATTTATGTACGCCAGCAAAGTTTAAACCTTCATGAAAATCACCTTGGTTAGAAGTGCCCTCGCCTAATGTGGCCATTGCAATATTTTGCTTTTTATCCATTTTTAACGATAATGCAGCGCCAACACCTTGTAAAACTTGTGTCCCAACAGGAGAACTTTGTGATAAAATACCTAGTTTTTTATTACTAAAGTGAGCAGGCATTTGTTTACCACCAGAATTTATATCGTCCTTTTTACCAAACGCAGATAACATCGTATCTAACGGTGTCATACCCAAATAAGTCACCAATGCCAAATCCCTATAGTATGGTGCTGAAACGTCACCTTCGCGCATAGCAAAAGCCATACCTATTTGTGCTGCTTCTTGTCCCTGACAACTTATAACAAATGGTATTTTCCCCGCTCTATTTAAAAGCCATAAACGTTCATCTAGTTTACGTCCTAAATCCATCCACTTAAACATTACTTTTAAGTCGTCTTCATTAAGACCCACAGATTTATAGTCAAACATGAAATTTCCTCCTTTATACGTGAATAGATCTATTTTCTACTTTAAGTCCTAATTCCATAAGTACTTCTGATAATGATGGATGTGCATGTGTAGTTAAACCAAGTTCAAGCGTAGAACCATTCATAAATTGTAATAGCGATACTTCGTTTATTAACTCAGTGACATGCGGTCCTATCATATTAAGTCCTAAAACATTTTCTTCGTTTTGATCAATCACGATTTCACAAAAACCATTCTGGTTGTTTGTATCTTCAATTACTGCTTTACCGATTGCTTTAAAAGGTACTTTAAATGCTCTCGCCTTATAACCTTGCTGTTTAGCTTCATCAATGTTTAAACCAATAGAAGCAACTTCAGGTTGTGTATAAACGCAACGAGGCATTTTATTATAATCTATTGGCAAAGGGTAATGATCATACATATGGTCTACGGCAATCATCCCCTCTTTAGAACCAACGTGTGCTAATTGCAATTTTCCAATACAGTCGCCAGCGGCATAAATATGTTTGTCATCAGTTTGTTGATGTTCGTTTACGATAATGTGACCTGTATCAGTCGTTTTTATTTTAGTATTATTTAAACCAATATCTTCAGTTCTAGGCTTTCTACCTATAGAAACTAATACTTTCTCGACTGTTAATACGCTATCATTTGCTTGTATCGTTATTGAATTACGATCGATTTTAATATGCTCTTCGGCTAACTGCGTATTTTCATAAAATTTAACGCCTCTGTTAGTTAACTCAGATTTTAAAGTATTTGCTATATTTTTGCTTTCTGTAGGTAAAATACGTTCGCCCGCCTCTATAACGCTAACTTCTACTCCAAAATCATTCATTAATGACGCAAATTCTAGACCAATTACGCCACCACCGATAATTGCTAAAGAGTCAGGAAGTTGATCTAACTCCAAAATGTCACTACTAGATAAAATAGTAGTGTGATCGAATGGTAAAAATGGTAATGAAATAGGATCAGATCCTGTACAAATAAGTACATTAGAATTAGGAATTAAATCCGATTCTCCATCTTCATATTCAACAGAAATTGTTCCACTTTGTGGCGAAAATATAGAAGGGCCAAGGATGCGTCCAGTACCATTAAATACATCGATTTTATTATTTTTTATTAAGTGATTAACACCATTATGCATTTGATTGACAACATCTTTTTTGCGCTGTTGAATATTATCAAAATTAAGTGCGAAATTATCAACATCTACACCAAATTCGCTAGCGTGTTTAATCGTGTCCATCACTTCTGCAGATTTTAATAGTGCTTTCGTAGGGATGCAACCTTTATGTAAACAAGTGCCACCTAGTAATTTATTTTCGACTAAGGCAACTTTTTTACCTAATTGTGATGCGCGAATGGCCGATACATAACCAGCTGTTCCCCCGCCTAATATCACTAAATCATATTTTTCTTCTGACATTTTTGTGCTCCTAACTTGTCGTTGTATAAAAGTATCATCGCAAAATTTCAATTGGTGCTATTAATATAGATACTCAATTTTATTAGAATTAATCAGTGCTACAACGGTTACTTAAAGAATTTAAATAAATTTTATTTTTGAATTTCGTACCTTCTATATTTTAACTTATACGTTCATTATATAAAAATAATAACATTTAAATATATTATCTAGGATAGCAAGAAATAATTATATTTAAGTCAATTTACTCTATTTTTAAGGGATGAATTATGCTTGTGAGACGTAATATTTAGTGAAAAATTAGTACTAGGTACTAATTAAATTCCATAATATTCCTTATAAAACGTAAATACAACTATATATAGTAAATTTACGTTTTATAAGGAATATAACCTTCACTAATTATTGTTATTTTGTTCTAACATTTCTTTAGCGTTTTGACGTGTGATGTCGGTAACACTAGCTCCAGAAATCATACGTGCAATTTCGTCTATGCGTTCATCTTCTAAAAGCTCTTTAACTTTAGTAGTCGTGCGCTCATCATTTAATGCTTTGCTTATTAATAAATGATGGTCACTCATTGACGCGACTTGTGGTAAATGTGAAATACAAATAACTTGAATATGCTGTGCAATGTCTTTCATTTTTTCTGCCATTTTTTGTGCGGCTTGACCTGAAACCCCTGAATCTACTTCGTCAAATAAAATAGCGGTTTGTCCTCTTGATTTAACAAAAATAGTTTTCAATGCCAACATGATTCTCGATAGTTCACCACCAGAAGCTATTTTATTCAAACTTTTTAATGGTTCGCCTTTATTGGGGCTAATTAAAAATTCTATAAATTCTATACCTTCATTACTAGGTTCATCTAATGGTTTGAAAGAGATTTCTAAATTTGCGTCTTTCATTTGTAAATTTTGAATTTCTTCGACAATATGGTCTCGTAGTACTTGAGCTTCTTTACGTCTTTCGGCAGAAAGTTTTTTACCAATTGATATTACATCATTATATAGACCTTCAATATCTTTTCGTAATTGAGAAGTGCTCTCTTCATAATTTTCGATTTTATTAATTTCATCTTCTATTTTTCCTTGATAATTAATAAGTTCTACTATCTCTTTGCCATACTTACGTTTTAAATTGTTCAATAAGTTCATTCTGGATTCTAGTTCATTGAGATATTGCTCATCAAACTCAGTATTAGTTAATTCATCATATAATTGATGTTTAGCATCATCTAGAGTGTAATAAAATTGATCGACATGATCCTTTAGCTCCGAATACTTACCCGGCAAAATTTCATCTATTGCACTTAATTGATTACTTAGGTCATATAATCTATCTGTTATAGCATGTTCATCAGTTAAGGTAATATGTGCGTTATTCAATGCGAGGCTCAAATTTTCAGAATTTTGAATTCGTTTAATATCTTGTTCTAATTGTTCGGACTCCCCTTCAACTAAATTAGCTTCTTTTAATTCATCATTTTGAAATTTAAGTAAGTCTAAACGTTGAAGTAATGCTTGGTCGGCATTTTCTAACTCTGCTAATTCTTTTTTCTTAGTTTTATAGGCTTGAAACGTTTCGGTGTAGTTGGTTAATAATTTTTCATAACGACCTTCTGCATAATTATCTAATAATTGTAAATGATATTTTTGCTTTAAAAGTGTTTGTGTCTCGTGTTGACCATGTATATCTAACAATTCTTGCATAACTTTTCTTAAATCTTGTAATGTTACAATTTGATTATTTATGCGACACATGCTTTTACCAGTACTGAAAATCTCACGTTTTACGATAAGAAAATCTTCCGTAGTGTCTATCGATAAATCTTCAAGAATTGTAATTGCTTCTTTACTATTGTCTATATCAAATATACCTTCGATAATCGCTTTTTTCTCACCATGTCTTACAAAATCTGAAGAGGCCCTTATACCAATAAGTTGACCTATTGCATCAATTATTATTGATTTACCAGCGCCTGTTTCACCGCTAAGTACAGTTAAGCCTTCGCTAAAATTAATTTCAAGTTCGTCAATTATTGCAAACTGTTTAATTGATAAGGTCTGTAACATACTTGTATCACTTCCCTAAAACTATAATAAATTAAATATTCTCGTTTTGATATTTTCACTAGCTTCTGCATCACGACATATAATTAAACAAGTATCATCGCCACATATCGTCCCTAATACCTCTTCCCATGCAATTTGATCAAGAATGGCACCAATTGACTGAGCATTACCAGGCAAAGTTTTAAGTACTAATAAATTTTCCGTACCATCTATGTTTACAAATGAATCCATTAAATAACGGCCTAATTTTTCTAAAGGGTGATATTTTCTATCATTAGGAAGACTATAAACATATTGGCCAGTAGGTGTAGGAACTTTAATTAATTGAAGCTCTTTAATATCTCGAGAAACAGTTGCTTGCGTTACATTGAGCTCATATTCATTGAGACGCTTTACTAATTCATCTTGTGTTTCAATTTTTTCGTTAGAGATTATCTCTCTTATTTTTATATGTCTTACCGATTTTTTTGCCATAAAAAACACCTCTAATTACGAATATTTATACATTGATTTTACCACAAGCATTAGTTATCTACTACTAAAGTCATTAATATATATAACTTCATATAATTTTCCATTGATTGTGTTAATGCATAATCAATGGAATTATCAACTATGTATATTCAGATAGCACTAATGAGTAATATACAATATACATGAATACTATATGTATAAAATTTAGTTTTAAAAAATTCACACAAAAAGGTTAAGATTACATAAGCGCTGTTTAAATTTATTAGATATTTTAGAATTCATAAAACTAATAATAAAACATTGTACACAAGAAATATAGTAAGAGTATTTATAATGTGTAAACGCTTGCAATCTCAACCCGTAATACTAGGATTCTCTATTAATAAATAATTCAATAATATATTTTAGAGATGAAGTATCATAATTATTAGGCAATTGTGCTAAACATTGATATGCTGCATCCGTGTGATATTGTAATTTTTGTTCGGCACCTTCTAATCCTAGTAAAGATACATAGGTGCTTTTATCATTTTCTATATCACTACCCACTGATTTACCTAACTTTTGTTCATCGCCATAAACGTCTAATAAGTCATCTTTAATTTGGAACATTAAGCCTATGTGATCACTAAAATCACTTAATGATTGGGATACATTTTCACTAGATTCTGCGATATCGACGGCCGCCATAACAGAAAATGAAATCAAAGCACCAGTTTTAGCACGATGTATTTGTTCTAACGTTGTAACATCTATTTTAGTATTTTCACTTTGCATGTCTAACGTTTGACCACCTACCATGCCAAGATGACCACTTGCGATAGATAATCGTTTAATTAATTTAATTTTGGCACTATCTGACAATGTTTCATCATTTGAAATGACTTCGAAAGCTTTTGTCAATAAGGCATCGCCAGCTAAAATAGCTTTCCATTCACCGTATACTTTATGATTTGTTAATTTGCCTCTACGGTAATCATCATTATCCATGGCAGGTAAATCATCATGTATTAAAGAATAAGTATGAATCATTTCAATACTTAGCGCTGGGGCAAGCCCTAATTTATAATTATTAGTTAACATATCAAGTGTTAATAAAAGCAAAACTGGCCTTATTCTTTTGCCACCTGCAGTTAATGAGTATGTCATACTTTCTTCAAGATTTGTGCCTAAATTTGATGTAGTTACTGCTTTAGTAAGTGCGTCATCGACTTCAGAAATATATTTATTCATCAACTTTTTCATTTGTTTGATCCTTTTTCGTATCTTCTTTTTCTTCTTCTTTGATTAATTCATTAACTTTTGTTTCTGCATTTTTTAATGTCTCTTCACAGGAAGCAGATAACTTCATTCCGCGTTGATATAAATCTAAAGATTCTTCTAGAGAAACGTTCTCATTATCTAATTTTTGAACGATTGATTCAAGTTCTTCCATCATTTCTTCAAAACTTTGTTTTTTATTCGTCATCTTTGCACCTAACTTTCTGTACTTTTGCATCAACAGTACCATCTTTCATCGTTAAGACGATGTTATCATTCTCAGATAAATCTTTAGTACTTGTAATTACATGTTGTTCTTTATTAACTATTGTATATCCTCTTAACATAGTATTAGTGGGACTTAATGTGTTTAAGCTTTCTAGTTTACTAGCAAGGTTATGTTGCCTCAAACTTATACTATTTTTTAACGTTTTAATTAATTCTAGTTCTTTTTGAGTGTTAACTTTTTGAAATCTATTAATGTCTTGTTTAAATTTTCTTAAATTAAACTTACTGTCGAGTAATTGTAAGCGCTGTCGAGAACGATTAATTAACATCACGATTGAAGTGTTTAGTTGTTTTTCTAAGTCATCTCTTTTTTGAATTTGTTGATCGTATAATAACGAAGGTGTTTTAAATTTATAGTATGAAGATATATGATCTAAATGCTTGCGTTGTTGTTGAATATACTGATTAATATTGCGTGTTAAAAATAGTTTAACCTGTGTAATTTGTTGATACAATTCTTGTTGATCAGGCGTAGCAATAACAGCAGCTTGTGTTGGGGTTGCAGCTCTTACATCTGCAACGAAATCACTTAAAGTAAAATCAGTTTCATGCCCCACAGCAGAAATAATAGGTGTCTTGCAGTCAAAGATTGTTTTAATTACTTCTTCTTCATTGAAATTCCATAAATCTTCAATGGAACCACCACCACGACCGATAATAATGGTGTCTACCCCAAGTGTATCTGCATATTGCAATTTTTCTATAATATCATGCTTCGCTTGTTCACCTTGAACTAAAGTATTAATTTGTACTTGTTCTACAAGTGGATAACGACTATTAATAGTAGAATGGATATCTCTTATAGCAGCGCCAGTACCTGCAGTTAAAACTGCTATTTTTTTAGGAAACTTAGGAATTGTCTTTTTATGCGCTTGGTTAAAATAACCTGCTTGAGTTAATTTTTTCTTAAGTGCTTCTAATTTTTGATAAAGATTTCCTATGCCATCAATTTGCATTTTATTTACATATATTTGATAGTTGCCTCTTCTTTCATAAACAGAGACTCTAGCTTCAATAAGAACTTCGTCACCTTCTTTAGGCTCAAAATCTAAATTATTCGCAGCACCTTTAAACATCATGGCATTAATCACGCTATTTTTATCTTTAACATTAAAGTACATGTGACCACTTGAATGTTTTTTGAAGTTAGACAATTCACCCTTAATTAGAACAGACTGAAGGTGTGGATCTTGATCAAATTTATATTTTATATACTTAGTTAATGCAGAAACACTTAAATAATCGGCCATATTTTATCACTCTTCTATTCAATATTGCTTAACACGCCATTAATAAATTTATAATGGTCGTCATCGCTAAATTGTTTTGTTAATTCGACTGCCTCGTTTATTACAACTTTCTGAGGCGTCGAGCTATTTAGTAGTTCAAAAGTTGCCATTCTTAAAATGATGCGATCAGTTTTTAATAATCTATCTATCGTCCACTCTTTTAAATATGGTTGGATTTTATCATCTAATACTGGTTCATGGTCTTTAACACCTGTAACTAACCAATGTATAAATTCAAAATCTAAATCTTCATTTTCATCTTTAATAAAATTAATCGCTTCTTCTATGGATAACGAATTGTCTTTGATTTCTATTTGAAATAACGTTTGGAAGGCTTGCATTCTTGATTCTTTTCTACTCATGTTAAGCTCCTTAAGTCAAGTTAAAGTATAAGTTAATATCAAGAAAGAAGTCTGGAAAGAATATAAATTAACGCGCATAATTTAATGTTGCAAACCAGACTTAACTTTATTTAACTATAAACTATTATTTAGTATTATTCACATGCTCAGTCGCAATATGTGAAATGTGTATATTTATTTGTTTAGGTTCAATAGAAATTAATGTTTGTAATAAGTTATATACTGATTGCTGAATATTTTTTGCTGTTTCTGCAATATTTGCTCCGTGTTCAAAGGCGCAGTAGATATCGATATAAATAAAGTTATCTTCAATGTTAACACGTAAGCCTTTATTTAATTGCCTTTGAGTAATTTCATCAAAATCAGCATGTTTTAGCTCTTTAAAATGACCATGCAATCCATCGATTTGTGATGTCGCGATGCTCACTATTCTTGTAATGACTTCAGTTGAAATTTCTATTTCACCCAAGTTTGTTTGAGCTTGTTCCGAAATTTTCACCATATACAGACCTCCTAATTAGATTCATCTGTATCCATGATATTATGTTCTTCTAAAAATTTAGTGTTAAATTCGCCACTTCTGAATATATCGTTATTTAATAAACGAATATGGAATGGAATAGTTGTATCGATACCTAACACAACAAATTCTTCTAAAGCTCGAATGGCGCTCATTATTGTTTCTTCTCTTGTAGGTTGATGTACAATAAGTTTTGCTACCATAGAATCATAATATGGTGGGATTGTATAATTTGTATAACAAGCCGATTCAATACGAATCCCAAAGCCACCAGGTGTTAAATACTGAGTTATTTTCCCCGGAGATGGCATGAAATTTTTATAAGGATTTTCAGCATTGATTCTAAATTCCATAGCATGTCCGTTAATAGTCACATCATTTTGTTTGAATGGAATTTCTTCACCCATCGCTACTTTTAATTGTAATTTAACTAAGTCGATGCCAGTTACCATTTCAGTTACAGGATGTTCTACTTGAATACGTGTATTCATTTCCATAAAGTAGAAATTATTTGAATCTAAATCGAAAATAAATTCTATAGTACCTGCATTTTCATAGTTAACTGCTTTAGCTGCTCGAACTGCCGCATTACCCATTTCTTTACGTTTATCATCTGATAATATGGGTGATGGTGCTTCTTCAACTAATTTTTGCATACGCCGTTGAATTGTACAGTCTCTTTCGCCTAAGTGTATAACATTGCCAAATTTATCGCCTATAATTTGAATTTCGATATGTCTAAAGTTTTCTATGAATTTTTCTAGGTAGAGTCCGCCATTACCAAATGCAGTTTCTGCTTCTTGTTGCGTCATTTTGTAGCCATTTTCCAATTCTTTCTCGTCTCGTGCTACACGTATCCCTTTACCACCACCACCAGCAGTAGCTTTAATGATTACTGGATAACCAATGTCTGTAGCGATTTTTTTGGCATCGTCGATAGATTTAATAAGTCCTTCACTACCTGGAACGACAGGTACCTCTGCTTTTTTCATTTCTTCTTTAGCGATGTCTTTGATACCCATTTTTTGAATAGATTCATAACTTGGTCCAATAAATTGTAATTGACAAGCTTCACATAACTCAGCAAAATCTCCATTTTCAGCTAAGAAACCGTAACCGGGATGTACGCCATC
Source organism: Staphylococcus durrellii (assembly GCF_015594545.1). Classification (NCBI taxonomy): domain Bacteria; kingdom Bacillati; phylum Bacillota; class Bacilli; order Caryophanales; family Staphylococcaceae; genus Staphylococcus; species Staphylococcus durrellii. The sequence goes on along the minus strand of NZ_JADIIO010000001.1, from coordinate 1,276,152 downwards.
ACAACCAGTTGAAGTTGCGATAGAAAGAATATTGGGTATGTTTAAATATGAATCTTTAGATTGGGTAGGACCAACACAGTATGCTTCATCAGCAATTTGAGTATGTAATGCATCTTTATCCCCTTCAGAATAAATAGCTACTGTTTGTAATCCTAATTCGTGGCATGCACGGATTATGCGAACAGCAATTTCTCCGCGGTTAGCTATTAATATTTTCTTCATTATTTCACCTTAAATAACGGTTGGCCATACTCTACCATTTGACCGTCTTCTACTAGTATTTCAACAATTTCCCCGGTAACTTCGGCTTGGATCTCATTAAATAATTTCATAGCTTCTAAAATACATACAGTTGTGTCGTTCGATACAGAGTCACCAACTTGCACATATGCGCTTTCTTCTGGCGATGGTGATTTATAAAAAGTACCAACCATAGGTGCGTTTATTGTTTTACCACTAATTTCTGCAGCGCCGGCAGTATTATCAGCATTATTTACAACTGGAGCAGTAGCTAGTTCTTGTTGATGAGCTACTTGTTGCATAGGTTGTTGTGATATTTGTGGAGTAATAATTTCAGTTTCTTTTTCTTTTTTTAAATTGACTACGTTGCCTTTATCTTCAATGTTAATTTCAGTTAGACTCGATTGATCTAAAATTTCTATTAATTCCTTTATCTCTTTAAAATTCATAAAAATAACTCCTTCAGAATGTTTTCATCTACCTCGTTTATTTTACTCGAGTGAAAATATCAATTCAAGTATATATAAGTACAGAATAGTATTTTAAAGTAATTTTACCACTTTTAAATGATGTGTCTCTATTTTTTTACAAAATAAAACCTTTCCAACCTTCAAATTACGATTGGAAAGGTTTAAATATTATATTAAGTAGCGTTTTATGCTCTTGAGATGTAACTACCATCACCTGTATTAATTACAAGCACATCGCCCTCATTAACAAATAAAGGGACATTTAAAGTGTAACCTGTTTCAACAGTCGCTGATTTAGTTGCGCCTGTTGCAGTATCACCTTTGATACCTGGTTCAGTTTCTGTCACTTGTAACTCTACAGTTTTAGGTAATTCTACACCAATAGTTTCGCCTTCATAGCTTTGAATTTGAACTTCCATGTTCGCTTTTAAATATTTTAATTCATCAGCCAAATAATCAGCAGGTAATTCTGTTTGTTCAAAAGTTTCATTATCCATGAATACGTGCATGTCTCCATCAGCATATAAATATTGCATACGACGATTTTCAATCATGGCCTGTTCTACTTTTTCACCAGCACGGAATGTTTTTTCTTGGATAGCTCCAGTTCTTAAGTTACGTAGTTTTGAACGTACGAATGCAGAACCTTTGCCTGGTTTTACGTGTTGGAAATCAATAACCTTCCAGATACCGTTATCTACTGATATTGTTAAACCTGTTTTAAAATCATTAACCGAAATCATTCAGTTTCCTCCTCAACTTTACGCTCTTCTATAAAATAATAAGGTCTTTTGTGCATTTAGTAAAGAGTTCACAACCATTTTCTGTTATTAAAATGTCATCTTCGATTCTAACTCCACCTAAACCATCTATATAAATGCCCGGCTCAATTGTAACACAATTGTTTTGTTGCAATAGGCTTTCAGATTTTTTAGATAATGCCGGACCTTCATGAACGTCTAAACCAATACCATGACCTAAAGAATGACCGAACGCTTCACCATATCCTTGTTCGGTTATGTAATCTCTAGCTACGGCATCCAATGCTTTACCAGTTATACCCGCTTTTGCTGCCTCGATACTTTGTTCGTTAGCAGTTAATACGATTTGATAAATTTCTTTGAGTTTTTTATCTGGTTCACCGATAGCAAATGTACGAGTAATATCTGAAGAATAACCTTTGTAATAAGCACCAAAATCTAGAGTGATTAACTCTCCTTGCTCAATTACTTTTTCACTAGCTACACCATGTGGTAATGCGCCACGGTGGCCAGATGCGACGATTGTATCGAATGAAGTACCTTCAGCACCAAGTTCTAGCATTTTACTTTCTAATTTTGCTTTTAATTCCTGCTCAGTCATGCCACTTTTAGCAATGGATAGCACATATTCATATGTTTTATCCACTATTTCAGCAGCTTTTTGTATTATAGCTATTTCATCTTCGTCTTTAACTTCTCTGATTTTTTCAATGGCTCCACTGATACTAATAAGACTTATGTTAGATTTACTTAATTGTAAATACGTATCATAACTTACTAAATTACCTTCGAATCCTACATTTTCTAAACCTAAATTACTTAGTTGTTGCTTGATTTCTTCAATTAAACTATCTTTTTGTTCGATGATTTCAAATTGAGGTGCTTGCCTTGTTGCTTGTTCGATATATCTAAAATCTGTAAGTAAGTATTGATGATCTTGTGTAATGATAAGTGCACCACTAGTGCCAGTAAATCCAGATAGGTAACGTCTATTAAAGTCTGAGAGCACAATAACACCATCTAAATGTTTTTCCTGAATGTATGTATTTAATTGATTTGTTCTACGCATGAAACAGCCCCCTATTCAATAAATTTGTACATTGTTTCTTTATACATTAAAATGATAGCATAAATACATATAATAATTATAGTTTTTGAACTAGGAGATAAAAATGAAAAAGAAAATCATTTCAATCATAGCAGCTACATCATTATTGGCGGGATGTGGCAGTCAAAATTTAGCGCCATTAGAAAAAAAGTCGAGTAAATTACATGATGAAAATCATAAATTAAAATCACAAATTCAAGATTTAAATCAACAAATATCATCTCAAAATGAAAAAATTAGCTCTCTAAAAAAAGATAAGGCTAATGTGAAACAAGCGAAAAGTAATAAAAATAAAGCAACATATTTAAAAGCATCTTCAAATTATTATGATGATGTGACTGAAGTTATACAAAGTTATAAAAATATTGAAGATGACATTAACAAAAATAAAGGTGATAAAAAGATTCAAGAAAAAATTGAAAAAGTAGCTACTGATGCTGATAAAGCGTATACTACTTATTCAACTAATATTGATAAAAGCGAAATGTCATCTTCAGATAAATCTACTGATAAGAGTATTAAAAATCTAAATAAAAAGCTTACTAGTGCTTTAGATACTATTAAGGATGGTTATGCTACGAAAGATAAGAAAAAAACCCAAAAGGGACAACATTCTCTTTCAAATGTTAATATAAGTAGTAATTAGCCGTTTAATTTTTGGGAGGGGTAAAATGAATCGAGTGCTTTTTTATATAGTTATTGCTATTGCAGCATTTGGACTATTTATGAATTTAGATGATTTTGTTTTTGGTTTTGTTAAAATGCTCGTAAGTTTAGCTATAATAGTAGCTATTATTTACACTATATATTATTTCTTCTTCTTAACTGAAGACCAAAGAAAATATAAAAGAGCAGTACGTAAAGCTAAAAGACAACATAGAAAACATCAATAGTTTCTATGCACAGAAATCTAGGATTTAGTTTATAAATTGGAGACTGTGATAAAAATCTTTAACTAGAAGTCCTTAAATGTTTTAAAACATTTAAGGGCTTCTTTTATTTCAATAATTGCGTCCTTATTGCGAGCATGTTTTGAATATAATACATCGGTGTCACAATGAAATGTAAATGTGATTATCATAGTTTTTTACTATACAAATTAATATATATTCGTATAATTTCATGAATGCCTCTAAGTTAACGAGGGACCTTATTTATAAAATTGTATATTACTTCTCGCAAGTTTATGAAAGTTATTTTGAGTATTCCTAGGATGTCGGTTAAGGAAAGTAATTAAGACAAATGTAACATTGGATTTATCCTATTGAATTCTAGACATGAGTTAAATAGTAGTTCAAAAGTTACAAAATTCCGTAAATAAACATCAATTTCTATATTATTTCGATAGTAATTGACGTTTAGTTATGAGTCAGAGCTATTTATATAACCTAGACACTTTAATAGGATTTATTTACGATAATTCCATTCGTCTGACTTATATTTTTTAATTAATTCATTAACCTCATCTTGTTGCTCTTCAGTTAACTTTAAAGGTTTAAAGTCGATGTCTAACCCTTTTTTAAATCCATTTTCAAATGCTTTTTCCATTTCTGCAATGGTTATATGTCTATCCGAAATATCATTGATAGCCACTGCTTTATCGACAAAAGCTTGCTTCATTTTATCTTTAAGTCTGTCATTTTTAAAGATAAACATGTCGAATAGGTCGTCGATATTAACATCTTGTAATAACGAACCGTGTTGTAGGATAACTCCTTTTTGTCTTACTTGTGCACTTCCTGCAATTTTACGGCCTTCTACAACTAGTTCATACCAACTAGGTGCATCGAAACAAACTGCGCTACGTGGTTGTTTTAGCTTTTCTCGTTCCTCTTTAGAGCGAGGGATTGCAAAATAAGCATCGAATCCTAACTGTTTAAAACCTTCTAGCAATCCTTCAGATATAACTCTATATGCCTCAGTAATAGTCGATGGCATACTTGGATGAGACTCAGGTACAATAACACTATACGTAAGTTCTTTATCGTGTAATACGCCTCTGCCACCAGTTTGACGACGAATCAATCCATAACCTTTCTCTTCAACCTTGTCGATGTCGATTTCTTTTGTTAACCTTTGGAAATAACCAACAGAAAGTGTAGCTGGATTCCAAGTATAAAATCTTATTACTGGATCAATTTCGTCCCTTGATACAAAATTTAACAATGCCTCGTCCATTGCCATATTGTAATATGGGTCGTTACTACCGGT